>DBYY01000001.1 GCA_002311025.1 Candidatus Proelusimicrobium tauri
CCTGTGCCGTGAAATACGGAATTTGCTTCTGTTTGAACTAAAAAATCCAAATCTATTTGCTATATTTTAGTTGTATTCTTAAATAGAGGATTTTAATTTAAAATAAAAATACCTAAGTTTAAACTTGTTGCATATAAAAGCCACAGAAGATAAATTAAAGAAATATAAAAACATTTTTTATCAATTTTGTGGCTCATTAAAGTCATTTTTACGACTAGCAAATCAAGCACCAATATAACAACAAGTCCTCCTAAAATGTTTTTTAAGCCAAAGAAAACAGGCGTCCACATAAAGTTTATTACCATTTGTAAAATAAATAAACCTTTTAGTTCTTTTATTTTTTCGTCGTAGTTTTTCTTATAAATTCTATCAAGCCGCCAATAAAAAACGGCAAGCAAAATATATAATATTGTCCAAACCGGTGCAAATAAAAAATTAGGCGGAGCAAAAAATGGTTTTTTTATAAAAGCATACCAAGTTGTAATAGAAGAGCGAACAAAAATACTCCCCAGTCCGCCGGCAATTAAAAATAAAACAATAAGTGCTACTAACATAATACCCCCTTTCTTCTTTACAAGTAAATTGTAAAAAGATATAACTATTTTATATTATTTTTTAAGTTTTGCAAAACGGTGTGTTCAAAAAGTTGTAAAAGAAATTGACTAAATGCTATAATTTACTTAAGGAAAAACACGTGCTATTTGAGTGTTTAAACATATTGAGAGGAGAAAGTGATGAAAAAAGTTATTATGTTTGTTATTGCTGCTATGTTTTCCGTAGCGGCTTTTGCACAAGTGACAGTTATTCAAGGTAAAACTGTTACCACCTATGAGAAAGGGGCAACTATTACTGTTGACAGTCAAGAAGTTACCGAAGTAAAATATGGTAATGTTTCAATTTCCATTCCTAAAGGGAAAAGAGTTGTAGTTAGACAAAATAAAGCAGGAAATATTATTGTTTCCGGTTATGACCTTGCAGGTGTTAAGATTATGGGCAAAGAAGTAAAAGCAGATGACACTGCTGTTTATGTCGTAAATCCTGCGACACGAACTGTTACCAAAACTGACATCTCTACATCTCAGAATAATCAACAAAATGCTAACAGAAACAATCAACAAAACAAGGGCGCACAAAAAGCAACAAATAATCAATCTGCTCAGCAGGGAAATGTTGCTCAAGAAACCTTCCCGGAAGTTAATGATTATGTAAATGAAATGGCTTCCCAACAAGCAGTTGAAAATATTGAAGAACAATTAAGTCCTTCTTCACCTAGATAAGAGAGGAAAATATTATACTTATGAAAAAAATAACATTACTTGGTTTTATTATTACCTTTGCAGTATTGGCAAATGCAGCAGGGCAGTTTAGTTATATGGGTTATGAAGGCGTTACTTACGATGATAATATCTACTTAACCAACAAAAATAAAAAGGACTCCTTTATTAATACTACAAGAGTTGGTGTTAATTATGTCGGGCAAATCCCCAATAGTTCTTTAAAATTGGATGCCGGTGCTGTGGGCGGTTATCACTTCTATACAGAAGATAATGATAAAAATGCTTATGCAGATGCAGCAGCAAATGTGGAACTTTATAATGATAATTTTACACTCGGAGATAAATTTTTATTTACCTCTGATCCTGCTAACTCGGAATTGACACAAAGAGCAAAAAGACTTAATAACAATGCCTATGTTTCTTATGTTACAAGCAAAGAAAAAATGTTCGGTGTAGGTGTTAAAATTTCCGATGTCTTTGACAGATATTTCAAAGCAAAATGGGAAGCACTTAACAGAAACCGCGTTAACTTGGGCGCTGCTCTTTATTATAACATGTCCAGCAAAACAAGTTTCCTTGCTGAATATACTTTTACCGATATTGATTACAAAGTAAACAATGACAATAATTCCAACGGCGGAACAGTTGCTTTGGGCGTTGAAGGTCAAATTGCTCCTAAAGTAAAAGGAACCGCAAAAGCAACTTATACTTACCGCAATTATAAACATGATTTAGCAGGTTATAAAAACTATGCAGATTTATTTGGTTATGATGTTGCTTTATCTTGGCAGCCTACTACCAGAAATGAAATCCGCTTAAGCGGTGACAGAACTTTTGACGAAACCGTATATACAAATAACCGCTACTTCATTTCTACCGGTATTAATTTATATGCTTCCCAAAAAATTAAAGACAAATTTACCATTGCTTTAACTTTGGGTTATGATAACTTGGCTTATGAAACAAGAGTTTACGGTATTAAACGTTCAGATGATGTCTATCGTATTAAACCGGAAGTTAACTATCAGTTTAAAGAATGGTTAAGCGCCGGTGTTTGGTATCAATATAGAAAGCGCAACTCTAATCTTTCCGACGAATTAGATTATGCTAATAACAAAGCAGGTGTTTTTGTAAAAGCAGTTTTCTAGTTCTTACTTGAAATTTAAAAATCCCCGAGAGTCGTTTTCTCGGGGATTTTTTGTCTGCTAAATTGCCTCTAAAGTGGCTATTAATTATATAGACATGATTTTTTTAAAGTGATACAATTAAGTATTGAGAATCGGCGGAAATAAATAATGAGAATTTTACACCTTCTAAGTTCAAAAACTTTTTCTGGGGCGGAAAATGTAGTCTGCCAGATAAATAATATGTTCAAAAAGGATTATGCTATGGCTTACGCTAGCCCGGATGGTCCTATAAAAGAGGCATTAAAAAACAGACATATTAGTTTTATACCTTTATCCTGTATGGACATTTCAGAAGTTAAACGTGCTATTCAAACCTATAAACCGGATATTATACACGCGCATGATATAAGAGCAAGTTTTACGGCTGCTTGGGCTTGCGGGGATATTCCAATGATTTCCCATATTCATAGTAATTCTTTTAATGCCAAAAAAATTTCTTTAAAATCTATCGTCTATTATTTCGCCGCAAGAAAAGCAAAAAAAATAATTTGGGTATCTAAAAGTTCCTATGAGGGGTATGCTTTTAATAAACGTTTTAAGGATAAAAGTGTAGTGCTTTACAATGTCCTTGACCAAAAAGAATTGATTGAACGGGCAAAGCAAGATACCGATCATTATAATTATGATATTGTGTATATAGGAAGACTAACCTATCAAAAAAACCCGCAAAGATTATTACAAGTGCTTAGACTCGCTTGTGATAAAAAACCTAGTTTAAAAGCGGCTATTATCGGCGCGGGAGAAATGACAGAAGAAGTTAAAACTTTGTGTAAAGAATTAAAATTATTGGATAATGTATCTTTTTTAGGTTTTCAACAAAACCCTTTAAAGATATTACAAGACTCAAAAGTTATGATTATGACTTCCCGTTGGGAAGGCACTCCTATGGTTGCGCTTGAAGCAATGGCACTTGGTATTCCGATTATCAGCACGCCTGTTGATGGAATAAATGAACTAATTTGTAACGGAATAAACGGCTATTTAACGGAGAATAATGAAGAATTTGCAGAGGATATAGTTAATTTAATATTAGATTCAAAATTACAGAAAAAGATGGCTGAAAATCAATTAAATTGCTTTAATAAAATTAATAATACGGAAAAATATAAAGCGGCACTTGGCGAGATATATCAAAGTTGTTTAAATTGATTAAATATGCAAAATAAGATGAAAACAATTATTTTTTATATAAATACTGTTAGCGGTGGCGGAGCCGAAAAGGTTATCATCCAGTTGGCCCATTATTTTGCAAATAAGGGCTTTCGCTCTGTTTTACTGACTTCTTTTGTAGAAAAAAACGAATACCCTGTGCCGTCTAATGTAGAGCGCTTATCCATAGAACAAGAGGAAACAAAGCAATCCCGTTTGAAACGCAATTGGAGCCGTATTAAATTCTTAAGGCAATTATGTAAACGCGAAAAGCCGATAGCCGTTGTTTCTTTTATGGCGGCGCCTAATTTTAGAAATATATGCGCGACGGCTGGTTTACCGGTTAAATGTATTTTATCTGTCCGTAATGACCCTAAGGAAGAGTATAGCGGTTTTTGGGGGAAGATAGTTGGAAAGTTTTTGTTCCGCTTTGCAGACGGTATTGTTTTTCAAACTTCACAGGCAAAGGAATGGTTTCCCAAAAACATACAAAAAAACTCTGCTATTATTCTAAATCCCGTACAGGAAAGTTTTTATCAGGTCAAGCGTGTTTCTAGTCCGCGAGATATTGTTACTTGCGGGCGTTTAAATCCACAAAAAAATCATGCTATGCTTATTGGCGCTTTTGCGCAAATAGCAAAAGAGTTTCCTAATGAAAATTTGCTTATTTACGGTAGTGGAGAGCTAAAACAAAATCTACAAAAGTTAATTGAAAACTTAAATTTACAAAAACGTGTGTTTTTAATGGGAACAACAGATAAAGTGGAAGAGGTGTTATCTAAAGCCAAAATTTTTGTATTATCTTCGGACTATGAAGGTATGCCCAATGCTCTTATGGAAGCGATGACAGTAGGTTTACCATGTATTTCAACCGACTGTCCTTGTGGCGGACCAAAAAAATTAATTAAAGACAAACAAAATGGTTTGCTTGTGCCTTGTAAAAATGAGGGGGAACTTGCTTTGGCTATGGAAAAATTGCTTTCTAGTAAGAATTTGGCAGAAGAAATAGGTATAAATGCCCGCAAAACAGCACAAAGTTTCGCACATCCTATTATATTTAAACAATGGAAACAATATCTTGATAGTATTATTGTAAATACTAATCCTCTTAAAAAAGATAAAGAGGACGCTTTATGAAACAAAAAATAAAACTTGTTCATTTTATTCACGGTTTAATTATGGGCGGAGCGGAAACTTTGGTCAAAGAGTATGCTCTGGGTATAGATAAAAATAAATTTGATTTAACAATTTTATGTTTAAACCGCTATAATTCCCCTTATGAGAAAATGCTTGAGAAACAGGGAATCAAAATTATTTATATAAGTGATTTCTTAACTTTTTATGAAAGAAAAAATATTTTTTTTAGATTCGTTAATAAGTTACAAAGATATTATTTTGTTCGTAAAATATTGAAGAAATTACAACCTGATATTTTGCATATACATTTACTTTTAAATCAAATGGTTCTTTTTTCCGCTTTACCGAAAACTACAAGAATTTTTTATACCCAACATCATGATTTTATTTCCTATCAAAAAGAATATCAGCAGGATATCCGCGCTTTGAAAAAATTAATTGGCAAATATCCTACAAAATTAATTGCCCTAAACAAAGATATGCGTGAACAAATGAACCGGTTTTTCGGCATATCCAATACGGTTATTTTAAATAACGGTACTGATTTAGAGCGCTTTAAACATATAAAAACAAAAGTACAAATCCGCAAAGAACTTGGTATTGCGCAAGATGCTTTTGTAATAGGGCATATAGGTCGTTTTGACTCTATTAAAAATCAAACATTTTTAATAGATATCGTAGCGGCTTTGCTTAAGAAAAAGCCAAATGCTTTTTTGATTATGATCGGTAGCGGTCCTGACCGTGCTAAAATAGAGGCAAAAATAAAAGAAATGAAAATGAAAGAAAGAACCTTGCTTTTGTCTAATCGCACGGATATTCCTGATTTATTTGCTGCTATGGACTGCTTTGTTTTTCCTTCAATAAAGGAAGGGTTGCCTGTTTCTGTAATAGAAGCACAATTTGCTACTGTGCCTTGTGTGATTTCTAATAGGGTTTGTAAAGATGTCAAAATTTCTGATTTGGTTACTTTCAAATCTTTACAAGAGCCGATTTCCGCTTGGATAGAAGCGATACTGGCAAAACCACCCGCAGAATTTTCTGTTAATTATAAAGATTGGGATATTAGTATAATTATAAAGAAGTTGGAGAAATTGTATGAACAATAGTTCCCGCACCCATAATACTTTGCGTAATATATCTTCCGGTTTAGTTAATCGCGGTGTAATGATTCTATTGCCTTTTATTAACCGCACTGCTATCTTATGGCTGCTTGGGGCGCAGTTTACCGGCTTAACAGGGTTGTTTACTTCCATTTTATCGGTATTAAGTTTGGCAGAACTTGGTTTTAACTCCGCTATTGTTTACAGTTTATATGAACCGATGGCAAAGCACGATGAGAAAACTATTTGTGCTTTGGTCACTTTGTTTAGGCGGGTTTATCATATAGTCGGCTCAGTAATTTTGATTGCCGGTTTGTGCGTTTTACCTTTCATTACCCGTTTTATTCACGGTAATTATCCTAATTCCATAAATATATATGTTCTATTCTTGCTTTACTTAATAAACAGCGTGATTAGTTACTATTTGTTTGCTTATAAGGCGGTTTTATTAACTGCGGACCAAAGACAGGATATTATCAATAATATAAGAACTTCCGTTAATATTATCACTTATTTATTGCAATTAATTATTTTGATTTTAACCCGCAATTTCTATTTATATATGATAATTGCTATCATAAGCACAATTTGCAATAATTACCTAATCCAAAGAGCAACTTTAAAACATTATCCCTTCTTTAAGAAATTAGAGCGTGTTCCAAAAATGTCTGCGACTATAAAGAAACAAATTTACGGCTTAGCCATCAATAAAATTTGCGATACTTGCCGCAATTCTTTTGATAATATAATTATATCTTCCTTCTTGGGGCTAACAGTTACCGCTATCTATGGCAATTATTATTATGTTTACAGCGCTTTATACGGTATTATGCTTGTTGTGGCTAATTCTATGGGGGCAAGCGTTGGTAATTGTATTGTAAAAAAAGAAGTTTCTTATAACTATAATAATCTTTTGGTTTTTTCTTTGATATATTCGGCTTTGGTGGCTTGGGTTTGCGGGTGTATGGCTTGTTTATATCAGCCGTTTATGACTTTGTGGGCAGGTAAAGAGTTATTATTACCCACTTTTTCTATGTTTTTATTTTGTATTTATTTTTATATTATCAACTTAAACAATATTCGCAATCAGTATGTTTCTGGCACAGGCATTTGGTGGCAATTACGCTTTACTTATATTGTGGAAGCAATAGGTAACTTGGGTTTAAACATTATACTTGGCAAATTATATGGGGTAAACGGTGTTTTATGGGCAACTATTATAACTATTTTCTTATTCAACTTTCTTTGGCGAACGAGTATTTTATTTAAAAATTATTTTAAGGGCTTTTCTTTATTTGTTTTCTTAAAAGAGCAATTTTATTATGGGCTAATTGCCTGTTTAAGCGTCAGTTTGGCATATTTACTATGTATCAATATAGTTAGGGGAGAAGGAGTTTTAACCTTGGTTATAAGGGGAATTATCTGCTCTGTTACAGTGCCGCTTATTTTTATTCTTGCCGTTTATCCAATGAAACGTTTTAAAGAAGCACAATCTTTTCTTATTCAAATCTATCAAACATTTTTAAAAGCCGGAAATAATTTACCTTGAAAAAGTAATTCCAAAAAGGATTATTTATAGCGAATTATTAAGACTTTATAAGGCGATAGTTCTTTTTTACCGAGTATAATTTTTGCTTTATTTGGCAAATTCGGGATAAAAGAATCTTTAGAAGCATTTACAATTAAAGTATAGTATTTGTTTTTATAAAACCAAGTTCTGTTTTCAAGTTCTTTTGGTAAAGTAAAGGGGGTAGCAAACTCTTGACCTTTTTCCATAAAATAACTGAATTTTTTTATATCTTTTATTATTTTTTTGAGGGCTTGCCAAACTTCGGGGGAATATTTATTAAGTTTTTTACCGCCGGTATTAAAAGCAAAATAGAAAATTCCGTTGGCACCATTTGCAATCCCCTGCCAAGACATAAAATAAATTTCTTCTTCTGTCGGAAAGCGGCCTATTCTGTCATTATCGGGTCTATATTGTTTATAATCTTTCCAGTTAAAAGCCTGCACAACGCCCCAAAAATTGGTTTTAGGTTCTAGTTTGGCTCTTGCAAGTGCAAGTTCCTGTCCGAAACTTTTTAAAGCAAGATGAGGTACGGGGTACCAATCTACCATTAAGATATCTGCAATATTATAATAATCTAATTTTGTTTTTCCTTGTCCGATGACTAGGGCCGTTGGTGCATTGGGCAAAATATGTTTTATTTTGTTGTTTAATCTAATCATGTCTTCTATGGCAATTTTATGGACATCGGGCTCATCGTAAAGATACCAAGCCAACATCGGCCAGGTATTTGCCTGTTTTATTTCTTTTTTGCTTATTATTTGATTGGGATAAAATACGGCTTTAAGTCCTTCTTTTTTTGCTAAAGCCGCAAGAGTAGTTAAAGTTCCAAAATCCTTTTTATAGGTATGAAAGCAATTAAAACCTGCTTTTTTAACGGCTTTAATATCTTCTTTGCTATTGACGCCATATATACATAAAGGAAAAGCAAAAAGATTCAGATTCAAGAAAAAGCAAAATAAAAAAGATAAAACTTTACGATACATATGCGAATTCAAAAATGTTTAAAGTGCCTTGTACATTAGTTAAAAGAGGATCTGCTATACTTTGCGGACCGGAAATCTGCCCCGCTACGTGTAAAATATAATCAATAGGTTTGGGCAGTTTGGCAAGGTCTTTCTTTGAAGCAATATCCCCTTGAATGAAGGTTATTTTAGCGGAAATATCTTTAATATTTGCCAAATTACCACCGGATAAATTATCAAAAACACAAACTTTTTGGCCGTTTTCAACCAATAAATGTATTATTTGGAAGCCGATAAAACCGGCGCATCCTGTAATAAGCCAATGGTGTTTTCCCTTTATATCAAGCATAACATATATTATATATTATTTATTACTTAGGGTATGGCGGTTTAGCGACCTAAAAAATAAGATAGGGATAAGTTATTTATGTCGTAACTGTATAGACACTATTTTTCAAAAGTGATAGAATATAAATATACTATGGTTACTAAGAAAAATACTTCTAAGCGCAGAAGTTTTTGGCGTCTTTCCCACAGCAAGCAAATAATGCTTTACTTAATGGCTTACGATGCAATCGTTGTTAACATGGCGTATTTTATGGCTTTGTGGCTGCGTTTTGATTTACACTTTCACGTTATTCCAAAGATATATTTATCGGCTTTCTTAGGTTTCGCCCCTTTTTATACTATATTTTGCTTATTTTTGTTTTGGAAATTAAAACTTTACCAAAGCATTTGGCAATATGCCAGTGTGGCGGAAGCAAACCGTGTTATTTTTGCTACGGGGATATCAGCAACGGTTCACATATTGCTTATTACCCTTTTATTCCACCGTATGCCTCTTTCTTACTATATTTTTGGGGCGCTTTTCCAGTTCGTATTAGTTACCTTTATTCGTTTTGTATATCGCTTTTTATTGTGGGAACGGGCGAAATATTCTAATGTCCATAACGGTATTGCTCCTGCTTCACGCATTTTGCTTATAGGTGCGGGAGATGCCGGACAGATAATTTTGCGTGATATTCAGCGTTCCCAATTTACGCATGGTAAGGTGTATGCTATTATTGATGATGATTCTGATAAATGGGAACGCAGTATTTCCGGCGTGCCGGTGGTGGGGGGTAGAGATGAGATTTTATCTGCTGTCAAAAAATACAATATTAACAAGATTTATTTTACTATTCCTTCAACTTCCGCTCAAACCCGCAGAGATATTTTAAACATTTGTAAAGAAACCCAATGCCAAATAAAGGTTCTCCCCGGCATTTACCAATTGGTCAATGAAGAAATTTCTGTCCGTCAATTAAAAGAAGTTTCCGTAGAAGATTTACTAGGCAGAGAACCTATCATCATGAATATGACAGATGTTTCCTCTTTTATTACAGGTAAAACTATTTTGGTAACCGGTGGCGGCGGAAGTATCGGCAGTGAACTTTGCCGTCAAATAGCACTCTATAAGCCGAAATTATTAATTATTTTTGATATGTATGAAAATAACGCCTATGATATTGAACAAGAACTTAAGCGCAAATATCCTACTTTGAATTTAAAAGCCATTATCGGTTCTGTTCGCGATAGTAGACGTATTAACCGTATCTTTGAAATTTACAAGCCGGAAATTGTTTACCACGCGGCCGCACATAAACATGTTCCTTTAATGGAAGGTTCTCCTTGTGAAGCCGTTAAAAATAATGCTATCGGCACTTATAAAACTGCATACGCCGCTATGAAAAACGGCTGTAAGCGTTTTGTCCTTATCAGCACGGATAAAGCAGTAAACCCCGTTAATATTATGGGCGCATCAAAACGCTTGTGCGAAATGATTATTCAAACCTTTGACTATATGATTAAAAATCACCGCGAGCAAGAATTACCTTTACTGCACGCTCACATGGATGATGACCTTTCTTCTATGGAGAAGAAAGGTCAAATTCAACATTCTCAAACACAATTCGTGGCGGTTCGTTTCGGTAATGTTCTGGGTAGTAACGGTTCTGTAATACCGCTTTTTAAACGACAGATAGAAGAAGGCGGTCCCGTAACTGTTACCCATCCTGATATTATCCGCTATTTTATGACTATTCCCGAGGCGGTTAGTTTGGTTCTTAAAGCCAGTGTTATGGGCAAAGGTTCTGAAATTTTTGTGCTTGATATGGGTAGCCCTGTTAAAATAGATACTTTGGCGCGTAATTTAATTAAACTTTCCGGTTTGCGTCCGAATATAGATATTAAAATTACCTATACAGGTTTGCGCTCCGGCGAAAAGTTATATGAAGAAAAATTAATGGCCGAAGAGGGCTTAACCAGAACGGAAAATAATTTAATTCATATTGGTAGGCCTATTCCCTTTGATAATGATACTTTTTTGACACAAGTTAAACAACTTATGAATGCAAGTTATGCCGAGCAGGAAGATAAAATCTGTTCCCTTGTGGCTAGTGTCGTTAGCACCTATCATCCTATAAGGGAGGTAAAAAAATAAATTTATGACAGTGAAACCTTTTGAAAAGAAAATATGGCTCAGTTCTCCTACTATGCACGGAGATGAACAAAAATTCGTTAAAGAGGCCTTTGATACTAATTGGGTTTCTACCGTCGGTCCGCATTTAGCCGAACTAGAAAAAACCGCCGCTTCTTATGTGGATATGCCCTACGGCGTTGCCCTAGCCAGTGGGACAGCCGCACTTCATTTGGCTGTTAAATTAGCAGGAATTAAACCGGGGGAAAATGTTTTTTGCAGTGATATGACTTTTTCTGCCACCGTTAACCCCGTATCTTACGAAAAAGGAAAACAGATTTTTATTGATAGCGAATATGATACTTGGAATATGGACCCTACCGCTCTAGAGCAAGCCTTTAAATTATATCCGGATACACGGGTGGTTATGCTGGCGCATTTATACGGAACACCTGCTAAACTTGATGAAATTTTATCTATCTGTAAAAAACATAAGGCAATTTTGATAGAAGATGCCGCTGAATCTTTGGGTGCTACCTATAAAGGCAAACAAACAGGTTCTTTCGGCACTTATAACATTATCTCATATAACGGCAATAAAATTATTACCTGTTCCGGTGGTGGAATGTTGTTTACTCATGATGAAGAATCTGCTAACAAAGCGCGTAAATGGGCTACTCAAGCGCGCGAAAATGCCCCTTGGTATCAGCACGAAGAACTTGGCTATAACTACCGTATGAGCAATATTTTGGCAGGTATCGGGCGCGGGCAGTATTTACATTTGGAAGAACACCTTGCACAAAAACGCTCTATTTATGAACGATACCAAAAAGGCTTAAAAGATTTACCTCTTACTATGAACCCATATATTAAAGGGCAAATGGAACCGAACTTTTGGCTTAGTTCTATTTTAATCAAGCCGGAAGCAATATGCCAACAAGTAAGAGGAGAAAAAGAAGGAAGGTATGTTAAAGAGAAAGGTAAATCCTGCCCTACACATATTATGGAAACTTTAGCCAAATACAATGTGGAATCTCGTCCGATTTGGAAGCCTATGCACTTACAGCCTATTTACCTTAATAATCCGTTTGTTACCAAAGAAGGTGAAAATAAAACAACGGATGTCGGAGCAGATATTTTTAACCGCGGTTTATGCTTGCCCAGTGATAATAAAATGACGCCAGAGCAGCAAGATACCATTATTGAAATTATTAAGGAGTGCTTTAAATAATGCAAAACACCCACATTCCATACGGAGCGTATGAGAAGTATTTCAAGCGTTTATTAGATATAGCATGTTCATTAGGTGCTCTGGTTTGTTTTGGGTGGTTATTTGTGATTATTGCTATTTTAGTGCGCATTAAATTAGGTAGCCCTATACTTTTTACACAACAACGTCCCGGTAAAGATGAGAAAATTTTTAAACTCTATAAATTCCGCACTATGACAGATGCCAAAGATAAGGACGGAAATCTTTTGTCAGATGAAATACGCTTAACTAAATTCGGCAAGTTTTTGCGTGCAACCAGTTTAGATGAACTGCCGGAAATTTTCAATATTCTTAAAGGGGAAATGTCCGTTGTAGGACCTAGGCCGCAACTGGTGCGGGATATGGTTTTTATGTCCGATAAGCACCGCAAGCGTCATCTTGTGCGCCCCGGTCTTACGGGACTTGCGCAAATAAACGGTCGAAATGATATAGATTGGCAAGATAAACTTGATTGGGATTTAAAATATATCAAAAATATCACCTTTTGGGGAGATATAAAAATTATTTTTCAAACTTTTATCAAATCTTTTATTAAACCCGAAGGCATTACCGAGCAAAATTCAGCCACCGCTACCGATTATGGCGATTATTTGCTCCAGCGCGGTAAGATAACAAAAGAAGAATATACAAAAGGGCAATCAAAAGCCAAAAAAATATTAGGATTATAACTATGAAATTACTTGAATATTTATATGAGAAACGATATCATAAACCAGCCCCCTATTATTACAAATATTCACTATTGACTATTATTGCTAAACCTATACGTAAATTTATAGCGCAAGTTCTAGCACCGAATTGCCCGTTCAACAATATTCGTATTTTATTATATCGAATATGTGGTTTTAAGATAGGCAAAAATACTTTTATTGGTATGCATTGCTATTTAGATGATAGACATTACGATTTGTTGAAAATAGGAAACAATTGTATCGTATCGTACGGTGTTTATTTTGCTTGCCATGGCCCTAGACAGGGGCACTTTCCTATCGTAATAGAGGACGGGGTTTATATCGGTATGGCTGCACGTGTTATTTTGGGTAAAAGTGAAAACCATGAGGGCCTAGATATTACGATTGGTAAAAATGCGTATATTGGGGCGTGTACATTGGTAAATAAAAATATCCCAGCGGGGGCAGTGGCCGTAGGGGTTCCTTGCAGGGTAATTCGTATTGAAACGGAGGAAAGCAATTCGTGAAGACAGTTTCTATTATTATGCCTTCCTACAATACGGCATCGTATATTGCGAACTCTATCAGAAGCGTATTAGGCCAAACTTATGCCAATTGGGAACTGATTATTGTGGATGATTGCTCCACTGATAAAACAGACGAAGTAGTAAAACCTTTTTTAACAGATAAGCGCATTAAATATTTAAAAAATGACAAAAATTCCGGTGCTGCTATTACCCGCAACTATGCTTTACGCCAAGCCAAAGGTCAATGGGTTGCCTTTTTAGATAGTGATGACCTCTGGCATCCGCAAAAGTTAGAAAAACAACTTAAGTTTATGACAGAAAATCACTACAATTTTTCCTACACGAATTACCAAGAAATTGATGAACAAGGTCAATTATTGGGCCGTCTGATTACAGGCCCTAAACACATTAGTAAATGGGGTATGTACCAGTTTTGTTGGCCGGGTTGTTTAACAGTGATGTATAATGCGGAAAAAACAGGACTAATTCAAATTGAAGATATTAAAAAAAATAATGATTATGCTATGTGGCTAGAAGTTATTAAATATGCCGATTGTTATTTGCTTCCTGAAGATTTAGCGCAGTATCGCAAACGCAAAAATTCCATTTCACGTCATAGTTATATTACGTTAGTCAAATGGCATTATAAATTATTCCGTCAGGCACAAAAACGTGGTTGGCTAGTTAGTTGTCTTTTAACATTACAAAATTTATGTGCGGGGTTCTATAAAAAAATGTTTTACGTAAAAGGGGTAACTTTATGAGCAAGGGTAGACTCTATAACTTGCGTAGAAAATTACAAGTTTTGGCTTACAATTTAACTTCCCCAGAGTTGGTATCCAAAATTTATTTTCGGAAGTTATTAAAGTATCCGTTAAACCTAAAAAATCCGCAAACCTTCAACGAGAAAATCCAATGGCTTAAACTCTACGAATGGCCCAACAATCCATTGGCTATTGAATGTGGGGATAAGTACACGGTACGGCAATATATACAAAGGCAGGGAATGGGCCAATACCTAAACAAACTGCTAGGCATGTGGGAAAATGCCAACGACATTGATTTTGACAAATTACCGAATCGTTTCGCTCTCAAATGCACACACGGATGCGCCTATAACATTATTTGTAAAGACAAATCAAAACTGAGCATTTCCGCCGTACGTAAACAGTTAAACAAATGGCTCAAAGAAGATTTTGGTAAATTTAACGCCGAACCACATTACAGCAAAATGAAACCCCGTATTATTTGTGAAGAATTCCTAGACGGAGGGGAAACTCTAACTGACTATAAATTTTATTGTTTTCATGGCAAGGTACAGTTTATGTACATCGCCTACGGCTTTGATGGTAACGGCTTACAAGAACAAGTTAGATTTTTTGATGTAGATGGCAATAAAGCGCCTTACCGCCGTACGGATTATCCTATTTACCAAAAAGCCAAACGACCGGCTTTGTTTGATAAAATGAAAGAGTTAAGTGAGTCTTTGGCTCAGCCGTTTCCGTTTGTGCGCGTGGATTGGTTTGAAGTAAACGGAAGAATCTATTTTGGAGAATTAACCTTTACTCCGTGTGGCGGACTTATGAAAATAGACCCACCTGAATATGATTTAAAGTGGGGTCAATTGTTACATTTACCTAGAAAATAAATATGAACATTTTGTTTTTATCTAATTTAAGCGGTAATTTGTGGGCGGGACCGAATAATAGTGTTCCGGCACAAGTGGCCGCACAAGCCAAAATTGATAAGGTCTTATGGTTTAATAATAATCATAATAAACCTCAGACATGGATAGAAAAAGGTATTCCCGTCATTAATTTATCGGATATTCCTTCCGGGAAACTTCAAGATTTACCGGCTCCTTTTAATCAGCCGGATATTATAGTAGCGGAACTGTGTTATTCCTTGCCTTTTAATAAAATAATTGCCGAGGCGCAAAAACGGCATATTCCCTATATCATTGTTCCGCGTAGTCATTTTACGGCACAAGCACAACAGCACAAGTGGTTTAAAAAATGGTTGGGAAATTTGATTTATTTTAAGCGTATGGTGCGCAAAGCAGCGGCTGTACAATATCTAACCAAACAAGAACAATTAGAATCCGGTTCGGGATGGAATAAACATTCTTTTGTTCTATCCAACGGGATTGCCTTGCCGAAAATTTCTTCCAGAGTTTTCTCGACAGATAAAATCCAAGCCACTTATATAGGACGGGTGGAGATCTATCAAAAAGGGTTGGATATATTGTTAAAAGCGATTTCCGCCTTGCAGGATAAAATGCGTAAGGCCCATTTTACCTTAGAGATATATGGCCCTGAACAAGAAAATGCCTATGCCGTGCTTAAAGCATTGGCTAATAGTTTAAATATACAAGACTTAATTTTAATTAAGAAACCTGTTTTCGGTGAAGAAAAAGCCAAAGTATTGCAACAAACCGATGTTTTTATTATGACCTCGCGCTTTGAGGGACACCCTATGGGTTTGATTGAGGCTTTAGCCTATGGTTTGCCGTGTGTGGCTACTACCGGAACTAATATACGTCCAGAAATTGAGGCATATAATGCCGGATGGACGGCAGATAATACAGTAGAAAATATTGCTTTTGCGCTTGAAAAAATGCTGCAAGAGCGTGAACAATTTTTACAAAAAGGTACTAATGCCCGTAAATTGGCTAAGCAATATGACTGGGATCAAATTGCGCAGCAAAGTCATAGAATCTATAAAGAAATTATAGGTAATATAAAATGAAAAATTTAGTTAAAAAATTATTACATATTTTACCGGATGAATTGCATATTCAATTACAATATTTTTATCATTTACACCGGTTTGCGAATTTAAAAAATCCGCAAACTTTTAATGAAAAATTGCAGTGGCTTAAACTTCACGACCACAATTCTCTTTACACTACATTAGTTGATAAGTACGCCGTGAAAAAATGGGTGGCGGATAGAATTGGAGAACAATACATTATTCCTATACTTGGCGTATGGGAAAAAGCCCAAGATATTGATTTTGATAAATTACCTAATCAATTTGTGCTTAAAGTCAATCACGATTCCGGCGGTATTGTTATTTGCCGTGACAAATCCAAGTTAGGTAAACAAACCGTTATAGCCAAACTTTCCCGTGCCTTAAAGAACAACGGCTATTGGTACGGGCGCGAATGGGCGTATAGGAATGTGAAACCGTGTATTATAGCCGAAAAATTCCTTTCCGAAGGAGAAGTCCAAGATTTGATAGATTATAAATTTTATTGTTTTAACGGTATCCCAAAATATTGCCAAGTAATTATGGACCGCAGTACACAAGAGACTATTGATTTTTTTGATATGAAATGGGAATTGCAACATTTTACGGGACTTAATTTACCGGGAAAACCTTTCCCTCATGCAAAGAAGATAATTCACGAACCTATAAATTTTGAACAAATGAAACAGGGGTGCCGAAAATTGGCAGCAGGGATATCCTTTGTCCGGGTGGACTTTTATGAAGTAAAAGGAAAGATGTATTTTGGAGAGATGACCTTTTTTCCTGCTAGCGGATTTGGAGAATTTACTCCTACGAAGTGGAATAAACAATTTAGCGAGTGGCTTACGTTGAATCTATCAAAAAATAACGCACATAGGAAAGTCGAATGAAGAATATTTAATGAGACAAAAATAAAAGGGATTTAATATATTAAAAAATTATATTAATTATGCGACATAAACGTTTATTTCTAAATACAATTTCCGGTTTTACAGATCAATTTGTTGTGTTGATTTGCACTTTTATTTTGCCACGACAAATTTTATTGTATTATGGTTCTGAAGTAAATGGTCTTGTTTCTTCCATTACGCAATTTTTGGGCTTTTTTGCCTTTATGGAAATCGGTGTGGGGGCCGTAGTAAAATCTGCCTTGTATAAGCCATTAGTATATAATGACATGGAACAAGTAGGCAAAATCATAAAATCGGCCCAATCTTTTTTTAATAAATTGGCTTTTGGTTTATCTTTGTATGTCTTATTGTTGATTATATTTTATCCTCTTTTAACGCATAATTCTTTTTCTTACCTATACATTATTTTTCTCATTATACCGTTGTCTATCAATGCTTTTGCCCAATATTATTTCGCTCTTACTAAACAATTGGTGTTAATTGCCGATCAAAGGGCTTATTGCGATTTATTCTTACATAGTGTAGCAATGATATTAAATACGGTAGTGGGAGTTATATTAATACGTTTTCATGCTTCTATTCAGGTTGTTCAATTTGCAATGGCTTTAATACTGCTCATTAAACCGCTGGGGATTTATTTACTGGTAAAAAAATATTATGCTATTCCTTCAAATATTGTATTAACGGAAGAACCTCTTAAGCAAAAATGGAATGGACTAGCACAACATATTTCATCGTTTGTGTTGGGGCATACAGATGTTGTGTTATTGACACTTTTTGCAACTTTGTCTGAAGTTTCTATTTATAGTGTATACTACATGGTAGTGGCAGGTATTCGTAAAATTATATCTACTGCTATGACGGGAGTATATTCTTGGTTTGGGCATTTGTATGCTTCAGACGATCCTTCTTTACATAAAAATTTTATTTATTATGAATGGCTGATGCATACCGTTGTTACTAGTATCTTTACCATAGCAGGATTATTGATTGTGCCGTTCGTTCTCATATATACATCCGGTATTCATGATGCTAATTACCAACAACCTTTATTTGCCATTTTGTTATTGTTGGCCTATGCCATGTATTCAATCCGTCTTCCGTATCAAACAATGATATTAGCCGCCGGGCATTATAAACAGACTCAAAATATTTCTTTTACAGAGGCAGGATTAAATGTGTTTATTTCTCTTATTGGCGTGCAGGTATGGGGACTATGCGGTGTTGCCTTAGGGACCCTTGTTGCCATGACATACTGCAATTTTGCCATTGGACGTTATTTGGAAAAAGATATTCTTCATCATCCTTTTAAACACATGTTAAAGCATTATATAATAGATATATTGAGTTCGATATGTATTATAGTAGGGACAAGTTGGCTTAAATATTCAGTAAGTAGTTATATGGAATGGGTGTGTATGGCTACTAAAATAACTTTACTTGCTATCTTGATTGTAATTGTTATAAATAGTATTTTTTATCGTAAGGAATTACAGTCCGTTTTTATAAAACTATACGGTATGGGTAAGAAATTAGTAAAAGGAAAATGTTAAGGGAGACATAATTGAATGTTAGCAGTATTAGAGTATTACCTATTGATTTTTGTAGTTTTTTTACAGTGCCTGTTTATTAAAAAAATAGGTAAATGGCCTCTGCTAATACTCATTGCCTTAGAACTTTGGTTTTTATCGGCTTTTCGCAGATGGGATATCGGCAATGATACCAGTATTTATGTTTCTGCCTTTGTCTATATGTATACTCCTTTTTCGGAAGTGTTTGGGCAAGGACGTATGGAACAAGGTTACCGTATATTGAACCAATTTATAGGTCTTTTTTCCCATAATCCGCAAACTATTTTAATAGTAACTTCTGCTATTATTATTAGTAGTCGCTTCTTTACCATAGCTCGTTATAGTGCTTATGCGGGATTTACCGTGATTTTGTTTGTAATCATGCAGTTTGGGACTACTCTAAACTTAATTCGACAAGAGATGGCATTTTCTATTGTTCTTTTCGCTCTTCCTTTTATAATAAAACGTCAATTAATTCCGTATTTAATTTTCTGTCTGTTGGCTATGCAGGTTCATTTAACGGCTATAACGGCAATTATGATTTATTTTTTCTATAATCTGCCTTGGAAAAAGAAATATGTTCTATCCATTGTGTTTGGGGGAATTTTGGGTTTAGTATTGTTGTCTCCTTTGCTTAATACTTTTGCAAGTATAACGGGGCGTTATGGGGGGTATTTAGGTAGTAACTACGCTTTTGGAGAGGAAATTAAGTTAGGCTCTATTATGGCTGTTTGTGTGTCTTTTGTAATACTTATGTTTGAAGGAATTACTTACAAAATATATAAACAAAAAATGGACAGCCAATTAACTTATCTGCCTGCTAATTTCCTTCTATTTATGACCTTAATGACTTTTATTGCTTACTTAATGTCCTTACGTGCAGTGGGTTTATCTCGTGTTGCATTTTACTTTAATTTCTTTACTATCTTTTCACTGCCTGTTTTTATACGGGTTTATCCTCGAAAAATATGTCCATTTATAACATTGGCGATAGTCGGAGGTTTTATTGCGCAGGCCAGCATTATTTTTATTTTTCGTCCCAGTTGGAACCATTGGTTACCATATTATTTCTGCTTTTAATCGTTGCATGAGATATCTTTTTAAAAACAATATTTTTATTATGGCAGTAACTGTTAGAATATCTCTTTAAAAATCCCCGTTTAGTTAAAACGGGGATTATATTGATTAATTAGTTACAGTCCATCCTTTATTTACTGCTATCATAACATCGTCAACTGTTAAATCTTCTGAACCAGTTGTGCCTGTAATGTTGATAACCTGTCCGCCTGATACCGTCGGCAAATCATTAAAGAGTTGAACTAAAGCGGTTCTATCCATACCTGTATAAGACACATTGATTTGAGGAGTCGCTCCGCCAAAGGTTGCAGAAGAAGAAACACGCAAACCTGTAAATCTAGCCGTTTGTATTGCGGCTATTTTATTTAGTGCCGTGCAGTTTGATAAATCTAAAACATAATCTTCCGTAAGAGAAGAACAGTTAGACAAAAAGGACTCCACTCCGCCCAAACAAGCACTTGAGAAATTAAATTCGGGGAATTTTTTAATTTTAGTTGTGTTTCCAAAAGCACCCGAAATATTAGTTGTGCTAGAAAAATCACAGTCAATAAAATTTAAGTTCTCTATTTTACTGCTAATAGCGAAGTATTGCAAAGATGTCGGTTTTCCGTTCTTAATTGTGATTTCCGGAATACCGCTACTACGGATAACACTATACCAAGTGACCGAATTGTTATTGTTGTCTAACACGGCGGAATACTCTAAAGAAGAAGTATTGATAAATAAATTTTGTATATCTTTTATCTTTATAGTATTGCCTTTTGCGGTGCAAGCCCTCATTATTGCTTCTTGGTAGTTGTTTGCAGTTCCAAAACCGCCGTTAAGAATAATCTCATTTGTAAGGTTAAAATGCGCCCAAAGAACGCCTTGTTGCTCATTTCCGCTTGCGGCTACTCTTGCACATTTAAAAGCGGTTATACTTTCACTTGCTGTTTGCGGAAAAATATCTATAATATGGGCTTTAGTTGCGCCTGTGGGATAATCAATATCATATCCTTCTGTTTCTGTATAATCCGACCAATCAGCCATAGAAAATTGTTCTTGGCTGTCGTAATCATCATAAGTAATACCGTCAATTTTAACGGAATATCCACCTGTTGCCGTGGCAGTAAAACCGATAGGATAGCGTGTGTCTACCAGTAAATAAATGTGTTTATCTTCTGTATTTTTTCTGATATCGGGCCAACTTTCTGGTTTACCATTCCAATCTTTTTTTCTTTTTTTAGATAAAAGACTTGGCAAAACAATATTTTTTGTAGTTAGGTATTTTGGCAAATATTTTTGCATAAAACACCGCCTTTACTGAATAGAAACTTTTAAATCGCTGGAAGTAACATCCGTTAAATCAACTTTCAAATATAAATCAGCAAAATTTAAAAATATAATTTTGCTTGCTTCAAGGGCAATTTGCTCGCCTTCTTCATCATATAAAGGGTAAAAGTTCGTTCCGTCTTGGGAAATAGTTAATTTAGGTGTTCCTGCTGAAATTGTGCCTGTTGTAAGCACGCTTACACAATGGGTTATACCTTTGTGTATAGTAACATCTTTCAAATTTACGGCTTTGTTTAAAGGTGTGGTTTGTGATAAATCTGTAATAATCATAAAAAAAGAGCTCCTATTTTATGAATTTTAGGCTGCTCTCCCGTTTTTAATATAGCAAAATTTTGGCTTAAATATCAAGCAGAAATTAACTTATGGCGCTATTTCATAATTGGTATAATATAAATATGGCAAAAAATCATCTTAATTTACAAGATAAAACAATTTTAATTACCGGTGTGGCAGGGTTTATAGGTGCTGCTTTGGCCCAGCGTGTTTGCAGGGAAAATCCTTCTGCTAAAATAATAGGACTAGATAGTGTAAATGATTATTATGATGTTTCTTTAAAGGAATATCGTTTAAAAGACCTTTCTAAACTTTCAAATTTTACTTTTATCAAAGGTAATTTAGCCGATAAAAATTTAATTGATGATGTTTTTGCTAAATATCAGCCACAAGTTGTGGTTAATTTGGCTGCACAAGCGGGTGTGCGCTATTCTATAACAAATCCCGCTGTATATATTGAGGCAAATTTAATAGGTTTTTATAATATTTTAGAGGCTTGCCGTCATTCTTACGATAATGGTAAAACAGGGGTGGAACATCTTGTTTATGCTTCCTCTTCTTCGGTTTACGGTTCTAATAAAAAAGTGCCTTATGCGGTGGAAGATAAAGTCGATAATCCTGTTTCACTCTATGCCGCAACCAAAAAATCCAATGAACTTTTAGCCCATGCTTACAGCAAACTTTATAATATTCCGTCAACGGGCTTAAGATTCTTTACTGTTTACGGTCCTGCCGGCAGACCGGATATGGCTTATTTCGGTTTTACAAATAAACTTGTAAAAGGTGAAAAAATTAAAATTTTTAACTTTGGTAATTGCAAACGCGATTTTACTTATATCGAGGATATTGTGGAAGGTATTATCCTCGTTATGCAAGGTGCACCAAAACGCCAAAACGGGGACGACGGCTTGCCTTTTCCACCTTATGCCCTTTATAATATTGGCAATAATTCTCCGGAAAATCTTTTAGATTTTGTGCGGATTTTACAGGAAGAACTTATTTCGGCCGGTGTTTTGTCTAAAGATTATGATTTTGAGGCCCATAAAGAACTTGTGCCTATGCAGGCAGGGGATGTTCCGATAACTTACGCAGATACTTCTTCTTTAGAAAAAGATTTCGGTTTTAAGCCGCACACTACTTTGCGCGAAGGCTTGCGTCGTTTTGCCAAGTGGTATAAAGATTTTTACCTAAAGGGAAATTAAAATGAATCTGATACAAAGACTTTATTATAAAATTTGTTCAAATGATAAAAGAATAAATTTTTTACGTAAACAAGGAGTTCGTATCGGGGAAGATTGTGATATAGCAAGTAATGTAAATTTCGGCAGTGAACCTTATTTGATTTCTTTGGGTGATAAAGTCAGAATAAGCGCCAATGTTCTTTTTATTACCCATGACGGAGGATGCTGGGTAGTAAGGAATTGTGATTTTTCCTATAAAAATGTAGATTTGATTTCTCAGATTAAGGTGGGAAACAATGTTCATATCGGTATGGGATCAATTATTATGCCGGGCGTGCATATCGGTAATAATGTGATTATAGGATGCGGTGCTATCGTTACCGGAGATATACCTGATAATAGTGTTGCGGCAGGAGTGCCTTGTAGGGTAATTCGTTCTATTGATGATTATATAAAAGAGCATAAATCTGATTTTTTGGAAACAAAGCATTTAAGTCCCAGTCAAAAGAAAGAGTTTTTATTGAAAAAATACAAAAGATAAAAGATATTTATGTTTGCAGTTTTTTTTAGAGGAGAAATAAAATGAAAATTGCCGTTGCCGGAACAGGATATGTAGGTCTTTCACTTGCCACCCTTTTGGCGCAACATAACGAAGTTATTGCCGTTGATATTATTAAAGAAAAAGTTGATTTGATAAACAATAAAAAATCTCCTATTGTAGATAAAGAAATTGAAGATTTTTTGATCCATAAACCGTTAAATTTAACTGCCACAACGGATGCCCAAAAGGCCTATACTCAGGCAGATTTTGTTATTATCGCAACCCCTACAAACTATGATCCGGAGCAAAACTACTTTAACACTTCCGCGGTAGAAGATGTTATCAAACTTGTTAAAGAATATAATCCTAAAGCGACAATGGTTATTAAATCAACTGTTCCTGTCGGTTATACCAGGCATATTCGCGAAAAAATGGATGTTAAAAACATTTTATTCAGTCCTGAGTTTTTGCGCGAAGGCCATGCTTTATATGATAATTTATATCCTTCCCGTATAATTGTAGGCAGCGATTTGAAAGATAAAGAATTAACTACTAAAGCACGTACCTTTGCCGAATTATTACAGCAAAGCGCCGTAAAAAAAGATATTCCAACCTTGATTATGGAATATACAGAAGCCGAAGCAGTTAAACTTTTTGCCAATACTTATCTTGCATTGAGAGTCAGTTATTTTAATGAGTTAGATACTTACGCCGAAATTAAAGGTCTTAACACCCAACAAATTATTGAAGGCGTTTGTTTAGATCCGCGTATCGGCAATCAATATAATAATCCCTCTTTTGGTTATGGTGGCTATTGTTTGCCTAAAGATTCAAAGCAACTTCTTGCTAGCTATACCGATGTTCCGCAAAACTTGATTAGGGCAATTGTTGAATCAAACCGCACCCGTAAAGATTTTATTGCCGATAGCGTATTAAAAAAAGCAGGCTATTATAACGCAAATAGCACTTTTGACTTAAGTAAAGAGCATGCGGTTGTTATAGGCGTTTACCGTTTGACTATGAAAGCCGGAAGTGATAATTTTCGCCAATCTTCTATTCAGGGTATTATGAAGCGTGTTAAAGCAAAAGGCGCAAAAGTAATTGTCTATGAGCCGACTCTTAAAAACGGAACTACTTTTTTCGGTAGCGAAATTGTTAATGACTTAAAAGAATTTAAAAAACGCGCGCAAGCAATTATAGCAAACCGTTATGACAGTATTCTAGACGATGTAAAAGAAAAAGTCTATACACGCGATTTATTTAAAAGAGATTAAACATTTTATATATTTATGACCGAAAATTATCAAAATTTAATTGTAGGTACAGGAATAAGCGGGTCTGTTTTGGCTAGACTTTTAGCCGAAAAGGGCCAAAGGGTGCTTATTATTGACCGAAGGAATCATATCGGTGGAAACTGTTATGACTATTTTGATGAAAACGGCATAAATATTAACAAATACGGTCCGCATATTTTCAGAACGGATAGTGAGGATGTTTGGCAGTTTTTATCCCGTTTTATGACTTGGCATAATTATACTCACAAAGTGCGCGCCTGTATTAACGGAAAGGAAGTTCCTATCCCCTTTAATTTTACTTCAATTGATACTTTATTTCCTTTACAAAAATCTAAAATTTTTAAAGAAAAACTAGTCTTAAATTACGGCGAAAATAAGAAAGTTTCTATTTTGGAACTAAAGAAATCTAAAGATAAAGATTTGCAAGAACTTGCCGCTTTTATTTATGAAAAAGTTTTTTATCATTACACTCTAAAACAATGGGGTTTTAAGCCGGAAGATTTAAGCGGCGATGCTCTTGCAAGAGTGCCTGTTTACACGAGTTATTACGATGGCTACTTTACCGAAAAATATCAGGCAATGCCTTCCTGCGGTTATACAAAACTGTTTGAAAATCTTTTAAATCATCCAAATATCAAAGTTCAATTAAATACCGATTTTAAAAATTTACCGAATATTAAATACGATAGGATGTTTTATAGTGGCTCCATTGACGAGTTTTTTGACTATAAACTTGGCAAATTGCCTTACCGCAGTTTAAATTTTGAATTTAAAACTTTGGCGCAAAAGCAATTTCAAAGTGTTGCTGTTGTTAATTATACAGGCAAGGAACCATACACAAGAATAACGGAATTTAAGCATTTTTTAAATCAACAAACCGGAAACACAACTATCGCTTATGAATATCCTATTCCTTTTGAATTTGGCAGGAATGAAAGATATTACCCTATTCCTAAGCAGGAAAATGACGCTTTATATAAAAAATATTTAGACCTTGTAAAAAAGGAGAAAAATATTTATTTTATAGGGCGTTTGGGGGCTTATCAATTTTATAGTATGCAAAGTGCGATTTTGGCGATATTTGAACTCGTTAACAAATTTTAAAAATAAATTTTATAAAATTAAAATATGAAGTTCCATTATTATATTTGGATTTTTTTAATAATTTTACTTACTCCTTTGGCTTTCGGCGGAGCGGAACCTTGGGGTTTGCTGCTTTTTAATATCGCTTGCTCCGGATTAGGACTTTATATCTTATTTAAGCATAATAAGTTTTATTTTACGGATACTTCAAAAACTATACTTGGCTTACTTTGCTTTATTATTTTGCTTGCTGCTGTACAATTGCTTAATCAGCATAATTTTTTACAAAAGTCGGTTTTCTTACCTTTTACTTTATGCCGCTATTATACTTTTGAGGGGCTTTCCTTATTATGTTCTTTAACTCTTTTATATTTTGCGCTTACCCAGATAATTGAAAGGAATAAAGAAATTAAAATTCTCGCGTTATTTATGACTGTAATTGCCGTTATAATAAGTCTAATAGGTATAACTTGGCAAAAGGGGGAATATATAGGCCTTTTGGCGGGCGTTTCTAGATTTGCTTCTTTTGGACCTTTCACAAGCAGAAATCACGGTTCGCAATTCCTTTTGGCTAGTTTTTTCATATCTTTATGTTTGTGGCTGCCCCATTTTTTGTTAGATGTAAAAAGACGCTTGCCTTATAAAAATATTTGGTTTTTTACCTTTAGTTTGATTTTGTTTATAGGAATATTCTTTACCCACTCACGCGGCGGAGTTATTGCCTTGATGCTTGGCCTATTTGTTTTATCTTTCTTATGTTTAGGTTTTCTTATTAAGAAAAAGAGTATAAAATTTATTTTTATAGCGCTTATTACTTTTATTTTTACCTGTTTAATTCTTTTTGTGGTACAAAACGGCACAACTATCGGATTAAGGCAGTTTGGTACTTTTTCCGATCAAGCAAGACGCCTTTTATACGGGGCGGCTTTTGATATGCTAAAAGATTTCCCTTTGACCGGTGTTGGCTTTGATGCTTTCAGCGGTGCTATTGACGCTTATTTAAAAGTTTCTCTAAAGGCCTTTCCGAGATATTTACATAGTGATTGGCTTGAATTATTACTCAGTTTTGGTTATATCTACGGCACTATAATTTTTGCTTGGATAGGCGTGTTTATCTATAAAATTATTTGTTTATTTAGAGATCTTGAACCTAAAAAGCAAGTCCGCCTTGCCATATTTTGTGCCGGTTTAACCGGTTTTTGTTTTACCGGAGTAATAGATTTTCCTTTCCATTTGCCGGCTTGTGCCTTTTTATTCTTTTCTCTCCTGGCTTTTGCAACAGCACGGAGTTTTGATAAGAGAATACAAACAAAAAAAATACCTCTTTTTTTTAAAATTATAGTTACCTTAATAGTAGTCTTTTTTATAACTATGAACATATTATATTTTAAGACTTGGAGAACTTTCGTCTTTGCTAAAAAACTTTCGCCTTTATCGCAAATAGAACAGGTGACAAAGAGTTTAAATTATTATCCTTCTCCGATTTTTGTTAAACGCGTTTTACTGACAAATTATAAGATTTCACAGGATGCCAGAATATCTCCGCAAGAACAAGAAGAACAACGCCTAAAAACCCACAAATTGGCGGATTTTTATCTACGAAAATATCCAAAAGACAGAGAAATTTCCCAGTTTTTTATACTTACTAAATAATTTAGTATAATATACCTATGTTCAGTAAACTTAAAATAATAGTTTTTGCTTTGTTTTTAACTTTTATTGCCGCTTGTAGTCCAAGAACAAACTTAAAGGAAAATTCTTTTAATTATGATGCCGAAGAGATAGCTAAAGAGTTACAAGAACTTAAAGGTTCTTCGGAATATCTTTTGCAAGCAGGCGATTTAGTCGATATCCAGGTTTATAAAGAAGATGATATGAGCAGGACTTTAAGAATATCCACACAAGGGTATATCTCTTTTCCTCTTATAGGCAATATAAAAATATCTGATTTAACCGTAAGCCAAGCAGCAAATCAAATAGAAGAAAGACTTAAATCTTATTTAAAGAATCCTTCGGTTTCTCTTTTAATCAAAGAATACGCAAATAAAAATGTATATGTCTTAGGAGAGGTTAAAAAGCCTTCTCCTATTACTATTCCGCCGGAAAAAATTATGACGGTGCTTGAGGCCATAACCTCTGCCGGTGGATTTACTGATGTCGCGGCAATTTCTAAAGTAAAAGTCTTCCGTATAGAAAACGGCCAACAACGTTCTTTAGAAGTTGATATAACTCAAATAACTAAAGAAGGCAATAAGCAAATGGATATTGCCCTTAAACCCGGTGATGTGGTGTTTGTGCCGCAAAGTTTATTCTAAAGTATAGATGGAAATTATGGAAAATAATATAGAACAGGAATCCTTTGATTTTTCTTTTTACTTAGAGGCCTTTTTAAAGCATTGGCGTTTAATTGCCTTTATGGCATTTTTGGGTATAATCGGTGCTGTTATAGTAAATACACTGATGCAGCCGCGTTACAGAGCCTCTGTTTTGATGATGATTGACAGAGAAAATTCCGGCAGAATTGAACAAGTTTCTTTTGGCTCTTGGACCAGTGATGAAGATTATTACCGCACTCAATATGAATTGCTTGAATCAAGAACTTTACTCGAAAAAATTTATAATGACTTAAAACTTTCCCAAGAACCTGAATTTGCCAAAGGATGGAAGGTCTTACAAAAAAGTCTTAAAATAGAGCCGATAACCCGCTCTAGATTGGTGAATATAAGTGTCTCATCCTATGACCCTAAACTTGCGGCACAAATTACAAATTATTTAGCAAAATCTTTTACTCTGCAAAATGTAAAAAACCGTATTTCTATGGCTCAAGAGGTTATCGCCGCTTTAGAATCAACCGAGCAAAGTTCTGCCCAAAAAGAACTTTTAAATTCGCTTCCACAGGTTATTAACAGTGATTTTATTAAAGGTCTTAAAAAGGAAGAGATGGAAACTTCCAGCCAACTTGCACTATTGTTAGGTAAATATACGGAAAATCATCCGGAAGTTATCTCCGTTCAAAAGAAACTTGATACTATCAGAAATACTATTGATAGAGAAACAAAAAGATTACTCCAAAGTATTAAAATTGATTTATCAGGTCAGTTTTCTGCAAATAATATACGTATTGTAGATGACGCCGTTGTCCCTTTAAAGCCATATAGACCACGCAAAATTATAAATATTATTATTGGCATTTTTGTCGGTTGTTTAATTGGTATAATTTTTGGTTTAGTTTGGGAGTTTATAGATCAAACCGTCAAGACATCTAAAGATATTGAAGATAAATTTAAAATACCGTTGCTCGGTTTTGTTCCGCATGAGAAGCAGAAAAAAGGCTTTGAAGATTACCGCATTATGCTTAAAGAAGGCAATGTCTTAACAGCGGAAAACGTTCGTAATATCCGCACGATGTTAAGTTTTTCCTTAAATGCAAATCAAATAAAAACTTTGCTTATAACAAGTTCACTTCAAGGGGAAGGAAAATCCTTCTTTTCTTCTTCCATTGCGGCTGCTTTTGCCCAAGCAGGCAAAAAGGTTCTTTTAATTGACGGCGATTTAAGACGCGGGCGCTTACACAGAATTTTTAAAATTTCCAATGAACAGGGGTTAAGTTCTTTATGGTCGGTAGAAAACTCTTTAGATAAATTTGAAAAAAACATCCAAAAAACCGATGTTAAGGGTTTATCTGTTTTGACTTCCGGTCCGCGTCCTGCAAATTCTTCGGAATTATTAAGTACACCGATTCTTAAAACTTTAATAGAAAAACTATCAAACTCTTTTGATTTGATTTTGGTGGATTGCCCTGCTTCTTTGCCGGTTGCCGATACTTTTATTTGGGGGCAAATTATACCTAGGGCAGTTTTTGCCGTAAGACAAGGTAAAACCCCGATTAAGAGCGCTTTGTTTACTTTAGAGCGCTTAAAACAAGCCAATATCAAAGTTATAGGCGGTATTTTGAACGATTGCTATAAAACAGGCACAACTTATGGCGAATACGGTTATTACCGCAAATGTTACAGCGAAGATAAATAATTTGTCTTGAATTTTCCGTTTTTATCTGTTTATAATATTTAGTGTCAACCGAGATTATAACGTGCTCTAAAAGGTGCGCACTCGGCTGATTTTTATTTACACGCAAGTATAAAGAAAATCAATCAATTTTACCATAGCAAGAGTGTCTAGGCAACAATAGGCAAGTAAATTTTTGCGCAGTTCTTTGGCTTTATCTGCGGGCAGTTTATCAAAATACAAAAGCATAAAAGCCGCCATAGCATCACCGCCGTTTGCAACTTTCATACCTTCATAAGTAAGTTTCGGACAAACTACCGGCAATACTTTTTTTATAGAGGCACTTCCCTTAAAATCAGGGTGAAAATAATAACGCGAAAACACTTCGCAGGTATCTTCAAAACGGTTTATTAAAGAAAGCAGAAAATCTTTATCTTCTTGCGGTATAGGCATTTTAGATAAATCTTTGATTCTGTCTTTTTCAAAAGTGGCATAATGCGCAATTATAGAACCGACAGGCCCGATATATTTTTTTATGGCTTCTATACAGGCATAACGTGGGTCCTCTTTACCTTCAAAAAGAAATTCTTTATGCTCCAAAGCGCCGTGCGGTTCTTTTTGGATATGTAAAGAAAACTGGAAAGCAATATGCTCGTAAGGACGACTGTTCTTAAAATAGGGTATAGCGAAATTTATCGTTTCAAAATCAAAATAATAAAGCGGATATTTTAAATTGTTTAGCCAAGTGCTTATTGCCCCACTGTTTACATAGGGCTTTCCTGTTTTAAAAACTTCTACCCAGCGATTTTTTGTTTCGCTTGAAAAATAGTTCGGCGACACTTGCCGTGAATCTAGAATGCCTTCGTCTCTTAATTTATTACCCGCTAAACCAAGACGCGGAATACTGTAAATTGAAAATTTTGGCAAATCGGCCCAGCAATAATCAAAAAATTCGCAATTATTACATTTTGTTTTTGCCATTATCCCAAGTTTAGGTTCTTCTTCTTTTGCCAGGAGTTCCATCTGTTTTAAAGTTTCTTCTATGTCTAAACAAGGTTTTAAATCAAGTGTTAAATCTTCCAAAACAAAAAGTTCTTTTATATCTATTTCATCGGTAGTTTTGATATATTGCGAATTTAAGTGCATTAAATAGCACGCGTGTATTTTTAACCCGCAGTTTTCCAAAACATATTTTTGAACGGCCGAATCTTCGTAGTGAAAATCTTCAACTTCGGTGCTGCTTTTTACTTCAATGATATTATAAGAGCCGTCTTTATTTTTCTCTAAAATATCAACAAAAACTATTAAGTTGTTATACTGAAAAGCGGCCTCGTAAATATAATTTTGCGTTTTTAAAAGTTCTTTCGTCTTGTTTAAGGCAGCCGGCGAATTTTGCCAAGCATCCTCTACCAAGACGCCTTTAGGAAAATATTTGTAGGCATAAACACCCACTTCTTTACCTTGATTGAAAAGATGCTTTGCAAAATCAGAGGGGGCAGTTTGCTCATTGTATTTATTTTTATAGAGCCAAAATCTTTTTTGACAGTATAGAAATTTTGTATATTGTGATTTTGAAAGCATAATCTTTCTCCTATGATAATTTATTTTTTAAATTTGAGTAAAAATCTTCCACTAAATCATCAGTTAAAATATCTTTTGGGTAAAGCGGATGTTTTAAAAAAAGGCCTTCAATTTCTCTTACACGGCTTAAAGCAACATAGGTTTGCCCGCTGGAAAAAGCACCGAACCCCAAATCAACATAAGTTTTATTGAAGGTCATTCCCTGTGCTTTGTGAATTGTAGTTGCCCAAGCAAGTTGCAGGGGAAATTGTGTAAAAAAGCGTTTTTTATCTTCTACCTGTTTGCCGTATTGGTTTAATTTCATTTTGAACCAAGTATAGCGTTCCACATAGATAATATTATTATCTTGCGTTTGTATTTTTATTCTTGTTATTTCGCCATAGGAATTTTTTTCAAAATCAAGAATCGTGCCGATAGTGCCGTTGTAGTAATTATCGTCCTTGCTGTTTACCAAAGTCATTACTTTTGCGCCGATTTTTAACTCAAGTTTTATAGGCGCAGGGGTTTTGTCTTCGTCGGGGTTAGAAGAAGTTGTCCAATCTTTGGGCTCCTCAAAAGAAGCGTAAACGGTTTCTAAAGGATTTTGAATTTTATCAAGTTCTTCCTGATTTATTAAAGCGGCGCTTTTTCTTCTTGCGCAAAGGCAAATAGCATCTTGCGGTCGTTCTTGCACAACCTGTTTATTAAAAAAAGTTAAAGCGGAAAAAAAGTGATTTTTATCAGCGGAAATTAAAGAATCCAAATGTTTTACAAAAGTTTCGTTTTTCTGACGGAAAACTTTTTTAAAAATTATATGCTGAAAGTTCAGTTTTTCAAAACATAAAGAGCCGAAAATATAGGGTGTTTTATAATTTTCACAAAATCTTTCATCTTGCAGAGAATTGCGCTTTTTTACCACGGGGGAAAGTTGATTCAAATCGCCTATAACAATTAACTGTATGCCGGCAAAAGTTAGGGGACTTTCCAAAATATCTTTTAGTTTTTCATTAACGGCGTCAAACAAATCGGCGCGGACCATAGAAATTTCGTCAATAATAATAGCGTCAATTTTTTGCCATTTCTTTTTTAAAGATTTGCGGATATAGTCTTCGTCTTCCCTTTCAAAAATATTTTTAGGGTCTATTTGAAAAAAAGAATGTAGCGTTTGCCCGCCGATATTAAGCGCGGAAACACCCGTCGGAGCGAGTTTTATTATATTTCTTTTTTCGCTCTCAAAATATTTAATAATCTGACGGATAAAAGTGGATTTGCCCGTGCCCGGTCTGCCGTGAATAAAAACATTTCTGCCAAACATTATGGCGGCAAGTGCTTTTTTTATTTCCGCAGTTTCTTCTAAAATTTCCTCGTTTTCCATTTTCTTTATTATACCTATTTAAAAGTTTAGAGTCTTTATAAAATTGCGTATCCAATAGTTTAACATAGTATTGCGACAACCTTATGGCGCGAAATCTCATTATATTTCCTTATTAAAGTTCTTAATTAATTTTTCTGCTAATTTATTCCTTTTGGCAAGAACTTTTTTTACTTTGTTAAAAGTTATATTGGATTCTTCGTAAAATCTATCTTTCTCATCAACGATATTTAAGGACCAAAGCGCTTGAATAAAGCGAGAATCGGGACGGTCCTGTAAGAATTCCTCTAATTCTTTTAAAATTTTAAAATTATATTTTTGTCTGTTTATCATAACTTTCCTCCTTTTTTTATAGAATACAAAAACTCTATGCCAACATGTTGTCGCACTATTTAAAAGAAGTATTTTAAAGAAGTATTTTTAATTTGTTTTAAGGTTATAGCCGATAATTTCTTTAGAAACTTCGGCGCGTTTTTCACTTGGAATATTTTGCAAAAATTGTCTTGCAGTATTTTCTTTTTGTTTTATACCTTTTATTTTTAAACTGGCAATAGAACGCAATGAAAGATTATAAAAACAGGTATCTTTTGCGAGGTTTAAGCCATATCTTATAGTGTTAAAGGGGGCATACTTGCTAAGATTATTATTACTATTATGCTTTAAAACAACTGCTTTTTCCATTTCTCTATAATTTTTATTAGTAGCAATTTGTTGTGCTAATTTCTGCGGACCGGTAATAATCTGTTTATCAATTTTGGCACTTCTTATAAGTAAACCGAAATAAAAATCTTCGCTGTTTGATAAACAAATATCACATCCGCATAGTTTGCCGTATTTTAAGGCGCTGTCTTTACTTTGGCCCGCTCTATGAAAATATAATTGACCGAAACGATTTTTCTGTAAATCATTTCTGTGAACATAAGGATCGGCAAAAATTTTTTGATTATAATAATAAGTTTCCACTTCTAAAGGAATAATTGTTTTTCCGCAGATATAGAGTTGATATTCCGATAAAATTTTTTTATTTATTTCCAGTAAAACTTTTATAATATCGCTTATTTTTTGAGTGTTTAATTTATTTAGTAAATTTTTCATAGTGCCTTCTTTTTTATAAGATTATAACAAAACACTGTTTTTATTGTCTAATTATAAAAAATAATTTTTTGTTAAACAATGCACAGCGCCGCCGTATTTTGCAATTTCAGAGCAATCAACTTTTATAATAGGTTTAGCGGTGTGCAATTTTAGGGTTTTTATAGCATTTTCGTCCAGCGGTAAATTAAATTGCGGTACAAAAACTGCCTTAGATGTTTCCAAAAAATTTATATAAAGTCCTTTAGCAGATAGCCAATCTGTATCATTATCACTACAAAATAAATATATCCATTCTTGAAGGCAATCTACGATATTTTTATCTTTCACATACTCATACAATTTATTTATACCTCCACTATCAAGCAAAGATCCACTTGTAAGGTCGTTATATAATTCTACCGTTCCTTCTATTAAAAAATTCCCTAAAAATTGGATATAACCGTCTATATGTCCGATATTGTCGTTTGGTTGTTTGGGAAGCCAAAGTATTTCTTCAACGCCTAAAGCATTTTTTAATTCTTGTTCAACATGCTTTTTTTGAGCGAGGTCTGATTTCTTAAAAATAGTTGATTTTTCCAAACAAAAAGCATATTTACCATCTGGGGTTAACACAATATTCCCGCCGTCTATACGCACATTACAGAGTTTTGCCTTAGGGAAACTATAAAATACAGCCTTTCTTATTTGTTCTGTAAATTTTGGAGTATAGTTTGCATAACGCGGATTAAAAAAATGCTGATATAATTGTCCTGTTTTTATATTTTGCATGGGCAAAAAATCGCGTACCCAAATATCCGGCAATTCTAAAGCACGCACTTCGTGGAACTCTTTTAATTGGACGGAAAATTTTTCGTAAAATTTAGTATATCCGGGGTATATGTCTTCTATATACCAAGTGGGTTTTGCTACATAAATAATTTCTTTCGGCATAATTTTACCTCTCATTTTACCGTGCAAAAACCGATAGTCGCAGCGTCTTCTATATCTTTTAGATTTTGCTCTTCCAACAGCATTTTAACTAAAGTTTTGGTATCTTTATCAAAACCCATAATTTCGGCTTTACTTTTTGTTAAAGTAAAATCTGCCGGCGTAAGATGTCTTAAAGAAGAAATATCTTCGTCGTTTACTTTCAAATTAAAAAAGTATTTAAAGGCAATTTTTATTTGTTTTTTAGTTAAAAAATCATATTTAACTTTAAAAGTAAAACGGCGCAAACTTGCTGGGTCAAGATTATCCATTAAATTAGTCGTGCAAATAAAAGGATAGGGGTGGCTTTCCATCCAGGTAAGCATTTCATTGACGGCGGTTTTCTCCCAAGAATAATGGGCGCGGATTCTATCCTGCAAGAAGGAATCTGCCTCGTCAAAAATTAAGAGGGATTTTTCTTCCTTTGCTTCCGCAAAAGCCATAGCGATATTTTGTTCTGTCCTGCCGACATAAGGACTAAGCAAATCGGATACTCTTTTTTGGCGATATTTTATATTAAGAACATCTGCTAAATATCTTGCATAGGCCGATTTACCCGTGCCGGAAGCGCCATACAAACAAAGAGAAAAGTTTAATTTTCCTAAATTGACTAATTGGTTTTTGAGTTTTTCCAAATCTAAATCTGTATTTAACAATTTTGGGTAAAAGGCAATTTCTGTTGATTTTTTAAGAGGTATTTTTACGCCGTTATTCATTGCTTGGCGCATAATATCTAGGTGTTCTTTTACCACGTTAATATCGCCGTTAACCATTTTTGTCGCTTGAACGGAAGCAGATATCATTGAAGGCGGAACAACGTAAGTCTTAGCCAAAGAAAGAACTTCGCTCGGTTTTGATGCAATTTTATTTTCTTTTAGATATTTATCCCAGATTTTTTGTCTGATTTCCAAAGGCGGCGTTTTAAAATGTATAGCAAGCGTAAAACGGCGGACAAAGGCCTTATCCATTTCGCTGATATTATTTGTGGTCCAAATAACAGGGATATCATTTTCTTCAAGCAGGCGGTTTATTTCCACTTTATTACATTTTGTCATACCGTTAGAAAAAATGGCATTGGAAAAAATATCTTCCGCCTCGTCAAATAAAAGGCAGGCATTTTCTTTTTTGCTCAGTAATCTTAAATTCCTATAAAGCGCGTGTAAGCGATAATTTTTGCTTTCTTCCGTTTGTTTCTCCTCCCCTACGGTGTAAAGTTTATTTCTTGTTTCGCCCGCCAGCATTTTGGCAAAGGCGGTTTTGCCGGTGCCGGGCGCGCCGTAAAGCAAAATGTTTATTCCTTTTTTTATAGGATTATTTAGTATTTTAAGGGCAAAATCCCTTTCGGGAATATAAGTAAAATCTTTGGCTTTCAAATCACTTTTTAAAGGTTTACCAAGCAAGTTATCTATACAATTTTTAAGGGCGTGGGTATTTTCCCTTAGCAAATTAGATGTAAAGGAAGAAAGGGCAAATTTACCAAATTTCTCAGCAATTAGACCTGTTTTAATCAAAAAAGAATTTGGATGGACATATTTGACTATACTCTTTTTGAAAAAAATTGGTAGAATAAAAAATTCTATTCCTGAAGAAATATGATTCACTTTAAATAAAAACTCTCTAAAAGTTCTGTTTTTATTACACATATGCAAAATAGATAAAATTTCCTGTTCTATAGGACATAACCCAAAAAGTTTTGCGATAATTTCTATTTTCTTATCATCGTTTGTTCTTTGGGTTTTGTCATAATTTTTGCTAAATTGTCTTATTTGTTTTCTTATTTTGTCGCATATTTCATCATTAGATAGTTTTTCATTTTCCTGTTTTGTTAAGGGCAAGATATTAAGTTCGCGATTATAACTTAACAATCCATATTCGTAAATATCCCCTGTATTCAAGATTTTGTCAATATAGTGTAGGGCTTTATAGTCTTGATTATTCATAATTTTTACCTCTCAATTTGATTTAAAATAAATGCCGGTAGTAATGCGGTAAAAGATATTGTATAATTTGGAAGCGTCAACAATATGTCAGGGAATTTTGCTTACGACGGGAGTATTTTATGGATAACAAAATCACAAGACTTTTATATGTATTAAACTGCCTTGATAAAGGTGAAATCAATTTACAAAAGGTTGCAAAAGATATGGACGTTTCCGTTCGTTCCGTGCAAAGATATATCAATACCATAGAAGAGGCAAAATTCCCAATTCATAATCCGCGTCCCGGTATTTGGACTTTTGTTGAAGGTTTTAGTCTTTCTAAAATGAAAATAACTACCAAAGAAGCCAGCGTTTTGGCCTTTTTATCCGATATCGCAAATGCTATGGGAAAGGATTTTTCAACGGCTTATCAAGGGCTTTGCCTCAGAATAACCGCTCCTAATCAAGATAATCCCTTCTTCTTAAAAATAGTCAAAGGACTTAATTTCGAAGATACTCCTTTGACCCAAACTTTAAGTCTTGCTATACGCAAAAAACAATACCTTTCGGTAACTTATAAAAGCCAAACAAGCCAAATGAAAAAGGAACATCTTGTTATGCCTATAAAAATTGCTTGGTATGAGGGGTTTTGGTATTTAATTGCTCTTGGCGAAAAAGAAAGACTGTTTAAGTTCCGTTTAGATAGAATTATCAAGGCCGATATCCAAAAAAAGACCTTTAATTTGGACCAGACTAAATATGCCGACCTTATGAAGCAAAGTGTAAATATTTTCTTTGAGGGGGAAAGGAATATTGAAGTTTCCCTAAAAGTTGATGCAAAAGTAGCGCATTATTTTAAACAAAAAAACTATTTCCCCGAGCAAAAAATAATCAAAGAAGAAAAAAACGGCGATATTATTCTGTCTTCTAAAATCAGTAAGTCAGAAGAGATTTTAATGATAATTTTTCATTGGATACCCTATATTAAGGTTTTAAGTCCTAAGGAAATTAAAGATAAAGTCAAAAACCAAGTAAAGGTCTATCTTAAAACTCTTAGTTAAAAAAGACTTACTTCTGTCAAATTTAGTAAAATAAAAGTATGTCAAAAGAAATTACAAGCAAAACCAAACGCCTTGCACAGATACTTGCCTTGCTTGAGCAAGGGCCTATTTTGGTTCAGGACTTATCTTTAAGGTTTGGGGTATCTTTTCGCACTATTCAAAGGGATATAAAACTACTTTTAAATACCCAAATGCCACTTATATCGCCATCGCAAAGTATTTATAAGTTTGCGGAAGGTTTTTCGCTTAAAGCCGTGAATTTATCTTGCGAAGAAACAGCCCTTATATCGGTTTCTTTTGATATCGCAAAGCAAATAGGGGAAAATTTTTCCGCAATACAGCAAGAAATTCCTAAGCGTTTTAGTCCGAAATCTTTTGAAAATTGTATTTTCGGCGCGACGCATAATGATTTTGCCGCTCAAGAAAATTTAGCACATGGTATAATAGAATCTATTGATAAACGCTATGTTACTAGAGTTTTTCTAAAAGATATCAGAAAAATTCGCAGTTTATATCCCGTTAAACTCTTACGTTTGTGGGACAAGTGGTATATAGTAAGCGTAAATCCGGAAAAAGAGATTCAATATTTTGCCCTTGAAAATATTGATGAGTTAATTCTTCCAACTAATCCCAAAACCGGCACAGGTTATAATATTTTCCGCTACCATCCTTTTGTAGATTGGCTGATTTGGAAAAAAGCACATCAATGGGTAATTGACCTTAAACCAACCCAAGAACAGAATACAGAATCTAGCCAAGAAGTTGTTTTATCCACCACAGAAATAGTACCTAAAACCACGCAGAATTAGAAATCGCCAAATTATCTTGCACTCAAAATATCTTTAAATATGACACTTAAGTGTCGTGTTTTATAGAAAAATACAATCAACCTTGACAAAGCGTTCATAATTTGCTATAATATTAGCATAGAAACAAGTGAAAAAAGACTCATAAATGTCGTTTTTTATATTTTATCGCATAACACTCCCATTAGTGACCTCTTTACAGGGAGGGATCTCTTTTCCATACAAAAGATTCTGGTAAAGAAAAATTCTTAAAACAGAAGACGAAGTAAAAAACGCCATAGAAAAAATTAAAAACAGAGTTGCAGCAGGCAAAGCGGAAAATTACTATGATTTCTTTATTAATCTTTATAAAGACTTTGTCAAAGCCACCAAAAAGGTTTTTTTGAACGCGGAAGATTTTGACGAAGCACTTTTTGTTTTATCATTTTTTAACAAATTTGTTGGTATAATAATTTAAAAGGAGAAAAAATATGATGACAAATATAATTATAGGAATATTGATTTTTGTTGTAATAGGGTTGGGTTTATTATTGTTGAAGCAACAAAAACAACTAGGTCGTGTAGAAGAATTGGAAAGAACAAACCAAGATCAAAAAGAGCAGAATACAAAATTGACTAATGAACTTAACGAAACAAAAAAACTGCTGGATGATGTGAATTTGGATAATGCTAAATTATCCGAGAGAGAAAAAGCTCTCCAAGATATGAAAAAGCAACAGGAAGCAGATATAAAAAATTTGATTGAAGAACAAAACAAAAGATTTAATGCTCTTCAAGAAAGTGCGGCTAATGAATTTCAAAAAATAACTGCCGAATCGCGCAATATCTTCAAAAAAACAGTAGAAGATTCCATTAAGGAATCAAAAACCGAACTTGAAACAAAAAGTAATGAGTTATATTCTCCGCTCAAAAAACAACTTGACGATTTTAATGCCCAAGTTTTCAATTTAAGAAAAGAATCTGCGGAAAAACATATTAATTTACAACACGCCATAGATAAAACTTTGGAAATGAACGATAAACTCGGCAAAGAAGCCCACGATTTAACAGAAGCCTTAAAAATGCCCAAAATACAAGGTAATTGGGGGGAAACTATTCTTGAAAATGTGTTTAATACAGCAGGTTTGCGTGAAGGTATAGACTATGAAAAGCAGTTTTATTTACAAGGCGAGGATAGGTCTAGGCAATTTGTGGATTTCGTTCTTAATTTGCCGCAAGGCAAAAAAGTTGCTATTGACTCTAAAATGTCCATAAACAGTTTTAAAAATTGGGCCAATGCCGAAACCGAAGAAGAAAAAAATGCTTTTCTTAAAGAACATATCAAAGCCATCCGCGACCGCATCGACGAATTAAGCGGAAAGGAATATCAGCAGAAAATGAAAGACAGCGGCCTTGATTTCATCTTTATGTTTATTCCTATTGAATATGCTTATTTTGTGGCAATGCAAGCGGACATTTCTTTAAATCAATACGCAAAGGATAAACATATTTCCATAGTTACCGTATCAAACTTATTTGCGATTATACAGGTAGTGGACCGCATTTGGAGCGTAGAAAAAATTAACGAAAATACAGACGCAATTCTTAAATTAGGTAATGAAATGATAGAAAGAGTCAATCGTTTTAAAGACCGTATGGACGATATTCAGGATAAAATCAAAAAACTTGATAAGTCTTATAACGAAGCGGAAAAGAGTCTTACAGGTCAAAAAGGTATCATAAAGACCGCCCAAAAATTAGAAGACCTTTCCAAAAACTCTTCTAAACTTGATAGTTTACTTGAAGAATCTAAAACAAATAGCGAGGCAGATAATATTTTATTAGACAACAATTCAGATTCTTCAAAATAAGAGATATTCGCTAAAATTGTTATTTAAAATAACGATTCCATAAAGAGTGTACGAGGGACAAGCCCTTTGACTACACAGCAACCTACCGCAAGGCAAGGTGCTAATGCTTGAACGATGGGAACTAAAACAAATTCGCAGTAAAAAAGATCCATCGGAGACGATGGGTTTTTTTATATCTTCTCCGGTGGAAAAATAAAAAAACAGGAGAATATTTATGAAAAATGAACAAGAATTTAAAAAACTATATTTGAGTATTTTTGTCTGTCAATTAAAAGATATTCAATACGGAAAATGGAAAGCGATGGATAGATATTTAAGTTTTATGAGTCTTAGAAATGAATAATGAACAAGTATTGAAAGAAATTATTTAACTGCAAAAGAAGTTTTGTAAGGTCGCCCAATATTTGATAAAATATATATAAATAAATGTCTCGTTCGTCTAGTGGTCCAGGACGCCGCCCTCTCAAGACGGAGATCACGGGTTCAAATCCCGTACGAGACGTTTTTTTGTCTAAGTCTTTTGATTTTATAGTGCGTTATGCCTCACTCATATACTCGGGGTTGCCACCCTCTCGTGGTATACTTCGCTCGGCAAGCCTTCTCTAAAATCAAAATACCGACAAAAATATTCCTTCTGTTTTAGAATAAAATTTCCTAAAAAATCCTTGCAAATGTTTCTCTGTCGGATACTTCGGCCTCCGGCCTTCACAGTATACTCTTCCTCTTTTCTTTTAATCTCTGCTCTATTTTAGAATCTTCTAAATTTAGTAAAATATATAAAAGTAGTTCTACATTATTTTTAAGGAAATTTTTTATGGATATTGGAATTGTCGGCCTGCCTAATGTGGGCAAATCAACCCTTTTTAATGCTTTAACAAATGCGGGGGCGCAAGCCTCAAATTACCCTTTTACTACTATTGAGCCAAATGTAGGCGTGGTGGGTATTCCCGATAAGCGCCTTGACGAACTTTTCAAAATTTTTAATCCGCCAAAAAAGACGGCTGCCTTTATTCGTTTTGTTGATATTGCCGGTATCGTTAAAGGCGCAAGCAAAGGCGAAGGTCTTGGCAATAAATTCCTTGCAAATATTCGCGAAGTTGACGCAATTATCCACGTAGTGCGTTTGTTTGAAGATGAAAATATTACCCACGTTTCCGGCTCCGTTGATCCTTTACGCGATATTGAAATTATTGAAACCGAACTTATGCTCGCCGATTTGGAAAGTGTGGAAAAAATGCTACCTAAACAAGAAAGCAACGCAAAAAGCGGTTCCAAAGAAGCCAAAGAAAAACTTGAAGTTTTAAAAAGATTAAAAGAGTGCCTTTCCCAAGGCAAACCTGCCAGTTCGCTTGGTCTAACCGAAGAAGAAACAAAAGAATTGCAACTTTTAACCTTAAAACCTATGCTCTATGTCGGCAATAATTCCGAAAAACCCAATACCGAAAACGCTAAAAAACTAAAAGAACATGCCGAAAAAGTCGGTGCCGGTTTTGTTGAATTATGCGTAAAATTTGAAGCCGAAATTGCCGAACTCAGTGAAGAAGAAAAACACCTTTTCCTTGCCGAGAGCGGTTCTGATTATACAGGACTAGAAAAAATTGTCCGTGCCGGTATGGCCCTTTTAAATATGTGCACATTTTTTACCGCCGGGCCGGAAGTGGAAGTTCGCTCTTGGCTTATACCTGTGGGTTGTCCCGCACCAAAAGCGGCGGGCAAAATACACAGCGATATTGAACGCGGTTTTATCTGTGCGGAAGTCTATGATGTCAAAGATATCCTAGAATATAAAAGTGAAAAGATTTTAAAAGAAAAAGGCCTTATCCGCCAGGAAGGGCGCGATTATATTATAAAAGACGGGGATGTCTGTGTCTTTAAGTTCAATGTCTAATATTTGTAAACAGGCAAGTCTTTGCGGCGGTTGCGCTCTAATAAAGGTGCCTTATGAAGAGCAGTTAAAGCAAAAAGTTTCGGCAGTTGCTAAACTTTTAGAGCCGTTTTACACGCAAAATATAAAAGTTAATCCAAGTGTTTTAACTAAATATTACCGAAATAAAATTGAGTTAAGTTTTACTCATCAGGTTGTTCACAAAGAACCTTTAAACAAAAAAATTAAACGTGATAAAAGTGAACCTTTGGAGTTTGAAGATGTTCTCGGATTTCGCCAAATGGGGCGTTGGGATCGCTCTGTAAATCTTACAGATTGTTTTTTGTTTAATCAAAATTTAACTTGGTTTATTTACAAAATAAATCTTTGGGCAAAAAATAAAAATATTTCTTTTTACGACCAAAGAAAACATACCGGCGTTTTAAGAACACTTATGATGCGCCAAAGTTTTAATGAAAAAGGGGGAATGCTTGTTTTTATTTCCCAAGCACCTTTTGACACGGAAGGCCTTGTTGAAGTGTGCCACCAAGTTTACCCCGAATACAGCGTTTTAACCGCTATAAATGACGGCCTGAGCGACGCAAGCCCGATAAAAGATTTAAAAGTTTTAAGCGGTTCAGCCACCATGCAAGAAGCCCTGCTTGTTGATGATAAAAAAATTGTTTTTACACTTTCGCCGCAATCTTTTTTCCAAACAAACACAAAAACGGCAAATTTAATGTATCAAATTGTCCGAAATGCAGTTAAGGAAATTGAGCCCGAAACGCTTTATGATTTATACGGCGGCGCTGGCAGTTTTTCTTTAACAAATGCCGACCTCGTTAAAAAATCTTTTTGTGTTGAGTGCGTGCCCGAGGCCGTTGAAAACGGCCGCCAAAACGCCGCTTTAAACAATATCAAAAATGTTGATTTTATTTGCCAAACTACCGAAGATTTTCTCGCTCAAAACAAAATTGAAAGCAAAAACAGTTTAATTATTTTGGACCCTGCCCGTGCAGGCGTTCATCCGCGTGCCTGTGAACTTTTGGCTGGTAGCGGGGTAAAAAACATTTTATATATTTCCTGTAATCCCAAAACTTTGGCGGAAAACCTTGCCGTTTTAACCAAAAATTATAAAGTTAAAAAAGTGCAATGTTTTGACTTTTTCCCCAATACAAAACATATTGAAACTTTTGCAGAGTTGGAACTTTTATGACGGCAACGATAGAACAAATGCTTTCTTCTTTAAACGAAAAACAACTTGAAGCCGTTAATTATAATGACGGCCCCTGTTTGATTATTGCCGGTGCCGGTACAGGTAAAACAAAAACTTTAACCACTAAAATTGCCAAACTTATAGCGGACGGCATGAACCCCGCGCGTATTTTGGCCGTAACATTTACTAATAAAGCAGCCCAAGAAATGCGCCAAAGGATAGACAGCCTTGTCCCCGGCGGTGCAAGAAGTGTGTGGATACATACCTTTCACTCTTTTGCCGTTAGAATTTTAAGGCAACATGCAGAAGTTTTAAAACTAAACCGCGATTTTGTTATTTATGACGAAAGTGAGCAAAAAAAGATAGTCAGTCTAGTTTTAGAGGAACTCGGCGTAAAAGATGCCAAAAAAGAAGCACAGTATTATGTTTCCTGTATTTCGCGTGCAAAAGATGATATGCTTACCCCCGAAGATTTTATGGCACAAGCCGTCAGTAGCAATATAGACAAAAAAATACAAATTGCCGAAGTCTATAAAAGATATCAAAAGAAATTAGATACCGCAGGCGCGCTTGATTTCGGCGATCTTTTAATGAAAGTTGTTTTCTTGTTAAAAAATAATCAGGAAATTTGCGAGTATTATCAAAACTATTTTCAGTATATTTTAGTTGACGAGTATCAGGATACAAATGAAACGCAATATTTTTTAACAAAAAAACTTGCTCTAAAACACCGTCATTTGTGCGTTGTCGGCGATCCGGACCAGTCAATTTATTCTTGGCGCGGCGCAAATATCCGCAATATTCTTGAGTTTGAAAAAGATTTTAAAGATGCCAAAGTTGTCACTCTTGAGCAAAACTACCGCTCCACCCAGGTTATTTTGGATGCGGCAAATAAACTAATCAGAAAAAATAAAAACAGACGCGAAAAAAATCTTTTCTCCCAAAAATCCAGCGGGGATCCTATAACAGTTAGAGAACTTGCAAGCGAAGGTGAAGAAGCGCGTTATACCGCCATGCAAATAAATAATCTTGTGGAAGAAGGCAATGCAAGTTTAAACGATATTGCGGTTTTTTACCGTACAAACGCTCAATCGCGCAGTTTTGAAGATACTTTTAGAAGATACCAAATACCTTACCGCCTTATCGGTGCAGTAAAGTTCTATGACAGAAAAGAAATTAAAGATGTCCTTGCCTATGCCAAAGTTTTGGTTAATCCGACGGATACGGTTAGTTTGCTCCGTATTATTAATACGCCGCGCCGTGCTCTTGGCGAAACGGCCCAACAAGCCCTAATCAATGCGGCAAATGCGGCCGGCACATCTTTATATACCGCTTTAAAATCGGCAGCATTTATAGAAAATTTAAAACCGACCGCGCGCCGCGGTGCAAAAGAATTTGTTGATTTAATCGAAGGTCTTGCGCTTGAAATGCAAATGACAAGCCCAAGTGATATTTTAGCCAAGATTTTAGAATTATCCGGCTATCAAAAAAGTATAGAAGCCGAGTTAGAAAAAGACCCCGAAGCCGCCTCAAGAATCGGCAACTTAAACGAACTTATCAACGCCGTAAAAGAATATGAAGATAGGTGCCGCCATCAAGAAACAGCACCCACTTTATCAGGATATTTACAGGAAGTTTCCTTAATCAGCGGCGCAGATGAAGGGGGGGATGATACCCAAAACGGAGCAGTTACCTTAATGACCGTTCACCTTGCCAAAGGTTTGGAGTTTCCTATAGTATTTGTAAGCGGACTTGAGGAAGGACTTTTCCCACTTTCCGGCAAAGATGATGATGATATGGAAGAAGAACGCCGTTTATGCTATGTGGCAATGACGCGCGCCAAAAGCACTTTGTATATGACTTATACTACAACACGCAGAATTTTCGGTAAAACCTATTCTAATCTAGCATCGCGCTTTTTATTTGACAGCGGTTTAATTGAGCCGACATCATATACAGGCCCTATGGAAAGAAGCGAAATTGCGCCAAACCGCGGGCGCTTTAACCGCTGGACTTCAAGTAACAGCGTTTCCTATAACAATGCTTCAAAATACAAAAAAACTTTTGAGGAGTTCGGTATTGATTTGCAAAATGAATATGCCGAGCAGACTTATAAACCAAGCGCGCCCGCTCAAACAGAACAAGCACCTGCGGCAAGCGCGGCAGGTGGCGGTGCAAAAGTTGGCAGCCGCGTTAAACACGGTGTTTTCGGTATAGGTAAAATCGTTTCTATAAGCGGTAGCGGCGAAGCAACAAAAATTACCGTCATTTTTGTAAACGGTACAAAACGCGTTTTTATGCTTAAATACGCCCCGCTTGAGATTTTATAAACTCGTCTATACTTTGTATAATATAAATATATGGCAATAGCAAATTTTCAAGAAATAGATAGAAGACAGCAAAAAAGATGGCAAGAAGCAAAACTTTTTGCCTCTCCCCGTTTACCTAAAACGGGCAAGAAGTTTTATTGTTTAGATATGTTCCCTTACCCCTCGGGCCAGGGCTTACATGTGGGCCACCCGGAAGGCTATAGTGCATCTGATATTCTTGTGCGCTATAAAAGAATGAACGGATATAGCGTTTTACACCCTATGGGTTGGGATGCCTTTGGTTTACCTGCGGAAAATTACGCAATAGCAACCGGCGTACACCCAAGAATTACAACCCAAAAAAATATTGATAATTTTAGACGCCAAATCAAATCTTTCGGTATGGCTTATGATTGGGATAGGGAAATTGATACAACCGACCCCGAATATTATAAATGGACACAATGGATTTTCTTGCAACTATTTAAAAAAGGTCTTGCCTATCAAAGCACTGTGCCTATAAACTGGTGTCCTTCCTGTAAAACCGGTCTTGCTAATGAAGAAGTTTTTAACGGCAAGTGCGAACGCTGCCAAACCCCTATTGAAAAGAAAAATTTGCGCCAATGGATGTTAAAAATTACCGCTTATGCTGATAGACTGCTTGAAGATTTAGAAGGGCTTGATTGGCCCGCTTCAACCTTGATGATGCAGAAAAACTGGATTGGCAAAAGTTGTGGCGCGCAAGTGGTGTTTAAGGTGGAAAATTCACCCGAAACTATTGAAGTTTTTACAACCCGCCCCGATACTTTATTTGGTGCAACTTATGTTGTTTTAGCGCCCGAGCATCCGCTTGTTAGCAAAATTACTACGCCCGAGCAAAAAGCCGCGGTGGAAAAATACCAAAAAGAAGCCGCCGCCAAAACAGATATTGAACGCGCAGATGTGCAAAAAGAAAAAACCGGTGCTTTTACCGGTGCCTATGCCATAAATCCTTTAAATAATACCAAAATCCCTGTTTGGATAGCCGATTATGTTTTGACCGGTTACGGAACAGGCGCTATTATGGCTGTTCCCGCACACGACACACGCGATTATGAATTTGCCAAAAAATTTAATTTACCGATAATTGAGGTTATCAAAAGCGAGCAAGGTGTTGAGAAAGAGGCCTTTGTCGGTGACGGTGAACTTGTAAACTCCGGCTTTTTGAACGGTCTTAAAGTTGAAGAAGCCAAAGCCAAAATGATTAAGTTTTTGGAAGAAAATAAATTCGGTCACGCAAAAACAACTTATCGCTTAAGAGATTGGGTCTTTTCACGCCAACGCTACTGGGGCGAACCTATCCCCATAGTTCACTGCGAAAAATGCGGCGTTGTTCCTTTAGACGAAAAAGATTTACCTTTACGCTTGCCCGAAGTAGAAAAATTTGAACCTAGCGGCACGGGCGAAAGTCCCCTTGCCAATATTGATAGTTGGGTTAATACCACCTGTCCTAAATGTGGTGGCAAAGCCAAAAGGGAAACAAATACTATGCCACAATGGGCCGGCTCTTGCTGGTACTATTTAAGGTATATGGACCCTAAAAACGATAAAGCATTAGTTGATAGCGAAATTGAAAAGGCCTATGGCCCGGTTGATTGTTATATCGGCGGTGCCGAACACGCGGTTTTACACTTGCTTTACTCGCGCTTTTGGCATAAAGTGCTTTATGATTTGGGACTCGTTCATACAAAAGAACCTTATACAAAACTGCGCCATCAAGGTATGATACTAGCTTTCTCTTACAGAGATGAAAACGGCAATTATCACGGATATGATGAAATTGATTTTTCAAATCCCGCAGAACCCAAGTTAAAATCAAATGGCGCGAAGTTAACCTCTATGGTTGAAAAAATGAGCAAGAGCAAGAAAAATGTTATTAACCCCGACGAAATTTTACAGGAATACGGTGCGGATGCTTTCCGCTCTTATGAAATGTTTATGGGGCCTTTTGATGCCTCAAAGCCTTGGGATACAAAGGGCATTGAAGGTATTTCACGCTTCTTAAAGAGAATTTATTCTTGGTCCGAAGAATTAACTTATAAAGAAATTACCTTACCTAAAGAACTTGAAATTTTAAAGCACAAAACTATCAAAAAAGTTTCTCAAGATATTGAAAACTTTAGTTTTAATACGGCAATTTCAAGTTTGATGATTTTCTTTAATGAACTTGTTAAACTTAAGGAAATTGACGAAGAAACTATGGCTGTTTTCTTAAAATTATTACATCCTTTTGCCCCGCATTTAACCGATGAAATTTGGCAGCGTATGGGCAAAACGACTTTCCTTTTAGAGGAAACTTGGCCCACATTTAATGAATCCTTAATCAGCGAAGAACAAAAAGAAATTGCCGTTCAAGTCAACGGAAAAATTAAGGATAGAATTAAAATTAATGCCAGTGCTTCTAAAGAGGAAATGCAACAAGCCGCTTTGAACAGTCCTAAAATAAAGGTCTTGCTTTCGGGCCAAAGTATAGTTAAAATAATAGTAGTGCCGGGTCGTATGGTCAGCCTTGTTGTTAAACCGTCCTAAGAGGTGAAAAAATGAAAAAACTCCTAATTTTACCCTTATTTTTACTTTGTGCTTGTGCTGCCGTGCAAGATGAAATTTACTATAAACCCAATGCCCAGATTTTGCCGCAGCATATCAAAAAGATTCACGTTCGTCCTTTTATCAATAGGACCGAAGTCTTTGCTTTAGAGGACCGTTTAACAATTTCCGTTGTGGATGAATTCTTAAATAACGGTCAATACTCTATTGTTAACGAAAATCAGGCAGACGGCGTTTTAGCGGGTGAAATTATGCGTTATATTCTTTTGCCCGTTCAGTATGATACGCAACTTGTGCCGACAGTATACCGTATGGAAGTGCTTTTAACTTTGCGTTTTATTGATAAAACCACCAATGAAACTATCTGGCAAGAACCCGGTCTTGTTCAAGTTTACACTTATTCCGCCTCTACTTTACCCGGCGGTATGAGCGAAGAGCAAGCCAGAGAAAAACTTTGGGCCAACTTTGCCAAAATGATAGTAAAAAGAACAATACAGGGTTTTGGTTCTGTTCAAACGCAAACACGCCAAACTATACAATCAAACCCCAATCAAACAACTGTAACAAGACAATGAGCGTTAAAGATTTAGACAAATTAAAAAAAGATATTTCTGCCGGCACTTTTGCGCCTGTTTATTTGTTTACGGGCGATAATATTTTTTTAAAACAGGAATATATTTCCAAAATAAAAGAGGCTCTTAACCCCGACGATTTTAATTTTCAAAAAGAAGACGGCTCTTCTTGCGATATTGCAGGTTTAATTTGCCTTGCCAATACAGCCCCTGTTTTTAACCCAACGCGTCTGATAGTCCTAAACAATGCAGATAAATTTAAAAAAAATTCAAATGCCTTAAAAGCACTTTGCGCTTATCTTGAAAAACCTTGCCCGACCACTTGTTTTATTGTTTTACATAATGATTCCAAAAAATCTAAAAAAGATAAAGTTTTAGAAAATTCTTTAAGCGATCTTGGCGTTTTAATAGATTTTACCGACTTAAAAGGCCTTGCCCTTAATGCTTGGATAAACGAAAAGGCAAAAGATGCAGGATTCTCTTTTGAGCAAGAGGCTCTTTTTACTTTAGTTGATCAAACCGGTGGCAATATGCAGGCAATTAGTGTTGAACTTGAAAAACTTTTTCTTTATAAACAAAGTGCCGCAAGTAAAAAAATTACCCAAGCGGAAGTTTTACAAAGTATCGGTTTTAATAAGGAAGAAAATCCTTACGCTCTTTCAAATGCCATTATGGATGGTAATAAAACCCTTGCTTTAACGGTTGTTGATAATATGCTAAAAGAAGGCCAAACGCCGGTCAGTTTGCTTGCCCAAATCAGTATGTGTACGGAAAAGATGTTTAGAATAAAACATTTAAGTAATGCGGGCCTTTCCTCTAGTGAAATTGTTGAATATGCCGGTCTTTTTCCTTGGGAAAGTCGCCTTATTTATAAAGCACCCGCAATGCCAAGCGCGCAAACACTTTTAAAAACTTTAGATAGAATAATTGAAGCCGATATGAACTTTAAAAGTTCCACTTTAAACGAACCTAGTATTGTTTTAAAAGGTATTCTTTTATCTTTGTTTTCCAGATGAAATATTTTTTTACAAATAAAAAACCTGCTCCTTATTTTTTTAAAGAAGCAGGTCCAGTATTTTATTTTTTAGATTTTTAGTTTAAATCTTTGGCGTTTTTAGCACCATTTTCTTTTAAGATTCTTAGTATTGTCAAGTATTCTTGCTCTACCATTTTGGATTCATGCGAATCTTCTCCGGTTCGCTTTTTAGTTGCTGCTATAACCATTGCACCTGCGTCTGTGGCAAAATCTAAGATAGTTTTCCCGTCAACAATAGTATTCAAATTTTCTACTTTATCAGCTAAAAGTCTTACTATCTTTACATTCCCGCTTGGATATATGGCATATTCAAGTGTTCTAAATTCGCCATCTTCCTTATCTGTCATACGGGGTTTTGCGCCGTGTTGTAACATAAGTTCAACAATTTTGGGATTATTGGTTTCAACAGCAAATTGAAAAATATAAAGACCTTTCACTTTGGCATCAGCTTTTGCTCCTATGTCTAATAAAAATTCTATAACATCTTCTTGGAATTTATAATAAAGAGCATAAGCAAGGGGAGGGAATCCGTCGCAATCCATATTAACAAGATTGCGATTGTCATCTAAAATATTCACGACACTTCTTGGGTCATTGTTATTTAAGGCTTCGCATAAATCTTTAGAAGGATCTTGTTCCTGTTTTACCTGCTGGATAGTTTTTTCAAGAAATTTTAACTCTTCAGGATTCATTCCTTTAAAAGCACATAAGACAAAAAGTCCTAAAATAACAAAAAATGTTTTTTTCATAGGTTATCCTCCGCATATTGCTATAAGTATATTCTAATCGCTAAATATAATTTTTTCAAGTGTGTTTTTAGGCCTATTTATAAATAGGCCTAAAGCCCAAGAAAAAAATATTATTTTAAGTCCTTTATTGCCGTAACTAAGAAGAGTTCTTTTTCTTTCATAACTTTTAATTCTTCTTGCGCTTTTGCGACCTGTTCTTTTGGCGCATTGTTTAAGAAACTAGGGTTTGAAAGCATACGCGCTCTATTGTTAAGGGCATTTTGAATATTTAAAAGTTCCTTATTCAAGCGGGCATTTTCCTTTTCAAAATCAATAAGCCCTTCAAGCGGGATATAGATTGTTGTTTCTTCAAATACCGCGCTGGCAGATTGCTTTGGTTTTGCCACATTTTGACCGATTTCCAAAGTTTCCACTTTAGCCAAAGTTTTTATGTAAGCAGAATATTTATTTATAATTTCTTCTTCTTTGGTGTTAAGTATAACTTTTATTTTTAAAGAAGGCGGAACATTAAACTGAGAGCGAACGGTCCTTATCTGACCGATAATTCCTTGCAGCAAAGCCATTTCTTTAAGGGCCTGATTATCTTGCGCATCGGGATTATAAACAGGGTAAGAATCCTGTATCAAAAATTCTTTTGAATCTTTAATATAGGGTTTTAAACTAAAGGCAATTTCCTCGGTAATAAAAGGCATAATGGGGTGCAAGGCCTTAAGTGTGCCGTAAAGAATATTAACGAGAAGCGCCATAACTTTCTTTTTATTTTCCCCATTAAAGCGGTCTTTAGCAAGTTCAATATACCAATCGCAAAAATCGCCCCAAAGGAAGTGATATAAAGTATCAGCCGCGCTTGCCATATCATATTTTTCAATAGCGGCGGCGGCTTCTTTTACAGCATTGTTATAGCGCGCAAGAATCCACCTGTCGGCAAGTTCTGTTAAATTAGTGGGCATAGTTAAAGTTTCTTTTAAGTCGCCCATATTCATTAAAATAAAGCGTGAAGCATTATAAATTTTATTGCAGAAATTTCTTGCACCCGTAATAGAATCTTCGCTGTAAGGAATATCTTTACCGGGGTTTGCCTGAACAACAAGTGAAAATCTTACGGCATCTGTCCCATATTTTTCCGTCATGGCTAGTGGGTCAACGACATTCCCCTTTGATTTAGACATCTTTTGGCCGGTTTTATCGCGAACAATTCCGTTTAAAATAACATCTTTAAAAGGCACTTTGCCTTCAAACTCAAGGCCCATCATAATCATTCTTGCGACCCAAAGATAAATAATTTCATAACCGGTAACAAGCACGCTTGTCGGGTAGAAATATTTTAGTTCTTCGGTTTGCTCTGGCCAGCCGAAAACGGAAAGCGGCCACAAAGCAGAAGAGAACCATGTATCTAAAACATCAGGATCTTGCACGCAGTCAGCACTGCCACAAATCGGGCAGACGGGTTTTTCCTGTGAAATTATGGGTTTTGCACCGTCTTCAAAAGAAACTTTTACAAGTTGTTCTTTACCTTGTTTATCGGTGGTAAAAGTTAAGCCTTTTTCGGAACAATGGCGGCAATACCAAACAGGTATTCTGTGGCCCCACCAAATCTGACGGGAAATACACCAATCTTGTATATTTTTAAGCCAATCTAAAACAGGGCCTTTCCAATTTTTGGGGTGGAAGCGTATTTCTTCATTTTCAATTGCTTTTATTGCGGGTGCGGCAAGTTCCTTCATATTAACGAACCATTGTTCACTTAAATAAGGCTCAATTGCATTACCGCAGCGATAGCAAGTTGAAACAGCATTATTATACTTTTCTTCCTTAACTAAAAGGCCTTGTTCTTCCAAATCTTTAACACTTTCCTTGCGGCAAAGTTCCCTATCCATACCGAGATATTTTTCGGGCACATTTATCATCTTGCCTTTGTCGGAAATAACAGTAATAATTTCAAGGTTATGGCGCTGGCCGACTTCATAGTCTGTCGGGTCATGCGCCGGGGTAATTTTAAGTGCACCTGTTCCGAAATCTTTTTCAACTGCTTCATCGGCAATAATCGGAATAGGGCGGTTTATTAAAGGAATTAAAACTTTTTTGCCGATAAGGTTTTTATATCTTTCATCCTCGGGGTGAACGGCAATTGCGGCATCGGCAAAAATAGTCTCCGGGCGGGTTGTAGCAATAACTATACCTTTTGAGCCGTCTTCCATTTTATAGTGAAGATGCCAAAGTTTGCCGTTTTGCTCTTTATGTTCAACTTCAATATCTGATAAAGCAGTAGAGCATCTTACGCACCAGTTAATCATGCGTTTGCCGCGGTAGATATATTTTTTATCCCAAAGTCTTTTAAAAGTTTCAAAAACGGCTTTTGCTCTGGCCTCGTCCATAGTAAAGCGGATATTTCTTTGGTCCAAAGCCCAGCCCATTTTTTCAAACTGATTATAAATGGCGTTGCCACATTCTTTATACCAATCCCAAACTGTTTCAACAAATTTTTCTCTGCCGAGGTCGTGGCGGGAGAGTTTTTGCTCTTTAGAAAGTTTCTTTTCAATAACATTTTGCGTTGCGATACCGCCGTGGTCTGTGCCGGGTACCCAATTCGCGCTACGACCGTTCATACGGTTAAAACGGATTAAAGTATCTTGTAAAGTATTGTTAAGCCCGTGGCCCATGTGTAAAACACCGGTAATGTTTGGCGGGGGAATAACAATAACGAAAGGTTTTTTATTTTTATCAATTTCGGCTTTAAAGACGCCGTTATCTTTCCATAATTTAGCAATTTTTTCTTCAACTGCTTTGGGATCGTATGCTTTAGGCAACATAATTTAATTCCTCTATCTTACTTAAATGTATATATATATTTTAGCAATTTAGTAAAATATTTAGAAGGAGTTTTTATGCCCAAGCAAGTTATAGAACCGGAAATTGTAGATACAAATCAACTTGAAACAGGTCACCAAAAAGCGCAAAACAAAAAGGGTAACAGCCATTTTTATTTTAAAAGTAATGTCGGTTGTTTGGGAGTTATTTTTGCTTTTATATCTTTGCTTTTGGCAATACCTTTGCTGATTTTCGGTATTTCAAGAAAGAAAAAATAATATGAATCAAAGAAAAGCAGGTGTAGTTTTATCTTATCTCTCAATGGGGCTTGATGCCCTTGCCAGTTTTATTTGTCTGCCTTTTTTGGTTAAATTGCTTGGTAAAGGGGAGTTTGGCTTATATCAACTTGTAGGTGCGATAATTGCCTATCTTTTGATTATGGATTTTGGCCTTTCCAATACAACAACGCGCTATTATGCAAGATACCAAGAGCAAGGCAAGCAAAAGGAAAAAGAAAATATGCTTGCCTTAAGCGCAATTTTTTACGGCTTTGTTGCAGTTTTGATTTTAGTTATAGGTTTTAGTTTGCTTTATTTCTTTTTGCCTGTTTATCAAAACACTTTAAGTCCGCAAGATTTTGTGACGGCAAAAAAACTTTTTACGATAATGCTTTTAAATGTGGCTATTGTTATACCGGCCAATATTTTTGCTGCAGTTATAAACGCAAACCAAAAGTTTATTTTTGCTAAAACGCTTGTCATTTTAACCCTTTTACTGCGACCTACGACTATTGTTTTAATGCTACACCTCTGGCCAAAAGCATTGACGATAGTTTATATTCATACAATTTTTAATTTCTTAGTGGTTACGGCTAATATAATTTACTGCTGTAAATTTTTAGATATAAAAATGAAACTGCACCGCTTTGAGTGGAAACTTTTAAAAGAACTTATCTTATTTTCGCTTTTTGTATTTTTGGCGGTGGCGATGGAACAATCCTACTGGCGTAGCGGGCAACTTATTTTGGGCGCACTTATCGGAACAGGTGTTGTAGCCGTCTATGCAATTGCTATGAAACTTGATATCTTTTTTACTCGCCTGGCCGATAATATAAGCGCAATTTTCCTGCCGCAACTTTCGCAAATAAGCGCGCACAAAAGTTTTAAAGAGCAGACAAATGAAGTTTTTTTGAAAGTATCGCGTTTGCAACTTATGGTTATGAGTATTTTCTTGTGCGGTTTTATTTTATACGGAAAAACTTTTCTTAATTTTTGGCTAGGTGCGGGTTTTGACGAATCTTATTATTATTCTTTAATTATAATGTTTGCCTTATTTATTCCGCTTACGCAAAGTATAGGTATATGGATTTTGCAGGCGCAAAATAAGCATTATTTTAGAGCCTATGTTTATACGGCAAGCGCAATTTTTAATATTTTTCTTGGGATATTTTTAGTTAAAAATATCGGTGCAAAAGGTTGCGCAATTGCAACGGCGATTTCTATTTTGCTCGGGCAAGGTCTTGCTATGAATTTATATTATAAGAAAATCGGACTTGCCTTAAAAAGTTATTTTGAAAATCTGCTTAAAATCATACCTGCTTGTTTGATAGTATTTTTAATCGGTCTTGCGGGAGAACAGTTTTTTATCAATCAAAGTTTAGCAGTATTTTTAGTTAAAATAATTTTATTTATTTTACTCTTTTTAGCAGCGTTCTATTTTGGTTTTATGAACGCGTATGAAAAAAATTTGCTAAAATCTCTCTATGGCAAGAAATAAGGGTATTCAAACAATTTACACAAACCGCAAGGCCTATCACGAGTATTTTATCACGACTACTTTTGATGCCGGTCTTGAACTTTTAGGTGCGGAAATTAAATCTATACGCCAAAAAGAGTGTTCTTTGGAAGGCGCCTTTGTCCGAGCGGAAAAGGGGGAAGCCTATATTTATAATATGAACATAAACCCTTATATCTATAATACCCACACGCAACTAGAATCTTCTAGACCGCGCCGCTTGCTTTTAAACAAAAGGGAAATCAATAAACTAATCTCTTACGGCTCGGTTAAAGGTCAGGCCATTATTCCCTTAGAGATTTTTATTAAAGACGGTTGGGCCAAAGTTAAAATTGCCCTTGCCAAAGGTAAAAAACTTTATGATAAGCGCGAAGCCCTTAAAAAGAAAGAAATTGCCCGCAACCTTGACCGTTCAATGAAAGTTAAGTTTAAACTATAATTTGTCTATGTTTTTCACACAATAAAAAAACTAACAAAAATCTGCTAGGGTTTTTTAAAAGATAAAAATTTTTAGGCTCTATTTATCTCGTTAATTTTTTCAATAAGTTTTTGTTGCTTCTCATAAAAGTTCTTTTCGAAATAATCAATAAAATCTTGTAATATACCGTTATTCAGAGAGAAAGTTTCCCCAAATTTTATATTTAGGGGGATATTTTCTTTTTCTTCTTCATATTCTGCTTTGATATACTTAAAAAACTCCGGTTTAGTTTCTCTATATTTTTTTGCAAATTGAAATGGGATTTCTTTTCTGGCATTTTCCGGTTTGGTAAGATAGGCCCCGTTTTTACGCAAAATTTTTGCTGAGGTTAAATCTCCTTTTATACAAGCAAGCATCATCGGGTTATAACTGCGAATAGGAACAAAAATTTTTACATTTCGTGTATATACACCCCATTCGTCCACATTTGTTTCATAAATAAGTCCGTCGGTAAGTATCCATTCCATATATTTATAGGCATTATTTTCTACCATAGTATAGAGTAAAGTTTGATTATTTGATCCTATATAATGAGAAACACATCTGGAAGGATGTTTTTTACAACAATCTTTAAATGCCTTAAAAGTTTCTTCGCTTTCAATATCTATTTTTTTATTGCCGAAAAATTCATTGGGTTCATAGTAATTATCATTATAAACGCAAGTTCTTTTTACTAATTCTGTGGTTTGTGTTTCTATCTTTTCATAAGGTCTTTTGGGCTTTGTCGGAGAGTATGACTTCCACGGCCTATAAAAACTTTGTGCAAAAACAGGACTGCTTAAAAGGAACAGAAGCATTAAAGACAATAAAATTTTTATATTTTTCATATAAATTCTCCAAGAGTTTTTGCTTACTCAGGGTCCGCTGAATATTTAAAATAGTTTTTTTGTTGGTCTTTTATAGTTGATATATAGTTCCAAAATATTGAATTTCCACTTTCTGTCCTTTTTACATATTCTTCGGCATAATCATAGGCAGTTTTATAGGTTTCGTAAGAATTGCCATTATCTCTGGATATATAATTAGATTTTTCCAAAGAAGCGCCGTTATCTATTAAAAGTTTTGTTCCTTGATAGTCGCCCCTTGAACAGGTAAGCATTAAAGGCGTCATTGAGGTTATATCCCCTTTGGCTTCTATACGTATAAAATAACTTTTATCAACTTCCTCATCATGGGTTATACCATAGTCATCGATGTGATATTGATAATTTTCCGGAGCCCAAGTAAAAAGAAATTCAGCCACTTTATAGGCTTTTACTTCCATAGCAAGATAAAGTAAAGTTTTTGCTCTTGTCGGGTTAGGATCAATATTGCTAGGCGACAAACTGGAATAAGCGCTAAGACAACCGCTTTTATGCTTTTTACAACACTCCTTCAAGATAGGTACAGCAGCATCTTTTTTAGTCTTTATAAGTTTGCCAAGTTCCATACTATCGCAAGAAGTATCTTGTCTCCAAGACTGTATAAGATCTATAATTCTTTTTTCTTGCGCACAACAAGGTAAAGCACTTGTAAGAAATAAAAATGTTACTAATATATATGATAATTTCTTCATAAAATCACCTTTTTAGTATGGTTTTTACCAAGAGTCAAAGGTCCATATTTATAATTTAGGAAAATTTTTGATTAAAAACAAGAGAAAAAGGACCTATTTGCATCTAGGTCTTTTGTCCTATATAAATTTTTTGGTAAAAATCAGTTTTTAAGTTTATTTATTATTTCTTGTGCAATTTTATCTTGCTCTTGCTCGGCTAGTTTCTTTTGATTGTTATTAAAGGTTGATATTGCCTTTGTAGCAGTCTTATAGACATCGAATAATTTCTCAGGGGTGAAATTAGGATAAAGAATTACGGGAATTTCCCTTTTGGTATACTCATTGTATATATTTTGGTCCGGAACGACATAAATTTTTCTCTGTGCATTCTCAAAATTAATTGGGGAATTATTTGCGGGAATTTGAACTTTATCCGCTAGAACATTTTGTATAGCAAGAACTTGGAATGTATCGTCATCAAGACGGGTGATATTCCCTTTATTATCTTTATAAAAAATTTCAATTGTGGGAAAATTCTCTGCTTTGTTTGGCAAAGAATTAAGGGCTGCCTGATGGGCAGCATCATAATTTTTATTGTAGTCGTCCGTGGAATTATTACTATCTTTTGCTATCATATCTGATATTGAGGAAACCGTATGCGGGGGGAGTACAACTCCTTGAAATTCTTCTAATTCCATTTTGGCAATACCGGCTATAAAACAATTAGACTTAGCATTTGTAGGGCATTGTTCAGGATTAATATCGTCATAATTTTTATCTTTCATACTGTCTTCTGCTATTTTTCTTAATTCCGCTGCCGCTATGAGAGATTCTTTTGTAACTGTTTCTTTTTGAACTAAAGTTTCCTTTTTGCCGGTTTTGGGGTTAGTAATATGTGTTCTATATGTTATAAAGGAAACTTCTTTATTTTTATTTTGTTTCTTTTCCTCTTGGCTTAACTTAAAATTATTTAAGTCTTTTACACTGTTATCAAAACTTTGGTAAATATCTTGGGCTTTTTTATTGGAACTTGTAAAATAATTTTGCCCGAGGGTTCCTTTTAATGCCTTTTTATTATCAAAGAAATAATTTTTGTCTTCCGGATTTATACTTACACCGGTATAAGTATTTGTCCGGTTATTTTTTATAGGGGTAGTTCCAATTGCGGTGGTTTTATTGTTTGAGTAATTGTTGGTGTTTGTTCCGGCTTCTTGCATGAGGGTACGCCTATTATTTCTGGTTAAATTTGTATTTTCGTCATAGAGAATTTTATCCTTTTCGGTTAAAGGTTTTGCTGTTTTTTCTTCATCAGAAAAATAAAAATCTTCTCCGACGGAATTGGAATAATTATTATTTGCGGTAGGATAATTACTTCCTGCACCTTGAGTGTTTGTGTTACCAACGAAAGATCCGCCGATATTTACCGCACTTTCTTGCTTTTGCTCGGAAGAGTTCTCTTCTTGTTTTGTTTCTTTTGATTCTTCTTTTCTGCTATTTAACATCTTTCTGAAATTATCGGTATTTCTAATTTCGATAGAAGAATCTGTCTTATTATCCTGTTTTTTTAGTCCGTAAAATCGTGCTATTTTATCTATTGCCTGATAAAAAGGTGTTTCACTTGAAGGTAAAGCATAATCATTGTTATCTTCCGGTCGGGGGGTTGAAAATATAAAAGGTAAAATCATCAACAGAAGAAAAACAACAACTGTGGTTCTAAAAAATTTATCATTTAAAAAACGCATAAAAATACCGTTTGTGTTAAGATAAAAATATTCTAGCAAAAAAACGAAAATGTTATTGAAAGAAAAAAGACCCATTTTCAAAATGGGTCTTTTGGTCCTTATTTGTCTATTTTAATTTCATCCAGTTTTAAAGCCAAATCATCAAGTTGTTGCTGGTCCACGATATTTGGTGATTCCGTTAGCGGGCAGAAAGCCGCCGTTGTCTTGGGGAAGGCAATAACTTCTTTAATAGATTCCTCTCCACAGAGTAAAGCGGTAAGTCTATCAAGACCAAGACCAAAACCGCCGTGCGGAGGTGCGCCACATTCAAGAGCATTTAACAACATACCAAAGCGCAGTGCCGCTTGTTCTTTTGAATGTTTCATAAGAGCCAGAATTTGTTCTTGTAAATCGCGTCTATGGTTTCTGATAGAGCCGGAAGCAAGTTCCACTCCATTTAAAACCATATCAAACTGATAAGAGCGCACTGCTAAGGGATTAGTTTTAAGTAAAGGAATATCTTCTTCCACCGGTGCGGTAAAGGGATTATGGGCGGCGTCGTATCTATCTTCTTCGGGGATATATTCAAGCAAGGGGAAATTAATAATCCACAAAGGTGCCCATTTGTGCGAAGGCTTTAAACCTAAAACTTTAATTAATTCTTTTCTCAAAGCCCCCATAAACAAAGCGCAGGTGTTGGGAGTGTCCGTGCCGATAAATATAGTTGAGTTTTCTTCCGCTTTTAAAGTTTTAATAAGAGTGTTAAGTTCTTCTTCGCTAAAGAATTTGGCGCTCGGTCCGGTTGCTTTACCTTCTTTAATTTTTAAATAACTTAAACCTTTTGCGCCGTTTTTCTTGACGAGTTCGGTAAGTTTATCAAGTGCGCCTCTGGTTAAAACTTCTGCACTGTTTGGCGCAACCAAAGCGCGGATAACTCCGCCGTTTTGCAAACTTTGGCTAAAGACTTTGAAAGCGGTATTTTTAAATATTTCGCCTATATCACTTATCTCTAAACCAAAACGCACATCGGGTTTATCACTACCGTATTTAAGCATTGCTTCTTGATAAGGCAAGCGTCTAAAAGGTGTTTTTATTTCTTCGCCTGCCATTGTGAAGACTTTCTTCATCATATTTTCGCCGATAGTAAAAATATCGTCTAAATCAACAAAGGACATTTCCACGTCTATTTGGGTATGCTCCGGCTGACGGTCTGCTCTTAAGTCTTCATCTCTAAAAGCGCGCGCAAGTTGAAAATACCTGTCAATTCCGCTTGCCATTAAAGTTTGTTTGAACATTTGCGGGCTTTGCGGAAGGGCATAAAATTTGCCTTTATGTACGCGGCTGGGGACTAAATAATCTCTTGCGCCTTCAGGCGTAGAACGGGTTAAAATCGGTGTTTCAATTTCCAAAAATCCGTTTTCGTCAAAATATCTTCTTACGCATTGTGCAATTTTATGGCGCATAGTTAAATTGCGCACCATTCTCGGTGCTCTTAAATCAAGATAGCGGTATTTAAAGCGGATTTCTTCGCTTAAGTTTTTATCGGTATCAATTTCAAAGGGAAGGGGGATACAGGTATTTAAAAGTTCAACAGTATCGGCGATAACTTCAATTTCGCCTGTTTTCATATTTTTATTTGTATAACCTTCTTTGCGTGCTTTAACTTGTCCTGTTACGCAGACCACATATTCATTACGCAAAGTTTGCGCAATTTCAAAAGCGGTTTTATTTTCCGGTTCAACTACTACTTGCACTATTCCGGTTCTATCTCTTAAATCTAAAAACAAAACACCGCCGTGATTTCTATAACTTTGAACCCAGCCGCATAATGTTTGTTTGGTATCAGTAAGTTTGGCGTTAATATCGCCGCAATAATTAGTTCTTTTCATTTTGCACCTTTTTTAATACGGAAATAATTTCGCTTTGCAAATATTCTTTTTGCTCGGCATCATTTAAATTTTTTAAAACAAAAGTATTTTTTTCTACTTCGCTTGAGCCGATAATTATAGCCCAGCGGCAGTTGTTTTTATCTGCCTGTTTCATTTGCGCTTTTATATTTTTATCAAAAATACCGCCTAAAGTTTTTATGTTTTCTTTTCTTAAAATTTGCATAAGATTGAAAGCGGTTTGGTTGCAGGTCTTATCCATAGAAATAACAAAAAATTTATTTTCTCTTTGGATAGTTTCTTCTTGCTTTGTTTGTTCTTCAAGGCAAGAGGCAACCCTTTGCGCGCCAAGCGCCCAACCCACAGCCGGGCAAGCAGGCCCGCCCATAGATTTAACTAAAGTATCATATCTACCACCGCCCGCAATTGCGTTTTGTGCATTAGTTCCGGCGACAAATTCAAAAACGGTTTGGGTATAATAATCAAGACCTCTAACCAGCATAGGGTCCACTTCAAAATCAATTTTACCTTTAAGTAAAGAAAGCACTTCATCAAAATGTGCTTGGCAATCGGGGCACAGTTTTTGCTTAGGGACATCAGTAAATTTAGGCCCGTCGATTTTGCAATCTAAAACTCTTAAGGGATTTCTTTCAAGGCGTTCTACGCATTTTTCGCAAAGTTGGTCTTTTGAGGCAGAAAAAAAGTTTATTAATTCTTGTCTAAAGGCCGGTCTGCATTTGCCGCAACCCAGAGAATTTATACGCACTTTATAATTTTTTATTCCGTAGCGTTCAATAATATCTTTTAGCATTAAAATGGTTTGGGCATCTTGTGCGGGATTTTGGTTACCGAAACATTCCACGCCGATTTGTTCAAATTCTCTATATCTGCCGGCCTGCGGGCGTTCGGCTCTAAACATATTACCTATATAATAGAAATTTTTTAAGGGATTATTTTGTGCAAAACCGTTTTCAATATAAGCGCGCACGATACCGGGAGTGCCTTCGGGTCTAAGGGCGATATTTCTGCCGCCTGCATCTTCAAAAGCATACATTTCCTTTTGCACGATATCGGTTGTATCTCCGGTTGATTTAATGAAAAGTTCTTTTAATTCCACCGTAGGTATGCGCAACTCTTCCACGCCGTAAAGGGCAAAGACTTCCCTTGCGCAATTTTCAAGTTTTGTTAAGTTATCGGCCTGTGTGCCGAAAGTATCTTTAAATCCTCTAACTAATTTTGCCATAGATATATTTTAGCATTTTATTAGTCTTCGCAAAATGGTATAATATAAATACGAAGGGCGTGTAGCTCAGTTGGGAGAGCGCTTCGTTCGCAACGAAGAGGTCGTGGGTTCGACTCCCATCACGTCCATTTTTTATTTTTAAAAGAGGCAATTTTATGGCAAGAGTTTATATCAAACATATCGGCGAACATTTAGGTCAAGAAGTGGTTTTAAAGGGTTGGCTTTACAATAAACGCTCAAGCGGAAAACTTGTATTTTTACAACTTCGCGACGGTTCTGGCATTATTCAATGCGTAGTTTTTAAAGGCGATGTCAGTGCGGAAGTTTTTGCTTTAGCAGATAGCCTAACCCAAGAATCTTCAATAGAAATTACCGGTATTGTTAAAGAAGATAAACGCTCGCCTATCGGTTTTGAAATCGGTGTTAAGGATGTTAAACTTATCAAAGCCGCCAAAGATTACCCGATTTCTCCAAAAGAACACGGAACTGCCTTCTTGATGGATAACAGACACTTGTGGCTACGCTCTAGCAGGCAAGTTGCGATTTTGAAAATCAGAGATGAAATTATTTTTGCTATCCGTCAGTATTTTAAAGAAAACGATTTTACTTTGGTAGACAGTCCTATTTTAACCCCTGCCGCCTGCGAAGGCACCAGCACCCTTTTTGAAACAGATTACTTTGGCGAAAAGGCCTTCTTATCCCAAAGCGGTCAACTTTACGGTGAAGCCAGCGCTATGGCACTTGGTAAAATATATTGTTTCGGGCCTACATTTAGAGCGGAAAAATCTAAAACACGCCGCCATTTAACAGAGTTTTGGATGGTAGAGCCGGAAGTCGCTTTTAATACTCTTGATGACGATATGGACCTTGCAGAAGATTTTATTTGCTATATTGTTGAAAGAGTTTTAAAAAATTGCCAAGCCGAATTAAAAACTTTGGAAAGGGATATTTCTAAACTTGAAAATATCAAAAAACCTTTCCCTAGAATTTCTTACACCGAAGCCATTGAAATTTTAAACAAGAACGGCAACCCTACCGAATGGGGAGGCGATATCGGCGGAGATGAGGAAACAATCATTTCTCAACAATTTGACAGACCTGTTATGATACACCGCTATCCTGCCGCAATTAAGGCCTTTTATATGAAACGCGATCCTAAAGATCCGCGCCTTGCTTTAGCCGTTGATGTTATCGGGCCGGAAGGTTACGGCGAAATTATCGGCGGTAGTGAGCGTGAAGATGATTATGACACTCTTGTTGCCCGCATTAAAGAGCAAGGTTTACCGCCTGAAGCCTTTGACTGGTATCTTGATTTAAGAAAGTTCGGCAGTGTGCCGCACTCCGGTTTTGGTATGGGTATTGAAAGAATGGTAGCATGGGTATGTGGTTTGCATCACGTGCGTGAAACTATTCCGTTCCCGAGACTTATGGATAGACTCAAACCATAACTAGGCAAAATTCTATTTATACAAAAACCCCTTATCAAAATAAGGGGTTTTTGTTTTGTCAAATATTACACGCTTAATAAATTACCTTATATCTATGGGTTCAAAAAACACCTGGGTCTTAAAAAGGTCTTGACTTTTTAAAATTTACCCGCATAATATATGTAACATATATATTATATTTATTATATTCTTAATATAACATATATGTAACATTAGGGGAGGGTTTATGACAACTATAATTATTTCAATACTTGCAGCAATTGGTATCGGTGGCGGTGTGATGCTTTCTTCTTCCGGCGGGGGTTCTTCCTCCGGTGGAACAGCCGTTGTTGCTCCTGCTAATCCTGGCAGTGGCAACAATAGTGGTGGCTCTAGTACAAGCGGCTCTAACACAGGTGGCACAACAACAGGTGGTGGGACAAGCGTAGGTTCTTCCAATGTGGGTGCTTTGCTTGCAAGCGGTTCTTCAAACGGAATTACAACGGTTAGCAGGGGTGTCAGTGGCAATACCACTTTAAACGGTAAAAAATTAACTATTGCTGTGTCTCCTTTTGCCCCTGTTCTTGTTAGCGGAACGACATATAAAACCAACGAAGAATATGATGTTACCCCAATAAATTACTTAAACGGGAGTAATGTAAATAGTTCAAATGCCCAGTTCGTTTCCGGCTATACTTCGGCGGCAATAACTCAAACCATAGACTTAACCAATATAGATGCTTCTACCGCATATGCTGATTTTTATGTGGGGCCGGGATTATTAACAAAAACTTTACCGACATTAAATGTTTCATACTTAAAGGGGTCACCCGGAAATAGGCAACCCTGGTATGGTGCTATAGTCGGTCCTAGCACTTATACAAATGTCACATGGAAATTTTATATCAGAGACTTTGTTTTAGGGGCAAGAAATTTTGGCTTAAAAAACGGAGAGTTTGGTTATTATAATTGGCAATCGGATTTTGGGAGTATTAGAGGCGCAAACGGCGGTGATTCCTTCTATATGTATAACACATCAAAACAATTTACCGGTAGCAATTATGTATCAAGATACGGAAATACCGCAACATTTAAGGGTAATGTAATAGGAGCATTGCGTATTATAAACTATGTCTGCGGAAGCGGAAATACCTCATCTCATGTTACGGGCAATATTACTTTAGCACTTGATTTGTCAAATAAAACTTTAAGCGGTACTATAACCAATACAAAAGTATCTGTTTATAGCCATGGCGGTAGCACTAATCAACCGGGAGTATGGCATGTCAATCTATTAGATTCTCGTGTATATGATTGGTATGATTTTACTTTAACCGGTGTTGTAAAGAATGCGTCTTCAGGTTCTGCAAACATAGTATTTACCAATGTTGATTATGATAGATCGCAAACGGCTTCCATGACAACCAGTGCTACTTATGACGGGACCAATTTACACCCACTTAACAATAGCACAAATTTTGGTGACGCCGTAATAGTAAAAGGTAGCAGTGCTTCTCAAGATGAAATGGTAGGCCAAATTAAATTTACTGGTCATAGATTAACAAGCGGAACAGATTATTTTACAGATGCTTATCTTTCCTTTGGCGCGAGGAAGAAATAGATATCAGCCAAGTAATTGTCATAAACCAAAAAGAAAGCCCCTTTTAAAAAACAAGGGGCTTTCTTTATCTCAAATTAGCAACTTTATACGCCTAATAAAAGTAAATTGAAATGCGGGTAAAGCAGATTGATTATAAGTCCCACACTTAAAAACGGACCGAAAGGTATTGCGCCGTTTTCCGGTGTCTTTTTTAAGGCAGCCAAAATACCGAAACAAATTAAACCGAAAATTGAGGCAATCATTAAAGCATTTGCCATACCCCAACATCCGCTTAAAGCGCCTATTGCGCCCATAAGTTTAATATCGCCACCGCCAAGGGCATCTTTTTTAATCAAAGCAGAGCAGAAAATCGCAAGTCCCCAAGAGCCAAAAAAACCAATTGAAGCACCTGTAATAGAACTTGTAAATTTTGCAAGCCAATCACCCGTAAAAGCAGGATTTATGAAAGATACGGCAAGTCCGAAGAAAATTAAACCTATGGAAAGAATATCCGGTATTGTGTAAGTCTTTAAGTCTATGAAAGAAATTACTATTAAAACATATAAGCAAAACAAAGCGCAAAAAGTCCACGTCGTTAAACCGAAATTAAAGAAAAACAAGGTCGTTAAAGCGGCCGTCAAAAATTCTACGGCGGGATATTGTAAGGAAATTTTCTCTTTACAATTTCTGCATTTTGCACCTAAAATTATGTAACTTAATATAGGGATATTGTCATACCATTTTATTTTACTATTGCATTTAGGGCAATGGCTCGGTGGCCATACAATAGAGATTTTTTCCGGTATTCTATATACGCAAACATTCAAAAAACTACCTATAACAGCACCGAAAACGAAAAATAAAATAAACATAGAAAAAAAGTCCATACCTTCACCTAATACCTATTATTTTTAAAGATTTTACAATAATCCGGACTTGTTTTTTCAGTGACATAAATCCACGCTGTATCTTTATCAAAGTCCGTAGTATTTGCAGTATTTTTCACGGCAGAAATTTCCTTACCGTTTGTTTTGTAAATGGGGGGGATTTGCTCTAAATAAAAAGGAATAAGTTCCTCCAAAGTATCAGGGCAACGTCCTTCATTATCCCCTCTGTAAACGCTTAAGGCCTCGTTTATGGTGGTAAAGTTTTTATCGTTTAACCCTTGGCGCGCTTGTGTTTTTAAATCAAAAAATTTATCCACACAGAGCACCAAGAGTAAAGCGGTTATAAATACTGCAATAATAATTTCTGATTTAATCTTCATCTTCTTCGTCAAAATGCATTAAAGTATGTAAAATTACTTTAGCATCGCACATAGTAAATTTGATACTTGATTTTTCATTAGGGCTATGCGGCACACCGTATAAGCGGGAAGCAACAATAGCCGGTAAACCCAAGTTCCTGATACCCGCGGCAAAAGTTCCGCCGCCGCAACCTATAAGTTTAGGTTCGGCATTATTTATTTCCCTTGTTGCGGCGCAATAGCGTTTAACAAGATTGGAAGTTCTTGAAGTAGGTATAGAAGAAATTTTTAAAGTACGTTCAACATTAATTTGAACTTTAAAATCTTGTTCTACGGTTTTTGCTATTTTCTTGATTTCATTTTCAAGTTCTTTTTCCGTGTAGCAAGGTAAAAGGCGGCAATCAAGATGGAAAACATCCACGCCGGGCACTATGTTTACGTTAGACACATTATTTTCCTTTTTTGAAGGAGTAAAAGTGCTTACGGGAATATCATAAAGTTTATCTTCTTTATTGAATTTTTTGGGTAACTGGTCATATAAACGTGCTACTAAATTGGCACCGGCAACCATAGCGTTAATACCGGTTGTAGGATAAGCGCTGTGTGCTTGTTTACCGATAGTAGTGATTTTATACCAAAGGGAAGATTTTTCCGCTATTTCAATTTCGCAACCTTTAACATCACCGCTGTCTTGGACTAAGAAGGAATCTTCCTTACCGAAAAGGTGCGGCATATTTTTTAATACATAAGGCAGTCCGTAACCTTCACCGACTTCTTCATCGGCAATTAACATAATACCGAAATTAACGGGCGGTCTTTTGCCTGATTCAATTAAAGTTTTGGCCGCAAGTAAAGCAGCGGTAATGGCTTGCTGGTTATCTTCAACGCCTCTGCCATACATAGTATCACCGTCTGCATCAATTTGTAATTTATAGGGTTTGGTTTTCCACAAAGATAAATCACCGGGGGGAACAATATCTAAATGGGTAAGTAACCAAAAAGTTTTTTCTCTGTCTTCACCGAAGTATCTTGCGATTATATTAGGGCGCACGCCGCCTTTTGCTCTTTCATCTTGGGAATTTAATTTAGTAACTTCATCAAAACCGAATTTGCTAATAACTTTTTCAAGGTAGTTTGCTTTATCAAGTTCACCTTCGCCACCGTTGGCAGGGGATATTGCCGGGCGGGAAGTCATATTTGCCTGCAAATCCACAATAAACTCTTTTGAGTCATCAATTTCTTTATATAATTCTTGCATCATTTTTCATCTCCTTCAAAATGGGTTTTGTATATCAATAAATCTTGTCTGAACTTTGAATTTTTTTGATACATAATTCATTAAAGCCTGAACACCAAGTCTTTCTGAATTATAATGACCCATTGCAATAAAATTTATTTTGGCTTCGCGACAGTATTCCGTTATATATTCGTCGCGAGAGCCTGTTATATACAAATCTGCTTTGGCTAAAACGGCTTCTTCCAGCATATCATGTGCGCCACCGCTTACAATAGCCACGGTATTTACTTTGCTAGGTCCAAAAAATAAGGCTTCCCCCTTTAAAAGTTCGTGTATCTTTTTGATATCACAACTTTTTGCTATTTTGCCTATAAGACCGATTTCCTGCCCGTGATAAATGCCGAAAGGTTTTAAATTTTTAAGTTTTAATAATTTTGCAAGGCAAGCATTATTGCCTATTTCTTTATGCTTATCAAGCGGTAAATGAAACCCGGCAAGGTTCATATCATTTTTAATTAGGTATGCGATTCTTTGTCCAAAAACACCCGTAACGGTTTGCACTTTATTCCAAAAAAGTCCGTGATGAACAATAACCATATCAGCACCAAACTTTTTTGCTTCCTTAAATAAAGCCATAGTAGCAGAAACTCCAAAAGCAATTTTGCTTATTTGGTTTTTACCTTGCACTTGTAAACCATTATGTTCCGGACAAGCGGAAACATCAAGGTATTTGTTTAAATCTTTAATAAGAGTATCGCGCTCAACCATATAAATATGGTATCATTTTATGAGTATGAATAAAAGTCTAATCTCTTTACTTTGTTTATTTTTTTGTGCAAAAATTTTTGCAGCAGGTATAGCCCCTTCTTTAACTGATGCGGATTTAAACCCTGAAGAATTTTATAGTTTGCGTGTGGAATATCCTTCTCAAGATAAAATAATGCCCGCCAATATAAAGAATACTTTTTTATTCGGCAGAGTTTATCAAAAAGACAGCAAATTGACAGTTAACGGGCAAGAAGTTCCTCTTTATAAAAACGGTTCTTTTTTAACCTATCAACCTTTAAAAACGGGGGAAAATGAATTTGTCTTTGAAGTCCTTTCCCCAACCGGAACGGAAGCCTTTACTAGAAAGGTTATTGTTCCTGGGTTTGACTCGGAAAAATACGAAAATAGTTATAAATTTGATACGGAAACTATTTTTCCTACTGCAACTATTAACTTAAAAGCAGGCGATAGTGTAAACTTTCCTGTTTACGCAAGTCCGAACAAAAAAATTACTTTGAGTATTGCTTCTCATAAAGATATTTTGATGAATGAAAACCCCGAAACACCCGGCCTTTATGAAACCCGTATAGAATTTACGGAAGAAGATGTAAAATATCGTTCCCAAAAAGCGGTTTATAAGATAATGGGCAAAGCAGGCAAGTTTAAAAATAAAGTCTTTTCAAAGGGTAAAATACGCATTTATCCCAAAAATCATATTTTGGCGATTGGCAAATTGCGTAAGCAAAACCAACGTCTAAGACCTGAACCTCAAAAAGGGGAGCATATTTTGGAAACCCGTCTTTTTGGTAAAGTAAAAATAACAGGTCAGTTAAATGGCTTTTACAGGGTTTTACTTGCCGACGGGCAGGACGGTTGGCTTGAAGAAAAATTTTTAAAAACGGCCACTTATTTTAATGCTCCCAAAAATAATGCTTGGAAAGTTGATTTGCAGGAAGAGGAAAATAAATCCGTGTTAACAATTTTTAATAATACAAAAACAAGTTTTAAGACGGAGCAAACACCGGTAGGTTTTGAAATAACCCTTTTTAACACTCAAATTCTGAACACTCCTCAAGAGGGGTTAAAAACCTCTCTTTTTAAAGATATTTCCTTTACAAGTATACAAGATGAGGCTCAAAAGATTACGCTTAATTTCGATAGAAATTCCCAATTATGGGGGTTTGATTACGGCTATCAGGGGGAAAATCTTGTTTTTAATTTCTATCATGCGCCGAAATTTAATCTGACAAAAGCCAAACCTTTAAACGGCGTTAAAATTGTTTTAGATCCCGGTCACAGTCCCAAAAGAGTTGCACCTTATGACGGAGCGGTCGGTCCGAGCGGTATGCTTGAATATGAAATAAATTATAAAATCGCTCTTAAAACGAAAGAAAAATTAGAAGCACTCGGTGCAATTATTTTTATGTCAAAAGAGGAAAATGAGTATATGCCTCTTGCAAGAAGGCAGGAAAAAGTCCTTTCCGAACAGGCACATTTGTTTATCAGTTTACACAATAATGCCTTGCCGGACCAAGTTAATCCGATATCGCGCCCGAGAGGTTTTTCTTTCTTCTATTATTATCCGCACAGTTATACTTTTGCCGAAGCCATTGAAAGAAGTTTTGTCCGTCATATTGCTTTGCCCGACGACGGTATTATACAAAGAGATTTTTCCGTCACGCGCTCAAGTCCCCAAGTGCCGGCAATTTTAATTGAACACGTTTATCTTATTTTGCCGGAGCAGGAAGATTTGCTTTCTCAAGATAGTTTTATAGAAAAACTTGCTAATGCAACGGCGCAAGGGGTAAAAGATTATATTAAAGAAGTGGCTAAAAAAACGGCTAGTGCTAACAAATAATTCTCAAAATTTGCTAGAATAGTATATATACACGCCGGGGTGCTGGAATTGGTATACAGGATAGTCTCAAAAACTATTGCCCTTTAGGGCTTAGGGGTTCAAGTCCCCTCCCCGGTAAAAATTTTTCTTCGTAAAACGCTTTATTTCGGTGTTCTCAATTTGCTCATATACCTCTGCGCTTCGCGCAATAGTTCTTGGTATACTTCACAAATTGCCACCTAGAACTAAAGCGTTTTTCTTTGAAAAATAAATTTGCTCTGATTTAGACAAACAAACATTTTCCGTCAGGAAAAAGACGGAAGGGTAAGTCCTCTTGTAAAACTCGGTTTTTTAAATTCTGCGTGCTATTTTATTAAAATGTTTTCTTCATTTGAAGGTTAGGCGTAAATAAATCTTTATTGTATTCATAGGTTAATTTGATTTTAAAATCGTGTTCTAATTTTTTATCTAAAAAAGGCCATAGAATATCATAATAAAGAGGGGAAAGGTTTTTTGTTGGTCCGTCGATTCTCGTGAGTCTATTTACATAAACTGTTTTTTTGCCTGCTTTAAGAGCGTGTTCTATCGTTTGTTTTCTAAAATTATTACTTGTATATAAAGCCCAGTGCGGTATAAAAATTAAAGGCGCAACTATTATCCCGAAAACAAATAGAATTATTGTCAAAAATTTAAACAAATTAATTTTATATAAATCTCTAACGATAAACAGTAGCATAATAAAAGATATAAAAAAGAACATCGCGCTTGAATAAAATGCCCTTATAGAAACAAGCGGTGCCATAAATAAAACGAAGGCTAACACGAAAGCGCAGGTGCAAAATAAGGAACTTAAAATAAAATTTTCATCTTTTACAATTTTTGTTTTATTATCTATCAGTAAGATGAGTAACCCCAAAACATTTATTATAGGTAACCAAAGGGTTGCTTCCAAAAATCTGTTAAAGTTTCCTAAGAACAAAAACATTTTGGTAAAAGGCGAAAGATTAATCCAATTGATTTCGGTAGGTTCTTTTTGAGATCTTATTAAACCGGCTCCGCTGCCAAACATAGCACTAATTCCCAAAACAATACCTACTAAAGCAAAATAATAAAATTTCGGTATTTTGATTTTTTTGTATTTACAGTAAATCAAAAATAAGACTGTTAAACAAAGCATCATAGGGCCTGTATTTTCATTAGACATACCGGCGGCAAAACCGCACAAACCCATCAAGAAATTGCTTAAAACAGAACTTTTTAACTCTTTACCGTCAATAGTTTTTCTAAATAAACAAAGTAAAATTAACGAGGGAATAAAAGCCCAAGAATAATTCATTGCACCGGACATCCAAAAAAGAAAGTTGGAAGGTTTCGGTGAAACAAATAAATATAATAAAATTAGGAGTAAGAAAGGATAAAAATCAATTTTTGTTTTAAAATTAATTTTCCTACCTGTAATAACAAAAAACATACCGAGAATTATAAATAATTGAACAAAAGGATTTAAAAGTGAAAAAATTATTTTCCAATAAGAGTAAAAACGAAGTAATACGATATTAAGTAAATTCATAAATCTCGGAGCATCGGTTTGGAAAGTCAATTTTAATTGTTTTAAAACCATAGCCCAAGTATCATGAGAAAATCTAAACTCATCCATACTTTGCGGATAAATTGCCGTAAAAAATAAAATAATAGCAATAAAAATTATAATTATTGTAAGATAAAATATTTTGGGGTGAATATGGATTTTTTTCATGTAAAATTACTTATCCTTGTCCCGGTTTGATGAGGAAAGAGTTCGTAAGTACATTTCTATGGGAAGTTCAAAAGAGATGTTTCCTCTGAACTCTTTTTTTAGTTGTTTCTCAAAAGCAGGCCAAAGAATGTCATAATATACAATATCCCAGTTTTCTCTTGGACTTGAAAAGACAATTAATCTATGAACAAATAGGACATCTTTTTCAGTTTTACGATTTTGGGCTACATATTCTCTCCTTAATTTATCTTGTTGGTATAAGGATATATACGGAATAGCAATTAATGGAGAAACAATCATTCCCATAATCAAAAGTAGTAGGGATAGATATTTTATAAAGTTAATATCATAAAGTTTTTTAACCAGTAAAAGCATAATGAGAAAGGAAATAAAAAAGAAAATAGCACTTGAATAAAAAGTTCTTAAGAACATGGCTGGCACCACAAATAAAACGAATGCTAAAACAAAACCACAAATATAAAAAAGAGAACTTAATATAAAGTTTTTATCTTTTAATATCATTGATTTTTTATCTATTAGTATAAGTATTAAACCTAAAATATTTAAGATGGGTAGCCATAAGGTCGCTTCTAGAAAGCGGTTAAAGTTTACTATGAATAGGAACATTTTTAACGTTATAGGAAGATTCATCACATCTTCAAAATTTGTTTCTTTGATCCTTCTAGCACTTGCACCGCTGCCAAACATAGCACTAATTCCCAAAACAATACCTACTAAAGCAAAATAATAAAATTTCGGTATTTTGATTTTTTTGTATTTACAGTAAATCAAAAATAAGACTGTTAAACAAAGCATCATAGGGCCTGTATTTTCATTAGACATACCGGCGGAAAAACCGCACAAACCCATCAAGAAATTGCTTACAACCAAACTCTTTAACTCTTTACCGTCAATAGTTTTTCTAAATAAACAAAGTAAAATCAAGGGGGGCACAAATCCCCATGAATAAACTAGGCTTCCGCCAATCCAAATAATAGTATTTGAAGGGCATGGTATTAAGAATAAATACATTAAAATTAATAGTAGAAAAGGATAAAAATCAGTTTCTGTTTTAAAGTTAATTTTTCTACCCGTAACGACAAAGAAGACGCCAAAAAGTATAAATAGTTGAACAAAAGGATTCAATAATGTAAATAATGTTTTCCAAAAAACGGGAAAACGTAAAAGTAAGATATGGAAAGGAACCGTAAATCTGGTAGCATCGGTAGTTAAAGTCACTTTTATTTGATTAAAAATATCTACAAGGTTATTATGGGAAAATTTTAACTCATCTAGAGTTTTTGGATAAATTGCCGTAAAAAATAAAATAATAGCAATAAAAATTACAATTATTGTGAAATAAAGTATTTTGGGGTGAATATGGATTTTTTTCATATAAAATTACTTATCCTTGTCCCAGTTTGCTGGAACGGCATCGCGTAGATATAAATCTAACGGAAACTCAAAGGAGATATTTCCGCCGAATTCTCTTTTCAGTTGTTTTTCAAAACAAGGCCAAAGGATATCATAATAGACAATGGACCAATTATCCAACGGAGCAGCAAAGATAATTAATCTATGAACAAATAGAGCCTCTTTTTCAGTTTTACGATTTTGGGCTACATATTCTCTCCTTAATTTATCTTGCTGGTATATGGATATATGCGGAATAGCAATTAAAGGCGAAACGATTATGCCCATTATAAACAAAAATAAAGAGAGATATTTTATAAAGTTAATGTGGTAAATTTCCCTAATAAGCAAAAGCAGAATAATAAAAGAAATAAAGAAAAAAACTATACTGGAATAAAAAGTCCTTAACAAAATATTAGGAGCAGCAAAGAGAACAATTATTAAAACAAAACCACATAAACAAAATAAGGAACTTAAAATAAAATTCTTATCTCTTATAATAAATTTTTTCTTATCATATAAAATAAGCAAAAGACCTATTAAATTTATAATAGGAAGCCATAAAGTAGCATTTAATATTTGGTTTATATTGCCGATAAATAATACAATTTTATCCTGCATAGGCAGTTTAACCCATTCGTAAAAGAATAAAGATTTTTTTGCACGGGCTATGCCTGCTCCGGTGCCAATCATTGCTCCGATACCTAAAACAATACCTACTAAAGCAAAATAATAAAAATTAGGTATTTTAATTTTTTTATATTTACAGTAAATCAAAAATAAGACTGTTAAACAAAGCATCATAGGGCCTGTATTTTCATTAGACATACCGGCGGCAAAACCGCACAAACCCATCAAGAAATTGCTTAAAACAGAACTTTTTAACTCTTTACCGTCAATAGTTTTTCTAAATAAACAAAGTAAAATCAAGGGTGGCACAAATCCCCATGAATAAACTAGGCTTCCGCCAATCCAAATAAGAGTGTTTGAAGGGCATGGTATTAAGAATAAATACATTAAAATTAATAGTAGAAAAGGATAAAAATCAGTTTTTGTTTTAAAATTAATTTTTCTACCCGTAACGACAAAGAAGACGCCAAAAAGTATAAATAGTTGAACAAAAGGATTTAATATTGTAAATAATGTTTTCCAGAAAACGGGAAAACGTAAAAGTAAGATATGGAAAGGAACCGTAAATCTAGGGGCATCAGTAGTTAAAGTCGTTTTTATTTGTTTAAAAGTATCTACGAAATTATCGTGAGAGAATCTTAATTCATCCATAGTTTGCGGATAAATTGCCGTAAAAAATAAAATAATAGCAATAAAAATTATAATTGTTGAAATATAAAGTTTTTCTGGTTTTATATTAATTTTTGTCATAATTATTGAATCTGATCTCATATCTACAATCGTTTACTTTTTATTAAAATGATCTATTGGTAAAGTATTTATATGCTGAACAAAAGATACTGTAAATGAGATATTTCCACTGAATTCTCTTGTTAATGGTTTTTTTAAATGAGGCCAAAGAATATCATAATATTCAATAGTCCAATTTCTTGTTGGTGCAGAGAAAACAATTAATCTCGGAACAAAAAAAACGTCTTTTTCGTTTTTACGATTTTCTTTTACGAAAGATCTTCTATATTTATCTTGCCTATATATAGATATATGCGGAATAGCAATAAAAGGCCCGGCAATAATTCCTATAATTAAAAACAATAGAGAAAAATATTTTGTTAAATTAATCTGGTAAAGTTTCTTTATAAGCAAAAGCGTAATAGTAAAAGATATGAGCAAGAAAATAACACTTGAATAATAGGCCCTTATAAAAACGTCAGGTGTTATCAATAAGGCTAATGCCAGTATAAAAGCGCATATACAAAATAAAGAACTTAAGATAAAATCTTTATTTTTAAAAATAGTTTTTTTATTGTCATATAAAATAAGTAAAAGCGCTATTAGATTGATGATTGGTAACCAAAAGGTTGCATTTAATATCTTGCTATTTTGTCCGATAAATAGAATAATTTTTTCGGTTAACGGTAATTTAAGCCACTCTGCGAAAAATAAAGATTTTTTTATGCGAACTATACCTGCTCCGCTACCAAACATCGCAGTAAGGCCAAGGATAATACCTGCTAAAGCAAAATAATAAGACTTCGATATTTTGATTTTTTTAAATTTGCAATAAATTAAAAATAAAATTGTTAAACCAAGCATCATTGGTCCGGTATTCTCATTTGACATACCACTAGCAAAACCGCAAAGCATCATTAAAAAATTATTCGAAGCAGAGTCTTTTGAATGTTTTTCGTCAATAGTTTTTCTAAACAAACAAAGCAAAATTAAAGGGAAAATAAACCCCCAAGAATAAACTAATGTACCAGAGAACCAAAAAAGAGTATTAGAAGGGCAAGGTATTACTAGTAGATACATTATGCATAAAAGGAAAAAAGGATAAAAATCTGTTTTTGTATTAAAATTAATTTTTCTGCCGGTAATAACAAAAAACATACCAAAAATTATGAAAAGTTGGATAAAAGGATTTAATATCGTGAAAAGGATTTTATAAACATTACAGAAACGTAAAAGTAATATGTAGATAATTGCCATAAATCTGGGAGCATCGGTGGTTAAAGTGGTACTTATTTGTTTAAAAACATCGATCCATGTATCATGAGAGAGCCTTACTTCATCAAAAGTTTCCGGATAAATTGCCGTAAAGAGTAGAATAATACCAATAAAGATTACAATAGTTGTGATGTAAAATATTTTTGGTTTTACGTTAATTTTGGTCATATTAAAACTATATCAAATTTAAAAAAATATTACATAATTTTGATATAATATAACTAACGGGGCATGGCTCAATTGGTAGAGTGCTCGGTTTGGGACCGAGAGGTTCCCGGTTCGAGTCCGGGTGCCCCGATTTTACAAAAATAGGGGTATTTTTATGGAAAACCTCACTTCCAAACAACGTGCCTTACTGCCCTGTGCAAATATTCTTCACACAATTAAGCAATTTTCAATCTTAAAAATCAATAAAGATATTTCTTTAATATCCTCAAAAGCAATTAAAACGCCTTTTGTTTTTGATAGACTTGTTTTAAGCGTAAGCGCAAAACTTGATAAAGGTGCTGCCTTGCTTCTTCAAGCGAGTATTAAGACGGAAGACGGCTGGAGCCCTTTTTATAAACTTTCTTATATCAGTCAAGATTATAAAAAAAGTTTTAAAGAGCAAAAAGATAAATTTGCCCAAACAAACATTGATGAACTTTTAATTAAAAAAGGTGCAACTTCCTTAAAATATAAAATTACAATTTTAGGTAAAGCAAAAATTGATTTAATTTCTGTTTCCGTTTGTAAAAAAGGTGCTAAATACGATAGAACCCTTGCCGAAGAAACTTTAGATCTAAAAAACTTTGAATTAGATTTAACCCCAATGAGTCAAAAAGAATTTGAAGATAAAAAACTGCGCAATATAATTTGCAGTGCTACTTCTGTGGCTATGGTTCTTGATTATTTTGGCAAATTAACAAGTTTAAAGGAAGTTTGTGCCGGAGTTAAAGACCAGCAAACAGGTATTTTCGGTAATTGGCCCTTAAATGTTGCTTATGCAAGCCAGCAAAATTTAAAAGGTGCCGTTTTACATTGTGCTTCTCTTGCCCAAGCCGAAGGAGAAATTTTACAGGCAAGACCTTTAATTGTAAGTATCGCTTTTAAGAATAGCGCTCTAAAAAACTCTCCGCAGAAACAAACCGACGGACATTTAGTAGTTATTGCCGGTTTTGATGAAAAGGGCAACCCCATTGTTTATGATCCGGCAGCCCCGACTGCCAAGACCGTGCGCCGTGTTTACGACAGAAGACAATTTGCCCAGGCGTGGCTTAAAAATAAAAAAGGTTTGGCTTATGCGATTAGCAAATAAAATTATTTTACTTCTTTGTCTTTTTGTTTTTTGCGCTTGCGCCCAAACCAAACAGGAAAACAATTTAACCCTTGCTTTAAGGGGGGAAGTAGAGTCTTTAGACCCTGCCTTTTCCTATGACGGTATAAGCCATGGGCTTTTATTAAATGTCTATGATACTTTAATAAAGTTTAAAGGCAATTCCTTAAAAGAATTTGAACCTCTAATTGCGCGTGAAGTGCCTACTCTTGAAAACGGGCTTATCAGCCAAGACGGGCTAACTTATACCTTTAATATAAGAGATGATATTTTCTTCCAAGACGGTACCCCCTTAACGGCCGAAGACGTGGTTTATAGTTTACAGAGATTTATGTTAAGCGATAATCTTGGTGGACCCAGCAGCCTTTTGCTTGAGCCGATTTTAGGTATTTCTTCCACCCGTGATAAAGACGGTAAACTGCAAATTGATATCAGAGATATTTTAGAAGCCGTTCAAGCCAAAGATAATCAAGTTATAATAAAACTGAAAAAACCTTTTGCTCCGTTTCTCGGTATTATGGCTAGGTGGTCTTATGTTCTAAATAAAAAATGGGCAATAGAACAAGGCGAGTGGGACCCTTCAAAATCAAACTGGCAAGATTTTAATAATAGGGATAAAAACTCTTCCTATCTTTTTGACCATACAAACGGTAGCGGACCTTTCATTGTTGAGCGCTGGGATAGGGCGGCAAAAAGAGTATATTTAACGGCAAATAAAAATTATTTTCTAGGCGCGCCCAAACTTGATAGTGTTTTAGTAATTAGCGTGCCGGAACAAAGCACTATGCGCCTTATGCTTGAATCTGGCGACGTGGATATCGCCGAAATTGCAGGCAGTTTTGTTGATCAAATTTCTTCCAATCCGGAAATTGTTGTTTATGATACTTTACCGCGTTTAAAAACAGATCCTGTTTTGTTTTTTACTTTTGATATTAACGGCGTTTCAAATCCCGATATCGGCAGCGGTAAACTTGACGGGCAAGGTATACCGACAGATTTCTTTAAAGATATCAATATCCGCAAAGCATTTTTATATAGTTTCGATTATGATGCCTTTGTAAAAGATTCCGCTAAGAATAAAGCGCCGCGTGCTATCGGAGCAATTCCGCCTGCTTTAAGAGGTTATGATGAAAATATGCCGCGCTATGAACTTGATTTAAAAAAAGCCGAAGATCATTTTAAACTTGCCCAAAACGGCGAAGTTTGGGATAAAGGTTTTTCCTTTACAATCACTTACAGCAGCGGAAATACACTTGGGCAAATGGCGTGTGAGATTTTAAAACGCAATATAGAGAAAATCAATCCCAAATTTAAAATTGAACTCCGCGCTGTTCCTTGGGCTAATTTCCTTGAAAAAACGCAAAACCACAAAATGCCTTTATGGGTGCGCGGTTGGGTGGCAGATTACCCCGATGCCCACAATTTTGCTTTCCCGTTTTTACATTCTAACGGCAGATACGCTATTGCTCAAAACTTTAAAGATGCTTCTTTAGATGAACTTATTGAGGAAGCCGTCAGCACAACCGACCCTAAAAAGAGAGAAGAACTTTATAAGAAAATCGGTCGCTTGGATTATGAATCGGCTGGCCGTCTTTATACTATTTATTCTCCCGGCGTTTGGGTTATGAATAAAAAAGTTCAAGGATTTATAGATAATCCCGTTTTTATGGGAATCTATTTCTATCCCTTGTATAAAGTGTTATAATAAACTTATGGCTGAAATGAAATTTAAAATTTTAGTAGCGGAAGATAATCAAATTATTAGAGAATCTATTGCCGAGGCTTTCATCAAGCGCGGCTATGAAGTTTTAACTGCGCCAAACGGTAAAATTGCCGTTCATACTGCGCTTAATTATCACCCAGATGTTATAATAATGGATTATCATATGCCGGTTCTTAACGGTTTTGAAGCCGTTGCTGAAATTCGTAAATATCCTTCTTGCACAAATATTCCTATAATTATTTTAACTTCCGATGAAGAGAAAGATACCAAACTTGAAGGTCTTTCTTTAGATATTGATGAATATTTAACAAAACCCGCAGATGAAGATGAAATCGTTGCAAGGGTTCAACTGTTAATAAAACGCAGTATGCAAAAGATTGACAGCAATCCTTTAACCAAATTACCGGGTAATCCTTCCATACAAAAAAAGATTGAAGAAGTTATTGCCAAACAAGAAAAGTTTGCTGTTATGTATTTGGACTTAAATAATTTTAAAGTTTATAATGATGTATATGGTTTTAAGGAAGGCGATAATGTTATAAAACAAACGGCTAAACTTATAGAAACCGTTTCTTTAAATTATGATTTTTCTTCGTTTTTAGGGCATATCGGCGGAGACGATTTTATTTGTATATGTAAGGCGGAAAGTGCTGAGGAAATAGCAAAACAGATTATTATGGAATTTAATTTTTTAGCGCCGTCTTTCTATAATGAAACAGATCGCCAAAAAGGTTTTGTCAGTGCTAAAGACAGAAGCGGTGATATGAAAGATTTTGCTTTACTTTCTATTGCGATAGCCATTGTTCATAATACTAGTAGAGTTTTATCCTCATATGGACAAATTTCCGCTATCGCAAGTGAGTTAAAGCATTATGCAAAGAGCCAAAAAGGCAGTTTTGCAGCAATAGATAGGAGAGGAGATAATTAAATGAAAAAAATAGCAGTATTATTCTTTGCCCTTTGTGTTCTTGGTTTACCTGCATTAGCCGGTATTGACGAAGGGATCAACAAAGGTGCAATTAATTTATCTGTAATGGGTGGTTTTACAGCACCTATTTCAGATTATGATTGGGATGATTCTTTCGGTGGTAATGGACCGACTTACGGAGTACAACTTATGCTTCACGGAACCCAATATTTCGGTATTGGTGCAGAACTCAATATGGCTAAATTCGAAAAAGAAACAACCTCCGGAATTGATTATTCCGCAGATATTATGCGCTATATGGTTGCCATGAGATTTACTTTCTCACCCGAAGCCAAAACAAGATTTTATATTCCTTTTGGCGTCGGTATGGCAAAATATAAAGGCAAAATGAACGGTTCTTCTGAATCTGTTACAAAGCCCGCAGGCTATGCCGGTTTAGGTGTTGAAGCAGATTTAAACGATATCTTTATTATCGGCGGCGAAGCCAGATATAATGCTTGGCAACTTGATGATGAAGATAAATTCGGTGATACTAAATTTTTAAGTGATGTCGCTTTACTCTTAAAAGTTGGTATTAAATTCTAAATCTCTATAAAGAATATCAATAAAAAACCCCCTATTTCTAGGGGGTTTTTTATTGCCTAAATTATTTTATTTCTTAAAAACAATTTTCTTGCTTAAAGAAAGATTTTTTCCCTTGATTCTGATAATATAAACACCGCTTGCGGTTAAAGTAGGCATATTGTGTGTTGTTTGATGGGAAGATAAGTATTCTTTCTTTATCAATCTGCCGGAAATATCATAAAGTTCATAAGAGGTATTAGCAGGATTGACACTATTTGCAAGTTCTATTTTAATTTGGTGATTATTCCAAATGATATTTGCGAGGTCTGCTTGATTATGTTCTTCAACAGCGACATCACCTAAATAATAGTTTTCGACATTTACTCTGAACCATTTTAAGATTACGGTAAAACCTTCCCACCAATTATCAGTCATAAAATAACCGGTTACTAAAAGGGGGATATAAGTTCCGCTCTTTAAGGTCATAATGTTTTGATTGTACACAGAATATTCAGTAGGTCTGTAATAGGTATTAAATCTATCCCAATCCGCAGTGTAAAGGAAAGGGTCGGTATTTTTATCAATCAAAGTCATATCATTGTAATTGTAGAAAGTTACAATACCCGCAATAGTATCATTAACAATGGAGTGATTTCTGAAGGGGATTTCTCTTTGTGGATTAGAAACAAGATCATAGTAGTAGTGAATACCTAAGGCCTTTATATCTAAAAGGTCTACATCATAAGCAACACCCGGATATAGATTTTCTATAACATTATCATCTGTTTCAGGTAATAAATAGATAGTAGGAGTGACTAACGGTCTAGGTAAATTATTATACTGTGAAGTCGCTGATAATTGATAAGACATCCATCCACAGGTATCATTTGTTGCATATAAACCGACATTATCCCAAACGGGGTTTGTAATTACGCAAGTATTTTCTGCCGGGGGATTTGCTACATCTGGATTATGTCTATGCCAGAAGGAAAGGCCGTCAGCATCTTTTGAAGCACTGGTTTTTAAAATTTTTCCGTTTCTGATAACAGCGTAGGTTGCATTTTTTAAAAGTTCTTTATTGGAAAGCACCAATTTTACAGCATCGTTAATTTGCTTATCTAAATAAGCCTGTTTAATTTCATCTGTTTTGATGGTGTTTATGTCTTTCAAATCCTTTTTTAATTGTTCAAAAACTTGAGGATTTGTGTTATAAATTTCCTCTTTTGTTATACCGGCATTAAGTCCCACAGTAAAGGATATAAGGGCAAACAAAACTATAATTTTCTTCATACTTCCTCCTTTAAAAATATTTTTACATACTATTATTCTATATTTAGTTTTTGTCTTTTGCAAGCAATAAAAATACCTAGATGGGAAATAGGTCTTTAGACCTATTTTTTATTTTCTTCTCTTCTGATAAAAACCCCGAGTTCAAAAGAACTCGGGGTTTTGTTAAAACAAATTTTATTTTGTTTCTGTTGCGGTGGCAGTTTCTGTAACGGGTGCCGGTGCAACGTTTTCGGCGGTAACTTCTTCCTTAACAGTTTGGTTGCCGGGAGTAAGTTTTGCCTTTTCTTGTAATCTGGCTGCTTTGCCGGAGAGTTTTCTTAAGTAATTAAGTTTTGCTCTTCTGACTTTGCCGACTTTCAATACTTCGATTTTTTCAATTCTGGGAGAGTGTAAGGGGAAAATTCTTTCGACACCCACGCCGAAGGAAATTTTGCGAACGGTAAAACTTTCGCTGATACCGCTGCCACGTCTAGCCATAACGACGCCGTCAAAATTTTGGATTCTTTCTGTATCGCCTTCAACGACTTTTACAGAAACTCTTAAAGTATCACCGGCCTTAAAATTGGGGATACCTTTTTTTAATTGTTGTTTGTTATCTATATTCATTTTTTTCTTCCTCTTGTTTCTTTTTTTGCAGGGACTTTGCTTGTTTTGAGAGGTCTATTATCAAGCAAATCAGGCCTAAACTTTTTAGTAATTTTCAAGGCCTCCTCTTCCTGCCATTTTGAAATTTCTTTATGATTTCCGCTTAACAAAACTTTTGGGACTCTTCTTCTGCGCCAAACTTCAGGGCGGGTATATTGCGGCGCTTCAAGAAGGTTATTTTCAAAACTTTCTTTTTGCGCTACATCTTCTTTAACGAAGGTTCCTTTTTGAAGTCTTGTTATGGCATCTACCATCACGCAAGCGGCAAGTTCACCGCCGGTAATAATAAAATCGCCAAGGGAAACTTCTAAATCAATTTCAGGGTATATTCTTGCGTCTACACCCTCATAATGCCCGCAAACTATAATTAAATGCCTTTTTTTAGCCAATTTTTTGGCTAAAGTCTGGTCAAAAACTTTGCCGCGGGGGCTTGTCATAATTATAAAAGAACTTTTCTTTTTCAGTTTTTTGATAGATTGATACAGGGGTTCTGCCATCATTAACATTCCGCTTCCGCCGCCGTAAGGTCTACCGTCAACTGTTTTATGTTTATCTTTTGCAAACTCTCTGGGGTTTTGATAATTTATTTTTACTACACCCTTTTGTCTTGCCCTGCCGATGATACTGCTACCAAGCGAGGCTTCCATAACTTCGGGAAAAAGGGTAATAATATCAATTTTCATCAAAGAACCTAATCTTCAAGTTTCAAAGAAACTTTTTTGTTTGCTTTTGCTGCACTTGCACTAAGGATAGTTCTGACTGCTTTAATAATGCAACCGTCTTTACCTATCACTTTGCCTTTATCTTCCGGCGCGACATGCGCTGTAAGATAAACATTATTTTGCTCTTCTTTCATTTCAACAACTACACCCTCTTTATTGAGGGCCAAAGATTTCAGCAAATAAAGGGCTATATCTTTCATTTTAAAGAACTCCGCTTATTTGCTGGCTTTTTTTACTAAACTTGCGACGGTTTTAGAAGGTACTGCACCAACTTTAACCCAATGGTTTAATCTTTCATTGTCAAGTTTAATTTGTTCATTTTCTTTTAAGCAGGGATTGAATGTTCCCAATACTTCTTTTGCTTGAGAGCCGACTGCGCTTCTCTTTTCTGCAACGACGATTCTGTATTGCGGTTGAGTGCGTTTGCCTGTTCTCTGAAGTCTGATTACCACTGACATTTACTTATTCCTCCTATTTATTATTTAGCCAAAGCCGCATTTTTTATATCGGCAAAGGCTTGTTTAATATCTGTCTGGCCAAAAATTGCCGCACCGGCAACAAGTGCTCTTGCGCCTGCTTGGTATGCAATTTTTGCTGTTTGGCGGTTAATTCCGCCGTCAACTTCCACTAAAATATTATGTTCTTTTGCAAGTTTTGCAACTTGGCTTATCTGTTGGGGACTTTGTGGCAAAAACTCTTGCCCACCGAAACCCGGATAAACGGACATAACTAAAATTAAATCAATCAAATCTAAATAGGGTATTAAAGTTGCGGGCTGGGTATCGGGCTTTATTGAAAGTCCGCACCAAAGACCTGCTTTCTTAATTTCTTTTAAGGTTTCCCTAATATTACCTCTTGCCTCGGCGTGTATAGTTAAAGCACTTGCTCCTGCTTTTATAAATGGCTCAATAAATTTCTGCGGTTCTTGCACCATCAAGTGAACATCTTGAGGTACTTTTACCACTTTATTAAGACTTTTTACTACTGCCGGGCCGAAACTTAAATTGGGCACAAAATGCCCATCCATAATATCAATGTGAAGCCAATCTGCGCCAACTGCTTCAACCTGTTTTACCTGCTCGCCAAGACAAGATAAATCTGCCGATAAAATTGACGGCGCGATATATAATTTATCTTGTTTTGTTTTCGGCATCGGTATCATAATTATTTCATCTCTTTTTCGCGAACCAAAATGCCGTCAACATAAATTCTTAAAGTTGCCTGACCGCCGTAAGGAACAGTTAAATCTATTTTAGAACCGGGTTGTTTTGTTTCGTTTAAAATTTCTCTTTCGCCCAAAGCATCCTGTAAGATAATTTTTACACGATTATTATTTTTACCTTGCGGTAATTCATAGTGGATACGGTGCATCTTTTCATTTTCTTGAACAGGGCGCGCACTAACGATAATTTTTAAAGTGCTTTCCGGCGATATTTGGCTATCCGGTTCGGGTTCTTGTTTAACAACAATTCCGTTGGGGAAGGGGGAATTTCCATCTTCCTCAATATCAACTTGTATATTTTCCGCTGAAGCCCATAAATTGACTTCCGCAATTTTTTTATGTCTGAAATCCGGAACCAATTTTAAAGTTGAAGGCGGAAGTCCGCTTGAAACAACTAAATTAACGGCTTTACCTTTACTTAAGGTTTCACCTGCGATAGGTTCTTGAGAAATAATTGTTCCTTTTTCTGCCGTTAAAGAATAAGCCGTTTCTTTTGTACCGACAGATAAGTGATTTTGTCTTAAAAGCAATTCTGCATTTCTTAAAGGTAAATTAACAAGATCAGGCACTTTTATGTTTTCACTACCTTGGCTTACCCACACTCTTACGACTTTACCTTCTCTAACGGAAGTTCCCGCAGTGGGAAGTTGGCGAATAATAGTTCCGGCCGGTAAATTGCTATCAAATTCAGAACCTATTTTACGCAAAGCAAGTTTAGGGGTTTCAAGTAAATCTAAGGCTTCTACAACTTTCTTTTGTGTTATATCCGGAACAAGGACTTCTTTTCTGCTGTGAACTAATGCCGAAAGGGCCCAATCAAAAGAAACAAAAGCAATAGCACCCAAGAAAACGGCAATAAGCCCTAAAATCAAAATGACTTTAAAGATGCTTTTTATTACAACCGGTTTATCTTCTAAAAACTCATCAAAATTTTTTAGTTCTTTAACTTCTTTTTCTTCACTCATAACTTTTTATAAAAAAACTTCACTGCCCACCTTAAAACTTCTGCCGTTTGCATAATCTTTAGCGGACATTGTATTCTTGCCTGAAGGGCGCAGGCTTTCTATTAATAAAACACCCTCTATACATTGTATAAAAAAACCGCCCTCTTTTACAATAGATATTAAAGTTCCGGGTTTTGCCTGTTTTGTGGTTTGATTTTTTTTAAGCAAAGTTGTTTTAAAAATTTGCACGGCTTGCCCTTGCGGAGTTAAGGCGCGCGCATAAGAAGGCATGGCACTTGCAAGGCCTCTGACTTTACCGTGTATTTCTAAGGCAGTCATTTTGGTAAAGCTGACGAGGCAATCTTCCTTTTGTATTACCGGTGCAAGGGTAGGCTCTCCTATTTGCGCAATTTTGTTTATTTTACCTTCTTCAATATCTTTTAAAACTTCTTTTGTTGCCATAAGGCCGAGATTTGTAAGTTTTTCAAAAAGGGTAATAGAATTATCTTCCGGTAAAATATCTATTTGTTTTTGGGTTGCTATAAGGCCGGTATCAAGGCCTTCATCTATCCAAAATAAAGATACTCCCGTTTTTTCTTCATTATTAAAAAGGGTATATTGCACAGGTGCGGCACCGCGGTATTTCGGAAGCAAAGAAAAGTGAACATTTAAGATACCGTATTTTAAAGCCTCAAGAGCGGGTTTCCTAAATATTTTGCCATAAGCAACGGCAAGGCCTAAATCTGCATTTAAGGCGGCAATTTGCGGAACAATATCTTTAAATTTTTCCGGACTCATAACGGGTAAGCCGAGTTCAAGCGCCCGTTTTTTAACAGGGCAGGGTTTTATTTCAAGACCTCTGCCAAAAGGCCTATCAGGCTGTGTTACAACCATAAGAACTTGCGTCGTTTTTGCAAGTTCTTCAAGAAAAGGAACAGCCACACTAGGCGTACCGAAAAATACCGTTTTCAACATATATATATTTTACCATTTTTTAAGTTGGCAAAGGAATAAATTCAGTAGTAAAATATTTCTCTTGGCAGTTTTAGCGTATAGGTCCAAAGACCTATTTTAATCTAGGTCTTTTTTCTCTTGTTTTTGTTTCACATAAGGGATATAATTAAGGTATAGATTAACAAAAAAGGAGAGTCTTTATGAAACAAATTTTACTAACATGTTTTACTTTCTTAATCGCCGGACAGTTTTGCTTTGCTGGTAATATCCAGAACTTAAAAACCGAAATATTCGGAAATAAAGAAAATCAAGAAATTTTTTCCGAATTTAAAAATTCTCTAGCAGCATCTTATCAAACAGAGACAACTCAAGAAGTAACCGTTGGCAATGTTATGCAAAATCAAGAAGACGGTTTTTCTATACTTTTTAATAAATATCCGGAGTTTATAGGCACACAATTAGAATCTACCTTAGTTGAAACATTTAAGAAAAACCCTAATTTAAGAATTAAAAGTGTTTCTTACGATATGGAAGATTATTCTGTATACTCTTATTCTTTACCTAGCGTTTTTAATATAGTTTTTTCTAATGGGAAAAAACTTTCTTTAGAAGTTATCCACAAAGACTATTATAGAGACCTTGCTTCTCTTTGGGCAAAAAATCTGCAAAGGATGGAACAGTATAGAAGCCTGATTCAAATGCACAGAAATGCAAAAACGACGGTAAGAAAATATGTCAAAGAACAGACAGGAGCAGATTATAATGAATATATTCCTTTTAAGTGTAAACATACGGTATCTAAAGTAAATATCAGCGGTGAGAAGAAAATACAATGTATGCCCATCGGTATCAATTTAGAAAAAGATACTTATACTCAAATGGGTGCGGTACGATTTTATCCTATACATACAAATTCTTCTTGGTTGTATCTTGTCAACAATGTCCCTTGGCTTAATAATATTTCTAAAACCAGTCCCCATTCCTTTAACCCTTATAAACAAAGTCCTTATAGAGAGAAACACGGTGATGCTTCAAGCGTAGCAAACACCGGTTGGTTTTTCTATAAAGCCACTATCGGGGCTGTTCCTTTATCAGAAGCCAGAAATAATTGGTTTGGAAGGAACATTCTCCCGCATGGCGGATTTTTAGGTTTAACAACAGATTATGACGCCATTACCTATCAAAATGACCCTGGTGTTTGGGATTGGTCAACTAAATTAAAAACAAAGGAAACAACTTATGGCTTTAGAGAAGAATCTAATGGCTTAGTTTGGAAAAGTAGTTATTGGTTTTCTGATTTGAAAAAGCAGGGAGAAATATTCTTCTTAAACAATGATAAACTTATCCCTTATATAAATGCCGGAGACACAGCAAAAAATTATGATAGTATCGGATATTATTGCAGAACGGCAGTATTTAACGAAGACCTCGAAGAAGTGAAAAAAGTTTATCTACAAAGTTTTGCTTCCACTGCTTTATATAATGGTGAGAGGTGCGAGATTGTGGCCAAAAACCTTCCGAAAACTTTTATGCAACATTTAAATTCTATTAAATAAACTCTACCTTTAAATAAAAATCCCCCTGCTTAGCGGGGGATTTTTATTTGTCAGCAAAACAATTTATTTTACTTTTGCATTTGCCTTAAGATACTCAAACACTTTCTTTTCATTTAAAGAAGCAAGAACTTCTTCTCTTCTTTCTTTAAAGAATTTTTCAATTTGTGTTTTTTGTTTAGGATTTTGCTCAAGGGCTTTTGTTAATTCCGCTTGTAAATCGGCATCGGTTGCAACAAGGTTTTCTTTCTTTGCAATAGCGTGAACGAGATATCCGATTCTTAAATCTTTTTCTACGGAAGGTTGCATTCTTTGGGCAAAATGTTTGCGGTTTTCATCTGTTAAATCAGGTTTTTTACCGCCGAACATTCTGTTTAAAAAGTTTTCAACCGCTAAATTAGTGTGATAAGCGACCAAACTTTGAGGAAGTTCAAAATTATTTGCTTTAACAAGGGCCTCTTCAATTTGGTTGTTGAAATCTCTTTGGCTGGCGGCTTTTGCATCGGATTTTAAATTATTTGTTAAAGTTTCTTTAAGTTTCTCAACATTGTCAAAACCCATATCTTTTGCGAAATTATCGTCTAAAGTAGGCATAATTTTTGTTTTGATTTCTTGAACTTCAACGGTAAAGTTTATGGTATCTTCGCCGATTTTTGTATCAAATTTAACAATTTGCCCTTTTTTTGCGTCTTTTAAAGCCGCAGTCATACCGGCGATATTTTGTTCGTTTTTCATATCAATAAGTTCGCTGTTTGCGGTATATTCTTTTTGAGCAACTCCGTTTTTAGAACCGCTGTATTTAACGACAACAAAACTATCTTCTTTCACGGTAGCATCGTCGCCAAGTGTTTCAAGGCGGGCATTATGCTCTAAAATTTGGTCAATATTTTTTTGGATTTCTTCCGGTGTGACATCTTCTGATTTCTTTGTTACTTCAATACCTTTATAACCTTTAGGATCAACTTCCGGTGCGACATCAACGGAAATTTCAAAAGACCAAGGATTATTTTCTCTTAAAGAACTGAAATCTGCTTTTGTTAAAAGCGGGGTCATTACGGCTTGAAGTTTGGAAAGTTCAATCGCTTTTGTAGCAGCACTGCGCACTACTAAATCAATTGCGTGTTCCTGAATATGTGCGGGGAAAGTTTTTTTGACTAAATCAGCCGGTGCTTTACCTGCTCTGAAACCTTGAATTTGGGCTTTTGTTTGAACTTGTCCTAAAGCCGAAGTATAACATTTATTAACTAAAGAGGCTTCCGCCTTAACTTCTAATTTAACATTACAACCTTTTTTTTCTATTTCTTTATAAGAAACTTCATTGTCTTGTGCTACTGCAAAATTTGACATAACTTCTCCTCAAAAAAGTGGGCGGAAAGGGACTTGAACCCTTAAGGATTGCTCCATACGGTCCTAAGCCGTACGCGTCTGCCAATTCCGCCATCCGCCCGTATAGTTTTTATTATTTAAAAAGCGTAGAACGCAAAAATATGTGTTCTACGCTCTTATAAAAAAATGGGCCATGTGAGACTCGAACTCACGACCTTACGCTTAAGAGGCGTCTGCTCTACCAACTGAGCTAATGGCCCTTCTCTATATAAATTATACAAAACTTTTTAAAAATTTGCACAAAATTGCATAAAATGTTAAAAAAGTGTTAAAATGAAAATATATTAACAAATAAGGAGTTTACACAAATGAGGAAAATCTTCCTTGCTTTTAGTTTAGTTGTGTTTTTAATTTCAGGGGCATTTGCACAAACAAATTATGAGGAAACAAATGTCCTTATGGCTGATCATAAAATTATGGAATTAGGGGATAAATATTTAGCCCTGCTTTCTAATCTTTATCCGGAAGAAGCAACCAGATTAGGAACAGGTATTTATCATGATCAACTTTTACAAAGGGATAAACAAAGTGAAATTCAAAGAGGTAAGTCTATTGAATCTTTACAAAAAACTTTGCTTGCTATAAATCCCAAAAAACTTTCAGTAAACAGAAGAATGCAGTATTATACCTTGCTTGAACAGGTAAACAAAAAAGTTTTTGAAGAAAAAACTTTAAATCAATTAACGCAAGATCCTTTATGGTATCTTGAATCTTTAACCTCTGTATATGATATCTTGGAAAAGAAATATACATCCAACGAAGATCGCTTGCGTGATATTATCAAAAGACTTGAGATTTTGCCTCAAATTCTTGAACAAGGGCAGGAAAATCTTGAAAATGCACCTGATTTGAGGATGCGTCTTGCTGCACAAAAAGCACAAATCGCTTATTCTTCTTTTGGGGAACTTTCCAATGCTTTATACAAAATGGCAAAGGTAGAACAAACCCAGAAAAAAATAAATACAGTAAGTATTGTCGCAAGAGAAGCCTTGAAAAAGTATGCTGACTTCTTAAGAGATACTTTAGAAAAGAAAGAATATACCGATTTTAGACTCGGCGAAGAAAATTATTCTGCTCTTTTAAAAGATGTTTATTTCTTAAGCGAACCTATTTCAAAATATCAAAAAACCGTAGAAGCCGAAATAGAAGAAACACAAAAGATTTTAAAATCTTTGCTTGCTCCTTATCTTTTGGATATTTTAAGCGAGGAAGAACAAGCGCAGAGAACGGATGAGGAAGGCAATTTGGTTGTTTTGCCTTCAGATTATTATTTAGTAAGAAATACAAAATTCTCTCAAACGCCTACTTTAGGGGAAATTGCACCTACTTATGCTTCCGTTTACCAACAGGCCTCTCAATTCTTTACCGAACAAGAACTTTTTGTTATGCCTGATTTGGCTTTAAGTTTACAGAAAAATCCTCAGTATTTAAAGCAACCTTACACGGCTTCTTTATACTTACCGCCTTATCCTTTTGCAGCAAGACAAAGCGGTGATTTGCTTTTAAATATCCCTTCGGAAGAAGATACTGCTGATTTGACAAATCTTTTTACTTATTCCGATATTAGGATAGATGCCGTTCAAAAAATGATGCCCGGTATTCACTTAAGTTACAACGCAACTCTTGATAGCCAACAAGTTTTAACAAACATCTCTAATGACATGTTCTATGTTAACGGTTGGGCTGCTTATTCTTTAAAATTTGCACAAAAAGCGGGCTTTTTTGAAGATGAAGCAGATAATTTAAATATTGCTTGGCTTAATTATAAAAGGGCCTTATATGCTTTAGCCGATATTAAAATGCAAACCAAAACTTTAAATTATACTCAAACTTTAGATATGCTTATCAGCGCCGGTATTAACGACGAAGAAGCAACGGAAAGAATTGATTTCTTGGCGATAAACCCTGCTAATGCTCTTTCTTATGTAATAGGTGCAAAAGAGTTTGAAAAACTTAACTTGAAATATCAAAAGAAATTAAAAGATAAGTTTAATCAGTTGGAGTTTGACAATAAGATTCTTTCCCTCGGTAGAGTTCCTCTTAATGTCCTTGCGGAAGGCCTTGAACAATCCTACAAAACAAAACCTGTGGAAAGTTTCTTTAATACAATGTATTTCTAATTAGTTGCTTAGTAAAATAAAACAGCGGGATTTTAAAAGTCCCGCTGTTTTGCGTTTTATGGATTCCCGTATATTTTATATAATATATATGTAAGCGTAAGCACATGCTTATATTTTGGGGTAAAAGCAAAATGGAAGAACAAAACAATAACGAAAATAGAGAAACAAAAGCAAATAAGTTTAGTGTTAATCCTATCGTTTTACTTAGAGATTTTAAAGACCTTTTCGGAATGTTTTTTGCCGCAATAAGAGGCAAATTTAAAATCCGTTTATCAAGCATCGTTTGGACTTTGCTTGGTGCATTTTATTTTATTTTACCTCTTGATTTTATGCCGGAAGCCTTATATACATTTCTTGGGCTTGGGGATGATTTGCTCTTTTTGGTTTATATTTTAAATCAAATCAGACCGGATATAGAAAGATACAGACAGTTTAAACTTGAAAATAAAAGGAAAAATGATGAAAAAAATCTTTAAATTTTTGCTGTGGATGTTTATTATTTCAGTAGTATTACTGGTAGGGGCTTTAATAACATTAAGAATAATGTTCCCGATGGAAAAAATTAAGGCCCAAGTTCAACAGCAATTAAAAAATAAATTAAACAGAGAAATTGATTTTAAGGATATTTCTTTATCCCTTAAAGGCTTAAATATAAGTGATTTTGCTTTATCTGAAAAAACTACTTTTAAAGACGGAACTTTTATTTCTGCAAAATATGCCCATGCGGAAGTGGATTTTAAAGCCCTTCTACATAAACAGATAAAAATACAGAATATCGGTCTTGAAAATATAACTGTAAATATCATTAAAGATAAAGACGGTAAATTTAATTTTGATGATTTAATTTCTAAACAAAAAGAGACTTCCCCTGCCCAAACCAAGACGGAAAAAGAAACTTCTTTAGTGGATATAAGCGCGGATAAACTTTACACCAAAGATGCCTCTATAAATTATATCGATGAAGGAACCGAAACAAAATTTAGTTTGGATAACCTAGATATTCAGATTGATAATTTTGATTTAAACAAAGATTTTTCCGTTTTAATTACCTGTTTAAGTAAAATCAATATGCCTACTTTGGTTTTAGATCCGGTTCTTTTTAAAATAGAATCTAAAATAAATCTTGCTTCTTTAGAAATGTCAAAAGCAAAAGCGGATATCACGGATTTTTCTATAACCTATGATAAATTTGCTTTAAGTTTTTCAGGTCTTATTGCAGATTTTTCTAACCCACAAGTTAATTTAAGCGGCACTTTAAGCGGGATAGATAATAATCTAATTAAGCACTTTACTAATGAAGAAACAACTCCCTTTTCCGTGCCTTTAATCAATATGATTTTAAGTGCCAAATTAAATTTGGAAAACAGCACGGCAGATATTTCACAGGCAAAGGCCTCTGTTGGTAATTCCTTCATAAAGACAAGGGGACAGGCAGATTTTTCAAAAGCAGATATGACCTACTCTGCCGATACAGATTTGTCTATCTCTTTAGATGAAGTTTCTTCTATTGCCAAAGAAACTTTAGATGCTTTTAATTTAAAAGGAACTATAACGGGGAAATTGAATCTTTCACAAAAGAAAGATTTTAATGTTAAAGGCAATGTAAGTGTTAAAAATCTTGCCGCAAAATTTATGAAACAAGATTTGAAAGATGTTACCGGCACTGTAACCATAAAATCTTTAAAGGATATTTATACAGACAAATGGACCGGTATTTTAAATTCCTCACCTTGTAATTTAACTTTTGCTTACAAAAAAGAAAAGAATACCAATCTTGATTTGGTTTTTTATATGAAAAAGTTTACCCTTGAAGACATTGATTTTGAGAAATTATTTGAAAGTAAAGACGAAAATAAGGAAGAGGTTAAAGAAGAAAATAACGTTCAAACAGATCAAACGCAAAATCAAAATATAGAACGTTATAATTTAAAAGCGGATATCACCATAGACCAAATAGAAAACAATGTTTTAACCGCTAATGACTTTAATTTAAAAGTGGATATTAAGGATTTTGACTCTTCTTTTGAAAAAGCACAGGGGACTTTAAGTTTTAGCACTAAAAATGATGAAATAAGGGATATTGATAAACTGATGGCTACGTCTAAGATAATGAAAGTGATGTTTACTTCCCTTAAGATAGTTCAAAAAGCATTTGATTTTGCAAAACTTGACAATACTAATATCACTAATGGTATAATTAAATGTGATATCATTAATGCGCAATATGACATTCAGGATGGTGTTGTCAGCATTGTAAAGAGTGATATAGATTCAGACTTAACTGTTGTAAGGGCAACAGGCAAAACTGATTTATTAAAAGATGCTATTGATGTAAAGATACAGGCCCAAATCGGAAAGACCGGTTCAAAAGGTTTCAAGCCATTAGTAATTAAAGTTAAAGGGCCGCTTAGCGATCCTTCGTATAAACTTGATGTATTGTCTTCAATAGCCTCAATAATGAGTAGTTCCGGCACTGATGCGCAAGAAGATTCTGCTTCCAAGGAAAAGGACATAGCAAACAAAGCCGGAAATGTGGTTAAAACAATAGGCAGTTTATTTAAAAAAGGTGAGTAGGAGGAAATATGGCAATATCTTCTTTTTCAATTCTGAGGCAAATTGGTTCTATCAAAATAGATGAGGGCAACGAAATAAAGTTTTCCGTTGATGCTTATAAACAAAGCCGTTATCTTTCTGTGCGTAAATATCTTAAATCGGAAACTTATAGCGGTCCTACAAAAGCAGGTATAACACTTACTTCTGAGGTTGTAACCAAAATTGCTAAGGCATTAGCGACTTTACCCGATGATCCCAATAGTATTCCCGATGGCGAACTCGGCAAATACGCAAGAAGGCAAGGCCTTGCTATTGTCTTAAGAGTAAGTTCCTTTAATACCGCAAAAGGTATTGATATCCGCCAATGGCAGGAAGATGAAACTTATACCGGTTGGACAAAAAAAGGAATTCGTTTACCTTTAGAAAAAATTAAGGAAATTAAAGAATTATTTAGATTGTCTGCCCAATATTTTGAGGAAAATAAATAAAACAACTTATGGCAACAAATAGTCAAGGAACACCTTCGCAAGATATACCTAACAGACCAACAGCCAGCCAAACATCCGCACCGAGCCGTCATGTAGACTTAGTCGGGCAGGAAATCGGCGGTTGTATTATTTTGGAAAAAATTGCAGAAGGAGGCATGGGGACAGTATTTAAAGCCAAACATAAGGCTTTAGATAGGATTGTTTGCGTTAAAGTCTTAAGCCCGGCCTTAGCCGATGATAAAAAAGCAGTCGGTTTATTCTTGACAGAAGCCCGCGCTATCGCGGAAATTGACCATCCTAATATCGTATTTGTGTATAATGTCGGTAAAGAGAAAGGCTATCACTTTATTGTTATGTCTTTCATAGAAGGGGAAAGTTTGTCTTCCATAGTCAGAAGACGCCCCAATTTGCCCATTTCCTTTATAGCAGATGCTTTCTGCGGTATTTTACAAGGTTTAGATGCCGCTCACCAAAAAGGTATTATACATAGAGATATTAAACCCTCAAACATTTTAATCAATAAAAAACTTGAGCCAAAGATTGTAGACTTCGGTATTGCCAAAAAAGTAGATAAAGATAAAGGTGTTGCCAAAACAACCGAACTCGCCGGAACTGCCTATTTTATTTCTCCGGAACAAGCACTTGGTAAACCCATAGATGCCAGAACCGATCTTTATGCCCTTGGCGCAAGTTTATTTTATGTTTTAACCGGCAAATATCCTTTTACCGGTAAAAACTCAATGGATATTATCCAAAAACATATTAATACACCTTTACCTGATATCTTAACTTATAGAAGCAATATCCCTGCGTGGCTTGTTACTGCGGTCAATAAACTTATGGCAAAAAAGCCGGAGGACAGATTCCAAAGTGCGCAAGAAGCATTACTTTTCTTTAAGAAATCACGCGAAGATGAAAAATTGGCTTTAAACCAAGGTTTAAATATTTCCCAAGAAGTCGGTTTGCGTTTAAGTAAAGAGGATAATAACAATACTTTAACTGCTCCTTCCCGCTCTAAAGTCCCGCCTGTAAGGCGTTACAGCGATGATGTTCCGACTATAAGAAGAAATCCAAAAATACAAACTTTTATCCCCAGCGTGGAAGATACAAGCAGAACAAAATATAGTGTCGGCAAAGGTTCTTTAACAAAGCCTTCTGTTTCTTATTTTAAAACCCTTCGTTCTTTTATTAAAAAGAGTATTCTTTCCGTTGCTTTTGTAGGTTTGATGCTGATAGTGGCTTCTGCGATATTTTTAAAATTAGGTGCACTGGTTTCTGCTTTCAATGTCCAAAATGCAGTGGACCAAAGCAATTTATTAAGTGTTCTTTCTAAGGCTTTGTTAAGTCCGCAATTCTTCTCTCCTAATATCCTTATTATTTCTTTTGCTCTGATATTTTTTGCGGGTGTTATTGCGATGTTATTCTTTAAATTGCTTAAGAAAATTGTACCGATAGTTCTTGCGGTTGCTATTCTTTCTTACATAACGGGCGTTTTTGATTTAACTAACAGCACTTCGGTTATTTCTTTTACTGCGCCGATAAGTTGCTTAATATATTCTTTCTTATGTGCTGCTTTGGCAATTAAATTAAATGAGCAAACGACTCTTCCTTTACCCTTTAAAATAATTTCCATAATTTTATTTATTCTAGGTTTTATTTTGGTATATAAATTTGCAGAACCTGAACATTTCTTTGCAGGCACTTTAACTGTTACTATTTTTTACGTTCTTTTTGCTTTATGTTCTGCTGCTTGCGTAAGTCTTTTATTTAATCAAAGTCCTGTAATGCGTATGGCAAGTTCAATGTTCTTTGTTGCTGCTTTAGCCGCAGTATTTACTTATCAAATCAGCGGAAACTTTTACTATTTAAAGGCACAGTTGGAAAATAAGGCTTTTGTTCCACCTGTAACGGTAGTGCAACAATATCAATACCAAACAGAAGATAGTTCTGAAAATGCTCTTGTGCCACTTAAGCAAGAAGAGCAGAAAAAACAAGAAATAATAATAAACCTTCAGGAAACGCCCAATGAACTGCTTTATAAGATTGATTCTTCTGAAATGTCTGCACAGTTAATAGATACTATTTTATGGCGTTATTCCATAAAAGAACCTTTTAATTGTTTAAAAGATTATCGCCAAAACGGCGTGGCTATGCTGATAATTGTTGTCTTTATTCTTTATGGATTGATAGCATATATCATAGATGTTTTTGCGTATAAAGAGGAAAAATGGACTTTAATATAGAACTTGGCGCTTATAGTGATATAGGTAAAATAAGAGAGAAAAATGAGGATAGTATTTTAATCGCTCCGGAACTTTGTCTCGGTGCCGTTGCTGACGGTATGGGCGGGCATAACAGCGGGGAGATTGCAAGCAATATCGCTGTTAGTATTTTGCGCCAAACTCTTGCCGACTTAAAAGATAAAAAGATAACTATTCCCGAAGAATTTGAACCTTCTATTCCTCTAATTTGCCGTAAAGTTTTATATTCCGCTTGGATTGCCAATGCCAAAATTTATACTTTAGCAAATGAAAATTTCAAAAGGCGCGGTATGGGTACAACCTTAAGTGCCATTTATTTTGAAGATGATGACCACTGTGCGGCAGTTCATATCGGTGATAGTAGAATTTACCTTTACAGGGATAAAAATTTTTCTCAAATTTCTAAAGACCATTCTTATGTTATGGAGCAAGTCCAAAAAGGACTTTTAACAAAAGAAGAAGCGGAAAAATCCCGCATACAAAACATTCTTACAAAAGCACTCGGCTTAAAAGGCGAAACTTTGTGTGACGCAATTTTGCTTACCCCGAAAATCGGTGATATTTATGTTCTTTGTTCCGACGGCGTAAACAAAGGTCTTACGGATAAAGATATTGAAAGAATAGTTCAAAAAAATACTTCTGTGGGCAAACTCGCTCAGGAAATAGTAAAAATCGCTTCTAATAATGACGGAAAAGATAATGCTTCTTGTGTTGTTATCAAAATTACCGAACCAAAAGAAGAATCCTTCTTAAAAACTATTTTCTCCCGTTTTACGTCTAAAAAATAATTAGCAATCAAATAAAGAGATTGACAAAAATAAAAAATAATGCTAAATTAGCAGTAAGAGGCATTAATTGCCAACTTTAATTTTTTTTGGAGGATAACAAATGGCTAACATTAAAATTAAACCTTTAGGCGATAGAGTAATTATAAGTCCCATTGAACCTAAAGAAGTTGTAAGAGGGGGTATTATTATTCCCGATAGCGCAAAAGAAAAACCTATGGAGGGCAAAGTTGTTGCCGTAGGTCCGGGCGCATTGAATAAAAAAGGCGAAAGATTGCCTATGGATGTTAAAGTAGGCGATAAAGTTCTTTATGGCAAATATAGCGGCACCGAAATTAAATTTGATGACGAAAAATATTTAATTATGCACCAAGATGAAATTCTTGGTATTTTGGGGTAAATAAAGGAGTATAAATTATTATGGCAAAACAAATTATTTTTTCAGAAGATGCAAGAAGCAAAATGAAAACAGGCATTGAAAAAGTTGCCTCCGCAGTGCGTGTAACTTTAGGGCCTAAAGGCAGAAGCGTAGTTTTAGATAAAAAATTCGGTTCACCTTTAATTATTGATGACGGTGTAACCATTGCAAAAGATATTGAACTTGAAGATAAATTTGAAAATATGGGCGCACAATTAATTCGCGAAGTCGCCTCAAAAACAAATGATATCGCGGGCGACGGCACAACAACCGCCACCGTTCTTGCAAGTTCTTTACTTAACGAAGGTATCAAAAACATTACTGCCGGTGCAAACCCGACTTTTGTTAAAAAAGGTATTGAGAAAGCCGTTGTTGCAGTAAAAGAAGAACTTAAAAAAATGCAAAAACCTGTTAAAACCAAACAGGAAAAAGCACAAATTGCAACGATTTCCGCTAATGATAAAGTTATCGGTGATTTAATTGCCGAAGCAATGGATAAAGTCGGTTTTGAAGGTGTTATCACCGTTGAAGAAGGCAAAACCGCCGATACCACCTTGGAAGTTGTTGAAGGTATGCAATTTGACAGAGGTTATATCTCTCCTTATTTTGTAACCGATTCCGAAAGAATGGAATGTGTTTTAGAGGATTGCGCAATTATCATTACCGATAAAAAAGTTTCTTCTATGAATGAACTTTTGCCTTTACTTGAAAAGATTGTTCAAAGTGGACGCCAATTCTTAATTATCGCTGAAGATGTCGACGGCGAGGCTCTTGCAACTTTGGTTGTTAACCGCTTAAGAGGCACTTTAAAAGGTTGCGCAGTTAAAGCACCGGGATTTGGTGATAGAAGAAAAGAAATGCTTGCTGATATTGCAGTTTTAACCGGCGGCGAAGTTATCAGTGAAGAACGTGGCCTTAAACTTGAAAACGCAACCCCCGAAATGCTCGGTAAAGCAAAACGCGTTATCATCACAAAAGAAAATACTACCATTGTTAACGGAAACGGTAAAAAAGGCGCTGTTGAAGAAAGAGCCGCCCAAATCCGCAAACAAATTGAACTTTCCAATTCCGATTATGATAAAGAAAAACTTCACGAACGCTTGGCAAAATTAAGCGGCGGTGTAGCAGTTATCAATGTCGGTGCTGCAACCGAAACCGAATTAAAAGCCAAAAAAGCAAAAGTTGAAGATGCCAAAAACGCAACAAGAGCAGGCGTCGAAGAAGGTTTAGTCCCCGGCGGTGGCACAGCACTTTTACGCTGTGAAAAAGCCTTAGAAAATCTTAAAGCCGTAAACGAAGATGAACAAACCGGTATCAATATCGTCAGAAAGGCCTTAAGCGCACCTTTAAGACAAATTGCCGAAAACTCCGGTCTTGACGGTGCAGTCGTTATTGAAAAAGTCCGCACCTTAAAAGGAAATGAAGGTTTCAATGCCGAAACCGATACTTATGAAGACTTGCTTAAAGCAGGTGTTGTTGATCCGGTTAAAGTAGTCCGCACCGCTTTAGAAAATGCGGCTTCAATTGCAGGCACGGTTTTATTGACTGAAGCCCTTATTGCAGATAAGCCGGAAAAGAAAGATGAGCATGTCCACGGCGGTATGCCGGGGATGGGCGGAATGGGAATGATGTAAGATTTCCCCAATAAAAAAGGCCTTCATTTGAAGGCCTTTTTTTATTGGAGGGGATATTATATGTTCTACTTTTATCTTATTTGTTCTTTTGGGTTTTATGGCTTGTCAAATTTTTTGTTTGCTTGGTTTTGACTCAAACTCGTGCAAAAGTATATTTTTCTATCTAAGCCGCTAACTTGTAAGAAAGCAATTTTAAAAGGTAAAAACTTTGCTTTCTCACTCGGGCATAATCGGCTTGTTAGAACATAAAAATATTTCAACTGTGCAGGCACTCCATATCGCTAAGAACCAAGCAAACGTTTAAGGAAAAATTCTTAAAAAAATAAAAACCCCCACTTAAAAAGAGGGGGTTTTTATAAAGTCAAACAAAATTAATATTTATAATCTTTGTTGACGATAGTTATTGCCGTTATATCTTTAGGAGCAACGGTATTTTCATCCAAGTCAACCTCGTAAACGCCGCAAGGGATAAGATATTCTTTCAGAGATTTTTGTGTTTTACCGAGTTTTCCGTTAACGGAGCATTTAACTCTATAAATGGGATAACCGACTTTTGTGGTTTTCCATTCTCTGTCATTAGCAAGTAAGACATATCCTTTTTCTCTTTGTTCTTTGTCGATATGACGGATATATTCATCAATATCCTGTTGGTAGAATCTTCTTAAAAGTTCCACCGCTTGATTTCTTTCGTAGGCAAGTTTCTTTTCAAGCAAAGTTTGTCTCTGTGTGGGGTCATTTAAGTTGTAAACTTCCGTATGATAATAGACATTTTCTCTTTCTTGTTTTTGTGCTTTTGCTATTTGTTGGTCAAAAGGTTCTTCCTCAAAATATACGGCTTGCTCTTCGTAATATTCATAAGTTTCACGGGGATTATTTATTTTGCTAGTTGGTGTATCTTTTTGTGTTTGTAAAGTCCCTATAACTGTTTTTTGAGTAGTAATTTTAGAGGCTTCTTCTTTAACTACTTGATCCGGAGTTAGAACTTCCTCTTCTACTACCTTGGTGGCGGGTTCCGGTTCGCCGCGTGTTATACCGGTATCAACTCTTTGATAGTCCTGCATTTCTCTTATATGTTCTTGATACCTGCGCATGGCCTCTTCTTCTTGTGTATACAAGTATTTGCCTTCATGTTTATTTTCTTCTATTTGGGAAAAATCATGCGGTTTTAAATCGCCTAAATCAATTTTAAGTAAACCGGGGTCTTCTTTTACTAAGGTATAATCAAGGTTTATTAAACCGTCTGAACGCAAAGCAGAATTCGGTTTTACAGTTGCGTGAATAGTGTTTAAAAGGTTTGAATAACGCACATTAAATACTAATTTATCCGTAACATATTTATTGGCTTGTCCTTCTTCTGCAAGTTCTTTTGCAAAATCAGTATTTAAGTTTAAATTGACTTGTCTTGTTTCGCTATACCAACAACATCTTGTTATGCAGGCCTTGTCAGTATCAAATCTGTTAGTAACTTCTTGCGGGGAAAAACGCACATCAAAACGATAGCAAACATCTATGGTTTTCCCTTCAAGGTCTTGCTTGGAAGATTCTATCGTAACCCATTGTTTTGTAGAATTTCCGTCAAAAGAACTCATCCCTGTGCAAGCACAGAGCGGTAAAAGCATTGTCAAAAATATATAAAATTTTTTCATACCTTGATTATAGCAAAAAAATAACTACAAAATGTATCAGTTATTTTGTTATAATGTAAAATATAACATATATGTTAAGCGGAGGTCTTATGAAATATTTTTTAGTCTTACTTGCAAGTCTTTTTATTTTAGGGTGCGCTTCTTCTCAAAATCAGAGCAGTACCTCAAAATATAATACCCAAAAAGGTATCACAGATCAGGAATTTGATTTGCTTATTGCGCCGGAATATGATTATGAAAGTGATGTTCCTTATGCAGAACAAATTAAAGTTACCACAAAATCTACAACGGTTTCAACAACAACTACAACCTCAAAACCTACTACAAAGCCTACGGCTACTAAAGTAAAATAAACTAACCTTATGGAATCGGCTTTAATACAGCAAGAGGCCCAAAGACTTTATAAATCCTTAGGGAATATTACCCGCCTGGACGGCAACAAATATTCCCTTGAGGATTGTTTACGTTTTGCACCCTTAACAAGGCAAATTAATGAGTTGAAAAAAGAGAAAAATGCTTTAATTTTAACTCACTATTATTGCACGCCTGAAATTATTTTTGGCATTAGCGATGTTGTGGGTGATTCTTACGGACTAAGCAAAAAAGCTGCCGCCGCTGCGCAAGATATTATTATCTTTTGTGGGGTAAGTTTTATGGCGCAAACAGCCAAACTTGTTAATCCTACAAAGAAAGTTTTCCTTCCGCCGAATTATGCGGGTTGCTCGCTTGCACAAAGTATTACTGCGAGCGAAGTTTCCGATTTAAGAAAACAATATCCTAAAGCCCAGTTCATTTGTTATATAAACAGCACGGCAGAAGTTAAGGCCTTGTGCGATGTTTGCGTAACTTCCGCAAATGTTTTTGATATTGTCGCAAATAGTAAGTATAAACAAATAGTCTTTTTACCGGATGTTTTTATGGCACAAAACATTGATGCTTTTTTACAGGCAAAAGGTATTAATAAAGAAATTATTTCCGTCGGCGGAACTTGCTGTGTACACGATAAATATACTTTAAAAGATATTGAAGTTATAAAACAAAAATATCCGCAGGCAAAAATTATTTGCCATCCGGAATGTAGAAAAGAAGTTTGCCAAAATTCAGATTTTTGTGGCAGCACAAGTGCAATGCTTAAATATGTAAAAGGGAATTCTTCGGAAGTCTTTGCCGTCTTAAGTGAACGCGGTATAATTGCCGTTTTAGAACAAGAAAATCCTACAAAAACTTTCTTGCCTACCGGCAGAACTTGCGCGCAAATGAAACTAAATAAACTTGAAGATATTTTGGAAATCTTAAAAGACGATACAAATATTCCCGAAGTGAAAGTGGAAGATAAGGTCGCTCAAAATGCCTTAAAAACCATAGATGCAATGTTTAAAGGAGCAGAAAAATGATAGATAAAATTATAGAACTTGCCTTGCAGGAAGATATGGGACTTGGCGATATAACTTCCGAAAATATTTTTACCCGTAAAGATAAAAGTGAGGCATTTTTTATCGCTAAAGAAGATATGATAGTTTGTGGCACCCTTGTTGCAAAAGATGTCTTTGAATATGTGGACAGTAAAATTGATTTTAAAATTTTAAAAGAAGATGGTACACTTGTTAAAAAAGGACAAATAATCGCCAAAGTTAAAGGCGGAACTTTAAGTATTTTACAAGCCGAGCGTCCCGCTTTAAACTTTATGCAAAGAATGAGTGCTATTGCCAGCAAATCTTTTAGATTAAATAAAATTGCGGCAAAATACGGCGTTATGCTTGTTGATACCCGCAAGAGTTTACCCGGCCTTCGCAAATTTGATAAATATGCTGTTAGAATCGGCGGCGCAAAAAACCACCGTATGAGTTTATCTGACGGAGTTTTAATAAAAGATAATCATATCGCTGCGGCTGGCGGAATAAAAAAAGCCGTTTCAAAAATTCGCAAGGCAATAGGTCACACACCCAAAATTGAGGTGGAAGTAAAAAATCTAAAAGAAGTTAAAGAGGCACTTCTTGCCAAAGCAGATATCATTATGCTTGATAATATGTCTCCAGTTGAAATTAAAAAAGCCTTAAAAATTATCAATAAACAAGTTGTTGTTGAGGCTTCCGGGGGAATAAACGAACACAATATTGAAGAATATTGTAAAACTGGCGTTGATGTAATTTCTATGGGCGCTTTAACCCATAGCGTTGGTGCAAAGGATATAAGTTTGTTAATAAAATAGGGTAATTTATGAAGATAAATAGAAATTTTTTCTTAGCATTTGTTTTTATTTTAACAGTTTTTAGTTCCTGTCTTTTTGCACAAGATAATATGCGCATTTCCCTAAAAGAAGGGGGGGAAGTTATTACCGGTTTTAAAACAAGCGCCCTTCCCCAAGAGGTAAAAATAACGGTTGCTTATCCCGATAATTATATGCAACAGGATTTTTCCCGTGCGCCCGTAATCTTTGTTTTTGATACGGAAGGTTATTCAATTGCCGACTTAAAACAGATGTTTAATAAAGAAAAAAACAAAAACAAAAATACTGTTTCCGATTTTTTAATTGTTTTAGTAAGATTCAGAAATGAAAATATTACCCAAAAGCAATTTGATAATTTTATAGCAGAACTTTTACCTTTTTTTGAGGTCAATTATTCTTCTGAAAATGATCCTTCAAAAAGATTTATTATTGCCAGAAATTTCATAGCATTGCTTGCGCTAAATTCCATACACGAAGAGTCAAATTATTTCTATAATCTGGGCATAATTTTAGATAAAACTACAAGTCTTCCTTTTTTTGATACACCTTTCAAAAAACAAACTCGTATTTTTTGTCTTTCCCAATATACAAATATTTTGAATTTGCAAGGTTTATTTACTAAGGGTTCTTTAGAACCTATGAAGAATTTCTTTTTAAAGATACAGGAAAATTCTTATTTTCAAGATTTTGATTTAAGATATTTATTTCAAGAAATGCCTAAAATTAAAAAAATCAAACCTGTTATCGGTAAAGAAATTTCCGAAGATGGGCCTTTTTATTTACAAGTTAAAACAGTTTACGGCAATTTAGATTTCTTTCCCACACAAATACAATTTGCTCCGCCTCTTTTGTGGTTTGATGATTATTCCGGTAATTTACAAGTATTATTGCCGGAACCTTTAAAAATTAAAATAAGCGGCGTTTTTGCGGGCAAAAAGTGGAGTGCAAAGACTAAAATTGTAAAATAAATGAAAAATGTGGATAACTGTTCTGTAAATACCTTAAAATACTGATTATTTCAATATTTTTACCATTTTAGTTAGAAGTTATCCACAAAAAATTTAACAAAATATGATTAGATATATTTAGTTTTTTATAAGCAAGTTAAATATTTGCTTTTTAGAGGTAAAATTGTCATTTTTTCTCTTTGAAATAAGTAAAATATTTTGAAAGGTAAAAAGGCAATTATCCACAATAAATGGGAGTTATCCACATATAAAGCAATTGTTAGTTTAGTTTTTGTCGGTTTTTTAAAAAAACATGTGGATTTTGCTCAATAAAAGGGCATTTGTGGATAACTTTTAAGATTTTTTAAATAAATTTTTTGCTATATTTAAAACTTATTTGTATAATAAAATTACGGAGGATTTTTATGAGAATTTCACTTTTTTCAGTTTTAGTTTTAAGTATTTTATGTACCGGCTGTATTAATTCCGGTAAAAAAGAAAGCAAGGTAAATGATAGATTTACTTTAAGTGCAATCTGTCCTGAACGTGCAGATGAGGACCGCTTACGCAATCAAAGCGTAGAAGAAATTATCAAATCCCGCAAAATACCCAGTGTCGATTTTGAGTTCGACGGAATAGTCCTTTTGCCCAGCGGTTATGAAGTTTTAGATAAAGTTGCCCAAATAATGACAACTGACAGAAGATACAAACTTATCATTGAAGGGCATACCGACGAAGTCGGCAGTGACGAATATAATGATTGGCTTTCCAGCGCCCGTGCAAACGCAATTAAGAGTTATCTTGTCAGCCGTGATGTTTATGCTGATTCCATTAAAACTTATGGCTACGGCAAACATCAACCTTTAGTTAAATCCGATACTCCTGAGGCTCGCGCTTGTAATAGACGCGTAAAATTTGTTTTAACCACGCGTCCTTGGGAAATGGTTTTTTAACTACCACTGTAATAAATAAGGCGGAATTAAAAGCAGTATAGATAGAATTGCCAAAATTATTTGCAATTTTAAGTTCCATTTTGCCCATTTTATCCAAGGTATACCGGCCATACCCAAAGCCGCCATAGTAACCGGTGCAGTGGGAATAATAGCATTTGTCCAACCTTCCCCAAATTGATAGGCCAAAATAGTAAGTTGCGGACTGATATGTAATAAATCTGATAAAGGGATCATTATCGGCATAGTTAGAACGGCTTGCCCTGATCCCGAAGCAATAAAGAAATTTAAGAACGAGTGTGCTACAAACATACCTTCAACGGACATAAGCGGGTTCATATTTCCTATAATACTTGCAATATAATTTAAAATAGAATCTAATATGCGTCCATCGCTTGCTATAACAACAATGGCTCTTGCAAGGGCCAACATTATAGCGACACTTACCATACTTCTTGCTCCTTCAATGATTGCATCTGTTGTTTGGTTAAGGGAAAGTTTTGCAATAAGCGCACAAATTAGTCCTATCCCCAAAAATAAGCCGGAAATTTCCACAATATACCACTTATATTTTGCTACTCCTATAACTAAACCAATCATGCCCAAAGCAAAGACAATAGCAATTATGATATGAGAAACTTTCAATTCCGGTTTTTGTATAGTATTTAAGTTTAAGTTTTTTTTGCGTTCCAAGTCTGCTTCGTAAGTTAAACTTTTTTTAGGATTTTTGCGTATAGTTTCACCATACCAAGTTACAAAAGTTATTACAACAGCCGTAAAAATAAACCACATTGCTAAACGATATCCTATACCGGAATAGAGCGGTAACTTTGCAATTTCTTGCGAAATTCCCACAGTGAACGGATTCATAAAAGCCGAACAAAAACCAACCCAAGCCCCTAAAAACGGTATACACATTCCAACAACACTGTCATAGCCAAGAGAGATAGCCAAAGGTATAAACATAGGTATAAAAATCAAAGTTTCTTCTTCCATACCAAAGATACTTCCACCTATGGAAAAAAGAATCATACTTGCCGGTATAAACCATTTTTTTAATTTTTCACGTTTGGAAAAGACATAACTTGTTCCCATAATCATTGTTTTAACAGTACCTGTTTTTTCTAAAATCGTGAATATTGCGCCTGTAATAAATATAAAGACAATAATTCCTGCGCAGTCCTGAAACCCTTTTGCCGGTGCTGTTAAAATGGCACCTATACCTTGAGGTTTTGCCTCTACTTTGTGATAAGAGCCTGCCACAGTATAAGTTCTGCCGTCTTTTTCGTAGGTATCATACTGGCCTGTCGGTAATATCCAAGTAAGCACGGCAACCAGTATCATGATTAAAAAAATTAGTCCGTAAATGTTTATTGTAAAAGGTTTTTTCATTATGCTTATATTATATAAAACATTGTAGGGTTTCAGAATTTTGCATCTCTTAATTTGTAAAATAGGCGTGGGCTTTTTTCTTTTTTTGCGCCTAGTCGGAGTCGAACCGACATCTCCGGCTCCGGAGGCCGACGCTCTATCCATTGAACTATAGGCGCGCAGTAGTATATTTTTAAAATCTTATATCTAAAGGTTCTTCGTTTTTGGCGCCCTTATAATCAAAGTGCCACCACTCATTTGATATAGTATTAAACCCCGCCTTTTTCATAACTTCTTGTAAAGCGGTTCTATTGTCTATAGCAATATCCGGTACTTCATCACCGTAATAATAGGCACCGGAAGCATCAGAAAAAGTGTCAAAAGTATTAGGTGTAAGTAATGGCTCGCCTTGCATATTACAAGGGCCGACATCTACTGCCATACCTCTGCTATGGTTAGATACTTTTGATAAAAAGCCCTGTTCTTTAACACTTTTTAACATAATTTTTTGTACACTTGTCGGGCGGTAGCAATCATAGATACATAACCAAAAAGGCACTTCTTCTTCAACAGCCAATTTTGCTGCTTTTACAAGGGCTTGAGCAACAGGCTTTTTGAGATAACATTTTGCTTTGTTATAAAGTTTTCTTTCCGTAAAATTGTCTGTGGTTGCATATTTCATTCTAAGAAAAACTTTTGTGCGGAAACTTCTAATATCCACTAAATTTGCTGCGGCAAGTTGTTCCTCTAAAGTCGACTTTTTCTTTTCCGATTCCTGTGCTATGGGAGTATTTTGTTCTTGTTCAATTTCTTGGTCTACGGATAATTCTTGAAGATTATTCTGGGTAGTTTCTTCGGCAGAATCTATTTCATCTTTTTCTTCCGTTATTGCGGTTTCTTCTGAAGTTATTTCTTGCTGGGTTTGTTGTGAATTTATCTCTTCCGAAGATTCTTTAGCCGAATCTTGTGTAGGCAACTTTTCTTCTTGTTTAATAGAAGCACTTTTCTTATTATCAATACTTGCTTTTTCAAAAGAGATATTTGCTTTGGAAGGAGATTCCGGTAATTTATCGGTCATAAGTGTTGGGGAACCTTCCTTAATTAAAAGATCTTCTATGCTTTGGCCTAGTTTTTCTCTTGGAGAAATCGGTGTCCAATCATAATTATAACGCTTTTGAACAAAAAGCATTGCTCCGACATAAACTGCTATATAAAGCAAGATAAAGGTAATAACTTTTTTCATAATTCTATTTTATATTATCTTTGATAAGATTGTAAAGCACAAAAAATATAAGGTATAATATCAAAAAGGCAGTATTATAATAAAAACAGGTGGTAATGTAATGAAATTAAGTATTTTATCAGGTGTTATTGGCGATTCGCCAACTTTAAAATTAAATGCTAAAGCCGCAGAATTAAAAAAGAAAGGTGAACCTATTGTTCACTTAGGCGGTGGGGAACCTGTGGAACTTGCTCCCAAAGGTTCTGTTGAAGCAATGCTTAAAAAAGTGCAAAGCGGCAAGATAAAATATTCTCCCGCAACAGGTTTACCGGAACTTAAAGAAGCCGTCTGCCAGTATACAAAAGAGCAATACGGCAAAGATGTTACCAATGCCAATGTTATTATTACAGGCGGTGCGAAACAAGCAATTTACAATTTTCTTTTATGTGCTGTTAATCCCGGTGACGAAGTTATTTTCCCTGCACCTTATTGGGTAAGTTATCCCGAGATGGTCAAACTTGTCGGCGGAACCCCTGTTGTTGTGCGCCCTAAAGAAGGTATTAAAGTTTCTATTGAAGAAATTAAGGCAGCAATTACCCCTAAAACAAAAGCCATAATGTTTAACAGCCCTAATAACCCTTCGGGTATTTTATTTGAGGCAGAGTTTATTAAAAGTTTAGTTGAACTTTGCGAAGAAAAAAATATTTGGCTTATGACCGATGATATTTATCATCAACTCGTTTTCGGTGGCAAAAAGTCACCCAGTCCTTATACTTATGCCAAAAATCCGGATAATATCGTTACAATTAACGGCGTTTCAAAATTATTCGGTTTAACCGGACTTAGAATCGGTTGGGCAGTCAGCACCAATACGGAAATGATTAAGGCTATGGGTCGTATGCAAGCACAAACAACTTCTTGCACAAGTGATCTTAGCCAAGTCGGTGCACTTGCCGCATTAAAAGAAGATAAAGATTTTATAAAGACTCTTCAAAAAACTCTTGAAACAAACAGAGATATTTTAATTAATGAGTTAAAACAGATTCCCAATATAAAAATAAACATTTCAGACGGAACTTTCTATTGCTTGGTTGACTTTAGTTATTACAACAAAAGTTCTCTTGAAATGTCTGCTTTCTTACTGGAAAAGGTCCTTGTGGCAACAATGCCCAGCGCACCTTTCGGCATTGACGGTTATTTAAGAATCAGTTATTGCGCCGGTAAGGAAAATATTATGGAAGGTATCAAGAGAATTAAATGGGCTCTTGATAAAAACGCCACAGGCGAATTAAAAATCGGAAATAAAATTATTAAGAAGGAATGGTAGAAAAAAGTATGACAAAGATAGATCCAAATGCACTCAAAAGTGATTATGCTCTTGAAAATGTGGGCTTGAAAACAAACAAAACAGTTTATTGGAACCTTACAAGTGAAGCACTTGCGGAAGAATCCTTAAAAAGAGGGGAAGGTAATATCACACACGGGGGCGCTTTATGTGTGGAAACCGGCAAATTAACCGGCCGCGCTCCGAACGATAGATTTTTTGTTGAAACCGAAGAAACCAAAAATACTATTTGGTGGCATAAAGGCAATAAAGGTATCAGCGAAGAAAACTTTGAAAAACTTTTCAAGAAAGCCCAAAAATATGTTGAAGATAAAGATTTGTTTGTCAGAGATGCTTATGTCGGCGCGGCAAAAAAATCCCGCCTTGCTATCCGCGTTATAACCGAATATGCTTGGCACAATATTTTTGCCCGCAATATGTTTATTGAACCGACCAGAGAAGAAATTACAAAAATTATTCCCGAATTTACGGTTGTCTTCTTGCCGGGTTTAAAAGCCGATCCCGCAACAGACGGCACCGCAAGCGAAACCGCAATTGAAATTAACTTTAAAAAGAAACTCGTAATTATTGCCGGTTCTGCTTATGCAGGTGAATCTAAAAAATCAATTTTTACCGTTATGAATTACCTCTTACCGCAAAGAGGCATTATGACTATGCACTGCTCCGCCAATGTTGGTGATAAAGGCGACAGCGCAATTTTCTTCGGTCTTTCCGGCACAGGTAAAACCACCCTTTCCGCTGATCCGCACAGAGGTTTAATCGGTGATGATGAACACGGTTGGGATGATGAAGGCGTTTTCAACTTTGAAGGCGGCTGCTATGCAAAAGTTATTAAACTTTCAAAAGAAGCAGAACCTCAAATTTACTCTACAACCCACCGCTTTGGCACCTTACTTGAGAATGTGGTTTTTGATCCTATCACCCGCAAATTAGATTTGGATGATGCCACTTTAACAGAAAATACCCGCGCAAGTTATCCTTTAACCTTTATTGATAATGCAGTTCCCAGCGCAAAAGGTCCTCACCCAAAGAATATTATTTTCTTGACTTATGATGCTTTCGGTGTTTTACCTCCGCTTTCCAAACTTTCTAAAGAACAGGCAATGTATCACTTTATCAGTGGTTATACCGCAAAAGTTGCCGGCACGGAAAAGGGCGTAAAAGAGCCCCAAACAACTTTCAGCACTTGTTTCGGCGGGCCTTTTATGGCTTTACACCCTTCGACCTATGCCCACTTGCTTAAAGAAAGAATAGAAAAGTATAATGTAAATTGCTGGCTTGTTAATACAGGTCTTGTTGGCGGTCCTTACGGTATTGGCTCAAGAATAAGTATTAAACATACAAGAGCCTTATTAAATGCCGCTTTACATGGCAAGTTAGATAATGTAAAATTTGTAAAAGATGATGTATTTGGATTTGAAATCCCTACCGAGTGTGAAGGTGTTGATGCTTCCATCTTACAACCTGCAAACACTTGGAAGAACAAAGAAGAATACTATAAAAAATACAAAGAACTAGCGGCAGCCTTCGTTAAAAACTTTGAAAAGTTTCAAGACGGTTGCTCACAAGATATTTTAGACGCAGCACCAAAAATTGATTGCTTAGTTTAGGATATTTGAAAACAATAAATAAAATACATAGGAGAAAAATATTATGGCAAAAGCAAATGCAAAATTTATGACACCCTTAACCCCGAGCGCAGAACTCTCAAAGGTTACAGGAACAAATCCCTTACCGAGAACAGAAGTCGTTAAAAAAGTTTGGGCTTATATAAAAAAGAACAACTTGCAAGATACAAACAACAAACGCAATATTAACGCAGATTCCGTCTTGAAACCGATTTTCGGCGGTAAAAACCAAGTTAATATGTTTGAAATGACTTCTTTAATCAGCAAACACCTCAAATAGGTTTTGTTGTAGATTTAAAAATCCCCCGTCTAAAAAGATGGGGGATTTTTAATTGTATTTTTATTTTGCAAGTTCCTTAAAAAGTTCTTTTTGCCTGCTAGTTAGATGCTCTGGATTATTGATTAAAAGTTTAACATAAAAGTTTCCGCTTTTACCAAGTCCTCTGCCAGATAATTTAAGTTTTTGCTCACTTTTAGAACCGGCAGGTATTTTGATATTTACATTTGAAGAGTCCGGCAAATAAATGCTTGCCGTTCCGCCAAGAGCGGCAGTCCACGGCATAATATTTAAAGTATAATAAATATTTTCGCCCTGCAAGGTATAAGGCTCTTTTGTGGCAATTTGTATATTTACATATAAATCTCCACCGTTTGAAGCAAGCCCTTTAAGTTTTATTTTTGCGCCTTGCGCAATACGCGGGGGGAATTTGACTTGTGCACTTTTACCGCTCGGTAAAGTCAAACGCACCATTCCGCCCTGATAGGCAGATGCAAGGTCCAAAGATAAATTTGCTTCTTCAGGAGTATTTGAATAAATGCCGTAAGGATCTTGCGTGCTTGTTCTTCTGCGCGAAGTTCTGCCACCGCCAAAGCCGCCAAAACCTCCGCCGAGTCCGCCGAAAATCGATTGAAAGAAATCGCTGAAATCACTTGCCTGAAAACCGCCCGTTCCGTTAAAATTAAAACCACCGTTTCCAAAAGGATTTGCACCGCCCCCACTGGTATATTGATAATACTGTCCGCCATTTGGATTTTGATAATAATTGCCTGCACTGCCGGCACTTGCCCCACCGCCACGTGCATAATTTTGATAATTGCCCGAGCCCACTTGATCGTAAATAGTTCTTTTTTGTTTATCTGAAAGGACCTCATAGGCCTCGTTAATATCTTTAAATTTTTCGGTCATTTCGGCCTTTTTATTTTCGGGGTGCATATCAGGGTGATATTTGCGCGCCTGTGTTTTAAAAGCCTTTTTAATTTCCGCTTCGGTTGCGTTTTTGCTAACGCCGAGTATTTTGTAATAATCTTTATAATCTGCCATAGGTAAAACCCCCTTTCAAAAATATTTTATATAATTTATTAAAAGATGTTAAATCTTTTTTGGAAATATTTTTGAGTATTTTGTTAAATGAATTTTTTTCGTCTGAAAAATAAAAAATACTTGCAAAAGTTTTTAGATTATAATACAATATATATGTAATCCTCGGTAGCTCAATGGTGGAGCGATCGGCTGTTAACCGATAGGTTATAGGTTCGAGTCCTATCCGAGGAGCAATTTTGAACAAATAAACCTCTTAGTAATAAGAGGTTTATTTGTTTACTGCGTCTTTTGCGTTTATAGGGCGTTGCAACCTCAGTCGGATACTTCGGCCTGCCGGCCTTTCACAGTATACTCTTCCTCGGTTGCGCCTACTCTAAACACAAAATACTTGCAAAATTGTTTGCTCTGCTCGTCTTAAAGAAAATAAAAAATAGGTCGGTGTATTATTTAATACACCTAAAAAATCCTCGCAAAATTGTTTGCTCTATGGGGGTATAAAACCCTCGTAAAATTTATCTATTTCTCACGCCTTCTCTAAACACAAAATACTTGCCAAATAATTCACTTTGTTTGAACCTTTGTAAAAAACTTTACTGTATTTAGTGTAAAAATAATTTATAATGAAATTATGAAGATAAAAAATAAAGGTTTTACTTTACTTGAACTTTTGGTAGTTGTTTTAATTATCGGTATTTTAGTTGCCGTTGCTTTGCCGAATTATAAAAAAGCGGTTTATAAATCGCGCCTAGCGGAAGTTGTCCTTTTGACAAAAGCACTTGAAGGTAATTTGAATTTTAGTGTAAATAAAAACATAACAGGGCAAGGTAAAGATGTGGCACCCTTTTTTAATTTAAGCGGTGCCGCGTGGAGTGCAGATGGTTTAAGATATAATACAAAAATGCACAGTATTGATATTTCCTGCACTACAAATAATTGTATCGCGCATATTTATTACCCGACGCAAGGCACTCCCAAATATACGCTTACTTTTACCGCAGTCCGAAATGAAGATATTTTAAAAACCTGTCAAGGTCCTGCTTTTGTTTGCGATAATCTTACCGATAGAGATTTTGAAAAAATCTAAAACAAAAAACCCCTTACTTTTAGCAAGGGGTTTTTAATTGTCTGGTCCAAAAATTATTTCTTTAATTTAAGAACTTCATCAATAAGGCCATATTCTTTTGCTTCTTCGGCAGACATATAGAAATTGCGTTCGCTGTCTTGTCTGATTTTTTCTTTCTTTTGGCCTGTGTGATGTGCCAAAATATCCAAAAGATGTTCTTTATTTTCGCGAAGTTCTTTTGATTCAATTTCAATATCTGTTACCTGGCCGGAAATTCCGCCGCCCCAAATTAAAGGTTGGTGTATCATAATTCTTGCGTGCGGTAAAGCATATCTTTTGCCTTTAGAGCCAGCAGCCAAAAGAACTGCACCGAAACTCATTGCCTGTCCCATACAAATTGTGGTAATCGGCGCTTTGATATATTGCATAGTATCATAAATTGCTAAACCCGCAGTCACCAAACCGCCGGGGGAGTTAATATACAAATTAATTTCTCTTGAAGAATCTTCGGCATCAAGGTAAAGAAGTTGGGCAATAATCATATTTGCGGCTTCAGTGCTAACTTCACCTTCGCGCCCGCCCACAAAGATAATTCTATCTTTTAACAGACGGGAAAAAATATCATAACCAATGTTTTTTTCAATAATAGTAGGGATAATCATTTTTTTCTCCTTATTGATAAATTTTACCATATTAAATAAAATATATGTATATGGTAGAAAGAGTAAAAAGACTTGAAAGTTTATTTTTAGAAGAAATCAATTCCCTTGTTTCCCGTCTTATTGCAAGCGGGCATTTTAGCGGATTTATAACTTTAACGGCGGTTAGGGTTTCCAAAGATTTAACCACCGCAAAAGTATTTTATTCGGTTTTCGGTAATGACGCCGATAAAAAAAATGCCGCAAAACAACTTGCCCATTTAAGGGGGGAAATCGGCGCGGCTTTGCGTTCAAGAGTGCATATTAAAAGGATACCTTCCTTTACTTTTGAACTTGATAATACGCCTGAAAGAGCGTCTGCTGTGGAAAAGATTTTTGCCAAAATAGAAAAAGAACATGAAGAAAAATAATACTTTAAAAGAAATTGTTCAAGCCATAAAAAAAGGTAAACGTTTTTTTGTCGCCGGGCATCAAAATCCCGACGGGGATAGTCTTGGTTCAACTTTGGCTTTAACTTCGCTTTTACAAAGAATGGGAAAAGAAGTTTATCCCTTCAGCAAAGATAGACCGGGCGATGATTTATTTTTCTTGCCGGCTTTAAACAGCGTTAATTTCGGTATTTTACCGAAAAAATACGACTATGATACTTTAATTATGCTTGAATGTTCAGAACCCACCCGTGGCGGCAACCTTGATATTTGTTTTAAAAATGCAAAACAAGTAATAAACATTGACCACCACATAACAGGTCAATTTTACGGCGATTTGAATTATATTGATGCGCTTGCCTCTTCCACGGCGGAAATTATGGTCCGCCTTTTTAAAGAGATGAACGCAAAACCAACCGCAAACGAGGCAACCTGTCTTTACACCGGTCTTGTTACCGATACAGCGCGTTTTTTACACTCCAACACCACGCCTGAAAGTATGGCAGCAGGTGCTTTTTTGCTTGAGTGCGGTGCTAATATTAAATTAATAAACACAATAATTTACAACACAAAACCTTACCCTGAAATGAAACTTCTCGGTCGTGCTTTAGAAAAATTAAAACTGCACCACCAAAAACAAATTGCGGAAATTTCTTTACTTAAATCCGATTTCAAAAAACTTAAAACTGACCCTCGCCACACACAAGGCATTGTAAGCCAACCGATAATGGTGCCAAGTGTTGAAGTTTCCCTTCTTTTAAGGGAAGAGCCGGGCAAAATTGCGGTAAACTTGCGCTCAAAAGGCAAAGTGGATGTTAGCGCAGTTGCTCAAGAGTTCGGCGGCGGCGGGCACGCAAGAGCAGCCGGTTTTAAAATTGCCAAAGGCAATCTTGAAACTATCAAAAAGAAACTTCTAAAAGCCGTTAAAGAAAGATTAAAATGACACAACTTCTTGGTCTTTTGCCCATAGATAAAACACCGGGGTGGACCTCGCACGATGTTATTGCTTATACTCGCGGGATTTTAAGTTGTTATGAGTTTTCCCGTATCGGACACTCGGGCACGCTTGACCCCATGGCAAGCGGACTTTTGCTTGTTTTAATCGGGCGTGAAGCCACTAAAAGACAACCCGAGTTTTTAGGGCTTGATAAAGTTTATCAGGCACAAATAACTTTGGGTATTTTAACAGATTCTTGGGATATGCAGGGCTTTATTTTAAAGGAAGAACCTTGCCCCAAAATCACTTTAAAACAAGTTAAAGAAGCACTTAAAACTATGACGGGCAAAATAAAACACCCTATACCTTTTTACAGCGCAAAAAAAGTTAAAGGCCAAGCCATGTATGACCACGCAAGAAAGGGCGTTAATATCAAAAAAGAAAGTGTTGTGGAAATTTATAAATATTCTAAAATATCTTTAAAAGATAATATCATTAGTTTTGAAGTTTTTTGCTCTAGCGGCACTTATATCAGAAGTCTTGCTTATATGCTTGGCGAGAAACTTGGCACTTTTGGCACACTTAGCGCGTTAAGAAGAACGCAAATCGGCTCTTACAAAATTAAAGATGCCCTGCCCCTTGATACACTTAGAAAAAGCGCGCCGGAGGATATAGTAAAATGGGTAAAAAGTTTATAACAATAGGCACTTTTGACGGCGTGCATCTTGGCCACAAATTTATTTTTGAAACTCTTAAAAAACTTGCCACCAAAAATAATTTAGAGCCGCTTATTTTAACTTTTGATTTTGCGCCAAAACTTTTAAAAAATAATGATACCAAAAACAAAGTTTTAACTTTACCCGGCGAAAAACTTGCCTTAATCAAACAGGAAAATTGCGAAGTTAAAAAACTTGATTTTGAAAAAATAAAAAATTTAACCTGCCAAGAGTTTTTTGATATTCTTTTGAAAGATTATAAAATGGGCGGTATTTTAACGGGGGAAGATTTTGCCTTCGGCAAAGATCGCCTTGGTAAAAAAGATTTTCTAGCAAAAGCATGTGCCGATAATAACATAATTTACTCTTGCCAAAATTTTGTTAATAATAAAGAAGGCCACAAAATTTCTTCATCTTTAATACGCAAATTTTTAGAACAGGGCGAAGCTAGCCTTGCCGCTAAAATGCTCGGGCATTTTTACACTTTAGAGGGGCTTATTGTTAAAGGCCAGCAACTTGGGCGCCAAATGGGTTTTGCAACGGCCAATTTAAAAATTGATACTTGCAAAATATTGCCTAAAGGCGTTTTTGCCGTAAAAGTTTTTTTAGAGGGGAAAGAATATAAAGGCGTTTGTAATATCGGCCTTAGGCCAACTGTGGAAAAAAACGGCGCGCCTTTATGCGAAGTCCACATTTTAGATTTTAACCAAGATATTTACGGCAAAATTTTGCAAATTGCCCTTGTTGCCAAAATCCGCGGGGAAAAGAAATTTGACTCCCTCGGAGAACTTACCCAACAAATTAACAAAGATACCGCTAGCGCAATAAGAATACTTGGATAAATTATTTTACAATACTAGTCAGCAATTTTATTAAGGCCTTTTGGTTTGGCTCTTTTGCGCGTTTTGAAATTATTTGTTTTTGCCCTTTGCTTTGCACTATAACATAATTGTTTTTTAACTCAAAAACAGAACGCTCGGGTGTATTTTCAAACAAACTTCTACCTATCATATTTTGCGGTGTCTTAAAGCCGGTAAGCCCTAAAATAGTTGGCGCGATATCCTGCTGGGAAGCATTTTTATCAGTTGTCAAAACTTCTTCAATTTTATTTTTGGTAATTAAAATAAAAGGTACTTCCTCAAAGTTCTTTTGGTAATTTTTAACCAAAGGGCCAATATCTAAATTAGCATAAAAGGGGTGGTCGGCCGTAACAATAAGCAAAGTGTCATCGTCAAGCAAATTTTCCTTTTGTAAATTTTCAATAAAAAGACCAAGTTCATAATCGTAATTTCTAAATGCGCGCGCCATATTTGGCCTATCATAAGCGGTGGCAATTTTGGGGTCAATATCATCAAGATTTAAAGGGGGGTATGTTTGGCCTAAATAATCTGTTCTGCCGCTTGGCACGTGGGTATCAACATTTAAAATGTCAATAAAAACTTTTTTGTCGCGGTTTTCTTTAAGATAATTGATAGTAAAATCAAACAAAGATCTATCGGTAAGTCCCCACCAGGCAATTTTATCTTTATAAGGCGTGCTAGCAAAATAATCTGCGCCGTAAATCTCGCTAAAACCGGCTTGTTTGAAAAGAACATCTTCGTTCATATAATGTTCGTTAGCACCGCGTATAAAAGCAGTTTTAAAGCCATTATCTCTTAAAATTTTCACAAAGGACAAAGGATACTCGTTTTCAAACATAAGTTCGGGGTTTGCGTGGCCCGAAAAAATAACACTTAAGCCGTATAAGGTGGAAATTGTAGTCGGTTTTAAAGAAACATTGGGGTAAGTTTTTTTAAGATTATCAATAACCGCACTTGCTGCTGGCGGAATACTTGGATTAACCATATTGCTAAATTTATTTGAAAGGGCCTCAGTAGTTATCAAAATTATGCGTTTATAATTTTTTTTGTTAACAAAATCGCTTGGCCTAAAAAGATTATAATTTTGGGCGGCAAGTTGTATTTCGCTATCGTCAAGGGGCAAAACTTCAGGTGTAGATTTTTTGTTTATTGAATCTTTAACAATACCGGCCAAAGTTGTATCCATAAGTTGCGTGCTAAAGAATGCCTGCGGGGTCTTTAAATAAAAAATCGGCGAGATAATAGAAACAACTAACAAAAGCACCGCCGAGAAAGCCATTTTTTTGGCACTAATGTGGCGGCTTGGTGCGTGCCAAAATTTGCCCACAACAAAGAAGGGGAAAAAGTAAATAAAAGCAAAATAACAAAGCAGGCGGATATCCGTCATAAACTGATATTGTGCCCCGCCAAGTGTCATAACATGTTTTAAGCCAAATCTTTCCTTAAAATACATCAAAAGAACAATATCTGCCGTAATCGTTATATAATAAAGAAAAAATACTAAAGCAAAAACACCGCGTTTTTTAAAACCTAAAATATGCACGATATAAAAAATTATGGAAATTGTTAAAAACTCCACGCAAAATTTTGTTAAAAGCCCAATAGTTAAGGTGGATAAACTAAAGGCCTCAAGTTGCCAAAGACCGATAAAATAAAAAACTATGCCCGGCAAACTCAAAAGAGAAAAAAGCAAAAAATCTTGTTTTAAAAGCAAAAAATACTTTTTAATTAACTTCATATAGAGCATAACCCCTTAAAAAATGATAAAATAATTATACTATTTAATGGGGCAGTAAGTCTGCCCAAAAATATGTTTGAGGTATTTTATGGAAAACGCAAATATAGAAGTAAAAAGACATAGTTGTTCACACATTTTGGCGGCCGCCGTGCAGGAACTTTTTAAAGGCACAAAACTTGGTATCGGTCCTGCTATTGAAAACGGCTTTTATTATGATTTTTTATCAGATCATAAATTCACTCCCGAAGACCTCAAAACAATAGAAAAAAAGATGCAGCAAATTGTTGCTTCAGCCCAGCCCTTTGTCTGCCAAAAAATCAGCAAGCAAGACGCTTTAAAAATGTTTGAAGCAAAAGGCGAAGAATTTAAAGTTGAGTTAATTAAAGAATTGCCCGAAGATGAAATAACCATCTATACAAACGGCAATTTTACCGATTTATGCCGCGGTCCGCATATGGAACACACGGGCAAAATCAAACATTTTAAACTTACCCACACTGCCGGTGCTTATTGGCGCGGTGATGAAAAACGCCCCCAAATGCAACGCATTTACGGCATTGCTTTTGAAACAAAAGAAGAACTAAACGATTATATCAAACAGCAAGAAGAAGCCGCAAAACGCGACCACCGCAAACTTGGAACTGATTTAAAATTATTCTTTATGGATGAAGATATCGGCCCGGGTCTTGTTTTATGGCAACCTAAAGGTGGTATGCTTAGAAAAACTTTGGAAGATTGGATAAGAGCGGAAAACCTTAAACGCGGTTATGATATGGTTTTTAGCCCGCATATTGCACGCCTGCACTTGTGGCAAAAATCCGGCCACGCAAACTTTTATAGCGAAAATATGTTTAGTCCTATTGAAGTTGACGACCAAAAATATCAGTTAAAACCGATGAACTGCCCTTTCCACATTTCAATTTACAATTCCGAACTTAGAAGTTATCGCGATTTGCCTTTGCGTCTAGCCGAACTCGGCACGGTGTATCGCTATGAACGCTCCGGCGTTATGCACGGACTTTTAAGAGTGCGCGGTTTTACCCAAGATGATGCCCACATTTTCTGCACGCCCGAGCAAATTGAAAGCGAAGTTCAGGCTTGTTTTGAATTTGCTTTACATATTTTTAAAACTTTTGGTTTTGAAAAGTATAAAGTGGAACTTTCCACTTGGGATGAAACCAAGCCGGAAAATTACACCGGCAAAGCAGAAGATTGGAACCGCGCCCAAGCCGCTTTGGAAGATGTCTTAAAAAAGAACAATATTCCTTATACCGCCCAAGCAGGCGAGGCCGCCTTCTACGGCCCCAAAATTGATATTAAGTTAATTGACGCTATCGGCCGTCCGTGGCAACTTTCCACAATCCAGTTTGACTTTAACTTGCCCGAACGCTTTGACTTAACTTATATCGCAAAAGAAGGCAGACAAAGACCTTTAATGGTCCACAGAGCAATGCTTGGTTCTATTGAACGCTTTATCGGTATTTTAATTGAGCATTATGCCGGTTTATTCCCTCTTTGGCTTGCCCCGGTCCAAGCAAAAATTTTAACTTTGACTGATGAGCAAATACCTTTTGCCAAAGAACTTGCCCAAAAGATGCGCGAAGCCGGCCTTCGCCCCGAACTTGATTTAAGGCCCGAGAAACTCGGCGCAAAAATCCGCCAAGCCCACCTTGAAAAAGTGCCTTATACTTTAGTTATCGGCGCCAAAGAAGCCCAAAATAAGACTGCCACCATCCGCCTTAGAAGTGGCAAGAACTTGGAAGGCGTTTCAGTAGATGATTTAATTGCTAAACTTAGTGATGAAGTTAAATCTTTCAGTTTAAAACCTTACTTCGAATAATCTTTTATTTGAAAGGCAAAATAAAAAACACCCTTGCTTCATAAAAAAGAGCAAGGGTGTTTTTTAACTATAAGACAAAAGAACTAAAAGTTTATAGCAATAAATCATTTAAACAGGCAGTTCTTGATTTATTTCTTTTTCTAGAGGATCTTTCATTTCCGAAGGCTTTTGAATATCTTTCAATAGATTGTTTTTTATTCCCTTATATACCTTTATTTTCTGTATAGGTTTGCAAGGAACGCCCTTGCTTTTTCTAATACTTTCTATAGTTTGCACATCTTTTTCAATGGATTCCATCTCTTCTTCCGTATAATTTTCTTTATTATCTAATGCTTGAGCCTCATCCCCTATAATTGTCCTCATAACCGGAACATTATATCCATAGCGGTCTTTTTCGGGCGGAAATAAAGAACATAAATTATTGATATTGTATTGAGCCATATCTAACTCAGGCTCGCAAAGAATCTCATTATCCATAAGATTGATAATAGGATCTTTATATCCACCATCTATATTGCACTTTTCTAAATATTTGGCGGCAAAAGGTATCAAAGCCATTTTTGTTATAGGCATATCTGTTATATATGCTTTTAATTCCTTACAAGAAGAGAGTTTTTCAATTTCTCTTGTTTCCACTCTACTTAAGATAATATTCAGTCCATAGCCGAAAGCAAAAACATATTTGGAATTATATAGAAATTGTTTGTGATTTGTTTGGTTTTGTAATAATTGCGTAATTGTCTCAATGGGGACTTTTGCTTCCGTTAGAAGTTCAAAGTGTTTTAAACAATATTTATCCCCGTTACAAGTGGAATCTATAAGGGACTGCGGGTTCTCTTTTGCTATAAAGTTATTGATTTCTTGTTTTAACTCGTTTAGGTAAGGATTGCTTATTTCTTTTTTAATCTTTTTGATATTATCATTTGCTAAAGCACTTACTGCAGTTAGCAAAAGTGTGGCAAAAATCAAGAATATTATTTTATTTTTCATAAATTTTTTCCTTTTTTTATTTATGTTTCCTACTAAATTAAATTATAGGACACAAAAGTTATTGTTACAAGGGGCAAAGGACCTAAATTAATATGGGTACAAAGTCCTATAAATAAAAAACACTCTTATTTTTTTATAAGCGAGGGTTTTTTAGTCGTAATTTGCATTGTATGATAGAATATATATATAAAGGAGGATTTTTTATGGATTTTAAACTTTTTGAAAAATTAAGTTCCACTCCCGCTGCCTGCGGCAGAGAAGAACTTTTAAGAGAAACAATTTTACCTATCATTAAACCTTTGGTTGATGAAGTTAGAACCGATGCTTTAGGCAATATTATTGCCCTAAAAAAAGGCAAAGGTAAATTTAAACTTATGCTTGATGCCCATATGGACGAAGTTTCCGCAAGAGTTAGATATATTGAAGAAAGTGGCTTTTTACGCTTTGTTACCACCGGCGGTATTGACGCAAGAACTTTAGTTGCTCAAAGAGTCAAAATTCAAACCAAAAAACACGGTATTTTAACAGGGGTAATCGGTTCAAAACCGGCGCACTATTTAACCGCAGCAGATCTTGCCAAAGCAGCCAGTGTTGACAGCCTTTTTATTGATACAGGCCTTGACGGTAAAACTGCAAAAGAAGTTTTCAGTATGGGCGATCCCATTACTTTAGACAGAGCCCCTATTGAATTTGGCAAAGATATGTTTAGTGCCAAAGCAATTGACGACAGAGCCGGCGTTTATATCCTTTTAAAAGTTATGGAAAATTTACCCAAAGACCACGATGCCGATATTTATTTTACCTTTACCACACAAGAAGAGTTCGGCCTTATCGGTTGCCAATGTGCGGTTTTTGATATTAAACCTGATGCTGCTTTAGCCGTTGATACAACCGGCGCACTTGATACTCCGGGTATTCCTGCACAAGATTTTGTTTTAAAACTTGGGCAGGGTATCGGTATCAGTATGGTAGATAGAACAACAATAGCAAATCAAGGAGTGGTTGACCACCTTGTTGAAATTTGCCAAAAACATAAAATTCCCCATCAATTAAGGGTTGCCTCAAGAGGTTCTAATGACGGTATGATTATCCAAAGACACGCAGGAGCCGTGCCGGAATGTACTTTATCTGTGCCGGTTCGTTATATCCACTCCAATGTGGAAGTAGCCAATAAAAACGATGTCGACGCCGCCGTTGCTTTAGTGGAAAATTTTGCCCTTGAGTGTTGCCCCTCAAGATATACACCGGAAATTTAACTATGATTAAGCCATCATCTTTTAAACTTGATAAGAAACAAGGTCAGTATTATAAAGCAATTGATATTATAAAGGAAAAAGAATATCAATTATCGCGTGCACAGGAAGATATTTTGGAAAAAATGGAAGTTTTATATCGTTCTTTGTGCGTGGTCCTATATAATTATGTTCCGCTTTCCGGCCATCCCGGCGGTAGTATTTCAAGCGGACCTATCGCTTTAAATCTTGTTTATAATGTGATGGCTTATGATTTAGCAAAGCCCTATGAGCCAGGTTTTGATATTTTGTCTTATGCGGCAGGGCATAAAGCGCTTGGTCTTTACGCTTTAAGCGCAATAAGAAATGAAATCGGCACTCCTTACTTTAACCCTAAAAGACAATATGCTTTACGGCTTGAAGATCTGCTTGGTTTTAGAAAAGCACCCACAACAAATACCAAATATTTTAAAGATTGCAATTCAAAATCTTTAGACGGCCACCCTGTGCCGTCAACTCCGTTTGTTTGCTTGGCAACAGGCGCAAGCGGTGTTGGTTTTGGCGCAAGTGTGGGGCTTGCTTTGGGCGCGGCAATAAATTATAAAGAAAAAGCGCCAAAAGTTCATATTCTTGAAGGGGAAGGCGGTTTAACAGCCGGCAGAGTAGCCGAAGCCCTTGCTATTGCTTCGCGTGCAGGTCTTGATAATTTGATTATTCACTTGGATTGGAATCAGGCCTCTATTGATTCCGATAAAGTCTGCGCGCAAAACGGTCAAGCAGGCGATTATGTCGCTTGGCAGCCAAAGGAACTTTTCTATATTAACGGCTTAAATGTTATTGAAGTGGAAGATGGCAGCGATTTTAAGCAAATTTACGGCGCTCAAAAGTTTGCCAATACTCTAAATAACGGCGTGCCTACTGCCATAGTTTATAAAACAATTAAAGGGCGCAAATACGGTATAGAAGGCAGAAAAAGCCACGGTAGCGGTCATAAATTTGCAAGCGAAGGTTATTACAAAGCCCTTGAGGAATTTGAAAAAACTTTCGGTGTTCAAATACCGCGTTTTGAAGGCGAAATGGACGCTCAAAATGTAGAAAATTATTATTATAAAACTTTGATGTGTTTCCGCTATGCTATACAGAAAAATAGTAAGATTTTTAGTCCTTTCGGCTTAAAATTAAAATCTGCCCAAAAAAGATTACTTGATAAAAAATTACCTGCTCTTAAAAAACCGCAAAAAACTTTTGACCCGTATAAATTGCCGGAAGTCTTAAAATATCCCGCAGATAAAAAAGTCGCTCTTAGGTCGGCTATGGGTGCGGCTTTACAGTATATGGGCGAAAAGCAAAAATCATCTTTTTATGTTTCAACGGCTGATTTAAGCGGCTCAACCTCAGCCGGTCAAATAGCCAAACCTTACGATAAAGGTTTTTATAATAAACAAACAAATCCAGAAAGCCGTTTGATTGCAAGCGGCGGTATTTGCGAAGACGGATTAAGTGCCGTTATGAGCGGTGTTAGTGCCTACGGTCTTAATACCGGTGTTGCGGCTTCTTATGCGGCTTTTACAAGTTCTATGATGCATACGGCTGCGCGCTTACACGCAATAGGGCAACAGGTATATAGCGAAGTTACCAAAAAACCTATGAACACTTTTGTAATTTTCAGCGGACATGCTGGAATTCCGACAGGTGAAGACGGTCCTACTCATGCAGACCCGCAGGCTCTGCAACTTGTGCAGGAAGATTTCCCTAAAAATATGGCAATAACTTTGACTCCGCTTGATGCTAAAGATGTTTGGCCTTCTTTGGTTGCGGCTATGGCAAAAAAACCGGCGGTTTTATATCCTTTTGTAACAAGACCGGAAGTTTGTCAAAATGTCCGCGCAAAAGGCGCAGATTCTTCAAAAGGCGTTTATGCTTTAGTTAAAGAAAAAGATGCAAAAGGCGTACTTATTATTCAGGGTAGCGGCGTTGGCGAAATCTTTATGCAGCAAACATACCCTATGCTTAAAAAAGCAGGGATAAAGTTAAATGTCTATTATGTTTGCTCACGGGAACTTTTCTTGATGTTAAGTGAAAAAGAGCAAGAGAGAATTTTACCTTTAAGCGAGCAAAAACGCGCTATGGGTTTAACAGATTTTACTATGCCGACCTTATATTGCTGGCTTAAAAGTGAACTCGGGCAGAAATGCTCACTTTATCCGTTTAAAGAAGGCAAATATTTATCAAGTGGTAAAGCGTTAAAGATTTACGAACAGGCACATCTTGACGCAAAATCACAATTAAAAGCAATTAAAAACTATTTACAAAAAATGAAGGAGAAATAAAAATGGCAGAACAAAAACCTTATTTAACAGGCAGAACCTATATCTTTAAAATCAGTAAAGGCAAAGATTTACTTGAAGCCCTTACCGACTTTTGCCACGATAATCAAATAAAATGTGGTATTATCAGCGGTATCGGTTCTCTTGAAAATGCTACGCTTGCTTACTATGACCAAGTTAAGAAGAAATACGATAAAAAAGTTTTAACACAAAAAACTGGAATTCTTAACATTTCCGGTAATGTTAGTATTATGGATAACCGCTCTTTTATTCACGCACATTTAACTTTGTGTGATGATAAAGGCACTTTGCTCGGTGGTCATTTAATGGCGGGCACAAAAGTATTTGTAGCGGAAGTTTATATTCAAGAACTTGTCGGCGAACCGAAAGTCCGCAAACAAGATAAAGTAACAAAGTTAAATCTTTGGATATAAAGTAATTCTTTTATTATTTTAAAACCCTCGCTCTTAAAAGGGTGGGGGTTTTATTTTCGCTTAAAAAATAAAGTATTGTTTTAAATTAAAGATAAGTATTATAAAGGCAATCAAAATAAATATCCAAGGAAAGATAATAGAAAAATTGCCCTCAATTTCGGCGTGTTGTGGGTTTTTTCTATCATATAAAACATCTACTATTGTGCCGAATGTCGGTTTTTTGCGAAGGGGGGTATCGTCAGTAAAAAGGATTTCTTCTTCTTTACACGGAAATTTTACTCTTGCAAAAAACACCTCTTTGCCGTCTTTTTTCCCTCTTTCATAATCGGTAATAATGCCTTGTGCGCGCAAAAAACCGCGTTTATGAAGGGGATTTTTTATCATAAACGCTATACCGACAAGAGCAAAAAATAAAGCGCCTTTAAAAGTTAACATTTTTGTCCTTATATAGATATTATAAAAAATTATTTAACTTCTCTTTAAAATCTTTTGAAACTCTAAAAGATTGTTTTGTTTTTTCTATACCTTTTTTAAAAGTCCAAGTATCTAATTTTGAGCGTTTGGCATAGACTAGTGTTTCTTTTGGAAATTTAACAAAGCAAACACTTAAAAGCCACGCCGCCGCCATTTTTGCATAATAGCCTTCGTGTTTAAAATTATCAAGTGTTTCAAAGATAAAATTCAAATGTTCTTTTTTTACAAAGTATCCAAGTAAAATGACAAATGCAAAACGCTGATAAAATTCTTTTTTGCTTTTTAAGTAGGGTTGTATAAAATCAAAAAAATAATCTTCGTCTTTTTTTATTCTTTTTAAGGCGGAGCAAAACAAATCACAGTGCGCCCAGTTATTTATTTTGGGAATGAAATTTTTTATTTCTTTTACAAAAGTTTCAAAAGGTGTTTTTGTATAAGCAATTAAAAAACCTTCAATCATAATTTCTTCAAAATAAGGATTTTTTATTTTATCTGTTTTATAAGAAATGTTGTGACGGGCAAGTTCTTTTGCATATTGCTTGATAACAGGAACTTTTATACCAAGAATATTTTTAGCGTTTGGTGTTAAAGCAGCGGAAAATTTTTGATATTTTATGTCCGCTTTGGAAAAGAGAAAATTCCTTATTTCTTTTTGCGTAATTTTATTTTGCATTTTCAAACCTTAAATTATAAGACGATAACTCTATTATAGCATTAAAACGCTCTGGGACTTTAGACCCAATTTGTTCTAGGTCTAAAAACTTTTTAAATTAGGACTTTTGACCCTTGGTAATTTTCTATTAAGATGTTAAACTATAAGTATAAATTTCATTTCTCCATGAAATTTTATCCCAAGGCAGACTTACCCCTAGTCTGCCTTCCCTTTTTTTATTTTACGTCAGCTTTTGCGTTTATAGTGTGTTGCAAACTCGGTCGAATACTTCGGCCTGCTGCCCACTCTGGGTATGCCTCTATGAGGTGATGCCTGATAAAAGCACTCATACAAGATGCCATAAAGCAAAAAAACGCAATATATGATATAATTATATGTGTATATTTATATACAAAACTAAAAATAAGGAGAAAATCAGACTCTTGCTTGGTATCGGCTTTAAGTTTTGACAACCTGCAACACAGCGCGGGGCCCTTACTCGGTAAACAGTCCTTGATTTAAGTGTAAAAACAAAATGGCATTAACAAAACAAGACAGAAAAAATATTATTTCTAAATTTCAGGCAGCCCCTGCCGATACCGGCAGCCCCGCTGTTCAAATTGCTTTAATTACTGAAAGAATTCAATACATTTCTCAACATCTCAGAACGAATCCTAAAGATTTTGCAGGCGAACAAGGTTTAACAAAACTCGTCAGCCAACGCAAAAAATTACTTGCTTACTTAAAGAAGAAAGATCTTAAGAAATATCAAGAAGTTACAAAAGAACTCAAATTAAGGAAATAAATTTAAAATGACAAATAACAAAGTTAGCGTTGAGGTTGAAATCGGTGGCAAAAAAATAACTTTTGAAACCGGTGTCATTGCCAAACAAGCAGACGGCTCCGTTATGGCAAGACTCGGTGATACAATGGTTTTAGCAACTGCCGTATCCGATAAAAATCAAAAACCCGGCTTACAAGATTTTGTTCCTTTAACAGTAAACTATAAGGAAAGAACCTATGCTGCCGGCAAAATACCGGGCGGTTTTTTCAAAAGAGAATCAAGACCAAGCAAGAAGGAAACTCTTTCTTCCCGCTTGATTGACCGCTCTATGAGACCGCTTTTCCCCAAAGGTTTTGCTTGTGAAGTCAATGTAACGGCTATGGTCGTTTCCGCAGACGGCAAAAACGAAAGTGATGTTTTAAGCATTGCTGCTTCTTCCGCTGCAACAGTTATTTCAAGCATACCTTTTACCACCCCTGTTGCAGGTGTCCGCGTTTGCAGAATTAACGGTCAATATGTCATTAACCCGACTATTGAAGAACGCAAAACTGCCGATATGGACCTTGTTATTGCCGGTACTTTAGACGGTATTATGATGGTAGAAGGTGGCGCCCACGAAGTCGGCGAAGAAGATTTGGTGAAAGCAATTGAAATTGCCCACCCCGAAGTTAAAAAACTTTGCCAAGCACAACTTGATTTAAGAGAAAAAGCCGGTAAAGAAAAATTTGAATGGACACCGGAAGTTTTGCCCCAAGAAGTTTTGGATATGGCAAACAATACCTTCCGCGCGGAAGTTGCAAAAATCTTACACGAGTTTTTAGATAAACAAACCCGCGATGTAAAAATTGCAACTCTTAAGGAAAATTTCACCAACAGTTTAACCGAAAAATATCCCGAACAGGCAGCCGAATATGCCGGTTTTGCTATGGAAATGCTTGCTTACGAGGAATCTAGAGCCATGGTTTTAAACGAAGGTATTCGTGTTGACGGCAGAAAAACCGAAGAAATCCGCCCGTTAAGTTCTATGGTCGGTGTTTTGCCTTGCGCACACGGTTCTGCACTCTTTACAAGAGGTCAAACCCAAGCCCTCGTTACCACAACACTTGGCACAGCACAAGATGCCCAGCAAATTGAAGGCCTTGAAGAAAATAGCGAAGAAACTTTTATGCTTCACTATAATTTCCCCGGTTTTGCTACCGGCGAATGTAAACCGGATAGATCACCCGGCAGACGCGAAATCGGTCACGGCGAACTCGCAAGACGCGCTTTAATGCCGCTTTTGCCCGATCCGGAAAAATTCCCTTATACTATCAGAGTTGTTTCCGATATTATGGAATCTAACGGTTCTTCTTCAATGGCAAGCGTTTGCGGCGGTTCCTTATCCTTATTTGATGCCGGCGTTCCTATGAAAGGCACTTGCAGCGGTATTGCTATGGGACTTATCACAAAAGATGATAAATACGCAATCCTTTCCGATATTATGGGCCTTGAAGACCACCTCGGCGATATGGACTTTAAATTAACCGGTTCCCGCAAAGGTATTACTGCCTTCCAAATGGACTTGAAACTTTCAAGCGGTATTTCCTTGGATGTTTTAAGAAAAGCAATTGCCCAAGCAACAAGAGGCAGACTTTTCATTATGGACCATATGGAAAGCACTATCAAAACCCCCAGAGCCAATGTCGCACCGACTGCGCCTGTCATCTATACAATGATGATTCCGCAGGATAAAATCGGCGCTTTAATCGGCCCCGGCGGTAAAAATATTAAGAGAATTTGCGAAGAAACCGAGTGCAAAATTGATATTGACGATGACGGCAAAGTTATGATTGCTGCCGCCAATTCAGCAAAACTTGCTGAGGCAAAAGCAGAAGTGGACCTTTTAACAAAAGATGTTGAAGTCGGTCAAATCTACAAAGGTAAAGTTGTTTCTATACAACCCTTTGGCGCATTTGTTGAACTTTTGCCCGGCAAAGACGGTCTTTTACACATTTCTGAAATTGAAAAACACAGAATTAACAAAGTAGAAGATGTCTTGCAACTTGGTGATGAAGTGGAAGTTAAAGTTATTGAAATTGACAATAACGGCAAAGTCCGCTTATCGCGCAAAATTTTGCTTAAATAATTTTTGAGCAAACAATTTAAAAGCCACTATCTAAAAAAGGTAGTGGCTTTTTTATATCTGATAAATTTTTATATAAAAAAGACTCGGCTAAAAAATAACCGAGTCTTTTAAAAGTTTTAATATTTAAAACTTATTTTGCTACATTTTTCCAAGCATCAGCTTCTTCTTTGATTTGTTTTTTTGCTGTTTCGATTTGTTTGTTAACTTGGTCTTTGATACCATCAGTAGCATTTGTTGCTTGGTTTGCGGCTTGGGCTGCTTTATAAGCAGTTTTTGCATCTTCAACCTGGCCTCTTAATTCTTGGGATTTTTTCAAGGCATTTTCCAAGGTAACATCTTCTGGGTTGATTTTTGTTCTTTGTGTTGTTGTTTGTTCTGTGCCGGTTGTAGCGCAAGCAGCAAAAGCAAAAACACAGGCTAAACAGAATATAAGTTTTTTCATAAATAATCTCCTTTTAAAATCTTATAAATATATTTTAGCAAAAAAATAGAAAAGTGTTTTTATCAAAGTTTTTATAAATTTGATAAAATATATACATATTTAATATATTAGGAGATTTTATGAGCTGCGAAAAATGCAATCCACACATAGCAAATATGTGCAGCGTCTGCAAAGGCGCAAAACATGACCCGGCCCCTATTCCCGAAGAAGGCAAATGGGTTAAAGCAAAACAAATTGGCGATATCAGCGGTCTTACCCATGGTGTCGGTTGGTGCGCCCCGCAACAAGGTGCTTGCAAACTTACCTTAAACGTAAAAAACGGTGTTATTAAAGAAGCCCTTGTTGAAACCCTCGGCTGCAGCGGTATGACACACAGTGCCGCCATGGCAGCGGAAATTTTGCCCGGCAAAACTTTGCTTGAGGCCTTAAATTCAGATTTAGTTTGCGATGCTATCAATACTGCTATGCGCGAACTCTTTTTACAAATTGTCTACGGCAGAACCCAAAGTGCATTTTCCGAAAACGGTTTGCCTATCGGTGCGGGTATGGAAGACTTGGGTAAAGGTCTTCGCTCCCAAATCGGCACAATGTACGGAACTGAAGCCAAAGGCCCCAGATATTTGGAAATGGCAGAAGGCTATGTTTTAGAAATCGGTCTTGATAAAAATAATGAAATTATCGGATATAAATTTGTCCACCTCGGCAAAATGATGGACGCCATTAAAAAAGGCGAAGATCCAAAAGTTGCCTATGAAAAAAATGTCAATACCTACGGCCGTTTTAATGAAGCCGTCAAAAAAATTGACCCACGCAAGGAGTAATTTATGATAACTTTTGAAGGCTATGATAGAAGAATAGAAAAAATCACTAAAGTTTTAAAAGAAAACGGCATTTCTTCCTTAGAAGAAGCTAAAGAAATTTGCGATAAAGCAGGCGTTAATGTTGAAAGTATCGTTAAAGGTATTCAACCTATTGCTTTTGAAAATGCCGTCTGGGCTTATACCGTTGGTGCAGCAATTGCTCTTAAAAGCGGTGTAAAAACAGCTGCCGAAGCAGCAGAAAAAATCGGTGTCGGCCTGCAAAGTTTTTGTATTCCCGGCTCCGTTGCTGATCAAAGAGCAGTAGGCCTTGGCCACGGCAATTTAGCCGCAATGCTCCTTCGCGAAAATACAAAATGCTTCTGCTTCTTAGCAGGGCACGAAAGTTTTGCCGCAGCAGAAGGCGCAATCGGTATTGCAAGAACAGCAAACAAAGTCCGCAAAGAACCTCTTAAAGTTATTTTGAACGGTCTTGGTAAAGATGCGGCTTATATTATTTCCCGTATCAATGGTTTTACTTATGTTGAAACCGAATATGATTACTATACCGGCAATTTAAAAATCGTTAGCGAAAAAGCATTCTCCGATGGCGATAAAGCCAAAGTTAAATGCTACGGTGCTGATGATGTAAACGAAGGTGTGGCTATTATGCGCCACGAAAGTGTTGACGTTTCTATTACCGGCAACTCCACCAACCCAACCCGCTTCCAACATCCTGTTGCAGGTACTTACAAAAAATGGGCTATTGAAAACGGCAAAAAATACTTCTCCGTTGCTTCCGGCGGTGGCACAGGCAGAACCTTGCACCCCGATAATATGGCCGCAGGTCCCGCTTCTTACGGTATGACCGATACAATGGGACGTATGCACGGTGATGCACAATTTGCAGGTTCTTCATCCGTTCCGGCTCACGTTGAAATGATGGGCCTTATCGGTATGGGTAATAACCCGATGGTCGGCGCAAGTGTGGCAGTAGCCGTTGCCATAGAAGAAGCCAATAAATAGTCTTTTTGTTTAAAAAAACTCCTCAAGTTAATACTTGGGGAGTTTTTTTAATGCGTCGGCTTTTTGGTAAATTTTAATTTTTTTTAAATTTCGGATACTCGGGCTTGCCAGCCCCTCTTGGTATACCTCATTTTTAAAAGCGTTTTTCTAAAGAAAAACTAATTAAAAATATCTCCAAAAGCCTTGCAAAAAGGATTTGCTCTGTTTAGTTTTATCTAATTTTGTATAATAAAAAATATAAAATAAGGAGTAAAATATGTCCTTTTTTAAGAAAAATCTTAATAAATTTATTCTTTTGATACCTGCTTTATTTTTAGCAAAACCTGTTTTTGCATGGCCGCCAATTAAAGATATTTATTCTCTACCTAGTGCTAATAAATTTGTTTTATTTGTTTTTATGCTTGGTTTAGTTGTGGTATTTGAAACTAAAATCGCCAATAAAATGTTTTTTAAAAAAACAACATATAAGGACCTATTAAAAATATTCTTAAAAGCGAATGTTATATCAACTATTTTCGTTTTTTTATTTTTTATTATGACTTTATCTATTTATTCCATTGATTCTTATGAAAGATTACCTGATCTCTTGGTTTTATTATCATTTTTATTTTCTTACGCTATAGAATTCTTAATAATAAGAATTCCTTTATCGAGGCAGTATTCAATAAAAAGTATTAAGGAAGGATGTTTTACAGTGAATATTATTTCTTTTCTGTCTTTCTATATAGTTTTACTTATGTTGTCAATGATGTCAGAATTATTTGTTTGTTTAATAACTGAAGGTTTTTAATATTACTCGTTTATCTTTTAAACTCCTGTTTTGTTGGTTGTGGCGATATGGAGTGTTTGTAAAAGGGCCTTGTCTTTTATTCTCCGGTTATTTATTTTTTGCGATATTGAGCGTTTACAAAATTGGAATATTTTTATATACCAACAAGCCAGCCATGTCCGAATAAAAAAGCAAAGTCGTTTCTTATAAAATTTGCTTTTTTATGAGTTGGTGGCTTGGAAATAAAAATTCAATTTTGTGCGGTTTTGAGCAAAAAATAAATAAACAAAAAAACTGACAAACCATAAAACTAGAATAGAGCAAATAAGATAATAAAAGAATATAAATCTTAAAAAAGGTTCAAATCCTGCCTAAAAAAGCCAAATAAAAAATCTGCCTTTTTCAAAGCAGATTTTTTGCGGGGGCAGGATTTGAACCTGCGATCTCAAGGTTATGGGCCTTGCGAGATACCGGGCTTCTCTACCCCGCAATATTATTATAGCATATTTGATAGAATAAATAAAATCTCACTCGGAAACACCTTCAAAATAACACCGCAAAAAAAACCTTTATAGCGCGCTCATAAAATGCTAAAATTAAATATTATGAATACAAAAGGAAAATTTATCGTTTTTGAAGGCCCCGATAGAGGTGGCAAATCAACCCAGGCCTTACTTCTTGTTAAATTTTTAAAAAGGTTAGGCCATAAAGTCGTTTCAACCCGTGAACCCGGCGGTGATGAAGTGGCAGAGAAAATCCGCAAAATCTTGCTTGATCCTAAAAATAAAGTAAGTCCCATGACGGAACTTATGCTTTATGAAGCATCGCGCGCCCAGCACACCCAAAATGTTATTATTCCGGCGCTTGAATCAGGCGCAAGCGTTGTTTGCGAAAGATACACCCTTTCCACCTGTGCTTATCAAGGCTATGGCCGCGGTATTGATATGGATGTTATTAATAAATTAAATGATATTGCAACTTTAAATGTTAAGCCGGATTTAAACTTAGTTTTCCTTATGTCGGATAAATATTTTGCTAAAAGGGGGGAAAATACTACCCCGGATCGTCTTGAGCAAGAAGCAGAATCTTTCCGCCTAAAAATGCGCCAAGGTTACACCGAACTTGCCCAAAAAGTCCCCAATACAACAATAATTGACGCCGATAAACCTGTGGAACTTGTTCACGCGGATGTTATTAGCAAATTAAAAGAATTTAAGGTAATTTAAATGAGTTTTAAAAAAATTCAAGGCCAAGAAAAAGCCATTGAAACCCTAAAAGGTTTTATAAAAAGCCAGCGCGTGCCGCCTGCTCTTATTTTCAGCGGTCCGGCAGGTATCGGCAAGGCAACTTGCGCCCTAGAGTTTGCTAAAACTTTAAATTGTTTAGACGAAGATTCTAATAAAAATATAGATAACTGTTCACTTTGTCAAAATTGTAAACATATAGATGCCAAAACCCACCCAGATATAGTTTTTGCCGATTTTGAATATCAGGCAAATTTGCGTGATGAAGAGGTGGAAAAACAACAAACAATAAGGGTTGATACTATCCGTCATTTAACTGCTTTAAGCCAGCAAAAAGCGACAATGGCAAAGTGGAAAGTTTTTATAATTGATAAGGCAGAAAAATTACAGGCCGAAGGTGCAAATGCTATGCTCAAGTTTATTGAAGAACCTCCCGCAAATACCCTTTGGATTCTAATCTCTTCCAAAAGGGAAGCCATGCTCAGCACCATAAAATCGCGCTGTCAAATAATAAATTTTGCACCGCTTTCGGGTGATATTTTACTTGATATTTTAAAAGATAATATGGTAGAAGAAGACCTAGCCAAAGAATCTTTAAAATACGCGCAAGGTTCTAGTGAAACCGCCCTAAAAGTAAGTGAAGTTTTAGGAGAGTTTTCCGCCTTAACCAAAGGGCCTGCTTTTGCAATGCAGGCAGCGCGTTCTTTACCCAGAACTCTTGCGCAAAGCCGCCCTCAAGCCGCTTGTATAATTGATATGCTCACTTTTAAAACACATCAAACTTGGCTTGAAGCACGGACGGAAAAACAAAAAACAGATTTAAAAGAGTTATTAAATAAATTAGTCTTTTATAAAAAAGCGCTGACGCGAAATGTTGCTCCCTCATTAGTCGTGGAAGCAGCAATAATCAGCGCGCAACAAAATAAAATAGAATTTTAAAAGGAGTATTTATGACAAAAAAGTTTTATATCACAACCCCGCTTTATTATCTTAATTCAGAGCCTCATATCGGACATGCCTATACAACGCTTGCCGCCGATGTTCTTGCCCGCTACAAAAAAACCAAAAACGAACCTGTCTATTTTTTAACCGGCACAGATGAACACGGCGCAAATATTGAAAAAGCCGCCTTAAATCATAATGTTACACCGCAAAAATGGACTGATGATATGGCCGAAAAATTTAAAGAACTTTGGAAGGTTTTAGGTATTGAATACGACGATTTTATCCGCACCACCGAACCCAGACACGAAAAAGTTGTCCAAGCCATTTTTGAAAAATTACTTGCCAAAGGCGATATTTATAAAGGCTCTTACAGCGGCAAATACTGCCTTTCTTGCGAGGCCTATTTAGACGAAAGTGAACTTGTTGACGGCAAATGCCCTATACACAAAAAAGAACCTCAGATTATTGAAGAAGAAACTTATTTCTTCAAACTTTCCGCCTATCAAGATAAACTTTTAAAATATTACGAAGAAAACCCCACTTTCATTTCCCCAAAACACCGCGCACAAGAAATCATTAACTTTGTAAAGGGGGGACTTAAAGATTTATCAGTAAGCCGTACAAAAGTTAAATGGGGTATTTCCGTGCCGAGCGATCCTGCCCACACAATTTATGTTTGGTTTGACGCTTTAATTAACTATATTTCCGCTGCCGGTTATTTGGCGGACGAAAATAAGTTTAAAGAACTTTGGCCCGCAGATATTCACTTCCTCGGTAAAGAAATTTTAAGGTTCCACGCTGTTATTTGGCCTGCTGTTTTAATGGCTCTTGATTTGCCTTTACCAAAACAAGATTTTGCGCACGGCTGGTGGACTATTGAGGGGGAAAAGATGTCAAAATCTCTTGGCAATTTTATTGACCCAAGAGATATTACCTCTAAATACGGCGTTGATGCTTTTAGATATTTTATTTTTAGAGAAGTTCCCTTCGGCCAAGACGGCGATTTTAGTATGGACGCTTTCAAAAAACGCTTTAATGCCGATTTGGCAAATGACCTTGGCAATTTACTTTCCCGCACTTTAAATATGGCAGCAAAAAATGTCGACGAAATTCCGCAAAATTATACAAACGAAAATAGTGCTTTACTTAAAAAAGCCGAAGAAACAAATAAACTTTACGATGATAATATGAACGCTCTTGCTTTTGATAAAGCACTTGACGCTATTTGGGCTTTAGCCGGTTATATGAATAAATATATTGACGAAACAAAACCTTGGATGCTTGCTAAAACCGACCCCGAAAAGACAAAAGAAATTTTGCTTGAACTTGTTTTTGCTTTGCGTTATTTCGGTGCTTGGCTTGCTCCGTTTATGCCGACAAGCGCAAAAGAAATTTCAAAGCGTTTACAAAGCGGTAAAATTGAAAAATACGGACCGCTTTTCCCGAGAATTGACTAAAAAACAAAATGGAAATTATCAAGCAAATAATAGATATATTTTTTCACATAGACACGCACTTAGCCGCGCTTGCAGCCAGCATGGGTGCGTGGCTTTATATTTTATTATTTGCTGTAATCTTCTGTGAAACAGGTTTAGTTATAACACCTTTTTTGCCGGGCGATTCTTTGCTTTTTGCCGTCGGTGCACTTTCAAGTGTGGAAGGGTCCGGCATAAATATTTGGGTGGCTTTCTTTATTTTATTTATCGCAGCCGTTCTTGGTGACGCGGCAAATTATTCTATCGGTAAATATATCGGGCCGAAAATTTTTAACAAAGATACCGGCAAATTACTTAATAAAAAACATCTGCTTGCCGCGCATACTTTCTATGAAAAATACGGCGGTAAAACAATTTTACTTGCGCGCTTTATTCCTATTATCAGAACATTTGCGCCGTTTGTTGCGGGTATCGGCAAGATGAGTTATTTACACTTTGCTCTTTATAATATCACAGGGGCTTTTTTATGGGTTGCTTTATTTATTTTCGGCGGACATTATTTCGCTGCTACACCGCTTGTAAAAAATCATTTTCATTATGTAATAGTTGCGATAATTATAATTTCCGTTTTGCCGGCAGTATGGGAATTTTTTAAAGCAAGAAAGGAAGCCAAAAGCGAGCAAAAAAATGATAAGTAAAAAACCAACAATTTATATTATTGACGGCTTAAACTTTGTGCGCAGTTTTCTTTTTAAAGGTATCAGTGATAAAGAAGAACAAGCAAGCCACGAGTTAATTTTATGGCTTGAAGACTTAACCCACACTGAACTTATAGGTAGCACTTTTCGCGTTATTTTTGACGGGACTTTTAGAAATATTTCGCAAAGAAATTGCCAAAATGTTGATGCAATTTTTACCGAAGAAATTACCGCAGATGAATTAATTTTGGAACAGGCAAGTTTTTTACATCGTCAAGGACAAAGGGTTAGTGTGATAACTTCCGATAGAGAACTTGCCCAAAGTTTAAGAGAGCAAAAAATTAAAACAATAAGTTGCGCAAAATTTTTTAGTGACTTTTCTGTTTAAATTTGTTAAAATATATATAACAGCTTAGGGCTGGTGGCGGAATTGGTAGACGCGTCAGACTTAAAATCTGATGTTCGCAAGAACGTGGGGGTTCGAGTCCCCCCCTGCCCAAGGCTGTTTTTGTTTATAGCGCGGGCAAGCACTCACATCGGAGGTTATATGTTAGAAGATATTAAAAGAACTTTTGGGGAGGTGTTTGGTTGGGTTAAAACAATACTTCCTATCGGTCGTAAGACTTCACTTATAATTTTTGCTTTATCTTTAATCTTATTAGTTGATTATTTTATTTATCCCAGTTGTATTTTACTTACTTTATTTTTTATTTATGTTCTTTTGGGTGCTTTTGTTGCCTTCTTCTTCAGAGATCCTATCAGAAATACTGTTTATGCCGCAAATGAAATTGCCGCTCCTGCTGATGGTAAAGTCCTTTCCATCAAAACAGAAGATGACCCAAATGTTTTAGTTGTCCGCATTTTCCTTTCTATCTTTAATGTCCATATACAAAGAGCAACGATTGACGGCGAAGTGGAAGATACTATTTATACAAAAGGTTCTTTTGCTTTTGCAAATAATCCAAATGCCGATAAGAACGAACGCAATTTAATTAAAATTAAAAACGGTGAAAATTTTGCCCATGTTGAACAAATTACCGGTGCCATTGCCCGCAGAATTGAGTGTTGGGTTAAAAAAGGCGAAAAGGTTAAAGCCGGTCAAAAAGTCGGTGTGATTTATTTCGGTTCGCAAGTGGCAGTTTATTTACCAAAAGATAAAGTTACGGTTACCGTAAAAGAAGGCCAAATGGTTCAAGGCGCTTTAAGCGTGCTTGGTCTTTGGAAGGATTAATTTATGAATTTAGAAAAACTTAAAAGAGCAGGAATTATTACAATACCGTCTTTGTTTACAATAGGCAATATAGGTTGTGGTTTCTTTTCAATACTTTGTTCTGTAAGTGGCAACTTTTCAAAAGCAGGCTGGCTTATACTTATTGCAATGTTTCTTGACGGTTTTGACGGTAGAGTTGCCCGTTTATTAAAGGCGGAAAGTGCCTTTGGTGTGGAAATGGATTCCCTTGCCGATTTAATTTCTTTTTGCACTGCTCCGGCTCTTTTAATTTACTTCTTTGCTTTAAAGGAAATTCCGGTTTGGGGCCAAGCAATTGCCTGTATGTTCGTTTTGTTTGGCGCAATAAGACTTGCAAAATTTAATGTTCTTGCTCACTCCGGTAAAGGTTCAAAAAAATATTTTTCCGGTTTGCCTACACCGGCGGCGGCTCTTGTCTTGGTTTCCTTTGTCCTTTCCTATAATATCTTTGCCTATGATGCAAACGGTCACATTTTGCCGTTTATGAAGGTTCTTTTACCTTATGTTTATAGCGCGATTGCTTTCATTACAATTGGTCTTGCTTTGCTTATGGTTTCAACTGTTCCTTATGCCGCTTTTAAGGAAAAGCGCAATCCTGCCGAAAAGAGAAAAGGTTTCGTCGGCCGTCTTGTTTTAATTGCGATTATTCTTTTCTTATTCTTCAAATATCCGCAAGATGTTATTTTTATCGTATTCGGCTTATATGCTTTGATGGGAATAATAATGGTGTTTGTCAGGGCATTTATTAAGAAAGAAGATAAATAGTTTTTCGCAAATTAAAGGAGGTATTATGGAAGCTCTTTTGGGGATAGTATTATTCGCTGCTGTTTTACCGACAATAATGGCTGTAATATTACTGGTTTTACTCATTCTTAACATTTGCATTAAAAACAAAAATTTTTCCTTTATTATGTTTATAATAAATTTCGGCGCGGTTTTTTTAGTGGCGGCGGATTTTTTACCAGAAAGTCTTGCAATGACGAGCCCTTGGATACCGTTGATTCTTGCTTTAATCGGTATGGCTGTTTCTCTGTTACGTGTCAAAAAAGAGCATTTAATAGTCTGTGTGTTATTGCTTGGGTTTTTGGGGTATAAAGCAATTTTCTTTTTTAAGGATTACAATGTTAGACCTGCATTAGTAGTTTCCGCAATTGATCCTAACGATACTAAAAAATTAGACAAGTTAATAGCCACGCACGGTATAGAGTTTCAATATAAAAATGCTACACCTTTAATGTATGCCGCTAAGGAAGGTAATAAAGAAGTTGTAAAATATCTTTTATCAAAAGGTGCCGATATCGATTCAAAGGCAAGCGAAAACGGAACGCCTCTTATTTTTGCTATAAAAAGTAACAAAGATGATGTCGCAAAATTTCTAATAGAAAACGGCGCGGATGTTAACAGAAAACAAGTAACTTATGATGCTCCCGCGCCGCTTCATTATGCTGTAATCAATAATAATTTACCTATGGCGGAACTTTTAATTTCCAAAGGTGCCGACGTTGATATAAAGGATCATTATCTTCATACTCCGCTTGTTTATGCTGTGCAGAGAAATTTTAAGGAAATGGCAGATTTGTTAATTTCCAAAGGTGCGGATATCAATACTAAAGATAGAGAAAATAAGACTCCTTTGCATGTCGCTATTGATAACAGAGAAAAAGAAATGCTTTCTTTCCTCCTTGATAGAGGGGCAGATCCTTCTCAAGTTTCCTTTGAATATGCAATAGATAATGGCAATCAGAAAATAGCAGAATATTGGATTTCTAAGGGCAGAGAAATAAAAAATTCTTATGAAGCTGCTGCCCTTGGCAGAACGGATTGGTTACAAAAAGATTTAGATACCCATTATGATACACAACAAACTCTTTATAGCGACTTTGGCTATAAATCGTCAATTCTTGCCGCAGTTATAAATGACAAACTTGATGCCGTTAAATTCTTAATAGACTTAGAAGCAGATGTCAATACGCGAAATAGTAAGAGTGAATCTCTTCTTCATATTGCGGTTCTAAACAGAAGCAAGAAAATGGCCGAATTATTAATTGATAATGGCGCAGATGTTAATATTAAAAAAATTCAAGATCACGCAGAAACACCTATTGAATATGCCATCAATATCGGTGATACTGATATGTTTAGTTTTTTGATTTCTAAAGGCGCGGATGTTAATATCAAAGATCATTGTGGAAAAACATTTTTGCATATTGCCTCAGAAAAAAACAGATTAGAAGTTGCTGAAATTTTAATATCAAAAGGTCTTGATGTTAATGCCAGGGAAAGCTGCTTTGGCAAAAGACCTTTATCTCTTGCTAAAACAGAAGAGATGAAGCAGTTATTACAAAAACACGGTGCTAAATAGTTTTTGCTTCGGCTTTTGGGATATTTTTAATTTTTTAGAAATTCGGATACGCGGGGTTGCCACCCGCTCTAGGTATACCTCATTTCTAAAATCGTTTTTCTAAAGAAAAACTAATTAAAACTATCTCCAAAATCCTTGCAAAAAAATATCATAACTTGCGCATATTTAAACGCAAAATCCTCGCAAAAATAATTTGCTTGCCTAGTATAAAATTAGTAAAATTCTTATAGATTTTTAAAGGGAGTTTCTTATGAAATATGCCGGTTTTATAAAGCGCACCGCCGCATTTATTGTAGATTGTTTTATTTCTCTTTTATGTTCTTTTAATATCTTTGTTCTTTTTAATCTTCAAGATATTAAAATAGGGCATTATTCTCTGTTCCCTTATCCTCTTTTTATTTTACTTATGTTACTAAATTATTTTATATTTGAGATGTTTGGTCAAGCTAGTTTGGGTAAGCTTTTACTAGGATTAAAAATAGTAAATAAAGATAGTGCTAATCTTACATTAATAAATAAAATATTACGTTTTTTAATTGTTGGAGTTTTTATTATAATCTCTCTATTACCGAACTTTTTACCTTCGCAGAGTACAAGGGGCAATGAAAATTGTGGATATATACTGTCGCCGTACTATTACAATTTTCTGTGCTTAGCAATTATAGGTCTTATCCCTTATTTATGCTTACTTTTCTCTTCTAAAAAGCAAACTTTATATGATAAATTAACAAAAAGTTTTATAATAGACAATCAAAAAAGATCTTACACTTTTGCAATAATGATTTTGTTAATTGGTCTTTTGTTATTATTTCCATTTTTTATGCGAGATTTAATGGGCATAATTATAGAAGGGCAATATGAATGCTAACTGCTTTATTAAAAAATCCCCCGTGTTTAAAAGACGGGGGATTTTTTATGCCAAAGTGAAGTTAAATTAATCTTCGTCAGCGGCTTCTTCCTTGCGGGAAGCTTTGCGCCTTTCGTGAATATTTAAGATTTTCTTGCGAAGTCTAACTGAAGTCGGTGTAATTTCCACAAGTTCATCAGGCGCAATATATTCTATTGCTTGTTCAAGACTCATTATGCGCGGTGGTGTTAAAATCAAAGCATCATCAGCGGCTTTACTGCGCATGTTGGACAGGCGTTTAGTTTTACAAATATTAACAACAAGGTCATTATCTCTTGAGTTTTGGCCGACTATCATACCTTCGTAAACTTTAACGCCGGGGCCGATAAACAATTCTCCGCCTTCCTGTAAACTGTTAATTGCGTATGCGGTAGATTCGCCCGCTTCTTTTGCAATCAAAACGCCGTTTGAGCGCAAGGGGGGAACATCTGCTTTAGGATAATAGCCGTAAAAACTATGGTGCATAATACCTTTACCGCGTGTAGAAGTAAGATATTCATTTTTAAAACCAATTAAAGCACGGGAAGGAATAACATATTCAAGGCGCAAGCGGTTTTCGCCTTCGCTAATCATATTTTCAAGTTTAGCGCCGCGTTTACCGACTAACTCAAAAACAGCGCCTTGCATATCAGAGGAAATATCTAAAATAAGATATTCCATAGGTTCTAAAATCTTTCCGTTTTCTTCTTTATAAATAACTTCCGGTGAAGAAACGGCAAGTTCAAAACCTTCTCTTCTCATACTTTCAATTAAAATTGTTAAGTGAAGTTCGCCACGACCGGAAACTTTAAATCTTCCCTCGCCTTCAAGCACTTCCATTTTAAGACCGACATTTGTTTGTGCCTCTTTTTCAAGGCGGGAGCGCAAATGGCGGCTTGTTAAAAACTTACCTTCTTTTCCGGCAAAGGGGGAATCATTGACAAAAAAGTCCATTGAAATTGTCGGTTCATCAATATTAAGGGCTTCAAGTGGCATGGGGGCATCTGTTTGGCAAATAGTATCGCCGACATCAACGCCTTCAAGTCCGCTGATGGCAACAATATCGCCGGCTTTTGCTTCCTCAACTTCTGTTTTACCAAGTCCTAAAAACTTTTCAATTTTAACTGCTTTTGCCGGTTTTTGGGTATTGTTTGCCTTCATCATTAAAACACTTTGACCTTTTTTAATAGAGCCGTTTAAAATTCTGCCGATACCGATTTGCCCAAGGAAATTATTATAATCAAGCATTGTTATTTGAAGTTGTAAAGGTTTTGTTTCGTCGGCAAGAGGTGCGGGAACGTGTTCAATAATAGCATCAAATAAAGGCGCAATATCTTTGCCTTTTTCTTCTAATTTATTACTTGCCCAACCTTCACGGCCGGATGCATATAAAATCGGGAAATCAAGTTGTTTATCATTTGCACCAAGTTCCATAAAAAGTTCAAAAACTTCGTCAACAACGGCGGAAGGACGCACATTATCTCTATCCATTTTATTGATAACTACTATCGGGCGAAGACCAAGAGCAAGCGCTTTTCTTAAAACAAATCTTGTCTGCGGCATAGGACCTTCAACGGCGTCAACCATCAAAACGGCACCGTCAACCATTTTTAAAACGCGTTCTACTTCACTTCCGAAATCCGCGTGTCCCGGAGTGTCAACAATGTTTATGGTATGGTCTTTATAATTGACTGAAGTGCATTTTGCAAGAATAGTAATACCTCTTTCTCTTTCTAACGGGTTAGAATCCAAAACTGTTTCCTGTGCTTCATCTTGTTTAACTTTAAACTGCCCTGCTAACTTAAGCATTGAGTCAACAATAGTTGTTTTGCCGTGGTCAACGTGGGCGATAATTGCAATATTTCTTACATCTTTTCTAATCATAATTTTCCTATCCTTACAAAAAAAAGCCCCTTCTTTTAAAGGGCTTTTTGCCTTCTTAAATATATTTTATCATATTTAGAGGGTGTTAATAAAGCGTTTAAAAGCATTTTTGCCTTGCGGTGTATCTTTGAATATAGCGCAATCTGCAAGCATTTTCTCAAAGGTGAGTCCTGTTTCCTTTAACAAAATTTCTTCAGGATTTTTGTGATAATCGGGGTATTTTGAAATAAAACTTTTGACCCAATTATAATGTTGCGCGGTAGAAGATAAATCTTGTAGTTTTTCTACATCTTTCTTTTTTAAAATTTGGGCAATTTGGGCAAATTCTCTTTCTAATCTTCCGGGTAAAACAGCAAGGCCGAGTGCTTCAATAAGTCCGATATTTTCCCTTTTGATATTGCGCCTTTCTTCGTGAGTATGAAAAATGGAATCTTTATTGTTTCTTAAAATCAAATCAAGCACAAAGTTTTTATCTTGCTTTCTTGCAATAGGCGTAATAGTGTTGTGCTGAGTTTTGCCTGTTTTACAAATTAAATTTACTTCCTTATCCGTATATTTGCGCCAAGCATTTAAAATGTGCGTGCCGGCCAGTGCCACTTGTTCTTTTGAACCTATTAAACGAATAGTATTCATAGGCCATTTAACAACTTGGGCTTTTACTTTTGGATATTTTTTAAGTTTGAAACTAAAAACGGGTTTTGCTTTTTCAAGGGCAAAAGTATGCCTGCCTGCCTGATAGTGATTATGCGTCAAAATGCTTCCGCCTACGATAGGCAGTTCCGCATTGGAACCTATAAAATAATGTGGAAATTGTTCCACAAAACAAAGCAAATCTTTTAAGGTTTGGGCATCTATTTTCATGGGGTAATGCTCTTTTGTAAATAGCACGCTGTGTTCATTATAATAAGCATAGGGGGAATATTGTAAATAAAAAGTTTCTCCGTTTAAATTAAGTTTTATTAAGCGCAAATTTTGTTTAGAGGCATAGTTTATATTTCCGCAAAAGCCTTCATTTTCCACGCACAAAAAGCATTTCGGCAAGGAATCCGGATTTTGCGGTTGTTGAATTTGAAGGGCAATTTCCTTTGGGTCTTTTTCCGGTTTGGAAAGGTTTATTGCCATTTCCAAAGTGCCGGTTTTCGTTTTTTGTTTCCACACGATATTCTTGGCAATTCTATCGGTTTTTACATAATAGTTATCTTTAAAGTATTGGCTTAAGAAATCAGTTGCTTTTTGGGGACTTTTTTTATAAAGATTTAAAAACTTTTCCTGTAAAACGCTTGTAGGGAAAGTCAAAAGGGAAATTAAATAAGTTTCAAAATTTTCTCTGTAAGTTTTGGTATCGGCGGTTAAAAGATTATTTTTAGCCGCCCAAGCGGAAATTTGATTTAAAATTTCTGCCGGAGTTTCCGGTATTTTACCGGTATAGGGGCTTACTTTTGCCTGTTTATCTAGATGTAAGGCAAACAAGAAAGCATTTCTTACCCAAGTGGTATCTTCCTTGGTTATTAGATTTTTTTTGATACCATAGGCGATTAGTTTTTCTACAAGTTTATAAATCATATTAGTATTTCCTTTTTAATTCCCACTTGTAAGCGGTCTGAATAATTTTATCTATATTATAAGTCGTTTTCCAATTTAAAATCTTTTTTGCTTTTTTGCTTGAAGCAATTAAAACGGCAGGGTCACCTGCGCGGCGTTTATCTTTGACGGCGTTTATTGTTTTGCCTGTAATTTTTTGTGCTTTTTTAATAATTTCAAAAACGCTTGCGCCTTTAGAAGAACCCAAATTAAAATCTTCGCTTTTTTTATTTTTTAGCATATATTTCAAAGCCAAAATATGGGCGCGGGCAAGATCATTAACGTGAACATAATCTCTTATACAAGTGCCGTCGGGTGTCGGATAATCTGTGCCAAAAATCTTTATTTCTTTTTTTCTGCCGAGTGCGGTTTGTAAAACAAGCGGAATAAGGTGCGTTTCATTTTTATGTGCTTCGCCGATAGTTGCACTTTCATCTGCACCTGAGGCGTTAAAATATCTTAAAACGGTGCTTTTTAAACCGTAAGCAGCGTCATAGTCTTTTAAAACTTTTTCCACAAATAATTTAGATTGCCCATAAGGATTAATAGGGTTTTGCGGATGTGTTTCGCTAATAGTTTTTGTTATAGGGTTGCCGAAAGTTGCCGCCGTTGAAGAAAATATGAAATATTTTACGCCGTTTTCAATCATACTATCAAGCAAATTTAAAACTTTTGCTAAATTATTTTGATAGTATTTTGCGGGATTTTTCACACTTTCGCCCACTTCAATAAAAGCGGCAAAGTGCATAACGGCTTCGATTTTATATTGTTTAAAAACTTTTTTTAGCAGGGTTTTATCGGACAAATCCCCCTTAACAAAGGGGATATTTTTATCAACGGCTTTTTTAAAACCGGTGGAAAGATTATCATAAACAACAGGATAAAACCCCTGTTCTTTTAATATTTTTACCACATGACTACCGATATAACCGGCTCCGCCTATAACCAGAACATTTCTCATATAGACTATTCTAGCAAATTTTACTATTATTTATAAAGCATAAAAAGTTTATAATTAAATGCTATAATAAAACTATAACGATATCATAAGGAGAGTTTTTATGAAACATCTAAAGTCAATATTTTTGTTTCTCGTAAGTTTTGTTGTTTTTGCAATAAGTGCCAATGCCGCAGGCGCAGGCGTTGCCGCTTGGGGCGATTTTATGACTTCCAACGCTTCTCTTCAAGAAGCCTTTGAGAGTATGGATAAAGGAACTATGCTTTATAATTTAAGCAAAAAATCCCGCTATCAAGAAGAACTTTTAGGATTACGCTACTATCAAAATTATAATGAATTTTGGCTCAGAGGTTATACAAAAAGCGATACCGTAGATGTAAAAGATGATACTGAAATTGACAGTGATATCTACGGCCTTTATGTAGGTATGGACCAAGCCATTGATTTAGGTTTACCCGCTGCGACACTTTCCTTTTATATCGCATATAACGGCGCCCATCAAAAATATAAAGATTACGGTGCAACCGTCAACAGAAACGGGGCAATGATAGGTTTGACCTTGGTTGCTCAAGAGGAAATTCTCTTTTACGGTGCAGCAGTAAACGGTTATTATAATAAAAACGAAGTTTCTAATGATGTTATAGATGGCTATGGTTTAAATGCTGCTTTTAAAATCGGTTTAAACTTTACATCGGAAGAAGGCCTTGTAACCTTCCAACCGGCAGTAATGGGCTCTTATAGTTTACTTGCTTATGAAGATGTCGATGATCCCAATCATATTTGGCAAGTTGCACCTCAGGCAACTTTGCTTTTCGATTTAGGCAGAGGTTGTGAACCTTACCTTAAAGTTTTGGGTTCTTATGCCCGTATGGTAGAAGATAAAGACAATCCCGGTTCCGATGATGTTTATATAAAACCTTATATTGACTACGGTATCGGTTTGCAAACACAATGGATAGGCGCAACATCCTTTATTGAAGCAACTTGGCGCTCCGGCGGTTTAGAAGGTTTTGCTTTAAAAGCCGGCATTAACTTTTAATATCTTTTAAAAAAGGGAAAAATTATGACACAAGAAGAATATAAAGCCCGCTATTATGAAATTGGTCCTGACGGGCAAGTTCCTTTGTGGACTTTACAAAATTATTTTCAGCAGGCAGCATCGGCTGATGCGCACACACTTAGTTTTGGGCTTGAAGAACTTTTCCCCAAAGGGCTTGGCTGGGTGATAACAAAACTTCAAATGGAATTTTTAAAACCGCTAACACTTGGCGATACTTTTACTATAAAAACTTGGCATACTTTAAGCGATCGCCTTCAAAGCAGAAGGGAGTTCGTTTTTTCCGTTAACGGCGAAGTTATTGCCCGTGGCACAAGTTTTTGGGTTATGATAGATTTAAACGAACGTAAAATGGTGCGTACCCCGCAGGCTTTTTTGGATAGTAATGCTACAAATCCAAAACCGCTTGATATAGAAATAAATCCTTTTAAAAGAGCGCAAGTTGAAGGTGTTGAACTTTTAAACTCTAATTTAGTTAAAGTTCGCCTTGAAGATCTTGATACAAACGGACACACAAATAATCCGCATTTCAGCGCATGGTGTCTTGGTGCTTTGCCCGAGAGCGAAGTTAAAGATTTAGCAATAAAAGATTTTATTGTTAATTTTAAGGCCGAAGCCTTGCGCGGTGATGAAATTGATTCCTTAGTTTATAAAACTGCGGATAAAACTTATACACACATTTTAAAAAGACGCAGCGACGGCAAAGAAATTGCTACCGCCCTTAGCATTTGGCAAAATAAGTAAATTTCTAAAAATAAAAGGAGAGTCTTAAAATGAAAAAGATACTATTATTATGTGTTTTAGCAGTTTTTATGCTTGGTTTTGTTTTACCTTTGAGGGCGCAGGAAATGTCCTTGACAAATGCGATAATGCAAGGGGACTTAAAAGAAGTTAAAAGGATTTTAAAACCTACTCTAAATACAGAAAAAGATAACATCTCTTTTTTAATGTCCGTAGTGGAAAATCAATATAAAATAGCAAAGTTTTTTCTTTCTCAGGGTTCAAACCCTAATTTTATTTTTGAGGGGAAAACTTCACCCTTACAGGAAGCCATTTCCCGCGGTAATGTAAAAATGGTTAAATTGTTAATTTCCAAAGGTGCTGATGTAAATTTAGAAGTAATTGAAAAGCCGATAGTTTTTCTTTCTAAAGAGTGTTCTTTTTATCCCACAGATTCTTTAACGGATAAAAATAAACCTTATGATGTAAAAACAAAAAAGAAAATTTTAAATATATTAATTTCCAAAGGTGCCGATATCAATGCTAAAGATAATGACGGTCTTACCCCTTTAGATTTGGTTCAAGAACGGGAAATAAAAGATTTCCTTATTTCTAAAGGTGCCAAAAGTAGCAAAGATTTAAAATAAATATAGGGAATTATACATAATGAAAACTGTAATAATTTCAATTTTAGTGCTTTGCGGTGTTATCTTTGGAAGTATTTATTTTAATAATCATACCGCGCAAAAAAGTTTATCAACAAAGGTTAATACTACTGAAAATATTAATGTTGATAAGAAAATTAAAGAGGTTTCTGTTCCCACTTTTTCTTTTGATTTATGCTCTATATTTTCTCCCAATAACAATTTTGTCTTAAGAGAATATATGGAAAATACCTTTTCGGAATTCGGGGAAGATAAAAATAAAGATATTTTGGAAATAGCTTTGGCACATGGGCAAAAGGAAATTGTCGGGTTTTTAACTGAACAAGGAATAAAACCCAAGGGTTTAATTGCCGCAATTGCTTTAGGTAAAAAAGACGAAGTTGAAAATTATTTAAAACAAGGCAAAATTTCTAATAAAACAATATACCAATGTGACGGGGAGTGCTTTTTAAAGGAAGTTGAAGGCAAACAAAAATATGTTTGTAAGGAAAATCGCTCGCGCGGGAAAGAAATTAGGACAGCAAGTAATCTTTATATTGCGGCAGCCAATAATCAAGTGGAAATTGCTAAACTTTTATTACAATACGGCGAAGATGTAAATGATGGCGAAATAATTGCAGAAGCAGATAATCAGACGGAAAACTCGTATACAACCTCTTTATCAATGGCTGTTCAGCAAGGGCACAAAGAAATGGTCCAATTCTTGTTGGAAAATAATGCCTATATTTCACATAATCTTCTCATGTTTGTCAAAGATGATAAACATAATACTGTATGGAATGAAAATAAAGATATAACAGAACTTATCTTAAGATATGGAAAAAAGGAAAGGACTAATGATACTCTAGAAAAAAGAGCTATGCTAGTATTATAAAAACAATTTAAAATAATAAAACACAGGAGTTTAAAATGCTTAATATTGAAAAATATGCAGATGTTATGATTTACGCACTTAAAAGTGCGCGTAAAGGCGGTAAATTTAAACCGGGGGAAAATATTCTTTTAAGTTTTGATTACCCTGCCTTAAACCTTGCAGAAGCAATTTACCAAAAACTTATAGAGCAAGGCTTTAATGTCGTTGCAAGACCTTATCTTAGCGAAAGTATGGCAAAATCTTTCTATACCAAAGCAAACACAAAACAACTTAAATTTTGCGCTCCTTGGGAAAAAGTGTTAAACGAAAATCTCAATGGCCTTATTGCCCTTCGCGCGCCGCAAAATTTAGCAAATTTGAAAAATGTTGATGCTAGAAATATCGCTCTAGCCACTCTTGCCCGTAAAGAAGTTCGCAAAATTATGGACGAAAGAGAGCAAAAAGGCCTTTTCTCTTGGACCCTTGCAAATTACCCGACTGAAGGTCTTGCAAAACAAGCCGGCCTTTCCTTAAAAGAATATGAAAAGCAAATTGCAAGCGCTTGTTTCTTGACGGAAAAAGACCCCGCCAAGAAATTTGCCGAAGTCCAAAAAGAAATTGACGAAATTGCAAAACGCTTATCTTCTTTGCCGATAGATACTATTAGAACGCAATCAGAATCTATGGACCTTGAAATTAAACTTGGCGAAAATAGGCGTTTTATCTCCGGCGGTGGTTGTAATGTTCCTTCCTTTGAAATCTTTACCTCACCTGATTTTAGAGGCACAAGAGGCACTTATTTCAGCGATTTGATGAGTTTTAGAAACGGCAACTATGTCAAGGATATTTCTTTGGAATTTAAAGCCGGGCGCGTAATTAAAGCCAAAGCCGGCACAGGCGAGGAATTTTTAAAGAAAATGCTTGCCCTTGACAAAGGTGCCTGCCAAGTCGGCGAATATTCTTTGACGGATAGAAGATTCTCCAAAATAAATAAATTTATGGCAGACACCCTTTACGACGAGAATTTTGGCGGCAAATACGGCAATTCCCATATTGCAATCGGCTCAAGTTATATTGATACTTATAGCGGCAACCTTGCTAAAATGACTAAAGAACTAAAGAAAAAACTCGGTTTTAACGACTCCGCTTTACATTGGGATTTAGTTAATACGCAAAATAAATTGGTAACTGTCAAGTTAAAAAACGGCAAACACCTTACAATTTACGAAAAAGGTCGGTTTTTTGGTTAAAAACAAGAAAATAAGCCCCGTTTTTTAGGCCATTTTGGGCTGTTTTAAAAGCAAGATATCCACATTTTTGAAAATGTGGATATCTTTTATTTTATCGTCTGAAAATTTATTGTTGATAACTTATAAATATCCCTTTTTTAGACGGAGTTTGGCATTTTCAAAAAATTGTGCTAGAATAATTAAGCGGAAAACTTTTAAATTTCCCCAAAAAAACTAAAAAACTTAACAAAACGGAGTGCTCTTATGGCAAACACAGAAGTCTTAGTCCAAGTCATCAAAAGAGATGGCACCAAACAAAATTTTGAAGCAAAAAAAATCACCAATGCTATTTTAAAAGCAGGTCAGGCCACAGGCGAATTTGACGCCGATGCTGCCCGCAAACTTACCATAAGGGTTTTGAACATTATTCAACAACTTTACTCGGAAGTTACACCCAGCGTTGAAAATATTCAGGATATTGTTGAAGATGTTTTACTTACTTCCAATTATCACAAAACCGCAAAGGCTTATATTTTGTATCGCGACCAAAGAGCAAGAGTCCGCGAAATTTCTTCTAAATTTAATGTTGAACTCGTTGATCAATATTTACAGAAACTTGATTGGCAAGTCAATGAAAACAGCAATATGGGTTATTCTTTGCAGGGGTTAAACAATTATGTTTCTTCCGAAGTTACAAAGATTTATTGGTTAAACAAAATTTATCCGCAAAGCATTAAAGAAATGCACACTTCCGGTGATTTCCATATTCACGATTTAGGCCTTCTGGGCGCTTATTGCGTGGGTTGGGATTTACAAGATTTACTTATCAGCGGTTTTAGAGGCGTCGTCGGTAAAGCAGAAAGTAAACCCGCAAAACACTTAAGAACCGCTCTTGGCCAAGTTGTAAACTTCTTTTACACTTTACAGGGCGAAAGTGCCGGCGCACAGGCATTTTCCAACTTCGATACTTTGCTTGCCCCGTTTATTCACTATGATAATCTTTCCTATAAAGAAGTCAAACAGGCCTTGCAGGAATTTTTATTCAATGTTAACGTTCCGACAAGAGTCGGCTTCCAAACACCTTTTACCAATATTACTTTAGACTTGGTCGTTCCTTCTTATTATAAAGATCAGGGCGTAATTATCGGTGGTCAGGTCCAAGATAAAAAATACGGCGAATTCCAAAAAGAAATGGATATGTTCAATAAAGCATTTTTGGAACTTATGCTTGACGGCGATGCCAAAGGCAGAGTTTTCACTTTCCCTATTCCGACCTACAATATCACCAAGGATTTTGACTGGGATAACCCGGCTTATGAACCTCTTTGGAATATTACCGCAAAATACGGTATTCCCTACTTTGCAAACTTCGTCAATTCCGATATGAACCCCGAAGATGCCCGCTCTATGTGTTGCCGCTTAAGAATTGATAACAGAGAACTCAAAAAGAGAGGAGGCGGTCTTTTCGGTTCTGCACCTTTAACAGGATCTATCGGCGTTGTAACTATAAATATGCCGCGTATTGGCTATATCAGCGCAACGGAAGAAGAATTTTTCAAAAATCTTGAAGAGAGAATGGACCTTGCCAAACTCAGTCTTGAAATCAAACGTAAAGTTATTGAACGCTTTACCTCTGCAAACTTATATCCTTATATGAGTTTTTATTTAAGAAGCGTCAAACAACGCTTTAATGAATATTGGAAGAACCACTTCTCTACAATCGGTCTTGTTGGTTTAAATGAAGCCTGCTTGAACCTTTTTGGCGAAAATATCGGCACCCCAAAAGGCCGCGCTTTTGCTGAAAAAGTTATGGACTTTATGAGAGAAAAACTTGTTTCTTATCAAAAAGAAACCGGCAATAATTATAACTTAGAAGCAACCCCTGCAGAAGGTACTTCCTATCGTTTAGCCCAACTTGACAGAGCAAAATATCCTGATATCATCGTTGCAGATAATGAACTTGCCAACCAAGGCAAACCGCCTTTCTATACAAACTCAAGCCAATTACCTGTTAACTATACAGATGATGTCTTTGAATTACTTGATTTGCAAGATTCTATTCAAGCAAAATTTACCGGCGGCACAGTATTACATATCTTTATGGGTGAAAAAATTAAGGACACCAGCGCCTTAAAACAATTCATCAAAAAAGTGTGTTATGGATACAGTTTGCCGTATTTTTCAATTACTCCGACCTTCAGTGTGTGTCCTATCTGCGGTTATATCGAAGGGGAACATTTTGAATGTCCGAAATGTAAAGAACACAGACGGGAAGAAATTGAAAAACAAATCGCCCTTTTGGAAGAACAACTTTACAGTAAATAAGTTTATCACAAGGGTTTTGGACCCATTTTTAAAATGGGTCTTGATTCAGCAAAAATAATTTGCAACAATATAAAAGATGTAAGGAGAAATTTTTATGACTACACAAGAAAGAAACAATATCGAAAATAAAATCAGCGAACTTAAAACCAAACTTGAAAATACCAAAGGCTCTAACTGCGAAGTTTACTCAAGAGTCGTCGGTTATTTAAGACCTGTCCAAAATTGGAATAAAGGTAAAAAAGAAGAATTTGCAATGCGTAAAAATATGAAGATGTCCTGCGGTTGCGGTTCTGAATGTTCTAGCGATTATAACAACACTAACAACACCAACACAACCAATAGCAGCACCAACACAACAAATAACAACAGCAATACCAATAGCACAAATTGCAATTGCTAAAATTTTTTTGAGTTTTTGATTAACTTACAGGCATGAAAATCGGCGGACTAATCAAATTCTCAATGATAGATTTCCCGGGTAAAGTATCTGCAATACTCTTTACCCGGGGTTGTAATTTAAGATGTGCCTATTGTCATAACCCTGAACTTTTAGAATACAATGCCACCCAGCCTGATGCTATAACCGAAGCAGAACTAGATGACTTTTTAGAAAAAAGAAAAGGCCGTCTTGACGGCATTGTTATTACCGGTGGGGAGCCTACTTTGCAGGCAGATTTGGCCGAGTTTTGTGCCAAATTAAAAAAGATGGGATATCTTGTTAAACTTGATACTAACGGCACAAATCCAAGTGTCGTAGAAAATCTTTTAAAACAAAAATTAGTAGATTTTATTGCTATGGATATTAAAGCCCCGTTTGAAAAATACGAGGTCATCTGCCAAAGACCCGTTGATACGGAAAAAGTCAAGCAGACTATGGCAATAATTAAGCAGTATAATATTCCTCACCAATACCGCACCACCTATTATAAAACAGTTTTGACCGATGAAGATATTCAAGCCATACAAAATATGGTTAATAATACTTTAGTCGTTCAAGAGTGTTTGCCCGTCAAGCAGAAAGATACACTAAAAGTTTTTAAATAAACAAAAGATTAAATCTCTTGTTGATATATTCGGTAAGTTTTTGTTTTGTGGCAACCGGCTTCTTCTACAACGGAGATTATGCCTTGATTATCTTCCAACAGCCAGGAAAGTTCCGCTTTATTCCAACCGTTTTTAACTCCGTCAACAACTACATGCTTAACAAGTAAAAGGTCAAGTCCGCGGTTTCTGTGTTTTGGGTCAACGCCGAGCATAATCATGCGAATATCTTTTATTTTACGCCAAGTCCAAAATGCTTTTGGTAGTCTTAAAGGATTAAGCGAACCTTTAAGAACTCTAAAAACATGGCTCATATTTGGCACGGATATTGCAAAAGCGGCTGGCTCGCCGTCAATTTCTATGACGGAAGTTATCTCCGGTTTTAAAATCTGTTTTAATTGTTTGGCAATTTCGTTTATTTCTTCTTTTGATATAGGAACATTACCCCAATTTTCGGCCCAAGAAGCATTATAAAGTCTTCTGACCATTTCTACTTCCTCATCAAAGTTTTTTAAATTGATGTGGCGTTTTTTAAGGGAAGAATTTTTTTCAATTCTTGCTAAAATCTTTTTCATTCTTGGGGAAAAATCATCTTTATCTGTTCTTTCAAAGGCAACCAAATCTTTAACTTTTGTAAGTCCCGCTTTTTCAATTAAATCCGCATAATAAGGCGGATTATAAGGCATCATAATACAGGGCATTTTGTCAAAATTATCAATTAAAAGCCCACAAGTATGGTTTGTGCTGGGATTTATCGGCCCGCGCATAAAAGTTGCGCCTTGCGCCTTTAACCACGCTTTAGCGCTGTCAAAAAGAGCATTTGCCGTATTTTGGTCATTTTCGCACTCAAAAAAACCGAAGAATCCGGCTCTTTCATTCCAATGTTCGTCGTGTGCTTTATTAACAATTGCGGCAATTCTGCCGACAACTTTAGCGTGCCTTTTAGCAACATATAAAACTCTTGTTGCATTTAGCCAAATGGGGTCTTTTGTTAAAAGATGTTTTGTATCGCTTTTAAGTTCGGGCGCGAAATAAGGATCATCTTTGTAGAGTTCAAAAGGATATTCTACAAACTCATCAATGTTTGCATTAAAAATTTCTACCATTTTATTTAATAATTCCCAAGGCTTTGCCCGCTTTTGTAAAAACTTCAATAATTTTGTCTATTTGTTCATTTGTATGAGTTGCCATCAAGGTGGTTCTTATCATACATTTATTTGGCGGAACGGCGGGGGGAATAACCGGTGTTGTAAAAATGCCGTCGTCAAAAGTGGCGCGCCACATTTTAAAACAATCTTGCATTTCGCCGACGAAAATCGGTACAATCGGTGTTTGCGTTGCACCGATATTAAAACCGGCCTTTAAAAGTCCTTCTTTAAGGCGGTTACTGTTTGCCCAAAGTTTATCTTTACGGCTCATATCAGTCCAAATCAAATCAAGTGCTTTTGAAATTGAAGCAACACTTGCCGGTGGCAAAGCAGCGGAAAAAATTTGGCTTCTTGCGCTGTGGCGGATATAGTGTATTACATCTGCATCCCCTGCAACAAAACCGCCGACGGTAGCAAAAGTTTTAGAGCAAGTACCTACAACAAGGTCAACTTCACCGTGTTCAAGGCCGAAATGTTCGCAGGTTCCTCTGCCTGTTTTACCCAAAATGCCTGTTGCGTGTGCGTCATCAACAACAACGCGCGCGCCGTATTTTTTTGCAATTTTGCAGATTTCCGGCAAGTTTGCGATATCGCCTTCCATACTAAAAACGCCGTCAACAATTAAAAGTTTGCCTTTGCTATCGTCAATTTTACTTAAGACGCGTTCAAGGTCTTTCATATCATTATGTTTAAAACGGACCATTTCTGCTTGGGAAAGTTTTACCCCGTCTAAAATACTTGCGTGGTCAAGTTTATCAACTATGGCAACATCACCTTTACCCAGCAAGCAAGAAATTACACCTAAATTCATTTGATAACCGGCAGAGAAAATCAAAGCGGCTTCTTTACCTTTAAATTTTGCAATTTTGGCTTCAAGTTCTTCGGCGGCTTTAGTGTTTCCGTTTAAAAAGCGCGAACCAGCAGAACCCGTGCCGTATTTTAAAGCGGCTTCACTTGCGGCTTTTTTCATTTCGGGGTCATTTGCAAGACCTAAATAATTGTTAGAGCCGGCCATAATATATTTTTTGCCGTTAAGTTCAATTTCCGGTCCTTGAGGGGAAGATATCGGCTGAAAATAGCCGTAAATCCCAAGTTTCATTAAAAGTTTTGCATCTTTAAAGTTTCTGCATTTTTCAAAAATATCTGCCATAGTTATAACACCTTTTTTAGTCTATATTTATATTTTAACTTTTTTGATAATATTTGTGGTAGATTTTCCTTTAACCAAAGGGCAAAGCACCACTTTTCCCGCATATTCCCTACCGACGACATTTTTAACAGTATAGTCAGCACCTTTTACAAGAATATCGGGTTTTATTATTTTTATCAAATCAAGAGGGGTATCTTCCTTAAACAAAACAACGCCGTCAACCGCCTGTAAAGCACTAACGACAATTTGTCTGTCTTTTTCTTTATTTACCGGTCTAGTCGGTCCTTTCAAACGGCGGACGGAAGCATCGCTGTTAAGCCCCAAAATCAAAATATCGCCTTTAGATTTCGCAAATTCTATAATACGCACATGACCCGCGTGCAAAATATCAAAGCAACCATTGGTAAAAACAATTTTTTTACCTTCTTTTCTTGCTTTTTTTAAGAATTTTTTTAATTTCTCTAAAGTTAATATTTTACTTTTTGTGTTCATCTAATATCTTCTCAATTAAGCCGGTTTTGGCATTTCCGTTTATAAAATCTTCGTTTTGTAAAAGTATTTTGTGTAAATCAATAGTTGTTTTTATACCTTTAACTTTAAATTCTTCCAAAGCGCGCAAACCTCTTTTAATGGCTTCTTTTCTTGTCGGTGCGCTGATAATTAATTTGGCAATTAAACTATCATAAAAAGGCGGCACGGAATAGTTTGTATAAATATGGCTGTCTATTCTTACGCCGATTCCGCCCGGCCAGGAAATTTCTTTAATGTCGCCGGGGTCGGGCAGATAGTTGTTTTCAAAATCTTCTGCGTTTATGCGGTGTTCTATGGCGTGGCAGGTGATATTTTGCGCCTGCTCTTTTGTTATGGAAAGTTTTTTGCCTTGTGCAATTTCAATTTGTATTTTAACCAAATCAAGTGAACCGCAGACGCGTTCTGTTATAGGGTGTTCAACTTGCAGGCGGGTATTAACTTCCATAAAATAAAAATTATGATCTTCGTCAAGCAAGAACTCAACGGTGCCAAGGCCTTTATAATTTGCTTCCTTAATTAAATCTAAAGCGGCACTTTGTAATTTTTTACGCAAAGCAGCATTGACAAAGGGGGAAGGTGATTCCTCAATTAACTTTTGATGATGGCGTTGCATGGAGCAATCTCTCTCGGCAAAAGCAACAGCATTGCCATAATTATCGACAGCAACTTGCACTTCAATATGTCTTGGATTTAAAATTAATTTTTCAAAATAAACTTGCCCGTTACCGAAAGCATTTTGTGCTTCTGCGCTTGCTGTATCAAAGGCATAGGCAAAATCTCTTTTAGTCCAAGCGACTCTCATACCTTTCCCGCCACCGCCTAGCGCGGCTTTTATCATTATGGGGAAACCTATTTTCTGGGCTTCTTTTAAAGAATCTTTTTTGTCAACTATTCCTTTAGAGCCGGGTATTAAAGGCACACCGCTTTTTTTAGCCAAAAGTTTTGCGTGCGCTTTTTGGCCGAGTTCCAAAATAGTTTGGGAGTTCGGTCCGATAAAAATTAAACCGGCATCTTCAACGGCTTTTGCAAAAGCCACATTTTCCGCTAGAAAGCCATAGCCGGGGTGTATTGCCTGTGCTTTGGTAATTTTAGCGGCTGTTATAATTGCCTCGATATTAAGATAACTTTCTTTAGGGTTTTGCGGACCTATACAAAGGGCCTCATCTGCTGCTTGAACATGGGCGCAAAACTTATCTGCCGCAGAATATATGGCAACGGATTTAATATCCATTTCCCTTAAAGTTCTAATGATACGCAAGGCAACTTCGCCTCTGTTAGCGATTAAAACTTTATCAATATGCAAAATGTTTTCTTTCATAATTATTCGGGATCAATAAAAAATAAAGGTTGATTATATTCGGTGCTTTGTCCGTTTTCAATGGAGATAACTTTTAATTTTCCGCCGAAGGGACAAACAACAGGGTGAACACTTGTTCCTGCTTCAATATAACCTAAAATTTGTCCTTTTTCCAAGAACATATCTTCCCTTAAAGTAATTGCTTTGCCTTTTGTTCCGGCGGCAAAAATACCTAAAGCGGGTGCTTTTACGGCGTAAAGGGAACATTTATAATTAACTTTTTGTAAATTTGCACCTGCGGTTTTTATTTCAATATTTACATCTTTGTTTTTAAAAAGTATTTCTTGTAAATCTGTTGTTTTTGCCCACGCTATAAAGTTGGCAAGATTTCTGGTATCCATAAAATCTCCTATTACTTAAATGATAGCATTTTATTTAATATATTAGTAGAGATGCTAGAAAAATTTATTTTTCTTTACTGACTTTTTGCCAAGCCTCTTTGAAATCTTTTGGCAAAGGTGCGCTAAAGGAAAGTTTTGTCTTTTTAAAAGGATGCAAAAACTCTAGTTTTTTTGCGTGCAACATTAAGCGTGGCGCACTTGCACCTTTATAAAGCCAGTCGCCCAAAACGGGGTAACCAAGCCAACTCATATGAACGCGCAACTGATTTGTTCTGCCCGTTCTTGGGTAAAGTTCCATAAAGCAAAAATTATTTGCTCTTTTGGCAACTTTATAATCGGTTATGGCTTCGCGCCCAAGGGGGGATGCCTTTATTTTTCCGCCGCTTACTCTACCAATCGGTGCATTAATTGTGCCTTTATCATCGGGTAAATTACCGCAACAAATAGCATTATAGGTTTTGTGGACTTCTCTATTTGCAAAGAGTTCAATCATGGCTTGTTGAAAATCGCTGTTTTTGGCAATAAGCATAACACCGCTTGTTTCTTTATCAAGTCTATGAACAAGACCGAGTCTATCCATAGTTAAATCAAACTTTTTGGGCGGGTTAGAATAAATGGCGGAAACTAAAGTTTCCTCGCAGGTTTTAAGAATATCAAAGTTTTCTTCCCAAAGGGGTGTTTGAGGGTGAACAAGCAAGCCGGCAGGTTTATTTATAACAAAAAAATCTTTATCTTCAGAGATAATTAAGTCTTTTATGTTTAAACTTGTTTTAAGTTCAGGCGGATTAATTTCCACAATATCGCCTTCTTCCAAAGGCCAAGAGGCCTTTTTTTGTTTTCCGTTAACCAAAACAGCGCCGCTTTTTATTAAGTTTTGAATGATATTGCGCGAAAGCGTTCCTCCAAGTTCTTGGGTTATAAAAATATCCAAGCGTTCTGTTCTACCGCTGAAAATTAATGTTTGTTTTTCCATAAAAAACCTCTAAAGAGCCAAAAAGTTGCGCTGCAAAATAAAATTAAAGCAATTATTTGCGAAGGGTAAAGCCCGAGTATTGAACTTCCTCTGTCATCACCTCTAAAAAACTCAATAATAAAGCGTATTAAAGCATAACCCATAATATAAGTTAAAGCAGTTGTGCCTTGTTTCTTTTGACTCTTATATATTTTAGCCAAAATAATAAACAAAATAAAATTAGCAATAGATTCAAAAAGTTGTGTCGGGTAAATATGCGTATGTTGTAAATGGTGCGGAACAAGAGTATCGGGATTATTAAAAACAACACCCAAAAAACTATCTGTCGGTTTGCCATAGCAACAACCGGCCAAGAAACAGCCGATTCTGCCGATAGCATGACCGAGTGCAAGAGCGGGTGCAAAAAAATCCATGGCTTTTATCAAAGAAATGTTTTTATTTTTTACACACAAAAATAAAGCAATTACTGCACCTATAAAACCGCCGTAAAAAACAAAGCCGAAGCGTATTTTTTCAATTAAAGTAGAGGCCCAAAAACTATCAAAGTTAAAGAAAATATAAAATAATTTTCCGCCGATAAGCGCACCTAAAATAATATAAAAAAGAATATCAGCCAAAACTTCTTTTGAAACGCCAAGATATTTCCTGTTTTTAATGCAATAATAAATCGCCGCACCGTAGCCAAGTGCAGTCATTATACCGTAAGTAGGTATTTTAAAACCAAAGATTTCAGGCAGATAAGGGAACATAATTTTCCTCTAACAATTTTAATAATTTTGTAAAATCTTTAAATTCTTTATAGGGTATATTATTTTTATCGCAAAGTTCGGCAAGATAATCTGTCGCAAAAAGAATATCTGCCCGTTTTGCGGCTTCCAAATCAACAAGTCCGTCGCCTAAAAAAACAGTTGTATATCCTTTGTTTTGATAGTATTTAACTCTTTGTGCTTTAAAATCGTCTAAAGGGGTTGTGGGATAGTCTGGAAAATCAACTTTTATTCCTTTTGGCGTTAAAACGCCTCTCACGCAATACATAGGCAAAGGTGGCAAATTATGCTTTTTTAAAATAGGTTTAATATAAATATCAAGTCCACCGCTGACGATTTCAAAAGGTATTTTATGTTCTTTTGCAAAAAGCACAAGTTTATCAAAGCCCTTTTTAACAACGGCATAACTTAAAATAATACTTTCAAATTCTTCCTGAGTAACTTTTATCGGACCAAAAAATTTATTAAACCAAATTGAAGGATCCTCTTTGGTATCATAATCTTTAACTATAGATGCTCCCTTTTTCATTGTCCCAAAGTGAAAACAAAGCGCATTGCCTATATCCTGAGTGGTTATTGTTCCGTCAAAATCTGTAATAATTGCAAATTTTTTCATAAAATCTCACTAAAGGTATCGGGTTCTCTTGTTGCTATTCTCATAAAGGAATTATTTTCAATTTCTTCTTTGATAGTTGTTTTAAAAGAAGGTCCATAAGAGTGTCCGCAGTAAACTTCGGTTTCAAGCGGAAGTTTGCTCAAAAGGACAAGACTTTTTTGCATTTCCCTTGCGTTTCCGCCGGGCAAATCTGTTCTGCCGATAGAGCCGGTAAACAAAGTATCTCCGCTAAACAAAGCATTATCTATCTTTATACAATAAGAACCTTTTGTATGTCCTGGAGTGTGAATAAAATCAACTTGCATACCGGCTATTTCAAGCGAGCAATTATCTTTTATGGAAATTAAAAGTTCTTCCGGCAATTCTGAAAGTGTGATATCTTCCTTACCTATATAACCTTTAATCTGATATTTCTCAAGCAAATCTTGTGCACCGGTCAAATGGTCATAATGCCCGTGTGTAAACAAAACGGCCTTGGGGGTTATCTTGTTTTCCTCTAAAGTTTTATAAATATCATTCATCTGCCAAGAAGGGTCAATAATCAACCCCTGCCCGTTTTTATGCACGATATAGGTGCAATTTCCCATTTGTCCCAGTTGTAAAGTTATAATTTTCATAAACTATTTTTTTATTCTAAACTCAAATTCTTCCGGCTTAGCCATGTGATATTTTACGCGCGCACTGTCCTCAATATAATTTTCCTTACCGGATAAAATTTCTTCATATTTTTTACTTAAGACTTCATATTGCTTATCTAATGAAGCCGATTTTTTAATAAGGCGCCTTATAGTAAAAGAATTATGTATTACCGCTATAAAAGTACTATTACACAAACAAAATAATATAATCAAGAAGACTGCGGTAAAAATTAGATTTTTTTTATTTTTAAAAAAATTTTTCATCTTATAAACGCCTTATTTTGGGCAAAGATTGCTTTGCCGGCAAGTTCTTCTTCAATTTCAAGCAAGCGATTATATTTTGCAAGTCTTTCACTTCTTGCGGGCGCGCCTGCTTTTATTGCTCCACTGTTAACGGCGACGGCTAAATCTGCAATAAAAGAATCTTCCGTTTCTCCAGATCGGTGTGATATTATCGTGCTGAAACCTGCCTCTTTTGCTTTATAGATAACCTTTATTGTTTCACTTAAAGTTCCGATTTGATTTAATTTTATCAAAATGGAATTTGCGGCTTTCCTTTCAATACCGAGTTCAAGTCTGTCTAGATTCGTTACAAAAAGATCATCACCGACAATATTAAGTTTTTTGCCTTCCTTTTGGGTAAAATATTCCCAAGCCGGAAAGTCATCTTGTTCAAAAGGATCCTCTATTGATATTATAGGAAAATTTACGGCAAAGTTGCTATAAATTGCGCCCAATTCCTTATACTTTAATTTCCTTCCTTCAAAAAAATAAAAGGTATCTTCATAAAATTCACTTGCGGCGCAATCTATTGCAAAAGGCATATTTGGGTAACCTGCTTTAGAAGTTGCTTTTAAAAGCAGTCTGAAAACTGCTGCGTGATTTTTTATTTTAGGTGCAAAACCTCCTTCATCGCCGACACTTGTGGTAAGTCCGTTTTGTGCCAAAAGTTCTTTTAAAGTGTGGTAAGTTTCGCTGGCTGCTTGGAGTGCTTCCCGAAAAGTCTTTTGCTTAAGTGGCACAATCATAAATTCTTGGATATTTAAACCGCTGTCTGCGTGAATCCCGCCATTGACGATATTTAACATAGGGCAAGGCAAAAGGTATGTTTTTTCCTTTAACTTAAATGCTTTTCTTAGGTATTTATAAAGTGGCATTTTAGCAACGGCACTCGCTACTCTTGCAACGGCTAAGGAAACGCTTAAAATAGCATTAGCACCAAGATTTCTTTTATTCTCCGTGCCGTCAAGTTCGCACATAGTTTTATCTATTAATTCTTGGTCAAAAACGCTTAAACCTTTTAAAGATTTTTCTATTAATGAAACACTTTTAATGGCTTTTAAAATACCTTTTCCGAGGTAGCGTTTTTCTTTGTCTCTTAATTCTAGCGCTTCATGAATACCGGTTGAAGCGCCGCTTGGCACGCAGGCACTTGCACAAGTGCTGTCTTGCAGAATAATGCTCGTTTTAAGCGTAGGCATACCGCGCGAATCAAGCACTTCTCGCGCCTTTATTTTACTGATTTTCATTTTACCCCCAAACTTTGTTTTAGGACAAAGTTTCAATTATCTTTTTTGCTTCGTTCACCAATTTATCAAGAAATTGTTGCTCTTTTGCTTCGGCGTAGATTCTTATAAGATGTTCCGTACCGGAAGGCCTTAAAGCAACCCAACTGCCGTTTCTTAAGATAAACTTGAATCCGTCTGTCTGGTCAATACGCCAAACAGAAGTTTTATTTATACTTAAAGGCGGATGGATATTAAGTTTTTCCATAATTTGGGCAATTTCAATTTCTCTCTTTGGCAGACTGACTTTCTTATCGAAATAGGAACTATAAGTTTTTGAAAAATCTTTTAAAATCTGTTTAAGATTTTTACCTTCTACTGCCATCATTTCAAGCAGTAACATACAGGCAACAATACCGTCTTTATCAGGCATGTGGTTTGAAATAGCAATACCGCCCGATTCTTCCGCGCCGAAAATATATTGTCCTGTCATCATAAGTTCGTTAATATATTTAAAACCGACGGGGGTTTCTCTAACGGTCATATTATATCTTTTTGCCACTTCATCAATAGAATTAGTAGTAATTAAACTTCTGCAAATGCGGCCTTTTTCTTTACGGTTTTTAATAGTATGTTCAAGAAGTAAAGGCGCAATTTGGTTAGGGGAAAGCCAAGCGCCGTCAGGGCCGATAATACCGAACTTATCACAGTCGCTGTTACAGGCAATACCCACATGTAATTTATTTTTTACAACTAGTTTAGAAAGTTCACTTAAAGATTCCGGTCCCGCATTAGGCACTTTTCCGCCGCAGGTAACATCAATACCTTCGTGAACACCCATAACTTGAACGCCGCATTTCGTCAAAAATTCTCTAAAATAATTATCTGCCGTACCATATAAGGGGTCAATACCTACTTTTAGTTTTGCTTTTTTAATTGCCTTAACATTAATAACTTTAGAAAGGTGTTCAAGATACATATTTCTAAAGTTTTCTTCTGTTACGGCAGTATTTTGGTAGCCAAACTCCGGCAGTTCTTTAGAAAGATTAGACAAGGCGGGGATATTCTTTTCAATATCGGCAACAACTTCATTATTGGCAATACCACCGTGATAGGAAATCCACTTCAAACCGTTTTGGGTAAAATCCGCTTCGCTTGCGGTAATAACAACAGCACCAACCGCACCGAGTTTTAAAACTGCCCATTCGGCAACAGGGGTAGGCAAGGGATATTTTGCTCTTTTTACGGAGATACCTTGTGTTGCAAAAGTATCGCAGACTATATCTGCAAATTTGCGGGATAAGAATCTGGTATCATTACCCACAATAACAAGCGGTCTTTTAAATTTAAAACCTCTTTCCTTTATATGTTTTTGATAACCTTCGCCCTCAAAACCATAGTATTTATCATTAAAAATATGTTCGCTTATACCTAAAGCGATTCTATAAATATTTTGTGCGGTAACGCTTTCCGCAATAGTTCCTCTAAAACCGGCAGTAGCAAACTTGATATCTGTTGCCATAAACACCTCATCAAAAAAATAAATTCATTGTAAGCAATATACAAAAAATAAAAAAAATATACAAGTCCTTTTTTTTAAAAATAAGTAAAACTAATTGTCTCTTTGTAGCATACGTACGGGCATATTTGCTAAAATAGAAATAATGCCTAGTATAGTATTTAGATATATATTTAAGAATATCCTTGTATTTTTTACGGGGGTAGTATTTGTAATTGTTTTTGTCGTTTTTATGGTGCAGTTCACACAAATTTTTACTTATGCTATGAATTACGGTGCGGATATGCTTTGGGTTATGCAGATGATGCTGTATCTGTTGCCGGATATTTTAACTTTAAGTATACCTATTGCTGTGCAAATAAGTATTTTAATGGTTTTAACAAATATGTCCCAGCAGGGTGAAGTTATGGCCTTGCGGGCGGCAGGTTTTTCCTTTTTTGAAATTGCAAAACCTCTTTTTGTCTTTTCTTTAATTCTAACTTTTATTTTAATTTATTTTAGCGGTTGGCTAAGCCCGCAAGGTCGCCATAAAGTAGAATCTGCAAGAGAAGATATAGCAAGTAAAATTTCGCGCATAAACATAAAGCCGAAAACTTTTATTGATATAGGCGATTGGGATTTATTTGCCGAAAATGTAAATGATAAAGGGCGAATCCTTGAACAAGTTCACCTTTCCAAAAAAAATGACGATAGCGCTCTAAGCACTAAAATTAATGCTTCTTTTGGTAAAGTAACTATGAATTCTCAAGCCATAACGCTTATCTTAAATAAAGGTCAAATGCAAAGGCTTGATGCTAAAGACCCGCGCAAAATTATAACTGCGCAATTTATGATTTATAAAATAGCGATTCCTTTAGTTCAGCAATCAACAAAGGACAGACGTTTAAAATCAAACGAACTTACCACCCCGCAAATTATTGAAGCACTTAAAGATAAAAATTTAAGTGCTAAAAAACGCGCCGATTATCAACCGGAAATTATGTTTCGTTTGACCTTATCTATTTCGCCTTTAATTTTCTTTTTACTTAGTTGTCCGTTTTCCTTTGTCATCACTAAAAAAGCGGGCAGAGCAGGGGCTATGGTGGCAAGTTTGGGTTTTATTTTCGGTTATTTCGGTTTACTTTATTTAGGTTCAAGTTTAAGTGAAAAAACAACTAATCCGATACTCGCTTTTAATATCCCGCTTTTGCCGGTTTTAGTCGGCCTTATTGTCGGTCTTTATTTATGGAGGAAGAAACTTTCTAATTAATATGTTATCAAGATATATAGCAGGTAAATTTTGGGGACCGTTTTTGTTTGTTGTGTGTATTTTTTCTTTACTTATCTTTTTAGGTGATAGTATAGAAAAAATGCGCTGGGTGAATACCTATGGCACAACGGTAAGACTCGTTTTAAAATACTCTTTACTTTCAATGCCTTCTTGGCTGGTGATGATTTTGCCAGTTTGTTGTCTTTTAAGCGGCTTATTTGTGATTTCCGATATGATTTCTAACGGGGAGTGGACTGCTTGTCTTGCCGGCGGTTTTAGTGTCAGGCAGATTTTTAAACCTATTTTTGCTTGTATTTTACTTGTTGCGATTTGCGGCTTTTTAACACAGGAATATATTATTCCTGATTTAAGTAAAAAAGCGGAACTTACTCTTCAGCGCAAAATACGTGGTCATAAAGATTGGCAATTTAACGTCCAAAGGGATGTTACTTTGCGCCTAGATGATAAACGTATTTTATTTGCCAAATCGGTTAATCCCGAGAAAGGTCTTATGCAAGGTATGTTTATTGATATTTACGATGATAGTTGGAATATCTCTAAACAAATAAATGCCAAAAATTTCCGCTGGAATCCGGAACAAAAAACTTGGATTTTTGAAGATGGTTTTATTAGGACTTTTGGGCAAGGTTCAAGTATAGATAAAGAAGAATCTTTCGAAACCTTATCTTCCGATTTTTATATCCCGCCTAAGCAAATAGCAGTCGGCAAAATAAAACCTTCTTACTTAAACATAAGAGATTTATTTAACAGAATAAAATTTCTAAAGGCAAGCGGACTTACTTACTTTCAAGAGTTAACTTTTATTAATACAAAACTTGCAGCACCTTTTGCCACAATAATAATGTGCCTTTTAGGTTTGCCTTTTGCTATTGCTTTAAAACGCTCAAGCAAACTTATTAACATTATTATGGCGCTTTGTATCGGTTTTGGTTTTTGGTGGATAGTATCTTTGATGACTTCCGCCGGTGAAAGCGGTATGATAAATCCTTATATTGCCGGTTGGTCGCCGGTAGTGCTGTTTTTTATAGTTATTTGTTTTGAGTTTAAATATCTAAAGATATAGTATTTTTTTATATCGTCATTCCTTGGTGGCGCATAGGGCGTAAACTTCACGCGCGCCCGCTTTTTTTAATACTTTTGCACATTCTTCTATTGTCGCGCCGGTGGTGCAAACATCATCAATTAAAATTATTGCTTTTTTCTTTATTTCTTTCGGGCAGGAGCAGATAAATGCTTCTTTTATATTTTCCGCTCTTTCTTTTTTAGTCAGTTTAGTTTGACTTTTAGTATTTTTGATACGGGTTAAAGCATTTAAAACAGGGATGCTTGTCAAAATACTTAATTCTTTTGCCAAGATTTCCGATTGGTTAAAACCTCTTTGTTTTAAACGTTTTTTGTGTATAGGCACCGGCACAAAGTATTCCGCTTCAAGAAAGTCGGGGTTTTCAATCAAAGTTTTCTGCATTAGGGGTGCAAGAAATTTTGCGATATTTGTATATTTTTCATATTTTAAACCGTGAATAAGCGCGCGGGATGGCTCATTAAAATCTAAGGCAGACCTTATTAAAGAACATTTGAAATGTTTTGCTTTTGAACCGCGACAATTAAAACAATGTGCGCCGCCGTCTTTTAAAGTGATTCCGCACCTTTGGCAAATAAACGGACCCGGTTTTTTTAATTTTTTCAAACAATCTTTACACAAAAACCCTCTATCTTCCAAAGGCAAATCAATACCGCAACAAAAACAAGTTCTAGGAAAAAGAAGATGTAAAACAATGTTTTTTATTTTAATTAAAAACTTTTTCATATTAGAATTGTACCGTCAACAAAGAACCAAAACTATAGGCATCATAACTTTGCGTTTCAATATAAAGATGTTTGAAAATTTCATAACTACCGCTTAAAGTAAAGCGAATATTTTTTGATAATTCATAATCTAAACTTGTATTAACATTAAACAGGTTTCTGTTTTCCGCAACGGTAAGCGAACGCCTGCGGGAATAACTGATATTTGTATTCCAAATAATGCGGTTTGTCGCAAGATAATCTTTAGAGGCAAAAGGCAATCTTAAAGCAAAAGGCATATTAAAATCTGCTTTGATATTAAGGCTCGGCATAATTTCTTTTACATTATCCACAGCGACATTATTAACTTGTGTTCTTCTGTCATAAATATAAGTCATTTTCGGTGTAAAGCGTAGGTTTTTATAGTTAAAAGAAGTCTGAACGGAGAAATCATCTCTCACATAATTTTCCAAATTCTTATTTAGTAGAACATTATCTTTTTTCAAAGTTTGGTGGGTATAATTTATAGTGGTATCAAAAGTATTAAATAAAATAAAGCGCAAATCCGAACCGTAAGAGGCTTCTTTTTTATCTTCGCTTGCCTCTACATTATTGGTTGCCAAATTATATTTTAACTTTAAGTTTATACCGCTTAATAAATTAGGATTTTGTGTCCAAAAATGTTCTATTTGGTCTAAATAAATAATGATGTCGGGCAAATTTGTGGTTTTGGTATCATAAGCCGAACCGAGATATTCTGTCGTCTGATAAGAAAGCGAGGCATTGCTTATCAAAGATAAACTTTGCAACGGTTTTAATCTGCCTGTTTCAAATTCTTTATATTCTTTAAAAGGCAGCCAGCGTGTGGTAAAGGAATAAGTATCTCTCAAAGTCATATTATTTCTATAAGAATAAGGGGAATTTAAACCGAGCGAACTTCTTAACCAAAGTTTATCAAGAGAGTTAAAACTATTATCCACATAATACCAAGAATCACCGTCTTGCATACGGTAATTTGCCGATAAACTTAAATTAGCCAAAAGTTTATTGTTTGTAAAGATATCACGTCCGCTTAAACTTAGTGTTACCGCACCGGAAGAACTTCTGTTAACGGTTTTTACTTCACCGATATCAAAATTATAAGTGGTATTTCTGACGGAATAAGAAGTTGTAGAAAGATTATTATTTTCTTTAATGTTAACATTATAACTTGCACTTGGAATAAGCCACTTGTTTATACGCCAAGTAGTACTTACGCCGATATTTTCTGTTGCGTATTTATCGTATTTTCTTTCCTTAAAGGTGCTGGCATCAAAGTAGCGGCGTTTCTCATCTGCGGTAGTTAAACTGTAAGAAGGCACTATTGAACTGCCTTTAAAAGGTTCAAAAGATATCTTTGCGCTGTAATTTTGGCTTGTTTCTTTTGTGTTATAGTAAGTTGAAGGCGCGCTGATAATTCTGTCATCGCTATAATCAATACCGATTTTGTTTAAAGAAGCACTCGCTGTAATATTTTTTATTTTGTTTTGCTTTTGTGGGCTCCAACTCATATTTACGCCGTAAGTTTTATTATTATCTTTTCTTTGCATTTTTTGATAATCGGTATTTGCAAAAGAGTATTGCACACCGAATCTTGGCATAGAAGGATTTATATATTCCGCGCTGATAGAACCTTTATCTCTTTTAACTTTTCCCTGATCAAGCAAACTTACATTATTGCTTGAGGTATAATCAAGTACATTTGGCGTAGTCGTATCCGAACGGGAATATGTAGCGCTTATCGGTACTTGTTTAAATCGTTTGAATTTAAAATAATAATCTTGGGTAGTATTTTCTTGATCTTTAGGCACGCTTACAGGGGTTTGAAAGTTTTGGTCCATATATTTTATATTTGCGCCGGTTTCAAACCAATTATCCATATTAATTTTTGCGTGTGCGCTGTATGCTTCGCCTTTTCTTACTACGGCATCCCCCAAAAAAATATCGTTTAACCACACAGTTCCCTGCGCGGTTGAATCGTCGGAAATGAAACCTGTTTTTATTATGCCTATTCTTTGGTAATTTAAAATATTTGTAGTATTTGTTACATTTTCCGGCGTTAGATAAGGGCAAGCGGCTTCCCATCTTTCCGGTACACCGTCGCCGTTAGTATCAATCATTTTTAATGTATACAAACGCCACTCTTTTGCCCAGTCAAGCGGAATTTTTACCTGACTGTAAGTTGTATCATCAGATGCGATTTGTAAATAAAAGTAAGCATTAGGATTTATTTCTCCGTCATTATAAAGCAGGAAATTAAATTCTTTATGCTCAGAAAAATCCATAGTCGCAAAATTTCGTTGGACATAAATATTATTGGTGCCCGCGCTTGCAAAATTATATTGTAGGGCAAGGGCCTGCTCTCTAACATTATTGCTTCCTTCACTTTTTATATTGCTTATAGAACCGTATAATTTTCTAAAAACTTTTCCGCCGTCGCCTGTATCATTAAAGATAGGTTTATAACTTGGGTTATCAATATTATTTATGCCGTAAGGTAAAAGGGAATCGGAAGTAGAAGTATTTATTTCTTGCCAAGTGTTTCCGCTTACGGCAAGTTTTGCTATTTTTATAGTTCCCTTATCTTGACCGGTGGGATTTCTCTTTAATGTAATACGCATTTGTTTAATGTTACCCCAGCGGGTCTGATCTGTAAGAGAAATCTCCCTTTGAAATTGTTTCCAACCGGTAAAATTGATTTGATCACCTTCAAGTCCTGTTTGGGCAGGATCAGTTATTAAAGTTACTCCGTTATAACCGAAATCTCCGCCGGAACTTAAATCTTGGCTATCCAAAATGCCGTTATCGTTTAAATCTTGAGTATCAATAACACCGTTTGGTTGCGGCTCTGGATTATATTTATTATTTTTAAAAGGATCATATCTTTGCCAGGAACCGTCAGGGTTGACATAAACCCAACCGACATCTTCTCTTGTGGTAAGTTGTCCTGTGCAGCGTAAATCTTCTGTTTTAGGAACAGAAGACATCCCCACCACATAGTATTTACTGCAAGTCGGAAAAATATCTCCCACATTTAGGTCAGGGGGAATAAAATCATAGTTATCGGATTTTTCGTTCATCGTTCCAAAAGAGATATTTATAAAAGGACCGTTCTCAACCCCTAGCATAGAAAGTTCAAGCAAAGTCTTATTTGTAAAATCTGCGCCTGCGCTGCTTATCGGAAAAACTAAGGAAAGTTCATTATTGTCGTCGCTTATGCCATATTCCCTTGCTAAAGAAAAGTCATAATCAATTACCAAAACATTTTGTGTATCTTTTGAGGAGGCCGCCGCTTGCGGATTAATTTCCAAAATTTTAACTTCTTGGGAATCCCAGTGTATAGCATCTAAAAAGTTTTGCTGATGGCTGGGGTTTGAGGCAATTTTCCAATTATTGAATATAGTTGATGCTTCTACACTTTCTTTGCTTTGGTCCATATTGTCAACCATAGCATAGCCAAAAAGGTTTTCTTTCTTTTCACTTTGCGCGGCTTCAACACCTAAAGAAACATCTAACCCGTCTGTAATTTCCAATTCTTTTATTTTAAAATCTGCTTCCGTTGTTGTTAAACTCGTTGTAAGATCGCCGACATTTGGTACTTTAGCGGGTTTATTGCCAGCATCATTCAAAATACTTGCGCCTATTGAAATGCTATCGGTAAAATCATAATTAAACCGCGCACCCAGCAAGGTAGTATCTTGTGCGGAAGTATCATTTGCAATTGAGTAAGTAGCATCAATTACGCTTGAACTGCCTATAAGGTTTTCATTATAAAAAGTTAAATAGCCCGAAGCATAGTCAATATAATAATCTTTATTCCTTGCCATAGTTGCGCCGTTAACTTTAATGGTTTCAGATTGCACGACGATATTATTATTTAAGAAAAAAGTTTTTGTGGGGGAATTATATTGAATAAAAAAGTATCTGTTTGCTGCGGAAACGGGAGTCGGATTATAAACAGAGGCTTCACTGAAGCGCCCTAAAATTTCAAAAATACCTTTGTCATAATCAACATTATATTTACAAAAATTGTGTGGGTCATCAGCGGCACAGGTTTCTTTTCCGTCAGATTCAAGTAATTTTAAAATAAAATTACCTTGTCCATTATCTTGGGCAATTTGTTTTGCGCCGATATTATAATAGCGTTTAATTTCATTTTGCCAACCGGCTTCCGCTTGGTTAACTAAATATCTATCACTCGGTGTTTTGAGAATTATGGGGTTTGCATCGGCAGAACCGGCAAGCCAAGCACCGTCAATATTTTGGTAATTTATTGCTATCACATCAGTATCTTGAATGGAAGTAGACACAATCAAAATGTTTCTGTTGTAGTCGATAGTATAATCAACGCCTCTGGTTAAAAGTTTAAAAGCGGCAGTTCCGCCGTCAATAGGATAAGTAGTCGGTGTTAAGGGGTTTAGGTCGCGCGCAGAAATGGCTTCAAGATAACCGCTGTTTGTGTGATTATCCAAGTAAACTTTTTCGGAATTAGGAACAATTGCACTTCTCCAAGTGGTATCGCAGTAACTTGAACTGCTGTTACAACCGAAAGTTAAATCATAGTAGGTTCTTCTGATATAACCGATATCTTTAATTTGGGTAGTTTCAAAAACGCTGTTGCCTTTGAATTGTTTGCTTTTCTTTTCACCTTTGTTTTGGCTGCCTACAAGGAATAAATTTGCACCGCCGTGTTGAAGGTGCATTTTCGCACCGAAAACTCTTTGATTGTAAGATAAAAATTCTGTCCCCGGCAAACTTGCCTGAATATCACCGAAATCTACGCTTTGCACAAATTCTTTATCTTTACCGCGATAACTTAAAGAGATATTTTGTTCATCTTCTCTTTGGTCATCATAGTCTACATCGACGAAAATTCTATCATTAATTTTACCTTGAACCTTTAATTGCATTTCTTGAACAAAACTTAGTCCGCTTTGTTTGGTATCTTTTATGGTACCTCTGGTTTTATATTTTTTTGCGGCATAATTGAGTCCGAAAGTTTTACGCCCCGTCATAGAAATTGTTGTTCCAAAAATCGGCAAAAGTAAAGAAGGGTTTAAAATTTCCATATATTCTAAACCTCGTTGTTCCAGTTCAATACCGCCTTTCATATCTTTTATTGCTTTTTCAAGGTATGCTCTGGAGTATTGATAGTAATTATCTTCCGGGTTTGAGGGGGTTTCTTCTCTTTGTTCTTCCGGTAAAAAGAGAGGTTTTTCCGGCTCTAAAAAACCGTAAGACTCAGCATCAAAAAGTTTGAATTCAGTTTGTTTTTGTTGATTAGATAAGGCGGAGTTTTCAAAAGAGTGCGAAATATCTGCCTTGTTTTCCTCTGCGAAAACAGGCAAATAAAGATAATTTAAAAGCACACAAAAAGCGGTAAATATCCGCAATAATCTTTTAAACACTTAAAAACCCCTATGATAATATTATAATATTAAGTGAACCATTTAACAATAAGGGTATATTCCTAGTTCTGTTTTTATGTAATTTTATTTTGTAAGGTCGCAAGCGGTTTTGATGGCTTCAAGCATACTTTTATAATCTGCTTTATTTTTACCTGCTATATCAAAAGCCGTTCCGTGTGTTGGGCTTGTTCTTATAAATTTCAAGCCGGCAGTTATATGAACAATGGGTTCTGTCGCGGCAAGTTTCATACCGACCAACGCGATATCGTGTTGTAAACATAAAATGGCTTTAAAAACGCCTTCTTTATGTTTTTGCCAAAGGGCATCAGCGGGTAAAGGTCCGGTTAAGTTATATCCTTTTTTTCTAAATTCTTTTACGGTGGGAATAAGAATTTTTTCTTCTTCCGTGCCGAATTTTCCACCATCTGAAGCGTGCGGGTTTAAAGCACTCAAACCTACCGGCGTTTTTTTACCGGTTATTTTAAACAAAAGTTCAAGAGAATTTTTTATTCTTTTCTTAGTTAAAACTTTTGATAAATCTTTTATAGCGAAATGTTCACTTGCAAGAGCGCACATTAGTTTTGATGTTTTAAACATCATCAAAGCGCCTTCTTTTTTTGCATAGTGTTTTAAAAGTTCCGTATGTCCGGTCCATTTTACCCCTATTTTATTCCAACCTTCTTTAGAAATAGGTGCGGTTATAAGACCTTGCGCTTTTTTATTTTTTAATAATTCAAGGGCTTTTAAGACGGCTTTAAAAGATATATCCGCTCCCCATTGTGTTGGGCAATGCTTATTTTCTTTTTTAAAGTTTGATTGGATTTCGCAAGTTTTTACATTAGAAAATTGTGTAAATTTTTCTAAAGAAAACTTATCACCTATAATAATAAAATCCGCCTTATTTTGAGGTAATTTTTTTAAGGCATTAAAGGTAATTTCCGCACCGATACCTTGCGGATCGCCTAAAGTTATTATTAAGGTTTTTTTGTTTTTTTGCATTTGTTTTTAGACAATAAAAAAGGCGGCTATATTAAGCCGCCCTTTAAATATAAATTATTTTTTTGCTTCGGTTTTAGTTTCTGTTTTTGCTTCTGTTGCGGTTTCTTTAGCAGGTTCTTTATAGTCAAATTTTATCATAACCTTAACATCTGCTTTCTTTTGTAAGGAAACTAAATATTCTTCCATTGCTTTTTGCATATTAGCAGCATAAATATATTGTCCGAGTTCATTTTTAATCTGGTCCAAAGTGACATCTTGTTTGGCTTTCTTTTCATTTACGCGGATAATATAATAACCGCCGTCCGTTTGTAAAGGTTCGCTGATATCGCCGACATTAACATTGAAGATTTTATCATCAAAATCTTTAGGCATAATGCCTCTGATTAAAATAACTTCTCCGCCTGTTGCAAGGGGGGTTTTATCATCAGAGTAAAGTTTAATAGCATCAAGCATTGTTATTTTACCGTTTTTAATTTCTTTGCGTATTTTTTTGGCTTCATTTTCTTTATCTTTTAAAGCATTTTTGGATAAAGTTTTATCTGCCTTAATAAATACGGGGGAAATTTTAATTTGTTCCGCTGTTAATTGGTTTAATTTCGCGGCTAAAGGTAAAGCAACGGCAACTCTTTCCTGTCCGATTTTTTGAGCACCTTCTTTATCGCCTTTCATAAGAATTTGTATATCGTCAAAGAGTTGTTGAACATCTTGCTCGGTTGGCATTTTTGCATTGGCTTTTACAATGCTATCGGCCATTTTTCTGACGGCAAGTTGTTTCTTTGTGTTTTCTTCAAATTGTTTATAAGTCATGCCTTCTTCTTTTAAGGCAGCATTAAAGGCTTCTTCGGCTTCTTTTTTGCTTCTTTCTTTGCCGGTTTGATCTACGAAGAAGCGCTGCTTAATAGAATTTATGGCTTCCGTAAGTTCGCTATCTTTTACTTTAATACCTTCTTTTTGCGCAGCCTGAAGCATAAGTTCTTCGGAAATCATTTGGTTTAGAACTTCTGCTTTAATGGCATTTACGCTATTTTGGTCTTTAAGAACTTGTGGCGCTCTTTGTTCATATTGAGCAAGAACGGCTTTTGTCATTTTATCATACTGAGAACTTAAAATAGGCTTACTGTTAACGGTTGCTACGCTTGAATCAACAACTTTAGCATTAGCACTTAAAGCAAGCATTGTTAAAGCGCCCAATAGTATAGTTTTATTTATTTTCATCTTTTACCTCCACTCCATACTTATCCTTAAGAGAATTTAAATAATCATCTAACTTTTGCTTTTCAAGAATAGTTTGTATTCTTTCTTTTGCTTGGTTATAGGTTAATTTATCTTCTCCCACTTTCATTATTATATGAAATCCTAAGGGGGTTTGTATAAACCCTTGCACTTGCCCGCTGGCGGAATTGGCTGCCGGCACTTCTATTTCGGGCAAATATTCACCAGGTATAAAAGGTGGCAACGCTCCTTTATTTTGTTTTGCCAAAGGGTCTTTTGAAAATCTTACTACTGCTTCTTTAAAACTGTTTTGTGTTTTAGTACTTTTTACCGCGTTCATAACTTGGGCGGCTTCTTGAGGGTCATTTAAGATAATTTGTAAAATCTTTATTTCATAAGGATACTTTTTGTAATAATTTTTTATTTCTTCTTCACTTACATAAGTTATTCCTTGACTATACAATTCATCTAGAAGTTTCTTTTTGAGCAAAAATTCTTTTGCTCTCTTTAATTGTTCTTCCTGTTGCTTAATAAGAGTATTTATTTCCTGTTGATATTCCGGATCTTGTTCTATATTTTTAAAACGGGCTTCTTGCTCTAAAAGTTTTTCACTTATCAGATAACTTAAAAAGTTCTGTCTGCCGATAGATGTTGTTATATATTTTTGAAAAACAGGGTCTAATTGTTGTGCTTTTTCGTCAAATTCTTCTTGAGTTATTACATAACCGGCAACTTTGGCTAAAGCATTTTCCTGCAGAGGTTGCGTCTGTTCCATAGGAATTTGCTTTTGCGTACAGGCACAAAGGCAAGTTAAAATACAAATAGATAATATTTTCCTCATACTTAAAGTTTAGCAGTTTAAATACCTGTTAAGCAAGTCTAAATTTTGTTTGGTATTTTTTAAAATATCGTAATTTTGCCCGCTAATGCGCAAGCCATCACCTGCGGGAGAAGATAAAAATTTTATTTCATTTTTAAAAAGTTGTAAAAGATTTGTTATAGTTTCTGCGGGCATTTTGTAGTTTCTTCTAAAGAAAAAATCGATATGGTCTTTTGTACCTTCAATATGGCGTATATACATTTTACCTGCCTCAGCGCTTATTTGCATAATTTCAAGCAAGTTCTTTAATTCTTTAGGAGCAGGTCCGCAGATATCTTCCAATTTCTTTAGTAAAGTTTGTTTTTCTTCGTAAGTCGCTTCCAAAAACTCTTTATAATACTTTAATCTTTCTTCATCATTAGGCAAATAATCCGGCGCGATATAAGCAGGCACTTGCAGATTTGTTGTGGCATAAAATTTATGTTCTACGGGCTCGCCTTTTAATCTTTTGACCTCATTTGCTACTAAATCACAAAACATACTTAAGCCGACTTCTCCTGCATAACCGCTTTGTTTAATGCCTAGCAATTCTCCCGCTCCTCTGATTTCCAAATCTCTCAAAGCAAGTTTAAAACCACTGCCTAGTTGTGTAAATTCCATAATGGCCTCAAGGCGTTTTCTTGCTTCGCTTGAAGAATCTTTTCTCTTTTTCGTAATTTTACCGAAGAAGGTATCTAGCGTGTAATTTTGGCTTTCCTGAGCGCTTAGCAAACCTTTGGGATGTAATAAATAGCAATAGGCTTTATTATCACTTCTGCCGATTCTTCCTCTTAACTGATAAAGTTGTGCCAAACCGAAATCTTGGGCATCTTCAATAATTAAAGTATTTGCATTTGTTATATCAAGGCCGGATTCTATTATGGTTGAAGCAAGCAATACATCATATTTTTTATTATAAAAATCCCAAAGGGTTTCTTCCAATTCTTTTTCCGGCATTTGTCCGTGCGCATAAGTAATTTTTACAAGAGGTAGAAGTTTTCTTAAATGGTCAAGTTTTTGTGGCATAGTTTCCACGCGGTTATAAACATAAAAAACTTGACCGCCTCTTTCAATTTCCTTATTTATTGCTTGGGCGATAAGGTCATCATCTTGCGGACTTAAAATTGTTTTAACCGCCATACGTCCTTGCGGCGGAGTTTGTATTAAGGACATTTGTCTTAAACTTGAAAGAGATTGGTTCAAAGTTCTTGGTATCGGTGTTGCCGATAGCATTAAAGTATGTACGCCAAGTGCTTTTGCTTTTATTTTTTCTTTTTGTTTTACGCCGAAGCGGTGTTCTTCGTCAATAATACATAAACCGAGTTTTTTAAAAGAAATATCTTTTGATAAAAGTCTATGGGTGCCTATAACGATATCAACAAGTCCTTTTTTAAGTTCTTGGGCAATTTTTGTTTGCTCTTTTTTTGTTTGAAAGCGGCACATCATTTTTATATTTATAGGAAAGCCGGCAAAGCGCGAGCAAAAAGTTTGGTAATGCTGCGCGGCAAGAACGGTTGTCGGCACAAGAACCAAAACTTGCGTTTGGCTTAAAACCGCTTTTAAGGCAGCACGCATAGCAACTTCCGTTTTACCAAAACCGACATCTCCTATAAGCACTCTATCCATCGGCACAGGACTGGTTAAATCGGAGCAAATTTCGGCAATTGCTCTTGTTTGGTCCGGTGTTTGTTCATAGGGGAAGGAATCTTCAAATTCTCTTTCCATACGTTCATCTCCGTTTAAAATGGTTGCCTCATTTGCTTTTCTTAAGGCCTCTAAAGTTAAAATTTCTTTAGCGATTTTTTGGGCATTTTCCCTAACGCGTTTTTTTACTTCCCGCCAGGTATTGGAACTTAAAGAGGATATTTTGGGCGGTTTTCCTTTTACGCCGATATATTTTTGTATTTTTCTAAAATCATTTATGGGGACATAAAGTTTTTCCCCATGTCTATATTCTATTAACAGGCAATCAAGAGGGGTATTCTCATTCATTAAAGTTTCTATTCCGCCGTATCTTCCGATACCGTGTTCTTGGTGAACGATATAATCGCCTATTTGTAAATCTTTAAATTTTATACGTGTTTTGCCGATATCAAAATTTTTTATTAAAGAAGTATTTCTGTAAGTTCTGTTAAAAACTTCGCTTGAGGTTATAAAGGCCTTTTTTTCTTTTACCTGAACAAAACCTCTTGTCAAAGGAGCAATAACTAAAGGCAATTTGGAAAGGGTGTTATATTGACTGAAGACATCTTCAAGTCTTTGTTTTTCTCCGAAATTTAGAGTATAAAAAACAATTTTAAAATCTTTTTTTCTTAAATCCGCACAATAATTTTCGAGCAAAGTTAAATTGCTGTTAAAACTTTCATTAAGTCTGAAAAAGGAATCTTCTTTACCTAACGGGGAAAGAATTGTTGCTTCTTTAAATTCTTTTAAAAAATCTTCACCGGGATTCCAAAAATAATAAGCAAAATCTCTTGTCCAGTTTTTTAAAGAAGAAAAGTTTTCTTTTTGATTAACAGGCAAAAGGGTAATTTCTTTTAAAGTTTCTTTTGTGTTTTGCGTTTCAATATCAAAAAGAGCAATGCTTGTTATTTTGTTTGCGCTGAAATATAAACGCACAGGAAAAGTGTTGTTTATTGGAAAGATATCCACCACACTTCCGCGTAAAGCAAATTCGCCTACCTGTTCGGTAAAATCATTTCTTTGATAGCCGTTTTCATTTAGGAAATCTATTACGCTACTTCTGTTTATAATTTTGTCTGCTTTTAAAGTTAAAAGAGAATTCTTAAAATCTTTTTTGCTGGGGGCCGGCGTAAGTAAGTTCTTATAAAGGGTACAAATAATTTGTTCTTCTTTTAATAAAAGTTCATTTAAAGCACTGTGAAGGGAATTAGTATCCTCATCAATAGTCAAAACTTTTTGTTCTGAAAAACTTTCAAAAGAGGAAGAAAATTCTTCTATTTCTTTTTCTTCATTTACGGCAATAAGCAACTTTTTCTTATTTAAAGAAGAAAGAAAATAAGCCACCGCTTGGCAGGAAGGTATTTGTAAAGAGTTTTCTTGCATATTTTATATAAAGTTTTAGAAGGAAAGGGGTTCGGTTCCTTTCTTAAAGGCTTCGGGTATTTTATTTCTATCTGACGCGGTTGCAAGTTTGCCGGTTTCGGGATTAACAAAACTGAAGGAAATTCCTTCCGGCACGGCAAAATCCGTAGCAGGTTCATCTTTTAAGATTTCCGCAAGTATTGCGCTTGCCCACGGAGCAACAGCACCGCCGCCGGTCCATTTACCCGCTTCCTGTGCGGTGTCATCATCATAACCCATCCAAGCACCGCTGGCAATTTGAGGTGTCATAGCAATAAACCAAGTATCCCTGTGGCTTTGGGAAGTTCCCGTTTTAGCGGCAACGGGTCTATTTAAAATACGCGCAGCGCCGCCTGTTCCTCTTTGTACAACCCCCTTCATCATATTAATAAGTAAGAAAGCATTTTGGGGGGAGAAGGCTTCCTTTTCATAAGGAATATGTTCTTCCAGCGGTCGTCCGTATTGATCTTCCACTCTTTCTATGGCATAAGCGTTAGTTTTGATACCGCCGTTTGCAAAAGTACTCATAGCATTTGTAAGTTCTTCCAATGTTACAACGGAAACGCCTAGTGCTATGGCGGGTGCTTTAGGCAAATTGGAAGTAATACCTGCTCTTCTTGCTACATCAATAGTTTTATCAATACCCACAGCATCAATTAAGTTAATTGCGGCTAGGTTTTTAGAAAGTTCTAATGCCCTTCTTAAAGTTACAAAGCCGGAAGATTTCCCTCCGAAGTTTTTCGGCGCCCAAACATCAAAATCTTTGCTTAACATAAAAGGCTGCGCGGCAAGTTGTAAAGAGTATTGATCTTTTGCTTCATCAAATACGCGCCAATTTCTGCCGTCGTAATAAAATACCATTTCCAAATCTTTTATTAAAGAAGAAGGCGTATAACCTTTCTCTAAAGCGGCCATCCAAACAAAAGGTTTAAAGGAAGAACCGGGTTGACGTTTTGCCTGGGTTGCGCGGTTAAAGCGAGATTCTTCATAATTTCTTCCGCCTATCATAACGCGTATTGCGCCGGTTTTTACATCACGCACATAAAAAGCGCCTTGCAATTTTGGGTATTCCTGCTGTTCCTTTTCTTCTTGTTCGGCAGAGTCTTCTTCTTCTAAATTTTCTTCGCTGGGGGTATCTTCCTGTACGATTTCAATACCTAGATTTTGGGCTATTTTTAAATCGTATTCGTGGAGTTTTGCGTTCATAATTTCTTCTGCTTTGGCTTGTTTATCAATGTCAATAGTGGAATAGATATTTAAACCGCCTTTCCAGAAAGTTTCAACGCCGTATTTAGGTTCTAAAATTCTTCTAACATATTCAATAAAATAAAGACCCGGTTTATCCGTACTTAAAGAGCGTTTAGGCAAAGGTTCTTCTTTTGCTTTTTGTGCTTCTTCTTTTGTAATAAAACCGGTTTCTACCATGGAGTTAAGAACTAAGGCTCTTCTTTTTTGAGCCATTTCGGGACTTGCAAAAGGATTATAACGGCTTGGTAGGGGGATAATACCTACAAGCATTGCACTTTCGCCAAGGGTTAAATCACTTAAATCCTTATCAAAATATTTTTTTGCGGCTGCTTTTACGCCGTAAGCACCTTCACCCAAATAAATTTCATTTAAGTAAAGTTTCAAGATTTCCTGTTTACTGAAAAGGGCTTCAATTTGAACAGCAAGAAAAATTTCTCTTATTTTACGGATAATCTTCTTTTCCTTAGTTAAAAAGACTCCTCTGGATAATTGTTGTGTTAAAGTAGAACCGCCCTGTGCCGCTTTGCCTAAAACAACGTCATTAATCAAAGCACGCAAAATTGCTTTTATGGAAAAACCCGCGTGGTTAAAAAAGTTTCTGTCTTCCATAGAAATTACGGCATTTTGTATATCAACGGGAATATCTTCCAAAGGGACCATCTGTCTTTTTTCTACGGAAAATTCATAAATTAATTTACCGTTTTTGTCAAAGAGTTTACTTGTAAGAGAGGGGGTATATTCTTCAAGTTCATATACAGGTGGCATTTCCGACAAAATAAAATACAAAGCACATGCGCTTGTCAAAATAAAAAGTAAAGCGCATCCGATAAAGGAAAAAATGAATAACTTAGACTTTAAAATTTTCATCTCTATTTATTATAGCAATTATGAAAGGCAAAATAAAAATGTTAAAATAATATATAATAAGTAGAGAGAAATATTTTATGTTATATACAAAACCCCAGTTAGAAAAAGATTCCTTTACAGAGATTATTCCCAGTGCAAAATATGTCTTTGTTTACCGTTGGTTTAAGGGTGGCAAAGTTGATGTTTTATATGATAACTCTAATGGCAAAATTAAAAAATCTATTCTTTCTGGGGGTAAGGATATTCATGAAGTATCCCATGCAAAAGCCTTTGAAAATCAAAAAGTTGTTTATACTTGGTTCTTAACTGGAGAAGAAGATACTTCTTTTTATGAAACAACTTTAATCCCTCTAGAAAAAAAGTTAGGGCAGGTTGAAAGTTTATTTTGTATGGTTAAACAATTACAAAGTATTTGTATTGCCGGTCAGCACAATAATATTATTGCAGATAATGTCGGGGATAGTTTTTCCCATCTCCTAATGAAAGTTAGGGAAGAAGAAAAACGCCAAATTGCTTCTGCTTTTCACGATGAAGTCGGCTCCAATGCTGTTTTACTTAATTCCATAATAAGTATATTAAAGGCGGATCTTGTAGAAGGCAATACAAAAAACATAGCCAAAAGAGTGCAGGAATTGGAAGATTTAGTCCAAAATATTACCAAGAGGATGCGCAAAATAATAATATCCGTTCGTCCGCCGCAATTAAAGGAAGTCGGTTTAAAATCTGCCATAAAAGACTTAATAGAGAGCATTGAAACTTCTTCTAAAATAAAAATTGATTTATCTTACGAAATAAATGAAAAAGTAAAAATATCGGAAGAAGTTAAAATCGTTTTATATCGTTGTGTTCAGGAATCAATAAATAATGTATTCAAGCATGCAAAAGCAAAAAATATATGGGTGTGCTTAAAGGAGAAAAATACCTCTGTTCTTTTGACAATAAAAGATGACGGAATAGGTTATACCGAAAAGAAATCAAATTCCGTTAAAAATATGGGCTTGCTCGGAATGAGAGAAAGCGCCACCTATATAGGCGGAACCTTTGATATAAAGGGAAAAAAAGGTAAAGGAACTTTGATAACAGTGCGCTGTCCCAAAATAACTTATATTAGGAAGAGAGTATGATAAACATTGCAATAGCAGATGACCATGTAATGGTCCGTAGCGGCATAAAGGCTGCCTTAGAAAGAGCAAATAAGGATATCCAAGTAGTTGCAGAGGTATCTAACGGCAAGGAATTAATAGAATTGCCAAAAGATTTAAAGGTTGATATTTTTCTCGTAGATATTTCTATGCCTATCTTAAACGGTATAGAAGCGACAAAAAAATTAAGACGCGTAAGAAAAAATGCCAAAGTCATTATTTTAAGTATGTATGATGATAGAATTTCCGTGGAAAGAGCCATAAGAGCAGGCGCCAGCGGTTTTGTTATAAAAGTATCTACAATAGAAGAAGTTATAAATGCCATAGAAGATGTGTCAAAGGGCAAGTTTTTCCTTTGTTCCAGTATTTCAAATTATGTCTTTGAGGGCTTTTTAAACAGAGCAAGCGGCAGAAAAGGTTTACATACCCTTACAGCGAAAGAAAAAGAAATTTTACAACTTGTTGCCGAAGGTTATTCAAGCCGCAGAATTGCCGAAGAATTTGGCTTGTCTTTAAATACAGTCCATGTTCACAGAAACAATATCATGCATAAACTTAAATTGCACAAGCAAGCAGATTTAATACGTTATGCAATAAAAGAGGGCATTGCGCATATTTAGATGAGAATTATTGCTGGCACAGCGCGCGGACGCAAAATCTTTTCTGTATCAAAGAAATTACCGGTAAAACCAATTTCGGATAGAATAAAACAATCGGTCTTTGATATATTGCGCCCGCGCATACCGGGCGCTTTTATGCTTGATTTATTTTGCGGCACGGGTAATGTTTCTTTAGAGGCAATTTCCCGCGGCGCACAAAAAGTTGTTATGGTTGATTGGGAACTTGCGTGTATAAAAAATGTCAAAAGAAATCTTGTCCATCTTGGTTTTACGGATAAGGCAGTGGTGTTAAAAGGCGATTTGCTAAAGCCGCTTAAATGGTTAAGTGCTTATACAACGTCGGAAGGTTTTGACATCATTTTTATGGGTCCCCCGTATAGAGATATAAAAAATAATCCCTTAAGTTTTACAGAGCCGGTTTTAGCACAAATTTCTCTTTGTAATTTACTTTCAAAACAAGGAGTTTTGGTTGCCCAACACCATAAAAAAGAAACTTTCAAAGTTCCGGAAAATTTTGAAATTTTCCGAGAAGAAAAATATGGCGATACTCTTGTCCATTTTTTAAGGCACAAAAATGTTTGAATATAAACCACGAGAACTTAATTATTCCAAAATAAAGACTTATAAGGAGTGTCCTTATCTCTTTAAGCAAAAATATATTAAGGGTATCAAAGAAGGACTTATTGCGGCAAGTTCTCTCGGGGTTAGTGTTCACAGGACTTTAGAGGCCTATCACTCAAGCAAATCTTTTAATGGTATCTTGAAGTTTTACAACAAGTATTTTATTAGCGGCGGTTATCAAAGCGCAGCCGAGCAGATGGAATATTATTTAAAAGGTAAAGAAATGCTTACGGAATATGCCCTTTTAGATGAAAAAAGAACAAGTGAAGTTTTCTCAACGGAAAAAGAATTTATTTTTGATTATCAGGAATGGACTATCAGAGGCAAAATTGACCGCATAGATAAAACCGGACCGGATTCTTGGGAAGTTATTGATTATAAAACGGATTTAGATCCTTCTGAAAATTTTAAGGCACAAGAATCTTTGCAACTTGGTATTTATAGCGTCGGCGCAAGAAGATATTGGAATATGAAAGAAGGTAAGGCCTCTATTTATTTTGTGTCCAGTAATACAAAGGTAAGTGCCGATTTTAAAGATTTTAAAGAAGAAGATATTTTAGATACTTTTGTAAAAACAGGTGAACTTATTTTAAAAGAGGAGTTTGAACCAAATTTGGAACACTGCTCTTCTTGTTTACTTAAGAACCGCTGCCCACATAGTTCGGCACGGGAGGAGATATAATTTTATGAAGGTCTTTTTCGGTATTATTATAGGTTTTTTACTTGCCATAGGTGTTGGTATATTTTTCTTTTTACCCCAAAACGCAAACCCATTACCGCAACAGCAAACAAAACCTGTAACTCAACAAAAGCAAGAACAACCTGTTTTTAAAGGTTCAATGAGTATTCTTGATGCCATAGATAAATATATAGAAATGAATCCTCGTGATTCAAATGCTTATTTACAAAAAGCCGATTATCTTGCTAAACACGGCAAGTTAAAAGAAGCCTTACCCTTATATGACAAAGCGCTTTTTTATGACGGCCGAAATCTTCAGGCCTATATGAACAGGGGTGCGGTTAATTATATGCTAGGCAATTATGAAGCCGCCAAGCGGGATTTATCCGTAGCCATAAATCTTGATTCTTCCAAAGGGGAAAACTTTTTTAACAGAGGTCTTGCCAATATCAATACCGGTGCCTATGCTCAAGCCAAATCTGATTTTAAAGAAGCGGCAAATATTTTTAATAAATCTGCTGATAAAAAATCTTTTGAGCAAGCAAAACAAGGTTATGAGGCTTCTTCTGCTTTACTCGCCCAAGCAAAAAATAATAATGGTATGACATCTGCCCCAAAAACAGGTTCTAAAAATACGCAAACCGTTACTAATAAATTACAAACTTCTTCGAACGAGGCTTTAGAACAAAAATATACAAGTCAACTTATGTCGGCATTATCAAATACAAATAGTATGCTTGAAAAGTTTAAAGAAGCCCGCCAAAAAGCGGGTAATGAACTGGGCATTATTCCCGATTTTGAGGCTTATGCCGCTTCTATCCGTGAACAAACAAAAAAACAATTTAAACAAGAAACCGCCCAAAAAACTTTTCTTGATTATATGGGTGAGGCTCAAAAGAAAAAGGCCTCCGGTGATATCGAAGGTGCTTTAGAATCTATAAATAAAGCAATAGAACTTAATCCTAAGGAACCGGAATTATATTATCAAAGGGCGAGTCTTAACATGGCAAATAAAGATCCCAATGCCGCAATTGCCGATTATACAAAGGCTTTAAGTTATAATCCTAAAGATGCCAACAGTCTTTACGGCCGTGCTATTGCCCGTGATATGATAGGTGATAAAAAGGGGGCCAAACAAGATCTACAAGAGTCCTCAGATTTATATAAGCAACAAGGTGATAAAACAGGTTTAAAACGTGCGCAGGAAATGCAAAACTTATGGTCCGGTAAAGAAGTTTCTACGCCTGATAAAGATTTCCGCGATGCCGCAAATGCCTTTAACCAAGGTAATTATAAAGATGCCTTAAAAGGGTGGGAAAATTTACTTAAGAAAGATCCTAATAATGCTGCTGTTAATTATAATATGGCAATAACCTATGCCAAATTAGGAAATAAAGAATCCGCCGGACAATACTTTGAAAAGACATTGCAACTTAATCCCAATATGGCAGAAGCGCATGACGGTTACAGCAGAATTTTACTTGAGCAAGGCAAAACTCAAGAGGCCTTGCAGCATATAGATAAGTCTTTGCAGATTAATCCCCAAAACCCCAATGCTTATATGACACGCGGTGTTATTTATCTGCAGAATAATGATCCAAGCAATGCCATAACCGATTTAAGTAAGGCAATTTCTTATGATAATGAAAATCCGGTTCTTTATTATTATCTTGGCTTAGCACAAGGAATGAACAATAATCCTTCGGCAGCATTTGAAAATATGCAAAAAGTTAAAGTTCTTGCCAAAGATAATCCGGAACTTGCGGCGGCAGCGCAGCAATATATTGATTCAGCAAAACAGTAAAGTTTTTAATTATGAGTTTGACAGAAGATATTTTTAATAAATTTAGCGCAGGACGCACACCTAACCATCAGGATTTTAATGCGGGCAAGTTTTTCTTGCTCCTGCAAGATCCTTTTGGTGTTTGGTGCAATTATCACGCTCCAAAGGAAGAAGCCGTAAAAGAAGAAAATTTATATGAAGATTTGAGAAGTAAAACCGATAGAAGTATAAGAGATACTTGGATACATGAACATTGTGTCACAACCCTTGTGATAAATGCTTCCGGTGAGGAAGAGCGCTTTAAGCAAACTTTACAAGCGATGGCGCAAGGTATAGAAGGTATTATTGGTGCAAATTTATGGGATTTAACAGGAAATATCGGTTGTTATGGCGGGGTAAATCTTCTTAAAAAAGTTCCGCAGGGGCAAAGTGTTTTCGGTCCTTATCACTATCAGATAGTCCAACTCAAACGCGCCGGCAGTATGAAGGAACACTATGCTATGCAAACGGCGTTGCTCGGCTCTATTTTAAATAAAATACAAGGGTACCAGGAAGAAAAGGCCCTATTTGTTTTCAAGAGTAAAGAACAAACCCTTGATTGTGTGCGCCTTCAGCCAAAAGTTCAAAAGCACCTTGAAGAGTGGCAAGCCATAAAAGAAGGTTTACTTGTGCCAGAAACCGAAAAACCGCCCAAAGCAGCACTTTCGCCTTGGCGTGTTTATGCAAACAAATATGTTTTTGAAAAGAAGGATATTGTTTTATTGCCTCATTTAAACTCCGCACAAAGAGCAATTTTAAGACAAAATAATATTAATACTTATGAAGATGTTGTTTCAGCCGGACTCCGGAAAATAAAAGAACTTTTATATGATCCGGAACACAAAAGCAATATAGATGTAGATGTGTATTATCATGCTTTGGCTTATCATTATAATAAACCTATTTTAAGGCAAAAAGGTCTTTTTCCTCTGCCGCCAAAGGAGCGTAATTTATATTTTGATTTTGAAACTACCGAAACTTTTACAAAAGAAACTAGATCCTTTGTTTACTTAATTGGCGTATGGGATAAAGAGGTGGGCAAATTTATTTCTTTTGTCGCAAAATCAGAAGAGGAAGAAGAAAAAATTTTTAAACAATTTGCCGATTATATGGGTGAGGCGGGGAAAGTCGCTTTATATCATTGGACGGAATATGAAGTCAAAAAGATGAAGGAACTTTGCTCTAAATATCCAAATATCAGCCAAGATTTACAAAAATTAATAAGTGCTTGTATAGATTTAAAAGTAATTATGGAAAAGGCATTTTATTTTCCGTCGCCAAGTCTTTCCTTAAAAGCGGCAGCACCCGCTTTTGGTTTTAAATGGCGTCAGACAGATTGCGGAGCAATGGATAGTATGGTATACTTTACTAAGTGGCTAAAAGAAGGTGATGAAACCTTGCTTAATAAGGTTTTAATGTATAATGAAGATGATTGCCTCGCAATGTTGTATATAGAAGATTTTTTAAAACAAACAGATATTATAGAGGTGAAACAAGATGATAACGAAGATATCAAAAGTAATACAATATAGCGTGTTTTTGGTTAATGAACCGGGATCTTTAGAGAAATTTTCCAAAATGATAGCCGATGCCGGTCTTGATATTGTAGGTATTTCTTCAGATGTTCGTTATGAATCAGCCGTAGTCAAATTTGTAATTGCCGGCGAAAAAGAAATTAATTTAACTTCTCTAATTGCCAAAAACGGTTATACGGCAATTAGAACAGATGCTATTTGTATACAGGCAAAAAATAAAGTCGGGTTTTTATTCCAACTTTCCAAATTGTTAGGTGAAAAGAAAATAAATATTAACAATATTTATTCTGCTGCCGTAGAAGATACCCAAGCAAGAATATTTTTAGTTGTTGATGATTTGGAAAAAGCCATTTCTTTAATAGAGAAAGCCAATTTATAAAATTGTTTTGACTAATTAAAAATCCCCGTTTTTTATAACGGGGATTTTTATATGAGCGAATTTTTATTGTTTATACTTTACCAAGTTCTGCTTTGGCTTTTCCTTCCATTTTAATATAGTCATACTTGCCTGTTCCGGTCAAAATAATTTCGTCTATATGTTTAAGTGTTCTAGGTGTCCAAAGTTCACTATAACCGAGTTTTTTAAATCCATCCTGCATTTCCTGCATATTCGGATTTGGATTAGTTGTATAAGCAAAAAGTTGTTCTCCGCGTTTTGCATCGGGGAGTCTTAAAACCGCGTGTTCAAATTCGGGCCAAATTTCTTTTAAAGCCTGTTCAACAGAGGTCAAAGAAACCATTTCACCCGCAATTTTTGCAAAGCGTTTTGCACGGCCTTTAATCATAATGAAACCCTTTTCGTCAATTTCTACAATATCGCCTGTTTCATACCAACCGTCTTTTAAAGGTTCAATTACGCCGGGGTTGTTTTCTCTTAAATAACCAAGCATAATATTTCCGCCTCTTAAGATAAGTTCTCCGCCTTTTTCAACACCCTCAATTTTCTTAAGTTTACACTCCATACCGGGTAAAAGCCTACCCACAGAGCCGCGTTTAAAATAAAGTTGTGTATCAACGGCAATTAAAGGAGAACATTCTGTTGCGCCGTAACCTTCAACAAGTCTAACGCCCATTTTTTCAGAGCAGATTTTAAAAGTTTCGTCTTTTAATTTTTCACCGCCCACACCGGCATAACGCAAAGAATAAAAATCAAACGGGTGTGCATTTTTACAGTAAGCATTAAAGAAAGTATCCGTTCCAAAAGCGATAGTTGCGTTTCTATCGTAAACAAGTTCCGGAATAACTTTATAGTGCAGCGGAGTCGGATATAAGAAGGTTGAAGCCCCCATCAGTAGAGGTGCGATTGTGCCTATACCCAAACCGAAACTGTGGAACATTGGCAAAGCGTTAAAGAACTTATCTCTGAAATCAAGATACAAAGAACCGGTCAACTGATAGCGGTTAATGTTTAAGTTTCTATGGCTTAAAACAACGCCTTTAGGCGTGCCTTCTGAACCGCTGGTATACAAAACAACGGCGGGGGAATCTGCTGTTTGATTTTTTGTATATTTATCGTGAAAATAGTTAGGTGCAAAACTTTTTGCAAAAGCAGCGGCTTTATCCAAAACGGAAAGGCTAGTATTAATATCTTCCAAATAAACCATCTCAATTTTTTCTTGTTCTAGTGCTTCTATTATAGATGAAAAAGCCATCTTTTCAATAAAAGCTTTAGAAGTAATAACCTTTTTAATCTTTGCTGATTTTACGGCGGAAAGTATGTTTTTTACACCGGAAGTAAAGTTTATCATAGCAGCAACTCTGCCGTAAGCAAAAAGTCCAAAAACAGTAAATACCGTTACATTTAAGTTAGGCAACATTACGCCGACATATTCACCCTCTTTAGTTATTTTGGCAAATTTATTACCAAGTGCAAAAGAGGCGATAATAAGATCTCTGAAAGTTGCCGGTTTGCGTAGAGAATCTTCTAAGGCGCGCGATTTTTTTCTTGCAATTTTAGAACCTTCAAGCATTGCTTCAAAGAGAGTGCAATCAGTATCAAAACTGCTTAAGCGCATTTCGCTTAAAAGGTCAAAAATTTTATCTTCGGCGTCGCCATATCTGCGATCTTGGCTGTGTTTGTTTTTATCTAAATCCCACAAGCGCGGCGGCCAAACAGAAACAATAAAATGTAAATGCGGGCGATGGCGGAGTTTTCTACCGAAATAAGAAAATCTGCTATATTGTGTATTTTGTATATAAATAGGCAAAATCTGCGCGCCCGATTTTTCTGCAAGCATAGCAGGACCTTTATAAATCTTCATAATACCGCCGGTGGTGTTCATTCTGCCTTCAGGGAAAAGCACAATTTTTTTACCTTTTTTAAGTTCGTTTAAAATAGTTTTAAGGGCCATCGGATTACTATTATCAACTGCTAGGTGATTAACAAATTTTAATACTTGGCGTACCCAAAAACGTTTGGCGATAGTGCTGTCTACAAGGAACATAACATCTTTTGGTAAATAAGTTCCCAAAATCAAAGGATCTAAGAACGAGTTATTATTAGCAATAATCAAAGTTGCGCCTTTTGCTTTTTTAAAATTTTCTTTACCTTTAATTTTGATATTATAAAACAAGTTTAAATAGGTGTATATTAAAGAGCGGACCATTCTTTCCGGATGATGCACCCACAAAGCGCCTATTAGCACTAACAAAGCAAGCAATACGATACTACTTGCATTTAACAAACTAAGACCCAAAGTCCATAAAATTATCACACTTGCCAGAGCGATTATTCCTATAAATATTAAATTTTTACTGCAAAATAAATTTGTTAGATTTTTCATATATTTTAGTTTTCCTTATATTCTTACTTTGTTTTTTAAGAGGGGACGCGGGTCTTTATTTAAAGTAAGACCGTCAATAAAAGCCGTAAAAGCAACCGTAAAAATTTTTAAGGCTTCTTTTAATTCCAGTTGACCTTTAATAGCATCCACATTAAAACCCCTGCAAAAGCACCAAATAGCATAACCTATATCTTCGGTATTAACGGGTTTTAAAAAACCGTTTTTTACGCCATAATTTAAAATAACAACAATATGTTCCACCCACCATTCTTTATTAACTTTGTTTAAAATATCATTTATAAACATATAGTCGCTAAAGTTGTTTTTTACTTCGTAGGTCTTTATAAGGACATTTGTCGCTATACTTATTATATATTGATGATAGTTGTGTTTTTCATCGTAAGGGGTTAAAATGCTTTGGCGCATTTCCTTAACGACTTTTTGGGAAATAATCAACAAAACCTCATCAATATTTCTAAATCTATTGTAAAAAACGCGATTAGTTATTTTAAGTTCTTTTAATACCGAACTTACATTAATACCATTTGTCCCTTCTTTATAGACCATTTTGTTAACGCAATCAATAATTTCTTGCGAAATTTTATCTTGTAGTTTAGTTCCTTGCGAATAGGACATATTGGTACTCTTCTCCTTTTTATGTTTAGCACACTATGTGCTACATAATTAAATTATAGCAGTTGTAAAGAATAATGTCAAAATCAAAACCATTATTTTTAAAATACTTGACAAAGAAATAGTTTCTTAATAAAATGTTTATATGGAAATGATAAATACTGACTTACGTCTCTACGGCATTAACCCCGCAAAAGGGCGTAATTATGAGAATATAACTTATGTGCTTGTTTTAATCAGCAATATTTTACAAGCGCGGGTTGAAGGTTATCTAAAGCCGTATAAATTATCGGCGGTTCAGTTTAATTTACTGATGCTTGCCACTTATCAAAATAACGGCAAAGGTATTACGCAGGTTGAACTTGCAAAACACCTTATTGCCTCTGCCAGCAATATAACAAAAGTGGTAGAAAAATCTGTTAAAGAAGGCTTTATAAAACGTACCGTAAACCCCGCTAGCCGCAGGGAAAATATTATTTGTATCACCCCGAAAGGCAAAATGCTTATTAATAAAGTATGGAGCGGTTATGATAAATTGGTGCGCAGTTTAACGGAAAAAATACCCTCTAAAAACCGTTTGCAAACGGAAAAGATCTTAAATAATTGGCTTAATTCTTTACAACAGGAGAAATAATATGTTATCCCTATTAAAAACTTTTTTTAATCGTTCTTTTTTGGCTTTATTTTGCACGCAATATCTAGGTGCTTTTAATGATAATTTCTTTCGCACGGCTATGGCAACTTTTATTACTTATAAAGTAACTACAATGTCTGCGCAAGATAAATCGGTAATAGTTTCTTTGGCGGTTGCTTTGTTTATGTTACCGTTTTTTCTTTTCTCGGCGATGGCGGGGGAACTTTCAGATAAATTCAGTAAAGATAAACTAATCAAAGCCACAAAATTTTTAGAAGTTGTTATTGTTGTTCTTGCGGGAATCGGCTTTTTAACCACAAATGTGCCCTTACTGCTTTTTGTTTTATTTTTGATGGGAACGCAATCATCCTTTTTCGGTCCTGTCAAATATAGTATTTTGCCTGATATTTTGGATAAAAAACAATTAATTGCCGGCAACGGTATTATTGAAGCAGGCACCTACGGCGCTATCTTACAAGGTACGATTTTCGGCGGACTTATTATTACCCTTTCGGAGATAAATAAATTCGGTTTACACATCAAAATAAACGATACTTTTCTGCCGGTCATTATGTTAGTAGTTTCTACTTTAGGTTTATGTACAAGTTTACTGATTCCTTCTCAAAAACCGGCTAATTCCAAACTTAAAGTTGATATAAATTTCCTGCGTAGCACTTGGAAAAATATGTCCTTTGCCAAGCAAAATCACGATATCTTTTTATGTATCTTGGGTATTTCTTGGTTTTGGATGCTCGGCACGGCTTTGGTTGCGCAAATGCCTTCTTTAGCGAAAGATATTTTAAACGGAAATGAAACTTTATTTACTTTCTTACTTACTTTATTTTCCTGCGGTATAGGTCTTGGTTCTTTGCTCTGCCAGTTTTTGGTTAAAGGTGAAATTACCAGCAAATATGTTCCTATCAGCGCGCTTTTAATGACGGTATTTTTAGCGGATCTTGCTTTTGCAACTTCGGGTTATAGTGCTTCCTTTTATTCCGTAAATTATATAGAGTTCTTAAAAACTTTTGCCGGCAAGCGTATTGCTTTTGATTTACTCGGCTTTGCTGTTTGCGGCGGTTTATATGTTGTTCCGCTTAATGCTATGCTTCAGTTTTTAGCCGGAAAGGAAACCCGTTCACGCGTAATAGCGGCTAACAATATTATCAATTCCTTATTTATGGTGCTTGGCAGCGGAGCATGTGCGCTTCTTTTGGCTATAAAATTTACTATTCCTGCGGTTTTCGGCATTATTGCTTTTGTTAATGCGTTAGCGGCACTTTATATTTGCTTACTTTTGCCACATCATATAATTCGTATGATTATGACACGCATTTTAAATTTCGTTTACGGTGTTAAAGTCAACGGTATTGAAAACTTTAAAAATCTCAAAGGCAATGCTCTTATTATTGCCAATCACACTTCCTTTTTAGATGCTGTTTTGTTATGGGTTTATATGCCGACCAATTTATATTTTGCCATTGATACCCATGTTAGCCAAAAATGGTGGGTGAAACCTTTCCTTCACCTTGTAAAATACTTCCCGATAGACCCCACAAATCCGATGGCCGTAAAATCTATTATAGAAGAAGTTAAAGCCGGCAAAAGGGTAGTAATTTTTCCCGAAGGGCGCATAACAACAACCGGCGCTTTAATGAAAATTTATCCCGGTCCTGCCATGATTGCAGATAAAAGTGATGCCCAACTTTTGCCCGTATATTTAGAGGGTAGCCAATACTCTTTATTTTCTCGTTTCGGTACACAACTTAAAACGCGCCCTCAAAGCAAAATTACTATAACTATTTTACCGCCAAAAACTTTGAAAATAGACGAAAGTATTAAAGGAAAAGCGCGACGTCTTGCTGCTTCTAGGGGACTTTATGATCTTATGGCAAATATGAAATACGAGGCAGGCAATATACACGAAACCCTTTTTGATAGCCTTTTGGATGCTTATGAACTCGTCGGGCGCGGCAGAAGAATTATCAATGATGTAAACTTTAAGCCGCTTTCCTTCGGGCAGTTTTTAACTGCTGTTTTTGTTCTTGGTAAGCAAATTGCAAAGAAGCAAAAATCAGGCAGCAAGGCAGGTCTTTTAATGCCTACAATGTCTGCAAGCGTGGTAGCATTTTTCGGTATGCGTGCTTTTAATATCACGCCTTGTATGCTAAACTTTTCCGTCGGTATAAAAAATATGCTTGCTTGCACAAAAGCGGCAAAAATAAAAAACATCTATACCTCAAAGTCCTTTTTAGAGCAGGCAGGTTTACTTGAAACTGCCGAAGCCCTTAAAAAAGAAGGCATAAAACTTATTTATTTGGAAGATATTAAGAAGCAAATAACATTTTTTGATAAACTTACCGGTTTTATTGCTTCTTATTTCCCACGTCATTATTATAAGAGCGTAAGGGGTAAAGTTGTATCAAAAGACCCTGCGGTAGTTTTATTTACTTCCGGCAGTGAAGGCACGCCAAAAGGCGTTGTTTTAAGCCACGAGAATATTCAGGCAAATTGCTTACAAATCAAAAGTGTGCTTGATTTAGGTTTAAAAGATAGGGTATTTAATGCTATGCCTATTTTCCATTCTTTTGGTTTGACCGTTGGTACATTATTACCGCTTTTAAGCGGGGTTGAAGTATTTTTCTACCCTTCACCTTTACATTACAGAATAGTGCCAGAACTTATTTATGATAGAAATGCTACTATCATTTTTGGTACGGATACTTTCTTTAGCGGTTATGCAAAAATGGCGCATCCTTATGATTTTTACTCCGTTCGTTTAGCGGTTGTCGGCGCGGAAAAATTAAAAGAAGAAACCATCCGCAAGTATTATGACCAATTCGGACTTCGCATTATGGAAGGTTACGGTGCAACGGAAACAGCCCCTGTTCTTGCGGTTAATACTTCTATGTTCTTTAAGCGCGGTTCTGTGGGCAGACTTTTACCCGGTATTGAATATAAACTTGAGCAAATTCCCGGTGTTGAAGAAGGGGGAAAATTGCTTGTTAAAGGCGGTAATATTATGGCCGGTTATGTGCGCGACAGTAAACCCGGCGTTTTAGAACCGCCGCAAGACGGCTGGTATGATACAGGCGATATTGTGCGCATTGACGAAGACGGCTTTGTCTATATTCTTGGCCGCGCAAAACGCTTTGCTAAAATTGCTGGGGAAATGATTTCTCTGACGGCAGTTGAAACCGAAATTAATGCCCTTTGGCAAGGCAAAACCCACGCCGTAGTCAATATTCCCGATGAGAAAAAAGGCGAGCAACTTGTCTTATTTACTACTGAAAAAGAAGCCAAGCGCAGTTCTATTTTAGAGTGTTTTAAGACAAAAGGCTTAAGCGAACTTGCCGTTCCCAAAACAATTAAAATTGTGGAAGAAATTCCCTTAATGGGCACAGGCAAAGTGGACTATGTCAAATTAAAAGAAATGGCAATTAAAGGATAATTTATGAAAAAACTAAAAGAATTAGCAATAATATTTGGCATTTTTGTGATTTTTTATTTTGGGGTATTATATTTTTTTCAAAACAGTTTCTTGTTCTATCCCGATAGAGAATATTTTAATCCCCAGCAAATAAATATGCCTTATTTTAAAGAGGTTAATTTAAAAGCACAGGATGGCAACTTTATCCGCACTTGGTATTTTGAAGGCGATAAAAATAAACCGGCTATTTTGTTTTTACATGGTAATGCGGGGCAAATTGCCACTTTTGCGCCCCGCTTGCTGCCGCTTATTCAAAACGGTTACAGTGTGCTTGCTATGGAATATAGAAGTTTTGCCGGCGTGTCTGGTAGAATCCGCCAAGAAACAATTTTTAATGATGGGGCAACTGCTTTTGATTTTTTAAAAGAGCAGGGGTATCCTAAAATTGTTGTTTACGGATATTCTTTCGGTTCGGCATTTTCAAGCGGGCTTATTTCTTTGAGGGATGCCGATGCTTTAATTTTAACTTCCCCGTTTTATTCTCTAAAAAGTTTGGTTAAGGAAAAACCTTTGCCCCTTGCTTGGCGCATACTCAAGGATGAATATCCTTCCTATAAATTTGTTCAGAATTTTAAAAAACCTTTGCTCATTATTCACGGTAAAGAAGATAGACTTATTCCGTCTCATCATGCGCAAAATTTGTTTAATATCGCAATTTCGGAGCAAAAAGAACTTGTCTTTTTAGAAGGTCAAAATCATAATCAAACCTATTTTGACGGTCCTAATATGCCCTATATTTTAGATTTTTTAAAAAGATTGGAAACTCAAAATGAAAAATAAAGCAGAACAGGCAAAAGAACTTTTTTTAGGTGGATATAATTGCGCGCAAGCGGTGTTTTGCACTTTTGCAAGAGAACTCGGTATTGATGAAAAAACGGCTTTAAAACTTTCCGCCTGTTTTGGCGGTGGACTTGGCCGTCAAAGGGAAGTTTGCGGAGCAGTCAGCGCGATGTGTATGGCGTTTTCTTTAAAATATGCCCCAGAAGACCCGACAAGTCACACACAAAAAGCGGAGTTTTATACAAAAGTGCAAGAACTTTGCCAAAAATTCAAACAAGAAAACGGTTCAATTATCTGCCGTGAACTTTTAGGCTTGCCAAGCGGTGCAGATACTCCTATTCCTAGTAAACGCACAAAAGAATATTACACAGCGCGTCCTTGCGCAGATAAAGTCAAAAGCGCCGCCGCCATTTTAGAAAAATATTTTTCAGAGAACAAAATATAAAACTACCTATTACTTTTCACTTCTGATAATAACATCAACGTTTTAGAGCCTGTAATCCTTTTGTTGTGTTTTCTAAATTTAAAGGACCTGTTTTTTGAGTTTTTGTTTTGGCTATATCCTTTTTTTGTGTATTGTTTGTTTTAGGTGTTGGCAATATACTTTTATTATTCTCTTTCGATTTTTCTAGTTTATTAGAAAAAGAAGATTCCTTTTTTACAACCGTAGAAATTTCTTTCTTATGTTCTGGATCTTTTTTCGCTATTATGTTGTTAGAGAGATTAAGCGGTTTATTTGAAAAAAGATTTTGTTTAGGCGCAACTTCTTTTTCCTGCGGTTTTGGTGCGGGTTTTTCTTGTGCGGGTTGCGGTTTAGGTGCGGGTGTATCTTGCGCGGGTTGCGGTTTGGGTGCAGGTATATCTTGCGCAGGTTTTTGCGGAGCGGGAGCCGGTGTCGGTGCCGGTATCGGTTTAACCTCTCTTTGCGGTTTTGGTGCGGGTTTATCTTTTGCATGTTCATGTGGTTTGGGAGTATGAGCATGAGGCATAGGTTGTGGCTCAATATGTCTTGCTACATAGTGCGGTTTGGGTGCCGGCATAGGCGGTGGCGGAACAGCGGGGCAGGCAGCAGTTCTTGATATTTCCTGAATTACATTATCTGAATTTATGATAATTAATATTTCTTCTTGGGCATTTGTATCAGCACAATTTGTTTTAAAAGAATAAACATTATTACCGTCTTGCAAAGTGTATTGAGAAGAAGGTACGCCGTAATTTAAGACATAACTATCAAAGTTTTGTCCGCGCCAATCAAAGGCCTGTTGTTGAAAAGTCGCACACGCAGTAAGACAGGGAATAGTTATAAATAAAAATATATTCTTTTTCATAACAAATCTCCTTTTAAATAAATTTGTGCCTTCTACTTTAATAACGCATAAACCTAAAATTTTATTGCATTCAAAAAACAGTTTTTAATAATTTGGTATAATTTAAATATACTCTTATATTAGGAGAGGTGGCCGAGCGGTTTAAGGCGTTAGTCTTGAAAACTAATATATGGGAAACTGTATCGAGGGTTCGAATCCCTCCCTCTCCGATAGATTTTAAACTCCGCTTAATGCGGGGTTTTTTGTTTTCCGCATTAACTTCTAAATGCTATAATAAATATATGAAACAAATAGTATACCGTTTTCATAATGCGCTTTACATTAACCTTACAAACAGGTGTCCAAACTCCTGTGTGTTTTGTATTAAAACGAAGTTTGCTATGCGTTTTGATAAATACGATTTAAACCTCTTCGGGCAGGAACCTTCGTCTGAAGAAATTATTGTTGCTTTGCAAAAAGAAATGGCGCTGGAACCCGTAAAAGAAATTGTTTTTTGCGGTTATGGAGAACCTACTATGCGCCTTAAAACCCTGCTTGAAACGGCAGAGAAAATTAAGCAACTTTATCCTCAAATCAAATTGCGCCTTAATACGGTTGGACTGGGCAGTCTTGTTAACGGGCGCGACATTTCAAGTGATCTTGCTAAAAATATAGATGAAGTTTCTATCAGCCTTAACTCACCTAACGAGCAAGAGTGGCAAAAAATCGTGCGTCCTAATCCCCAATATGCCGCGCAAGGTTACCAGGCCATGCTTGATTTTGTGCGTGCTTGTGCGCCAAAGATGAACACAGTAGTTTCTATCGTAGATAAGCAAAATATTAATGTGGAAAAAGCCAAAATACTTGCGCAAAGTTTAGGAGCAAAATTAAGAGTGCGGGAGTTTATTGATGAAATGTAAAGGTATCAGTTTCTTTTCACTTTTTCTTTATACGCTTGCGCTTGCGATTTTTATTTTTGCGGGTCTTAATTTGTTTAAAGATTTTTTTGATTTTACTTCTAAGGCAACTCCTGCCTTATTAGCCAAAAACGAAATAGAAAAACTGCTTGAAGTTAAAATCAAGCAGGAAGTTCCCTTTACGAAAGTTGATTTTTCTTTTGATGCTCAAGAGGCCGCCGAAGTCTTTTTGTGTGCCGATTTTACGGCGTGGAACAAAAACCCTCTCTTGCTTGAAAAAACTAAAAATGGACATTTTAAAAAGACATTATTTCTGCCAAAGGGAGAATATAAATATTATTTTTTAGTTGACGGGCAAGCGCAAAAAGATGAAAGTGCACCGTCGGTAAGTTTAGATTCAAAAGATTGTCCCTTGCCTGAAATTTCGCTAAAAAGTGTTTTATAAAATTATGAAAAAACTAATTTATAACTCCTCAAATTTAAAAGATACACAAACCCTTGCAAAGAAACTTGCCGCCTGTTTACATAAGGGTGATATAATTTTTTTCAGCGGACCGATTGGCGCCGGCAAGACGATAATGGTTAAAGAAATTGCCAAGTTTTTGGGCGTTAAAGAAAAAATTACCAGTGCTTCTTTTAGTTTGATGAAAAAGTATTTCGGCACAAAAGCGGACCTTTATCATATTGATTTATTCCGTCTGGAAGAAGGGGAAATGTTTAATCTGGGTTTTGAAGAGATGCTTGAAGACGAAGCCTCTTTAATCTTGGCGGAGTGGCCCGGCGCGGCAAAAGATTTTTTTCCAAAAAATCGTCTTGAAATTGAAATAGTTTTACAAAAAGGAGATAAGCGCAAAATTATTTTACAGGCAAGCACTCTATCTTATCAAAAGTTGCTTGATAATCTGGCAAAAAAATTAAACAAAAAGGTGTCTTTATGAAAAAACTTACATTACTTTTAGATAGTTCTTCCGTTCCGCTTGGTTGCGCACTTACCGATGGTAAAAAACTTTTTCGCGCAAGCCGCAGCGGTATCAAGCAGGAAAATTATTTGTTTCCGATGATTAAAAATTTGCTCAAAAAATTTAAAGCGCAGTTAAAGGATATAGACAGTTGTCTTTTTGTTAAAGGGCCGGGCCGTTTTACCGGGATTAGAATCGGCATAACGCTTGCTTCAATGCTTAAAGAATTTGCAGGTGTAAAAATTGCTTCTTTAAGTGTTTTTGATATCTTAAAGTATCAGGCGCAAAACAGCACACAGTATAAAAAAGAATACGGCGAAATTATGATAATTTTGCCAGCCTTTAGGCAAGAGTATTTTTTAAGTTTTAAAGGTAAAGAAATTTGGACAACGGAAGAAGAAATTTCTTCTTTACTTAAAAAGCAAAAAGAGCCGCTCTTTATTTGCGGCTGGGGTGCGGAAAATAAAAAACCAGAAGAAATTTTTACTTGTAAAAAAGCCGTTTTTGCACCTGCAAAATTAAATAAAATTTCCTTTGAAACTATGGCGGAACTTGCGCAAAAGTATTGCGGCAGACAAAATATTGAACAAATTTTAACACCGCTTTATTTAAAGCCGGCGCGTTTTGAACTTACGGCTTTAGAAAAAGGTATAAAATGATAGAACTTGCCACTCAAAAAGATATTTCTCACTCGGAGATTTTGGCGCAAATCGCTAAAGATGCCCACGCCGCTTTTTGGAACAAAGAACAATTTGAAGAAGAATTGAAACTTGCCTGTGCGCAAATTTTTTTATGTCGCACGCAAGCAAATAAAGAACCTTTGGGTTTTGTATGTTTTCGCGTTTATCAAGATGAAGCCGAGTTAACAAACTTCGCTGTAAAAGTGCAAGAACAAAACAAACATTTCGGTACGGAACTTTTAAGTTTTGCTTTAACTTATTTGCTTAACAAAGGCGTTAAAAAAATTACTTTGGAAGTTAGCACACAAAACGCAAAAGCAAAAAAAATTTATACAGATTTCGGTTTTAAAAAAGTATCATTAAGAGAGAACTTTTACGAAGGAGGAATTGACGCCGAACTTATGCTTTTTACGGCGTAAAGATATTATGAAAAAATTATTTACCTATGTTTTATTTTTACTGATTTCTTTAAATCTTGCCGCCCAAACGGAGCAAAAACAAACGCAAACAGAATCTCAAGAAACACCCAAGCAAGAAGATGTTTACACAAAAGATTTTCTAACGAAATTTGCCGATACTCTTTATCTTGAAAAAGAAAACCCAAAAGCCGCGCTAAAAAATTACGAAGAACTTTTTAATCAAGCACCTAATGATATAACTTTGCTTGAAAGTTTATCAGAATTATGTTTCGTTACTAATGATAAACCCTGTGCGGAAAAGTATGTTCCTTTATATTTAAAGGAAGACCCTCAAAACTCGCAAGCACTTGCTTTCAGTGCGCAACTTGCGTGGCAAAAAGGCAATCTAAAGCAAGCACAGGAATATTACGCTGCCGCCCTAAAAAACGGCGGGCAACAAAATCAAAATATTTTGATGCAGTATTTAACTTTATTAAATGCCATAGATAAAGAAGAAGCAATAAAATTTTTAAAAGAACTTGAGCAGGAAAACAATCTTTTATATTTGCCGATTAATTTAGAAATTGCGCAAGTTTACTTAAATCAAAATGATACACAAAAAGCGCTTTTGACTTTGGATAATGCCATAAAGAAACATCCTCAAACAAAAGAATTTTATCTTGCCAAAGCAAAAATTTACGAGATAAAAAAAGACATAAACAAAATGCTTTCAGTTTACGAAGAAATGGATAAAGAAGGTCTTTTAGATGCAGAGGATTTAGTAAAAATAGGTGCTTATTATACTTTGCAAAACAAGCCAAAAGATGCGTATAAATACTATCTTCGCGCTTATGAACTTGAACCTTCCCACCCGCAAGCGTGTGAGTTTTTATCTTTGTGGGAACAGAGCCAAAAAAATTATCTTAAAGCAGAAAGTTATTTAAGACAAAGTGAATCTTTTAAAACAAATCCTTCTTTAAGAGTAAAGCAAGTTCATTTATTAAAACTTGCCGGCGAGCAACAAAAAGCCCTTACCGCTATGCAGCAGGCGTATCAAGATTTTAATGATAGCATAGAAATCGGTTTTTATTATGCTTTACTTTTAGAAGATAATAAAGATTATAAACAAGCCGGCAAAGTGCTTGAAAAACTTTTGGAAAAACAAGCGGATAACGAAGAATTTTTATTAAGTTATGCCTACACTTTACAAAAAACAAACAACCATAAAAAAATGCAAAAAGTTTTAGAGCAAATAATAAATAAAAACCCCAAAAACGACGAAGCCTTAAACTTTCTTGGCTATTATTTAGTAGATCAAACCAAGCAAATTGAAAAGGGGGGAGAATATATTAAACAGGCAATCGCACTTAATCCCAAAAACGGCGCAACGATAGATTCTCTTGCGTGGTATTATTACAAAAAAGGTGACTATAAAAAATCTTTAAACTTGCTTGAAAATTTACCCATCAAATATAAAAGTGATCCTGAAATTGTCTTACATTTAGCGAAAGTTTATCAAAGTTTAGACGATATTTCAAATGCTCTAAAGTATTATCAACTTTTGCTTAACTCCGACGAATATGGCACCCAAGCGCAAAAAGCAATTAACAAAATTAATAAAAAATAGTTGACAAACTGCTAAAAAGTTTAGAAAATAGTAGTAGTATTAAAAAGTGTAATGTGTAATATATTTAAAAGTGTTGTATAATAAATATATGTAGTGCCCGTATTATGCGGGAATATTGATTTTGTTTTTTAAATTAAAAGTGGTGGAGAATATGATAAAAAATAATAAAAATTTAAACTCCTGCTTTAAAGCAGGCGGTGTTTTATTTTGTATTTTTGTAGCGGTATTTTTTACCGTGTTTGGTGCAACCTTTGCCCAAGCGCAAACCGCAATGGTAACAAGTGTTAGCACAAACTATCCTGATGATAGTAGCACAAAAATAAATTATCAGTGTATAGGCGAGGCAAATGACGATTTTGATGTGTCTTTTATTTATTCCACACAAACGGCAAACGTTTATGCTGCATTAAATGCCAACCCTGATCCTTGGCATAATTCTGCTTTAATAGAATTTGACCAACCTTATCCTGATTATGAAACCGCAAATAAATATCCTAACCACTGCTTACAACTTTGCGCGGAAGTTACTTGTTTAAACCCTGCAAGAAAAATGGAAGCAAGCGACGGTTCTTCAAGCGATTCATTGGGTATTCCCCAAGATGTAGCCAGCACAGATTTCCCTATCCAAAGTGTTATGTTTGAAGTTTTTAAATTTCAACCCGGTTCTAACCCTTATAATGCCGATACAACTCCCCCGATAAGAACTATCGCTTTAACTCCTACGGATTCTAATATTTGTAGAGGTGTTAACACTTATACACAAACTAGCGGAACTTCTACCGTGCAAGTTTCTTGTTGTGAGGCTTTGGGAACGGATATTACTTATGAATGTAAGGGAGGATCTAACTGTGATTCTTATACGTCTTCATCTTCTTGTAATGCCGTTTCTGGGTGTACTTGGGTAACCACAGGTTCTTGTACTATTAAGAAAAGTAGAACCGATTGTAAACACCACTATACCCAATCAGATTGTCATTCTCTCTACGGATGTACATGGAACACTTCATCAAACAAATGTGAACCAGGTTGCGCTCGTTATACAACAGAGAATCAATGTCGTTATGGTACTGGTAATACTTTGCCTATCAACTACGATAAATATTGTAAATGGACTCCCAACACTTACTGTTCTTATTCAACATCTTCTTCTTGCTCAGGTTATACAGATGAATCTACTTGCACAAGTCATAGTGGTTGTTCTTGGGTTCCGACTGCTGCTTCAGCGGAGGTTGCAGGTTGTGAATCAACAATTCAAAGATTTAATGGTGATTATGATGCCTGCAAAGCAGGTGAGACAGTTTTGAACTTCTGCACGGCGTGGGACGGCAGTTATGAAATTGACGGTGAATTTGGTAAGAGCAACGGACAATTCGGTTTTAGAGCAAATGTAAAAACCAAATGGCCTGGTGACGGTGTTTCTGCCGGTGGTGATGTGGAAGTTGACCATACTATGGCTTACCCAGGCGAAAACCAAATACCTATACAAGTTGATGTTACCAATGTTCATAGTGTCAGAAGTTCTTCCACTATGGTTGGCACAACAACAAAAGTTCCCGCGCAACCTTATGACTTAACCTATAAATTAAGTAAGGATGCTAGCACGACAATAAAAATTAATGATCCTGTAGATCCTTGTGACTGCCAATATGTATCCGGTGAACAATCAGACGGGACCCCAATAATGCAAGGGTATTTCTTTTATCAATGTGCCGGTGCTTCTCATGTTAAAGATCCTGCTACTAAATTTCATTTTACAATGGTAAACGAACAACCAAGGCTTGGCGAGGGTATTCCAAATGGAGTCAACACCAATTTAGATTCTTGGGACGGTCGTGATGATCAAGGTATTTTCTTACCTTATGGTAACTATTTAGTGAACATTACGGCTTCTACCAAAGATGAGTGGACACCGGATGGCTCAAACCAAGATATTAGCCGCACGGTTACGCGCCAACTTTCTTTAGACCCCTTAAAAATAACCGATATTAAGGAAACAGGCCTTGCCAAACTTTCAACCTCATACGCTAAAATTGACTATGTTTTAACAGAACCGGCAACTGTTCACCTTATGGTTTTTGCGCCGGGGACTTCTTTTGATAGCGTATATCTGCCGACTTCTTACAGCGCGGAAAATTATATCTTAAATCATATTTTGCAACCTCAAACAGCAGGTTTATTAATTGCCCATATTTCCGAACAAAAACAATCAAGAGTAAACGTAAATACCAAATGGGATGGTGTTTGTAGAAACCAGAACGAAGATTGTAAAGTAAACGGTAGATCTTATAAATTCGGCACGCCACTACCTGATGGTGATTATGTCTATGTTATGTGGGCGGAAATCCCTTATGCGCAAGGTCACTTGGTTTGCGTAAATAAAAAATGGTGGAACGGTGTTAAAACCTATAAATACTATAATGGTATATTACCTATTAATAGGGGACTTCCGGAAATTACCGTTGGCTCTGTGGGTTATTCCACCCTTGGTTCAAGCCCTACTGCCTTTGGATTAGATCCCTTTACCTTTAATTATTCAGTAGCAAGAGATGCTATTGTTGACGCAACTATTAAGACAGTCGCTCCCGATTTAACACCGGGTGCAACTCAAGTTTATGCAGTCAGACACTTGCTTACAAATGAAGTTGCCGTTGCCTCAAAACAAAATAAATTTACTTGGGATGGTATAGACGATGAAGGTTATCAAGTTTCACCGGGAACTTATATGGTGGAATTTGTTGCCAAAGATAATTTATACCCCGAAAAACAAGCCACAATGACGGTCCAATTCCCTGTGGACTTGTTTAGAGTTGTAGACGTCAACACAACCCCGCTTTTAGATGAAGCAACCGCACAGGCAACTATAAGTTATACTTTATCAAAGAGTATGGATGTTGTTGTTGAAATTTACCCGCAAAATGTCACAATCCCAACAAGAGATTGCGTTAATGCAAATGATAAAGATTGCTGGTGTCAATATGATGACGATAACAGATTGATACACGTTGCAAACGCTACACCTTTAAAAACTTTCACCTTGCCTAAAGCAGGGGAAGGCGTAACAGTTACCGAAGTGTGGGATGGTTTGATACAATCTGTCAGTTCAGGCACCTTCTCCGGCGTGAAACCCGTTGCAGACGGTAACTATCCTTACAGAATATGTACAAGATCCACACAAGATATTTCACACTGGTATAAATACAGTTCTACAACTGCGTTGTTTGTTGCCCAAGACGGTGATGATAACACTGTGCCTAATCATTATTTAGACGGCGCAAGCGATAAACCTACCGGTTTTGTAACGGTGGCGCGTGGTTCTATTGCTTTTAACAAAGTTTTGATTACACCCAGCCAGCCGACAATGAAATATTCTTCTGAAACAATTTACTTGCCTTCTTATGAAGTCGGTTTCAGCACAAGCCGCTCCGCTTCAATTAATATTGAAGTTATTTCAACCGATGTTGACCAATGCTTGTTAGATCCCAACAACCCTGTTCCCGCAGGCACGGTTTGCCGCACTTTAAGCACTTATGCTTATGACGGCGTAGACGGCTACTTTGACCCGACAAAGATTTATAAAGTCTATTGGGACGGTAAAGATTCCAAAGGCAATTATGTTAAATACGGCTCTTATGAAATTAAAATGAGTGCCTTGCCTTATCCTATGCCGGCAGCAACACCTAACCCAATGACTGGCGACGCTAACGCAGGTTTACCTTTACCGACTATATTTAGTCAGGTGATAAGTGTTAATAACTTCCAAGTCTATGATAGATATGTGGAAGATATTACAAGGGAAAACCCAAATGCTAAGTTTGCTTATCAAATTTCTGTGCCGATGAAGGTGGCAATACAAATCTTTAAACCCGGAACAATGTCAAACAGAGCAACTACTGCAAAAGCAACCGGTCTTATTGACCCTGTCACAGGTGCAGATGTTCCCAATGACGAAATCAATAATGTTTTGGTTAAATCTATTGTAGGTATCAGACCGAACCTCGTTTCCTTAGACGAAATTTGGGACGGAACTGACTACGCAGGTCAAGAAGTTCCGGACGGTATTTATCCTTTCAGATATGTAACAACCTTAAATGCTTATGATATGGATTCTGTAACGGGTGCTTTGAACCTTGGTCAAGATCCTGATACTTTAGGAACTGCCGGTGCAAAAGTTGCCGATTGGGAAAAATATATAACACTTGAACATATCAATGTCGCTCGCGGTGACAGTTGGTATGCCGATGTGGATTGGAAGAGCAAAAAAGTTACTTCCTTCTTCCCTAACCCGTTATCTGCCTCCGAAGGTTGGTTTGAAATTGCCAAACTCCCTGCACCGGGTAAAGTTACAATCAAGATTTACAACATCGCAGGTGATTTGGTCAGATCCGGCGGTTATGATTGTATCAACGCTAAATTGGAAACCGCAACTTTGGAACAAATCAATAACGGTTTCTTCGGTGATGACTTCGGTTTGCAACCGTATATGAACTTGACCGCACCGGGTACACCGCCGACAAGTGGCGTAAGCAGAAACTTTACCTTAAGATGTAAATGGGATAAGAAAAATGATCACGGCAAAGATGTCGCACGCGGTTTATACTACGCGATTATGGAACTTACCCCTACAAGAGGTAATGCAAAGAAATCTCAAAGAGTTATTAAGATTTTGATACCATAGGATAAAAAGGACAAATTTATGAAAAATAATATAACAAAAATAACCTTAATGTTTTTAATAGCAATGTCCTTTGGTTTAACTGCCAAAGCAACCGATAGATATGCCGGTACCAGCGCAAGCGCTTTCTTAAAAATGGGCACAGGTGCGCCTACCGCGCAGGCAATGGGTAATGCTTATACGGCTTTATCAGAAGGAACACAGGCACTTTTCTGGAACCCCGCAGGTGCTGCTACCAATGTTACAAGAGAAGTCCAAATTTCCCACATGCAATGGTTTGAAGGTGTGGGGGATAGTTCATTGGCATATATTCAACCTATTGGCAGAACAATGCTCGGTGTTTCCTTAAGATATTTAAGATTAAATGACCTTGAATTTAGAGATGAACACGGTATTCCCCAACCGTGGGCCGGTGCAGTTATGCAAGATTTCGTTGCAAGCGTTTCTCTTGCCAGAAGTTTCTTTAATGCTTTAGATTTAGGTGCAACGGCAAAGTATATTAACGAAAATAACGCCAATGTCCGCCATATTAATGTGGCTTTTGATGTCGGCGCAAAATTACGCTTGTTTAGCAATAAATTTGTACTCGGCGTTATGGGGCAAAATTTAGGCGATCCCGATGAAGTTCCTTCCGCTATTCGCGGCGGTGTCGCTTTAAACACAAAGTATTTCACCGTAGCAGGCGAAATTGTTGATTTTGTTGATGATAAAATACGCTACGGCGTAGGTCTTGCTATTCATATTCCCGAGGAACTTGTTCAAGTCGCTCAGTTTGATATCAGAATCGGTTATTACAACCGCGATAATACAGGTTTTGCTGAAAACGGAACAATAGCAGATAAACTCGGCCTTGATACCACTTCAAAGATTTCACTCGGTTTCGGTTTTTACAGCAGTGAAGTCTTTGGTTATGGTCTCGGCCTTGATTATGCAATGATGCCTTTTGGTGCTTTAGGCACGGCGCACCAACTTGCGGTAAGATTGCAGTTTTAAGCAGTAAAGTAGTTTAGTAGTAGAAGGTGCAAAATGAAGAAAAATAATAAAGGTCAGGCCGCGTTAGAATATATTCTAACTACACTTGCTTTATTTACTGCTTTTGCAATCTTTTACAAAAGTTATAGTTGGATAGTGCCGAAACAATTTGAACAGGGAGCAAAAATTATACTCGCTGTGTATGAGGATAAAAATTAAGTAATTTGGAGGATATTAATATGAGAATAATTGCAAAAATGCACTTGGCTTTTGATAGAGCCTTAGAAACCATCAAAAACAAAAAAGGTCAAAATACCGTTGAATATTTGTTTATGTTGGGTATCATTGTCGGCGTCGTTGTGCTTGTGGGCGCTGCAATTAAAAAGTTTATGCCTGAAGTTTTTGACAAAATTAAAGAAAAAATTCTTGGTCAAGCACAAAACGGAATTTAAGCGAGTTTATGATTAAGAAAAATGGTGGGCAAGCGGTTGTCGAATTAGTTTTAATTCTTCCCGTTTTTATGATGATAATATTCGTTATCTTGGAAATGGGAAATATTGCCTATCATACACTTCTTGCCCAGCATATTTCTTATGAACTCGCCAGAGTCGGCTCTATGGTTGGGGTCCGCAAGCCAAGCGGCACTACGGATTCTACAAAAGTCGGTTCCAAAATGAAAGAGGCCTTAATTAAAGCAGTGGGTCCTACAAAGGCTTCAAAAATGCAGATATCATCTGTATTACAAAAAACAAGTAAGGACCCGCAAGTTAACGGTCATGTTAACGAAGACCTTGTAGTAACTTTGGTGTATAGGGTTGATTTAACTTATCCTTTGACAAGTTTTATCTTCGCCGATCCGCCAAAAAAATACGGGGTAAAAAGAATAAAAGCAGTTGCAAGGATGCCCGTTGAGCGTCCTTTGATAAATTGATAGATTTTAGTTTATTATAAAAGTTTTATTAAAAAGAGAGGAGTTTTAAATGAACAAAAGAAGTCTTTTTCCTTTAGTCATTGCTGCAATGGCAGCCTTGATATATTTCTTTGTGCTTAATTTGGCTCAAGAAAACTTGACAAAAGCCACAAAGATGGAAGATGTCGTCGTCGCAAAAGTTGATTTGAAAGAGGGCACTCAAATTAAAAAAGAACAATTGACAACGGTAAAGATGCCTTTGTCATATATTCAAAAGGACGCTTTTGTTTCTATATCAAATATCGGTAATATGGAAAATTTAGTAGCAAGAATAGAAATTCCCAAAGGTAATCAACTTACCCAACATGCTCTTGCTTCTTTAAGCCCTGAAATGGGTATCAGTTTAAAAGTTCAACCCGGTAATAGGGCGTATATCTTGGAAGTCAGCAATCAAGTCGCCAAAATGATAAAACCGGGTGATAAAGTGGATATCCTTATTACTTTTGACGCTAATATGAAAAACAGTAATAAGGAAAAAATGGCCGTTACAATTTTGCAGAATATTTTAGTTTTAGGTGTTGGTTCTAATTTAGGGCAAGGTCTTGATAAGGCAGCCAAAGCCAGAAATGAAAGAGACGAACAAAACAATGCCGCTTTCTCCGATATGTCTACTTTGAGTCTTTCTTTAGGTTTAGAGGCAGCCCAATATCTTGCTTTAGCCCAAGAAGAAGGGGAAATTAAAGTTGTAGTCCGCGCACCGGGCGATCCAAACGAAGTCAGTGTGCCTATAACAAGTTTCTCCAATTTGTTTAACTAAAATTTGATTGTATAGGAAAGGAAAAAAATGAAAAAAAATATAATATATAAAGTTTTACCACTTGTTTTAGTTGCCTTAACAGCAGGCTCTTATGCCCACGCTGCTAAGAAGACGGACCTCGTTGCCGTCAGTGCCGATATTGTGGAAATAAGCGGTTCGCTAACCACAAATAACGGTTTCGCTTGGAATCAGTTGCTGGACTTTACTGAAAAAGAAATTCCAGGCATTTTCTCTATCGGCGAATTTGAACGTAAGAGTTTGCTCAATACTCGTTTACACTTGCTTGAAACAGAAGGTAAGGCGCAAATCTTATCTAATCCAAAGGTTATTGCAAAATCAAATACAAGTGCAAACTTCTCTGCCGGTGGTTCTATTCCTTTCCCGGTGGTAAATAATACTTCTGCCGGTGTTGAATTCAAAAGTTACGGTGTAAAATTGGATGTTATGCCGACAATTATTCCGGAAAAAGGCAATATAATTCACGTTCAATTTGAAATAGAACTTTCCAGTCCGGATTATTCTTCACCTATTGTTATAAACGGTACTTCGGTTCCTTCAATCACTTCTAGAAGGTTAAATTCCCAAGTGGAACTTAACAGCGGCGAAACTTTAGTTATCGGCGGTTTAAAAAGCAGTTCAAGAAGTGTAGCAGAAGATAGAGTCCCCGTTTTAGGTAAGATTCCTTTACTCGGCTTTTTCTTTAAGACAAAAAATATCAGAGAAGAACAACGCTCTTTATTCCTTTTCATAACAGTAGAAATGGTGGAGTAATCTAAATGGCGGATACTAAAAACGAAACTAACGGCACTCCTAGAGTTGTTGCTTTCACTGGCCCTAAAGAAGGGGTTGGTAAAACAACTTTGGTTTTAAACTTGGCTATTGCTTGGGCAGAAACACAAAAAAGACCGGTTTTGATTGTTCCTTTAGACCCGCTTGCCCGCCAAGAGCATGGTTTTTATTTGGGTATAAGAAAACCCGTTAGTGTTGCAGATTTAGTTAGAGCATTAGGTTCCGGCGCAATTGCTATTGCCGGTGGTCTTTTACGCGGTAAAGTTTCAATGACTCAAGTCGGTGTAGGGGTTTTGCCTTTAGGGTCTACCCGCCAAGAAGTTTCAATGATTTCACCTAAGGTTCTTTTGCCTATTTTATCACGCTTACAACAAACTTTTGATATCTTTTTAGATGTTGACTCAAGTTTTCCTATGGAAACTTTTGCCTTTGATATAGCAGATAAAGTTTTTTGGGTAACTAACTGCACCCGTTCCCATTTAAACACAGCAGTTTCCACTTTTACGGATTTTAAGGAAATGCATTTTCCGATAGATCGCTTGGATATTATTTGTAACCAATATAATTTACCCGGCGCTATTGACCATGAAGAAGTAAACCAGTTTTTCATTAAACTTGGTAGAGAGCCCATTGTATATTTAACTTGGGAAGCCAGTGTTTTTGAGGCTTCCAACAAAAGGGAAATAGAGATTTTAGTTAACAGAAGCAGTCTTTGGGTTCAAGAAGGTTTACGCCCTATTTTAGCGGCAATAAAAGAATCCAAACCTACCGATAAAAATTGGGCAACTTCCGTTCCTGATAGCGAATTTGTCGCTTCCGCTAAGAATATTTGGGAAGCCTCAACTTTAGCCGTTGGAGGCAGTTCGAATATTAACCATTTCAAATCCTTAGATGCGGACCTTTCTTATTGGGATGATTTAAAAATGCAAGTTCACAAAGATGTTATTAAAACTTTGGAACTTGAGCGTATAGTTATCAGTGAAGAAGGTTCCCAAAACGAGCAAGTAAGAAAGCGTGTTTCCGTAATTATTGACGAAGTTTTAAGGAAAAAAGCCAATGTCCAACTTTCAAGAGATCAAAAAACTCGCTTTATCACAGAACTATTAGACGAAATTTTAGGCCTTGGTCCTTTAGAGGCATTAATGAGGGATCCTTCCGTAACAGAAATTATGGTTAATGCCTATGATAAAATTTTTATAGAACAGAAAGGTAAATTGACTTTGACCAGATATCGCTTTAGAGATAATGACCAAGTGGTTCAAGTTATAAAAAGAATCGTTGCTCCGCTTGGCAGACGTATAGACGAATCTGTGCCTTTAGTCGACGCCCGTTTGAAAGACGGTTCCCGTGTTAATGCTATTATTGCACCTTTGGCTGTTTCCGGTCCGTCTTTGACAATCAGACGTTTCTCTCAAAAGCCTTTCGGTCCGCAAGATTATTACCGCTTTGGCACTATCAGCGAAGAATGTATGTCTTTCCTGGAAAGTTGCGTTAAACTTCGCAAAAACATTATTATTTCCGGTGGTACCGGTACAGGTAAAACAACCTTCTTAAATGCTCTTTCAAGTTATATTCCTGCTGCTGAACGTATTGTAACGGTAGAAGATACCGCGGAATTAAGACTTCAGCAGGAACACTGGGTTTCTCTTGAAAGCAGACCACCTAACGTAGAAGGTAAAGGTGCTATTACAATCAAAGATTTGGTTATTAACTGTTTGCGTATGAGACCGGATAGAATCGTAGTCGGTGAGTGTCGTGGTTCGGAGGCCTTAGATATGTTACAGGCAATGAACACCGGTCACGAAGGTTCGCTTGCTACTATCCACGCAAACACACCGAGAGATAGTTTAACCCGTCTTGAAGCAATGTGTATGATGGCCAGTGCGGATTTGCCTATTTGGGCTATCCGTGAGATGATTTCTTCCGCTGTCAACCTGGTTGTTCAACTTTCAAGGTTCTCAGACGGTAGCAGAAAAGTTACCTATATTACTGAAATTTGCGGTCAAAAAGACGGCGTAATACAAAGTAAAGATTTGTTTAGATATACACAAACCGGTGTTGATGAAAACGGTAAAGTGCAAGGTTCTTTTGCTCCTACCGGCGATTTGCCTACATTCTTTGCGGAATTTAAGGCAAAGGGTATAGCCGTCCCGGCTGAAATTTTTAAAGTAAAAAAAGAAGAAGTAAAAAAAGAAGAAATTAAGCAAGAAGAAGTCAAGAAAGAAGAAATTAAAAAAGAAGGATAAAAATGTCTTTTAAAAGAATAATAATTTCCTTGTTTGTGATTTGTTTTACCTGCTTAGGCGTTTTTGCCGAAGACGGGCATATCTTTTCGGAAAGACAACAGGAATTTATTCAATGTGCAAAAAGTAAGACATTTGCATTAAATAAGTTTTTAGACGCTTCTATGCCTGCTGACCAAAAGGATTTTATACCTACTGCTTGCGGAAGTTCTAAACCAATAAAAATGCCGGAATGGCTTGATAAAGAATTAGTTGAAATGGATAAAAATGTCCTTTGGGAAGTTCCCTTAAAGAACGGAAGTACGGAATATTTAAGTGAAGCAGAATTGTGGAGAAAGCCATTTCTCGCAATAAATGAACTTCTCGGGTTGGCGCAAACCATTGATGCTGGTGCTACTTTTGCAACAAAAGAAATAATGGAAAATTTCGGTAGTTTCCGAATCAATTTTATTTTGTATGTTGAACGTATAAAAACCAATCCTCGCTTAATTTCTTATGATATGAACGAAAGCATGCAAGGACGCGGACGTGCTATAATACCCACTTTGGATCTCGCTTTACAAGAAGTTGATAGTATGGCAGAGGCGTTTGTTTCTTCTAATTGGAAGGAAAAATTTAGAAAATCTACTATTGCTTTAGCGATTTTGTCTAACAAAATTTATAATGATATTGTAAATCTTCCCGCTCCCCAAATGCCGATAGAACTTGTTTCTAATAGAGATCAAATTTTAAAGATACGTGAAGAACAAAAACAAAGTTCTTCCCGTAATAAACTTTTGATAACCGTTTTGATGACACTTGGAACTTTGCTTGTTTTTGCGGCGACCTATAAAATTATAGATGCCAAGAATAAGGAAATTTCAAGACTTGTAGACGAATATATGCAGAAGAGTACCGCTTGGGCAGATGATTATAGTAGGCAATTTTTGGATATTAACGTCAAATATATTGTTTTAGGAACTTTACTCGTATTTTGTGCTATGGGCGTTTTCTTTGCGATAGTTTCTGGTGGTTTCTTCGGCATATTTATGTTCTTTGTGTTTTTTGCTATGGGGCTTATCATCGGTTTAAAAATGCCCGGTATGATACTTGATTCTTTAAAGAAAAGACGTGGCGCAAAGATTAACAAGCAACTTATGGATGCTTTGATTTTGCTTTCAAATTCCTTAAAATCTGGTATGGATATTGTGCAGGGTTTTGAAAGAGTTTCCAGCGACCTTTTACCGCCTATTTCCGATGAGTTTGGTTTGGTTATTAAGAATTATAAACTCGGCACACCTTTTGAAAAATCTTTGGAAAATATGGAAGAGCGTGTAGAATCGAGACTTCTTTCTTATATGGTTAAAGCAATTGTTCTTCAAAGACAGGTCGGTGGTAATTTGACAAAGATTTTTGAACGTATTGTCGAAAATATTCGTGAAGAAAGTAAACTTGAAGAAAAATTACAGGCAATGACCGCTCAGCAAAGAATACAGAGTATTGTCGTTGCTGTTATGCCTTGGATTATGGTGGGTGTTTTGTTTATGTTCCAACCGGATGTTATGATAAGATTTTACACTAAACCTATAGGTGTTTTCACTTTGTTCGGTTGTATTATATGGATTTTTATCGGTATAAAATTGGTTAAAAAATTGGGAGAAATTAAAGTATGAGCGGTAATAGTTATCCAATTGCCTTAAATGTTCTAGCCATTTTAGGTGCTTATTTTACCTTTATTTTTATAAAGGGGTTGTTATCTCCTGAAGAGGAGAAGGAAACCATTGCCGATATTGAAGTCAGACAAATAAAGTCGACTTCATCCTTTGCTCGTTTGCACCCTCAGGAAAATTTAAGAGACCGCTTTGCTATGTTCCTTTTAGATAAATTAAAATTGCAACAACCATTAGAAGAAATGTGGCTTTTACTCGGAAGTCCGGCCAAGCCTCAGCCGGTAGATATTCTTTTCTCAAAGATAAATTGGGCTATATTCTTACCTTTTGTTTTTGTTGTTTTATTACAAAATCCGATTTTTATTTTGCTCGCCGTAGTTGGTTTTTATGTGCCGGATATGCAATTAAAGGCAAAGATACAAAAACGTCAACAGGATATGCTAGGTAATTTTGCCACAACGGTGGATTTGATGGCTCTTATCGTAGAATCCGGTTTGGATTATATGACCGCTTTTGAAAGAATTATAAAAATTGCTAAAGATAAAACCCTTTTGGAAGTTGAAATAGAAAAAACTTTAAATGAAACAAAACTCGGTTATTCCCGAAGAGAAGCACTTGAGCGTTTATCTCAAAGGACCGGTGTTCAAGATATTAGGTCTTTTGTGGGACTTATTGTTCAATCTGACGAATTGGGAACCAGTTTGGTGGAATTGTTAAGAAACTTTTCTACCGACTTAAGATTTAGAAGACTAAATAAGGCAGAAAAACTTGCAGCGCAAGCATCCACAAAAATGTTAATACCATTGTTTATATTTATATTTCCGGTGGTGTTTATTTTGATGCTCGCGCCTATGATAGGTGATTTGGCCGGTGGCGGTCTTCTTAGTTTTTAATTGAGGTATAAAATATGAAAAAAGTGTTTATTTTATTATTAGTTTTTGTCAGTGTTCCGTTGTTTGCACAACAACCCCATAATTCTCTTAGAGAAACCGGTAAAGAGGCAGGAATGATGCTCGATTTGCAAAAGATTTCGCTAGGAACTCTTTCCAATGTTGAGCAGAAAAAGCAATATTTATCAACTGTTCAATTAGGTAAACAAAGGATACAAAACTATACCTTGAGAATGGTCTATGAAAATGCTTATGAACTTTATAAGAGAGGTGATTATCAAAGAGCGGCAGAAATGGCAAATGTTATTTTGAGTATAGATCCTAATTTAACTCAAGCGCAGACTCTTGCGCGTGAAGCCTCAAGAATGGCCGCTTACGGCACAATTTCCGAAGCGGAAATCGTTCGTATGAAATATGAAGACGGTGTAACCTTGTATAAAGCAGGGCGTCTTGTGGAAGCAAGAAACAAATTTGAAGAAATTTTGGTTTTACGCCCTAATGAAACCCAAGCACAAAAATGGATTGAAAGAATAGATGATGATATCGCCAGCGAGCACACCCGTAGAGGTTATTATGCCTATAAGAACGGCGATTATGAAGAGGCTCTTAATCAATGGTATAGCGTTTTAATGATCAAAAAAGAAGATCCCGAACTTACAGCAAAAATTGCTGAAGTTGAAGGCAAATTAAAACAAGAAGAATTACAAGCAACTTTAAACAAAGCCTTCTCTTATTATTCAGAAGGGAAATTACTGGAATCTTACAGCGAGTTTGAAAAGGCTTTGAAAATTCAACCCGGTGAAACTAAAACTCAAAGATTTGCTATGCAATTAAAAGAAGAAATTGCAGAAAATTACTATACTACCGCTACAAAAGCCTACAATAGCAAGAAATATGCTAGTGCCATTACTAATTGGACGGAAGCAAAAAAATGGGGTTATAATAAGGCAGATATAAACTCTCTTATCAAAAAAGCAAAAAGAGAACAACAAGAATATATTAAAAAGACTTCTTCTAAAAAGACAGTCACTAAAGCACAAGAAGATGTTCATACTTACGAAGAAATTAATATTAACAGAACTGTTACTATTGCTCCTGACGGTCAAGAAACTGTTACTATCGAAGAAGAAAAAATTACCCAAACTATACCTGTTGTTTCCCCGTCTGATTTCCCTACAAGGCCTCTTACGGATAAACCCGGTGTTATAACCGAAGAAGCACGTCAGGCCTCTATTGAAAAATACAAAGTGGGGTTAATATATTACAAGGAAGGTAATTACGAAAAAGCAAGAGAATACTTCCAAGCAGCAAGACAACTTAACCCAGAAAACTCTGATGCTGTTTTAGGTTTAAAGAGAATTGAGGAAAGGTATAATAATAGGTAAGATTTATGATAAAAAAGATTAGCGTTCGTTGGTTCATTTGTTTTATTTTAGTGGCTTCCTATACGGTATTTTTAGGGGCTTTGTTATTCTTTAATTTGTTTAAGCATGTGTTTGATGTCAATTTGCAAAATCAAATTATAAATACCGTTTCCTACAGCGCGAATACTTTAATAAACGGACTTGTTACCAAGAAAGATTATCTGACCATTCCCGAGATGGAAATAATAACTTCTTGGCCTACTCATGACCACAGAATAAAAAACGTGGTTTATTTTAATGGCAACGGTTCCATCCGCTATCACCGTAATGCCGAACTCATAGATAAAAGTTTTACGGAATACGATAGAGGCGGTTATATGGAAACCTACGCCGCTTATGAAGCGATGGTAGACAAAGAACCGAAAGTTAAAATGAAACCTGACGGAACTATGTATGAAATCGCAATACCTCTAAAACTTAAAAAAGACGATAAGATCGTGGGGGTTATCTCGCTGGATGTATCGCGCGAACAGGTCCAAAAGGAATTAAAGAGCGCAATGATGCAGTATTTTATCGGTTCTATTGCGATAATGTTTTTAATGGGGTTTGTGCTTTATATTTTTGTTATTAAAAAGGTTGTTTCTCCTATAGTTGCTTTGACAAACAGTATTGATAATATCTCTACAAAGACTTTCCAATTTGACTTTACTCAAAGATCGGACGAAGTCGGCGATTTGGCAAAATCGGTGGAAAATTTCCTTGGTAAAGTTAAACAGGAATTAGAAGAACAGGAAGAACTTTCCAAAAACCGCAAACACTATGAACAGGAATGGTGGGCAGAAGTTTTGGCAGCGGCTATTCCCAAAGGTAGTCGTGCTATCGTAGTGGACGAAAACAATAACATTATGCATACCAATTTTGAGTTGCCTTTAAAGAAGGAAGGCCCTATTCACTTGTTAGATATTTTTGGCGCTACGCAACAAGAAGTTGTCCGTATCGTTGGGCAGGCGATGGAAACGCCCGGTAAAATCTTTAGAGCAAAAACTCAAAGCGGTGGCAGAGAATTTGGTATAAAGACTTTGCAATTGACTTCTAAAGGTGGTATAATAAGAACACTAATTATACTTGAACCTTTGGTAACAAAAAAGTAAAATAAAACTAGGAGGAAGTTTATGTTCAAATTGGAAGTAAAGAAAATTGCTCTCAAATCGATAGTTTTTTCCGGCTATCCGTTTGTAGTGCTTATCTTTTCATTATTAACTACGCTGTTTTCTTTGGGGGATGTAGTTTCTCCTGGAGAAGGATTCTTTAGTGCTATGATTTCTGTCTTGCTGTATGCTCTTTTTACTACAGCAGCAGTAGTCCTTTACTCTTTGCTTGCCGCCTTCATCTATAATACTCTTACTAATTTCGGTTTGAAGGGGATAAGAGTTTCTCTTACAGAAGTAGAGGAAGACAGTGCCGCTTCAGAAGAAGTTGCCCCGGCAGAACAAAGTGAAGAAAACAAATAAAAATTTGGAGGAAATTAAATGAAATTGAAATCAAAAATATTCGCAGTTGTATTTGCCTTAGTATTAGTTTGCGGTTTTGCTTATGCTCAAAAAAATAATGCAAAAAATAATGCAAAAAGTAATGCTAAGATACCGGTAACAGTTATTGCTATGACTGGCAATCAATTCGGTTCTGTTGACCAAGGCCTTAATGCCGGTTTGGAAAACTTTTTAGGTGCCTCTTTGGATATTAATGTGGTTGATAGACAAGATGCTCTTAAGGATCCTAAATATCAAGGTTTTGATCTTTCTTATATGCCTTTATATTTAATTCATAGAACAAAAGCAGTTGACGAAAAATTTAAAGAACCGATAGAACGCGGTATGTTAAAAACCACTAATGATTTTATCGTTATGGAAAAAGAAACCCGCTATGGTATCTTTGCTGATAAAAAAGCAGTTCCTAATCAACTTGAGTTATTTGTTATGTCTCAATGCCCCTACGGTGTAATGGCAGAAAACAGAATTATTGCTGCACAGAAAGCAGGCTTAATTCCTGACAACATTAACATTAAAGTTCGCTATATCGTTAGCCCGGGCAGAACGGCAGATACTTTTGCAAGTTTACACGGTACTGCAGAATGGGAAGAAGATGTTCGCCAAGCAATTGTTCAATTAAAATTCCCCAAGAAATTCTGGAAATATATTGAAGAATTCAACAAAGATTCCCGCACAACCCGTTGGGATGTCGTTGCTGAAAAAGCAGGTTTAAATCCTAGCATCTTCAAGAGATATTGGAACGATGGTGTAAAACAACTTAAAGAAGATATGAGATTATCCAATGAATACGGTGTTCGTGGTTCACCTTCTTTCATTTGGGAAGGTCGCGTAGTTACCGATATGGGTGGCTTATCTTCTATTCCTGGACTTGAGGGGTTAAATCAGGCTCCTACTCAAGGTGGTGCTGCCCAACAAGTTCCCCAAGGTCAATGCTAAGTTTAATTTAAGTAATTTATACGGGGCATAAACTAATTATGCCCCGTTTTTTATGAAGAAAGGACGTTTAAGTAGAAATATATTTTTAATCATTTTTTCATCAACAATTTTGCTTTTTGTGTTGATGAGTTTTTATATTGTGTCCTTAAATAAAAAGAATAAAACCCAGCAAGAAAATCAAGAAATTAAATTTTTAAATAAACAAGTCTCTTCGCAAATAAATTCTTTTATTTTAAAACAGCAGGTTATCTTAGAAACTTTTATAGATAATAATTTAACATCATCTTTTTCCAAAGAAAATCAAATAAACCAATCTTTAGATTTTTTCGTTGAAAATGTTCCCTTTATTAATGATATCGTTCTTATAGATTCTTCAGGTGTTCAAAAAGGATATTTCGGTCCCTATTATAAGTTTGATTATAAGGATATTTTAGACGAAGTAAAACAAACAACGCTGAAAGAAAAGAAGATATCAGTGTCAGGACTTAAAAAAAATCCTTTTATACACAAATTAATTTCTACTTTTGCTGTACCCATCTCAAATTTACCTCAAGTAAGAGAGGGCGCTTTGCTTGTTCAAATTGACATGCGCTTTTTAGGAGAGGATATTTTATCTCTTATTTCACAAGACGATTTAGTCTTAATTTTTACTAAAAACGGTTTTTTAATTTTTTCAAGTTCACAAGGCATCAGTACTGATGCTTCAAGCGAATATGATACTACTATTGCGCAAGTACTAAACTCAATCAAAGATAAAAAATTACCTACTGAAATCAATGAGAATGTTAATGGTTTTATAAGCCAAAACGACTTAACTTCTTGGTATATTTATACCGCACGCAAAGATAAAGAAAAAGTTGGTTCCTATCTCTCTTTATATTTTGATAATTGGCAAATATTTACTTTATGCTTTGTTGTGATTTTTCTTTTGGCATTACTTATTGCTTTATACATTTCCGGCACGATAGAAGCACCCGTAAGGGATATGACAAGCGCAATAACAATAATTGAAAAAGATTCTAAAGAACCGATACCTGCTTTGCCTGTTTATAATAACGAAATCGGCGATTTGGCTATGCATCTTGCTCGTATGTTAGACACTATAAAAATTAAGTTTGATTTGCTTGCCGAACAACAACACGATTTAGAAGAATTGAATCAATCTTTGGAATTACGCGTAGGCAGTCGCACAAAAGAACTTAAAACCGCTCTTAATGAGTTAATTAAGAAAGAAAGACTTGCCGCTATCGGACAGATGGCTTCCATAGTTTCGCACGAAATTAAAAATCCTCTTGCGGTTATTTCAAATTCTATTTACTTAATAAAAGCACGACTTGGCGAAAACATAGAACCCAAAATCTTAAAAAATATAAATATAATAGAGGGGGAAATAAAACAAGCCAATGGTATCATTGAAGAAATTTTAGGTTATGCCAGAAGTCGCGAACAAATTTTAAATATTATTGATTTAACTCTTTACGCTAAAGAAATTCTTTCTTCTTATCCGATTCCAAATAACATAAAGGTAGAAACCTCTTTTTACGAGGAACCTCTTTATGTTAAAATAGATATAGAAGAAATGAAACAGGCGGTAAGAAATATAATGGGTAATGCTTTTGAAGTTATGCCCGAGGGCGGAACTTTCATAGTCAAAACCAAACTTGAAAATGGCAAGGCGCTCATTAGTTTTAGAGATAGCGGTCCAGGTATACCTCAAGAAATTCAGACTAAAATCTTTACGCCTTTCTTTACAACTAAAGCACGCGGCACAGGGTTAGGCCTTGCCGTAGTAAAAAAGGTTGCTCTCAGAAATAATGCCGAAATTGTTTTGAATAGCATAGAAGGCAAAGGAACAAAAATAACTTTACTTTTTAATAGGGAAGAAAAACAATGAAAGAAGAAACTTTTATAATGCCACTTAAAAAAGATATAAAAATTCTAGTTGTCGACGACGATACTAATTTACGCGAAACTATGAGTGAACTTCTTGAAATAGAAGGTTATGATGTTTATCAAGCGGGCAGTGCAAAAGAGTGTTTGGATTTAGTAGGTAATACTTTTTTCAGTGTTATTTTGATGGATTATAATTTAGTCGATGGCACAGGTTTAGATGTTATAAAACAAATAAGAACTTTTAATAATGAAAGCCAAATCATCATGATTACTGCGCATGCTTCTTTAAATGCGGTAGTTAAGGCCCTTCAAGAATCAGTTTATGATTTTCTTATCAAACCGGTTGATTTTGATTATTTAAAACGTGCCATAAAAATGGCTTTACAAAAGTTTTATTTGGAACAAAGTAACAGAGAGTTATTACAAGAATTAAAAGTTAAAAATCAAGATTTAAGCAATTTAAACGCGATGAAATCAAAATTCTTTTCAGTTGTATCTCACGACTTATCCAATTCTCTGATGGCTTTAAAAATGAGTTTTGACATGCTCAAAAGAACAATCGCAAAACCAGATGCCAACCAAACAAAAAAAATGGGTTATATGCAGGAAAGTTTAGACCAAATTTTTCTTTTAGTTAAAGATTTGGTAGATTTCGCCGCCATAGAAAAAGGGAAACTCCGCCTTGAAAAAATTAAATTTGAATTAACATCCGCAATGAAAAGCGCTTACGAGGTTTTTAAAGAGAAGGCAAAATTAAAAGAAATTTATATGTCTTTTGAAGGAAACGAAGAAATTTTTGTTTGGGGTGATCCCAAAAGAATAAGACAAGTAATATCAAATATCGCCGAAAACGCTATTCGCCATACTCCTGAAAATGGCAAAATTTTAATATCAGTAGTGAAAATTGACGATAAAAATGCTAAAGTGTCTATAAGGGACTGGGGGGAAGGTATTGCTCCCCAAGATGCCGGACAGTTGTTTAAAAGTTTTTATCAATCGTCCAATGGCGGTAGACTTGGACTTGGTCTTTGTATCGCTCAAGATATCGTTACTAACCACGATGGAAAGATTTGGGCGCAAAGTGATGGTCCCGGAACGGGTGCAACATTTAGTTTCACCTTACCTGTTTACGAGGAAAAATAGGAGGATGTATGGCTGGTAAAAAGAAAAAAGTAAAAGTTTTAATTGCAGATGATCAAACACTTTTTCGCGAAGGGATAAAGGATGTTCTTACCGGTGAAAAATGGATAGAGGTCGTCGGCGAAGCAGCCGATGGGCAAGAGGCTGTTTTTCTCGCAAAAAAATTAAAACCCGAAGTCATTTTAATGGATATTAAATTGCCCAAATTAGATGGTATTGCGGCAACTAAAGAAATTAAAAAAACTTTACCTCAAATAAACATTTTAATGCTATCCAGTTACGAAGATGAAGCCCATGTCATGGAAGCAATACAAGCCGGTGCTAACGGTTATTTAAGCAAAATGTTACCGGCAACGGAACTTCTGAATTCTATTAAGACCTTTACTACCGAAGGTTTGATGATACCTCAACAATTAATGGGTAAACTTTTGAAAGGTTTAAGAAAGATGGGTGACGGAACTGCGGCACCTTCCCAAAATGTTTTAACCAAGACAGAAATAAAAGTTTTAGATTTGCTCGGACGAGGAATGAGTAATAAAGAACTTGCTATTGAACTTGGTTGTCAAGTAAAAACAGTTAAAAATCACTTAAATAATGCTTTTCATAAGTTGGATGTTTCTTCAAGAACCGAGGCTGTTGTTAAAGCAATAAAGTTGGGTATAATTTCACCGGATAGATAAATGATTGAACGCTTACTAACCCCTATAAAAAATAATAAAGGACAGCAAACAATAGAATTTGTTATGTTGCTGGGGGTTATTGCGTCACTTGTTGTGTTGTTCTTTTCTTTATTTCACAAAGAACTTGCCGGCGGATTTTTTACTATTGTGGGTTATGTTTTAACTTAGGGATATTTTATGTTCAATATTTTTGGTTTTGTTAAAAATAAGAAAGCGCAAATAGTTTTGCCGGCAGTTTTACTTATACCGACAATTTTACTTGTCATTTATCTTTTATTTGAAACAACCAAAGTTTCTAAAGAAAAAATACGTCACCAGTTTGCTTTAGATACATCCTCTTTTGTGGAAATGACCAGCCTTTCCAATTATCTAAACGCAACGGCTTATGTAAACGGAGCCTTTCCGTTTAGAATCTTTAGAGATATTTTTGAAGCAAATAAAGCCCAAATCGAAGTTGATCCTTATGCTGATAACGCAGATAGTTTAAAACCCATAAGTTATTATGACCTATATTATCAAGCAGGCGCCTTTCCTTCTATGTCAGATTATAACTCCTCTCCTAAAGCGACGGATACTAAGTGGGATTTACACTATTATCAAGATACCCGTAAAGATTGGGAAAAGGATGTTCCAAAACTCGATAGTGACACTTTTTATCCTTTAATGTCAGAAGAAATTGTTAAAACACACCAGGCCTTTTTAAATGATGACTTATTGGTCTACTATTTTTTAGTCTATCTCTATTTAGGTAATATTTACGAAGACCAAAAGAAAGTTTACGAGCGTGTCGTTAAAGATAATGAATTTTTTAGAAAAGGTTATTTTTATAACACAGGTAATTGTTCTTTAAGCGAATGTGGCAGAGAAGGCGCGCAAATTCTTAAAAATTATTTCGTTAAAACAGAACCTTTTTATGTATCTAAATTTCGCTTGTTTTTTAAACATGATGATGGCACCTCTCAAAAAGTAGATATGGATATGGAAAACTTTAATGGGCATAAAATAAATAACGGTAAACTCTTTCAAATTGCTTATTTGTCAAAAGGTTCTAAAGAGAAATTGCGCACTCTTTATAAAGGGGTAGATATAACACAAAGATTTACTTTGTCAAACAATTATTTCAATGTTAACTTAATGAGATATAATCCTCGTGTCCATACAAGGGTTGCTCTTCAATGTACTAATGAAAGTAATAATTGTATTTGGCCTGCACCGACATCTAAATATCAAGTGAGGTTATATCCATGAGATTTATGAATAAAAAAGGGCAAGCCACAACAGAGGTCGTTTTGCTTTTTCCTTTATTTTTAATTTTGACCTTGTTCATAATAAAAATATATGGACTTTTGATTATTGTTCAAAAGTCGGAAATTGCTTCTTTCTACGCGGCAAGACGTTGGCAGTTAGAATCTCATCACGCGGCTAAATATTCACAGACTTGGGACGAAAATTTTTTAAAAAGAGATATTGAAGATAAAGTTAAAACCTATCTGGGTTTTAAAAATTATTCTACGAGAAAATTTTTATCTTTAAGAAAGGTAACGGTAAACGTAGAACGCACAAATGTTTGGAACATTATCAACTTAACTGTGGAAACTTATCCGCCAAATTTACCGTTCTTATGCCGTTATGATAAACGCGTCGTCTGTAAATATCCTTATGGACAGGCATGTTTCAGAGGATATAATTTTATTTGCGAAAGCGGTGGCAAAATAGTCGTTACAAAAAATGTTCCTAGCAGGGATAGACCGATTTCGTTCTTAATGCAAAATTCGGATATTAGCAAGAAAAAATAATAACAAGGAGACAATATGCAAAATATAACAGATCAAAAACAACCTACGGGATTGTGGCTTATTTGTGCAACAGAAGCGTTTGAGCGTTTTAGTTATTATGCCATGCGCGCTTTGTTGATACTTTACTTCGTATATGCTTTAAAGATAGATAAATCTCAAGCGTCTAATTTATACGGAACATTTACAAGTCTTGTTTATCTTTCCGGTATGCTAGGCGGTTATGTGGCAGATAGATATATCGGTCAAAAACAATCAATTATTTATGGTGCTTTAATGATAATTGCAGGGCAGTTTATGCTCGGTTTTGAAAATATCGGTATGATTTACAGCGCGCTTGGCTTATTGATTATGGGTAATGGCTTTTTTAAGATAAGTATTACAACCCTTGTAGGCACTTTATATGAAAAGAATGATACCAGAAGAGATTCCGGTTTTACAATTTTCTATATGGCCGTTAATTTAGGGGCATTTCTTGCAGGTATTATCGGCGGCGGTATCGGCGAAAAATTGGGCTGGAGATACGGCTTTTGGATTGCAGGACTGGCAATGGTAATCGGTTTAATAATTTTTCTTTGGGGTAAAGAAAGATATTTTGCCGGTAAAGGAGATAAACCGAATAAAATTAAAGAAGAAAAATCCGTTTCTAAAACGCCGCTTACCGTAGAAGAAAAAAAGAAAATTGCCGTTATTTTTATTTTAGCGTTTTTCGTTATTTTCTTTTGGACTGCTTTTGAACAATCCGGTGCGGCTTTAAATCTTTTTGCTTATGAACACACAGATAGAGTTCTTAATATCTTCGGTTGGACTTGGGAAGTCCCTGCCACTTGGTTCCAGAGTTTAAATCCTCTTTTCGTTATTTTGTTTGCGCCGCTTTTCTCTAAACTTTGGATAGATTTGGCAAAGAAGGCAAAAGAACCTTCATCTCCTGCTAAATTTGTGATTGCCTTGTGGATGCTTGCCATAGGTTATTGTGTATTGCTTTTCGGTGCGATGAAATTAGGTCCTGGCATAAAAGTCAGTATGTTCTATCTGATTTTTGCTTATGCTGCTTTTACAATGGGCGAACTTTGTTTATCACCGGTTGGGCTTTCTTTGGTAACAAAACTGGCTCCTGTGCAATTTGTGGGCATTTTAATGGCTGTTTGGAAAACCGCTAATGCCGCTTCTAATAAACTTGCGGGCTATTATTCCAGCAAGTTCGGTGTAATCAGCAATGAACAGTTCTTCGGTTATCTTATTCTTGCTCCGTTAGTTGCTTCAATTGTTCTTATTTTAATTATGAAACCTTTGAAACGTTGGATGGGTGATATAAAATAAATAGACACTTGAAATATATGATATTTTTTGTATAATTATAGTATACATATCTTTTTACAATAAGGAATATGTTTATGAATAATAGAGGTTTCACTTTAATAGAACTATTAGCAGTAGTTGTAATATTGGGAGTGTTAATTATAATAGCATTCCCCAAGTATGTTAAGGCTCTTGAAAAAAGTCGTGCCAGCGGTGCTGTTGCTGTGTTAGGTACTTTGGCAAGGTCACAGTCCCGTTTTAGGTTTCAGACAGGCGCCTTTACAAACGATGTCGCTGACTTGGATATTTCAATAAAGGACGAAGCAGATAACTCGTTTGCTACAGGGAGTTCTTTCGAAGATAAGTTCTTTACTTTTGAAGTTAGCGATGATGAGGATAATCCTATCTCAACTGCAACTCGCAAAGGTGTAAGTGGTGAGGAACAGTATGTTCTAACGGTTAACTATGACGAAGGTAGAATCATTTGTACACCTGAAGATCACTACGTGTGTAAGTATATAGGCGTAAACAATTAGTATTTTTTACACTATAAAACTAGCCCTATTTTTTATAAATAAGGCTAGTTTTTTTATGTCTAAATTATAGTTTTTTCTCTATACAAAATGAAAAAATATTTATTTTTTCAAAAATAGGTCTTGACAAATTTGGTTTTAGGGGTATACTAAGAGTAAGGTTATTGCAGGCGTCTTGAGCGGGTGTTGTGAGAGTTGGCAGCGGTGCCACTTCATAGCGTTAAGCCTCCTTAAGTAAGTTGACCTAATAACCCTAAAGGAAATGATAAGATGACCATAGTGTCACAAACTAACTAAACCCCCGAAGCAAACACGGGGGTTTTTTATATTACAAAAAAATAATTGTTATTATTTCGTTCTTAATAAACTGACGATTTTAGATAAATCTTTTTTGAACGGCGCGCAAGAATTTCTAGAGTAAAAACTATTTGCTCCGGCAGAATTTAACATTACGAGTTTTGCATTACCTAATGCAAGAAAAAATTTCAAATTGCTTTTCATTTCAATACATCCTTAAAATACTCTTAAATATATTGTAGAACTATTTTAAAAACTTTAACAGGGTCTTTAGACCTATTTTTAATCTGGGTCCTTTTATCTATAAGGGGAAAACAAAAAACACTCATTTGACTGTGAGTGTTTTGAAATCTTCCGGGCTAGGACTCGAACCTAGAAATTCTCCTCCAAAGGGAGATGTGTTACCATTACACCACCCGGAATTACTTTTAAAAATCGCCCGAAGGCGATTTCTTTAAATTGTTAAATTAAAGTTGCCTTAAACAAATTTGCCTGACTATGTATATATTATATCTTTTTTATTTGTTTAAGGCAACTATTTTATTTCAGAATTTATTTTGCTTCAGGAGTTTCAGCAGGTGTTTCTTGCGCGGGTTTAGTTGCACCGGCAGGATTTTTTGCTAATTCTTCATTATAGGCTTTAAGAATATTTTCTTCTAAATATTGTCTAAATTCTTGATTAATCGGATGGACCATATCTTTGTGGGAACCATCGGGTAATTTTCTTGAAGGCATGCAAAGGAAAACTCCTTTTGCCCCTTCAACTACTTTCATATTGCGTACCACAAAAGAGTCATCAAAAGTTACGCTTGCAAATGCTTTAAGGCGTTCTTCTCCCATTAAGTGGATTCTAATTTCTGTTATTTTCATTTTTATGCCCTCCAAAAATGTGCTAAAAATGTATCTTTGTCTTCTATTTTCGTTGCTGCTTCTAGTGCTTTAGAACCGTCTTCAAAAAATCCTACTACACTAGATCCGGAACCGGACATTATTACATATTCCGCTCCCAGAACTTTCAGTAGTTCCTTTGTTTTCTTAATTACATCTAAACGGGAAAGGACACCATCTTCAAGTTTATTATACATCAGATTACCCCAACTGCTTATAGGGCAACCCTTTTTTACATCTTCAAGTATTTTATTAAGATTAGAGATATTTGTCAACATCTTTTCTTTTGAGTTAATTTTCAACTCTTTATAGGCCAAAGCCGTATCGCTTGGTATTTTGGGATAAACAATAAGAAGTGCCGGCGATTTTAAATTGCTTTTAACCGGGGTTAGTTTTTCACCTATACCTTGTGCTCTGAAAAAAGTTCCTTTTTCCAGAAAAACGGGAACATCGGCACCGAGTTTTGCGCCTATTTTATTTAAATCTTTCATTCTTTTGGCATTTAGTTCAATAGAATAAAGAGAGCATAGACCAAGCAAAACAGAAGCCGCGTCGCTTGAACCACCGCCAAGTCCCGCTCCTAGTGGAATATTTTTTTCAACGCGGATTTCACATTTTGCTTTAATTCCGAAATATTCAAAAAAAGCATCAGCGGCTTTGTAAACCAAATTTGTTTTATCTTCTTTTAGATTCGCGCCGTAAGTTCCGCGCATTTTTATAGAAATGATTACTTCTTTTGCGGGCTCAACACTTATTTTTATATCATCACCCCAAGATATTTTTGCAAATAAAGTATCAATTTCGTGATAACCGTCAGGCCTTTTGCCTAAAACTTCCAAAAATAAATTTATTTTTGCAGGTGCGAAAACAGATATTTCACTATTCATTTGAAGATATTCCTTCCTTATAATTTTCTCGAATTTTTATTTGTCCGTTTTTATGAAAGAGAGTCCTTTTCCCTTCCAAAAGGCCATTGTGATAATTCTCTTGTAAATATAAAGAACCATCTTCAAAATAACCTTTTCTTTGTCCTTCAAGTTTACCGTTGACGTAAAACTCTTCATAAAGTATTTGCCCGCTTTCATAATAAAGACGGCGTGACCCTTCGAGTTTATCATCTTTGTAATTTTCGTGAGAAGAAGCCTTTCCTTCGCGATAGTATATTTCTCTCGTGCCGTTTAATTTATCTTCTTTATATTCTTCCAAAAGAATTAATTTTCCGTTAGGGCCGAAAAGTTGATGTTTTCCGTCAACCATACCGTTTTTATAATCAATTCTCTCTTCGGATAGAACATTATGGACAAAGTTGTATAAAATCGTTTGGCCGTTTTTTAAACCTTTTTCGTATTGCTCAATGGCAATTAAGCGACCGTTTTGGTCATAAATATTTACCTTACCTTGCGGTAAACCTTTTTCAAAATAGGCTTCTTTTTTCAAACTGCCGTTGCTGTAAAATTCTTTTGCTTGTCCGCTATAAGGTTGTCCGCTTTCTTTTACCACAGAACCTTGTTTGTTCAAAATCTGGCGGGCAACTTCTTTACCGTTATCGTAGAAAACTCTTTCAAAAACCGAGCGTGCAAAAGTCTTGCCGATATCCTTTTTATTTTCCTTTGTATCGATTTTTATTTTTGTTTCTTTTTTAGATTGTAAAACGCCGTTTTGGTAAGTTTCTTTTAAAATTACTTCTTTACTTTGCACATCGCGCACCATAAGTTGTCCGTCAATTTTGCCGTTCTTATAACGTTTTGTGCATTCAAAGGCGGAGTAGTATTCTTTAACTTCGCCTTCAGGAATAACGCCCTGAGTTATAAATATATTTTTATTTTGTTTCTCCGTTGCTACAAGTTCAACTTTATAAAAATATTTTGTATCGCCCAAGACAATGGAAATATGTTCTTTGTTTTTTGTTTTCATCAATACCATTTTATCAAAAAAGAGGGGGTAAAAATCAAGTGTTTGCTTTTAGGTTCTTAATTTAATAAAATGATATTATATTTTAAATAAATGGAGAGTAAACAAGATATGTCAGTTAAAAAGAAAACTGCAACAAAGAAATATGTTTACCATTTCGGTGGCGGTAAAGCCGACGGAAATGGCTCAATGAAGGAACTTTTGGGCGGCAAAGGCGCAAACCTTGCGGAAATGGCCGGTCATCCCAAACTCAAATTACCCGTTCCTCCCGGTTTTACAATAACCACAGAAGTTTGTACATATTATTGGAATAATAAAAGAACCTATCCTAAAACTTTAAAGGCAGCTGTTGAAGAAAACCTTAAAAAAGTTGAAAAAGAAACAGGCAAGGTTTTCGGTTCCCAAACAAATCCGCTTTTGGTATCAGTTCGCTCCGGCGCAAGAAGCTCAATGCCCGGTATGATGGAAACAATTTTAAACGTCGGTTTGACTTTAAAAACTATCCCCGGTATGATTGCCAAAACCAAAAATGAAAGATTCGTCTATGATGCTTACAGACGTTTGATTATGATGTATTCCGACGTCGTTATGGAAAAAGCCGCCGGTATTGAACCTAAAGACGATAAAGGTATCCGCAAAATTTTGGATGAAATGCTTTTTGATGTAAAAGCCAAAAAACACTATAAATCAGATACCGAACTTACCGTTGCGGATTTAAAAGATCTCTGCGAAAAATTTAAAAAGGAAGTTAAAAAAGTTTTAGGCAAAGAATTCCCGGATGATCCTCAAGAACAACTTTGGGGTGCAATCGGTGCAGTTTTTGCCTCTTGGAACGGTAAAAGAGCCGTTGCTTACAGAAACATTGAAAAAATCCCTCATGATTGGGGTACAGCCGTAAACGTTCAAACAATGGTTTTCGGTAATATGGGTGAAACCAGCGCCACCGGCGTTGCCTTTACAAGAAACCCCGGTAACGGTGATAGCCACTTCTATGGTGAATATCTTGTCAACGCTCAAGGGGAAGACGTTGTTGCCGGTATCAGAACCCCCAGCCCGATTAACAAATGGTCTGTTTCCGGTCACGGTAACGACGATAAGTTTTTACAAGTTGTAATGCCTAAAGCATATAAAGAACTTGATGCTATCCAAAAACGTCTTGAAAAACACTTCAGAGATATGCTCGATATTGAGTTCACTATTGAAGAAAACAGACTTTGGCTTTTACAATGCCGCGTCGGTAAGAGAAACGGTATCGCAGCAGTTCAAATGGCACTTGATATGGTAAAAGAAAGACTTATCAACAAAAATCAAGCCGTTTTACGCGTAAGTCCTGCCCAACTCGACGAACTTTTACACCCTATCGTAGATCCTAAAGCCGAAAAAGCCGCTAAACCTTTAGCAAAAGGTTTACCTGCCGGCCCCGGCGGTGCTTGCGGTTATATCGTTTTTGATACCCAAACTGCTATTGCGGCAAGAAAAGCAGGCAAAGAAGTTATTTTAGTCAGGGAAGAAACCAACCCCGAAGATGTTGAAGGTATGCGCGCAGCTGCTGCTATTTTAACAGCACGCGGCGGTATGACTTCCCACGCAGCATTAGTTGCCCGCGGTTGGGGTAAATGCTGTATCGTTGGTTGCAGTGAAATTTCCGTCAATTTAGCAAAACGCACAATGACCGTTGCCGGTAAAACCTTTAAAGAAGGCGACTGGCTTACCTTAAACGGAACACGCGGTTTAGTTTATGAAGGCAAACTTAATATGTTAGACGGCGGAACTTCCAACAAAAACTTAGCTGCTTTCTTAAAAATTTGCGACAGCGTAAGAAAATTAGGCGTCAGAGCCAATGCCGATAACCCCGCAGATGCCCAAAAAGCACGTGATTTCGGTGCAGAAGGTATCGGTTTATTCAGAATTGAACACATGTTCTACGGTGCCAATTCCGAAAAACCGCTTTTCGCCTTACGCAAAATGATTTTATCCAGCACAAAAGAAGAACGCGTTAAAGCCTTAAATGAAATCTTCCCTTATATGAAGAACGATATTAAGGCAACCTTAAAAGCAATGGCAGGCTACCCTGTAACAATTCGTTTAATGGATCCTCCTTTACACGAATTCGTGCCGCATAGCAAAGATGCCGTTGCCGCAATTTGTAAAGCCTTAAAGATTAGCGAAGTTGAATTCAAAAAACGCGCCGATGCTTTAGCCGAAGTCAACCCGATGATGGGTCACCGCGGTATCCGCCTTGGTGTAACTTATCCGGAAATTACTTCTATGCAAGCACGCGCCATTTTTGAAGCCGCCGCTGAACTTATTAAAGAAGGTTTAAAAATTAAACCGGAAATTATGATTCCTGTTGTTTGTGTTGATAAAGAAATCATTTCCCAAAAACCTTTGATTGAAGAGGCTTATAAACAAGTTCTTGCCAAAACCGGCAAAAAGATGGAATACAAAGTCGGCACGATGATTGAAATCCCCAGAGCAGCAATTACTTCAGCAAAAATTGCCGCTGTTGCAGATTTCTACTCTTTCGGAACAAACGACTTAACTCAAATGAGTTTTGGTTTCTCCAGAGATGATATAGGTGCTTTTGTTCCTTCTTATATTGAACAAGGTGTTTTGAAACACGATCCGTTCCAAATTTTGGATCAGGAAGGTGTCGGATTCTTAATTAAACACGCAGTTAAAGCCGGCCGCGAAGTTAAACCGAAACTCAAAATCGGTATTTGCGGTGAACACGGTGGTGAACCCTCCAGCGTAGAGTTCTGCCACAGAGAAGGTTTTGACTATGTTTCCTGCTCACCCTTCCGTGTACCTATAGCAAGACTTGCCGCTGCCCAAGCAGCTGCCAAGAAACTTGTTAAATAAGGTTTGTTAAAAAATCCCTCCGCCAAAAAGCGGGGGGATTTTTTTTGTGCTTTTTTCTAGGTCTAAAGACCTATTTTTTGATAGGTCTTTTTTTTTATAAAAAATAGGTCTTTTTTCTCTTGTTTCCCTAAATATTCTGATATACAATATGAGTGTTAGAAACTTTTTTAAAGATAATAAGGAGAAATATATGTTAAATAAATATTTAATGAGAATTCTATTATTACTAGGTTTACTTACCCTTTCAAATTATTCTTATGCACAAGGCAGAGTAATTAAAACTATTGTAAAAAATGTTAAAGAAATTCAAAGAATTGGCAAAGTTCCAAGTAAGAATGTTAGAGAATGGAAAGAAATCTTTAATCTTCGCAAAACACCAAATATTTCAAGTTCAGAAAAAGTTCTAAAAGAGGCAAATTTTATTAATACAGGCAAAGTTGTTAACGTTACAGAAAACACAAAAAATGTCATCAATGAAACAAGTAGAATCGCTCCTGTTAAGATAGTTACTAGTGAAATAAAAGAAGCCTCTTCCACCATTTCTAAAAAAAGTGAAATACCAAGTTATTTTTTAAATAAAAAAAATGCTCCTCTATTGCAAGAACGGGAACTGACGAACCAGGAAATTGAAAGTGTCAAATCCTTAGTACGGGATATGTCTAACCCTAAACCTGATCTTATAGAAAGAGGCTTCTCTCACGTGTCTTCCAATCTTTTTCAAGCAGAAATTAATTTAAATGAAAACATAGTAGTAAAAAATTATTTTTCTTATACCTTTTCCGACGGTCATATGGGATTTAATTCTTCTGAGGTAAATCATTTTATTTCTAGAAATCCCTTATTTACAGATTATCCTAAAATTATAGAAAACGGTTTCTTTGATGTTTCTGTTTATTACATGGGAAAAGAATATAATTTCTTAGATTATATTGTTTCTAAATACCCCAACAAAGAGGAATATAAATTATTAAGAGAGGTATTTCGCGGAGATTTTCAAAGTATTAGACCATTATTGGAAGAGCATCCTCAAATGTTTAAGTTATCTCCTGAAGAAATTGAAACAGCTATATATGCCCTAGAACATAGTAAGAGTGTAGAATTTTATAAAAGCGCGTTTCTTGATGAGAGTTTAGAACTTGCGATGATATATTTTAAGGTTCCTTATGTTTCGGAAGCGAGTCTTGTCTTTATAGTGGGGGAGGAAAAAATCCCCTATTTACTTGCTTTTAGTGAGAAAACAAAGACCGCTTTTGGTAATATTGCAAAAAATGAAATGATACCTGAAATTAAAGCCTTTTCTCTTGATCACTTAAATCAGTTAAGTGAACCTGCTCGCGTAAAGTTTAAGGCAGATAAAATGAAAGAAATTGAATTTTATGTTGATAAATATATTAAGGAAAATAACAATTCTTGGGAAAATTTAGAAGAATATTTGAAAAAAGCAGAGTCTTTTGCCAATTATGACCTAAGTCCCGCAGAAAGAAGTAAATTTCTAGAAAGTTGGAATTCTGTTGCCAAAGATACAAAATTATTGAATGCTTCTCAGTCTAAACTTTTTGCCGATACTAAAGAGGTTAAAGTCTTAAAATCACGCACAACGGGCAGAAAAAATAATAAACAGATATCAGAACTTTTAGGTGGCACAGATAAAAGTTTCTCAAACGTAGAACAGGAATTAATACAAGGATTAGAAGAGGTTAAGGCTTTAGAAGAAGCCAAATCCGCAGGACCATCCAAAATCGCAAAAACTTTAATGAAGGGGGAAGCAATGGAAGATATTGTATTATCACAGCCTAAGATTGATATAGGGGATGTATCATCATTACCTAAACTACGAGGATGGGATAAGGATTCTACTATAACAGTAAAAAACTATTTTGTTGAAATTGCAGAAACAAAGTATGATGGAAGACCTGGTTTTTTCGATACTAACTATACCAGACACCAAAAACCATTTTGGCCGCTTTATTCTCAAATTGTAGAAGATGGCCTTGTTGACGTTACCGTTAAGTATAAAGGAAAAGAATATAATTTCTTAGATTATCTTGTTTCAAAATATCCTGAAAAGGCAGAATATAAATTACTAAGAGACGGCTTACGCGGAGAAACTAATAATTTTAAAATATTATTTACAAAGTATCCTGAAATGTTTGATATACCTTCTTCCCCCTTAGATCTTGTAAACATTAAAACAACTTTTCTAGATGCTCAAGATTTTCAGGTTTATATTACACTTCCCGGAGATTGGGAAAAGGCCAACCTTGTTATTAGAACCTTGCAAGGAAATAATATGGTTGAAATATATAGAGGTAAATTTAGGGAGAGATTAATAAAGGAATTTACAAAAGTCGTGGAAAAAGAAATGATACCTGAAATTAAGCAATCTTATATTAACAGTTTAAGCGGGCCTGCCCTACAAGAGTTTAAAGCAAGAAAGATAAAAGCAATACAAACTTATCTCCGAAATGACCATTGGTATCGTTGCCCTGATTCTTCAATAGAACGTGTGAGAAAAGCAGAAATTTCTGTTGGTTATGATTTAAATAAACAAGAAATGGAACAAATAAAGCAATGGCTTGAAAATTGGTATAAATAAAATAAAAACCCCTTGCTAATCGGCAAGGGGTTTTTTATTAAAGATATTTATTTTATTTTTTCTTTTCTTCTTTCTTCTCTTCTTTGCTGGATTTAACTAAATCTCTTAAATATTCTTCAACAACGGCTTTGCCACCAAGACCAAAGGCCAAGCCGAAAGCAAGACCAAGTGAAGCAAGCAAAATCAAAATAACATCGTTAATTAAAGCAAAGTTTATATGTATTTGTTGCAGAGCCAAAATAACTGCAAAAACAACAATTATAATATTGATTATTTTTGCAAATAAAATGCCACCTTTAGTATCATTTGCTTTTGCGGAATTTTCCACAAGGTTTTGCATAAAACGTCCAAACAAAAGACCGGCAAATAAAATAACGATACTAACAAAAATATAAGGTATAAAGGCAAGTAATTTAATAAGCATTTGACGTATAATAGTAAGTTTTAAACTATCTGCCGCAATCATAATAAAGGCAAGCATTACCGCCCAAGAAACAATAAAGCAAATAACATAAGTTGGACTTTTGCCAAAACCTATTCTTGTTAAAATTTCATTAACACCTATTTTTGAAGTCCAGTCATCAAGTTTTATAAGGTTTAAGCCCTTTCTAAGTAAAGTGCTTATCCAGCGGGATAAGAACAAACCCACAAAGAGCATTACCAAAGCAACAATGATGCCGGGTAAAAGTTCTATTGTCTTATTATAGAGCATAACAAAAGGCTCTATTGTATTATTTGCAAGAGTTTGAAGTTCCGTCATATTTTCTCCTATTTATATTCCAGTTTTACAAGTTTGTATTTAAGTTTTGTTTTCGGCAAAGCAAGTTCAAAAGTTTCGCCTTCTTTTTTGCCAAGCAAAGCGCCTGCCAAAGGTGATTTAACGGATAAAAGTCCTTTATCGGGATTACTTTCCATTGAACCGACCAAAGTATAAGTTGTTTGTTCTCCGTCTGATAAATCTTCAATAATAACCGTTGCTCCGATTCTCGCTTGTGTTTTATCAACGTTTAAATCATCTGTGATACGGACATTTCTTAATTTGATTTCCAAATCATTTATTTTTGCTAAAGTTTCGGCTTGTTTTTCTTTTGCGGCGACATACTCCGCATTTTCTTTTAAATCGCCTTGCCTTGCGGCTTCTCCGATTTCATTTGAAAGTTGTGCTTTTAATTTTTTTAGAGCTTCAAGATCTTCGCGAAGTTTTTCGTAGTTCTTTCTGCTAACATAAAATATTTCGCTCATAAACTAACTCCTCCTACTATTAGAAAAGTTTAGCATTAAAAAAGCCGTTTAGCAAATGCTATAATAAAACTTGGAGGTTTTTTATGAGAAAAATTATCAGTTATTTCCTTTTTTTAGTTTTATCTTTACCGGTTTTTGCCTGTGAGGCTTCTAAAGACCCTATCCTTAATACAATGCAGCAAGAAATAAAACGTTCAATGAAAGTGTTAAAACAGCAAAAACCGTCGGTGTATTTTATGTCTTATATGATTACAAAAGGCAAAGAATATAAATACTATTCTTCTCTGGGTAAAATTTCCAGCCAAGATACTACGGAAGAAGCAGTGTTGGATGTTGATGTTCGCGTCGGTAGCGAAAAAATGGATAATACCAGACCTTTGAAAGGATTTTCTACCAGTTGGGTTTTCGGACAAATAAATACTTTAACACTTTTGACTCCAAATGATAAAGTTTTAAAAAATCTTCTTTGGCAGGCAACGGAAGAAGCCGTTAAAAGAGCGCAGTCTAATTACGAAAAAGTTAAGTCCAACAGCGCAAGTGTTGCAAAAAGGACCGATGATTCAGACGATTTCTCCGCACCCTTACCTAAAAAAACAAATTTCTGTGCGGAGTTAGAACCTTTCACTTTTAACGATCAGGAAATAATTGACTTAATAAATGAGTTTTCTTCTTTATTTAAGGGTAAGGATTTTATTTTATCTTCCAACGTTTATTTTAACATTAGTGATAAAGTGGTATATTTTGTTGATAGCCAAGATAATAAAATGAAAAGACCGCAACGCCTTATCCGTCTTGGATATAGTCTTGAAACCTTAAACAATGATGGTATGAAACTTTCAAGAAATAATAATTATGATTTTGTTTCTTTGGAAAAAATGCCCTCAAAAGAACAAGTAATAGCGGATATTAAAAAATCTATTGAAGAGTTAAGAATTTTACAAAATGCCCCCGTTGCGGAACCTTTCCACGGACCTGTTATTTTAAGCGGGCGCGCAGCAGGTGTTTTCTTCCACGAAATTTTAGGCCACCGTATGGAAGGCAACCGCCAAAAAGATGACGAGTTCGGCCAAACTTTTACGGGCAAAATTAATCAGCAGGTTATTTCACCTTTAATCAGTGTTTATGATGATCCAACAATGGAAACTTTTGAAGGTGTAGACTTGCGCGGACACTATTTATATGATGACGAGGCTGTGCCTTCCCAAAATGTCGTTTTGATTGAAAACGGTATTTTAAAAAATTTCCTTATGGCAAGAAGTCCGATAAAAAACTTTCCACAGTCTAACGGACACGGCAGAAAAAGTATTAGCAGAAGGGCTATTTCCCGTATGGGTGTTACTTATGTAAAAGCAAGAGAAACAATTACCCCCGAAGAATTAAAAGCCAAGTTAAAAGAAGAAATTAAACGCCAAAATAAACCTTACGGACTTTATATTGAAGATATTTCCGGTGGTTTTACAATGATTGATACAAGTTCACCTCAAGCGTTTAAAGTTAATCCTTTGCTTGTTTATAAAGTGTATCCCGATAATAAACCTGATGAAATTATTCGCGGTGTTGATATTGTAGGAACACCCCTTGCAAGTTTTAATAAGATTATTGCCGCAGGTAATGATTATCAGGTCTTTAACGGTTCTTGCGGTGCGGAATCTGGCTGGGTGCCTGTTTCTGCTATTGCACCTAGTTTGCTTATCAGCGAACTAGAAGTTGAGAAAGTCTATAAATCTTCAGCCAAATTACCGGTTTTACCTGCACCGAAGGGGGATAAATAAAATGAAAAAACTTTTACTTATTATTGTTTGTTTAATCTTAAATCTTGCTGTTTTTGCCGCTGGCAACACCTTTAGGGATCTATCCGCGCAAGAGCAAGAAGTTTTTAAGGCAATGCAAAATGAAATGCAGCGCAATTTAAAAAATTTGAAAATGGATAAATTTGCGCGCCCTTACTATATTGCTTATAAAATAATTCCGGAAACAAGATATCTTTTTAATGCAAGTCAAGGTGTTTTAATGCAAGATAAGAAAACTTATACCCCTGAGTATGAAGTGCAAGTAAGAATAGGCAGTCCAAAAGAAGATAACTCTTATTTTAATCCGAGTGTTTGGTTGCCAAAAGAAACAGATAGTTCTTTTGCTTTAAATTATGAAGATGTTAGCAAATTTCTTTGGCAGACAACGGATATCGTTTATAAAAACTCTCTTGCCGAACTTACCGAAAAGCAAGCCTATAAGAAAAATAAACATATCAACCAAAAATATGATGATTTTTCTTTTTATCCCGCGCAAGAACATTTTGATAATTTAACGGAGCCTACTATTGATAAAGAATATTGGCGTGAGGTTGCCCAAAAAACAAGCGCAAAAGGTGCTTTGCCTGAGTTTGAAGATTTTATGACATTTGTAAATATAAATTTTGCGCCGTCTTATTTTTTAACAAGTCGCGGTTCAAAATATTTGCAAGACAAATATTCTATAAAAATCAGATTTATTGCCCAAGGTCGTTTGGAAGACGGATTAGAGTTTAATTTAAACAAAACTTTAACTTACGCAGATTTTAAAGATGTTCCTTCTTTAGAACAACTTGAAAAAGAAGCCGAGGATTTTGCCAAAGAAGTTATTACCTTACAAAAAGCAAAAAAAGTTGATGCTTATATCGGGCCTATTCTTTTAGAAGGTTCGCAAGCCGCTGACTTGATGAGAGTTTTATCTCAAGGAATAAGCCGCACAAAACATATTGCAAGTAATGAGGATTATTCTTATTATGACGGTGCTTTTTCCGATAAACTAGGTTTAAAAGTTTTTAGTGCGGGCTTTGATGTCATTGATGACCCTTTAAGAAAAACTTTTGATAATAAAAAACTTGCCGGTTATTATGAAATTGACGAAGAAGGTGTTAAAGCCGAAAAAATACAAATTATTGAAAATGGCATTTTGAAGGATTTACCTTTTACGGCTTCTTTAACTAAGAACAATAAAAAATCTAACGGTCACGCGCGTTCTTACTATGGATATACAACGCTACTTGCACGCCCTTCAAACTTGATTTTGCTTGCACGCAGCACTATTGCCGAAGAAGATTTTATAAAGACTTTTCAAAACTTCTGTGCGGAGCAAGGTCTGAAGGCTTGCCCTGTAATTAAAGCACGCGATGGAGATACTTTCTTTGGTTTTATGATTGATTCAAAAACCGGTGCCAAAACACCTGTTTACGGAGAAATGACCACTCTTAATACAAGAAGTTTAAGGGATATAAAATATGCCTCTGATAAAATGCAGGTTTATAATGAAATGACAAGAAACGGCTTTGGCTATTCCATTATTACGCCTGATTTGATTTTAGATAACGGCGAAATTAACCAAAGCAAAAGGCAACCGGCAAGAAAACCTTTGGTAAAAAGGCCGTAAATTTAAAGAAGAAAAAACCGATGCTTTACTTTCGCAAGAAGAGTGGCAAGCCAAATATGGCGATTGTATTGTTTGCGAAGGCCCTGATCCTGAAAGTGTAGCGACTTATTTATCAGAAGAAATAGAACGAGAAAAGGAAACTGCCGAAATCGTCAAACTGTTAAAAGTTGCCGGTGCAAAATAAGTCGCGCACGTGTCTAACATTTAGGTCCTATATTTTGCTATAATATCTCTATTGGGCGGGTGGCGGAATTGGCAGACGCGTACGGCTCAGGACCGTATGCCCGAAAGGGCTTAAGGGTTCAAATCCCTTTCCGCCCATTTTTAATACTTATAAATTTCAATTTTTTATTCTGTGGAGTTGTATGTATTTAAGAAAATCTTCTAAAAGAAAAACTTTTGCTCCCATAAGTGCAAAAAGGCAAAAAAGACGCAGAATAAAAAGATTCTTCCTATTTCTCATAATCTGTTTGTTTTTATTTTTGTTGTTTTGGAGTATTAACAAGGGGTTTCAGTATATTTTTGAGCATAAAAGCCATTGGTTTGCTTGGAAGGCAAAAAAACTCGTTGTTGTGGCAGATGATGACTATACAAAACAGCAAATTCAAGATTTAATTTCCTTTAAAGAAGATACCCTTATCTCAAGCGAAGATGCTAAAAACATTAAAAATTCTGTGCAATTAAGACTTAATCAAGTGCAGAAAGTGGATGTAAAGAGAGGATTTTTCTCAAAAGAATTAACGGTAAAAACTACAAATCACACAGTTTTAGCGAAGGTGGAAACAAAAAATAAATCTTTTTTGCTCTCCGAAAGTGGTATTTTATTTAATTATGAACAAGCCAAAATACCGTCTGAAAGTTTAAAAGTTAAATTAAAGGAAGAAATAAGAAGTTCTTTTTTGCTGCAAGAATTGGTAGAATTATTAAAAGATGTTAAAGCCCAAGACTTACAGGACTTAGATTATATTGATACAGATTTAGAAAAAAAGACCTTAACTTTCTATTTGAAAAATGGTTCAATAGTTGATATAGGTTCTTTTGATTTGTATAATGGTAAAATAGTTGCATTAAAAGATATAATAGATATATCACACAAAAAAGGTATTAAAGAACCTTATAGAATAAATTTCAAATACTTTGAAGACGGAAAAATTTATCTTAATACGCAGGTGTAATTTATGGCAAAATCAAATTTAATAGCAGGACTTGATATCGGCAGTGGTAAAATCACGGCGGTAAGCGGATATATGAATCAGGAAACAGGCAAACTAAATATTGTTTCAGGTGTAAGTGTTCCTTGTGCCGGTTTAAAAAACGGAATTGTTACCGATTTAAGACAGGTTAGCAATGCAGTAATAACAGTAATAAACAAACTGGAATCGGACGCTAAACAAGATTTAAGAGGACTCTATATCGCTTTACGCGGTGGGCATTTACAATCTACGGTCAGTCACGGTGTTTGTAATATTTCAAGAGCAGATAAAGAAATAAATCCCGAAGATGTTGATAGGGTTATTTCCAATGCTCTTTCTGCTTGTTCTGTTCCGGATAATTATGAAAATGTCAGTGTGGAAGAACAAGAATTTATCGTAGAAGGGCAAGGCGGTATTATGAACCCTGAAGGTATGGACGGCACTTCGCTGGAAGTGTATGTTTATGTTACATCGGGTTTATCTTCTCCCTTATCAAATTTGCGCAAAGCAATAGCAAGAGCGGAATATAGAATTACCGGCACCCGCTATGGCCTTATGTGTTTGTCCGAAGCGGTTTTGACTCAAGAAGAAAAAGATTCAGGAGTGCTGTTGATAGATTTAGGGGGGGAAACCACATCCATCGGTATTTGCTGTGACGGTTGCTTACAATACTCTAAAGAATTTGATGTTGGTTGTGATTTGATTACAAGTGATATCGCTTATGCTTTGCACACCTCAAAGAGTAATGCATTAAAAATTAAAGAGCAAGAAGGCTTATGTTTCCCTAGATATAACGAGGAAGAAAACGAAGAAGAAGTCAAAGTTTATTCCGCAGACGGAAAAGTTGCTACCACTTTAAAAAGAAGTGTTATTTTAGATGTTATTTTACCTCGTATGCAAGATATTTTTAAGATGGTTAAGGAAAGCATATCGGAAATCGATATAGCGGGATATATCCCCGTAGGTGTTTTGACCGGTGGCGGCAGTTCTATGCCCGGTATTGAAAGTTTGGCTTCCCAAGTTTTCGGCTTAAAAGTGGTGCGTTGTGGTGGAGTTTCAAAAGAACTTGTAGAAGTCGCTAGCGAAGATTTTTTAAAGCCGGAATATACTACGGCGATTTCTTTACTTCTTTATGTATCTAAGAAAGAACCGTCCGACGGTAAAAAAGAACCTGAAATTATGAGCAAATCACCCATAATGAAATACGGTAAAAAATTCTTTAAGAGTTTAATAAATTCTGATATATTTGGTGGTTAAATTATGATGGACGATAGTTTTGATTCAATTTTCAACAATGTCAGCCAATTTGAAGGCAAAAAGGCAAAGATTAAATGCGTAGGTGTCGGCGGTGGCGGCGGTAATGCTATAAACCGCATGGTATCTTCCGGTATAAAGGATGTTACTTTCGTAGCGGTTAATACTGATGCTCAAGATTTAATGCGTAATAGGGCTTTATGCCGTATGCAAGTAGGTGAAAAACTTACAAAAGGGCTTGGGGTCGGCGGTGATCCAAAAAAAGGTAGAGAGGCCGCTTTAGAATCAAGCGAAGCACTAAAACTTTTAGTAAGAGATACCGATTTACTTTTTATTACAGCAGGTATGGGCGGAGGAACAGGTACAGGCGTAGCACCGGAAATTGCCCGTATAGCAAAAGAAGATTACGGGGAAAATATTCTTGTTGTAGGGGTAGTTACCCGTCCCTTCAAAAATGAAGGCAGAGTGAAAAGCCAAATTGCTTATGACGGCCTAAAACATTTACGCGAGTATGCCGATTGCGTAATTGTTGTTCCCAACGATAAAATTTGCGAAAATATTGATAAAGAAACAAGTATGAACGATGCTTTTAAACTCGCAGATGAAGTTTTGCTTCAAGCAGTAAAAGGTATTTCCGAGGTCGTTTTAAAACCTGGCGAAATCAATATTGACTATAACGATTTGAAAAAAATTATGTTAAAATCCGGCCAAGCGCTTATCGGTATAGGTTCGGCAAAAGGTAAAGACAGACATATAGAGGCAGTTAAAAAGGCAATGCACTCTCCTTTACTTGAAAATTCCGATATCACCGGTGCAAAAGGCGTAATTTTATTTTACTCTTCTTCTGAAAGAATTAGTATGTTTGAACAGCAAGAAGCAGCAAACATTATTAACGAAGCGGCTACAAACAGCGCCTTTATAAAATTTGGTTATATGCATGACCCTACCCTTCCAAAAGGGGAATTAAGAATAACGGTAATAGCAACAGGGTTTCAAGATAATATAATGCCGGCAACTATTAGGGTTAGGGGTAGAGGGCTTGCTTCTGCTCTTCATCAAAACAGACACTCATTAGTGTCAACTACTACCCCATCAGACGAAAGATTTAGAAGATTGGAATTATTAAAGCCTTCGTATTTAAGAAGGAAAATGGAGGATAAATAAAGATGGCTATAGGTTTACAAGCATTACTTAAAACAGTTGTAGATAATAAGGCAACAGGTTTACACATAAGAGGAAACTCTGTTGCTTTTGTTCGTATGAATACAAAAATGAGAGCAATTGACGATGCTTTTTTAACTAACGACGAAGTTAAAAAAATTGCAAACTCTATTATGGGTGAAAGAGAAAAAAAACTTTTTGAACAAAATATGAGTGTGGACTTTGCTCTTGACGCAAAAGAATACGGTCGTTTTAGGTTTAACGTTTTTAGACAAATGGGTAAAATTTGTATGGCTATCCGCCATATTCCTTTGGAAATACCTTCTTATGAACAATTAAATTTGCCTGTTGATGTTTTGAAGAATATAGCAGATAATCGTCGCGGTATTGTTTTGGTAACTGGTATGACCGGTTCAGGTAAATCTTCTACTTTAGCGGCAATGATAGATCAAATTAATAAGACCCGCCACGCCCACATTTTAACTATTGAAGATCCTATTGAATTCGTCCACCAAGATAAAAAATCCGTTATCAGCCAACTTGCTTTAGGAACGGATACTCTTTCCTATACTTCTGCTTTAAAATATGCTATGAGGCAAGATCCTGATGTTATTTTAATCGGCGAATTAAGAGATGCGGAAGTTATCCGCGCTGCCATTACCGCAGCGGAAACAGGTCAACTTGTTTTCTCAACCATGCACACTATTAACGCTGTTCAAACTTTAACCAGAATTATTGAAACTTTCCCATCGGAACAACAAGGGCAAATCCGCTTTCAACTTGCGGATTTATTAAGAGGGGTTGTCTCTCAGCGTTTGGTTCCTAAAAAAGATGGTAAAGGCCTTGTTCCTGCAATTGAAATTATGCTTCCTACGGCACAAATCAAAAAGCATATTTTGGACAATAATATTAACGATATTCACCAAGCAATACAAAAAGGTGATTATTATGGTATGGTAGATTTCGACGATTCCTTAATAAATCTTTACAATAAAGGTATTTGCAGTATGGAAGATATTTTAGATTTCTCTACAAATCCCGATGCTGTTCAACTTACCTTAAAGAACTTTAGAAGGGAAGATGACTAATGTCAAAGTTGATTGCTATTGACGGTCCTGCCGGAGTAGGCAAATCTTCCGTTGGTAAAGCCCTTGCGAAAAAATTTGAAATAAATTTTTTTAGCACGGGTGAGATGTATCGTTGCCTAGCGTGGAAAGTTCTAGAACAAGGCATAGATCCTCAAGATGAAAAGGCCGTTTTAGAAATTGCCCAAAAAGTAAAATGGACTTATCAGGCACAAGATAATGTGCTGAAAGTCTATATTGATGGTATTTGTCCTTTAGATAAAATACATAATGAAGAAGTCGGCAGAGCGGCAAGTAAAGTTTCCGCTATTCCTGCGGCAAGAATTCTTATAATGGACGAGCAGAAAAAACTTGCTCATTTAGGAAATATTGTTTTGGAAGGCAGAGATATCGGCACGCAAATAGCACCTTTTTCAAAAGTGAAAATCTATTTAACAGCAAGCGCAAAAGCCCGCGCAGACAGACGTGTAAAACAACTTAAAGAGGCAGGTCAAAACCCTGTTTACGAAGAAATTTTGGCTTCTATAATCTCCCGTGATGAAAGAGATTCTAACCGCAAAATTGCTCCGTTAAAACCGGCAGAGGATGCCCTTATTATTGATACTTCCGATTTAACTTTGGAAGAGGTAATCAATAAGGTTTTGGAGGTTGCGACAAAAAATGTCTGGTAAACCTACTCCTAATTTGCTAGAATTTATATTCAGGGTGTTTTCTAGATGTTTTGGCACCAAAGTTATAGGGTTGGAAAACATCCCAACAAGCGGTCCGCTTATACTAGCGTGTAACCATGTTTCAAATTTTGACCCTATTGTTATGGGGGGATTTGCCGCTAAAAGAAGACATTCTATCTATATGGCAAAGAAGGAAGTTGCTTCTTGGCCTGTTTTAGGAAAGTTATTTAAACATTACGGCTATATTTTTATAGATAGAAAAAGAAAAGGCGGCGATTTACACTCTTTAAAAGAGGCTTTGAAAGTTTTAAAAAATGGGGAAAGTTTGGCTTTATTCCCCGAAGGCACCCGCTCAAAAACGGGTAAAATGGGTAAAGCAAAAGCCGGTATCGGTTTTTTGGTTTATCATAGCGGGGCGCCGATAGTTCCTATAAGGGTAATTGATACAAATAAATTACCTTTTACTTGGGGACCTAAAGTTATCTTCGGCAAAGCATTTAATGTAAAAGCCGATGAAACAAGACCCGTGAAAGAGCAGTATCAAGAATTTGCAGATAAAGTAATGAATGAAATTAAAAAATTAAAATAAATGGAGGATACGCGTTTTATTTCCTTAAAAGTGAAGTAAAATGCTACTAGCAATATGACTAACCCACAAGAAGAAAAAACACAAGAGCAAACACAAGATATGGAAAATTTAACAATGGACCAGTTGTTTGCCGAACAAGAGGAAATGCAGGAAAAATTAAATAAGAGGGAAATCGTAAATGTTAGCGTTGTTCAAATATCACAAGATTATGTGATGGTGGACACCGGTGATAAAAAAGAGGGGTTAATACCACTTTCGGATTTTGATGGTAAAAACGTTCCCGCAATAGGTTCTCAAGTTTCCGCAGTATTAGTTCGTAAAGGCAGTGATGAAAGACATTCAATTTTGTCCCATAAAAAAGCCGTAGAATCTATCGGTTGGGATTTATGTAAAACATCTTATGAGAATAAGGAAAGAGTAAGAGGTATCATCACTGATTGTGTTAAAGGTGGTTATAAAGTTGAAGTTCACGGAGTAACAGGTTTTATGCCTTTATCTTTATCGGAACTTCATCCGGCTTATAAGCATTATTTGCCTAAAGGTGCAAAAATCAAAGCCGTAATTGCAGAATTTTCTAAAGATAAAGAAAACTTAATTGTTTCAAGAAAACAAGTTCTTGAAGAAGATGAAAATGTCAGAAGAGAACAAGTTTTAAGCGAAATTAAAGAAGGCGATGTTTTAAGAGTCGTTGTTTCTAAAGTCGGTAAAGACTGCCTTTACTTAAGATATCACGGCATTGAAGGTATTGTAACTTTAGATAATATCGCTTGGAAAGATCCCCAAACCATTTTGGCAAATTATAGACGCGGTCAACGCATTAAAGCCAAACTTTTGGAAATCAATAAAGAAAAAGGCAATATCATCTTCGGTGTTAAACAACTTTTCTTAAACCCGGCCGATTTATTAAAGAAACGCTATCCGTATATGAGTATGCAAAAAGCAACCATTACAAAAGTTTCTCCGGAAGGAGTTGAAGTCGAACTCGGTAAAAATAAAACCAAAGGTTATATTTCCGAATTTGAACTCGGCAGAGATTTTGCCGGTAAAGAAGGCGATACAGTTCAAGCCGTTGTAATCGGCGTTGACGGTGCAAATTATGTGGTAAATCTTTCTATTAAACGTTTTGACCAAGTGCAAAACAGAAAAGTGGTTGCCCAATATTTAAAACAAGCACCTCGCCCGACTTTAGGTCAACTTTTACAAGGTTCTTTTGAAGAAGAAACAACAGAAGAACCTGTTAAGGAAGAAACTAAAGAGGAAAAATAAGTTTTAAATAAAAAGCCCGCAATTTTAATGCGGGCTTTTTTATGCCAAAATGTATATAAAAGTTAAAGTCCACGCAGACGAGAAAAAAGAACAAATTATTCAAAAAAGCCCAGATACTTTTGAGGTCTGGGTCAAAGCACCGGCACGCGAAGGAAGAGCGAATATCGCTGTAATAAAATTACTTGCCAAAACTCTTTGTAAGGAAGCCAAACTTTTTAGACTTATCAAAGGTGCCACAAGTCCTGCAAAAATCTTTGAAATTATCTCCTAAAAAATCCCTGTATATTATTAATAAAAATATGCTATCATTAAGTATATGCCGACAACATTAATTATATCTTCAGCCGGTTTTGCTGTTTGTTTTTTGCTATTGTTTTATTTTATAGCAAAATACCGCCAATCTTTGTCAAATTCTTCCTTTGAAGAGTTTGATATTATTGACGAAGTTTCAAGTGCTGCCAGCACTGCCGCAAAAGATGCAAAACGTATCTTTTCAAGTGCCGCAACACCGGAGGTTAGAGATATCGTTTCCTTGCAGGAAAAGATTAAAGAGTTACACTATAAACTTGAAGAAATAAAACTCTTGCAGGAAAAACAACTTAACGATACCAAAAATACTATTGCCGGTTTAGAACAAAGGTTAACCTCTTTTGAAAACGAATATATAAACAATTTACAACCAACTTTACAAGGGTTAATTAAAGAGTTGGAACTTATTCACAAGGAATAAAATAAAGGGTTTTTATGGAACAGGAAAATAATAATTATCAGCCGGATGCACAGGCTTTTTTAGATTCTCTTTCTAAAGAAGATACAACTATTTCTCCAAAAACAAAACAAGAGTTTTTGGAAGAGGAATTTCCTTTTACCGATGATTTTGATATTGATGCTTTTGTTGCTGCTAATGATAACCCTTTAGAAAAAACCCTTACGGCCATAAAGGCCTCTCCTGTTGCCACAACCCAAGATACCCAAGATTTTAATATCGATTTACAAAAAGATAAAGACGAAAATATACAAGAACTTGAAAGTAAAATCAACGATATACAAAATCAAATTGAAGATACTTCAAAAGAACAAACTTTTTCTTCTTTACCTTCGGAACTTTTTGAAGAACAACCGACACAAACGAATTATGTTTCTTCCATAAAAGCAAATGACGAATTTTTTACTAATATTTCCAGCACGATTGATACTTTAAAAGGCAGTTTGGATAATATCGTCAAAGCACGCTTACAATATGAGGAAGGTCTTGTCCGTCAGGATCAAAACCTAATTGCCCGTTTAAGAGAAAAAACCTCTCGCTTAAAAGCCATAAATCTTGCCTTAAACAGCGAAGTTAAACGTGCTAAAAACGAGAAACTTGAATCTTTAAGAAAATCTGCCGAGCAAACAAAAGAACTGCTTGCTTTGCGTATGCAGATAAATCAATTTCAAGAACAATCAGATCAGGGTAATTTTAAAGTATCCCGTCTTGAACAGCAACTTAATATGGCTGTTGAAGAAAAGAAAATTTTGGAAGATGAAATTGCAAAAATCCGTCAGGAGAAATTAGATTCTTTTAAGGCCTCTGCCGAGCAAACCCGTCAAATAATGGCTTTGCGTTTTGATTTGGCTAAAACGGAAGAAAAATTCAAAGAAAAAGAGGCTCAAACCCTTTCTTTAAAAAATCAGTTAGAAGATTTTAAACAAAAAGCCCTTACCGGCGATAAAGCCTTATATCAAGGGCAAATTGATTCTTTAAAAACTCAATTGGACCATGCTCTTTTATCTTCTAAAAACGAGGCCGGTCTTGCCGGTTCTTTAAGGGAAAATATTTTGGTTTTGGAAACTTCCCTTGCTAAAACACAAGGGGCAAAAACAGCCCTTCTTGCTAAGGCCCAAGAACATTTGGAAAATCTCTTCGGTCTAAAAAATAAATATGAACAAGAGATTGGCTTAATTAGGGATGCTCAATTTAAAAACCTTGAAAAGAGTTATCAGCAGGAAACTCAAAAAAGTGCGGAATTAACAAATCAGGTTAAGCAGACTTTATCGGTTTGTCGTCATCAGGAAGGGTTTATAAAGACCTTACAGATGCAAATAGATTCTTTTAAGCAAGCCATAGCAGACCTTGAAAAGAATCCTCCGCAGGAAATGCCTTCATCCGAAGTTTCCTTGCTTAAAGATGCCCATTTAAGAGAGATTTCTTCTCTTCAGCAAACTTTACAGGAAGAACAAAATAAATACAGAAATCAAAATTTGGAATATCAGAATTTAGTTGCCAGACTATCTCAAGCGGAACAACAAAAACAATCTTTGGAAAAACAAGTGACAGATTTACTTTCTGCTAAAGAAGAAAATCAAAAGGCAAATAATCAATACTTGTCACAGATAGAAGAGTTAAAGAAGAATTATGAAACTTTGCAGTCAAAGTATAATCTTTTAGGCACGCAAAATGCAGATAAACAAGTTTTTGATTTACAAAAAAATGCTCTTGAAGACGAGTTAAAAACAATTTTAACTCAAAAAATTGCTTTACTTGCCCAAGTAGAACAAAAAAATAGAACTTTAGCCGCTTTCAAAGCACAATCGGAATTACAAACCAAACAATTAAAAGAAGATGCGCAAAAGCAAATTTCCGTATTAGAAAATAAACTTGCCAGCACACAGGAAAAACTTAAAAACGAAGAAGAAACAGTAAATTCTCTTAAAGCAAAGATTAGTGATTTGGAAACTTCTCTTGCTTCAAAAGGGGAAACGGAAAAACAGAATATAATTTCTCAGGAAATTTCTTCCTTAAAAGAACAACTTGTCAAAGCACAAGGCAAATTTGCCCAAGAAAGTGTTTTACTTTCTCAATTAAGAGAAGAGTCTGCTTCTAAAAACGAAGAATTTACCGCCCTTGAGACAAAATATAAAGAGTTGATCGGACAAAAAGAAACTTTACAAAAACAAATGGAAGAGCAAGCAAAGCAAATTGAAACCTTGCAAACTTCTCTTAACAATTTACAACAAGAACTTCAGGCGGAAAAAGCAGCCAGACTTCAACTCGAAGATAAAGTTGCCAAACTTAAAGCGGTTAATGTTGCCCTTTCAGCACAAATCAAACAAACTCGCGAACAAAAAGTTGCCGCTCTTAAAAAATCTGCCGAACAGGCAAAAGAAATTCTTGCTCTTAAAGAAGAACTTTCCAAAGCGGGCAATTTCAAAACCGTTGAATTTGAAAACGGTCTTGTTAAGATACGCGAAGAATATGAAACAAAGATTTCCGACTTGGAAAAACAACTTGCCGATCTTTCCGAACGCTTTGCAAAACAAGTGCAGGAAATTGAAGCCCTTAAGACAGATAATACAAAACTTAAACAAGCACAAGAGGAAAAGTTTAGTCTTGAAGAACAGTATAATAATTTAACTTTACACGCAAAGGACTTGGAAAGCCAAATTGTTTCTTATCAAAAGAAAGCAGACGAAACCGCTCTTGCTAAAGCCAAAGCGGCTGCTCTGACAATGCAGTTAACCAGAATAAAAGAAGAAAAGAAATCCCTTGCCGAGCAACTTGACCAAACTCGTTTACAAATCAAAACTTTAGATGATAACGGTAAGGAAGCCCGCGAGGCCTTAACCACTTTAAGAACGCAAATTACCCAAAATGATGATTTAATTACCAAATTAAAACAAGATATATCCGCCTTAAAGCAAGCAAAAGAACAAGATAAAGCAACCATTGCTAATCTTCAAGCGAAGAAAGAAGAAGAAGAAGTTAAGAAATCTCTTCCGCAGGTAACGGCTCCCGTTGCTAAAGAAGTAAAAGTGTCAGAAAAGACACGAACGGCTTCTTTTACTCAAACCTATACGGAACCGCCTACCTATTCGGATTTAAGTAAAAAAACTCTTACGGCACCAAATATAAACGCTGTCAAACAAGAACCTGTAACCCAGCAACAACACACCAAAACTCAAACGGCGCAAAATAATGCTAAAACGGATAGTTTTGCTGCTGCCACACCTGCTATGGTAAGCACAACGCAAAAAGATCAGATGTTTAATGATATTTTACCTGACTATCAGGAGTCAGAAACAGATACTTTTGCGGAAGTTTCCCAACTCGGTGGGGAAAAGACTTCAAATCAATCTTTGGATTTAAGTATGATTTTCGGTGCAAAGGAATCAGGAGATATTCAAGATGAAACTGGGGAAAATTCTACTCTTACCAATACGGAAAAAGTTAAACTTTCTTCCGTTTCACGATCTGAAGGATCTTTGAGTGATGTCCCTATGACGGACCATTCTATCAAAACACACCTTCCGCGTAAGGCATCTTCAAGAGATAAAGAAGAATATTCTGATTTTCTCGGTAAAACAAAAAGTGTATTTTACAGAATAAAATGGTCGCTTTTTAAAGAATAGTTTTTAGATAAGGATTTTTATAATGCAAAAAATGAAAGTAGCCGTTATTTACGGTGGTAAATCGACAGAACATGAGGTTTCTGTTCATTCCGCGAAAGATGTTTGTTCCGTTCTTGAAAAGAAATATGAAGTTTTTAAAATTTTTATTGATAAGCAAGGCTTATGGTATTTGCAAAAAGAATGTTCAACGCAGATAACAAGCCAAGATATTCAAATCTCTCCGCTTATTTCTAAAGAGGCTCACCTTTCTACCCTGGAGGGAGAAAAAATTAAAATTGACGTATTTTTTCCCGTTTTACACGGTGCTATGGGAGAAGATGGAACAATGCAAGGCCTTTTTGAAATTTTAAATATTCCTTACGTTAGTTGCGGAGTGTTAACAAGCGCAATGGGAATGAACAAAGAAATTTCCAAACTTTTGGCATCTTTTTACGGAGTGCCCATAGTTCCCTATATCAAATTAAGGAAAGCAGATAAATACGAATTACCGCTTTTACAGGAAGCCGTTAAAAAATTGGGTTATCCTTTATTTGTAAAGCCGGTTAATTTAGGTTCTTCTATCGGCGTTAGCCGTGTAGAAAAGCCGGAAAATCTAGAAACCGCAATAAAAGAGGCCTTTAAATATGATGATACCTTACTTATTGAAAAAGGTATTGATAAGGCAAGAGAAGTTTTCTGCGCCGTTATGGGAGATTATCAGGAAGAGATATATACTTCTCCTTGTGGGGAATTAAAAACCGCGAACAATGCTTTTTTTGATTATGAAGCAAAATATAATATAGCCGGCGGTTGCGATATGTATATTCCGGCTCCGCTTGATAAAGATACTCAAGATAAAATACGTCAGGCAAGTTATGAGGTTTTTAAAGCCTTGCAAGGCAAAGGGTACGCAAGAGTCGATTTTTTAATTTCTCAAGACGGCAAATTTTATTTTTCTGAAATAAACACTATTCCCGGTATGTCGCTTACAAGTCTTTTTCCGCAACTTATGGAAGCAGGCGGTAAAAAATACGAAGAAGTTTTAGATATTTTAATAAACAATGCTTTAGCAAGAAAAACCAAACAGGATTCTTTGAGTATAAATAAATGAGAAAAAATATTCTTAAATATTTTGAAGCAATAGATAATTGGCTCTATGTAATTTTAATCTTTTGTTTCTTGGGCTTAGTTAGAAATTTTTTAATGCTAAGATATTTTGAATTTAATTATAGTTATTTTGCTACAAAAGTTTGCTTTGCTATGTTTGTTATATATTTTGCTCAAATAGCGCTTATTTTAATGAGGCAAAGGATTGTTTTTGTTATTTCACTTATTCAACTTTTATTTTGTGCTTTTGTTTTTAGAGATTTCACTTTTATCCAACTTAACCAAATAATTTTATCGGCAAAAAATTATTTCTTTCCTGAGATGAATTATGCCTGGTCGTATTTTATAAGTTTTGCTTGTTTTTCTTTAATGTTTTGTTTGGAAATTATAAAGACTTATTTACTTTACACTTTAACAGATCAGCCGCCTAAAAAGAAATTAAAACGATTTGTGTAAATATTTTTATAAAAATAAAAACCCTGCTTTTAAAAAACAAAGCAGGGTTTTTGCTAATATGAAATTCTATTTTACATGATAAAATTTCTTAAGAACGGCTACGGCTTCTTCAGCGGTGTCAACTAGAGCAAAAGTATCATCGTGAGAGATTACACCATAGTCAAAAAGTTTTTGGGTATTAAAAATGCTATTCCAGAATTCTCTACCGACAAGAACAACAGGTATTTTTTTCTTTTTACCGGTTTGAACTAAAGTTAAAATCTCAAACATTTCATCAAAAGTACCATAACCGCCGGGGAAAACCACCACTGCTTTTGAGCGCATAACAAGGTGCATTTTCCTGACGGCAAAATAATGAAATAAGAAGGCAAAACCTTTGCTGATATATTTGTTCGGTTTTTGCTCCATAGGCAAGGTAATGTTAAAACCAATACTTGTGCCGCCTGCTTCATAAGCGCCGCGGTTTGCTGCTTCCATAATGCCGGGGCCGCCGCCGGTTACAATGCTAAAGCGTTTTTTAGTTTCGGTAACTACAATATGGCTAAACTTTCTTGCTTCGTCATAGTATTTAGATAAACTTGCAAGGCCTTGCGCTTCTTTTAATTTCATTTGAAGTTTTTTATTTTTAGGATCTTTTTTTAATTGTGCTTCTATATCTTTTATTCTTTTAGCAGATTCTTTTTTATCTTTTATTCTTGCACTGCCAAAACAGCAAATACATTCTTCTATATTGGCTTTTTTTAGGGCAAGTTCCGGTTTTAAGAGTTCAAGTTGAAGCCTTATGGAACGGGCCTCATCACTTTTCAAAAAATCAAGGTCTTCATAAGCCTTTGTATAAGATGTTGATATGGGATTTTTTAGTAACATTATTTTTTCCTCTTATTTAAGAATTTTACAACTGAAGAAGCGATTTTCTTTGGTTCAAAACCAAGTTCTTCGTGTAATTGAGATTGAGTTGCATGTTCAACGAATATATCTTTGATACCAAGTCTAAGTAAGTTAGCAGTATAATCATTATCGCAAATAAATTCGCTTACCGCTGAGCCAAAACCACCCGCCAAAACATTATCTTCTATCGTTACAATATTGTGGCTTAAGTCTAGGGCTTCTTTAACGGCTTTGGTATCAAGCGGTTTTATAAAACGCATATTTAAAACACCTGCATTAATACCTTTTTTAGCAAGTATTTCTGTTGCTTCTAAAGCAGTATGAACCATATTACCGACGGCTAGAATATTTACATCTTTACCTTTTTTAAGCCACTCTCCTTTACCAAGCGGCAAGGTTTTAAGTTCAGCGTCCATTTCCACACCGACGGCACTACCGCGCGGATATCTTATTATGAAAGGTGCTTTTGCTTCAAAAGCGGTTTTTAACAAATGTTGAAGTTCATTTTCATCAGCCGGTGCGGCAATATAAAGATTAGGTATATTTCTAAATAAACTTAAATCAAATACGCCGTGGTGTGTAGGTCCATCTTCGCCTACGACACCTGCTCTATCAAAAGCAAAAACTACCGGCAGATTTTGAAGGCAAATATCTTGCTGTATCTGGTCATAGCATCTTTGCGAAAAAGATGAATATACCGCAACTAAAGGCTTTAGACCTTGTGTCGCAAGACCACCTGCAAAAGTTGCTGCGTGTTCTTCTGCGATACCGACATCATAAAAACGTTCGGGATATTTTTCTCTAAAGGGGGAAAGGCCTGTTCCTTCCGGCATAGCGGCGGTTATGGCTGTAATTGTTTTATCTTCTTTTGCAAGTTTCATTAAAGCATCGGAAAATGCTTTTGTGTAAGTTATCTTATCGCTTTTACCCATAACTTCGCCGGTTTCGGCATCAAAGATACCAAGTCCGTGATATTTAGTGGGTTTTGCTTCGGCGGGGGGATAACCTTTACCTTTTTTGGTAACAATATGTAAGAAAACCGGTCCTTTAATATCTTTAATTTGTTCCAGTGTTTCAACTAAAGAAAGAACATCATTTCCGTCAACAGGACCGAAATATTTAAAACCCATTTCCGCAAATAAAACGCCTGAAAATAAAATGGATTTTGCCCTTTTGGCAAGTTTAACTACATTTTTGCCAATATCACTATCGCCGATTTTTGTTTCAATAGTATCTTCTAGGGCTTGGGTATATTTTGCGCTTAAAAGTTTTGTCAAGAAAGAACCAAGTGCACCTACGCGTTTAGAAATAAACATCTGATTATCGTTTAAAACGACGAGTAAATTAGTTTTTAAAAGCCCGGCATTTTGTAAGGCCTCATAGGCCATACCGCCTGTCATAGAACCGTCAGCGACAACGGCAACAACTTTATTTTTTTCACCTTTTTGGTCACGCGCACAAGCCATACCTAAAGCAGCCGAAAGGGCAGTTGAAGCATGCCCCGCACCAAAAGTATCATATTCGGATTCATAGATTTTTAAGAAACCGCTTAACCCTTTTTGTTTGCGGATAGTTTTAAAACCTTCTTTTCTGCCTGTTAGGATTTTGTGGGCATAGGTCTGATGTCCCGTGTCAAAAACAAGTTTATCTTCCGGTGTTTTAAAAACATAATGTAAAGCCACAATAATATCAACCGCACCAAGACTTGAGGCCAAATGTCCGCCTGTGTGGCTGATAGTTTCAATAATATAATTTCTTATTTCCTGACAGAGTTCCGGAAGTTGTTCCTTTTTTAATTTTCTTAAATCTTTCGGGGAGTTAATTGTATCCAGTAAATCCATTAGTAAGTCCTCTCAATAATAAAATACGCCATATCGTATAAAGGCTGTAATTTGTTCGATTTTATTTTACCTAAGGCGCGCACGGCATCTTTTAATGCTTTTTGTGCGGCTTTTTTTGCTTCTTCAAGACCGTAAAGTGTGACAAAAGTTAATTTCTTATTTACTAAATCGCTATTACTTTTGCCAAGTTGTTTTTGAGTTTTTGTAGCATCCAAAATATCGTCTGCTACTTGGAAGGCAAAACCGATTGCCTCTGCATAAGTGCGGATATTTTTCAAATCCTTATCTTTTGCGCCGGCAAGTATAGCCCCCATTTCAACGGATGTTTTTATTAAAGCGCCCGTTTTATTTGTGTGAATATATTTTAACAGAGCAGAAGCGGAAACTTCTTTTGTGTTTTTAGGTAAAAGATAATAACCGGCAAGGCGGCCTTTAAAATATTTTGTTTTAGCAAGCACGCTTGCTCTTTTGCTTTTGCCTTCCAAAATGCCTTCGGCAAAGACATCGGCAACCTGCCCGCCTATCATACCGCTTACACCGCCGTAATGGGAAAGACTGCTAATTGCTTTTAAGGTTCTTTCATAACCTACTTTTTTTATTTGTGCATTTCTTGCAAGTGTTTCAAAAGCGTATGTTAAAAGTGCATCACCGGCGAGCAAAGCGGTATCTTCGCCAAAAACGATATGATTTGTAGGTCGGCCTCTTCTTAAAGAATCATTATCCATAGAAGGCAAATCATCGTGAATTAAAGAATAGGTATGTAGCATTTCAACAGCGCAAGCAGCCGTTTCAACATCTTTTGGAGCAAGACCAAAGGCCTCAGCCGTCCAAGTAAGTAATACAGGGCGCACTCTTTTGCCGCCGGCCATTAAAGAATAACTCATAGCGTCAACGATAATTTGCGGGGTGTTTTTAATTAAAGAAATCTGTTTTTTTAAGGCTTTTTCAATATTTTTTGCAGTTTTTAAAAGTGTTTTTTCAAAGTTTTTCATAAACAACCTCTCTTATATATATTATATAATATATATATATGAATTTCTACTTGATAAGTTTGGGTTGTCCCAAAAATTTAACCGATAGTGAAAATTTTTCTGCCCGTCTTATAGCAAACGGGCATAATATGGTTTTTAACGAAAACGAAGCCGATATTATTATCATAAATACTTGCGGTTTTCTTGCCTCTGCTATTAAAGAAGCAAAAGAAAATATAAAATATGCCTTAAAATTAAAGAAAAAAGGTATTATTAAAAAAGTTGCTATAACCGGTTGCGCGGTTGAAAGATTAAAAGAAGACCTTGCCAGCGAATTTAAAGATGCCGATTTGTTTTTTTCCATCTCCAAACAAGATATTATTGAGAAAATCATAAATAAAAAAGGTTTTCTTTTCAGCCCGATACAGCGCGAACTTTTTATGCCGGAGTATAAACTTTTTTTAACTGCTCCGCATAGTGCCTATTTAAAAATTGCCGACGGTTGTAATAACCGCTGTGCTTATTGCGCAATACCTTTTATCCGCGGCAATTACCGCTCAAAAACTATCGAAGAAATTGTTAAAGAAGCGCGTGTCTTGGCCAAAAACGGCGCAAAGGAAATTTCGCTTATTGCACAAGATACAACTTCCTACGGGCAGGATTTATACGGCAAACCCGAACTTGTTAAATTATTAAAAAAACTTATAAAACTAAAAGATATTTGCCGTCTTAGAATAATGTATGCTTACCCACACCGCGTTACAAAAGAACTTGCGGATTTAATGGCGGGGGAAGAAAAAATATTTTCTTATCTTGATATTCCTTTGCAGCATATTTCAGCAGATATACTTAAAAGAATGAACCGCCATTGCGGACCTGAAAAAATAAAAGAAACTTTAACTATGCTAAAAGAACGCGTGGAAAATATCGCAATAAGAACAAACTTTATTGTCGGCTTTCCCGGTGAAACGGAAGCAGATTTTAAAGAACTTTTAAAGTTTGTTAAAGAATATGAATTTGATAATGTCGGCGTGTTTGAGTTCTTTAGAGAACCCGGCACCGCCGCCTATGATATGAAAAAGCAAATACCTGCCGCAGTTAAAAAAGAACGCGCTATTGAATTAAACAAAGTGCAAAGCCGCGTTGTTGATAAGATAAATAAAAAACTTGTCGGCTCTATTATAGAAGTCATTAGCGACACAGACACACTCGGCAGAACTTACCGCGACGCCCCCGATATCGACGGTACTTTGACTTTTGAAAAACCTGTCAAAGCGGGGCAAATTTTCAAAGCAAAAATTATTAAAGCCAAAGGTTACCAGCGCATAGCCAAAAAAATATAATTTTTTTTGTTTTCTAAAAACGCTTTCGCCCGAGAAAATAAAAAACACCTAAAAGGGTGCTTTTAAAAAATGGTCGGTCAGACAGAACTGACTGTTATTCTCTCTAAGATGCTGAACCTTATATCTTTATTTTATCATTTTTCCCTGATTATCAGGGTAAATACAGGGAATTTTGTTAATTTTGGATAAAATAGCGCTATTACCTTATTTTATATTGTATTGCTAAAATGAGGGGAAATATGTATTAAATTCCCTAAACTTCTAACAGGGAATTTATAGAAAATTATAAATGATATAATAGAATTGTATTGTAACATAGTAATTAACTATAAAATTTATGATAAATTGCTTCTATAAATATCGTCCTTTGGCAGAAGATATAAATTCGAAACATATCCATCAATATACTCTGAATCTTTTACAAAAAGGTGAACTTTATTTTTCTTCACCTAAAGAATTTAATGATCCTTTTGATGGAATAATTGAGTATGAAGAAAAAATAACCACTAGAGACATTGAATCTTTAGGGTTACGAGTTGGTGTAAATCAAGAGTGTTTACAATCTTTGATAAGTAAATATATTTGCAACCCTCAGAAATTAATAGAAATATACCAAAATAAGATCGTTGAGTTTCAAAATAATAATAAATTGCGAATTCTTTGTTTATCAAAAACAGAATTGAGTCCTTTATTATGGTCGCATTATGCAGCATATCATACGGGGATATGTGTCGGATTTAGAGCACATAAACTTAATGAGAAGTCTTATGGAATAAAAATTAAACCAGGGTATATGGATAACAATTTATTATTGCCAGAATTTCCGGATATGATGATTCCTTTTCCGATACAATATACAGATAAAGTTCCACAAAAATATCATTTTGGGAAAGGTAATGATGAAGCATTGAAACAGTCTTTTATATGTAAATCTAAAGAATGGTCCTATGAAAAAGAAGTTAGAGTTGTAGCGATAGAATCACCTTCTTTTCGTAATCCTGTAATCATTGATGTTAATGAAATAGAGGAGATTATTTTTGGTTTAAGAACTAATATAGAGTTAATACAACAGGTAATAGATATCATTTCAAAATTTCCATATAAACAACCAGGGCCTAAATTGTTTCAATGCAAAAGAATTCCAGGGACATATTCATTAGAAAAAATATTGATATAATATTAAAAAATAGGAGAAATATATGGCACAAGTTATAGATTTAAGAGAACAATATAATGAATTGGAAACGATATTGATAAAAAGTATCTCTTCCGGTAATTTAAATTTTCTTTTGGGAGCTGGGTGTTCATATCCTGCCATTTCAACACTAGGAATAACGGAAAAAGAAATTGATGAGGCTTGGCTATTAGATAAAAAAATAGAAGGCTTACAATTAACTTATAAATTTTTATCATCTATTATTAAAATTAATTCCCAATTAATTTCTGAAAAAATAGGAGATAATATTCAGAGTACAAGAGATAGATATATTTCTTTTCTTAATGAATTGCAGCATTTACTACAAAAAAGGAGTAATACGTTGCATTTTAAATTAATCAATATATTTACAACGAATTATGACCTATTCCTTGAGGATGCAGGAACAAGAGTTCATAATATGTTTCTTAACGATGGTTTTTGTAGAAATACAAGTTTACAAAAAAATTTTTATTTTTCCACACAAGAATTTTTTAATTATAGAGGTCATTTGGATGCCTTATATGACTATAAAATAGATTTGCCAATATTTAATCTAATTAAACTTCATGGTTCGCTATCATGGAAATTAGATCAGGATAAGAGAATCTGTTTTAATAACGAATTTCCAAAAGAGTTAACAGATAAGGAAATAGATAAAGAAGAAATGTTGCATGAATATAATACAACATTGGCTCTTGTTTTACCGAACTCTCAAAAGCATCGAGATTCTGTAATAATGGATGTTTATTATGATTTGATTAGAGTATTTTCCTATGAACTGGAACGTCCTAATTCCTTATTCCTATCTATAGGGTTTTCTTTTAAAGATGAGCATCTTGCCAAAGTTATTAATAGGGGGTTAAGAAATCCTTCGTTATTATTTGTTTCTTTTGCGTATAATGAAGAAGATCTAAAATTTTTGAAAAACAGATTCAAAGAATTTAATAATTTTATCATTGTAAAAAATACTTTAATAAATGAGAAAAAAGAAAGTATACCTACTACTTTATCTTTTCAAGATATCATAAATATTTTAACTAAATTAATAAAAAAAGAGCATATAATATGAAACAATTGTTAAATAAAGACTCTATTCTAAGGATAGGAAAAGTTTGTGGCATTAGTGGAATGAAAGTTTGGGTAGAGATCTTAAAAAAGAAAAATGATTCGTTTTTGTTTTCTGAAGGAGAAATTATCCGCAATGTCGGAGTTAATAGTATTGTTGAAATCAAAAAAGGTTTTCTAAGTATTATTGGCGTTATTGTCGGAGAAAAACTTGAAGAAACAAAAGAAAATGTTCTTTTAAAAGATATAAATAGAACTAGTCTTTTGGATCAAAATAGAAGAATTGTAGAAGTTTCTTTATGGGGATATTTTGATGAAAAAGGGAATTTTATAGGAGGATCAAAGGAGTTTCCTTTAATTTCTTCGGAAGTATTTGTTCTTGTAGGAGAAAAATTACAAAATCTTTATACAGCTTGTCCTTCTGATTGGTCTATTTCTGTTTCGAAATTAGAAATTACTGATAAGCCTTTTCGGTTGCCTATTGACGGTTTATTTAATAGTCATATTGCTATTTTTGGCAATACGGGAAGTGGTAAATCTAATACTTTAGCTTCTTTATATAGAGCATTATTAGAAAAATTAGGATCAAAAGATTCTAAAAAATTTAAAAATAATATGCATTTTGCTGTTTTTGATTTTAATGGAGAATATGATGGAGTTGAATGTATAACATCTTCAAAGACTGTATATAAACTAACTACACATGATGATAATGGAAATAAAATACCTATTAAATCTAAAGATTTTTTGAATTTAGAATTCTTATCTGTATTGAGTGATGCTACTGAGAAAACCCAAAAACCCTTTTTGCAGAGGACTTTAAGTTTGTTAAATATGATTAGAAAACAATCTGATGAGGTAGAACAAAATAAATATTTTCAGAATATTTTAAAAAAATATTTAGAGGAAACATTGTTGTTGTCTGATAAAATAAAAGCAGACATTTTATTAGACTATTTTGCTAATATATACACTATTTTTGGCTATGATTGCTCTTCAGGTATGGATCAGCTAAAATGGCATAGTCAAAACCAAACATTTTATATTGTTGATCAAAATGGAAAGAAATATTTTAATAGTCAGTCAGGAATAATATCTTCATTAAAAATATATACAAAAATAACAGATTTTTGTTTTTCATCACTTACTTTATTAGATCAGTTGTTTGTAGTTTTATATTTAAAGTTAATATTAGATATTATAGACAATAGAGTTAATAATGATTTTGTTGGTTATGTAATTCATAGATTACAGCGTCATCGTGATTCAATATCTCGCATATTTGAGTTTGATGAAAAAGCATCTATTTGGGGAGAAAATAATTGTATAATTTTTAATTTTAATCAAGTGAACTTATCAATGAAAAAGGTATTACCTTTACTTCTGGCAAAAAAATTATATGAAGAACAAAAACAAGAATATAATCAAAAAAGTCTTAATTTAATTATTGATGAAGCTCATAATATACTTTCAAAAACCTCTATGAGAGAAACTGACTCTTGGAAAGATTATAGATTGGAAACTTTTGAGGAAATTATCAAAGAAGGACGAAAATTTGGAGTGTTTTTAACAATTGCTAGTCAGCGTCCTAATGATATTTCAGAGACTATTATTTCTCAAGCGCATAATTATTTTATTCATAGATTGGTAAATGAAAAAGATTTATTGATGATATCCAATACAGTATCTTATTTGGATAAAATATCAGAAGAATCTATACCTACTTTGCCAGTAGGAACTTGTATTTTTAGTGGAACGGCAACACAATTGCCTGTTAAAATTCATTTTAACGAATTAGAAAAATCAAAACAGCCAAAAAGCCATACTATTCAATATAAAAACTTATTAGAATAAAAGATTGTTTTTTAAGTATCTCCTAATCTGTCTATTAATGAGTTTATATAAAAGTTTTCTATTCTTATTGATATATTTATAGCTGCAATTAACAGATTACTTTATGTTGATTTTTTGATGGAAATCAGTTGTATAAAAATAATATTTTGTCCTCTTTCAAGTTTTGCTTTTATTCAATTGGGCCTATTGAGGAAAGATTTATAAATGTTTAATATGATATTCTATTAAATTTTCGCACAGTTCATCAATATCTTTAGCGTGTTGTTGTTTTAGGGCTTTTAATTCTTTACCGCTCTTTTTGAAATACTTTTTAAAGATTTTATCAAGTTCTTTATGCTCTTCTAGTGAAAGTTCTTCAAGTGTTTTATTTGGAAACTGCCTTAAATACTCACGGCATTTTTGTACCCATAAAAGATAAATACCTCGTTTTTCTCTTTTATACATCCAATGCGAAAAGGAAAAATCTTCTTTATTCCATTCTTTTATCAGAGATTTTAAACTCTTTTTGTCCTCTTGGGCAAGATTTGGCAAAAACGGCTTTTCATTTTTTATAGCACTAGCCATAATACTAACCGCAATTCTTTTTGGCATTAATTCTCTAAAATGTATAGTATCAGCTTGGGGGAATTTTTCCTTGTATTTTCTAAGAAGATTACCATATTGATAATGATAATTAATGCCTAAACTTGTTAATTTGTATTTCTCAGCAAGATTTCTTAAAGGAGTGGAATTTTGTGAATCTTGGGCTAATTCTAAAATAATATCTTTTAATTCTAAGCAATCAATATATTTATGGGAAATAGCATCAATTCCTAAGGCAGTTCCTAATATTTGCCCTGTTACGCTGCCTGTGGAATCGCTATCTCCAGAGTGATTAATTGCAGCTAGAACACCTTTTTCAAAGTTGTCATGATATTTTAAAGCACAGAAAATGGCTATGGCTAAAGTTTCTTCTGCTACCCATCCTTCTCCTAATATTTCAAAGGCTTTATCTTCTGGGGTATTCATTTCTGCTAGCAGTTGGGCTTGCGTAATAAGATTTAACAATTTGTGCAAGGTTTCTGATTCAGGAAAAAGCGAGATTAAGAAAGGGCTAATTTCTTTAAGAGTTTGTGATAAAGTTTGCCCTCTTAATAATTCTGTCAGAATATATACTAAGGCAGCAGCAGGCATATATCCTAATTCGTGTCCGTGTGTAATGGCGGCAATATCTGCACCGATAAGTGCTATTTCGCGTGAGGATAATCTTGTATGGTATAAAGCAAGTGCTACTGGAGCTACACGCATAAGGCCTCCGCACCCTTTGCTATCATTTAAAGGGTTGTTTATAGTGCCCATTTCTCCGTTATTAAGGGCATTTATACAGGTTGTTCCAGGCGCCCTGCGGGAAAACATCTCAGGGATATGTATCAGCTGAGAATATGTGCTTATATCATCTGGAATAGGATATTCTCTTGTTTGGGTTAATAGCCAATCTTGATAAGCGTGAAAAACGCATTGTCTAATTATTACTCTATTTTCCCATACTTTAGGAAAAAATGTTTTAGCATATAACAAACCGTCAAGGGTAAAAAGTGTCATTTGAGTATCATCGGATATTTGTGTGCCAACATAACAAGTTATACCAGAAGGACCATACTTATATCTAATTTGTTCTATCGACATAAATTCAATAGGATATCCAAGAGCATCACCAACAGCTCCACCGATTAAACAGCCTTTAATTTTATCAGAACGCATTGAAAGCATTATAAAATAGCTCCTTTACAAAAGAATCTGTTAATCGCTGATGTAAATCTAATGTAATTAAAGAAATATGGCATTTATCATCTTTTAGTATTGTGGTTTTTTTATTGTAATGTTGTTTATATACAGGATAACATAAAATAATATTTTTTCTTTCATAGAATTTACTATATGCTAACATCTGATAAATATCTGATTCAGCAGGTTTTCTCTCCGGTAAATCTAAAATTTTATATTTAGTATCAATAATTGTGTTAATTCCCAGTAAAATATCCGGTTTGATAGTATAACTTGTATTAGGCAATCCTGCTATATCTTTTATGATTGTGTGCCGCGCTTGAATTTGCACTTTACCTGGGAAAATCTTGTCTAGGGCTACTGCTACAAATTCTTCAAATAAGAGATTCATATCAAACAAAATTGCTAAATTGTTAAAATGATGGTCGTGCAAGCTTATGGTGCTGTGTTGTAAAAATAATTTAGCTAGATCTAGGGAATCTTTAAATCGTATTTGATTTTTATTTAATAAAATCTTTTTGGTTTGGCTGTAAGATATTGTTTTTAACTCAACATCATCATATATGGCTAAAATCTTTAGTAATTTATTACGTGTTTCTTTAACTTTAGTTAATTGTGCTAAAGCGTGAGCTACAAATTTAAGAGTTTGATTTAAAAGATTGTTTGGTGTAAACTCATCAAACTGACAATAGGTTTTTGCTTGATTAGCACAATTTACTTTAAAATGTTTGGAAAATAAAATCCTACCTTTTATAGTCGGCAAATTATCTTCATAGCTTTCATAATGGTGGGGAATATGTAGATTTAGAGTGTCTAATAATATTTTGGCATAATGAGCTATCAGAAATTCTAAAAAAGGGTTATTAGAGAGTCTTTCTAATTGAGCAAAATTTATATTATGAATGGTAAGTTTATTGGTATATTTTAGCATGAAAGTCAAATTTTTTAGGCAATCAGAATCCTTATCACCTAATATTTTAGGAAGGATATTTAATTGAAAATCTTTATATTTAATAGTGCCTACATACGAGTTGGTGCAAATATAGTCCAATTGGAAATCAAGAGCTTTTGAAAGCCCTTTCTGTAATAAAAATATTTTGAACTGTTGCGCTTGATTACGAGATATACCCAAATCTTTATAATTGATTTTGTCGTATTCATGCGTTTGTATCAATTTTATTTTCGTCATTTACAGGTTCCTGTTGACTTTGTAAGGCTATTAAAAAATCTTCTAATGAAAGTCTATTTTTAACTCTTAAAGTATCATTATCTTTTTCCATAAATCCAGGGATAATTTCTTGTAATTTTTCAGGGTTACCGTAGCAATATTCATTTAAAAGAGGAAAAATGCAGTGGTAAAATACCTGATATAAATCTTTAGTTGTTTTTACTTTCATAAAATAACTATGACCAATTTGATGATCTTTATCAATTAATTGTGTAATTTTATTATTGATTTGTTGAAACCATTGCTGTAAATTAAATGACTCTACTTTAGCAGGAATAAGTTCGGGCTTAGGCATCATTTCTTCAAATACAAAGCGTCGGCGTAAAGCAATATCCACAAGTGCAATTGATTTATCCGCAGTATTCATTGTTCCAATTATGTATAAATTCTTTGGCACGCTAAAATCTTCTTCATTATCTTTTTGATACATTAAAGGCATAGATAAAGAGTGTTCATTTCCTTCTCTTTTATCATCTTCTATTAACGTAATTAGTTCGCCAAATATCTTAGATATATTACCTCTGTTAATTTCGTCAATAATTAACACATAGTTATTCTCGGGATCTTTACGGGCTTTGTCTGCTATTTTCTTGAAAGGTCCTTCGTGTAATTCGTAGGCAATTTGACTACCATTTAGTATTGGGCGAATACCCAACATAAAATCTTCATAAGAATAATTTTGGTGGAAAGTAATAAATTGAATTTGTCCTGATTCTCTAAGTTCATCAAAATGTTTTTTGTCTATTTCGTAATTTTCAGATATTCTACCTTCAATTATTTCCACTGCCTTAGTGATGGTATGATATGTTTTTCCTGTTCCTGGAGGTCCAAAGAGGATTTGATTAAGGGGGAATTTAGAATTAGAAGCTTTAATAAGAGAGCCATCCCATTTATTATCTACTAAATTTCTGAGTATATCTAAGATAGCAATGTCTTTAATTGACGCAATAGTATTCCACAGAACTTTGCCTTCAATTTTATATGGCAAATTAGCAATGTTTAACCATTTTACTTTAAAAGACCACCAATTATTTTTCTTTTCAACAATTCCGATATTTTTAATAATTGTTATAGGGGTTTTGTGCCCAGGACCTATAGTGGCAGAAGATTTTAATACCAAGAAATCTCCGACAGAAACAGAATTTAATTGTTTTGCATCTTTGTCATTTCCATTGGCTCCATATCCGTCTTCCCAAATAGATTCTTCTAAAAAGCGCTTTTGCTGTTCTCCTTTATCACTTTCCCAATAAGAACCGACAGCCCAGAATGTCGGGAAATCAGAGATATTATTTTGTGTTTCTTCCACCCAACTTAAAAACTGATCCAATTCTAAATTAATAGGCAAATCTGTTTGTTTACCAACGATTTGATTATATGCTGTTCGTAAAGGTTCTAAGGTTTTATTAAAGTTAATAAATTTAGTTGCAAAATTTTCTCCACGAGTAGACTTAATAGAGATATTTAATACATTTAATGCGTCTAGAGAACGTTGATTATAAATTGCAAATTCTTCTGGAAAAATATATCCTAATAATTCGCCTAAAGAAGATTCTCCAAAATAACTTATTTTAAAATTATTAATACGTTGTTCTATGGGAATATTTGTATCTAATAAATTGTTAAATTGTTGCTTGTAATAGGATAATTCATGATTGGGGTTTCCAAAAGCATTTTTTTGGGCTATGGATAGATTTCTTAAAGTATGTAAGTGTTCACCTATTTGTTGTAATTGTTCCCAAGAAGCATTTTGTAAGTTTTCTTTCGTAAAAAATTGTTTAAAAAATTGATATTGGGTATTTGCTAAATTATATCGTTTTTCAGGTTCTTCAAAGAACCAATGTTTTGCCTCTGCTGAGAATTTGGTTAATAATTGTTCCATTTTATTCATATTCATATCCTCCTTGAAATTATATTATGACATATAGTGGAGACAACGTATTGTCGCTAATTAGAACCGTCAAGTCAAGTATAAATAGATAAAAAAACGGCTGTCATTTCTAACGGAACTTGATACGCGCTAGAAACGCAGCCGTAGTTACTCACCAAATGGTAAATAACATTCACCGTAGGCAAACGGGCTCATGACTTCCCATCATACTACGGTTAATTGGCCTTGTTAGTATCAAGTTCCTTTTACCCTGGGGTAAAAGCGTGCCGTTATTATCGGCACTAAGCCAAGGGATAAATTGTACAAGGGTTACTTAAAGTAAACCTTTCTTTCATTATAGCAATTATAACTAGATAAAGAAATTGAATATTATTATAATAAATAAAAATAAAACATTTGATTTTGTTTGTAAAATTTGCTACATTAACTAGAGTATAAATTTGCTAAGAGCCTATTTGGATAAACTCTTGCAAATGTCTAATAGCATCAGACATAAAACTTCTGCTGGCACTTTTGCATTCCTGCCTTAAAATGAATAATCCACCAAGGAAACTGGTATAAAACCTAAAGATGGTTATTTAAATTAAGGAGGAAATATGGCAAAAACGCCAATCAATTATGACCTTACGGTCAACTATGTGCCTTTAGAGACTTTAGGCATATATCAAAACAATCCTCGCCAACATGGGCTAAAACAATTAGTCCGAATTGGCAATTCAATTGAAAAATTCGGATTTATTAATCCAATTCTTATTGATGAAAACAATATTATTATTGCTGGAGAGGCACGATTAGAAGCAGCCAGGAATAGAGGTTTAAAACAAGTTCCTGTTATTCGTTTAACGCATCTGACAAAAGCCCAAAAACGAGCTTACCGCATAGCGGATAATCGCTTGGCGGAACAAGGAACTTGGAGTATTGAAAAATTGCAGATAGAATTGAAAGAAATTGAGATTGAAGATCCTCAAATTTCACTTACTTCTACAGGCTATGATATGGGTGAAATTGATGTGATTTTAGAAGGGAAACAAGAAAAGTTAGATTCTAAAGTTAATAATATACCATTTATTGCAGATAATGAAATTGTAACTCAAGAAGGTGATATTTGGCAGTTAGGATCACACCGAATCATCTGCGGAAACTCTCTAAAACGTGAAACATTAAATTCTCTTATGGATGGTAGAAAAGCTGATATGGTTTTTACTGATCCTCCGTATAATGTGAAAATTAACGGACATGTTTGCGGGGCCGGCAGTGTAAAACATGCAGAATTTAAATTTGCCTCTGGAGAAATGACTACGGAAGAGTTTACAAAATTTTTGCATAGTTCATTTGAATTGTTGTGTGAATTTAGCAAAGACGGTTCACTTCACTATATTTGTATGGATTGGCGAAGCTGCAAAGAAATTTTAATAGCGGCCGAAGTATACGATCAATTTAAAAATATTTGTGTTTGGCGTAAAGATAATGCCGGGATGGGCTCTTTTTATCGTTCTCAACATGAACTGGTATTTATGTTTAAACACGGGAAACAACCTCACATAAATAATATAGAATTAGGAGTTCATGGCCGATATCGGACAAATGTATGGTGTTATCCGGGAGTTAATACACCAAGTGCCGAAAACGCTGAAAAAAGGGCTATGCACCCCACAGTAAAACCTGTAGAAATGATTAAAGATGCTATTTTAGATGCATCTAATCGGGGTGGTATTGTGCTCGATACATTTTTAGGTTCAGGCAGCACATTAATTGCTGCAGATAAAGCTGGGCGTATTTGCTATGCTGCAGAATTGGAACCAAAATATGTAGATACTGCTATTCGTCGTTATGAAGCGTTAGGCAATAGTAAAGTAGCTATACATTTAGCTACAGGAAAGACTTATAAGGAATTATTAGCTACTAAATGTAAACAAGGAGGAAAATATGTCTGCTAATTATGAAATAGGTTATGGTAAACCACCTAAGAAAAATCAATTTAAGCCCGGTTATAGCGGTAATAAGCAAGGACGCCCAAAGGAACATAAAAATATGATGAGTATTGTCCGTAAATGTGCTAGAGAAAAGATTTTAGCAAAACAAGGCGATAAAACTATAAAAATTGACAAGCGAGAGGCTCTTTTTCGCGCTCATTTAAATGAAGGAATTAAAGGTAATGAAAAATCGGCGCGTATTGCCCTTAAACTTATATTAGAAAGTGATAAACAAGAGCTAGAACAAATGCAGAAAATATCATTATTAAACCAAAATGATAATGAAATATTGAATGCTTTTTTAAAGCAATTAAGATTAGGTGAAGTTAAAAATGACACTGACGAATGAACAAAAGATACAATTTTTAGATATAATTATTCGACATGATTTTAAAACTTTCATTCTTAAAGTTTTTAATGAAGTCAGCCCTCAAGATAAATATCAGGATAATTGGCATATTGATGTAATTTGTGCGGAATTAGAAGCAATGTTAAGGGGAGAGAACAATCGTCTAATTGTTAATATTCCGCCTAGATATATGAAATCAATAATTTGTTCGGTTGCTTTTCCAGCATTTATTTTGGGACATTATCCTAAAGAGTCTATTGTTTGTGTTAGTTATGCTGATGAACTATCCAAAAAACTGGCTATGGATTGTCGTCGGGTTATGGAAACAGAATGGTATAAAAGAGTTTTTCCGTTTAGCAGATTAGCGCCTACTCATCATGAAATTATGGATTTTGAAACCAAACAAGGCGGAGGTCGCTATTCTACAACAATTTGTGGAACTCTTACCGGTCGCGGAGGAAATTGGATAATTATTGATGATCCGATAAAACCTGCTGATGCTAATTCTGATGTTTTGCGTAAAAAAGTAAATGATTGGTATGGTAATACTCTTTATAGTCGTTTAAATGATAAAAAGAATGGGAAAATATTGCTGATTATGCAACGCACCCATGAACAAGATCTGACGGGATATTTACTTGAAAGTAAAGTAGATTTTAAGCATATAACAATGCCTCTTGTGGCTATGGTTGACGAGTATTGGGAGTGGCGTAAATACTTAGGAAATTCTAGCATTTCTTATAAATGCCATAGACATCCAGGAGAATTACTACACCCTGCTCGTGAAGGGATTGAGCAAATAGAACAATATAAAAAAGCAATGGGAACTTTAGCATTTTCGTGTCAGTGTCAGCAAAGTCCTTTAGCTCCTGGTGGAAATATTGTTAAGTGGAAATGGTTTAAAAGTTATTCTTTAAAAAGTATATTTAATGTCGTGCATATAGGTGATTATCCTGAGTTTATTCAACTTATATTTAGTTGGGATTTAGCTATTAAAACAGGGCGTGAAAATGATTATAGTGTGTGTATTTGTGCATTAAGAACTTCACAGAAATATTATATCGTTGATATTCAGCGGTGGAAATTAGAATTGCCTGCGCTTATTAGGACTGCAAGAGATTATATAGAAAAACAGCGTAAGTTATGTCGCTGTGTAGCAAAAAATTTGGAAGTGCGTTTGCTTATAGAAGATGTTGGCTGTGGTATAGGGTTTCAGCAAGGGTTAAAATCACTTGGGTTTCGGATAGATCCGATTCATCCGCAAGAAGATAAAGAAGTTCGTTTAAAAAATGTTACTCCTATTCTTGAAAGGGGGGATTGTTTGTTGCCGGATATGGAACAGAAGTGGCTTTCTGATTTTAAACACGAAATTTTAGGTTTTCCTAATACAAAACACGATGACCAAGTAGATGCTTTATCTCAGTTGTTAGAGTTTAACAAATGTAAAATATTTGATTGGATTTAGCTAAGGTAGTTTACTTGACTTTTATCCCTTTAGTAAGCAGTAATGTAGTAAGAAGTAAAAATTGCTTTTAAAGGAAGAAAAATGTTTATGAGAAGGAAGTGTGATTTGCCGCAAACTTTTGAAGATCTTAAAAGTCTATCAGATGAGAAATTACATTTTTATTGGGAAACTTTTTATTCTTATCCCATTAAAGGGCGTAAAGCTAAACTTAGGCCTTTATGGTATGCTATTCAATGTCAGGTAAAAAAGTGTAAATTAGCCGATAAATATATTACAAGATTGGACCGATACGCTAATAATCCTGATAAATATATTCAATGTGCCCACAAAACTAAATATAGTTTATCTGTGGGCACTTTACTGATAAAAAAATATAAGGATAAAGTTTATCAAATAAAAGTTAAAGGCGAAAAAGAATTTGAATGGGAAGGACAAACATATTCAAATTTGACTGCTATTGCATCTAAGATATCAAACTGTCATGTTAGCGGCCCCGCCTTTTTTGGGTTAATAGGTAAAATTAAATTAAAAACTTAAATCTTATTTAATGGCTAAGATTTCATTCTTTAAAGGTTTTAAATTTTGTCCATTGATAATTGCTTTCCACATTTTCTCTAAAATATCATGGTTTTTATTTAGGAAAGTTCTAATTTTATTTAATGTTTTTTTATCACAAGAACCAGCTAAAATTGAACCATTTAGTGCAAGAGAAACCTTTTGTTCACTTCCATTTTCTATGTGTACATGGGGTAGATGATGGGGTTCATTTTTTTCATTTCGCATACGGACTTTGATGCCATGCCACCTGAAAATTTCTTCTGCAGTTTTATAAAAACCACTAGCAGGCTGAGAAGCCTTTTCTAAATCTTTAACAAATTTTTCTAAAGCTTGAGATACTATATTGAAAGCTTCTTGAGTAGAAAACTCATCAGAATTCCTATTTGTATTTTCTGTCATATATTTCTCCTTGACTTTTACCTCTATAGTAAGTTGTAATGTAAATATATTATAAATAATATAATATAAAGTAATTATATATAAAATGGTTGTGTTTGTCAATGACTTATGAAAAAAATTAATTGTGCAATATATACACGTAAATCTAATGAACGGGGATTAGACTCTGAATTTAGTTCCCTTCAAAACCAAGAAGAAGCATGCAAGGCTTATATTCTTTCGCAAGCGTTTAATGGCTGGGAGTATTACAAAACATTTTCAGATGGTGGAATTAGCGGGGGGACTATGGAAAGGCCTGGCTTACAGGCACTTATTGAGGAAATTCGCTCACACAATATTCAAGTTGTTGTTGTGTATAAAGTAGATAGGCTTTCCCGTTCCATTTTTGACTTTCATAAAATGATGCAAGAATTTAGCAGGTATGATTGTAACTTTGTATCTGTTACACAATCTTTTGATACTAGTAATTCTATGGGCAAACTTACGCTAAATATGCTGTTATCTTTTGCTCAGTTTGAGCGTGAAGTTTCTGCCGAGCGTGTAAGAGATAAACTTGCTGCTACTAAAGCAAAAGGGATGTGGGTTGGCGGAGTTCCTTCTATAGGTTATAACCTCAAAGATAAACAATTAGTTCCCAATGAAAAAGAATCACAAACGGTGCTTCTAATATTTAAAAAGTATTTGGAATTAAATAATATATCGGATGTGGCAAATTGGATGAATCAACACGGATACCGCACTAAAAAATGGACAACAAGCAAAGGCGAAAATCGTGGAGGAAAGTTATTTAGTCATAGTTCTATTTTGCGTATTTTATCTAATCCTTTGTATATTGGTAAAATGCCTCATTTCGCGGCTAAAAAAGTTTATCCCGGTAAGCAACCTGCTATCATATCCCAAGAAATATTTGAAGAAGTCCAAAAGAAAGTTGGAAACTTTAAAAACGGAGTAAGAGAATATCGTACCTATATTCGCAAAAATACTTTAATGACAGATAAATTATTTGATGATAAAGGTCAGCCTTATAAACTGACCAGTACCACTAAAAATGGGAAAAAATTTCAATATTATTTTATACGTAAAGGGGTACATATTCCTGTTATTCAGTTAGATGGGTTCGTTTTGGATATAATTCATCGCGCAGATTTAAGAGGTATAGATTTACAGGCAGAATGTAGTAATATTACATTTAATGAGGCTAAAATCTGCATTAAACAGGTAATTTGTGTAAAAAGAGATACCAAGTGTCATTTGCAAATTGTAATAGATAAAAAAGCATTTTTAGATATTTGTCATAAATATCCAAAGGGAGATTGTTGCCAAGCCAATCTTATTGTACCGAAAGTAGAAGAAGATAATATTATTTTACTAGAAACTTTTTATATAGATAATTTTTCATCTACTCGCTTACAAAATAAGACTTCACAAAATGTTCTTAGCGTTCATCAGTTAAATGAGAGTTTGGTGCGTGGTTTAGCTAGGGCTTGGCAATTAAAAAAATTACTGGAAAAAGGATTAACCACTAGAGAGTGGGAAAAGGCTAGTGGTATGAATAAGCGTACTTTTGCGCGATATATCAATTTGTGTTATTTATCTCCGCGTATTATATCTGATATTTTAGAATATAAAAATCCGCGTAATTTTACACTTAAACAATTAATGTTCTTAGCAAGTGAACATATTGATTTTAAAGCCCAAGAAGATTTATTTAAGTAGATTCCTTAATAATTCTTTATTCCACATTATATAAATTTCAAAGTGTGGATTAGAGATTATAACTTCGGGATACTCTCGTGAATGAATAAAGGTTTCAGATAACTCATCTAGAAAGTTAAATAAAAATGTCAATATGAGTGTGAGATATGATTGAAGGATATATACTTCGTTGTGATTAAATTTTATATTAGGTGCAAATTTTTGTATAAATGGATTTTGTAATAGGGATTTCATTTTTTGATTTTCTATTGAAAAGAGTTTATCTGATATATCGGATTGAAAAGGAAAAATGAATACCTGAGATGATTGATGAGCATAATGATCTCTAATATTTCTAATAAACTGATACCACTCATCATATTTTAAAAGAATTTCTCTTAAATCATTTGTGATAAATTTTTGATATTTGCCTGATTTTGTTCCAGTAAGTAATTTAGTATAAGAATCAGCTGTGTTATTATTGCAGTTATGTTTTATAAATAGCGCTATTTCATCCATTAAAGATCTTAACTGATAGTGTATATAAACTAATTGGATTTCAATATTTTTATTATCATTCCAATCGTTAAAATGTTTACACTTATGAATGTTATATACTGCATAAAAAATATTATTTATCTTGTTGATAAGGTTATTTATATGGGATCTCGCTTTTAATTTTGCTATTGGATTAATCGTTTCCATATATAACTGTTGTAGATAGGAATGTATATACCACGTTTGAGGGAATCTATAATTACTAGTATTCTTTAAGAAAAATTTTTGTGCTTTACTTAATTGTGATATCAATAAAGAGTTATTATTCATATCTTTAATATATCATTATGTAAAATAAAATTCAATTAAAGAAAGAGATCCTGCATTTTGGCCAAATAGAGATAAAGACCTATTTATGGCCTTTTTTGTGCTGCATATAAACCTCTCTAAGACCTATATAGGTATAAATTAACTTACAACTCCGACGAGAAAGGGGAAAATCAAACAACAAAAAAGACACTTTATTAAAAGTGCCTCAAAAAATGGTCGGGGCGACTGGATTTGAACCAGCGACCTCACGGTCCCGAACCGTGCGCGCTACCAACTGCGCTACGCCCCGTAAATTGTAGATTATTTATTGCGTAAGAACTAAAAAAAATGGTCGGGGAGCCGAGAATCGAACTCGGGACCTCTCGCACCCCAAGCGAGCGCTATACCACTAAGCCACTCCCCGAACAAGAAACTTAAAATTATTTACAACTTAATTTTAAGCACATATATATTTTAGCATTATTTTACGATTTGTGAAAGGTCTTTTTGAATTTCTTTTAAAAAATTAAGATCTCTTATCGTATAAAAACCTTCGGAATTTTTCGGTTTTGCACCTTTTTGCATAAAACGGCTTAAATGTTTTTTTGCACCTTCAAGCGTCATTTTATGTTTCAAAGTTAATTCTTTTATTTTTAAAATCGTGTCTAAATCTTGGCGGGTATAACGACGATGTCCGCTTTCTTTACGGATAGGTTTTATTATGCCGAATGCTTTCTCCCAATATCTTATGGTATATTGGGCGACATTGGTCAATTGTTCAATTTCGCCGATAGTAAAATAAGATTTATTTTGAAGTTCTTCCAAGGTCATAGTTATCTTCCAAGATATTTTTTGAGGCTTTAAAACGCACTTTAACTTTTGAGGGAACTTTAATTTCTTTACCTGTTTTAGGGTTTTTTAAAGTTAGGGGATTACTTTCTTTAGTCTTAAAAGTGCCAAAGTTAGATAAAACAACTTTATCGCCTTTCTTTAAAGCACTTTTTATAATAGAAAGGGTTGCCTCGACGGCGGTTTTTGCCTGCTTTCTGTCAAAAAGATAGCCAGAGAGGGCTTGTATAATATCTTCTTTATTCATAACTATACCTTTTTATTTTATTTAAAGCCGAGAGCCTCTATCAAAAGTTTCGGACTTTTTGCGTTGATAACAATTTGCCAAATAGAATCAATAATAGGGCACTGTAATTTGTTTTTCTTAATAAGTTCTTTGACGCTTCTGACAGCAGTTGCACCTTCTGCAATAGTACCGACTTGTTCTTTTGCTTCTTCCAAAGTTAAACCTTGGCCAAGTTTTTCGCCAAGTCTTCTGTTGCGTGAAATAGCAGACATACCTGTTAAAACCGCATCCCCAAAACCGCAAAGTCCATATACCGATTCAGTCGTGCAACCTTGACTTTTCATAATGATATTCATTTCCTGCATAGATTTGGTTATTAAAGCGGCTTTTGTGTTTGCGCCATCGCCAAGACCGTCTAAAATACCGCAACCGATAGCAATAACATTTTTTATTGCTCCGCCATATTCGGCGCCACGTCTGTCAAAAGAAGTTTCAAGTAAAAGTGGCGGTTTGCTTAAAAGTCTTTTAAGTTCATTTAAGATAAGACCGTTATGTCCGGCTAAAATAACTTTTGTGGGCACATCTTTTGCTACTTCTAAAGCAAAACTCGGTCCGCTTAAAGCAAAAACATTTGTTTCAAGATGGGGGAGTTCTTCTTCAATAACTTCGCAAATTGTTTTAAATGAGCCTTCTTCAAGACCTTTAGACGCACTTATGACAGGTAAATTTTTATCTTTAATCAAAGGTTTTATTTTTTTACAGAAAGAGCGCACCGCTTTAGAAGCGATAACAAAAACTATCATATCACTATCTTTTAGGGCATCTTCTTCACTACCGGTAAGAGTTATATTTTTGTGAAATTCGAAATTAGGAATATTAGGATGTTTTCCACCTGAACTAATAATATTTTCAAGCAAATTTTTATCATATTCCCAAAGGGAAATATTAAAACCTAGAGAGGCAAAATGCTGGGCAAGCACACTTCCCCAAACACCCGCACCGAAAACACTAATTTTTTTTATTTGCATTTTTCTTAGAACCATCCTCAAAAGCAAGTTCCTTATTTTCTAACATACGCTTGATATTAGGTATATGTTTGTAAATTACAATTGCGCCGATAACACATGCTAAAATGGAATAAGATAAAGGATAATCACCTACAAAAAAACTTGTTATAGGCAGAACTACTGCCGCTAAAATAGATCCTGGTGATATTCTGCCTGTCTTCCAAACTACTAAAGCAAAGGTACAAAAACCAATGATTGTCGGTATTGGAAGCAAAGCACCGAAAACACCGGCAGAAGTAGCAACACCCTTCCCGCCTCTAAATTTTAAGAAACAGGTCCACATATGTCCGCAGATGGCGACAAAACCGCAAATCATAGGCATATAGATATTTTCGGGCACAAAGTATTTGGCTAGAACAACGGCAATAGCACCTTTTAAAGCATCACAGAAAAAAGTTGCCCAGCCGGCCCATTTGCCGACAATTCTATAAACATTTGCCGCACCCGGATTGCCCGAGCCGTAATTACGTATATCAAATCCGTTTACCTTCTTGGTTATTAAATAACCGGAAGGGATACCACCAATCACATAATTTACAAGTAATAATATTATTGTTTCCATATTTATATTATATTAAATTAAAAGCCCTAAAAATCTCTTTTTAGGCATTTTTAGGGCTTATTTGGGATTATTTTACCTTTATATAGAAACCGGCACTATGTGCGCCAAATTGCGGAGCAAATTGGCTTTGTATAACGGCAGCACCGGCATTATAAACACCGGCAGTTGTCGGGCGTAAAGTATATTTTAACTCATAAGTGCCGTTTGGCAAATAGTCAAAATAGAAATTAGTTTGACTGTTTTGCATTTCCTGATAATAGGACAAGCGATTATTATATTTCCAATTCGAAAGTAAATCTTGATTTTCAAAAGCGGCAGGTTTTAAATCGCTTACAGATACAAAATCAAACGGATTTTGACAGTTTATCGTAAGGCGGACCTGTATTTCACTGCCGACTTCTACTTCATCACCTTCTTTAAGTAAAATTGCCTGTTTATCTTTTACTAGATAGTATTCCTTTTTGATATTCATTAAGCCTTCTTTGCTTTGTTCTTGAACCTTACTAGAGGAATAAAGTGTTGTTAAAGAGGCAAAATCTTCCAAGCCGGAATCTTTTGATTTAACAATAATTGCGCTTAAACTTTGAGGTGTTGCTTCTTTACCATAAGCGGTAAAAGTAAATTTACTTTCGTCAATATCAAAGGGTTGCGCGTCTATGGTTGTGTTTTTATTGTTCCAAGTGATATCAAAAGTTTTTATTTGCTCAAGGGCATTTGTTCTTTTCATTACATCAAAAAGAGTTAAAACCGCTGTCGCTGCTTGTTCGGAATTATCCCAGAAAGTCGCTCCCTTTTGGAAGATTAACCATTTTGTAAGTCCTTTTAAGCGAGGATCTTTCGGATTAAGCGTGAGTAGGGCTTTTATGGCTGCGCTATGTAAAGTAATGGAATCATTAAACCATTGCCAAGATTTTTCTTCCGGAGCCCAATGAATGCCTGTTATATTGGAAGTTTTTGCGCTATCCATTAAACTTGCGAAAATCTTTTGAGCGCGAGTTTTATTGCCAAGTTTAGTCCAAACAATAGTCGCGTATGCTTTACCAAGCGGTGTCATTTTGTTTATAAAATTATTTGACTGTTCCATTAAAGTTTTAACATCATAGGTATACCAATCATCCGGGAAAGATGTCAAAATAGTTGCCAAATAAAGTGCCTCACTTAGGTTATACTGAGTTGGCTTTGCTAAGTTTAATTTAATTTCTTTTGTAACATAAGCAAGGGCTTTTTTGGTCATATTTTCGTCAATTTCAATATCCCAAGATTTTGCTAAACTTGCTTTTTCAAGATAATAAAGCGTTATATAAACACTTCCCTGTCCGCCTTTTATCCAAGAAAAAGAGCCGTCGCTGTTTTGATATTTAGCAAGTTCTTTAGTTATTTCTTTTTGTTTTTTGCTTACTAAACTTGCATTAAAGATATCAATAGTATTTTGTGCTTGATAACCTTTTGAAAGGCAAAGGAAGGGACTATTAGATAGTTGATTTAAAAGTAAATTTTCATCACTTTGCCAAGCGGCATTAATAGTCTTTCTCTTCGGTAATTTTGCTGCTGCTTCTTTAAATTCGGGGTAGGTTGTATACAATTTGTTTAAAACCGCTAAAGGATAGTAATTTATAAGTTTGCTTGTTAAAGTAGGGGATTGATATTCTACTAAAAGCGGCATAGCATTTAAAGCAGGCATAATCAAAGAAGGGGCAATATTTAATTGCACGGTTTCAAGTTGTAAAGTTTTATCTCTAAGTAAGTTTTCAACAGAAAGTTTATTGATACCTTCTTTTAAAGAAATGGTTTCACTTTCAATAAGTCTTTGTCTTGAAGGTAAAAGCGGTAAAACTTTTTCTTCGCCGTCAAGCAAACTGCCTGAGCGCGCAACGGCACTTATTTTTATAGTGCCGATATCGGCCGGTGCTTCGAGTTGCCAAGTTAAAACCTTTTGTTCTTTTGGCGCAAGAGCGATTTCTTGTTCGGTTTTATTTAACTTGAAAAGTTCTTGTGCTTTTTCTTCGTTAAGAGAAAGGTAAAGAGAAACATTTGTTTGTAAAGTTCTACTAGTATTATTAACCAGCATTGTTACAAGTTCAATTTTATCTCCTTCTCTTAAAAAGCGCGGGGCTTGTAAGGTTAAAAATAGATCTTTTGTAGAAGTAAGAGCGAAATCGGTCTTGCCGGTTTTTAAATCTTTACTCCATAAAGCAGCAAGTATTTGCCAACGTGTGAGTAAATCGGGTAATTTAAAAGAGAAATTTGCCTTGCCTTCTTTTACATCTAAAGAAGGATTCCAATAAGCCGTTGTTGCAAAATCCTGGCGAAGAGAATTATTTTCCTTAGTTGCTACTGTATCAGATAGTGAGTTAATACCTAAAGCACTTTCTTCCATAGCCATACCGTCTGTTTCAATGTCGGCAGAATTGTTTACAGCACGCATATCGGCAGCGGCTGCTTTTGCCATAGCAAAACCTTTTAGCATACCGCCGCTGTATGCTGCTGATTCTCGGTAAAGTCTTCTTGTAGGATAATAATTTTTTGCGAAATTGGCGGTAAACAAAGCATTGCCAAAAATGTTTTTGTTGTATACCGAAGGTAAATCTAAATTATGTTGTCTATAATAATCAAGGGCTTTATCATAAACACTTATTATGGCTTTTGCGTTTACGGGGGAGTTCATTTCATCTTTTGCCTGCAAGGAAATTTCCGCCGTAGCACCGGGTTCAAGGGTGTTTTTACCTTCTAATTTGGCATTGATTTTTGTATTTACATAAATCACCGGTATATTTATTACGGATGTGTAAGTTTTGTAATCGGCGGCACCGAACCATCTTAAATAAATACCGCCGCTATAACTTGATTTTATAGGTATTTCCAAAACCACAACGCCGTTTTTATTTAAAGTTTTTTCGTCTATTAAGAAAGTTTGTTTAAAAATTTCCACATATTTTGAACGGGAGTTAAGATCGCCAAGTAAAATTAAAGCAGTTTCTTTTGGTGCATATTCTAGGTGTTCAGCAATAGCAACGCTCGGTAATTTGAGTTTTGTATCTTTTACATTTACTACCAAAAAGTTTAATTTACCTTCGTCTTTATCTTTATTAAATTTAAGTTGATAAATACCTTCTTCAAGTTTAGGCAAAGTTATCTGTGTGGGTTCTTCTTTTCTAAAGGATACCTCAAAAATTTTTACACTTTGTCCTTCTGTAAAAAGTTCTTGATTATCCAAATTGAAGTCCTGTTCTGTATCTTTTAAGTTTAATTTTATAATGCTGGCTTTTGCTTTGCCCAAAAGAGGTTCTTCGTCGGCATTAACCATTTTTACGGAGATTCTGTTTGTTTTTTCTGTGGTAAAGAAACCTTGCTCTCTTTTCATAGCAAAAAAGTATTTTTGTTTGCTTACGGTATAAGTTTTTGAACCTTGTATGGTATTGCCGGCTTGGTCTGTTATGAAAACTTTAACTTCGTAGCGGGCAGGCAAAACAATTTCTTTATTTTCTTCTTTAGGTATCCAAGTAATGCTGAAATTTCCTTCATTGTTTGTTGTTGTATTACCTTCAATGGCTTTTTCCCTATCGTTTCTTATAGGTAACCACCAGCAGAACCACGGGCGGAAATAGGTCTTTGTAATTATGTAAGATACTTTTGCTTTTGCTACTTTATCACCTCTGAAATAAGCGGCATTACCATTAATTGTAATGGGGGTATCAAAAGAAGGGGTATCTTTATAATTTTCAAAAGTAATTTCAAATTCCGGTTGTTTATATTCTTCTACGGAAAAAGAGGCGTTGATATTGTCTGAAGAAATAGTCCAATTACCGAGCATAGCATCTTTCGGCAAAGTAAAAACGGCGTTTGCCGAACCGAATTCATCAAGAGTAATTTTCTTTTTTTCCGTTTCGCGCCAATTAGGGGAGAAAAGTTTTACTTCAATAGTCTTATTAGTTAAAGGTTTCCAAAAAGAGTTTTCTTCAACACTTGCCATAATTTGCATTTTAACTTCTTGCCCCGGTTTGTAAATTGCACTATCGGTATTCATTACATAGACGGGGTATTTTTGGTTTTCTTTATGGACAAGTTGTAAATTATCAAGTAAAGCATAACTGTTTTGATATTCACCGAGTGCTTTTTTATTATAAAGATTAGGTGCGATTTTTGTCTTTGCTTGACCTAATTTGTTTGTGGACATATTTAAAAGATTAAGATTAGTAATTATTTTTGCTTTTTCAATAGGTAAACCTGTTTTTGCGTTTAGAGCATAGAAGTGAGCATAAGAACCTTTATTGTTTAACTGATACAAATTATCCGTCGTATGATAAGAAGTCTGCATAAGCACCAAGTCAGAAGCATTAATAATAGAGGTATACAAATTTTCTTTTAAAAAATCTTTTGAGGCATCACTTAATACGATATAATAAAATCCCGGCTCAAGAGCGGGTATATTAAATTTAGTTTCCAATCTTTGATATTTTTTTGTGTAAGCAGGCGAAAAAGAAAAAGTTTTAAAAGGAGTTCCTTTTTTAAGAGATTCTTCTAACTTGTTGTCGATATACGCTCCATTTTTATATAAATTTTCGGCAGATAATTTATAAATATAGCCGTTAATTTTTTCAATATTTGCTACTTTACAAGAAACGGAATAATCTTTATTTGGGGAAATATCCCTTTGTATGTTTTTTGTTATGTAGAACATTGGTCTTAAAATATCTTCTTTATTATAGCGGCAAGTTTGCGTAAAGTTATTTTTTGGTGTTGTTAAACAAAGGTCTAATCTTTGCACGGCTTTTAAATAATCTTCTTTAGAAGATAAAATTGTTGCACTCTCAAGCAATGCTTTTGCTTTTGCAAGAGGATATTTTGCTTTAAAAAGATAAGGTTTAACTTCTTCTAAATTACAAGTATTGGCATAATCTGCAATGTAATCAAGACAAGCGGAGAGTTTTGTTTGATTATTTTTATTTTTGAAAAGCATAATTCTTTGAACTTTATAAAGTTCTCTTACGGCTTCTCTATCTTTACCGGCAAGTTTATAACTTTCTTCAAGTAATTTTTCATAAGGTAAGATATTTTGTGCTCGCCATTCTTCTATAAGGGAATCATATAGGGTCGGGGTAATTTCATTATTTCCGTTATAGTAGCGGGTTAAGGATATATAAGGAGTAGCCGCTTTAGCAGGAATATTGATAAGATTTTCTCTCATATCCCAAAGTTTTTGGTAAATATCTTTTATTTCTTTTTCTTTTTGACCGGCGGTCCACTTTGTCGGATCGGTTTTGCTTTCAATTAAATCAGGACTTTGGTAATTATAAAGGGTTCTGTTTAATAATTGTGTTTTTAATAAATAATACTGGGCTTTGACGGTATTATCTTTAGGAAGAGGGAAAGAGTATATCGTTTTAAGTGCTTTATCATACTGATATAGGTGAGTATAGGCCAAAACGGTTTTTAGTTGGGCGGCGTATTTTTCCTGTGTCTTTTTGGATTTTAAGAAAGGTTCATATTCGCTTATTGCTTGTTTATACAAACCTTCACTAAAAGATTTTTCTGCCTTTTCAAAAGTATTTTGTGCGTTTAAAAAAACTGCGCAACAAAATACACTTAAAATTAGAAGTAAGTGTTTTTTCATATAAAATTTCTCCTTGATTTTTAAATTACATTTCCGTTGGTGCGCTTACACCGATGAGTTCAAGTCCTTTTGCTATTCTTTCTTTAACAAGTTGACAGGTAAACAAGCGCGAAGCACTTAAACCGGGGTTTTCTTTATCAATAACACGGCAAGAATCATAGAAAGAGTGATAAAGCCCTGCAAGTTCGGTTAAATAAGTTGTTAAGTGATGCGGACTTAAATCATTTATACAAGTAAGTAAAACTTTTTTAAACCATAACATTTTGCTTAAAAGCGCTCTTTCCTGAGGGGCAAGATTTTCCGGATTTGTTATATTTGTAGGTTCAATGCCGGCTTCTTGTGCTGCTTTGAAAATGGAACATACCCTTGCGTGAACATATTGAACATAGAAAACAGGGTTTTCATTTGTACGTTTTTTGGCTAAACTTAAGTCAAAGTTTAAATGAGCATTAGGCGTTCTGCTTGCAAAGAAAAAGCGGCAAGCATCCCTGCCGACATCTTCGGTAAGTTCCCTTAATGTTATAAAAGTACCTGCCCTTTTGGACATTTTTACTTTTTCACCGTTTTCAATTAAGTGGACAAGTTGGTGTATTATGGGAATAAAACTATCTTCCGTTTTGCCGAGATGTTTTATGGCGGCTTTCATACGCGGAACATAACCGTGATGATCCGCACCTAAAATATCAATTAAGTGGGTATAACCTCTGTCAAATTTATTTTTGTGATAAGCGATATCGGCTAAGAAGTAGGTCGGTCTGCCGTCAGCGCGAACAAGGACTCTATCCTTATCATCATTGTCTTTTGTTGTGCCGAACCATAAAGCGCCGTCTTTTTCATAGACGAGATTATTGGCTTTTAAATATTCCAAAGTTTTATTTATGGCATTTTCTTTATGTAAGGTACTTTCTCTAAACCACTGTGTAAACTCAACACCGAAATTTTTCATATCTTCTTGGTGGGTTTTTATAAGTTCTTCCATAGCAAAGCGTCCATATTCTTCCACCGGTAAATCTTGTGGTATTTTTTTAGCAAGGTCAATTAAATATTCACCGTGATAGCCGTTTTCGGGTGGTTCTTTGCCTTCTGCGCGTGCTTTAAGGGAAAGGCCCAAGAGTTCTGCTTGGTTACCGGCATCATTTATGTAATATTCCGCATCGCAGGCAATGCCTATTGCACGGTGGATTCTAACTAAACTATCACCTAGACTTGCGCCTCTTCCGCTTGCTACATGTAAGGGACCGGTAGGATTTGCCGAAACAAATTCTATTAAAATCTTTTCTTTTGAAATTTCATTAGGATTAATATCTCTGTTTTTGAGTCTTCTATCGCGTGCTGCCTGAACCAAATAGGAATCTTTAAGTTTAATGTTGATAAATCCCGGTGCAGTTACGGATACGGTTTTGATTTCATCCATTTCTTCAATAACTTTTGCCACTTTTTTAGCAATATCCAAGGGGGATTTTTTGATACTTTTTGCCGCACTTAAAGCCCAAGTGCTTGATAAATCTGCGTCAATATGGGCAGGCGGCTCTCCAAATTCTATTCTGGGTAAATTTTCAAACTCCACAAAATTTTTATCTTTGAATAAAATATCTTCAATTTTAAACTTTAATTTTGCTAACATTATTTACTTCCTTTTTTTGTAGTTTTTTTAACAACTTTTTTAGTTGTAGATTTTTTTGCAGCAAGTTTTTTTGTGCTTTTTACGGCAGGTTTTTTAGATGTTTTCTTTACTGCTTTTTTAGATTTTGTTGTGGTTTTTTTAGTGCTCTTTTTCTTTGAGGCAGGTTTTTTTACTTCTTGCCAAGCAAGTTCTTTTGCGAAACTAAAAACTTTATCAAGAGCATAGAAATTTCTTGCTTCTTCTGTCATAAGGTGCAACATAAAACCGCCGTAATCGCTTACGCGCCAATTATTACTTTGGGAACCATCTCTATTGGTTTTATATAAAGCAAATTCTTTTAGTTTTGTGGAAACTTCTTCCTCAATTGCTTGTAAATGGGGGGCGGAAGTTGCCGTTGCTATAACCATATAATCACAAAGGGAAGAAAGCCCCTTTAAGTCGTAGACTATAATATTTTCGCCTTTTTTATCGTCAATTAAGCGTGCGCTTTGTATTACAAATTTTTTAAGTTCTTTTTTATCCATATTTTTGCACCTCTATACAAGTTTATCATTTATTTAGGCATATTAAAATCTTTTCCAAGAATAATTTGTGCTTCCGAGATGACACTTTTATCGTTTGAAGTATGAATTTCTTTCGTATCAAGTCCTATTTTTAAAAGGATTTCCTTTAAGGTTTTCATTCTTCCGGAAGTATCAATAACTTGGGTTTCCTCAAGTGTTGTCGGATAAGTTGCATAGTTTATAACGTCCACTTTTACAATGCCTTGATTATTCAAATCTCTCAAATAGTTTGTTAAAGTGCCTGCTAGTCCTTTTTGACCGCTTGCATTAAAAACTTCTATTACTAAAATTTTATCCTCTTGTTTGTTTTTTGAAATATCTTTCCCCAAAGTTATTTGCTGTTGGGGGGGGACTTTTTTTGATTTTTTACCTTTTGGCTTTTCGTAGGTTTTTATGATAAAATCAGCCGGTTGCATTGTGGTTAACTTCCAAGAAAGCATAAGAAAAGTAGCAAAATTTATATCTGTTTGTTTATGGTAGCGCAAATCAAAATAACTATAAAAGTAAGCGATAATTAAGTATGGTCTGTTAGACCAAGTATAAAGATATTTCTTAAACTTTTCCCAAAAGACAGAAGTGTTTTTTTCCTTTGGTTGTAAAATTAAGAATACTTGTTCACTTAGAGGCGGTTTTTTGAAAAAAGCATTATCTTTTAAATCCTGTTTTGAAATATTTAAAACATTTACTACGGCTTGATTTTCTTTGGGATTATAAGAAATAAAAAGCGGTTCCTCGGTCGTTATCAAAATATTTACGGAGGTATCTTCATTATGGCTTAAAGGTTTTATTTGCGGTGTAAAAAAATAAGCGCATACCCCATATAAAAACAGGGCAAGCATAGGATAAATAAGTAGACGTAGTTTTAATTGTCGCTTAAGCATAATTCGTTCCAAAATTCTATTCCTGCAGGTGCGACCCATTTGGAGTTTGCAATTGTCCACTCAAGTTTTACTTTCATAGCGGCGATAAGGCCTGCTTGAAGGGAAGTCAGCGCGGCTTGTTTAACTAAGCGGGCTTCTTTTATTTTTCTATCTTTACTTGCCATATCGGAAATCAAAATAATTTGTTCAAGCAGACACATATTTTTGCGCCCTAAAGTGTGATGTCTGACGGCATTTAGCACTTCTTTATTTTTTACTTTAAAAACAGTTTTTGCTATGTGATAGGATACTTCCGAGTGTAAAAGCGAAGGCGAAAAACGGCAAATATCTTCAAAATCACGCACTTTTAAGTGATGTTTTACCGCATAATTTACAAGGTCTTCATTACTCATTGATTTTCCGGAGTCGTGCAAAATAGCGGCTAAAGCACAATCTTCTAAATTGGCATTATAAATGCGGCCAAGTTCTACACTTGCCTGTGCAACAAGTTTAACGTGTAAATATCTTTTGGGTCTTAAATGGGTTTCAAGCCATTTATGTAAGTCGAGACCATACATTAAATCTGTTTCAATTCTTTGTTCTGTTTGAGGCAATAAACTGTTTGGCAAAAGACCGTTTGATAAAATCGCAAGGCGTATATTTGTCGAAGATATTAAAGGGAAATTACCTTCCAGCAAAATATACTTAAAATCCTGCGTTTTAAAGGCAACGCCTTTTCTTTTGCCGGCAACGATTATAGAATTTTTAAAAATATAATCGGCATTTTTCCAACGGGGTAAATCATTTAGACAATCTGTTCCTACAAGTAAATATACTTGGCAATTAGGGTAAAGTTTTTTTACCCTTTTGATAGTTTCATAAGTATAAACAACGCGGTGTTGTTCTTGCTCGAAATCATCAAAAATGATATTCGGATAAACAGAAGACAAGGCCTCTTGCGCCATTTGTTTACGCAAAGCAAAAGGTCGGGGAGATTTTTCTTTAAAAGGAGATTGATAGGCCGTAAAAATATGTACCTTATCTGGTTTTAAAGAAGAACAAGCCGCTTTTAAAATGGCATAATGCCCCTTATGAACAGGGTCAAAACTTCCGCCGTAAATTAGAACCTTCATATCTTTCCTTTATAAAGTCAATAAAAATGTATCCCATATTAGTATAACTTTTAGTATTGCTTTTATGCAAGTGTTAAGGCATTTTTACCTTTAATTTTAGATAAATACCAAAGGCAATAAAACTTGCCAAAACTATTAAATAAATAAAAGCGGCATATTTAATCACAGCGATTTGAGTTATACAAAACGCTAGAACACTTAAAGTTAAACTGATAATTATGGAAATCAAAAGAATTGAACGGTTTTTAAAACCCATTTTCTTTAGTCGTAAAGGGTAATGGTCCGGCGTTCCTTTTAAAGGATTTATGTTTTTTGAAAGGCGTATCAAGGATACAAATATAGTATCAAAAATCGGCAAAGCCAAAATAAGCAAAGGAGCATAAACAGCGGCAGGGTTTATAGCTGAAAATCTTGTACCTAAAGCAAGCGCGCTCAATAAGAAACCAAGCATCATACTGCCGCTGTCTCCGAGAAAAACTTTTTTACCGGCATGATTTTGAGGCCAAAAAGCAAAGCAGGCGCCAAGCAAACTAATGGCGGCAAAGTTTACATATATAAATTCAAAGGGTAAGTTAATTAGCAGAAAAGCCAGCGAGGCAACTACCGCTTGACTTACGGCAAGACCGTCTAAAATATCAATTAAGTTAAAAGCATTTGTAAGACCCACAACCCAAAGTACGGTTAAAATGTAATTATAAGGTGAGCCAAGAAAATTTATTTTTACATCATAAGTTATTAAAATTATTGCCGCTATACTCTGAAATAATAACTTTATGTAAGGGTTCAATCCTTTTGGTTTTCTAAAATCATCAATTAAACCCAATGTAAAAATTATGGCACTTCCTAAAAAAAGTCCTCTTAAATTGTGTAGTGTTCCGCTTGGAAAGTTTGTCAGAATGCGCAAAATTATTAAACTGCTAAAAAAGCCGCAAGCAATAATTGCTCCGCCGCAAAGAGGAATATTTCCAATATGATTTTTTAATTTTGTAGGTTTATCTACCAAATACTTTTGTGCAAGATTTTTTAGCGGTTGTATGCTAAAATAACTTATGGCAAAAGAGAAGATAAAAGTAAAAATATAAAGAAAATTCTTTGACATAATAATATAATATAAAATAAGGAGAGATTTTAAAATATGTATAAAAAAATAGTTTATTTACTGGTTTTCTGCGCTTTTTTAGGCGCCTGTTCCTATAATGTCAGACAAGGTGATGTGGAGAATGTTGCTACGGCTAAAAATTTTGCTCAAGTAAGCAGCACTTTTAAAATAGATTTAGATGAAAAACTAGGGGAAGGTTCAAGTCTTCTTCTTTCTATTGATTATGATAAACAAAATAATCTTTACAATATAAAGGTTCTAGGTGCTTTTGCAAGTGTTTTGTTAAAAGCAAGATATACCTACAATACTTTTTCTTATGATTTTAAGCCGGCCCTTTTAGAAAATAAGCAGATTCAAGAACTTTTTGAACAAACAATCAAAGTTTTGATAAGTGAAGATTTTTATTCAAAATATGAGTGTAAATCTAAAGAGTGTAAATTGACTCTCGGTTCGCAAATGTTTAAAAACAATTATACTTTTAGTGATTATAATACAGAGGGCTTTGCCCAAAATATTTTATGTTCTTATCGGCGCGGAGTAGTAAAAATAGATTTACATTTATTAAAAGTAAAACAACCTTAAAATAAAAAATTACTTGTAAAACATCTCAATCTTATGTAAATTATATCTATGAACAGATTTTTATGCATACACGGACATTTCTATCAACCTCCGCGGGAAAACCCTTGGATAGAAGAAATTCAAACGCAGGAAAGTGCCTTTCCTTATGATAACTGGAATGAGCGTATTAGTGCGGAATGTTATCACCCTAATGCTTATGCGCGCATTTTAAACGGTAGAAAAGAAATAATTAACATCGTAAGCAATTATTCTAAAATAAGTTTCAACTTCGGGCCTACGCTTTTATCTTGGATGGAAAAATATGATAAAGAAACTTATAAAGCAATTTTAGAGGCAGATAAAGAAAGCCAAAAAAACTTTGGCGGACACGGCAGCGCTCTGGCGCAGGTGTATAACCATATTATTATGCCGCTTGCCAGCGATGAAGATAAAAGAACACAAATTGTTTGGGGTATAGAAGATTTTAAAAAGCGTTTCGGGCGTATGCCGGAAGGTATGTGGCTTGCCGAAACGGCAGTAGATACTAAAACACTTGAAATTTTAGCCGAAGAAGGCATAAAATTTACTATTCTTGCGCCTAGTCAATGTGCAAGAACCCGAAAAATAGGGGATAAAAATTGGCAAGAAGAAAGAAATGCCAAAGTTGATCCTAAAAAACCTTATATTTGCAATTTACCTAACGGCAAAAGCATTACTTTATTCTTTTATGACGGTCCGATTTCTCAAGGTATAGCCTTTGGTGATACTTTAAGAAGTGGCGAAAGATTTGCCGCCCGTCTTTTAAGTGCTTTTGATACCCGCCAAAGCGAGCAACTTGTTCATATCGCAACCGACGGTGAAACTTACGGACATCACCAAAAATTCGCCGATATGGCGCTTGCTTATTGCATTAACTATGTAGAAAAAAATAAACTTGCCCAAATAACTGTTTACGGGCAATATCTTGAAATGTTTCCGCCACAATATGAGGCACAAATACATGAGAGAACAGCGTGGAGTTGTTGCCATGGAGTAGGGCGTTGGCAGGAAGATTGCGGCTGTAATTGTTCTATGGGGCCCGGTTGGCATCAAAAATGGCGTGCTCCTTTAAGGAAAGCCCTTGATTTTGTAAGAGATAGTCTTTTAGTTACCTTTAAGGAAAAAGGCGCTCTTTACTTTAAAGATATTTGGGCAGCGCGAAATGCCTATATTAAGGTTATTTTAGACAGAAGTAAAGCAGAAGATTTCTTAAAAGAATACGGAACGGAACTTGCTCTTCAAGATAAACCGACTGCTTTAAAAATCATGGAAATGCAAAGAAATACTTTGCTTATGTATACAAGTTGCGGTTGGTTCTTTGATGAAATTTCCGGTATAGAAACCGTGCAGATTATGGCTTATGCAAAACGCGCGATAGGCTATAATAGGGGATTAGTAGGCAAAGATATTGAAAGAGATTTCGTTAATCTGCTTGCTCTTGCGCCAAGCAATATTCCCGATCATAAGGACGGAGCAAACATTTATAATAAATTTGTCTTGCCTATGTCTATCGGTCTTAGAAAAGTTGCCATAAATTATGCGGTTTCTTATTTGCTTGATGAGATTTTATTTGACGATACTATTTATTTTTATGAAGTTAAAGAGCCAAAAGTAGAAGTTAGCCGTCAAGATACAGCCCTCTTGGTAACAGGTCATGCGATGTTCTTTTCTAAACTAACTTGCCAAACGCGTAAAGTTAGTTTTGCCGTATTGCACCTTGGCGGACCTAATATTTTAGGTGGTGCAATTTACGGTCAAACGGATAATTTAGACCAAATAAAGGAACTTTTCTCTTTTAATGAAATAGAACAATGTCAAAAATTAATAAGAGGTTCTTTTGTCGATGTTCTTGATATTAGTCACCTCTTAAAAGACAGACAAAGAAAAATTCTCGCTAATTCCATAGAAAAAGCAAAACGCAGAATCCGTTCAAGTTTTATAAATGTTTTTGAAAAAGAACATGCCGTTTTAGGCTATATCCGTGATGTCGGTTTACATATGCCTAAACTCTTCTTGGGACTTTCGGAATTTGCTTTGAATTTTGAGTTAAAAGAAGAACTTCAAAAAGATCCTTTAAATACGGAAAAAATAACAAAAATTTTATCTCTCTTAGAGCAAAATAAAGCATCTTTGGAAACAGATAGTATTGAGCGTATTTTAACTAAACGTCTTGATTCTTTACTGAATAATTTTGTTAATGATTTTTCCGATTTGGAAAGAGTTTCAAGAATTACAGATTTTTTGGGTTTTGTTCAAATGTGTAATCTACCTATTAAATTATACAGAGCGCAGAATGTTGTTTTTAGCAAATATCAACTTATGCCGGAAAACTTAAAAAAGAACCAACTTATTCAAACCTTGTGTGCAAGGTTGAATTTGAATTTAGTTGACTGATTTAGAGAGGATTTTAAAATGCCAAACCCCGCTTTACCAAGGCAAGAAGGCAATCGCCAAGAGCCTAAAGACAGAATTAAAAATTTTGAAGAAGTCGCGCAAGGTCTTACGTCGGAACAAGCAGCCCTTGAATCAAGTCGTTGCTTAAATTGCAAAGAACCTCGTTGCCAAGCGGCTTGTCCTGTTAATGTAAAAATTCCTAAATTTATTGCTTGCTTAAATCAAGGCAATTTAAAAGGCGCAATTGATACTATTATGACAACCAGTCTTTTGCCGGCTGTTTGCGGAAGGGTTTGTCCGCAGGAAAAATACTGTCAGGGTGCTTGTGTTTTAAAAGAAAAATTTGGGCCTGTTTCTATCGGACTTTTGGAAAGGTATACGGCAGATGCAGCGCGCAAACAAGGTCTTGTAAAAGCGCCAAAGCCGGAAGATGAAACAGGTTTTAAAGTTGCTTGTATCGGTTCGGGACCTTCTTCTCTTGCTTGTGCCGCGCAACTAAAAAGACTTGGTCATAAAGTCGTGGTTTTTGAGGCCTTACATGCGTTTGGCGGTGTTTTAAGATACGGCATACCCTCTTTTCGTTTACCTAGAGAAGTAGTTGATAATGAAATCAAAACCATTAAAGAAATGGGTGTGGAGTTTAGAGAAGATATTTTAATTGGTCCTTCAACAAGCGTAAAAGATTTACTTAAAGAATTTGATGCCGTTTATATCGGCAGCGGGGCCGGTTTACCTACAATGGCCGGTATACCGGGGGAAAATGCCGTCGGCGTTTACAGTGCAAATGAGTTTTTAACAAGAGTCAATTTGATGCAGGCCTATAAATTTCCGGAAGCAGATACACCCGTTAAAATAGGTAAACAAGTTATAGTTCTCGGTGGCGGTAACAGTGCTATGGATGCGGCGAGGTGTGCAAAAAGACTTTCTCCCGATAAAGTAACCGTTGTTTATAGGCGCAGCCAAGAAGAAATGCCCGCAAGAAAAGAAGAAGTTTTAAATGCTATGGAAGAAGGCGTGGAATTTCAATTTTTAACAATTCAAAAAGAAGTTATTATTGATGAAAAAGGGCATGTCAGGGCTCTAAAATGTATAAAAGCGAAACTCGGCGATCCGGATGAAAAAGGCAGAAGAAGACCTGTTCCTGTGGAAAATTCCGATTTCCTTATTCCTGCTGATAGCATAATTGTTGCTATCGGGCAAAAGCCAAACCCAATAATTGCCAAAACTACGCCTGATTTAAAAATGACCGAGCGCGGTACAATGCAACTTGACGAAAACGGTAACAGTAGTATGGTAGGCGTTTTCGGCGGTGGAGATATTACGCGCGGCGGCGCAACCGTTCTACTCGCAATGAAAGACGGTCTTGAAGCCGCAGGAAGAATAGATACCTATTTAAAAAGTCAAACCCCTAAAGGAAAATAATTATGGAAAGAAATTTAATTGTAAATAAGAAATCCCTTTCAAATGTCGTTTGCGAATTTGAAATTTATGAACCTCTTATAGCAAAATCAGCCAAAGCAGGACAGTTCATAATTTTGCGCTACGGCAAAATGGGGGAAAGGGTTCCCGTAACTTTAGTTGATTGGAACAAAGAAAAAGGCACAATAACCGCTATTATTCAATCTATCGGCAAAAGCACGGCTATGTTCAATAGTCTAAAAACGGGGGATAAATTTACATCTCTTGCCGGTCCTCTCGGAACACCGGTTGAAATTAAAAACTATGGCACGGTTGTAGTTGTCGGCGGCGGAGTGGGTATTGCCGAGGTTTACCCTATCGCAAGGGCCTTAAAAGAAGCCGGCAATAAAGTTATCAGTGTGCTTGGCGCACGCACAAAAGATTTAGTTATTCTTCAAGATAAAATGAAACAGGTAAGTGATGAAACCATTATCACAACGGATGATGGATCACTCGGCCAAAAAGGACTTGTCACCGACGCCATAAAAACCTTATACGCAAACGGAACAAAAATTGACGCAGGCTTTATTATCGGTCCTATACCTATGATGAAATGGACCGCTAAACTTATGGTTGAACTGGGCATAAAACCTTATGCAAGTTTGAACCCTATTATGCTTGACGGAACAGGTATGTGCGGTTGTTGTCGCGTTGTTGTTAACGGCAAAACAAAATTTGCTTGCGTTGACGGCCCTATGTTTGAAGCAACAAACATTGATTTTGATAATTTAATTGCCCGTACCAGCGAATATAAAGAACAAGAAAAACTTTCCTTTGAAAAGCACGAAAAAGACCACAAGTGTAAAATCGGCTTACATTAAAATCTTCTATTAAGACTTCTGGGACTTTAGACCTAGATCAAAATAGGTCTAATGTCTCTTGTTCTGTTTTTACAAAAATGAGAGAATATAAAAAATAGGAGAGTAAAAATGAAAAAAGCAATAAATTTTCTCGTTAAAAAAAGCAGTTTTATTTTTTATAAAAGAACGCTGGCTTTAGTGCTTGCGTTTGTAATGTTATTTAACTTAACCAGTGAGACCTTTGCAATGGTAGCACAGGCGGCACCGTTTGCAAATCTCTTTGAGAAGGAGAAAAAAGAACTGGTGCAAGGGTTAAGTGAACTAAAAGCCAAAGAAGAAGCCGT
>DBYY01000009.1:0-477500 GCA_002311025.1 Candidatus Proelusimicrobium tauri
GCAACGTTTGAAGGAATTGTCCAAGGAGTTGTGGTCCAAACGGTTAAGTAAATATCTTTAGAGGTATCAATATCTTTAAAAATTTCCTTTTTGTATTCTTTGATTTTAAAGCGCAAGTAAATTGAGGTGGAAACTTTATCGTGATATTCGGTTTCGGCATCGGCTAATGCGGTTTCGCAAGTAGGACACCAATAAATTGCCTTTTTGCCTTTATAAACATAATTTTTCAAAACGGCGTCAAAAAACGCTTCGGCAATAAGACCTTCGTAAATAGGTGACATTGTAAGATAAGGGTTATCCCAATCGCCAAGAACGCCAAGTCGTTTAAAACCTTCCCTTTGGATATTAACGAAATTTTGGGCAAAAGCACGGGCTTTCTTTCTGAAAGCGGGAATATCGGTAATTTCCTTTTTATCTATTTTCATTTCTTTAATGAGTGCTTGTTCAATAGGCAAACCGTGACAATCCCAACCCGGAACATAGGGTGTATAATAGCCCATTAGAGCATGTGCTTTAATGATAATATCTTTTAAAACTTTGTTTAAGGCGTGACCCATGTGAATATTGCCGTTAGCATAAGGGGGGCCGTCGGCAAGAATAAATTTTTCCTTTTTGCTGGCTTTTGCAAGCATTTTTTTATAGAGTTCTAAATCTTGCCAAAACTTAAGTAAATTAGGTTCTTTTGCGGCAAGGCCCGCCCTCATAGGAAAATTTGTTTTAGGTAATAAAACCGTTGAAGAATATTTGTTTTTGTTTTGATTGTTTTGTTGCTTACTTTCACTCATTTTTAAATTCAATTTCTCAAATACTGATACTTTTGCCTCACTAGATATATATATTAATTATATAATATTATGAGAAAACTGTGTGTTTCTGTAAGCAATTACCCATTTTTATTTACCCTACCTTTTTAAATCTATGGTTTCGCATAAATTGCTATAATAGTTTTATGAAAAAATCGCGTTACACCCTTTTTATTGAAAATCTATCGCAAGATATTATTTTATTTATTTTTTTGTTGATATTATTAACCGTCTACCGTGTGGCTTTTTTATTGCTTTTTAAAAGCACTCTTTCCCCCGATACCACTTGGCAAGATATTGCTTTGACTTTATGGTATGGACTCCGTATTAGTTTAAAAACCGTCGGCGGAGCAATTTTGATTTCCTTTGTTCTTGCCACCCTTGCCCAAACTATTTGGACGCGCTGGCCCGCGCGCACTATTCGCTTAGTTTGGGGTTGGATAGCCGTGTTCGGTTTTGCTTTACTTTTTCAGGCGCGCGTGCCTTATTATCAGGAATTCCAAAATGCGTTCAGCCCTTTTGTTTTTAATACTTTCCAAGATGATGTTTATGCTATTGTAAAAACTTCTATTGACCAATATAATGCCGTTTGGCGCGTTTTAGGCGGTATTGTTTGCGCTTTAATAAGTGGATTTATCTTGTTAAAAACCTATAAAATTGCGCCTTTACTTGCGCGCCCCGCTTTAGAAACAAAACATAAAAAATTGGTGATTATTGCTTTTTGTGTTTTACTTGTGCCTTTAGCGGTTTTTTTGAGAAAAGGCGGCGCGTTTAGTTATACCCATTCTATTTATTGGAAAAATGCCGCGCGTATGAATCAACATATCTTAAATGAAACGATTTTAGACGATGTTCAGGCCCTATATAAAGCAAGCCGTATTTATAAACAGTTCAGTAAAACGGCCAATAATTTAAAGGCGGATACCGTGCGCGAGTCTTTAAAACGCTTGACGGGTGAGGAATATAATTACGATACTTTGATACCTTTTTTGACAAAAACCGCCAAAGGCGCACTGATTGAAAAACCAAGCCATATTTTTGTAATTGTGGGCGAAACTTATATGATGTGGCCTTTGCTGGAAAAATATAAAGATTTGCCTATCGCCAAAGGGATGCGCGAACTTGTAAGCAAGCCCGATACTATTTTGCTTGAAAACTTTATTTCCGCTTCGCACGGGACAATGTTCGGTGTAACTTCCGTTTTGCTAGGCACGCCGGAAGTAAATCAATTAACGGCAAACCGCCCAAGCGCAAAAGAACCTTATGAAACGGCAATTTCGGTTCAACTTAAAAAACTGGGGTATAAAACACGCTTTTTCTATGGCGGTTTTCCTTCATGGGAAAATATCGGCTCCTTTATGATAAATCAGCAAATAGATAAAAGTTTTTATTATGCCGATTTTGGCGGAAAAGGCAGCGTTTGGGGTGTGCCCGATAAACCTTTTTTAGCCGGAATTGATAAGTTTATTGACGAAGAACCCTCTTTTAACCTTATTTTAACAAGCACAAATCACCCGCCTTTTGTAGTAGATATGAACCAAGAACCCGAAATAACAAAAGCCGCAGATATGGCAAAGTTTGTGCCGGCCAATACCGCCGATAAAAATTTGATGGTAGAGCGCCTTCAGCATTTTGAATATGCCGATAAATATTTGGCCGATTTTGTAAAAAGAATGAAGGAAAAATATCCAAACAGTCTTTTTATTATCACAGGCGATCACGCCGACCGCTGGACTATGGACGCTAACCCAAGCAACTATGAAAGACTGTCCGTTCCTTTAATAATAAGCGCAAAAGGTATAAAAAAATCTATGCTTGCAGATAAAACTGCCGGTGCGCACCTTGATATTTTGCCGACTTTAATGGAACTTATTTTACCTAAAGGGCAAACTTATTATGCTTTTGGCAAAAATGTTCTTTCCGAGCAAAAAGCAGGTCTGCACGCTTATAATTATATTACTTCCGAAGTTGTGGGTAATTTGGCTGATAATAATGTGGAGTTAATCCGCAAAAATTCAGTTAACCCGAGCGAAGAAGAAACAAAAGAACTGCACCAAAAACTAAAAGATTTACAAATAGTTGCAACTTGGCGTATCTTACACGGTGTTGAGTTAAAGTAATTTAAAAAAGGACTTATACTTTTTGAATCCCGACGCAATGCCAAGCAGTTGCCGTTGCTTCACTCCCTCCGTATAAATTAAAAACCACGCAATTTTTTAAGGGAGAGATTCGGTCACAAGTCGCCTTACTAACGTGCGGCGCTCGCGACCCCGCCTCGCCATCCTCGCCTTTCACTTCGTTCAAACTCGGATAAGGCTCCGGCTTTCGAATCCCGACGTCAAGGATTCGCCCTGCATAAATTCCCTGACGGGAATTTTGCTCGGGCCTGCCCTCGTGATGCTCGCCTTTCGCTACGCTCAAACTCGCATAACACTGCGGGCTTCGAATCCCTACACAACGGCAAGCAGTTGCCGTTGTTCCATCCAGAAAAAAATTAAACCGCCGTAAAGGCGGTTAAATTTTTTCGGAGAGGGAGGGATTCGAACCCTCGATACGGGAAATCCCCCGTATGACGGTTTAGCAAACCGTTGCCTTCAGCCTCTCGGCCACCTCTCCAATTACTCAAATTGTTCAAGGCAAAATTTCTGCCTTATTAAATAATTATATCAAAATTACACGAAAAAATAAAAAATTATTTAAAACTTTCCTCTAAAGCCTGCTCAAGCGGTGTAAATTTTTGAGCGGTCAAATCATTCCATTTTTTAGAAGTAAAAACCCAATCGCCTTTGATTGCGGCTTCTCTAACTTTATCATAATTTAAGGCAGGTGTAAATTTAAAAATTTTGGCTAAATTCTGATAACACCAAGCCACGCCTTCAAGCGCCCATAAAGGCAAAGTAAACATAAAGGGTTTTGGCACGCCCATTTTCTCGGCCATAGTAGTAATAAAATAAGTCCAACTGTAACTTTTATCTTCGCCCACAAAAAACACTTGCCCGTTTGCCTCGCTTAAAGTGCTGGCTTTAAAAAGGGCATTAACCAAATCTTCCACATAAATAAAATTAAAGTAAGTTTCCCCGCTGGAAGTGTTAACCATTAAACCGCGCTTAACCCAAGATGCTATTTTTGATACACCAGAATCATTCCTGCCAAAAACTACCGGCGCGCGTAAAATAACGCGGTGCATTGTATCGGGCAAATTTAAAACATATTCTTCCGCGCCGAGTTTTGTTCTGCCATAATCGGAAACAGGTTTTGGTTCGTCTGCTTCTGTAACGGGATGTTGTTTATTTTTAGCGGGACCTGCGGCTGCCTGACTTGATAAATAGACAAAACTATCAAGTCCTAAAATACCTTGCGCTGCCGCACATATATTTTTGCTTAATTCGACATTTGCTTTGTAGAAATCTTGATAATCATAACCGAAAAGACAGGCCGCCAAGTGAAAGACAACATTTGCACCTTCTAAACTTGCACGTAAAGCTGCGATATTAGAATAGTCAACTTTAACAACTTCTACATTCTGACGTTCTTCGCCCTTGTAAGTTCCGCGCGAAAAAATTCTAACTTTATAACCTTCTTTTAAAAGTTTATCGCAAAGTCTTTGCCCGACGAAACCGAGCCCGCCCGTTATGACGGCTGTTTTCATTGTCTATTCTCTTTTACGACAACTTTTTCCACTTTTTTAATGCCGCTCTTGGCTGTGTTCATATTGTCTTTAAAATCCTCTTGCCACTCTTTAGGAGTACCAATACCGATTTGTGATAAACCTTTATAAATTTGTGCCTTTGTAGGATATCTGCCTTGTTTAATTTTTTGCCAAGGATGAACACCATCATACTGAGGTATACACATCATAAGAATAATAGCGGCAATTATCATAAAAACAATATCCATAAAAGCGTTTACAATTTTGCTTTTTGCAAAAGGCAATACGCTTAAAACGGCACTAACAAGAACTATACCCAATAAAATAACTATATAAAGACCGAAAATCATCGGTCCGGCTGAAAACGGAAAATCCGGAAAACATACCGGCACTGCTACGCAAACTAAAGCCAAAAGTATGGCTCTTCTTAAAATAACCATAAGACCTCCTAAATACTTCTTTATTCTATTATAGCAAAAAGTTTATTCTTCGTTCTTAAATTCTACCGTAACGGTTAAAACATCTTTACCGAAATCTTTCGGTAAAGGCGGATAAGGTGCTGAATTTAAAACCGCAAGTTTACCCTTATAATCAAAATCATCACTCTTGGAAGATTTCTCTATCTGCACGCCGTAAATCGCACCGTTTTTATCAATATTGAAAGAAACTAACACACTTAAACCGTTTGTCTTTTTAGGCATAAGTTTTTGCCAAGAAGTCCATAAAGCATTTCTGACTTGGGTTATATACCAAGGATAAGGGAAATTGGTAAAACTTGCCTGCACTGCTCTTTCACCAGGAGCGCTTTCAAGATTATGCTCACCCGAAACATCAAGATTACCCGTTTGAACTTCTTTTAAAATACTCGGCTTTGATAAAACGACTTTTTCTTCCGTTTTTACTTCTTCTTTTGCGGGTTCGGTTTGGGTTTTGGTCGTTTTCGTTTTTTGTTTTTCCGTAGAAATCTGTGCTTTTGAGTTATAAGTTTTTTTAGTATCTTTGGGCTTTTCTGTTTTAATTTGACTTTCCTGTTTAGTTTCTGCTTTAGGCGCAGGGACTTCCTGTTTTGCTTGTTCGGCGGGTGCCGGTGCCGGTTTTTGTTCCGGCATGCCATAGCGCATAGGCGCGGTAGAAGAGCCTATAAAATCAATAGTATAGGTTGCGTGCTTCTTTTTGTTTTGGCCTTGCCCTTGCATACAAAAAAATAAAAGAGAAAATACCAAAATATGCAAGATGCCGGAATATAATAAAGATAAAGGCATAAAAATTATCTCTTTTCCAAAACTCCTATGCCAAGTTTTGCTACACCGAGTTTTTTAGCCGTATCAAAAACCGTAACAACTTTTTCTATAGGTACGGCTTTATCTGCTTGAACGAGGATAGTTTTTTCATGGGAACGGCCAAGCCTTAAAGTAAGTTCTTCGGTTAAATCTTTCATAGCGACATTTCTATCCATAACCAAAATTTTACCTTCTTTGGTTATTTCTATACGGATAACATTATCTTCGCTTATTTTATTGACTGAAGTAGCCGAAGGTAAATCGACATTAAGTTGGCTTTGCACGATAAAAGGAGTCATAACCATAAAAATTATAAGCAAAATTAAAGTGATGTCTATAAAAGGCACCATATTAATTTCGCCCATTACTCCTCTTGTTTTAAGGTGCTTTCTCATAACATTTCTTCCTCTGCCACTTCTTCAGACTGTTTTTGAGATTCTTCCTGTTTTTGCGGAACATATAATTTAGCGGAGATAACTTCCTGCGCCATATATTGTAAATTTTCCGAGAAGAAATTTACTTTGCTTAAGAAATAGTTATAGGCAATCAAAGCAGGCACTGCCACAAACAAACCGGCTGCCGTATTAACCAAGGCTTCCGCAATACCTTTTGCTACAACTGAAGGACCTGCACCGCTGATATTTGCCAAATCACTAAAAGCACGCATAACGCCAAGCACCGTTCCGAATAAACCGATAAACGGCGTTGTGCTTGCAAGGGTTGCTAAAACAGATAATTTGCGGGAAAGATTTGCCGTTTCCCAATCTATTATGGAATCGGCCAAGTCATTAAGTTCGGCTAAATCTTGTTTATTTGATTTAAGCAAGTTCATAATTAATTTTGAAGCCGCCGTATTGGCATAACCACTTTTGCGGCAAGCCTCTAAAATTTTATTAAAATTGCGCGCCGGTAATTGATAGCGAACATAATCCATTAATTTGCGGGAACGGTTTATATTCTTTCTGTATTTTAAAAATCTTTCTATCATAATAGCAATAGAATAGACCGATAAACACATAAGCAAAATCAAAACCGGTCCGCCTGCTTTAAACAACTCCCTTATACTGCCCATTTGGGTAAAATCCATATTAATTTTCCTCCTAAATCACTTTTAATAAAAATAAAATCTGTAAAATTAAATTTGCGCAAATGCCTGCTAAAACATCATCCAGCACAATAGCCGTTCCATCTATATAATACTTTTCTTTTAAGGCCAAAGGCAAGTTCTGCCCAAGACTTTCCGCTTTTCTTATGAAAGCAGGTTTTATGGTATCAAAAACCCTAAAAAGAATAAAAGCAAGTAAAATTATAAAACCATCTTTCGGTAAAAATAACATTGAAACAAAAAAACCGACAATTTCATCTATAATAATTTTAGGATTGTCCTTTATATCTGAATCAAATTTAACCTTCTGAGAAACATAAACACTAAAACACAAAAATAAAAACAAACAAATCAAATACAAAAAGGTTTTTGCCGGCATAAAAAATAGATATAAAAGAAGTCCTTCAAAAGTGCCAAGCAAACCCGCGCCAGTGTTTTTTTTGTTTTTTAAAATTGCCGTAGGTAAATAACTGATAAAAGCACCGGTAGCAAAAAACTGTAAAAGTTTATTTTTCATTTACGGGCAAACTCCAAGATTCTTTTAACATTTCCCAATTGTTTTTAAGATAGGTTATTGCGCTTAAACAAGTAACCACTGCTGTAAGAGCGGTTATCCAATAAGGTAAAACTTTTAAGACGAAATAAATGTTTTCTAAATAAGTTTTAAAAGCACCGTTAGTCAAATGAATTAAAGCATAGATATCAACTATAAAAAAGATTACGCCAAGCGCAATTAATTGAAAAGTAGTTTTAAATTTACCCCAGCGTTCCGCAGCCAAAACTTTATTATTTAAAGCGGCAAGAACTCTTAAAGTGGAAACCATTAACTCTCTTAAAATTATGAAAAATACTGCCCATACGGGAACTTTTAAGAAATGCATTTCCGTAAAAGCGAAAAAGGCTGCACCGACGAGTATTTTATCAACAAAAGGATCTACAATTGCACCAAAAGGGGTATAAGAATTGGTGCTTCTTGCAATTTTGCCGTCAACCCAATCGGTAGAAGCGGCAAAAGCAAAAATCAAAGAAGCGCAAATCACGGTTATCGGGGTTTGGGCTATCATAAGTAAAAACATAACAATCGCAAGGCCTGCTCTTGCAAGGGTAATTTTGTTGGGTAAAGTCATTTTTCTTTTCATTTTTTGCTCTCTTTTAGGGGTTTTACTTCTTGGTTTATATTTATATCTTTCAAATCTGTTTGGGTTTTTACGCCTTGACTTTCTAAAGTAATTTGAACGGGAAAACTTTGTGCGTCAAGTAAAAAAGTTAATTCGTAAGTTTGATTATCTTCTTCGTTATTGCCTTCTAAAACAAGTAAATAATTTTCTTCCTGTTCCGTAAAACTTTTAATAGTATGGTCCTTTAAAACTTGGGCATAATTGCCAAAATCAAAAAGTGCTTTATTTGTTTGTGCCTGTTGCCAAGTTTTCCAATCACTGGTCATTATCAAATTGCCTTCGGGGTCAAAAATTCTAATTATTTTTTTATCGGTCCAGGCTCTTTGTATAAGTTTGCCGTTTTCATAAGTATCTAAAATAAGATTTTCCCCTTCCTTCACAAGTTTACCCATGCTGGAAGAAATTAAAATATCTTCAAAAGATGTTTGCTGATCAAAACTTAAAGAAAGATTTTCAAGTTTTTTATCCCAAGAACTAAACTTGGCTAAAACTTCCTCTTGGGTTTTAGCAAAACAATTTAAAGTTAAAAGAGAAAAAACCATTACTAAAAAAAGTTTATTTATAGACACTTTCATACTCCTCTTCCGCCGGAGAATTTTGCAAGGTTTGTAAGGCTTGTTCAATAAGGTCATAATGAATTTCCCAACGGTTTGTGCCTTCGGGTTTAGAAATAAAACCCTTCATTTCAAGCACACTTAAAATATTTGAAGCACGTGCGCTTGAACCGAAATTGGCTTTTAAAATATCTTGCGAAACTCTGCGTCTTTGCATAATTAAATTAAGCGCTTGAAGCATTTCTTCGCGTGAAGTGCCTATTCCTTGAGTCGGGCGCATACCGTCTTGATTCTGTTCGGGCGGAACCTGAACGGGATAATCGGGCGCACCTTGAGCGCGCAAGAAATCTGCAACTTTTGTTATTTCTTCTTCTGAAATATAAGCACCTTGTATACGTTTGGGTTTAGGATCGGATATACCTAAATAAAGCATATCACCTTTACCCAGCAAGGTATCTGCACCGTTTGCGTCAATTACAACTCTTGAGTCAATTTTAGAAGTAACCTGTAAAGCAATTCTAGAAGGTAAATTTGCTTTAATAACACCGGTGATAACATTGGTGGAAGGTCTTTGCGTGCATAAAATTAAGTGTATACCCAAAGCGCGACCCATCTGCGCAAGACGCTGGATAGAATCTTCAATTGCGGCTTTGGTTTGAAGCATTAAATCTGCCATCTCGTCAATAATAACTATGATATAAAAGGCCTTTTCTTCATTATGTTCTGCGGCCCAAGCATTGTATGATTCTATATTTTTGACTTTGGCAATTTCAAAAATCTTCATACGCTTTTCCATAACTTTTACAAGCGCCTGTAAACTCTTAACTGCGCCTTGTGCGTCTTTAACGACATTAACATCGTCGCAAGGTACTTTAGGATCATAAAGGTGAGGTATACCTTCGTATAAAGTTAACTCAACCCTCTTTGGGTCAATAAGTAAAAATTTAATTTCGTCAGGTTTTGCACGGTATAAAAGAGAAACGATCATTGAGTGAACACAAATACTTTTACCGCTGTTTGTAGCACCGGCAATTAAAACGTGTGGCATTTTTTCAATTACGGAAACAGCAGCGTCCCCTTGTGCATAACGCCCAAGCGCAACAGTTGTTTTATATTTAGAATTGATAAAAGCGGGGTCTTGTAAAATTTCGCGCATAGTTACCATAACAGGCTTATCGTTCGGTATTTCAAAACCTACGGCGTCTTTACCGGGTATGGGGGCTTCAACGCGAATACCGCGCGCTTTCATAGCAAGAGCAATATCATTTGAAATAGATACAATTGAACTTATTTTTACACCGGGACCGGGTTTAATTTCATAACGCGTTACAACGGGACCTGGCGCGACCCCCGTTACGGAAGCGTCAATATCAAAACTCTTTAAAGTTTCTTCAAGTTTTTTTGTAGAGGCGGCAATTTCAGAGTCGCTAGGACCGATGATATTATTTTGGCTCGGTTCTCTTAGTAAATCAAGCGGTGGCAAAATAAATTCTTTTTTCTCTTTTGTTTCTTCCGCCTTTTCTTCTTTAGATTTATTTTTTTCTTCTGGTTTAATTACAGGTTGACGCGCGGGTAAAGAAATCATCTGTGCAACAGGACGGCTGATTTTAGGCATAGAATGTTTTTCTTCTTCGGAAGTATCTTCTTCACTGACAACTCTTCTGGGTTCGGCGTTTTGTGAAGATTCTTCTTTTGCCTTTTCTTTTGCTTTGGCTTCTTCTACCTGTGCTTTAAATTCCGCTCTGGCTTGCATCCAAGAAGTAAAATCATTTTTCAAAATATCAAAGGTTTTGCGAATAGTCGCAACCCAAGGAATAGCAAATAAAATATGCACGCCAAGTATTATACCGACAAAACAACAAATTGCTCCGCCTGCTTTACCGGAAAAAGAAGCAGGAAAATTAAAGAAACTTTGCCCTATAATACCTGCCTGCAAAGAACCTTTGGCAAAAAAACTTTTAATAAAAGCAATTTCCCCGCCCAGTGAGCCAAGTGTTAAAAAAACACCGAACATCAAAGTAAAAATGGCAAGGGTTTTGTTTTTAATACTGCGGTAAAGCCAATATGCTAAAAATAAAGGTATTAAGTAAGAAGTAGAACCAAAATATTTAAAAAGAAAATCATAGGTTTTCTGACCAAAAACACCGGATACATCCTTAAAGCCGTAAAAAGTGCAAGCGACCCATCCTATTAAAGCAAAGGCCAAAAGCCTAACACCAAAACCAAGAAAAGAAAATCCTGCTTTTGTATTTTTTTGTTTTCTTTTGGACCTTTTATATAAATTATAATGCCGCACGACGACACCTTCTACTACACAGAAGCAACTTTGATTTGATAGTTAATCCCATCTGCTTCGAGGGTTATTTTGCCTTCCTGTAAAAGTTGACCGAGTGCCATATACATTACAGAAGCGGACAAGTGTAAATTGATTTTAATTTGCCAAGAAGAAACTTCTTGTTTTTCTTTAACAAATTCAAAAATTCTATCGGCAGCGGTGTTGATATTTTCTTTAAAAGACATAAAATCTCCTTTATATTTTCTCTATTGCAAATAAAGCATCGCCGGGTTTAACGGGTTGACCGTTATCAACAAGCACTTTTTTTATTACACAATCTTGATTTGCTTTAACTTCGTTAAAAACTTTCATTGCTTCTATTAAGCAAATTGGATCGCCGGCTTTAACCTTTTCACCTTCTCTGACAAAAGGCGGCGCACTGGGGGAAGCACCTCTAAAAAAGATACCCATTAAAGGCGACTTTATTGTGTTAGGATATTGCAAAGGAACGCTCTTTTGATCTACTTGGGAGTTTACACCTGCGGTAGCATCTACAACAGGCACCGCTATTTGGGCAGGTGCGCTTCTAACAAGTCTGACATGGGTACCTTTATCTTCAAAATCAATAGTGCCAAGATCATTATCTTGCATAAATTTATAAATTTCTTTTATTTGAGTCAAAGCGGGGTTATTTGTTTTAACAGTTGTTTTTTTAGTTACAACTTTTTTAGTTTTGTTCATAAATCCTCTCTAAAACTGTTTAATATATTTTACTAAATTTAAGCGCGTAAAATACTATATTTTGCCGGAAAGATAAAAAAGGTCCTCAACTTCTATTATATCTTTATCTTTCTTAATACTCTTATCTTTTATCGGCGGAGTATAAATTTGTTTAAACCCAAGACGTCTTGCCTCGGCGATACGGGTATCCATATGAGAAACTGCCGCACTCTGCCCCAAAATGCCCATTTCCCCTATAAAAACGCTGGACGCACTTAGAGGTTTATCTCTTAAAGAACTTATCACAGCAGCGCAAAGCGCCATATCTAAACCGGTATCGTTTATTTTTATTCCCCCGCCAAGACTTACGCAAACATCTTTTGTATCAAGGTTAAGCCCGACGTGGCGTTCTAAAGCGGCAAGTAAAATTTGCGTGCGGTTTAAATCTAAGCCGGTGGTTATTCTTCTAGGGAAAGGATAATGGGTCGGACTGACAAGGGCCTGAACTTCACTTAAAATCGGTCTTGAACCTTCCAAAGCAATTGATAAAGCGCGACCTGCAATATCTTTGTTGCGCGAAGTTGACGCAAAATACAAACTTGCATCCGGCACATCTTCAAGACCTGTCTGAGTCATTTTAAAAAGGGCAATTTCCGAAGTGGAACCAAAGCGGTTTTTATGCGCTCTTAAAATACGCAAAACATTATCTTTTTCCGTTTCAAAATATAAAACGCTGTCAACCATATGCTCAAGAACTTTAGGACCGGCAAGTGAACCTTCTTTTGTAATATGACCTAGTAAAAAGGTTATTATGCCAAGCGGTTTTGTTAAGCGTAAGATTTCGCCCGCGCTTTCCCTAACCTGACTTAAGGAACCGCTTGTTGAAGAAAACTCCGGATGGTAAATTGTCTGAACGGAATCTACTATTAAAACTTGTGGTTTAACTTCTTTTACCGCTTCTAAAATCTGTTGCACATTGGTTTGCGAAACAAGAAAAATATTATCACTTGCACAGCCAAGACGCCTAGCGCGTAAAGCAATTTGATCCACAGATTCTTCACCTGAAACATATAAAACTTTTTGACTTTTGGCAAGTTTTGCTGCTGTTTGCATCATCAAGGTACTTTTGCCTATACCCGGAGCACCGGCAAGCAAAACAAGTTGTCCTTTAACAAGTCCGCCGCCAAGTAATCTATCAAATTCCGCAATACCTGTTTGGATTCTTTCATAGTCTTTTAAAGAGGCCTCTTTTAAAGGTGTTATAGGCGAAGAAAAATCCGTAAAAGATTTTGCGCTTTTACTTTTTTTGCTTTCTTCGGCGATAACTTCTTCGGTTAGAGAATTCCACGCGCCGCAGTCCGGGCATTGCCCCAGCCATTTAGTAGAATTAAAACCGCATTTTTGACAAGTAAAAATTGTTTTAAACTTCACACGAACCTCTTTTATAAAAGAACTACTTTGCTAAACTGGCTAGACCAAGCAAACCTGCAAGTTCTTTATCTTCAAAGGATAAATTCATTGTTGCTTGGAAAGTCTTTGTTTCAAGCATATCATCATATCTGACACCTACGCCGATATTCTTTGTTGCCCAAGTGCCCGCACCGATAGAAACATCCGGTTTATCAAACATACGACCGTTTATAACTCTGTTGCGGCCGAAATCAGTGCCTTCACCGTAAACATAGAAATTCTTAATAGGATAAATTTCAGACATATAAAAAGGTTTCAAAGATAAAACCGCGCCGCCGGAGCCGCGTATCATACCGACATTAAGGTCCGCCCACTTATTATATAAACCCAAGCGAAAATCAATCTTATTGGGTTTGCCTCTAAAATCTTTATCGTTCTTAGGTAAATTATCGCGGTTGCCCATATCTGAAATACCGGCCCTATAATACATAAAACTGTTGCGCGGAACAAATTTGATAGCCAAATCAGATTCCATAAGTCCGCCGTTGGGTTGCCATCTTGCTTCATACAACCAAAACAAACGAAAACGTGCTATTCTGCCGATAAATTGTTTTGCATCTTCACTTACCTGACGGACATTGGCAAGAGTATCTTTTACATCCTGCGCCATCTGCTTATCTTGGGTAAGGGCTTTAAAAAGGCCGTCATCACTATCAAGTTTACCCATAAACTCTTTTGAAGTTTGGGTAAGTTCGCTGACGTTTTGCATTGAAGAAGAAAGATATGGCCTTAAAGATAAAACAAGTTCGTTTATATTGCCGGAAAGTTGCCTTAAATTTGATAAAGTGGCGTTAAGGTCTTCTCCGAAACGGCCTTCATCACTGATAGTTTTTGTAAAATCTTGAAGCGTGCCGAGTGTTTGGGTTATCATATCGGAAATAGAAGTCATACTGATACCCTGTATGGTATCCCCTTCTTTAATAATTCCACTGTAAGCGTGACCTTGATCTATTTGTAAATAATTTGTGCCGATTAAACTTGAAGCGGCAATAATAAATTTGGAATCTTTGTAAATAATCACGCCTTCGTTAATTCGGACTAAGGCCAAAACTTTGCCGTCAACAATTTTCAGTTCTTTAACTTTACCCACTTCCACACCGTTTAAGCGGACATTGGATTTTGCCGGCAAACCCGAAACATCATTAAAATAGACATTGATATCATACCCGCTTGAAATGGTGAAATTGCCAAGCATAAAGATAGAAAATCCAAGTAAAACTATACCTAAAAAAGTAAATAAACCGACTTTTGTTTCTGCTGTCATTTTTTAACCTCTTAATTTCTAATTTGCATTTGTATAGGGCCTTTTGAAAGACCTTCAACAAATTGTTTAACATAAGGATTTTGGCTTTTCTTAAATTCCGGCGTGGGTGCAAAAAGTTGCACTTTACCTTCGTAAAGCATAGCCATATTATCCGATATTTCAAAGGCGGATTTCATATCGTGAGTAATCACAATAGAAGTTACGCCGAGTTTCTTTTTCAAATCTATAATAAGTTCATTGATGATTTCCGACATTATGGGATCTAGTCCGCTGGTGGGTTCATCATATAAAATAACTTTCGGCTCGGTAGCAAGCACGCGGGCAAGACTTACGCGCTTTTTCATACCGCCGGAAAGTTCCGAAGGTCTTAAATGTTCGACATCTTTTAACCCGACTAAAGCAAGTTTTTCTTTGGCGATTCTGGCATATTCGGATTTAGGAGTATCGGTCAAATATTTTAAACCGAAAACGACATTTTCCCCCACGCTTAAAGAATCAAACAAAGCACCTTCCTGAAATAAATAACCGAAATTACGTCTTAATTTTGCAAGAGCCACCTGGCTTTTGATATGGGTTATATTTTTATCATTAACCAAAATTTTACCGCCGTCGGGTTCAAGCAAACGGATGATACATTTTATTAAAGTGCTTTTGCCTGTTCCGCTGCCGCCGATAACGGCTAAAGTTGTGCCTTCTTCTATTTTAAGATTTACACCTCTTAAAATTTTCTTCGGTCCGAAATGTTTTTGTAAATCAATAATTTCTATCATTTTTATAACCCCAGCGAATTTAAAATTGCCGTTAAGAAATAATCTAATACTAAAATTAAAACCATACTTGTAACAACGGCTTGTGTGGTGCTTTTACCGACACCTTCGGCGCCGCCGCGCGTCCACAAACCTTTATAACAACATACAACGCCTATCATAAAGGCAAAAAAGATGGATTTAATAAAACCATGCATTAAATCATCAACACCGATAAAAGTTGTTATATCACTAATATAAACATGGCTGGCAACACTAAGCGAATTTACGCTTACCAAATATCCGCCAAACATACCCGAAACATTAGCGCATAAAGTTAAAACGGGTATTGCTATCATAAAAGCAATCATACGCGGAATAACAAGATATCTTATAGGATCTGTACCGAGTGTATGTAAAGCGTCAATTTGTTCGGTTACCTGCATTGTACCGATTTCGGCCGTAACAGCCGCACCTGCGCGACCAGCAACAACAAAGGCGGTTAAAACAGGACCAAGTTCGCGAACTAATGAAAAACCGACAAGGGTGCCTATATACAAAGGTTCGCTTAAAATATTACGCATTGTTGTGCCTGCCTGCAAAGCAAGCACCATACCTGTAAATAAACTTGTAAGGGTTGCAACTACCAAAGATTCCACGCCGATTTTAGTTGTCTGCTGCATTGTTTGGCTGAATTCCAAAGGAGATTTCATCAGCCAAAAACCGCAAGAAGAAACCATACTTGAGGCCTGCCCAAGTTGCGTAAAAAATTTGATAACTAATCTACCTAATGATTTAAACATTTGCTATTCTGGGTATCCTTTGATTTAATAAAGTTAAAATTTCATAATCTATGGTGCCGGCAAGTTTGGCAAGGTCTAAGGCGGATATTTTTTGACCTTTCTGCTGGCCTATAATAACAACCGGCGTGCCTACTTTAATATCGCCCAGTTTAGTAATATCTACCATAATCATATCCATAGTAACATTGCCTAAAATAGGGCATTTTTTGCCTTCTATTAAGACGCTTGCTTTATTGCCAAGACATCTTAAAAAGCCGTCACCATACCCTAAAGGTATTGTGGCAATTTTTGAAGGTCTTTTGCAAATATGTTTGCGCCCGTAACTTATTGCGGTGCCTTTGCGGACATCTTTGATAAAAACGACTAAAGAGTGTAAAGATAAAACGGGTTTATAGCCATTTTCAAGGCCGTAGGCAAGGTGGCCAAGACGCACCATATCAAAAGAATATTTTGGATAATTTATAAAACCGCTACTTGCGCTTATATGGGCAAGACCGGTATTAAGACCTTCTGCTTTTGCCTGACACAAAAACTCCTTAAAATACTCAAGTTGCTGTTTAGTATATTTTTTATCTTCGGCAGTTTTGCCGTCTGCGCTTGAAAAGTGGGAAAAGCAACCTTCCACACAAATATATTTGCCGCCTTTATTTAAAATACGCAAAATTTCAAGGGCGGCCGGTCTTCTTGAACCGATACGGCCCATGCCTGTTTCCTGTTTAACATGACATTTTGCGGTAATTTTTAATTTGTTTGTGAGTTTAACAATAAACTTTGCCGCACGCACGCTGGCTACCGCTACGGAAAGATTATATTTTAAGGCATATTCAAAACACTCAAAAGGATAAATTGAGCCAAGCACCAAAATAGGTTTTGTTATGCCGACATTTCTCAAAATAACGCCCTCTTCAATAGAGGCAACGGCAAAAGCATCACAAAGATTATTTCTTTGCGCATACATACTGACTAAAACAGCATCGTGGCCGTAAGCATTGGCTTTAACCAAAAGCATAATTTTAGGCACTATGTTTTTGCGCGCACAAATGCTTTTTGCCTTTAAAAGATTTGCTTTTAAAGCAGGCAAATTAACTTTGGCATAAGTCGGGCGCAAAACCGGCAAAGTATCTTGTAAACTCATAAAATTATACGGGGATAACCTCGCCCTCCTCTACGGGAATATTCATATTTTCCGGCATAGGATTGGTAAACAAAGTATATTCGCTTATCCATTGTAAATCAACATCACCGACGGGGCCGTTTCTTTGTTTTGCGATAATTAAAGTGGCCTGCCTTTGTAAATTGGTGTCTTCGCGTTTATAATAACCTTCACGGTGTATCAAAGCGACGACATCGGCATCCTGTTCAATAGAGCCGGATTCCCTTAAATCTGAAAGTTGCGGTCTATTATCTTTACGGGTTTTATCTTCGGCCCTTCTGTTAAGTTGGGATAAGGCCATCACCGGCACATGTAAATTTCTTGCAAGTTCTTTTAACATTCTTGAAATTTCGGAAACTTCCTGTTGGCGGTTTTCTGTTTTTTTGCTGGCACCGCGGATAAGTTGCATATAGTCTATGATAATAAGACCGAGTTTTTTACCTTCTTTGGCAAGTTCGGTTGCAAGGCGGCGCGAACGCACGCGGATATCGGTTATGGATAAAGCGGGAGTATCGTCAATATACAAAGAAGCCTGACCGAGTTTTTCAATTTCCATTGCTAAATCTTTCCAGCGTTCCTTTTTGAACATACCGGAATTTACTAAATGCAGTTCCGCCTGTGCGGCCGAGCAGACCATTCTTTGATAAATGCTGTGGCGACCCATTTCCAAAGAAAATATAGCAACAGGTATTTTGGCATTAACTGCTGCGTGATAGGCGATATTTAAAGCCATAGCGGTTTTACCTTGAGAAGGGCGTGCAGCAAGAACAATTAAGTCATCGTTTCTTAAACCGCCGGTTTTAAGGTCAAATTTAGTAAACCCTGTTGGTACACCTTTGACGGGGTTTTTATCTCTGATTAATTTTTCAATTTGTTCGCTTACCTGTTCGGCAAGGACTTTGGAAGAAACAAAACCTTTCATTTCCCTTTTTTGGCTTAAGGCAAAAAGTTGGGCTTGGGCATCATCAATTAAGGAAGAAGGTTCCCCCTCGTTGTTATAACACTTTTCAATAGTAGTGGTGGAAACATTTATAAGTTCTCTAACTAAAGCCGCATCATGCACTAAATTAGCATAATATTCAACGTGGGCGGCGGTGGAAACTTTGTTCATAAGTTCAGTTAAATATCTTTCCGCGCCGACTTGGGCAAGAAGTCCCGTTCTTTTAAGTTCTTCGGTTACGGTGATTAAATCTACTGCTTGGTTACGTGCCGAAAGGGCAAGCATAGCACTAAAAATTTGTTTATGTGCTGACTTATAAAAATGTTCCGGCTTTAAAATATCGGTTGCTTTTATAAGGGCATCCGGCTCAATTAACATTGAACCCAGCACCGCCATTTCCGCGTCTAAGGCCTGCGGCGGTAATTTTTGTTCTGCGGGCATAAAAAAACTCCTACAAATATAAAAAATCGCACGCCCTGATAAAAAAGGGCTGTTATTTTATTTTACTAAAATTTAAAGGGAAATAATAGGCGGAGATTTACGAGTGTTTTTGTTGGAAATAACAGGTAGGATGATGACAAGAAAATTAAAAATACCCCAAAAGCAGAAGCAAAGAAAAAACCCCCGCGATTTTTGCGGGGGTTTTTTATATCTTTACTTAATTAGCATCTGTCAATTGCACCTTCAGTAGAACAATTAAGATCCTCATCAAGTTTTCCACCACCAATGCCGCCTGGACACTGCAAAGGACAAGAGACTACGTCATTATACGTGGTTAAATTATCATCTCCTGAAAGACATGTGAAACTACAATAACCCATATGATCACCGTTTACAGCCGTCCCAAGATTATTAAATACAGAGGTGTGAGTTGAGGAGTACACAACGTTTACCGATGAGTTAATGCTGTTTGCACCTTGAAAGCCACTGTAGACATAATTTTCGCATTTGCAACCGCTATTTGGGTTAATGCTGTTCGCGCAAGTTCCGGTTGGGCAGTTCTGACACACGCAAGAACTTCCACGCTCATATGCACCGTTATTACTACACTCGCTCATTACGTTAAAACTCAAAAATGTTCTCTTGTCACAAGCGCAGTATGTTCCTGATGTTCCGTGCCCGTTAGGAACAAAAGTATATCCTCTATAGCAACCGCACCTATTATTAATCCACTCTGATTGTCCCGGACAGGCCTTACAACTTGCGGTAGTTCCGTTGCTCCAACTAGTTAGGACATAGTTATTATCAGTGTAATGGTAACCGTTTGAACATTTACAATAAGTCTGTCTGGTGCCACTAATAGTGCTGTATTGCCCACCCATATTTTGAATACGATTACCGTCTTGTGCAGTCGTTACAACAGTGTCGCTAGGGCAAGTACAGGATATATAAGCATGATATTGGTTATTCCAGTTTGAAGGCACTGTGCCGTTAGGACAACTTGCACATTGAGAACCCGTCCAATATTGATTTGCAGAGCATCTTGCGCATTTAATACCACCGTTGTTGCTACCATAATCATACAATGTTGTTTGGGTAGGGCAACATTGGTTAGTACTACCCAAAGTTGACGGTTGGGTTCCGGTTGCGCAGCAAGACTTCGGATCTGTATTAAGCACTTGTGCATTAAGACAGCAAGAGGATACTGTTACGCCGTCGTTTTCATAAACTGCTGTATAACCGGAAGAAGAACAAACGCATTTTTGTTCTTGTGCACTCCAAACTGTACCGGCTAAAAGACACTTACAAGACGAATTGCGAGCTGTTTGACCATTATCACTTGTATTAGGAACTATACCACCGGCACCTGTTTCTGATGTTCCTACAGGGCAAGTGCAAGTAGTGAAGGCATGATCTATCCAATTACCAATAATTCTGCCGCTAGGACAATTCACGCAATACATGCCGTTCCAATATTGGTGTTCGGCATCGGAACATCTTGCACAATCATGTTTAACTGAATAATAATAAGGTGCAGAGGCCGTGCAGCAAGTATTGTTTGATAAGTTAGCCGCAATATGCAATGAATTATCATTATTCATATCAACTCTGCCGCAACAATATTGGCCAGAACCGTTTGGTGCGACATTTATATTTGCGCAGCAACCTTGAGGCGCTATACTAGAATTTGCAACATAAGGGGTTTCGGTAGAATTGTTGGGGCAAACGCAACATTTCGTGCCAGGTATATGCGGACGAGCGCAGCAATCGGAGTTAATAACGCGTGGTTGAGGGCAATAGCAGTAACCGTTACCACCGCCGAAACCACCACCCTCGCCATAATGCCAATTCAAGCTTTGCCCGTAATCCTCGGAATCATTGGCGTTATCTGAACTGCAGATAGTACAACCACACTCTGTGTTAGTATTGCCAATGGTTTCACAAGTACCTTGAGCACAGTGGGTTTCCTGACCGTATTCATTAACTACTAATTCCGAAGAATATATAGCACCGTTGTTACAAAAACAGACATTAGCATTTAAGCTAGAATTCCATTGAACTACAAGACCTTGTTCATCACCGCAAGGATTTGTGCTACCGCTACCACCATAAGGATGGCATACGCCGTTTATCAAAACATCATTTCCGGAGCAAACAGAGCAAACACCATGTGCAGTGTTATAGTAGGCCGCAGAACCTGATACCTCATTAGGACAGCAGGTGCTACCATATTGATAAGGCCTATCTTGCGGACAAGCGTGACAATCATCGATATTCGGTGCGTCATTATTTTCCGTTTTTACCTCGTCAAAAGTTCTAACGGTTCCGCCTACACGGGTAAAAAGATCAGTTGGTTTTTCGATAAGAGTATCATCTCCGCCGATGTGATATCTGTAAGGTCTATCTGCAGGGCAATCGTGGCATTGATTATCATCGTGGAGATAAGGCTTTGATTCCTGGCAGCATTTATGTGTCTTATTAGGCGAGACTGCATAAATCGGCGTAGCCTTGGGACAGCAATAAGATTCACCGTCTTCTGCTGTATGATAATTAAATTCTTGATGGCACTTACACTGGCCATCTTGCCAGGTGGAATTTTCAGCCGTACAGTAGCAATCCGGATCCCAAGATAAAATGTGGAGAAAACGCAAGAAATCCTGCCACCAAGAAGGCTGTGTTTCCGTAGTGCCCGCAGGACATTTGCAAAGAGAATAACCATCTCTGGTAACATTGTTCCAAACAGGGACTCTGGGAACCTTATTTCCAGAAGTAATGCCACAAGGTTGGCAGTTTTCGTCTTTTGTCGGGTCATCACATCTTGCGCAACCGCCGACGGTAGCAACGCTGGCACTGGCGTCACCTTCCGCTCTGCCTGCAACTGTTAAGCCGGCAGATACTAAATCACTCAAGGAATAATAGTGCGTTGCCGCAGGAGCCGTGCAACATTCTGCCTGACCAGGTTCGCTGTTAAACTTAACATCACTATCGCAGCAATATCTTCTGGTTGGATCATAAGTAATATTTTCGGGAGGAATTGCAGTGTGGCATTGCCCCACAGGACAACAATAACCTGTTGAGGAAACTGCATCCCCTGTAACAGTTCCTGTTTGGGTGTTTAAGAAACCGTATCTTGCAAGTTCATAACCACTGTTACATTTACAATACCCGTTAACGCTATCCCAATCACCGGGCATAGTGCTTGAGGTATGGGTAATAGCATAGTCTATATAGGCAGACATCCAACCATTGGGTGCTTGCCAAGTAGAATTTTCCATGTCGCAAATACAAACATCTTGTAATTGCCTACTAAGTTGGGAGCGTCTGGCAGGATCTAATATCATTCCAGTAGGACATTCGCATTCGGCATAACCTTTTTCAGGATTATAATGCGGCACCATATTGCCAGGGCAAGGTTGGCAGGTTCCGTTGAAATAGGTATCTGTTTGATTCTGACAAACACCGCAAGTATTGCTTGCATAATCAGTGTTGTGGAAGAATCTTTTGTTTCTAGGGCAGCAGGCCTTTACACCGGAAACAACTTGGTTATTATCATTGTAAACATTCGTTGCTAAAGGTGAAGGGCAGCAATAGCCGTCATCATTAGAAACTGTGGATATACCGCTGGTATCAAGCGTGGGGTTTTGTATAAAAGGCGGTGTTAATTGTAAACCCCAATAGGTGTCAATCATATTGGCATTACATTGGCAAGCGCCGTTATGAGCGTGCCAAACCGTAGAATAATCGGGGCCAATACCTTGATTACCCGTATAGTTGACAAAAGCGATATTCTCTTCCCAATAGGTATTGGGTTTTGTGCAGGAGCAGTTTTCGTCTATTACTCCATTTACAATTGTTACATTACCTGTTGTACCTGTCGGGCAGGAACATTCAGAAACGTGCTCTGAAGAGTTCCAAGTTGTAAAGGTTTTACCGGGACAGTTATAACAACCGACTTCGGAATTATAGGCCTGTTGCCAATTTTCGCATTTATGGCAAATCTTGGCCTCATAAGTTCCCGCAACTCTGGCACTGTAACTGTATTGAGAGTTGGGATCGTGAACTTGTTGACTATTGGAAGAACTGTTATAAAATAATTCGTTTTCGGCACAACATTCTTTGTTATGTCCGTTAAATTGAATATGTTCATCGCGTGTTTGTGTGGAATTTCCTTCATTAAACTTATAATTTGTATGAGGGCAGCAAGCGTCATAACCGAAATCAGGCAATTCGCTGGCAAACCAAAGATCTCTAGGTATTGAAGAATCGGAAGAACTACCTTTTAAGCAGCAGGCGGCTTTCCACTCATAACCTTGTTCTGCAAGACCTTCCTGATTAGATAAAACTGAAGAAATAGTATGATGACCGCCTTGGCTATCGCTTACCACTCCGAAGAAAACAGGGGCGCGGCTTTCATTACAAATACAGTGTTGATAATCAACAGTGAAAACTCTGTCTTGCTTACCTTCCCAGAAGAAAGGAGGAGTACCTTTACAAACACATCCCTCGTCACGACCTAAATTGATAACTTCATTTTGATTTTCGTCTTTACATTCACAACGGTCGTTCATGGATAAATTTTGAGTGGGATGGCAATCGCAGCCTTCGTCACAAATACATTTACATAATCTGGGACTCCATTTCTCACCGGGTTTACAAAAATCACTGGGCATTTCTGTTTTAGAACATTTCCATTCGCAGGCGGCAGTATCCCAAATTTTATAATAAGCACTATGGCAATGGGCATAATAATTTGTTTGGACTTCGTCCATCCTATTATCCCCTAAAGTTGCATCAACATCATTACAAGTAAATTCTTGATCGCCGATTTCCGGAACTGCTTCATACTGATGAGTGGCAGTATTGACAACTTTTCTTACAGGGACAAAAGGTGCAGGTCTTGAACATTCATTATCACATTCATAGTATTGGCAGGATTGACAACTAGGATTTGTTTTATCAAAGATATAGTTAGGTTGGTAGGTTAACGGTTCTTGATCTTTGCATTGGCAGGTATCAGGGTCAAGCCATTCGCACGGACCGCAATTTATATTAGGACACAAATCCGGCAAGCCTGGTAATTGACCGGCACAAAGACTATCAACACCGCCGACCACAGTGCCGAACATATCGCAAACTTTTTTGGAATAAGCATTGTTACTTTCACTATCGTCGCAAGCAAGACCGCTTTTATCATAAGCAATAGCAAAAGCAAATTGTGCTTGCCCGTTATCGGGTTTATAACGACCGATTACGCAACGATGAGGAACATTGTTTTCATCGACGGTGTCGATAAGTTCAAGTTCATAGTTATTATTAACAAGTTTTTTAGCACCGATGTTAACTTCGTAATCACTGGGACCGAGTGCGATTTTCTTTAAAGCGTCGTCGGTAAATTGTGTCGCATATCTTCTATCTTGAGCAAATTTTTTGACTTGTCTAGTGCGGACCATCGTTAACAAATTGTTAACTTCTGCCGTGCGAGATCTTGTTATTGCTCTCTCATAAAACGGCAAAGCAATAGCAACCAATATTGCAACTATCAATACTGATGCTAAAAGTTCTATCAAAGAGAACCCTCTTTTATTGCGTATTTTCATTTTGAAACTCTCCTTTTTCACAATCCTTTAAATTTCTTTATCGTCTACAAAATCGTGTCATAGTTACACATATAAAGATTATAGCACATTTGTAAAGCAAAAATGCAAGTATCTTTATCAATCCTTATTTGTGCATATTTATATTATTGCACACAAACCTAAAATTGTCAAGTGTTTATTTATTATTACAATAAATATAATAATACATATAATATTAATTAATACATACCTATTTATAGGCGTTTAAAGTTGACTTTGTTTTCGCTATTTGCTATACTTTTTTCGTCGGGAGAGCGCGTTTTGCCAAAAAATTGGCTTGCCGCGTTTTTTTTATTTATTTGCTTTTGTGCTTATCCAAAAAACCGCTTGCCAAAATAAAAAATAAATGAACCTGATAAAAAAATTCCTAACAAAAACAGACAAAAAATCCGCACCGGCACAAACAAACTTAAATATGTTTATGGATTTGCGCCCATTAAGTGATAATGTTTTGCCCTCGCCAAGTTCGCACAACTTTGCGCCTTACACAGAAACTTACGGTGATAAGCCATGGGTTTATGCTTGTGTAAATGTCATAGCAGAAACAACTTCCACCGCCGATTTTGTCTTAAAAAACGAGCAAGGTCAAATCATTCCGAAACATCCTGTTTTAGATTTGCTTTACCGCCCAAATAATTTTATGAGCGGCAGAAGTTTACGTCAATGGATAATCGCAAGTTTGGAGTTAACCGGCAATGCTTATGTGTTAAAAGATAAATTAAATTCGCGCGGAGAACCGCAAGAACTTTTCCCTCTGCTAAGCCAACTTGTTGAAGTTATTCCCGGCAGAACTTCCCAAGAACCTATTGCCGGTTATAAATACCGCGCCGGTGCAAAAACCGCTTATTATAAAGCAAGCGATATCATCCATTTTAAATACTTTAATCCGTTTGATTTTTTCTACGGACTAGCACCACTTGCCGCAGCAAGAAAAAGTATTGAAAATCTTGATAAAGCAGAAACTTACAACCGCGCTTTTTTTGATAATTGCGGCACTTTAAGCGGCATTTTATCAACTGAAAACAAACTTGACGATGCTTCCAGAACCCGTTTGATGAATGCGTGGAACAGCAAATACCGCTCGGCTGCTAAAGCACATCAAGTTGCTTTGCTTGAAGGCGGTTTAAAATGGCAAAATACCTCTATCAGCCAAAAGGATATGGACTTTATTTCTTCTATGCAACTAAGCAGAGAAACTATTCTTGCTGTCTTTCATGTTCCGCCGGCTCTAGTCGGAGTTTTTGAACACTCCCCGCAATTTACTACAAAAGAACAACAAAGAATTTTTTGGCAAACCTGTATACACCCAAAACAAACTTTAATGCTTGAAACTTTAACAGAGTTTTTGCTGCCTCATTTTGATAAGACCTGCACGATGTATTTTGATAAAGATATAAGCAATATATCCGCCTTAAAAGAAGATGAACTTGCCCGTGCACAGGCAGCAAAAATTTACTATGAAATGGGGTTTACCAAAAACGAAATTGCAACAGCAATGGGTTTGCCGCTATGCCCGTCAAAAAATAGAAAAGGAGAAAAAACGAAATGAACTATTTAATCAAAGGAAGTCCGCAAAAACCTGCTTTTAAAATACTTGCTTTAAAAGAGGCAAAAATAAAAGAACAAGACGATTTTTTGTTTATAGAAGGTTACGCAAATACAAAAAATATCGCCGATAGATACGGAGATATTCCAACTGTCTACACACAAAAAAGAAATTATGTTTATGACTTAGCCGACTTTAAACAAAACCCCGTTTTGTTAATTGACCACGTCAACAGACTTGACCATCTTGCCGGTTCTGTTGTGGAAATTTACGAAGACGAAAAAGGACTTTATTTTAAAGCGCTTTTTTCCGCTTCAAACCACCCTACCGTTGCCCACGCAAGACAAATTTATAAAGAAGGTCACGCAAAAGGAATAAGTATTGCCGGGCGTTTTCATTATGAAAATCCGCAAAAGCCAAACCAACTAACTCTTGCGCAAATTTATGAAATCAGTTTGGTTGCAATACCTGCCGACCCAAGAAGTCTTGCTACACCAAGTGAACAAAAAAATACTTACCCGGAATTAAAACAAGAAATTGATTCTTGGTTAAAAGAATTAAAGAAAAACTAAATATGAATATGGGGCAATAGACCTAGATGCTTCTAGGCCTATTGGCCCTTGTGTCGTTTCTAATATACTATTAAAATATATTTAGTAGCGGAGGAACAAATATATGAGAAAAATAATTATCGCATTATTTACACTTTTTTCTATAACGCAATTAAATGCTCTTCCTTTAGAAGAAATAACAGAAAACAAAAAATTACTAAAGGAAATACACGTCTTGTTACAGGAAAGTATTAAAGATATAAAAACCAATTATACCATCGCTGGTTTGCTTTATACCGGTGAAGCAACTTTGGTAAGACATAATAATACACCGAAATTTTCTTTAATACAACATGAAGGATATATAACCTATCATCTTCAAACAAGTAACAACTTTGATGCTTTTACGCTTGAAGTTGTGGCCGATAGTGATAATGAAAATACTGATCCGCATAGAACCAACATTTATAATGTTTTTCTAAGATTATTTAAGGGAAGATATCTCGTCCAAGAGCAACTTGCCGGGGTTATAGAACTTGCCAATGCAGGTATCACGGATGAAGGCAGTTTCTATACCAATTTGGCTGTAAATGCTGTTTACGGAACTGACAAATTTTATGTGTTAGATACGGAGCCAAATACCTGTGGCAAACAAATTGATTTAAACACTTCTACCTTCCCTTCTCCGTATTATGAAACACGCACAGTTGTTAAACACCTTCCGGGTTGCCAAGACCATAATCATTGTTCTTGCCCCAGAACAACAGTCATAGAAAGAAAAGAATCTGTTCCGACAAAAGCAAGTTACCCTATCGAAACAGAAACTTGCAAAAAAGATAAAACTTGCAAATGTCCGGAATATATAATTCCGGAAAAACAAAATTAAAAATTTGTAAAACCCGCTTTATTTTAAGCGGGTTTTTTATTGTTTCGAATTGACTTTACCGTCTGGAATTTGCTATATTTTAAGTAGAGAGCCGTTTGAAAAATCAAATAAACGCTCTATGCAACAAGAAAAACTTGCCAAACAAAATTTCCTAAGTATTTTACAGAAATCTCTAACTTTAACCCAAGCCTTAGAAGAAAGTGCGCTTGATCAAGGTGATTTATGCCGCTTTTTAATTGAAGATAAAACTTTTCAGAAACAATTTGATAAAATCATCAATTTAAAATTAGAACTTGCTTTACTTGAAAGTGCCTTAAAATCTAAAGCGGCGGGCATTTTATCTTTTTCTTTAATAAACCGTCTGCCTAAAAAATACAATAGGGCAAAAAAAGAAGAAAAAGTTTCCCCTTCCGCCATAATGCCGACAAAAATAATTTACCTTGAAGAAGACTCTCTTACCGAGAACAAAAATGAGTAAAGATTTAAAAATAAAAGTAAGTAAAGTCTTCAAAGAAACCTTAAAAGCAAAAACGAAAATTGTTTTAAATATCGGCGGCGCAAGAAGCGGTAAAAGTTATGCTATGGCCCAACTTTTAATAATGAAAGCCCTTAATTACGAAGGCCTTAATATCGGCATTACGCGCAAAACTATGCCTGCTTTAAAAATGACTGCGCGGCGTCTTATTTTAGATTTACTAAAGCAATATGGTTTATATCAAACTTCTGCTTTTAATAAGACGGAAAATTATTATCAGTTAAACAAAAGCCGCTTGCAGTTTTTTTCGCTTGATGACCCGGAAAAAATAAAATCAAGCGAGTTCAATTTTTTATGGCTTGAAGAAGCGACCGAATTTACTTATCAAGACTATCTTGTTTTACTAACGCGCCTTTCCGCACCGGCGCCAAAAGCCTTAATAAATCAGATGTTTTTAACTTTAAACCCTACGGATATAAATTGTTGGATAGCCAAATATCTTCTCACCCAAAAGGAAGTTAGCGTTATAAAAAGTACTTACAAGGATAATAGATTTTTATCAAAAGATTATATTGAAACTTTACTTTCGTTAAAAAATTATAATGAACAGGCTTATAAAATTTTTGCCCTCGGGCAGTGGGGAGCAAGTGATACTTTAATTTATACAAATTGGCAAATGGCGGAGAAAGAACCTTCATCTTACGACGAAGTTTTTTGGGGACTTGATTTTGGTTTTAATAATCCTACGGCTTTAGTAAAAATTTTTATAAAAGATAAAATTTATTTTGTTGAGGAAAAACTTTATAAAACCCATTTGACAAACTCTTTGCTGATTGAAGAATTAAAAACTCTTATCCCCCAGCAAGAACGCGCCCAAATAATTTTTGCCGATAGTGCCGAACCCGATAGAATTGCCGAAATTTCCGCTGCCGGTTTTAATATCCGCCCTGCTTTGAAAAATGTTCTTGACGGTATTATGTTTATTAAAAGTTGCCCTTTAAACATTATAAAAGAATCGCCGAACTTAACAAAAGAGATACAAAATTATTCGTGGAAAACAACTTTAAACGGTCAAATAACAGAAGACCCCGTCAAATTTAATGACCACGCCCTAGATGCTTTGCGCTACGCAATTTACACCCATAAGAGCAGTCAAAATAACGGGGTCCAAATAAGTTTTTTTTAATCGGTTTATTCTACTATTTCAGTTTCAATACCGGCTGCTTTATAATCTTTTAGGGCTGCCTCCATATTGCCAAGTTGTTCATAGGTAGCAGCACGCATTTGATATAAAGGGGCGGAAGGAACAACATTTAAAGCATGGGTATAAATCTCAAGTGCTTTTTGATAATCCCCCAAAGAATAATAGATACCGCCGACACTTGCTAAGGCAGCGACATTAGAAGGATTTAATCTTAAAGATTCTTCCAAATAATTTAATGCTTTTTCATATTCCCCTTTTGAAGCATAAGCCGCACCTAAAGCGGAAATAACTTCGCTTCTTTTGTCGCCGGCTTGATAAAGTGCCTCAAAATATTTTATAGAATTATCAAAATCTCCGTTTTCATATAAAATACTGCCCATAATTCCGTAAGCGGAAACAGCGGAAGCATCTTTGTCTAATGCCTTTTGAGCATTTTTCCAAGCGGCTTTTAAATTGCCTGTTTTATAATACATCTCACTTTTAGCGAGATAATCACTTGAAGTTTTAGGGCTAAAAGCCGAACACCCCACAAGTAAAACAGCAAAAAATACTACTGCTAAGTTTTTCATAATACGACCTCCCTTTTGTATACTCTAGCAAATTTTGTTAGAATATAAAAATGGAAAACACTTTATCTGTATTTTTAATCACCAGACAAGAAGGCAAAAATCTTGATAAATGCCTTTTGAGCGTAAAAGATATAGCAGACGAAATTATTATCGTTGACAGCGGTTCAACGGATAATACTTTGGAAATCGCCCGAAAATACGGCACAAAAATTTTTCATAAAGATTTTGTTTCTTTTACGGAACAAAAAAATTTTTCTCTAAACAACTGCAGCAGCATTTGGGCCTTAAACATAGATGCTGATGAATACTTAACCCCCGCTTTAGCAAAAGAAATTAAAAAAACTTTAAGCAAAAAAACAGATATTGACGGTTATTTTTTAATAAGAAATAACATCTTTCTCGGGCGTCAGATGAAACATAGCGGCATTTCCGCCGAAGCAAGACTCCGCCTTGTTAAAACAAAAAAAGCAAAATATGTCGGAGGACTTGTGCACGAAGAACTTGTAGTTGAAGGCAAAACTTCCACTTTAAAGAATACTTTTATGCACAATACTTACACGAGTATTGAACAATATTTCGAAAAGTTCAACCGCTACTCAACTTTGGCTGCTTTAACTATGCAGCAAGAGCATAAAAAATTCAGTATCTTTCAACTTACGCGCGCTCCTTTTGAATTTATAAAAATTTACATCTTGCGTCTTGGTTTTTTAGACGGATTTCAAGGCTTCTTGTGGGCACTCTTTAATGCTTGGTATAAAGTAGTAAAATATACAAAACTTTGGGATTTAACGCGCAATAAAAAAAGCCAAAAGTAAATTTAATCTCGCCTTTTGTTTATAAAAAAAACGCTAAACGCAAACCCCCGCAATTTTATTGCATTTTTTATTTTTTATCGTCAGAGAAATTTTTTGCCAAATTCAGTATCTAAAAAAAGGCCTACAAAAATTTATCTTAATTGATAAAATATAATTATGAAAAAATTTATACTATTCCTTATTTCTATTTTAATTTTCTTGCCGCTTCAAGCACAAGAAATACAAGAAGGAGCGAAACTCTCCCTTCAGGATTGTATTGCCTTAACTCTTAAACATAATCCGACTTTACAGGCCACTTATTTAAACACGCAATTGCAGCAAAACAGACTTTCCCAAGCCCGTGCGGACTATATGCCAAAAGTTAACGGCAATGCCTCTTATTCCCGTTCTAATCAAGAAGGGGCCGGCGGTTGGGGTGATGCTCAAGACGGATATTCTTCTTCCATTTCGGCCACACAACTGATTTATGACTTTGGCAAAACAAATTTGTCAAACAAAATACAAAAGAATAATTTATATTCTTCTAAGCAAGATGAACAAAGCACCATCAATGAGGTAATTTACAAATTAAAACAGGCCTACTATGGTGTTTTAAATGCTCAGGAAAGCCGCAATGTCTACGCACAATCGGTTGAACAATATCAAGAACAATTAAAAAGAGCAAAAGCATTCTATAATGTAGGTACACGCCCAAAAATTGATGTAACAACGGCGGAAGTTAATTTGAACAATGCAAAACTAAATTTAATTAAAGGGGAAAATGCTTTAAAAACCGCTTATTATAATTTAACCAATGTTATGGGTATTTATGACGAAAACCCTTCTTTTACATTAGTAGAAATGGGTGATATTCCCGAATATAATATAAGTATTGATGAGGCCATAAAAGAAGCGCAAAAAAACAGGCCGGATTTACTTTCCCTTCAACTTAAACTTGAAAATGCCAAACAAAATGTAAGTTTAGCAAAAACAGGTTATGCGCCTTCCCTTACGGCAAACGGTTCTTACGGTTGGAGCGGGCAAGATTTTCCTTTATACGACCGCTGGAGTGTGGGCGCAGGCGTAAGCGTGCCTTTATTTAGCGGGTTTAGCACTTATAACCAAGTTAAAGAATCAAAAAACTCCATGCAAGTTGCCTATGCTAATTTAACGGCAAAAGAACAAGCCATTTTACTTGATGTTAAAACTTGCTATTTTAATTTAGAGGAAGCAAAAACAAGAATACCTGTTGCCCAACTTTCCAAACAGCAAGCACAGGAAAATTATGATTTAGCCGTCGGGCGTTATAAAGTAGGTGTCGGCAATTATATTGAAGTAAAAGATGCCGAAATCACTTTAAGTAATGCCAAACTTTCTTATATCAATGCCGTTTTTGATTATAATTTAGCCATAGCCAATTTAGAACGTGCTATGGGCAAAAGATAAAGGATAAAATTATGAAAAAGAAAAAAGTGATAATTATAAGTTGTATTTGTTTAATACTTGCAATTTTTATGTTAAAAGGTTGCAAAAGTTCTAAAGGGGTTCAATATAAAACGGAAACCCCTAAAAAAACTACTTTGATAGAACAAGTTGAAGCATCCGGCACAATTAACCCTGTTACCCAAACAAGCGTCGGCACGCAGGTTTCCGGCCGTGTGGAAAAACTTTATGTTGATTATAACTCTCAAGTTAAAAAAGGCCAACTTTTAGCCGTTATTGACCCTTCCACTTATGAATCAAATGTAAAACAGCAAGAAGCCAACCTTCAAAAAGTTAAAAGTGTTGCCGATAACTCAAAACGCAATTTAGAAAGATATAAAACTCTTTATAAACAAGATCTTGTTGCTAAAAGCGAACTTGACGATGCGCAAACCAATTATCTTTCCGCATACGCACAAGTAGTGCAAGCACAAGCCGCTCTTGATAAAGCAAAAATTGACCTTGATTACACAAAGATTATTTCCCCCGTTGACGGAATAGTAATTTCAAAAGAAGTTGAACTTGGCCAAACGGTGGCGGCAAGTTTCCAAACGCCTACTTTATTTTTAGTTGCCGAAAACCTTAAAAAAATGCAAATTGAAGTTAATATTTCAGAAGCAGATATCAGCAAAATTAAAGAAGGCCAGGAAGTGGAATTTTCCGTTGACGCCTACCCGACAACTACTTTTAAAGCCATTGTAAAACAGGTCAGAAACAGCGCAACAACAATATCTAATGTAGTTACCTATACCGTAGTTGTAGCCTTTGATAACGACGATTTAAAACTTAAACCCGGTATGACGGCAAATGTTTCCATTATCAGCGCAAAATGCGAAGATTGCTTGACCGTTCCCAATCAATCTTTAAGATTTGTTCCGCCGACAGGTGCAAAAATAGATGGTGAAAATCAAAAGTTTTATAAAAACCAAGGCCTTTGGATTCAAACAAAAAACGGCCTTAAACGCATTGATGTTAAAACCGGTATTACAGATGGAAACAGAACACAGATTATCAGCAATGAAATTACGCCTGAAACAGAAATTATTGTTTCTTCTAACGAAGTTAAACAAAAAAATCAAAGAAGGCCGGGTATGCGCCTTTAATTAAAAAATAAGAGGCAAAAAATGGCACTTATTAAAGTTGAACACATTTGGAAAATTTATAAACTCGGCGATATTGACCTTGAAGTTTTAAAAGATGTCAGCCTTGAAATTGATAGAGGCGAATTCGTTGCCATTATGGGCCCAAGCGGCAGTGGTAAAAGTACATTTATGAATATGCTCGGCTGCCTTGATAAACCGACAAAAGGTAAATATATCTTAGACGGGCAGGATATTACAGATTCCACTTTAAGCAAACTTGCCGATATACGCTGCCGCAAAATTGGTTTTGTTTTTCAAGGATTCAATTTACTTTCAAGAACAACTGCTATGGAAAATGTGGAACTGCCTATGATTTATGCCCACACGCCGACAAATTTGCGCTACCAAAAAGCAAAAGCCGCGCTTGAAAGCGTCGGTCTTGGGCAAAGACTTGACCATATGCCAAATCAACTTTCAGGCGGACAGCAGCAACGCGTGGCTATTGCACGCGCCATTGTTAATGATGCCCCTATAATTTTTGCCGATGAACCAACCGGTAATCTTGATACTAAAACAAGTATTGAAGTTATGGAAACTTTCTACCGCTTAAACAGAGATAATAATAAAACTATTATCCTTGTTACGCACGAGCCCGATATCGCCGAATATGCCAAAAGAATTGTGCGTTTTAAAGACGGCAAAATCGTTCTTGACGAAATAAATAAAAATAGGGTGGTCGTCAAATGAAAGATATTTTAACTATTTTTAAAATTGCAATTAAGGCCATTTGGATAAATAAAATGCGCTCTGCTTTGACGAGTTTAGGTATAATTATCGGAGTAGCAGCGGTTATTGTTATGCTTGCCGTGGGCGAAGGTTCTAAAGCAAAAATTGAACAGCAAATGGCATCTATGGGCAGTAATCTTTTGATGATTAGATCCGGATCTACCACTTCAAGCGGGGCGCGGGCCGGTATGGGCGCACAACCAACCCTAACCTTAAAAGATGCTTATGCTATTGAAGAAAATGTGCCTTTGGTAACCCAAGTTGCGCCTAGTGTTAACGGTATGGGCCAAATTGTTTACGGCAATCAAAACTGGTCCACACAAATTACAGGTACAACACCGGCTTTGTTTTATATTCGCTCTTGGGAAGTGGAAAACGGCTCGCTTTTTACTTCTGAAGAAATTAAGCAAGGCTCAAATGTAGCAATACTTGGCCAAACAGTTGTTGAAAATCTTTTTGGCACAGTTGACCCTGTCGGGCAAACAGTGCGTATCAAAAATATTCCATTTAAAGTTGTAGGTGTTTTAAAGAGTATGGGGCAATCTGCAATGGGTTCAGATCAGGATGATACAATTATTGTGCCAGTTACAACCGCAATGAAAAAACTTATCGGTTCACAATTTCCCGGCACAGTCAACAGTATTATGGTGCAAACTGCCTCAACGGAAGATTTGGAAAAAGCAGAAGAAGATATTTCCATACTACTGCGCCAGCGCCATAATATTACAGGTAAAAAGAGCGACGATTTTATGGTCCGCAATTTAACCCAAATGATGGAAAGCGCTATGGAAATGAGCCAAACTTTATCCCTTTTGCTTGCGGCTATTGCCTCAATTTCCTTGCTTGTGGGCGGTATCGGTATTATGAATATTATGCTTGTTTCCGTGACGGAAAGGACAAGGGAAATCGGTATAAGAATGGCAATCGGTGCAAAAAGTTGGGATATACGCTTGCAGTTTTTAATTGAGGCACTTGTTCTATCTTTAAGTGGCGGTATTTTGGGGATTATACTTGGTATTGGGGCGGCTTTAATAATCAAAAATTTCTTCCCTGATACTTTGCCTATTGCAATAACTTTTACACCAATGCTGCTTGCTTTTGGTTTTTCGGGCTTGGTGGGTATCTTCTTTGGATTTTACCCGGCCTACAAGGCCTCTATGCTTAACCCGATTGACGCCTTAAGATTTGAATAAAACTATTTAATATAAAAAAGAGAGGTAAATAAAACTTACCTCTCTCTTTTATTTCAAAACTACTTTTATTTTAACAGATTTACAAAAGATGCTGCTTCTATACCGGCTTTGGCACCGGCACCGGCTGCTACAACTGCTTGACGGTAAAGAGTATTAGTGCAATCGCCGGCGGCAAAAATGCCTTCGATATTGGTTTGGGTTCTTTCGTTTACGATAACTTGACCGGCTTCGTTTAAAATAATTCCGCTATCTTTCAAAAAGGCAGTTTGCGGAACAGAACCTATTGCCACAAAAACACCTTGCACTTTTATTGTTCTTTTTTCATTTGTTTGCGGATTTTTTAGAACAACGGCTTCAAGTCCGTTTTCAGAACCTTGTAAACTATCAACCACGGCAGGTATAACCATTTCAATTTTTGGGTTTTCTTTGGCTTTAGCAATGTTTTTAGCATCAGCCCTAAAACCATCCCTTCTATGAACTAAATACACTTTAGGACAAAAATTTGTTAAAAAGAGAGCATCTTCAAAAGCGGTATTTCCCCCACCAACAACGCAAACTTCTTTGCCTTTATAAAAAAAGCCGTCGCAAGTTGCGCAAGCGCTAACGCCTTTACCCTTAAAAGTATCTTCCCCCGCGATATTAAGCCAACGGGCACTTGCACCCGTTGCGATAATCAAAGAAAGATATTCATATTCCGCGCCGCTTTGGCAAATAACTTTTTTATTTTGACTGTCGACTTTAGCGGCGGTTTCGGTCAAAATTTCGGCACCGAGTCTTTTTGCTTGTTTTTGCATACTGTCCATAAGTTCAAAACCACCTACGGGATTAACAAAACCGGGATAATTTTCTATATCATTTGTCTGTAATAACTGACCACCGGGCGCAGAACCCGCCAAAATTATTGTTTTTAAACCTGCTCTAAGTGTATATAAAGCCGCCGTTAAAGAGGCAGGGCCGCAACCTATTATTAAAATATCTGTTTTCATAATTTTTTCATCATCTCCTTAAAAAGTTCACTAGGGAACCCCACCACATTATCTTTTGAGCCGATAACTTTTTCTATAAACATATCGTTTTTATCTTGCATGGCATAAGCGCCTGCTTTATCTAAATGCTTAAAAGATAATTGGTGCAAAGTTTCTTTATCTAATTTGCGTGCTTTACAAAGACTTACATCATAACCGCACAAAATCTGTTTTTTATTTTTACAAACTAAAGCAAGTCCGCTGTAAACACTCTGCCAAGAGCCGTTTTCTTTATTTAACAGGCGCAAGGCATCTTTTTGGTCTTTTGGTTTACCTAAAATTTCGCCTTTACAATAAACAAGCGTATCGCCTGCAATAACAAGGGCATCGGGATATAAAGCCGCAACGCTAAAGGCCTTTTTCAAAGCAAGGTCTTTAACTACGGCAAAAGGGCGTTTTTTGGATGTCGTTTCCTTAATTGCGGAACTGATTACATCAAATTTATAACCCAGTCTTTTTAAAATATCCTGCCTTCTTGGCGAAGCGGAAGCAAGTATTATGCGCATTATAGTTTAATTGTATAAGTGCAAAGACCGTAAGCACAAACCATACCCAAAACACCGCTTATGCTTGCGCTGATACTCAAAGGTCTGATACCTACGGTATGCGACGCAATTAAAGTGGAATAAATGTTGCTGGGCAAAACGTGGGTAAACAGCCACTCAAAACCAAAGCCGATTATAGCGGCTAAAATAAAAAATATGATTACTCCTATTAAAATTTTAAATGCTTTCATAGAAAAAGTCCTCCTTTTTAGATTACACTTATAGTATAGCAAAAAGCCGTATCACAAGGATACGGCTTTTAGTATTTTTCAAAGAAATTTTTACGGAATAGCGTCCATTATTTTGCGCAAGGCCTGTTCATCCGGTCCGCGAATTTCAATAGTTTTTTCCTTACCTTTATTACCTTTTACGATATTAACAAGGCTTGAATCAACATCAAAAAACTCTGCGAGAAAAACTTTTAAAATATCATTTGCTTCGGTATCGATTTTTTCCGTGCGGACTTTTACTCTTAAAACGCTACCGATTCTGCTGACGACCTCATTGTCCCCTTTGGTTGATATAGCGCGAACTTTAATTATCATTACATCCTCCTAAAAACTAGTCAAAAATTGCACTGCCTATTCTTAATAAATTACTGCCCTGCTCTAAGGCAATTTCAAAATCTCCGCTCATGCCAAGTGATAAATAATCTTGTTCTTTAAAATGATTGTCAAAAACGGCTTTTGCTTTTTTGAAGGCCGCCTTTATTTCTTCGGGCGCGCCTTGCGGGGCTATTGCCATAAGCCCTTTTAGTTCTATATTGGGGTAAAGGGTTTGAACTTGCTCAATAAAAGCGGGCACTTCTTCTATCTTTAAACCGCTTTGCGTTTGCTTATCTGTTAATTTTATTTGTAAAAGACAAAGCGCCTTTTTATTTTGTTTTTGGGCCTGCTTATTTAAAACTTCCGCTAGGTGCAAACTGTCTAAAGAACAAATGAGGTCAAAAGTTTCCAGCACTTTTGCGGCTTTATTTGTTTGCAAGTGTCCGATAAAGAATTTTTTTACCTTAAAATTTTTTAACTGCGGACCAGAAAATTTTGTTAAAGTATCTTGTAACTTACTTTGCCCTACCGCAAAGACCTGCCTTTTACTTAAAAGTTGCCTAATTTGTTCTTGATTAGCATATTTTGTTACAACCAGAATATTAACTTTGGAAAAATCCCTGTTACTTTTTAGGCAAACCTCTTTAACACGGGCTAAAACTTTATCATAAGTTTGGGCTACTTTATTTTCTTCTTGCATATACCCTCGCCTTATATATATATTTTACCAAAATTTGAGAAATGGAGCAAATTATATATATTTTTTAAAGAAGATACAAGACTTTCTTATTTTTGAGAGGTTTTTAAAGGCGGTTTGATATTTTTAATAAGCCAAGTTTGTGCACTTTGCTTATCGTTTATTTTGCCTTCCACTTGGGCAAGGGTAAGTTTTTCAAGAATTTCCCCTACAAGAGGACTCGGCGAAATTTTTAAAATATCCATAATTTCTTTACCGTCAAGCAATTTCGGCGGTAAGACTATTTTCTTCTGTTCCGTAAAATACTTGGAAATTAAGAAATTAAGCATCTGCATATGGCGCAAAGTTTTGCCGACATTTTCTTTTTTGCGGGCTTCTTCTATCGTCATAACGGGCGCATGCGCTTTTTTGATAAGGGCGCGCGTTTGGGCAGGGCTTACATAACTTGTATAGTCCGCCCAGCATAAAAGTAGCATAGGCAAACCGGCACCCCCCAGTTCCTTAAAAAACTTATAAATACCTTTGTCGGTAACAATTTCATTACTTGCAAGGTTGCTGGGGCGCAAGTGAAACTCTATCATTTTACAAATCATTTTAATTTCGTCATTAGAATATTTTAATTTTTTAAGAAAATCTTTTGTCATAGCCGCACCCTTTTCTTCGTGATAGAAAAATCTAAGGCGGCCCTTCATCATTTTAGCGGTTGCGGGTTTTGCGATATCGTGCAAGAAAGCAGCCATTTTATAAAGTGTTTTATCTTGGGCGATTTTTGCCATTTGCTTGCCGTAAGGTTTAAAAACTTCTTCAACTTTATCAAGCAGAAACTCCATACGCTCAACGACAAGTAAAGTATGTGTCCACACGCCACCCTGGCCGTAATAACATTTTGCGCAAGATTTTTGCTTTTCAAGTTCGGGTAAAAGATTTTTGAACAAACAGTATTCCTGCATTTGTTTTAAGTAAAAAGCGGTATTTTTTTCTTTAAACAATTTTTTTAATTCTTCCTGTATACGCTCGCCCGCCGGTTCTGCGGCAAGTTTGGCATATTTTTTAATTAAAGTTAAAGTTTCCGGTGCAATTTTAAAATTAAGTTGAGCCGCTGCTCTAAAGGCTCTAAACAAACGCAAAGGATCTTCTTTAAAAACGGCAGAATTATTTGCTCTTATAACTTTGGCTTTTAGGTCTGCTAAACCGTTATTTAAGTCTAAAATATCTTTTGTATCAAAAACGGGTAAATAAGTATTATTTTTTACCTTTATGCTTTTGACTTTAGCAACAGGGCAAGCAAACGCATTAACCGTGAAATCTCGCCTTTTTAAATCTTGCCTAATATCTTTGCCTATAATTGCGCAAACATCAATCTGAAGGCCTTTTTTGCAAGAAATACGCCATACCCCAAACTCTCCGTCCATTTCAAAAGCATTTGCTTTTAATTTGGCGGCAAGTCTTTTTGAACAGGCAAACAAATCTTGCTTTGGCAAAGCGATATCGATATCACTGCTGTATTTTTTAAGCAAACTATTGCGCACCGCACCACCGACATAATAGGCCTGAGGCGCAGTGTCCTGTATAATTTTGGCAAGATTTTCCATTGTTTCTAACTCGTAAAGTATTAGTTATCTGCGGACATTGTAGCAAGACGCTCTTTCATTTTTTCAACGGCTTCTTTGCGTAAGTCCTTTTTGAGAATTTTTCTTAAAGAGTTTTTAGGAAGAGACTCCCTAAATTCCACTTCTCTTGGGCGTTTATAATTATCTAAATTATTTTTTAGATATTTTCTAAAATCTGCCTCGTCGAAATCATAACCTTTTCTCTTTACGGCATAAAGTTTAATAATTTCGCCGCCGTGTCCGTCCGGCACACCGATAACGGCACATTCTTCAATACCGGGGTAATCGTTTATCACGTGTTCCACTTGTGCAGAGAAAACTTTTAACCCCTTAATAATAATCATATCTTTCTTTCTATCGCGGATAAATATAAAACCTTCATCATCTACCACGCCGATATCGCCGGTTTTGAACCAACCGTCGGAATCAAAAACCTCGGCTGTGGCAGCGGGATTATTATAATATCCTTTAAAAACATTTTCGCCTTTTACGCAAATTTCGCCTTCTTCGTTACGACTGAGTTCCTTGCCATTATCGTCAACAATTTTAACATTGACATAAGGCAAATTTATACCCACAGAACCGGCTTTCTTATTTTCTTCCGTATTGACACTGACAACTGGACTTGTTTCCGTTAGACCATAACCTTCCAAGATAGGCAGACCGAGTTGCTTTTCAAAGTGGTCCTTTGTTTCCTGACTTAAAGGAGCCGCCCCCGAAAGACAGAAGCGCACTTTTCTAAAGGCCCAATATTGTAAGTAAAGTCTTTTAAGACCTTTTGCTTCTTTTGATAAAACGCTGTAAAGTTGCGGGACAGCCGTCATAATGGTAATTTTTTCTTTACCCATCAAATGCAACCATGCGGATGCGGGTGTAATATTTGCCATAACAACTACTTTTAATCCCAAAAAGAGTGGCGCAATAACATTTGCCGTCCAGGCAAGCGTGTGAAACATAGGTAAAATACAAAGCATTGAATCGTCATCGGTAATCTTAAAGGAAATCACCAAAGAGTGCACATCCGCCAAAATATTATTATGAGTAAGCATTACGCCCTTTGGGTTACCCGTTGTGCCGGATGTATATAAAATCATGGCGATATCTTCGGCTGCCGGTTTTACGGAAAGAGTTTGGGGGTTAAATTTACTTTCCTTTATAGAGGGCCAAAAAAGTTTGATATTAGGATCGTTTAATTCCTTTACACTGGAAGAAATTTCATCCGTTGAGAAAATATAATTTAAAGAAGGTAAATCTTTTTTAACTTTGGCATAATGGCGCAAAAACTCCGCTTGAGTTACAACGGCCTTTGCCTTACTGTCGTTTAAAATGAATTTGATTTCTTCTGCTTTAGAAATCATAAAGTTTATAGGCACTCCGACTGCACCTATTTTGTATAAAGCGAAATTAGTTATAATAACTTCTACACCATTACGTAAGGCCAAAGCCACTTTGTCATTAGCACGCACACCGTGTTGCCAAAACATATCACTTGCTCTATCAACGCTCATTAAAAGTTCGTGATAACTCCAAGTTTTTCCCCCTGCTATAATAGCGGGTGCTTCAGGTTTTTTATAAGCGCTGTCCGCAAGAACATTATAAAGATTTGAATATTTTATCATATATTTATATTTTACTATTTTAGGCACAAAAGTTCTAGTTTTCTGCTACACAAAATAAAACCCCCGAACTTTTTTGTTCGGGGGTTTTAGAAAAAACAAAAAACTACCTTACGACAACTTTCTTAGAGAGATTAAAGTCTTTACCTTTGAGATTAACAATGTAAACACCTTTTGCTTTTGATGCCATATTGATTCTTGCTGTTTTAGCGCCGTTTGTTTTGGTAAGAGCAACTTGTCTGCCTGACATATCAAAAACCTTAATATCGGCATTTTGGGCAATTTGGCTATCTATTACAATATCTCCGGAAGAATAATAAACCTTGACTTTGCTTTCCATATAATCTTGGATGCTAACCGTGGGTAAAGTATTTTCAACATATAAAGAATCTACAAAAGCCCATTCTTCCTGATTGTTATTTAAGGTTGCTTTAACGGTGAAATAATATCTATCGCTTTTAAGAGCATATAAATTATGAGTTCTTAAACCTTGTCCGTCAAGCATATCTCTTTGAACTTGAACGCCGTTATAGGTAAAAGGATTATTTGCAGAGTCTATCAACTCTACTTTACTTGCAGGATAAGTATTACCATAAGCATCAAGTTCAAAAGTATTTGTCACAATATCCCATTTTGGGGATGTCTGATAATCTTGATTTACGACAATAGGGGTATAAATAGTTTCATATAAACTTCTCGGTTCAACGTGGAAAGAAAATAAATCAACACTTTGATTATTACTCATAACACTCACAACAATATCTAAAGCGGCGACATCGCTGCTGATATTACTAAAGTAGAAATAAGGTGTAAGCATTGTTTCATTCCACAAATTAACTTCATAACCTTCGGAAGTTATTTCTGCAGAATCAAACATTGACACAAATTCCACTTGGAAATAACTAGATTTTACTTGTTTCTTTACACGTGGTCCCTGTTGGCTTTGAATATCTGTTAGGACTTGTTTTATTTCTTTTGCGACTTCCGGAGCAAAATTATAAATATCTTCTTTTGAAGGAAACGCAAGACTAAAAGTACAACTAAAAACTACAACTAGCAAACCAACAATGCTTTTTTTCATAATTTATATTTTATCTCCTTGATATTAATCTCTTGAACAATTTAAAATATTCGTATTTTGCATTTTCTTATTAAGATAATGGGTTCTGTATGTATACCCACCAAAAGAAGGCAACGTTGATCCGGTTCCTCCTCCGTAAGAACAATAAGTGTTTTGGGTACTATTAAGATTAGCCGGATATCCGCTTATACCAACTTTCCCGTATTCACCTTGTATTCCTGCCCAATAAGTGTTAGGGTAACCTTCCTCTGTGGCCGTCACATAGCCGGTAGGATAATCTTCAACAGCATAATTATCCGCATCATTTAGCATTCTGCAATACTCGCCTACACCCCAAGCCAAATGACCATTTATGTAGTCACCACCGTCGGAATAACAATGTCCGTTTTTACAGGAAAAATATCTTTTCGATGTTACCACTGTCTTTGCGGATTTATAATAGGTAAAAGTATTAGGATTTGGAATATTCAAAACGCAACTAAAGGAAGACATTGAAGTGCCGTGACCTGTTTCTATCAAACCACAAAGATCTTCGGTGCTATAAGTGTGGTTACTATAAGCGGTCATGACTGTTGCCCAATCGCTATAAGAATAGTTTCCAAGTTCATGACAAAGGGTAAGTTCTGTATTAGAATGGGTGCAAATGTCATTATGTTTCATCTTATAATAGGCATCTTGGGCATAAGAGCGATATAGATAACTGTTTGTACCTGCCCTGTTAAGTTCAAGACCACAATAGGCCTCTAATGTTCTATTAGAATAACCGCAGTGATCTCTTCTCGAATCTACCGGTGTAGGAACGAGTTCACTAACCGAGCCGCCATACCATATTGGAGTAGCAGGATATCTTCTAATTAAACCAGCGCACCAACCGTTTGGCGCAGTTGAGTTTGAATTGTAAACCCAAAGTAGATTAGGATTGTTAACAGCATGATTATATAAAGCCAACTCATCTCTAGTAGAATAACCGGAAGTGCATTGATAAACCGCTATATCATCACAGGTAAAATATCTCTTAAATAAAGCATTATTTGTTTCATCTGAGACACAAGCCCCCGAATGTGAAAGACAAGTACCTAAAGCATTTATTGTGGTTATATTGGCATTCCAATCATTAGGAACCACGTTTGTATCGGAATCACAATAGGCAAACCAGTAATAAGTAGGCGTAGGATTTGTTACAGCGCCATAATCCGCATTTTCCTTATAAGCAGGTAACTTAACCCATTTTATATCGCAGTTAGGGTTTTTCATTTTAACTCTGTCAATTTCCAAAATACCGGCTTTGTTTACTTTTACGCTTGAATTGGTGAAATTAGCATCACCGGCGTAAATAACAGTTCTTTGGGCATTCAACTGCCCAACTGTGGAATTTTGTGTGGTATTAAGAGAACCGCCTACATAAGCACCTGAAGGTGCTGCCGTAACAGAAGTGAAAATATCTCTCCCCGCAGAAAAAACCGCAGAATAAGTTCCGGCTGAATATCCTTGTTTAGCATCAATAACAAATTTATCACCAAATCCTGTTATTTGGCCCTGTCCACTACCAACGTTTACATCGCCTGCAAAAGTTGCTAAACTTTTTGTAGTGATAGTTCCGTATCTTCCACTTTTTGAAGGTGTATAAGTAACGGTTTCCATAACTTGTGCCGTCAAACTACACACGCATAAAAAAAACAAAACAAATACAAAAGTCGTCTTAAATATTTTCATTTTAGTCTCTCCGTTTTTCCGTTATTCTATGGTATATTAAGTATGATATAAGTTAAGTATATACCATCTTTTTAACTTTGTCAATAGTTGTTCAAAGTTTTAAATCTAAAGAATAATCTTTTTTGGATTTCAAATGACCGTTTTCAAAGAACCACTCCTCCAATAAATCGCCTGTTTGAGAGTATTTTTTTGTGGTTCCGTGTTCGCGTCCGTTTTGGTAAGGTGAAATCATAGCAATAGTGCCGTTTTTATGATAAGTAATTTTATCACCGATAATAGCATCTTTACTGTAAGTACATTCCGTTTTTAAATTACCGTCTTCGTCATAAGTTTTGCTTATACCTTCCAAAAAACCGTCTTGATAAGAAGAAACTTCCAAAATCTTACCGTTTGGATAGTATTTCAAACGTCTGCCGTTTTCCAAATCATTTTTGTAGAAAAATTCTTCTCTCAAGCGGCCGTTAGGATAAAATACAAAAACACGCCCGTCTAAAAGTCCGTCTTTATATTCTTTTTCTACATTGATTTTGCCTGTTTCATAAAAAATTTTGCTGATGCCGTTTCTTTTACCGTCTTTGAAAGGACATTCAAAATAAGTTAAACCGTTTGCGAAAAACTCCCGCACTATACCATCAGGCAAAGAACCTTTTGTAGAAATTATTTCAAGGTTCTCATCTAAAGTTTCACTAAAAACTTCTTTACCTTCAAAGAGATAAGAACGCAAAAACTTACCTTCTTCTTCGCCCTTAATGGCTTTTGTTTTTCTTACAATTAAGTTTTCCATAACAACTCCTTATTTTTTAGCAAGCAATGCTTTTGCCGCACAAAAACCGCTTGCCCAAGCAAAATGCAAATTAAATCCGCCGCAACGACCGTCAATATCCAAGAGTTCCCCCGTAAGATAGAGATTTTGATTTTTCAGAGAACAAAAAGTTCCTTTTTGAACTTCTTTTGTATCAACGCCGCCTTTGGCTGCACAAGCCTGCTCAAAAGGGCGCAAACCTTCCACCTTAAAAGTCCACGCTTGTAATACTTCTTTTATTCTAGCAAAATTTTGGCTGCTTAAATCACAAATTAATAAATTTTTTTTAAAGCCCAAAAAATCTATCATCAAATTGGCAACCGTATCGGCCAAGATTCCGGCAAAAAAATCTTTAAGTTTACGCTTAGGGTATTTTTGGGCGCGCTCGTCTATAAAAGCGGAAAATTCTTCCTTTGAAAATTGACTAAACAAATTAAGTTCTAAAACCTGACCTTTTTTTGCGTTCCTGCTGATACTGAAAATATTATTTCCCGATACTCCTTGATTGTTAAAAAGGACTTCGCCTGCTTCTTGAGCAATAATTTTTCCGTTTTCTTTCAAAGAAGCAAGCGCAAAAATTTTTATTCCTGACAAACGACTTAAAGCGTTTTTTTCCTGTAAATTAATGGAACATAAAGCCGGACTTACGGAATTAATTGTATGCCCAAAACTTTTTGCCAGAATGTAACCTGCCTGCGTTCCGCCGACTTGCGGATAAGCAGGAGAGCCGCACGCAAGCACTATATTTTTTGCATAAAACATTTGCCCTTTTTTAGAATAAACTTTAAATGTTTTTGGTGAGGACTGTGTAATTTTGCTGACTTCCGTTTGTAAAAACAATTCCGCGCCGGCTTCTTTTAAAGCACAGGTAAGGCAAGCAGCAAGACTTGATGCTTTTGAAGTGTAGGTAAAAAATCTGTCTTTCTCCTCTTTGTAAAGTAAACCTAAAGCGGAAAAATAATCAAGACAATTTTGAACGTTGAATCTATCTAAAGCGGACGCAACAAAATCTTTATCACCGTAATATTTTTCCGGCGAAACTTGGCGGTTTGTAAAATTACATTCCCCGTTTCCGCTCACTAAAATTTTACGGCCGAAAGTTATTTCTTTTTCCAAAAGTGCAACTTTTTTACCAGAGCGCGCAAGTTCTAAAGCGCAAACAAGACCGCTGGCTCCGCCACCGATGACAATAACATCATAACAGTTTGTTTGCTCTTGCATAAATTATTTTGAACCCGTGCTGCCAAAGCCGCCTGCGGCGCGCTCCGTTTGGGAAATTTCGCCTTCTTCAAAGGTTGGATATAATGTCGGCAGAACAACAAGTTGCGCAATTTTTTGACCCTTTTCAAAAGTAAAGGGAGTATCGTTTAAATTATAAAAACAGACGATAACTTCCCCTCGGTAAGGTGCGTCAATTAAACCGGCCATAACTTTAATGCCTTTTGTTTCAACAGAACTTTTACCCCAAACACAACCGCTGGTATTTTCCGGCAGTTCTATGGCTATACCTGTTCTTACTTTGCTTATTTGACGGGAAGGCAAAACAGTCGTTTCCAAAGCAAATAAATCCGCGCCGGAATCCGTTGCGTGGGCGCGAACGGGAAGTTTTGCTTCTTTATCAAGTTTTTTAACTTTTATTTGCATAACAAGACCTTCCAAATTAAAAATAAAACCAAAAGAACCGCTAAAGTTAATTTAATTACTTTGCTAGGATTATCGCGGGCATCTTGCGCGTCTGTTTCAGCAGGTAAAGACATCTCTTTCTTAATAAAATCACAAGCATTTAAAACCCCCAGCATAGTATTTTTTTCATCAACTACGGCAATTTGATAAGAACCCTTTTTAAAGAGATTTAAGGCTTTTTCAAGTTTATCTTTGGGAGAAAGTTTATTATCAATGCTTTGCATAATGGAACCGGCAATACTTTCCCTATCAAAAAAAGCAAGGTTTTGCGTGCGGATTATACCGGCGAGTTTGCCGTTTTTATCTTTTATAAAAATCTGCGGAACAAATTTTTCTTTAGGAAGGTTCTTTAAGCGCAAAATAATTTCACGCACTTTTGTATCGGTCTTAAAGGAAATATATTCTTGGTCTATAAAAGCGCCTACGCTATCTTTAGAATAAGCCAAAACCGTTGTTAAGGTGTTATATAAATTTTTATCTAAAACTTGTTTTAAACGCGCTTTGAAAGGAACGGGCAAAGCAGCAAAAATTTGCGCTGCTTGCGAAGTTTTTAAATGCGCCAAGACATAACACGCCTGTTTTATAGGCAAACGCCTTAAAAAAGGTGCCGCCTTTACAGAGCGCATATTTTCAAAACATAAAATAATACTTTTTGCCGGCAACGTGCAAAGCAAATCCAGCGCCTGACCAAGCGGCATCTTATTTAGTTCTTCCGCCGCCTCTTTTGGACAAGTGTTGACAAAACTTTCAAAAATCTTTGCCGTATTATTTTGGTCTTGTATTGTTTTTCTCATTAATAAATTATAGTATATTTTGTAAAGGGTGGAGGATAGTTTTTATGTTTTTTTCTAAACCGATAAATGAACTTTCTTTTGAAGATGTTGTAGAGTTTTTAAAGCAAGGTATCGCCGAAAATACTATGCTTGACTATAAATTTATGCTGCCTAAAAATAATGAAAAATTTGCCAAAACTATTGCCGCTTTTGCAAATACTATGGGCGGCACAATTATTGTTGGTGTGAAAGATGAAAACGATAAACCCGTTCCCCCTTTTACCGGTCAACCCTTCCACGCAAAGATAAGACCGCAAATTGAAAGTATTATCCAAAATTATATTGATCCGGTTGTTTTTGTGGATATAGCAACCTGTAAAAACCCACGCGGCAACGGTATGTTTGTTGTAATAAATATTCCGCAAAGTAATTTGACGCCGCACCTCGTAGGTGATTTAAAGAGGGCATATATAAGAACAGGCCAATCTTCCAGACCGGAAGTTATTGTCCACCCGGATAAATTGCCTTGGTTACTTGATAACAGAAGAAAAAGCCAAAGTCTGCGCCATATTCTTTTAGATAAAGCCCAAGCACACTTTAATAATTTTTTAATTGCACAAAACATAAAAACAAATCAACTGACAGCGGCTTTTACTTTGATACCTTTATATCCGCAAACCCCTTCGGTAAGTTATAAAGATTTACCTGCGCTTTTAAATAAAATTAAAATGAAAGACTTTGTTTTAGACCCGCAAATAAACACTGTTCAAGACGGTATTATTGTAAGAAAAGGTAGTTTTTCTACCGTAGAATTAAATTCTTACGGCTTAATTTCTTACAGAACCCTTTTGAATCCTCAAGATACTTTTGTCGATTTTAAAAAAGTTTTTAAAGATATCGTTTTGTTCTTTAAGTTCGCAAGTGCCTTTTATAAACAACTGGGTTTTATTAGTCCGCTTTTAAACAGAGTTTATATTACAAATGCGCGTGGCTCTTTGGTAAAAACATCTCAAGAAACCAAACAAATAGCCGAAGATTTTATCCGCTTTGATAAAAACCTTGACCCTTTAAATCTTCACGAAAATTTAGCACAAACCTGTGCTTCTTTAATTGAAGAAATTGCTTGGTCTTTAAATATTCCCTTTAAGGAGGAGAACGCCGCCCTAAAAGCCGTTCTTGCTATACTAAATGAAAACGATTAAAACAGACGCTCTTATTATCGGCAGCGGTATTGCCGGTTCCCTTTATGCCTATGTCGCCGCGCAAAGCGGACTTAAATGCGTTCTTATAAGCGCAGGCAAATTAAACGATTGTAACAGTAATCTCGCACAAGGCGGTATTGTTTATGAACCGAGTAAAGATTTTTCCGACCTTATAAAAGATATTCAAAAAGCCGGCTGTAATATTTGTAATGAAGAAATTGTAAAAATTATGTGTAAAAGCGGTTTTGAAGCCGTTGAAAAATATTTTACAAAAACCTTTAATACCGATTTTAACAGAGATGAAAAAGGCAATCTCCTCTTTACCAAAGAAGCCGCGCATAGTAAAAAAAGAATAATTTACAGTAATGACAGCACAGGCAGAGCCATAATTTCCGCCATGCAAAAAGTGATAAGAAAACAAAAAAATATCACAATTTTGGAAGATACTTCCGCTTTGGATTTGCTTACTTTATCACATAACTCAACAATTAAAAACGATATTTATAAACCGCTTTCTTGCTTTGGAGCATACGTCTTAAATAATAAAACAGGCGAAGTTTTTGCCATAACCGCAAAAAAGACCGTTCTTGCTACCGGCGGTATAGGGCAAATCTATAAACATACAACAAATTTTCAGCAGGCCTACGGACACGGTATAGCAATGGCTTACAGAATAGGCGCAAGGGTTATAAATATGGAGTATACCCAATTTCACCCGACCGCATTTGCAAAAGGCAGAAGCGCTTTAATTTCCGAAGCAGTTAGAGGCGAAGGCGCCGTTTTAATCAATAATAAAAAAGAACCTTTTATGGCAAAATATCACACCTTAAAAGATTTAGCACCCAGAGATATTGTTGCCCGCGCTATTGAAGAAGAACGCTTAAAAACGGAATCAGACTGCGTCTATTTAGACTTATCTTCTATGACAGAAGATTTCATTAAAAAACGTTTCCCCCATATTTACAAAACCTGCCTTGAAGCAGGCGTCGATATTACAAAAGAGCCAATCCCCGTTGTGCCGGCTATGCACTATTTTTGCGGTGGTATCTGGACTGATGCAAAAGCACGCACAAATATCTTTAACTTAAATGCCATAGGTGAGTGCGCCTGTAATGGCTTTCATGGAGCAAACCGCCTTGCCAGCACCTCACTTTTAGAGGCCTGCGCAAGTGCCTTAATTTGCGCTAAACAAGACATAAACGACATTAAAAAGACGGATTTCTATATTCCAAAACCAAAAGAATGGCAAAGTCCGGCACAAACACCGGATGAAAATCTTATTTTACAAGATATTGTAACTCTTAAAAATACTATGTGGAATTATGTCGGACTTGTACGCAGTAAAAGCCGCCTTGACCGCGCGGAAAAGATTTTAAGACATTTAAAAAATGAAATTGATATTTTCTATAAAGGCTATAAAATTACGCCTAATTTGTTAAATTTAAGAAACGGCACCCAAGTTGCCCTTTTGGTAACTTATGCCGCTTTAAAGCATAAAGAAAGTTGCGGAACGCATTTTAGGATAGACTAGGAGGGTTAAATGAATCAGCATGAAAAATTCTTAAAAATGGCAATTAACCTCGCCAAAAAAAGCGCAAAAGAGGGACTGGGAGGCCCTTTCGGTGCGGTAATAGTAAAAAACGGAAAAGTTATAGCAAAAGCGCATAACAGTGTTGTGCCAAATTCAGACCCAACCGCCCATGCTGAAGTTAACGCTATAAGAGAGGCGTGTAAAAAATTAAAAGATTTTGAATTAAAAGACTGTATTATCTACGCAAGCGCGGAACCTTGTCCGATGTGTCTTGGTGCAATTTATTGGACAAGACCGAAAGCACTTTATTATGCAGCCGATAAAAAACTTGCCGCAAAAGCCGGTTTTGACGATTCTTTTATCTATAAAGAAATTGCTCTACCTAAAAATAAACGCAAAATTAAAACGACAAAAGTTAATTTGCCACAAGATAATGATCCCTTTGAAGAATGGGCTAAAAATACAAATAAAACAGAATATTAGCGATATACCGCAAGCGGACGGCAGTCCCGTGTATCCGAAGTCTGAAAAAAATTAAAATTTACCGAAAAGCAGAAGCAAAAATCAGTTTCTTAATTTTTCGCGTTGCTCTGCCTGATAAGGATATAACCATTGCCAAAACTTTATCTCAAATTCATCTATACTGTTATAACCATAGGCTGTTTTAAGGGCTTGGGCGACAGGAGTTCTCATTTTAATTTTACGCCCGTCTTCATCCTTAACAAAACGCCCTTTAGAATCTTTCTTGTATTGGTAAGAATTTAAAAGTTTTGTAAATTGTTCAAATTGGATACGCTTTTCCGGATATTGCCCGTTATAAGGTTTAAACAAAAAACGCACCATAGCATAGGCCTGCATATACCAATCTTCCACTTTGCCGGCGGCCACAGCGCTATCATAAGAATCTTTTTGAACGAAATCACTAAATTTCAAAAATCTTATAGTAGTATTACTGATAGGTCTTGGCTCTCTTAGATCTTTAGCAGGACTTTTTGAAGAAGGCAACAAGTTTATTACAATCAAATCTCTTGCCCATACACCACCGCTTGCCCTATTTGTTATATCTTCCATATTTACGGCAATTCCTTCATTTAACCAAATAGGAGGTTCCGGTTTATTTGAACCGGGCGGACAGAAATAATTCTCAATAAAAAGGTGCGTTAATTCATGCTGAAACTGACTTAACATCTTATTTACATTGCTGGGTTCATCATACATAACTATTCTATTATTATCCGGGGAGAAGAACGCTCCGCTCCAATCACTTGCAACCGGTTCATGGTCAAGGAAATCTTCTCTGTTTTGGTAAACATAGACATTTGCATTACCGCCCATAAGCCAAGGAATATTTCTAAATAAAGATTGGTAAACATTATTAAATTTCATTGAAAGATTCGGCGTAGATATACCTTTTTTGCGCCTTTGCATTTTTACATTTAATTTACCTTTGGAAAGGCCTATCCAATCAATACCTTGAGGATCTATATTTATCTTTTTGACCTTATTATCTTTTACTTCTTGTTTAGGTTCTTGTTTTACTTCTTGTTTAATTTCCGGCTTAGGTTCTTGTCTAGGTTCTGTTGTTTGGGGCGGAAGATTATTATTCTGTTCTTCTTTTGTTTGCTGTTCTTGAGCGGGGGTTTGTTTTAAAGGCATAACCAAACCGGAATGGGCCTCTGCCGTATAATCTTCTTGTTGATTTTCGGTGATTTTTTTTATTGCTGTTTCTTCTTTTTGTTGAACTTGTTCTACTTTATTTACCAAATTTGCTTGCTCTTTATTTTCTTGAGCAAAAGCAAAAGAAGTTAATAGAACAGCAAATAAATAAAAAATTTTTTTCATAATTTATTTTTACCCCCATAAAAAAAGGGGGATAAAAGATATCCCCCTTCAATATTTTTCAAACATTAAGGATTGGTATTATCAGTATTTTCTTCTTCCATATTACTATTCATTTGGAAGAATCTTATAGTAAACTCAAGAGGTCTAACAATCCCGTCATTATGAGAAAAATCGTTACCGCGTTTAATAGTCACCTCGTAATCTGAAATTGCGCAAGGAAACTCTGCGTTTTCCTCAAAATAAGGCGCACGTCCCTCAGTAACTCTTCTTAACTCTTCTTCGTTTAAGGCAGACATACAGGACTGCATAGCAATTTTGGCCCCGACAATATGTTTTGTTTGAATTGTATTAGAAGTTCTTGTAATAGCAAATTTCAACAATATCACAACAATTGTGGAAACTACTGCACTTAAAACAAGAACTTGAAGTAAGGCTGAGCCTTTACGATTAAAAATTTTCATAATTATAGCCCTCCTGATTCTGAAAGTGTTTCATTAATTTCTACTATGATAGGTGTTGTTCCTGTTACATCAGCAAAAGTTCTTTCAACAATACCTTTTAAAGAATAGACTCCCGTATCTGACCTAGTAACACTCCTTAAACTAAAATTAGTCAAAACAGGTGTGCCTTCTGCCAAACAAGACGGCAAGAAATCTGATGATAAGGTAGTATGCGCTTCACTAGAATCGGTAAATAAAGTTTTATAAGGATTATCTGTATCATAGTTGATGATATGTTCATATCTATAAATAGTCCCTGCCGTATCCATACAATAAAGGAATGCTTTTGTCGGACCTTCCGCACTACTACCCATAGCAAAAGGTTCATACTGAGTGGCATTTATCCTTTTTGCTTTTTTAAGACCGGATAAAAGCAATGTTAGATTATTAGCGCTTGAGTTTCTTGGAGGACTTGCGATAATATCCGCTGCAGCAAAATCTTTATATAATTGCCTTTGGAAACTTGACACCTGATTACGAATAATCGTTTGTCTTTGTCCTTGGCTGGTTTGGACGGAAGCCGTCTTCCACACTAAAACAAGGGCAGCTGTTACCATACCACCTATAAAAAGGGCGGCAATAAGTTCCATTAAAGTAAAACCTTTTTCGTTTCTCATATTGTTTGTCCCTCACAATTAATCATAAAGGAAATGTATTTTTGATTTTGAGTGTTTTCTTGAACATTATTGGTAGGTGTTGTTACAGAATAAACAAAGAAGTCATTAGCACCTTGACAGGAATTAGGTGCCTTACAAGAAACATCATGACAATTTTGAGTAGAAGACTGTCCGCAACCTGTTGTTTCTGCCAAAGCAGTAGAAAATCCCGTATCCTCACTACAAATAGGAAGATCCGTTGCACTAAGACTCTGTAAGATAGAGGAAACTTCTTCTACTGCCAAAAGCATTTCTTCTCTATTAGTAGGTGCAACTATTGCCCTCTTTGTAGACATTAATGCCACAATTATACCTGCTGCCATAATAGCAACTAAAAGCATAGCGACAAGCGCTTCTGCTAAAGTAAAACCTTTTTCATTTATCTTTTTCTTCATATAAACACCTTCTTTTATCTGAAAATAGAAATCTCTATTTAGAAATCCTTAGTTACAACCTCTAACCTCATGTAAATTATTATCTCTATCTATGTAGGCACAATAACTCGGACAATAATCACCGGTATCAGCACCTATCATACAGGCCAAATCATTTGCTGTCCCTCCACAAGAAGAACAAGCCGCTCCGCTTAAATAAAAATTATATTTTAAAGCGGCATAATCAATATTCGGCAAATAAGAACATCTAATAAGGAAATCATAATTCACCGTATTATTCTCAACCGCGACTAAAGCCTCATTACAAGAGTTTAAATTAACATGTTGCTGTAAATTTTGGCGAAAAATAGGTCCTATAGAATTGACAGTATATTGAGAAAAATCATTTCTGAAATTCTTAAACCCTTGTGCTATCATAATTAGTACACTTTTTGCTCTATCGTTTCTGGCATCTCTAACATAACCAATAACCCAAGGTATCGAAAGAGAGGCCAAAATACCTAAAATAATCACAACTGTCATAACTTCGATTAAACTAAAACCTTTCTTGTTTTTCATAATTCTTTCCTCTCTAATGGCTATAAGGGTCTACCGCCTTACCGTTGGCATCTATACAGGCCTTATAACTGCAAACGGTAGTATCGTTACCGCCATTTACAGGTCTGCAATATTTCGTGCCTACTTTTACTTCATTATCTGCATCCGGCTTCGGTTCCATATAAACATAACCAAGTCCACAAACAGCACCTTGCTCCGGATCTTGCAATATAAGTCTATAATCTAACGAAATATCATTTGCGGATCTTATGGCTGTGCCGTAATTATATCTGGGAATATAACCGCAAATAATAAGTTGACTAATAAAATCTTGTAATGTAATTTGATTTCCATTTACTACTTGAGCAACAACGGTTTGTCCATGATAATTACAAATAGTTCCGGCAGGAGGATTTGTAATAGTTACAGGAACGCCATTATCATCCGTTTGGTGTATAAAGTGAACATTAGGATATTCCCTATTAAAACGTTCCAGACCGCCGTTTACTGCTTCCATAATGGCCTTTGCTCTGGCGTTATTTTGAGAGTCAACGGCATTTTGGTATATGGGAAGAGCAATAGCCGTTAAAATTGCTATTATCAACACTACAACCATTAATTCCATTAAAGTAAAACCTTTTTTATTCATAGTAAACTCCTTTTAATTTACGGTATACAAATAGTTGTTTTCTAATCTATAATCTAAGGTTATCCATGCATGCCCACCGTTATAAACAGCCGGGGCATTGTTCGGACTTGTCATTACAGCAAATCTAGGGGTACCCTCAAATACACAAGCAGCATTCGGCTGGGTTGTGTGCTGATCATCATAGTTAGGGTTACATATATAAAACACATAACCTTGATAGTTTATTGTATTACCGCAAGCAGCAGCATTAGAAATTCCCCATTCTCTGGGTTTTAAAGCATAAGAGGTCATAACTTCATCGTCACTTGAACCCCTAAATAAGACACAAGGGTTTACACAACCAGGACAGGCAGCAGAAGGAGGGTTATCCCCGAAACCTCCGTATATCCTATGGTTAGGATTCATCTCATTATAAAGTTTCGCAGCATTGGCTAGTTCAACTAATAGTGCTCTTGCTCTTTCATTATTTCTTGTTCCGACATTCTTTTTATAAGTTAGAGAAAACATAGAAACTAATATCACAACAATCAATACTACTACTAATATTTCCATTAAAGTGAAGCCTTTCTTATTCATAAGCGAATCTCTCCTTACATATTGCTGCCGATTTCTGACATTTTAAATATCGGCAAGAATATTGATAATACCAAAACAGCAATAATAGCACCTATACCTACAATTAAAATAGGGTCTATCAATGCAGAGAAACGGGCAATGAACTGGTTAATTTGTTCCGTATAGAATTTTGATAAGGTTTGTAAAATATGCGGTAAACGACCAGATTCTTCACCCATCAGCATCATTTCTGTCATAAGACCGGGGAACATTCCGGAATGTCTGAAACCTTCCGAAGTGCTCTTTCCGCTTGCGACATCTTTTTTAGCCACGATTAAAGCATTTTGTATCAAAACATTACCCGCAAAAGATTCTTCCATAACGGACAAAACGTTAATAATACTCACACCGCTTGTCAAAAGGGTTGCCATTGAAGACAAAATTCTTTCAAAATAAATATTTGAAATAAAGTTACCAAATATTGGCACAGTCAAGTGGAACTTATGCCACATTTTTTTACCCGAAGGGGTTCTGATAAACAAGATAAAGAGAGTTACCAAGGAAAAAATACCAAGCACTATTAAAATTAAGTGTTCTCTTATACCTCTTGCTATAGCAACAATTGCTAAAGTAAGTGGCGGCAAATCAATACTAAAGTCATCGAAAATTTGTGCAAATGTAGGAACAATACCCACAACGAAATATATTAAAACACCTATTGCCATAACAAACAAAACAGCAGGATAGGTAATAGCCGTAATAATTTTACTTTTAAGACCTTCACTCGTCTTAATATAGTTAGCAATTTGTAACAGAGAATCCGCAAGTTGTCCGCCGACTTCACCTGCTTGCACCATAGAAACCCAAGTATGGTCAAAAACTTTCGGATATTTTGCCAAAGAACCGCTTAAAGTATTACCGGAAGCAACTTCGCGCGCAACGGCAACCAAGACCGGTCCCAAGTATTTATCAGAGGAGAAATCACCTAACAACTTAATAGCACGCACAAGAGGAACACCACCGGCAATTAAGGTAGATAACTGTTCCGCAAAGAATGCTAAAACGTGACCTGCCGGCTTAACGCTGCCGACAGCAACTTGTTTACTGAATAAACCGCCAAAACTTTTTGCCACGGGAGCAGAAACGTCAACAACCATCTCCCCCCTTGATTGCAAATAATCAATTGCTTGACTTTTGGTTGGAGCATCAACCGAACCTTTTTTAATTTTGCCTTCTAAAGTTCTAACAGTATATGTAAATTTTGCCATATTCCTATTCCTCTGACATTGTTACAGCCATAACTTCTTCAATAGAGGTAATACCTCTTACTGCTTTACGCCACGCACTTGCTCTTAAGTTCCAAGCACCGCCGGAAGTAGCCGCTTTTCTCAGTTCTATCAAATCCTTTGTCTTATAAATTGTATTTCTTGTGGCGTCGTTTATTTTAAAGACTTCATAGATTGCTTTTCTACCTTGGTAACCTATGTCGTTACATTTAGAACAACCCGTAGGTCTAAAGAAAGTCCAAGACTGTCTATCACTTTCCGGCAACATAGATTCTTTGTAAATAAGTTCAAGTTCTTCTTTTGTCGGTATATAAGGCGTTTTACAATAGGGACATAATACACGAACAAGACGCTGTGCCGCCACTAAGGCAAGGGAACTTGCAAGTAAGAACGGTTCCACACCCATATCAATCATACGGGGAATTGCACCGATAGCCTCGTTAGTGTGCAAAGTAGATAGCACTAAGTGACCGGTCATAGCAGCCTTTAAGCAACTTTCCGCAGTTTCCGAGTCGCGGACTTCACCGACCAGAATTACGTCCGGGTCTTGACGTAAGAAAGATCTTAAACCTGCCGCGAAGGTAAGCCCAATTTGAGGCTTAACCTGAACCTGACTGATACCGGCAAGTTTGTATTCCACCGGGTCTTCAAGCGTCATATAGTTTAATTCCGGTGTTTTAATAGTCGTTAAAACGGCGTTTAGGGTTGTAGTTTTACCGGAACCTGTCGGACCGGTTAAGAAAATGAGACCGTGAGGCATAGCGCAGGCCTCTAAGAAGTCCCTTTTCTGCCTTGGTTCAAAACCGAGTTTATCAATGTTTAAATCGCCGGTTCCTTTATCCAAAATACGAAGAACGAGTTTTTCACCGAACACTGTCGGACATACTGACACACGGAGTTCGATGGTTCTGTTATGGAATTTTACAGCGAAACTACCGTCTTGCGGCAAACGCTTTTCAGCAATATCCAATCTTGAAAGAATTTTAATACGGGAAATGATTGCTGAAACTGCTTCCCTTGGGGGAGGGGTCCTTTCATACAAAGAACCGTCAATTCTGAAACGCAAGGAAACCCTTTCGTCAAACAGTTCTAGGTGAATATCTGAAACCCTTTCTGACATTGCCTGGCGCAAAATGGCGTTAACCATACGAACATAATGGCTACCCGCCCCACCGACAAGACTTTCCCTATCCAAATCTAGTTTATCTCCTGCTGTTCCGATATTATCCAAAGCGGCATCACTTTCATCCGTATCGGTAATTTCATTTGCCTTTTCGGCTACGACATCGGAAAGTTGGTCCTTTTTGGAATAGAATTTATCCAAAGCAGCAAAAAGTTGTGATTTGGGTGCGATGAAGGGCTGTATTTCAAGCCCTGTCATCATTTTTAAATTGTCAAGTAAGAGAACGTTAGAAGGTTCTATCATCGCCACAGCAATTGAGTCTTCTTCCATAAACAAAGGTAAGACTAAATTTTCTCTGGCGAATTTTTCATCAATAATTTCCCCTAAATTCTGATCCTTTTCGGAATTTAAGATACCATTTTCCCAACTTGCATAGGGCACGGATAATTGGGCCGAAGTTGCCATCGCAATATCTTCTTCTTTAACAAGACCCAAAGCCAATATGGAATCTACTAAGGGTATATCATTCTGTCTTGAATGAAGTTCTGCCTTATGCAAATTCTCTTCACTAAGTTTGCCCTGTTCAGTTAATATATCTACAAGTCTTTTCGGCATATTGATTACCTTCTTTGTCCCCTAAAATAGAATTTTGTTATTCAGAAAGCACCGTAGGTGTTAAGAAAATAACAAGATCCGTTGTTGATTTCGTTTTCTGTTTGCTGGTGAATAACCAACCAAGCACAGGTATTTGACCAAGAACAGGAACTTTGGTAACAGTTTCTTTTTCTGTTGATTGGAGTAAACCGCCTAACACAACGGTTTGACCGCTTTTAACTCTGACCAAAGTAGAAACCGCACGGGTAACTGTATCGTAAGTTTCTTGATCTTTTGAAATTGCTTCCGAAGGAACAAGATCTGAGTAAGAAGGAGCAACAGTCAAAGTTACATAACCTTCTTTGTTAACTTGCGGGGTAACCGTCAATTTAAGACCGACAGTTTTTCTTTCAACACCGCTATAACTTGTATCAGAACCGCTGTTTGTGTTCTTGGTAACGTTACTTACGGCTGCTTCTCTTGCAGAAGTAATAACTGCAGGACTGTTATTCATTGTGATAACTTTCGGTTTACCTAAACTTCTTGCTTCACCATTAGACATTAAGGCCTTGAAAACAATAGATAAAGTTGAAAAATCTAATTCCCAACCGTCGCCTACCGTATTATTACCGTTAGCACCGAACCATTTTAAAATATTACCGGAAGAATCTTTTTTAAACCAAGTCCAAGGAACATTGGTTTTACCGGCATTAAAAGTTCCTTCAACATTCCAGTTGAAACCGACATCAAAACCGCTGGATTTTGAAACTTCAACAATTTGTGCTTCAATTAATACTTGAGGTGCTTTAACATCGAGTTCTGCTAAAATTGCTTCAATTTGTGGGAAAACTTCCGGCACATCGGAAACAATTAATTTATTTGTTCTCGCGTCAACGGCTATTCTGCCTTTGGGGGAAAGAACACTCTTGATAACATCCAAAATAGCAGAACCGTCATTAGAACCTGAACTACCACTGCTGGAGTTGTTATTTCCGGAACCTAAAGTAAAACCGGGTCCGCCGGAAGAAGATGAATTAGAATCAAAAACATTTACTGAAGAAAGACCGGTGGAACCACTACCTAAAGCGGTTGAAGTGGAATCCGCAGGCATAATATTCTTCATATTTTGAGACATCGTTGATTGCGGTTGCAAAGAAACATAGTTTAAAGTATAAACTTTTGTTATGAGGTCAGGTGATTCATCAGATCTTTGGGTAATAACATAGTTATCACTTTTACCGATGCGTTGATAAGTTAAACCTTGCACTCTTAAGAGAGTATCAAGGGCTTCCCTTGCCGTTACATCCTTAAGAGAAGCGGTAACTTTCTTTTCCGCATATTTCTCATTGTCCATAATAAAGTTAATTTTGCTTTGTCTAGCAATACTAGACAAAAAAGTGCCGATAGGCATGTTATTAACATTTACGGAAACTCTTTTGTCTAAGGCCTCATTTTCATCTGCCCCTTGATATAAAGATGTTTCTGATTTGCCTGCTTTTGCTGCCTGCAAATCGTCAGATACAACCACTTTTGCTGATCCAGATGAATTTGTTTGAGCGTTTACTGCAACAGGTGCAAAAACCTGCCCGATAACAAAAACATAAGCCATCAACAGCGCTATTTTCTTATTCATTACTTCCTCCTTAATTTTTTACTTCTCAATATTTTTTACTAAATACTACAAAGCGTCCTTTTCTTTAGGAATAGGCAAAGAAAAATCTTTCCCTTTATACTTAAAGAATATTCTTGAGCCCGTAATTTTCGTTATAGTAGCGCCGACGACTCTATCGCCGACCCCTTTAAAATCATTGTTTATCTGAACTTCATCACCCATCATACCCTGTATTTTAATTTTGCCAACAATAGCCAAATGGGGATTTGCTTTTAAATAAGCCTCTCTTGCAATTTTATCTTCTTCTGCTTTTTTTGCGGCAATCAAAGCGTCCTCTTTTGCCTTTTTTTCCTTTGCGATTCTTTCAATTTCCGCTCTGCGCGCTTTTTCGATACTTGAAACTTCATCTCTGGATAAAAAAGGATCTCTTTTATTCTTAGGAGAAAACTGCACTCTTGTATCTTCTTTCTTTACTTTTTTCTCCGCATTAGTATCTACGGTTTTTTCCGCAACCTCTATTTGAGCAAAACATAAAACGGGCATAAAAACAAGAATGCTCAATAGGGCCAAATAAAATAATTTTTTCATTTTATCTCCTCTTCTTGTCAGATGTATTCCCTACCATCTTATGTTCTTCTAAAAAGGCCGTGTAAACTTCTATTTTTATAGAAATTTTACCTAAAGTGGCATCTTTTCTATCAAGACTTAACTTATTGATTCTTAGAAATTGAGGGTTATTTTCTATACTCTCAACTAAGCGCCCGACCTGGCTATAAGTTAATTCTCCTGTTATCTCGGCCGTAGAAATTTCCAAAATACCATAAGGTAAATTGGCTCCTTTATTATATTTTATTGCGTCCTTCAAGTTTAACTTGTTTGCAATTGCTTCTATCTGTAAAAGAATCCATTCGTTCTTCTGCCCTGACGGCGGCAACTGGGCAAGAAGATTTTGATATCTGGTTTTCCCTGCCCTATAATCTCTTTCACTTTCGGCTTCTACTTTTTGTGCTTCAACTTTTCTATTTATATCCTCAACAGTGTCACGCGCCTTACCGTTAAGAACATATATAACAAGAATAAATACCCCAATTAGAATTAAAGGTCTTATAAAAGGAACCCAATTCCTATATTCTATAAGCACCTGCAAGTTTTTTACATCTTCTTTTATCTTTTCACCAAAACTCATATTTTTATTCCTTTTCACATTTCATAGAAAACATTGTCCCCAAAACAGTGCTTTTGTCAGTCGGAGGATAAGTCCACTTAATATTGTTTTTACACAAGTCTGCCATAACGGAAGCCGTATCCATCTTTGTATTAAATTTGGCGGCTTCGTTATACTCAACTTTACTTCCCTCCAAGGAATGTATCACACCGGCAATTACCATGTTATCTTTTGCCCTTCCGGACTTACTTGCCATAGGATATTGAATTTGTATATTGGTAAAATACATTTCATCTGGCATCAAATCAGGTAAAGCAGATAACTTGGCTGTATACTTAGGTTGAACAATTAAGTCAGATAAATCTTTACTATTTTCCCTCATTGAAGCGACCCTATCTTTTATCTGATTTGCGGATAAACCTTTAAATTCATCAACGCTATTTTCATTTACGACATTATTTTTTTCAAAGTGACGAGCCTTACTTATAGCACTAAATTGAACAAAAAGGAACCAACCTAATAACAAAAGAATTATTAAGACGGTCAATTTCCATACAGAAAAAGTCCCCTTAATTTCTTCATCGGAAGAACGCATTTTCTTAACAAAGTCTATATCTGCCACATTGGTATTGATATATTTCAAACAAGCGCCCATTGCCGCAATTTCGGCAAAACCGCTAACTTTGAACCCGAAAATATCTTCTATATTCCATTTGCGAACATTTTTCTTGGTTTCCATTTCCAAAAGAGGAGTCCAATCCATCTGCGAAGGTTGCGATATAACAACAATATCTTCAAAAACATTCTTTTCTATTTGTTTGGAAATAAAGTCAATACAATTATTAACTTCCAAGCGGTTTCTTGTCCCCATAGAAGGATTAAGTTCCACTTCCCTCATTAAAACGGGAGTATCGTTTATTGCAAATAAGAACTGCCCTTCATAGGAAGAAAAGTGTGCATAAATTTGCCCGACATTTTTTTGTGCCTCTTTATCGGTTTGATTAAAAAGTCTAAAGACAGAAAGCGGTGCTGTTTCCACAGAGACAAGATTTAAACCGATTTCTCTCATCCCTGCTTCCAAAGTTCCCACTATAATTTTAGAAGTCAAAGAAAACACCACTTCCAACTGCTTATTTTTTGTTAAATCCGCATTAAACGGTTTTACGCTAAAATCATAAACCGCTCTGTCAAAAGGATAATGAATATACTTTCTCGCCTGCAAAGGAACCGAAGATTTCCAATGGTTTCTTGCTACATCGGGCATCACAAAATGACGATGAACGCTAAAGTTAGGTGCCAAAGAAACCACAACATCTTTTGAAACCCATTCTCTGCTTTCAATAATTTTCTTTATCGGTTCAAGCCAATGTTTAGGCGAAGCAAAAAAACCTTCGTTTAATTCAGCAGGACGCAATAGATCCGAGCGGACATCCTTAAGAGCCAACTTCACAAGGGAATCAACTTCTATTCCGCCGGATTTTTCCAAAATCTGAGCGACATAAATATCCGTTAAAGAAATGTATATACCTATACAATTCTTTACTTCCGCTCTCTTAATACCTAAAAGATTTTCTAAAGATTTCTTCAAACTCATATATATATTATACTCTTATTGTTTTGTATTACAAGAGATCTTCTAAAGAAGATTCGTAATCTCCCCCATTATCCGGACTTGCGGACGGATTCACCACTCCCTGTTGACTGCTGGTTTGTGTCGTAACTGTTGTTGTAGTAGTGGTAGTGGTTGTTCCGTTTGTTTCCGTTGTGTGTGTTGTATATGTCGAACTTGAATTATTTTCATAACTCGAAGTTTCGGAAGAAACATCAATTGTTTCTTGTTGAACAGCACCTTGTTTCTTTAAAATCTTTGCGGGCTTCTTCCACAAGCGCGGTGTAGTATAATCTAATTCTCCTTGTTTAACAGTTTGCGCCGTCTTTGCGGTCTTTGCCGTCTTAGCGGTTTTTACATTTTGAGTTTTTTCTTTGTTAGAAACAAGTTCAACTTTGCGGCGGACAATTTTTTCTTTACCTTTATTATCTTTTGCTCTTAACATTAAAGTGTATTTTCCATCCGGTAAAGTAGCGCCTAAAAATTGTTTTTTACCGTTCCAATAAATTTGTTCATAAACGGAATCTTTGCCGGATACTTGGCGAACGATATAATATTTTCCGTCTGAAGCATGTTGGATTATTTGAAGTTTCCAATCGGCTATCGGAGCAGCAGTTTCTACTACGGAGAAATCAATTACCATCATTTCTCCCATAGAGGTATTTATCTTTTCCGGATACATACCTAAACTTAAGACAGGATAAGAATTCTTATCACTTACTTTATTATAAAGGGTAGGTGCTTTATCATAATCAAAAACTATTGAAACACCTTCTAAATTGCTGAATTTGGCAGGGGGTTGCTCATTAAGTAAACCCATATTGAAGTTTAACTTAGCAGAAGAAAGCCCCATGTTAATAAGATAGGAATTTAAAGCAACTGCTTGACGCATACCCTGCAAATCAACTTCATCGGTATAAGAACCCGGCGGCAATAAAACAAAAACAGGATCTTTATAAAGAAGCATTAAAGCATAGACATCTTCCAAAACTTCTTTACCGTGTGTACTAAAAGTAATTTTATCGTCTAAGAAAATGACATCAGAATCGATATCGATAGCATCAACCTTGCCATTGCGCATGTAAACATTGACACCTTCTTGATCGTTTAATCTGTCAATTAAAGTTTTTTGCATATCCGCTAAACTTTGATCAATTTTGGCTTCTCTCTGTTCCGGACTATATTGATAATCATCCGGCACAATAAGTTCATCGGACTTAAAGTCTTCTTCAAAATCTGTCGTATAATTATCGTCTGTGGGAACAATCAAAACAATTTCTTCTTGGGAATCTGCAACTGCCCTATCAATACTGTTTTGGGCATCTTGAATTTGCTGGTTTACTCTTGCCTGTTCGTCCGAGAGTCTGGTTTCGCCTTGTTCTCTTAAAGCTAAGGCTTTTTGTTTTTCGGCTTCTAATTGAGCCTTTGCTTCTTCAATTTCTCTTTCTAACTTTGCTTGTTCTTCTAAAATTCTTGCTTCTTCTTGTTCTTTTGCGGTCAAAATTTGTTGTTGCCCTGCTTCTAATCTTGTTTGCACTTCGTTTTGTGTAGAAACAGCGGCGTCTTTAACATAATTTTTTCCGTCTTCATAATTTTTGGCCATTTCATTTTGAAGATCTTGCGCTTCTTGTTTATATGCTGCTTTTTGAGCCTCTAATTCTTCATCATAAGTAACGCGAACAGGCGTGCTTACGCCGCCTCTTTTGAAGTGAATCATATTGACATATTCGTTGGCAACGTTAATTTGCTCAATGTTGCCTTCCACGAAAACATCCAAGAAACTATCCATTGCCTTTTCATATTCACCTGCTTCATAAAGTTGTTGCCCCTTCTCTAACTTATCTTGAGCAGTCAGTGCTTTAGCTCCGAATGCGACCACTACGAAACTAAAAAGCACGCAAAAAACCGACAGCAATTTTACCAATTTATTTTTGTTATTCATCATAAAACCTCATTACAGTAATTTATCATAAAAATTATAGCATATATTTACTATTATATTATTTTATAAGTATTTGTAAACCCCCCTTTTTAATTTAACCTGTCTAAACGCTTTAAAGCAAGAGTATTATTTTCGTCTTTTTCAAGGATATGAAGCAAATATCTTTCTGCTTCTTTTTTATTTCCGCTTGCTTCTTCAAGCGAGGAAAAAGCAAAATTTAAAGGCAGAAAATCAGGATATTTTTTATAAAGGCTTGTTAAAATCTCTCTACTTTTTTGATAGTCTTTTTGTTTAAAATAGGCTTGAGCAAGGAGCATATTTCCTTCTAATTCTTCTCTTTTAGAAATATCTTCAAGGTCCTTAAGCAAAGCAGGTGTTATCTTTTCTGATTCATTAACTTTTTTTCTTAAATCGGTTAAAATAAGGGCCTCTTTTAAAAGAGAATCATCTTCGATTTTCAAATATTTATCAATTTCGCTGAGATTTGTCTGAACCACTTTATCATATTTATTTTTTGCTAATTCTTTCAAAAGTATTTCACGCGCTTTTTGAGGCAAATTATTTTCGGTATAAATCTGCACAAGCAACATATTATAAGCATTTTGATAAGACGGAGATAAACTTAGTTCTTCTATAAAAGCAGCATTTTGTAAAGTCCTTAATTCTTTAAAATTTGTCATAAGATTCAAAAGCATTTTTAGGGAAGGTTCATAATAAGGATTCAAGTCAAAACTCTTCTTAATATAAGACAATGCTTCTTGCGGTCTGTTATAATTTGCTTCGGCAGAAGAAAGGAAATAATAAAACTCAAAATAAAAAGGATAATAAGTTAAAGTTTTAAGCAAAACATCATATTTGCCGGCATTATCTTTAAGATAATCTAAAACCCTAAAGCAAGCAAAATAAGTATCTACCGAATCGCTGGAAAGTTTGATTGCTTTTTGTAGCGTTTCTTTTGCTTGAATTAAATTATTATCCTTAATTTCGTTATACCCTTTCAAACAATAATAAGAAGATAAAACCGCCCTTTCCTGCCTAAGAGTAAAAACAGCAAGAAGTAAAATTAACAAAATTAGAAATGTAATAACTATATTCTTTTTAATTTCTTTTTTCTTCGCACACAAAGAAGCAAGCACACCGCTATAAAAATAAAAAATAAGGGCAAAAATCTGATTTTGAGAAGTAATATTTAATAAGTTATCCGCAAGAAAACCCACGCAGGCAACAAAAAGAATTAGATAAAGTATTTTCTTTTCCACACTTTTTTCTTTTGAGTAATACTTTCTAAAACTACTGAAAACCCAAAAAAGAAAAGACAAAAAAACAAGTAAACCCAAAGCACCTGTTTCCGTTAAAATTTCGACAAAAATATTATGGGCGGAATTTGATTGCGTTTTTAATTTTTTTAAAGCCGGATATTTTTTTAGCAATTTACCTTGACAGGGCGCATAATTTAACTGCCAAGAACCGACCCCTGTGCCTAGTAAAGGTTTTTTGGCAAAACTTTCCAAACCGCAAGTCCACGCCATAAGTCTTTGATGATAGGACATTCTTATGGCTTCTTTAGGAGCACTCAAAGTTAAATTTTCCGGCTTTGATAAAATGCTTTGCGCAATTATGCCGGTATCTTCCTTTTTATAATTGCTATCCTTATGTGTAGGCCAAAGAAAAAATAAAAGAATCAAAATGCCGAAAAGTAACCCTAAACTTCTTTTGTTTTCAAATAATTTTTTTCTAAAAGAAGAATAAAAAACGAACAATACTAAAGAACAAAAAACACCGATAAAAGAAGATCGCGCACCGGTCAACGCAAGCGAAACTATAAGCAATAAATTTACAAGGAAATAATAGCCTCTTGAAAACTTATCTTCGGCAAGTAATAAAAAGCCAATCCCTACCGGCAAAATAAGAACGATAAAGGAAGATAGAAAATTAGGATTTCCGAAAGTAGAATAAGCATTTGAACCAAAATCCGCACCCACCTCAAAGGGCCATAAAAACTCATATCCCAAATTTTGGCAAATACCGTAAGCACTGGCCAATGTAGCCGTTATAAGCAAAAGATCTAAAACCGTGCGAAGAGTTATTTGTTTTAAAAATTTTATGCCCAAATAAAAGGCACTACCCCACATTAAAAGTCCGTAAATATCAAATAATCCTTTCATCCTAAAATAACCGAAAGGCACCCAAAAAAGTCCCCAAGCAAAAAAGATTATTCCTTTTTTAGTATTATTTTCCCCATCGAAATTTAAGAAAGTATCATTATTACAAAGCAAACGCGCGCAAAAATATCCGCTGAACAAGGCCGAAATTATTATATAACCTCTTCGCCAGAATTCATTTAAAAGAACTTCCTTTGCGTAAGCAAGAAAATAGTTTATTCCCAAAGATAAAAAGGCTATTAAAATAAAACAAATAAGCGCAACATCCGCTTTTGAAAACAGATAAGCAAAATCACCTTTTTTAAAAAACTTAAAACTCAAACAAAGCAAAAGAGTTAAAGACAAAGCAACGGAAATAAATATCTGCGTTTGGTAAGGATTTTGCGTAAAACCGGTAAAGAATATCAGCGGACTGACAAACAGACAAGAAAAAATACAAATTTTAATTAAGTTATCTAATATTTTGGACATCTTGTAAATTTCCTCCTATTTGCGCATAGGCTTTTATTGCTTGTTGATTTTGTTTATGAGTTTGTAAATAAGCAGGTTCTTTTACTTCTTCAGGACCTTTGAAATAGGTCTCTATCCAAGCGCGCGCTTTAGCGATATTTCTTTTTTCAATTGCAATATTTGCAAGTTGAAAATAGGTATTATCATAAACAGGGTCCAGCAAAAGCGCCCGTTTTAAATCCTGCTCTGCTTTTTGATAATAAAACTCTCTTTTTTCCGGTTCTAAAGTAGTGGCATATTTTAAATATAAAGAACCGCGATTATAATGTAAAAGTGCTTGATTAGGTTCAATTTCTTCAACCTTGTTAAAATCTTCCAAAGCCCTTTTAAAATCATTACTTATTTCTTTACCGTCACCTCTTTGCGGGTCCCTTTTCTCCGTCAAAGAAAATCTATTTGAAAGCATAAACGCTCTATATTGCTTTGCCATATAACCAAACGGATTATAGTGTAAAGCCTTTGTATAAAAACTTATAGATTTAAAATCTATATTTTTGGCATAGGTCGTTGCCTTTGCCAAACAAACACAACCTATAAATTGTAAAAAGAATAATAAAAACAAAATGCTTGCCAAAATAGTTAAGAAACAAATCGATATTCTCTTTGCTTTAATAAGAACTTTACTAAACACAAAGAAAAACATAAGAGAAATCAGCAAAAAGAAAATAAGATAAATCGTTTGTAAAGAAAAAGTTTTGCCTTCTTCAAGAAAGTCCGTCCCAAAAATATTACACACATAAACGAAAATCCCCGCCATAACCAAAAAAGTAAAAGCAGCAAAAACTTTAAACATTTTTGAAGGTTCTTTTACTTGTTTTTGTTCTTTTTCAAAAGGGCCGAAAGCCAAACGGAAAATAAAAGCATTAAAGATAGTTACAAATAAGCCCGTTGATACAAAATAAATACTTACATCAACCAAATTATGTAAATATATCGAAGCACTCGCTAAAAACAGGCCCATCAACAGCAGGGCTTTTTGCCGCTCTGTCTGTGCCGAACTTTTTATTTTATACAAAGTTTGTTTTGTAACATAAAACAAAACCCACAAGAATAAACCAAAACCCAAAATCCCCAAGACTGCCCATTGTTCAAGAAAATAATTTTCTGCGTGTTGGCTTTTTATATTATGAACTTTTTCTATATAAAAAATTTCCGGTCTTTTATAAGCGGGATAAATAAGTTCAAAAGAACCTATTCCCGTCCCCACAAGGGGTTTTGCCTGCACCATATCCCAAGTAGCGCGCCAAGTTGAAGTTCTGAAAGATAAAGATTGAACCCTCTTTGAACTGACATAACCGATAGAAATACCGGCACAAATAAATAAAAGTAAACTAACCGTTATAATCTTAATCTTGCTATCTTTGACCTTGCCGGCAAATAAAATCATAAATAAAGCACTGCCCAAAAGAACACTTAAAGCAAAAGCAAACCAAGCGCCTTTACTCATGGTTGCAACCAAGTTTACAAGAGCCAAAATAAATAAAAGTATCAATTTCTTTTTTGGTTTAATTAAATAGGAAAAGAAAGCAAGTATCGCAGTAAAAACGGAAAAACTGCCCAAAAGATTAGGGTTTGCAAAAGTTGCAAAAACTCTTCTGCCGAAAAAGTTCTTCCAAAGCAGAAAATCTTTATTAAAAACCTGAACTAAACCATAAACGAATATCAGCGAAGCAGCAATAAAAAAATATTTCAAAAGTATATAAAAATCTTTCTCTTCGAACTCAAAGCATACTACTGAGAATAAAAAAAAGTATAAAATTTTCTGTAAAAAATCTTCAAATCTGGCAAAAAGATAAGGTTGTAGAAAATAAGAAAGGACTATATATAAAGCATAAATCAATAAAGGCAAAAAGACATAAAAGTTTTTCTTTGTTAAAACACTTTCCCCTCTACAAATAAGGGAACTTATCCACAAAACAAAAACGCCACAGGAGCCTATATAGAAGAGATTTATTTTTACTTGAGCAGTATCAGGGGTGTAGAAACAAAAACAGATTACTACGAGCGCGCACAAAAAACCAAACCAATGGACTAATATATTTTTAAAAAAATCAGGTTTTTGCTCTGTATTTTTCATAATTTAACCCTACATACAATAAAAAGAGCCGAGAATGGGGGTCGAACCCACGACCTGCCGCTTACGAAGCGGCTGCTCTACCAACTGAGCTATCTCGGCTTATCTCTTATATTTTAGCAATTTTGCGTCAGTTTAGCCAATTTTCTTTACTCTAATTTATCCACGGAAAAGATTTATCCCTATCACGCATAAACAAAACGCCGTTAAAAACCAGCATAATATCTTCTGGTAAGGCTTGCGGCTTATCTAAAACGGAACTAAACTGTGTTGCCGGACTTGAAATACTTTTTATCTTACCGGAACTATCCCTTTGTGCTTTAATTGTATAATTAGTCCTCAAGAAACCGAATAAATGCCCTAAAATACGTCTAAATAAAGATTTAACAACGCTATCTTCTTTAATATTAGCAATTTCCTTATCGGCGTCAAAAATACTCCAATTTCTTAGGAAAGAAAAGTTCTTTCTGGTAATTTTATACAAAACTTCCCCTTCTTTACCTACTACAAAATATTGCTCATAAAAAAGATGCCAACCTTTCTGTAAGCATTTATAAAGAAGTTGCCCTTCGCTATCATAAAACAAAAATTTATAAGGAAAAACATAATTAAGCACCGCTCCGGCAATAAAAACAATAAACCCGCACGCGGTAAACAAATAAGAAAGGGAATAGCAAGTATTTATGATTAAAGAGGGATGAGTAAGTCTTGCTGCCAACACTGCTAAAACAAGGCGTATCGAAGTAAAAAAGAGAACTATACCAAGTCCGCTTATAACAAAAAGTCCGCCCCAACGCGTGCAAGTTCCGATAAAGTGATTCCCCAAATTATCGTGTAAACGCAAAAACAAATCCGGCGAACCGTATAAACGCCTACCTTGCAAAGGATAAGGCGAATTGGGGTTTGTGTTTTCTTGTGATAATTTGGAAGGGAAAAAAGTTTTATACGCAAAAGAACCAAACCACAACATAAGATATAAACCTAAGATCAAAACAATACTGCTTAAAAGTTTTTTTGAGACATTGGAAGATTTCAAATTTTCCTGTTTTTGTGCTTGTATTTTAGGTTTTTCCTCAAGGATGTTTCCCGTTTTTTCGGAATTAAGCAAATCACTCTCTTGAACATCTTGTAAGGGCGCATCTTGATTTGTTAAAGAAGCATCTTGCATTTCCTCAACTTCTTCTTTGGGCGCAGGGGAAATAAAAGAAAGCAAATAAGAGGCCTCTGTATAAGGTATACCTCTGACTCCTACATTATAGGCTTTCCCACCGGATAAGAAATACCCTGCGGTAAAAAGTAAATTTTGCTTTGTAAAATCAAAAGAAAAGAGAGGATCCCCGGTGGAAAAACCCGTTTCTCTTATAAATTCTCCGCTATATTCATCTTTAATTACTTTAAAATTTCTTTTAGTTAAATCTTTTATTTCCTTTTCCACAATACTTTCTAAGCATTGGCGGTCGAAGCAATTTTCAATAGAAACAAAACGCATTGTCGCACCGGAAGTATTTTTAAGAAAAAGATAATCGGGAGTTTCAACTTTAGACCAAGTGGAAGGTAAATCAATAGTAAAAGCATTGTCCTTTGCGGTAAAGACAAGTGCCCAAACCCCTTGACTTAGTAAACACAACAAAAATACGCTTACTAAAACTTTAAATTTTTTACCCATAATTTAATTATATAAAATTACTTTGTAATGTCTATATTACGCCAACGACCGCTTAAGAAACGCCACAGCATAATAAGACCGGATATCCACGCATAAAACACTATCCAACTCCAAGCCACCCTTATTCCTAAACCCAAAACATCAACTATAACATAACTCCCTATCAATAAAAGGACCGAACAAAACACCATCGCTTTCATGTGAAATTTGGTATCGCCCGCCCCCCTTATAGCATCGCCGAAACAAAGGAAAATTAAATCCCCCCACACAAAAACACAAAGCATATAAAGCAAAGGTTTTGCCTGTTTTATAATAGCCGCCATTTGCTCCCCAACATCTGCACCGGCAAAAAGGCCAAGCCAAAAATCGCTGAAAAGTAAAAAGGTGGAAACTATAAAAGTTAAATAAACCGCACCGAGTTTCAAGGCATTATAAGCACTTTTAATACCATACTCCGGTTGTTTTTTACCTACATATTGTCCCATCAAAATCTGACCGGAAATCGCAAGCCCAAGTAATGGCATAAAAGATATTGACTGCAAAGTTAAAACTATATTGCTTGCCGCGAGTGAAATTTTATCAATATTCCCTGTAAAAAAAGCAAAAACGGAAAAAGAAAAAATATCCATAAAGAAACCAAACCCATTTGGTATACCGTATCTAATAAGTCTGAAAGATGCTGTTTTATTAAATCCGAATAATTTACCTATTTTAAATTTTTTGTTTACTTTAGGACTAAAAATTATAGTCAAGAATATTAAAATCACACAAAAACCACCTATAACGGTTGCCCAAGCAGCCCCCCTTATTCCCATTTCCGGAAAACCGAATTTACCAAATATAAGAGCATAATTTAAAAATAAATTTATTACGTTTCCTACAAGATTTGCAACCATCGTTATTGCCGTTTTGCCTTGCCCCGTAAAAAAGCCGGCAAGCGCATTATTTATAACGGCAAAACCGCCAAATGCGCAAAGAATTGTGAAATATTGGCTTTCCAAAATTTTAACTGCGCTATCGTGGTTAGAGGACATTATTATATAAGACCCTAGCGGCGTTAAAGCCAAAATAATCAATCCGGAAATTACCCCCAAAATTACCCCTTGCCACAAAGCAACACTTAAACGAGCATAGCGTTTTTGACCGTAATAAGTAGCCACAAAAACACTTGTATAACCGCAAGTGCCCATAAAAAAAGATACTAAAGCAAAAGACATCAACCCCGCCGGCAAACAAGCTGCCAAAGCATCCGGCGAATACCAAGCAAGAAACATCCTATCCACAAACTGCATTATGCTTTGCGAGGAGGTTGTTATAATTAAAGGCAAGGCAATTTTTAAGAGTAATTTTATTGAGCCTTGCTCATCTTTTTCGGTAATTTTTAATGGATTTTTCATTTATATATTTTTAATCACAAAAAAACCTGTGCGCAAACGAATTTGCACACAGGTTAATAGCATAAAAAGGTTTTATTTCTTGGTGACCTTTACTGCTTTAAGACCTTTTTCGGTTTCAACAACTTCGTAACTTACTTCTTGACCTTCTGCTAAGGTTTTAAAGCCGTCGCCTTGAATGTCTTGATAGTGAACGAAAAGCTCTTTAGAGCCATCTTCGGGTGCGATAAAACCGAACCCTTTTTGATCATTAAACCATTTCACTTTTCCGTTTGCCATGATTATTTCTACTTCCTTTTATTAACTTAAGTCTTATTAAAAGACATTTAGGAACTTTTTTGTTCCTAAATAAATTATATCATAAATTAAAGTCTTGTCAAATGATATAATTAAATGCAAGGATATTTTTTTATGACTTTAATTGAGTGCGTGCCTAATTTCTCCGAAGGCAGAGATTTAAATAAAGTAAATATGTTTGCCGATTACATAACTAAAAAAGCAAACATTATTTTACTTGGCAAAGAAAGCGGCGCCGATGTAAACAGAAGTGTTTTTACTTTTGTCGGAAATAAAGAAGAAATTTTAAAAGCAGCAAAAGCCTCTTGCGAAATTGCCGCAAACTTAATTGATATGTCCGCACAAAAAGGCAAACATTTTAGACTTGGCGCTTTGGATGTTTGTCCGTTTATTCCGATGAAAAACGCAACTATAAAAGATTGCGTAGAACTTGCAAAAGAGTGTGCAAAATTTGCCGGTGCGCTCGGCATTCCTTCTTATTTATACGGCGAGGCGGCAACTTCCGAAGAAAGGAAAAGTCTATCTTTTATCCGCAAATATCAGTATGAAAATTTACCTAAAAAATTAAAAACTTTACCACCTGATTTTGGCCCTTACGATTTTAATAATCAAGTAAAAAAAACCGGCGCTTTTTGTTTCGGCGCGCGCGATTTCTTAATTGCTTATAATATCAATTTAAAAACAAAAGATTTACAAATCGCAAAACAAATTGCCAAGACTTTGCGCGCAAAAATACCTTATATAAAAACTACCGCTTGGTTTATAAAAGAATATGATTTGTGCCAAGTTTCAATTAATATAGAAAATTACAAAAAATCCCCCGTTTTATTTGTTTTTAACGAATGTAAACAAATCGCAAAACTTTTTGATACCGAGGCTTTTTCAAGTGAACTTATAGGTTTTGCACCGCAAGATGCCCTTTGCCAAAGCACCAAAGATTTAGATAAAATAATTAAAGAACTCGGGCTCAATTATCTTGCGCCTTTTAAAAAAGAAGAGCATATATTACCTACGGAGTTATTATGAAAATACCACAAAATATTTTACCTTCAAAAACTTTTACTTGCGGGCCGAGTCAGGCCTTAAAAAGCGTGGAAAATACCCCGCTTGTAAAAACTTTTTTTGAAAGGAGTCACCGCAGTCCGAGTATCGCACAAGAAGGTTTATACCGTCAGACAACTTTAAACATAAAAAAACTTTTTAACTTGAGTGATGATTACACAATTTTATTTTTCCCCGGTGGCGCAACCGCCGCTATGGACGCTGTTGTTTGGACTTTAACAAACAAAAGTATCAGTGGACTTGTGTTTGGTTCTTTTTCAAAACGTTGGATAAAAGATACTAATTTTTTAGAAGACATTAAAAAAACTTTTATTCATTTTGATTATAAAAAAGAAAATTATAAAGAACTTGATTTTAAATCTTCTTTGATTTTACTCACTTTAAATGAAACTTCACACGGAATACGCCTGAGCGAAAAAATGTTAAAAGATATTTACGCAAGAAAAAGCAAAAACACTTTAGTAGCGTGGGACGCAACTTCTTGGGCGGGTATGAACCAAGTTAAACCTTATTTTGATATTATGCTTTTCAGCACGCAAAAGGCATTCGGTGCGGGCGGCGGAACTTGCGTTTTGATTATGAATAAGAAAGCCATAAAGCGCGCAGAAGAAATGCAAAAAATTAAAAAAATTCCTTTCTTTTTAAACTTGAATAATGCTCTTCGTTTTGCGCCTTTATATCAAACTCTGAACACTCCTTCAACAATAAATATCTGGATGTTAAATGAAGGAGTAAAATATATGCTTAAACACGGCGGGCTAAAAGAAATGGAAAAACTAACCCGCTCGCACGCAAAAGTTTTGCTTGATTATGCCAAAAAATCTAATTGGCTAAAACCTATGATAGAAGACCCTGCTTATCGTTCGCCGGAAACTTTAACTTTAAAAATTACTGACGATAAAATAAAAGATACACTTGTAAATAAAGCACTCGCGCAAACAAAAAAAATTAATCTTGCCGACGGCATAAAAAAGTTTTCAAGCATAGAAGAAAACTCTTTAAGAATAGCGTGCTTTCCGTTTATTGATACAAAAGGCACAAAAGAATTTGTTAAACTTACAAAAACTTTAGATTTTATCGCAAAACATTTAGATAAAAATTTAAAAAATAAAGCCTTTTAAATTTAAGGCAAGATCGGCGTAGTGGCGCGCGTCAAGTTCTTCTGCGCGGGCGGAAACTTTCACCCCGCTTTTACCTAGAATTTTTATTAAATCATCTTTATTTTTTTTGTAGGACTCGCAGAGTGCATTTAAGATGGTTTTTCTTCGGTAAATAAAGGCACATTTCACTAACTCATCAAAATTTTTCTTATGCTCTGGGCTTACAAAAAAAGTTTTTTCTTTCGGTTTGATTAAGACAACTTCGCTATCCACTTTAGGCGGAGGATTAAAACTACCCGGACTGACGCGACACACACTTTGAACCGTTGCACGCGCCTGAACCATAATAGATAAAGGACCATATAATTTTGTTTCCGGCTGGGCGAAAAACTTGCGTGCCTGTTCACGCTGAAACATAAAAACCGCGCAGGCAAAACCTTTTAAATCTAAGACTTTAAGTAAAATTTGCGCCGCATCAATATAAGGTAAATTGCTGATAAAAGTTTTATCTCCTGTCGGCAAATCACTTTCGCTTAAGGTTAAAAAATCTTTTTCAATTAATTTATAAGTTGCCCAAGAAGGAAGATTCTGTTTTAAAAACTCGCTCATTTTAGGGTCAATTTCAACAAGGGTTAAATCATTGAGTCCTTTATTTAAAAGGTCAAAAGTCAGCGCACCTTTACCGGGACCGATTTCAATTAAAGAACCTATTTGATTATCAATAAGGGCGCCCGTAATTTTATCAATAACACCCTGATTAACCAAAAAATGCTGACCGTATTTTTGCATAAAAATTATTCCTCCGCATTTAAAATTTCAATATTATTTTGAGCGATTTTATTATTCGGATTTATCTTTAAAACCTCGTTATAAATTTGTTTGGCTTCTTCTTCCTCGCCGAGAACTATAAAAGAAGTTCCCATCCCAAGAAGGCAAATTTCTTTTAATTCATTATTCTCTTTTACCAAACTGTTTGCCTTTTTAAAATTATCAAAGGCCTGCGCACCCTGCCCAAGTGTTAAATACATAAAACCCGATAAAATATAATTTTGTAAAGTTGGTTCTTTTAAAGTATTTTGTTCAATTTCGTTTTGGACTTCTTCCACATATTTAAGCCAACTTTTACCCACAACCCAAAGGCCCATATCATTGCCCACATTATAAGGGTTATAAGTTGCTTTTGCACCGATAGAGTTTTGCGCCTGTCCGTAAGCGGTATTTTGCGTGCTTAAACTTGGCGCATCTTTTTTTAAGCCTGAAGCCTGCACAAACATTTTGACATCATTTTCTTTTGAACCCTCTTTTAAGACATTATTTAATCCCTCAAAAAGTTTATCCAGTTGTTCTTTTCTGCCTTCCTGAGTAGCGGGAGCAAGGGTAAAAGAACGGCTGAAAGTGTTAGAAAGATTTTGCTCAAACTTTTTATCAAAGAGGGACGTCGGCTGAGGGGTTTCCGTATTAGTTTTTTCCACAAGCGGGTTAAAGTTTTTAGGAGTAATTTCTGTTTGAACTTGGACATTTATTTCTTCTTCTGAGGAAATTTTTGATAAGCGCTTTTTAAATTGCGCCAGTTGATTATCTAAAGTATTTTGCTCGTTATCATCTTGCGTATTGTTTTGCGCGCTACCTTGCGCACTTTTACCGCCGTAAGAAATGGACAAGGCAAGACCTTCGTTTGAAACAGGCGCAATTAAAAAAGCGCGCTGAATCATATCTAAAGTGTCCTCAAATTTATCTTGTTTTAAGAGCAAATTAACCAAGCGCAAACGGGCAATACTATCGCCGGGTTTTAGAGATAGAGACTTATTATAATAACCTTTTGCGCGGGCATTTTCGCCTAGTTTTTCTGAAAGAACGGCTAATGCCAAAATGGCTTCTTCGTAATAGGGATAGAGTTTTAAAGATTTTCTAAAAGATTCTTTTGCAAGTTCATCGCGGCCTAAAAACTCATAAAGCGAACCTAACTGATAAAGATACAAAGGATGTCTTGGTTCAAGTTCAACCGCACGGCGAAAGTGAAACAAAGAATTTTCATAATCATTTAAAGCACCGTAAGTTGAACCGAGATTCATATTAACATCGGCGCGGTTAGGTTCTTTTTTATAAGCAATTTGGAAATGCTCCAAAGCCGGTTTAACTTCGCCTTTCCAAGCATAAGCAATACCTAAAAGTTGATGTGCTTGGGCATTTTCGGGATCTAAATCAAGGGCGGCTCTATATTCTGCCATTGCCTCTTCTAGTTTGCCTTGCCAATAAAGTGAAATACCTAAAAAGATATGAGGATAGGGCTTTGTAGGGTCTTTTATTGTTGCTTTAGCGAATGTCATTTCGGCGGTTTTATAATCGTGTCTGGCTAGGTCATAAAAACCCTGTTTTAAATTGAGGGAAGATTGCTCTTTCATAAGAGTTTCCCAATAGGTTGGGTAGTAATTATTCTCAAGATTGGCCTTTTGGGCATTTATGCCAAGCCCACTGCCACCAAGAAATTTCGGCAAAGCGGCTGATGTTAAAAGCGAGCAATTTAATAAAATTAAAGAAAGTAAAAAAACATATTTCCTCATATATAAATTATATTAAATATGCTAGTTTTAAGACAAAAAACACCCCGTTCTTTTTTAGAACGGGGTGTCTGTTTTATATTTCTAATCACTATCAACTATTTCTTGATTAGGATAGATAATTGCACTTCTGTCGTCTTCACCTTGTCTAATATTTATCTTTGCTTCTTCTTTTGTTTCTCTAGAACTCTGTTTACCTGTTACAGATTCACTGATACCAAGACCTCTAAGTGTAATCTTAATTGTAGGCTTGGAACTATCATAAGAAATAGACATTAAGGTATTTCTCTTTATAGGCCAGTGATTTTCACAATCTGTATATTTAGGCAAACCATTGGTTCCGGGTTTTGGATATACGCCTGTGCCGAACTTAGATTTATCAGTCTCATCTATAAGTTCAACATTATATACGCCATTCAACAACGGAGCCATTTGATTGTATAAGTAAATCGCTCTATCGTATGCGAGCAATTCATTACAATTGCCTTCAGGGCAATTAGCCACACGGCCTGAAGCGTGGCCTTCAATTATAAAGGTATTTACACCTTGTGCAACAGCGTTATCAATAACAGCCTCTTTAAACTCGTTGAAGTCATAATTACTATCGATGTAATACTTTTCATAGCAACCATTTGCAAAGTTAATAGTCCTAGAGGCAAGCGGTCCTACTTTCTTAGGTTCCGGATCAGGTGCTACTGGAGATTCTGGACCGCTGCAATACGGGCAGAGATTTTCATCACCCGGTTTAACAGGGGATATCTTATTGACATCTTCCGTTAAGACAGGCTCAATAGGTGTTTTCGGGCTGCCTGCTTCCGTCGCATAGATACCTAAACCTAAAGCAGCGGCTTTCTTGGCGCAGATAGTCGTGCAAGGGAACTCCGTTCTGCCGCTAATAGGTGTTATGCTGGTGCGAACATGATAGGTATTTCCGTCATTACCTACAAAGGAAGTGCAAGGATAGACATCATTACCCATATAGCATTTGCCTGAACAGAAAGGACAGACTTCACTAGGTACTGGAATACCTTTTGCTTTAACTCTGTCTTCCGTAGTAAGAGGTGTTTCGTCAAGCGGGATATTAGAGTCTTTACCTGTCGTCTGCAAGATACCTAAGGCCTTTGCTTTATCTAAGCAGATAGGTGTGCAAGGAACAGTTGCCTTAGCACCTGGGATATCTTGGTTAGTTACACGGAAGTAGTATTCTTGTCCGTTTTCAACAACTTTAACGCTCTTGTATACTTTACCTTCCAACTCACAGTATCCGTCACCTTCGGCTTCTTGACAATCTTTACAACCGGTAAGGTCAATTTCCATGCCGGTAACATCTTTACAGTCTCTTCCCGGTTTTCTGGCAAGTCTATATGTTTCATCTTTACACTTGCATAGAGGTTGACATTCAACCACTTTGTCAAGGTTTACATTTTCTAACTCATCTGCGGAAATGGGGGTATTATTCTTTTTTACATAATTGCCATCAAAGATAGTGGCTTGATAATACTTACGGAGACTCTTGTTATCCGGATCATTTTCATCCGCAACATAGCAATAATTTTCTTGTTCCATTTCCGGATTTTTACCGCCCGGACAAACAGTACCACCCGCGCAACCCCATCTGTAATTACAAATTGCAGATAACTTTCTAGGAGTAGGGAAGAGTAAGTTTGCTTGGGGTTCTTTAACAACAGTTCCTTCCGTTACGCCTTCGGTTGTCATATCGTCAGTGGTAACCCAAATTACTTTACCAAAGCCGGGTTCTGCTTTAACTTTTTCGTCGCGCACAGTGTTATCATTTTTAAGGGTACTGCTTGTGCCCACTTGAACTTCGCCTATAAAGGTTTGGGTACCGTCAGCATTGTTAGAAACTAAATGAGGATAATTCTTATAGTCAATTTTTCTAACAACTCTATAACCTGTTCTTTCAGATAGGGTTGATTTTTCATTATCGAAATAACTGGGCGCCTTATCATCACTATAGGCATTACCTTGAACATATTCCAAGACAAAAGCAATTGTGCGTTTGCCGGGGTTCTGAATTGTTGTAGCAAAAACGTGATTGCTGGGCACAGTATCAATATACACGTCATTGTATTGACAATCAGCAAAACTCTTTATTTTTTCTTGGTAAGCATTGGGTCTTGAGCCATCGCCTTGGTAATCATTTACGATGCTATCATTATCATTAATCTTTACAGGTCTAAAAGTTGAGTCCTTAAATGCAATATCTTTACAAATATCTAGGACATTTGCATCTTTCCAACCTTTAGGTCTTAAGATTTTTTGAAGTTCCTTTTCACTCAAACAACCTTGCATTGCCTTTTTGGCAACATTAAAGGCCTTATCATAGTCGCCGGATTCCCATTGTGTATCATCTTCGCTATAATAATTGCCCTGCTTATCTTTGAATTGATCAAGATTATCTCTTCCTTGAGTAAAAGTAGGGTCTTCATTACCTTCGGGATAATGGATAGTTGCGTTGGTTTTGGCTTTGTAAACAACAATTTTGTTAACACTGCTCCTGTTTACGCCTTCTATAGTATAGACACCGGGTTTTTCGGCCTTACTCAAGAGTAAAACACTATCGTCTTTACAGCCTTCTTTTTTACCCATTACATAGAAACCGACGGATTTCATCTTAGGTTTACCGTTTCTTGTTCTGCTGATATCAATATACATAGGGTCATAGTTGGTTCCTACGCAATCAACCTCTTTTTTCATTTGAACCATATTCTTTAATTCGCTGAGTTTTAAACCTAAGCAACGTAAGCGGACATCCAAAGCACTTTGGCGACCGGAAGAAGTCTGCACCAATTTACCCTGATAAGTTTTTTCACAGACTTTTCTATAATCTTCATAAAGCCAAGAAGGAACATGTTCTTCTTTACCGCCATCTTTTGATGTTTCTTTAATCTCAGACCCTGCAACATAATCACTTCTAGAACCTAATTCCTCTACTTTTTTGCCATTTACCCAACATTCATAATCCGAAGAACCTCCCGGTTTACCTAAGAAGTTATTAACACCGAAATCATTAGAACCGGTAACAATACAGGAAGCAAGACCTCTTGTTAAAGCAATTAAACTATCAGAGGCCATTTTTTCCCAGTTATAATGCCAAAGTTCCCATCTCCTTTGGGAGCGGTCTTTCATCATATCCCACCACCAAGGTTTTTGGTTGGTGTGGCTCCAGTTATTGCTAGGGCCGCCACCGGCACCCGGTCTGCCGGGTTCGCCTTTGGCTTCGGCACTTTTGGTATCGCCTAAAGGTTTGCCGTCAAGATCGGCAAGTTGGGCGTCAAACAAGGCTTGTTTTGCGCCGGGTCTGTTCATTGCACCGATAGAGCGTGCCGCTTCTGCATAAAGAGCATCACTGCCGGTTAAATCGCGCCCTTTGCCCGCTGCGGTTAAAGGTTGCAAAGCAACCGGTCTGACACCGGGGCCTTGAACTCTGGGAGAGGCATCTTTTGAACGGCTACCGAAAGATAAATTATGGCTAGGTGCGCCGCCGCCGTTTGCGCCAATCATACCGCTCTTGCTTAAAGTACCAATAGATGTAGGCACACGGTTAATGGAATTACGTACGGATCTCTTTACGGTTTTGCCATATCTGGAAGTTGACGGAGAAGAAGAATATTCTTCACTTGCGTAACTTGAACGGGTGGAACCGTATTTATCAGCAGAAGATTCTGCCTCAGAAGCGGAAGATTCCGATCCAGAAGCATAGGGGTCAATGGTATCTCTTGAAGAGGAGTCCTTTTCACCGCGTCTGATAATTAAATCAAGAGGATTGCGGAAACTAGATAAAGCAATTTCCTCTTCGGCTGATTTAGGTTTTGAATTGAAATCTTCTTCATAAGTATCTCCATTGTTCCAAACAACAGTCGGGGTATCAATATCACCCGATTCTCTGCTGAGGAAGGGCAACAATAGCAAGGCCAATGCTGCCACGATTATAAAGGGCAAGTCCCTTTGCGCACGCTCAAAGAGGGTGCGTTTTGCTTTTACTTCCCCGCCTACACGCGAGGGAATACGTTTAGATAAAGGTAAAGTTTTGCTTTTCTTTAACTTATCACTAAACGTAAAGCTATCTTTTTTCATACAATCCTCCTTTTAGTTTACGGATATAGACCACATAAAATGCTCTATACCCTCTATCTTATATGTTTACTGCTTAACCTTTTTACTACTCTTTTACTTCTTTTTTGGGGGTTTTACTTAAGTCTTAAACCCCGTTTACTATGTCAAATCCGTTTATTTATAATATAGCATATTAAGTGTTTGGTAAACTTGTTATATCGGTTATATTACCGAAAGCAAAACCTTGTTCTATCATATTATCAAAATAGTTCCAACAATTTGTTTTATTATTACATTTATAGTCCACCCCCTCAATATCGTCCATATCTATGTCAACATCTTGATCGGCCGCGACTTCGGCTTCTTCGGGGGTGTAATCGTTATTTATATAATGTCTGTATCTTCTATCCCATTTTCTTAATTTGGAAGATTTTATATTTGCCTCACCTGTTGAACCGAAAAGACTGATTCTTCTGCATTTTACAATCATGTGTGCTTTTTTAACGTGGGCAAGTTTAAGTGCTTGCGCCATCTTAGAGCAACTTTTAGCCGGTTGTGCTATCACTATACCGCATTGATTGGCAAATTGGTTGTTAATATCTCTCATTGTATCGCAAGCCTCTTTTATAGAATCAACATAAGTGTTCCATTGGTCCCTTGCTATTTTCACGTTTCTATTATTACCTTGACCATAGCAACTGCCCGGTGTTTCCGTATTGTTAAAAGCGTTTGAAAGATTCTTCATGTTTCTTTTGTATTCTTGAATCATACCATATTGTGAAGAAAGCGTTTGATTATAGACACTCTTCATCTGTTGGCAAGCATTTACGGCTTGAGCCCCTTGATTAAGCGCTTGTTGCGGATTACCGCTTGCGCCGGGGTGGGCAGTGTCTTCGTGTGTTATGATACTTTGGTCTTGCGGTGAACCGCCGTCAAAAGCCGCTATGGCTATATCTTCTGCCGCAGTGGAATACTTTGCCCCCTTTGCATAACGGCTGAAGAAATAAGAATTACCGAGTTCTCTAAATAAACCGTAAATAGGACGCCCGATTCTTGTATCGGTGCGGGTAAAATCAGGGTTGATTGAGCCGAAAATACTTGTTCCCGCTAAGGCCTTTGCCTGTAATTTAACACGGTCATAAAGCATTTCATCTTTGTTTGCTAAAGACATAATATTGCCCGTACCGACAATATTTGAAAGATTACCGTCTTTTACTCCGATAATACTTGCAATCTTATCTAAATCTTTTTGTTTTACGGGTTTGCCAAATGCTTCTGCCTGTTTGCCGGCCGCTGCGGCAAGGGCTTCCATAGCACCGCTTTGTGCCGCTTGAGCGGAAGCCGATATCTTTGTCGGGTCAAAACCTTTGGCAAGCAAGGCCGGATCATAGGTTATATCCCTATTAATAGTACTTTTATCAAAAGGTGTTATTTGACCGCCGAAAGATTTTTCAATCGCTATGGCTGTTTTGCTGTTTTCGGCATAGGCCTGGGCAAGCCTATCATTGTCAAAAGTTGAAAAAGGCGAAAGTCCGCCAATACTATCCCCGTTTACACTATATGAAAGGGAATTAGCATCGCGTAAAGACTCAATTTTGTTACCGCGTACACCTATTGCATAAGAGGCAAAATCCGACATTGTTAAGTCGCGAGTTGCGTCCGCACCAATACCAAGAACTTGGGCAATATACTTAAAGCCCGGTATATTGGAAGTAGGCACTACTACGGAAACCGTACCCAAAGCCGCAACCGCACCCAAAGTAAGCAATACTGCCCTTTTGCCAATTAAGGCGCGACTTTGTTTATTTGCTTGGTTTACGACTTTCGCCTTTTTCATAACTTTATTCCTTTAGTAACTCTGAAAACTACTTTCCCCCATTTTACTTGTTTTTAAAGTCCCGATTACCGTCTTTTGTTGGTTTTTCGGTTGGGGTTTTTGTGTTTTGGGAGCGGTAAAAGTCTTTGCGGGACTTAATCCACCCGTTACCTGTGCAGGTTGACTTGCTTCAAGTTGCTTCATGGCTTGTTCTTCTTTCAAGCGTTCAAGTCTTTCTTCTTCCATTAAAGCGCGTTCTCTTGCTTGGATTTCTTCTTCGCGGCGCTTTTCTTCAAGTCTGATTCTTTCCTGCTCGGCTACCTTTGCTTCATACTCAGCAAGTTGTTCTTCATAGGCCCTTTTCTTGGGTGCTTCTTGCGTTGTGCTTACTTTAGAAACCATTTTCTTAAAACCGGGGTTTATACCGCCACTATGGCTATAAATACTTTCCCTAGATTTAGGATTGGCATTTTTCCTTGCAATAGCATTTTCCCTAATAATTTTTTCAATCTGCTTTGCTCTAATACGGGGTGCTTCGTTTTTTATCTTGTTTTCCAAACTAAGAAAATATAACCCGGTAATAGAACAAGCAAATAGATAGAATAATATAAAGAACACCCAAACTATATTAAAACGCTTCGGAGTCAAATTTTGTGCAAATTCCCCACTCATATTATCCTCCCCTAGTATTAACTATTTCTTCTTACCCATTTTACCAAAGAAATGAGAAAGAGAGGTAGTCAAACCACCTGCTCCGGCACTACCGACAAGACCGACAAGTGCGTCAAATGCCTTTTGGGCAAGTTGGGCTGGACCAAAGGCTGCCAAGGCCCAAGAAGCCCACACACAACCGTCAAGAAGTCCGCCGATAACCCACGGGGCTGCCCAATCCCAACCGCTAGGTTTTATAGTTTCTATACCTGAAGAAGCCGCTAAATCTGCAAGTTGGCTTACATAAACGGTAGCGGCAATTTGGGAAGCAAGTATCGCCGCTGTTGCTGCTCCTGCTAAAACTAAAGCTGCTAACTCAGCCCAAGGAACACCCGTTTTTGCCAATATAGATATTGCAACGGAAGCAATAGATGCTGTCAAAATCATAGCCATCATACAATCTTGAATCTTACCGAGAATATCATTATATTTCTGCATGGCTTCTTCTACATCGTCAATTTGTTCTTGAATACCGCTAATATCAAAATCTGCATCTCCACCTGCCATTTCCTGTAAATTAGCACGCGCGGCTGCTTGTAAATTTTCACCTTGTAATTGAGCAACGGGAGATTCTTTACTACCGTCAAAAGCCGCTGCGGCATCGGCAGCACCTTTCTCCATATCAGAGATGGAAACGGCTTGTTTACCTGATCTGGAATATTGTTTTGCGCGGATTAAATCGCCTTGAATTTCCGCATGTTGCCCCAAAGAACTGCGCCCGGCACCTGTGCCTTTTGCTTCAGTATTTTTGCTACCCATAGCACTTAAATGACCGCCCTTTGCACCTTGTAAATTAACATTTGCAAGACCGTTTGCCTGTGCTAAAGTAACAGTAGAAGAATCAACTGTTCCCACGCCGCCCATAGCACCGCCGGTGCCATAGGTCATAGAGGTAGAACCTTGCGACATATTATCAAAAGTGGAGGAATCCGCCATTTTACTTGTTTTAAAAGCGGCTTTTGTTTGACCGGCAATAGCCTTTCCTTGAGCAATTTTTGCATCTCTTTTTGCTTTTAAAGCAGAGGCATCTTCTTTAGCAATATCTACCTTAATAGTTTTTGAAGTTCCCATCCCTTCAATTTCACCGTCGCCGTATGACTGGGTATTGTCTTGAACGTTTGCTAGTTTATCTGCTTCACCTTGAACGGCAGAACCGGCAGCACCGCCTAAATTCTTTTTGTTAAAAGCGAGATTCTCTGTTCCCCTTATAGCAACTTTGCCATCACTTTGCCCCTGTGCAAAATCACGGGCAGAGAGGATATCTTCTGCGCTTGTGCCTTCGTAAGCAGAGTTATAAGAATAACCGCTGCGTTCCATAGCGTTTGAAGCAAAACCTTGTTCGACATCGCCTTTACTGGTAAAATTATTTATTAAACCGACACCGACAACTAAGGTTGCTACAGTTATGGCGCCACCAACAATCATTTGTTTTGAAACAGCGCCGATATTGTTTAATATTGCTCTCATTTTCATTTTATTTTCCTCCAAATTTATTTTTTGTTACACCTTTCATTTTTCTTCACTAAAATAAGTGCTCTATGTCGTTCCATTGCCACCGCCTATACTGTTAAAACCATAATTAATAGCGGCCGTAGCACAGGTTTTAAATAAGTCGAGCAAAGCCGGTCCCCAGAAACACGAAAAGGACATTTTATTTTTCATTTCTGCACAAGGGTCAGAATTGGCTACGGCATCCTCTGCGGCCTCATTGATATCATTTTTTAAATCCGTTAAATCTTTATCATTAGCAAGTTTTTTAAGTTCTTCCGGATTAAACTTTTCCGCCAATTCTTCAGTTGCGTCAACAAGTCCGTCATCTTCTGCTTCTATATTATTATCTGTAAAAGCATCTATCATTGCCTGTCCGGCTACATCTGAATTTTTACTGTCCGCACCTCTTTGGCTTTCCTCATAAGCACGGGTTAAACTGGATATTCTTCTGCCCGGTGTATTTGCCGAAGCAACAAGTTGTTGTGAACCATAAGCACCGGCATTATTATTTTTTGCACCTTTACCGCCGTTTTGTCCGGGTTTATCCTGACTTGTCCAAATAGAACCGCTAACTCCGCTTGAACCACCGCTTACTGAAACCATTCCGCTTCTTGCCATATTACCGGTTGAAGTTTTGGGGCTATTCCTTTGAGTATAAGTTGGGGTTCTTTGAACACCTCTTGTTTGTTTTTTCTTTTTTGTCCTGCGTGCCTGTAAATATTCTTTATCTGCAGCGGGAGGCACACCCTTTACTTTATCAACCTGTTGTCTTTCCTCTTTTTGTTTTTTAGTAAATAACCCACCGAAAACTTTTTGTTGAGGAATATCTTTATATCTATCTATTTCAAGCAAAGCCTTTTCCGCTTCGTCATCAACTTCCAAATCGGCAAGGTCAACAGCAATATTTTTATAGGCATTGCCGGAAGGTTTTTCTTCCCCATTAGTTAAAAACGGAACAAAAATAGTAATTAAAAATATTGCTGACACACAACAGGAAACTATGGTATATAATTTCCTTTCCTCTTTTTGTTTTTTGGTTTTAGAATCTTTAAGAATTATTCCAAAACTTTTTTGTTTTTGTTCTGCCATAATTTTTCCCCTTTTAATTTGTCTTTCTTTCACTCTATAATAATTAAAATTATAAGACAAAAAATTTTACTCCTGCTGACCCGTAACCCATAACTTCAGGAAACGCTCAAACATGGAGTTTGCCCTTTGGTGCACCCTGCACCTACTACTAGTATATACCCTTTTTTAAAATTTGTCAAGGGGTATTTTTAAAATTTCGCTTGTTTATTTATTAGCATATATGTGTGATATATATGTTATATTAAGTGAGACTTTCTAAATAAGTCCTTAAACCTTCTTTTTTAGCACGGGCAACGGCCTTATCGTAGATAGTATCGGCAAGTTTCTTTTGCCCTTGTAAATAATAGATTTGCGCAAGACTGATTTCCGTCAATAATTGACCGCGTATTTCATCACTTGCACCAAAAAGTTTTTTGGCCTCGAGTAAAGTTTTTAAAGCACCTTTCAAATTGCCCTGATGTTTCAAAATATCCGCTTTACCCCATTTAACAAAACCAAGGTCCACAGTGTCATTGATGGAAGAATATAATTTATCGGCAACAATATAATGCCTCATTGCTTTTTTATATTCACCGAGTTGGCGAAGACCGTTAGCAAGCCCGCAATTTGTATATGCCTTACCGAAGATATCGTCGGTATTTTTAAAAAGTTTTGCCGCAAGTTGATAATTTTTTACACACTCTTTTATATTGCCGGCAATTCTGCTGATACCGGCAAGTCCGCAAACACCGTAAGCAAAAGCAATTTTATCTTTTGCGCGTTTAGCAAGTGTGATTGACTTTTTAAATTCCGAAATCCCCTGAGCAAAATTACCTTCAAGACGGCTGATACCGCCTAAGGCCCAGTAAATAAAACTTTGTCCTGCTATTTCGCCTTGCTCTTGATAATAATTCAAAGTAGTATTTAATAAAACTTTAGAATCCTGCAATTTGCCTTGCGCTCTTAAAGCCAGCGCGCGTTCTTGCAGTGCTAAGACGGCAAAATCTTCAAGTTCTTCTTTTTGGGCAATTTTTTCGGCAAGACTTGCGCTTTTATAAGCGCTTGCGGCTTTGCCTAAAGTGCGCTGACATTTAGCAAGAGCCAACAGTAAATCAATTTTATCTTCCACCGCTGATTTTGAAAGATTTTTTAAGGCCTGTTCATAGATACTTATAGCCTCTTCAAAATTGCCAAGCATCCTTTGCGCTTCTGCAAGCACAAAAAGAATCTGGGCATCTTTTGTTTTAACTTTGCCAAGTTCTTTTAAAACTTGGGCGGGTTTATTTTGGTCAAGCAAGTCTTCAAAATAAGCGGCTGATTTTTGCATAATTAACTTTTGTAAACCTCGTAATTTATATATGGGAAGATATTATCTTTCTGCTCTAAATCGTAGACATATCCTTCGTCAATTCTATTACCCATAATCATTTCATAAAGGGCAATAAAGCGTTGAATATGGTCTTTTGTGCGTTTAGTAGAATATTCTTTTGCAGTTCCGACGGTCATTAAAAATGCCCAATCGGAAGATTGCATTAAAACAAGTTCTCTTGCGGCTTGGTTTAAGGCCCTTCTCAAAACGCCTTCGGCAGAAGGAAATTTATTTGCCATTTCAATCATTCTTTGCGCGGCTTTAATAAGGTGTCTGTAAATCCAATCATTACCGCTGTTTAACCAAACATCGTGGTAACCCTTATCACCCCAAGAGGACATAGAAGGTTGCGCAACTTGATTGACGGGATATTTTTGTAAATATTCCATAGGTGTAATAAGTTTAATATCTTTTTGGTCATAATAAACTTTCTTAAAAAGATATTCCAAAAATTCTATACCTTCATACCACCAGTGTCCGTATAACTCGGCATCATACATAGAAACTACTAAAGGTTTTCTATCGGTAATAACACTGGCAAGATATTCAATTTGTTTTTGGCGGTTGAACATAAAATTGCCTGCGTGGCTGGCTGCGACTTCGCGTGCGTGACTTGGATAGTAAGGTTGCTTTTGATTCAAAGAAACTTTACCCGTAATTTTATGGTATTTCATACCGATATTTCTTCTAACACCGTCACTATGTAAATAAGGTTTTATATATTCATAGTCAAGGTCATAGCCCAGATCGCGGTAGAACTCCCTGTAATTAGGATCGCCGGGGTAGCCGCTTTCTGCGCTCCAAACCTGCTGGGCAGATTCCATATCACGCGCAAAAGCCGCCACGCCGTTTGGCGTATAAACAGGTGCATAAATACCGTATTTCGGGCGCGGAACAGCGTGCATCACGCCGTGTGATTCCATAAAGAAAAATCTAATTCCTTCTTCCTGTAAGAACTTATCATCACCTGGGTTATAGGCACATTCGGCAAGCCAAATACCTCTGGGTCCTCTACCGAAATGGCGTTTATAATCTTCCACGGCAATTTTAATTTGAGCGCGCACACTTTCTCTATGAACCTGTAAAGGCAAATAACCGTGTGTAGCGCAGCAAGTAATAATTTCAAGTTTACCCATATCTTGGAATTTCTTAAAACCTTCCAAAATTCTGCCGTGATAATAATTTTCAAAAAGTTCCTGATAGCGCAAAAATTTATTTCTGTACATTTGCGCAACTTCGGCAAATTCGGTATTTTTTGTGCGTTCAATTTCCTTTGCACTTAACTCTATTCTTTGGTTTAAATAATTTCTAAAACGGGAAATCAATAACTCATCGCTCATCATTGCACACAAAGGCGGTGTTAAGGACATTGTTATTCTAAAATCAACGCCTTCTCTTGTTAAATTTTCATAGACATTAAGCAAGGGCAAATAAGTTTCCACCATTGCTTCAAAGAACCAATCTTCTTCAAGAAAATCGGGGTATTCGGGGTGTCTGATAAAAGGTAAATGAGCGTGTAAAACTAAGGATAAATAGCCTTTTTCTTCCATAAAAGTTATGCCTCCTTTTGTCTTTGGGCTTTAATGGTGATGGCGCGTTTCTTTTCGGATTTTGTTTTATGCTCTGCTCTTATGGGAATAACAACCTGTCCGTCTTGCAGAGAATATCTTAAAGAAAAAGTGCCGTCGGGGTTTAACTTTAAAGGAATATTACCTAACATAACTTTGGCATTTTGGCTTGCTTGACCATAGACAATAAGTTCGCAATCTGCTTTAAGCCAAATATCTTCGTCGGTTTCTTCCTGTGCCTGAGGTCTTGCTAAAGCAGCCGAACTCCAAGAAGAAACATGGGAAGAAGGCATAGAGTTTGTATCAAATTCAAACATTTTCCACTTATGGGTAAAGAAATGTTGAAGTTTTTCGCTTGCGCCGCCTTGCGCACCAAACATTTCCTGACCGGACATTTTTAAGAGTTTTTGATAATCACCTTCGACCATCATCCACTTTTCATCTATCACATTTGAAACTCTGCCCGGCGGCAAGGTGGTAGCATTGCTGCGCGTAAGTAAAATAAATCTGCCTTCGGGCGTAATTAACCCTAAGTCGCAAATATATCTTTTTGCGCTTAAAACATTGATATACCAACTTCTCGCATCAAGCACGACATCAATATCAAAAAAACTGTTTGCGTTTGTACCGTCAAAGTTTTCCGTATTTGTAATATCATAAACGCGGATAATGCTTTTTGCTCTTTCAAAAATATCCTGACCGTAGGTATCTTTTATATATTCATAGGTTTCTTTTACGATATCCCAAAATAAGAACATCCAATTAGGGTCTTTGGGCAACAGATAACTCTCCGTTGCGCCATAACTTTGCGGCAAATCATATTGCGCTTTGTTTTGTTCGCCGTGATTTATTCTTATCACGGCTGTTGATGAAAGTTTTTCGTCCATTATTCTTCCCCTTATTTTTCCTTTACAAGTCCTAATTTTTCAATTTCTTCAAGAGTGGGTTTCACAAATACTTGGGAAATATCCACCGCTTTTGCGGCTGCGCCTATATCTTTAAGGCCGTTTCCCCCCACTACGATAGCAACACTTTCGTCTTTCTTAATTGCCCCTTGCTCAACAAGTTTCTTTAGTCCGGCGTATGTTACCGCACCGCTGGGTTCGGCAAAGATACCTGTTTTGCGAGCAAGTTCCTTCATTGCAGTTATAATTTCCTCATCGCTTACGCTTAATGCCATACCGTTTGATTCCTGTAATGCTTGTAATGCGAGGTAGGCATCACGCGGGTAGTTTACGGAAATACTATCTGCTATTGTAGAGGCTTGGACTGCAGTTGCTTCTGTTTTATTTTCCCAAGCGTTTTTAATAGCAGCACTGCCTTCTGCCTGAACGGCAATCATTTGAGGCATTTTTTCAATAATACCGAGTTTATTAAAATCGGTAAAACCTTTCCACATACCACTTAAAATTGTTCCGTCACCTACGGCTACAAGAACTTTATCCGGTGCTTCCCATTGCATTTGTTCGCAAATTTCAAAAGCACAGGTTTTTTTACCTTCTCTGCCAAACGGATTAAAACCGGCTGCTCTGTTATACCAGCCGTATTTAGCAGAAGCGGCTTTACAAAGTTCAAAAGCGTCATCATAAGTGCCGTCTATTCTGATAACCTGTGCGCCATACATATAAAGTTGCACAAGTTTGGGAATGGGCGTATTTTTAGGTGTAAAAATAACTGTTTTTAAATCTAAACTTGAAGTTAAACAGGCAAGGGAATCGCTTGCGTTTCCGCTCGAAGCATCCGTAATAACTTTTGCGCCAAGTTCAAGTGCGCGGGCAACGGCAACGGCGCTGCCTCTATCTTTAATAGAACCGGTAGGGTTTCTTCCTTCGTCTTTAATATACAATTTTGAAATACCGAGTTCTTTTGCCAAATCATCTAATCTATAAAGCGGTGTCCACCCTACTTGAACGGGCGGCATTTCCTTATGTTCTTCAACCGGCAATAAATCCACATAGCGCCACATATTATAATTATCGTTTTTTTCCAAAACATCATAATCAAAGCGCTTATTGATTAATTTATAGTCGTAATTTATTTCCAAATTACCCCCGCAGGAATTGCATACATAATCGGATTCCCGCGTTGTATGTTCTTTTCCACATTGAACACATTGTAAATTTAATATCTTTTTCATAGTTTATATTATATCATTTTATGAGATTTTTATAAATAAAAATAGGGAAAAGCCTAAAAATAAGACTTTTCCCTATACAAAAGATATGCTTTTATATTTATTTACCAAGCATTGATAATAATATACCAGCAACAACTGCCGAACCGATAACCCCTGCGACATTTGGCCCCATAGCGTGCATCAAAAGATAGTTTGTAGGGTGATATTCCTGCCCGACTTTATTTGAAACTCTTGCTGCCATAGGAACGGCGGAAACACCGGCCGAACCGATAAGCGGATTAATTTTTTCTTTAGAAAAGAAGTTCATAATCTTTGCCAAAATTACGCCGGAAGCAGAACCCACGCAGAAAGCCATTAAACCAAGCACGACAATAGCCAAAGTCTTAACTTGTAAGAACTTTTCCGCACCGAGTTTTGAACCAACCGCAAGACCGAGCAAGATAGTAACGATATTGATAAGTTCATTTTGCATTGTTTTGCTTAAGCGGTCAATAACACCACATTCTTTAGCAAGATTACCAAACATAAGCATACCGATAAGTGGGGTAGCATCAGGGATAAGCAAAGCACACAAAATCAAAACCACAATAGGGAAAATGATTTTTTCTCTCTTGGAAACAGGTCTAAGTTGTTTCATTTCAATTTTGCGTTCTTTATCTGTGGTTAAAAGTTTCATTATCGGGGGTTGGATTATAGGCACAAGTGCCATATAAGAATAAGCCGCAACCGCAATAGCACCTAAAAGATTAGGCGCAAGTTTTGATGTTAAGAAAATAGCAGTCGGACCGTCTGCACCGCCGATAATACCTATTGAAGCGGCTTCCTTTAAAGAAAAACTCATATCAGGTGAGATATTGCCAAGCATCAAAGCGCCAAACAAGGTAAAGAAAATACCGAACTGTGCCGCTGCACCTAAAAGCAAGGTTCTGGGGTTAGCAATAAGCGGGCCGAAATCCGTCATAGCGCCAACGCCCATAAAAATAAGCAACGGGAACATACCGGATTCTATGCCTAAAGTATAAACCTGTCCCAAAAAGCCACCCGTAATTTGAGTTACAACCGCACCTGTTGCGGGATCCACAACGGAAACAGGCAAAGCCGCAATACCGGCAACGGGAATATTGGAAAGAAGTCCGCCAAAACCGATAGGAATCAGCAAAAGCGGTTCAAATTTCTTCACAATACCGAGCCACAAAATAAACAAGCACACACCAATCATTACCGCTTGTTGCCAAACGATATTATAAAGACCGGTTGTATGCCAAAGATTTGTTAAAGAATTTAATATATCCATTTTGTCGCCTCTTATTTAATAGTTGCAATCAAAGTGCCGGTTTGCAAAGTGTCGCCGTTCTTCACGGCAAAGGAAACTTTACCGTCAGCAGTTGCTTTGATTTCTGTTTCCATTTTCATGGCTTCCATAACCATAATAGGTTGGGAGTTTTTAACCATTGCACCATCAGCCACTAAAAGTTTCAAAACGACACCGGGCATTGGGGATTTAACTTCCGTGCCACCACCGACTGCCGCTTTAACAGCACCGGCAACTTTCTTTAAACCTTCAACAATACTAAAGGCAAAAGTTTCACCGTTAACAGTTGCTTTATCGCCGTTAAGTTCAACACCGTAATCGGTTCCGTCAACGGTAACGGTAAAGGCATTTCCGCCGAGTTTTGCTGAAGTTGCACCGTTAGAAACTTTTTCCACTTGGCATTTTGCTTTACCGAGCAAGAAATCTAAACCTTTATTTACACCGTTTGCCGCATCATTACAGGCAGCAACAATAAAGATATTTTCATCGGTTGTGGGCAAATTATTTTTCTTGAGCATTTCTTTTGCCACTTTTACACCTTTTGTCGGGTCGGCATCATTTAATTCAAGAACGGTTTTTGTTGTGGGTTCTTTCTTCATATAAGCAGAAGCAAGTTTAACCAATTCCGGATCGGGCTGGGCAGGTGTTTTGCCGAAATATCCAAGAAGCATATTTGCATATCCGTTTGAAAATCTTGTCCAAGGGCCTTCCGGGCTAAGAACATTTTGCATAGATTGTTGAATATAAAATTGGCTTACAGGTGTAACCGAAGTGCCAAAACCGCCACGTCTGACAACTTCTTCCATAGCGGCGAGTAAGGCAGGGGATTTATCCATTTGGTTCATTTCTCTAAGTTGTCTTGTAGCATTTGTCAAAGCGCCACCCGGTAAAGGAGAGAAGGGAATCATAGGTTCAACTCTCATGGCTTCGGGTTTTAAGACATAATCTTTCATACAATCTTTTAAAACACTTTCTGCTTTTCTGATTTTATCAATATCAATATCAAGGGTATAATTGCTACCGCGTAAAGCATGCCACATAGAAATAATATCTGTTTGACAGGTTCCGCCGCTTACCGGGGCCATAGATAAGTCAATACTATCAACACCTCCTTCAATAGCGGCTAAATAGCAGGCAATACCTGTGCCGGCGGTTTCGTGGGTATGGAAAACCACTTTAATTTCCGAAGGCAACATGCTTTTTGCAAGTTTTATCGTTTCTCTGACAGTTTGCGGGGTAGAAGTGCCTGAAGCATCTTTAAAGCAGACGCTATCAAATTCAATACCGCTTTTCATAATATTCTTTAAAACGCCTGCATAAAATTCAGGGGTATGATATTTGCCTGTTTTATCCCAACCGGGTGCAAGGGACATCATTGTAACCGTAACTTCGTGTTTAAGGCCTGCTTCTTTGATACATTTACCGCTATATATAAGGTTATTAACATCATTTAAAGCATCAAAGTTTCTAACTGTGGTAAGACCATGTTTTTTAAATGTTTGGGCGTGGAGTTTAATAACATCAGAGGGTTGGGAGTTAAGACCGACAACGTTAACACCTCTAGCCAAACTTTGTAAATTTACATCCGGACCGACGACTTTTCTAAAAGCATCCATAACATCATAAGGATTTTCATTATTAAACATTACGGCTGATTGGAAAGTTGCACCGCCTGCACTTTCAAAGTGCATAACACCGGCATCTTTTGCTGCCTGAACTGCGGGCAAGAAATCTTCACTTCTTACTTTCGTTCCGTAAACTGATTGAAAGCCGTCTCTAAAGGCTGTTAACATAAAATTTATTTTCTTCATTTTTTATCTCCTATTTTGCAAAATGTTTAGCTAAGGCAATTGCCAAAACTTTTTTAATTCTATCGTCGCTATTTTTTGTAATTGTTTGAACTTTGGCAACCGGTTCAGGGAAATATTTATTTAATACTTTCACCACAACTGCCAAAACTTTCATAACAATAAGCAAGGTTATTAAGAAGGAAAAAACCATCCCCATACCCATAACCATTAACTCAAGTCCTTTTTCAAGTAATTCCATACTTTACTCCATATCACCTATATTTACAACTTTATCATCTAGCAGTAATTGTCCTTTATCATCTAAACCATGGCAAATACCGCAAAAATCTTTATCATCAACTACTATTTTTATTTCCTTATTTATAAAAGGAAAGTTCTTTAAAAACTCATCTTTTATGGCTTTAAAACCCTGCTTGCACACTTGCGGATAATAAATATTAAACCTATTGATAATTCCCTTTAAGACATCGTCTTTTTTTGCTTCTATACCAAGCATTTTTAAAGAAATTGCAGGTTTTGGACTATCAATTTTTTCTTGGGCGATATTTACACCAACGCCAATAACCACGCCACAAAGTTCCCCCTCTTTAAAAACCGCCTGACTTAAAATACCGCAAATTTTTTTACCTTGACAAAGGATATCATTGGGCCATTTTAAAACTGCTTCTTTTGCGCCACAACTTTGCAAAGTTTTACATACGCTTAAAGCCATTGCCTGTGTTAAAGAACCCAAAAAATCAATTTTAAAATTTTGCGGTTTTACAACTAAACTAAAATAAAGTCCGCCTTCACTTGAAAGCCAAACTCTTTTAAGTCTGCCTCTGCCTGCTGTTTGCGTTTTAGCCAAGATAATTTGGCCGTCGGCAAGTGTGTCAAAGTTATCACAAGCGTAAGTATTAGTGGAAGGCAAAACCTCAAAACTTAAAATCTCCATTATTTATATTTTATCAAAATTTAAAGGCACAAAACAGTCTTTTCTTTTTTATATAATATATAAGGTATGCAAAGTCATTTTATAATGTGGATAGTTTTTTGGATAGTAGTAGTTTTAGCACTTTTTATAGATTTAGTGGTGCTAAATAAACATCACGGCAAAGTAAGTATAAAAGAAGCACTTACTATGGTTTGTGCGTGGGTTTCGCTTGCCTTAGTTTTTGGCGGAGCAATTTGGTGGGTGCATGGCAGCACACAAGCGCTTGAATATTTAACAGGTTATCTTATAGAATACTCGCTTTCCATAGATAATATGTTTGTATTTATCATGATATTTTCCTTCTTTGCCGTACCAAACGAATATCAGCCCAAAGTGCTTTTATGGGGTATTTTGGGCGCGGTAATAATGCGTTTTATTTTTATTTTTGTCGGCGTGCAACTTATAACAAAGTTTAGTTTTATGATTTATCTTTTTGGTGCTTTTCTTATATACACAGCAATTAAAATGCTTGTTCATAAAGAAGAAGAAAAAAAAGATTTAAGCAAAATGCCGCTACTTAAATTTGCCAAAAAAATTATCCCTTTTAAAGATGAATATCACAGCGATAACTTTTTTACTAAAGAAAACGGCAAACTTTTTGCTACGCCTTTGCTTGCTTGTGTTTTTGTTATTGAAGGCAGCGACCTTATTTTTGCCCTTGATTCTATACCGGCAGTTCTATCCATAACACAGGATACCTTTATTGTATATACCTCTAATATCTTTGCGATTATCGGGCTTCGTTCTTTATACTTTTTACTTTCCGGTATGGCCAGTAAATTTGAATATTTAAAATACGGCATTGCACTTATTTTGGCTTTTGTCGGTTTAAAAATGCTACTTTCAAGCGTGGTGCATTTGCCGATATGGTTATCGCTTTTGGTAATAGCCGCAATTTTAGCAAGCACAATTTTAATTTCTTTATATTTGCAAAAACATAAAAAAATTTGATATGCTTTTTAATACGATAATATAGCAAACTCGGGGGCGACCAGTTTTGACAGATAACTCTGAGGCTTGCTTGCAGGTAGCGGTTGACCAGGCCGCTTAAAATAGGGTCACAACAATAGTTGGCAACAACTACAACAACAACGTTTGGGCTACTGCCTAAACCCGAAGCTTTTGTATTGACGGTATACAAAAGCAATCGGTCATTAATCCGTCTGCTGCAGAAAAGGTTCGTTTAGCCTAATTCTGCTTAAGATAAATTAAACAAGTAAAGCAGCAGCAGCCTTGGGCACGCGGCTTTACTACAAAACCAAGGCTAAACCTGTAGTAAGTAAGTTATAAGGTTGTTTGGACGCGGGTGCGAATCCCGCCGCCTCCACTTTATTTTTTAAATAAGGAGTTTATTTTTATGGCAGATATTCGTTTTGGAACAGATGGTTGGCGTGGAATAATCGCGTGGGATTTTACTTTTGAAAATGTGCGCACTATGGCGCAGGCTTTAGCAGATTTTATAAGTATAAATATGCCTTCTAATATGGAAGACAAAACAAATCTTGTAGCCATCGGTTATGACAGAAGATTTTTATCTGAAAAATTTGCTTCCGATATCGCAAGCATTTTAAAACTTAATAAACTTGATGTGGTGCTTTTAGATGAACCCGTTCCAAGTCCTTTAATGAGCGTTCTAAGTGCAAGCAAAGTGTGGATATCCATAATGGTTACTGCCAGCCACAATGCGCCGCATTATAACGGTATAAAAGTAAAACTCGGTGGAGCACCGATGTCCACAAAACTTACAAAAGAAATTGAAGAACTTTTGTATCAAAAACCGGTTATGTATATACCAGGTCACAATGTTACTCCCACAAAGGGTTTACAGAAAAATTATTTTAAATATGTTTCTTCCAAAATAAACTTAAAAAAGATTGCTACCTTAAAAGGTAAAATTGCCGTTGATTATATGCACGGTAGCGCAAGCACTTATCTTGAACAAATTTTGGGCGAAACAAGAGTTCTTTCTCTAAGAAGTGAAGCCAACCCCACCTTCGGCGGAGTTGCCCCCGAACCAAAAGAAAGTAATCTTGCGGAATTAAAAAAACTTGTTGTAAGCAAGAAATGCTTAATGGGTATCGGACTTGACGGAGACGGCGACAGAATTTCCTTTATTGATGAAAAAGGCAAATATATCAGTCCTTGTTTAATTTCCGCCGTTGCTTTAGACTATTTGGTAAAGCATAAAAAATTAACCGGCAATGTTGTTCAATGTGTTTCTATGGGTTATTTAACTAAGAGAATTGCCGAACAACATGGGCTTGGTTATGAAGAGGTACCTGTCGGCTTTAAAAACATTGCGCAAAAAAATCTTTTTGAAGATATTGCCTTTGGCGCAGAAGAATCGGGCGGATTTTTCTTCAAAGGTCTTTTGCCGGAAAGAGATGCCATAACATTTGCCCTTTTCATTATGGAAATTATGGCAAATACAAAAAAATCTTTAAGTGAACTTTGCCAAGCAGTTCAAAAAGAATACGGCGCAAGCGTATTTGCAAGAAGAGATATTGAACTTCCCCAAGATTTTGACAAAACAAACTTTAACGATAAATTTAAAAAGAAATTGCCTAAAAAGGTTTTAAATCTTTATCCTGTCAGGAGTATCTCAACAATTGACGGTATAAAGATTATTCTTGATAAAGGCGAATGGGTTTTACTGCGCCCTTCCGGCACGGAACCTAAACTCAGAATTTACGCAGAAAGTTCCTCTAAAAAACAAACCGAAGAACTTTTAGATTGGGCGCAAAAAACAGCGGCGGCTATCAAATGAAAAAAATTATTATAGTTGATGATTCTGCCGTCTTAAGAATCAGTATACAAAACGCTCTTGAAAGTTTTAATTATCAAGTTATCGGCACGGCAAGCGGTTCAAAAGAATTATTTGATTTACTACCGAATTCTGAAAAGCCGGACCTTATTTTGCTTGATATGTTTTACCCCAACGAAAACGGCATTGATATCCTAAGAAAATTAAAACAGGAATATCCCTCAATAAAAATCTTAGTAATTACCGCTATGAACGAAGAAAGCATAAACAAACAAATAAAACAACTTAAGGCCGACGATATTTTGTATAAGCCCTTTGATATGGATGATCTTACTTTTGCGATAAATAAAATCTTCTTATAAATTATTTTTGGGAAGAATTTGTGTTAAGCGGTAAGGAAAACCAAAACAATGTTCCTTTGCCAAGTCCCACGCTTTGCGACCAAATAATACCTTTATGCGCACCGATAATATCCTGCGCAATTGCAAGGCCAAGCCCCCAACCAAGACTTTTATGCTCATCATCAAGGTTTTCGGCTTGATTAAACTTTTCAAAAATTTTTACTTTATCTACGTGGACAATCCCCTTGCCGGTATCTTTTATAAAACTTCTGACATAATTTCCGTCAACCTGATAACTTATTTCCACCGTGCCGCCCGCATTTGTAAACTTTAAAGCATTAGATACAAGATTATTTAAAACCTGAGAAAGACGTTCTCTGTCAGCATAAATTTCGATATCACTGGGATAATCTATTTTGCGTAAGTTGATATTTTTCTCTTTAGCAATAATAACATACTGCTCGTAAATTTCTTCCACCAGTTTATTATAAATGAACTTATAAGGATTTATTTTTAAATGACCTGAAGCGGATATTGAAGCATCCACTAAATCCGCAAGTAAAACCCCCATATGGGCAGAAGAACGCTCAAGCGTATGTAAAATCTTTTTTTCCTGTTCGTCTTTTGCATCTTCAAGAAGCATTGAGGTATACCCCTGCATAGCAGTCAGAGGCTGCCTTAAATCATGGGCAACCATAAACATAAATTTAGATTTGCTTTCATTTAAGCGTGCTTCTTGACGGTATCTAAAAGCAATTTTTTCAACGGCGCGTTCAAGATATTTTATACGCTTTTCTTTTGTTTCCGTTTCTTTTAAAAACTGTTTCTGTGTTCTGCATTTGCAACATCTAAAAAGAAAAACAACCGTAATCAAACAAATTATTAAGATTATATTTACTAATACCATAAAAACCTTCCTAGATATATACTAACAAATTATTTAGCAAAAGATACCGTTTTCTTAAAATCCTCTATACAAATTTTCCCTTCTCTTAAAAAAACTATTTCTTTTTTTGTTAAGTCCACCACCGAAGATGCTTGATTTTTACTAATACCTTCTACCACCGCAACGCCTTTAGGCGCAAAAGTTTGTTTTATAACTGTCAAATCAGGAGTATACCCCTGCCCGTGAATATTTGCACTACTAGCAAAAAGCGGACAGTTTAATTTTTCCATTATTTTTAAAATAAGATTATCGTTAGGCACTCTGAGTCCGATAGTTTCTGCAGGTAAAATTTTTTTAGCAAAATCCGTGCTTTTTAAAATTAAAGTTAAAGCACCGGGCCAAAAAGTTTTAGCGGCTTTTTGGGCACGTTCATCAAACTCGGCAAGTTTTAAGGCTTGGGTAAAAGTACATAAAACCTGTGGAAGTTTTTCCGAAGGATTTAATTTTACTTTATTTAATTTCTCTAAAGAGTTTTTATCTTTGGCAAGACAAACAAGACCAAAGGTTGTATCAGTCGGCAAAACGAGACACTCACCTTTTTCCAAAAGGGCACAAAGTTCTTCAAAAGTTATTTCTTTATCAGTAGTTAAATTCTTCATCATCTTCTTCTTTTTGTTTTGAAGAACGTGCATCTAAAATGACCACAAATTCGCCAAGAATTTTTTTGCGACTTTCAAGATTTTTTATAATATCTTCCAAACTTCCGCTTAAATATTCTTCAAAAGTTTTGGTAATTTCCCGTGCTAAAACACAGGTTATTGGATTTTCAAAATTATCTTTAACAAGTTTTAAAAATTTAACAACTCTGTAAGGTGATTCATAAATAACGACCGGTTTTTCAAGTTCAAAAGAACTTTTTAAAAGTTTAACTATTTTGCCAGGCTTTCTTGAAGTAAAACCCAAGAAAACAAAACCACCACCGCCAACACCGCTTGCACTTAAAGCACAAGTTAAAGCACTTGCGCCCGGTAATGCGCAAACTTTTATGCCTTCTTCTCTTGCACGGCGAACAAGCCGCCAACCCGGGTCCGAAACGCAAGGCGTGCCGGCATCACTAACCAAAGCGCAAACCTTACCGCCTTTAAGTAAACTCAAGCAATTTTCTACGGAAAATTTATCCCCTTCATGATAGCGAATAGTTTTTGTATTTATTCCGTAACTATCCAATAATTTTTTTGTTTGGCGGGTATCTTCGCAAAGGACAAAATCCGCCTGCTTTAAAACTTCTAAAGCACGCAAAGTTATATCTTGTAAATTGCCTATCGGCGTTGGCACAATATAAAGCATAAAAATTTTTACCAAAAATATATACATATTTTATAAAATATATAGATACAAAAACAAACAAAAATAAGGAGGTTCCCATAACAAGAGATGGAAAAAATTAAGTTTAACACTACGCTCATTATTATGAGTATTGTTGTGCTAACAGCCCTTTGTACTTGGTTTATACCGGCAGGGCAATACGATAAAGTAAAAAATCAAGACGGCAGACTTGTACTAGTCGAAGGTTCTTATCACCAAATAAAATCTTCCCCCCAAAATGTCTTTGATGTTTTAAAAGCCCCGATGGATGCTTTTAAACGCAAACAAACAGCGGAAATTATTGCTTTTCTTTTGATAATAGGCGGTGCTTTTATGGTTATAGAAAAAACAAACTCTATAACAATAGCCATAAAACATATCAGCACTTACTTTACCAAATATAAGATTTTAAAAACTTTCTTTATACCTCTTACAATGATAATGTTCTCGCTATGCGGGGCAACTTTCGGTATGAGTGAAGAAGTTCTAATTTTCGTTCCTATTTTTATGCCGCTTGCTCTTTCGCTTGGTTATGATAGCGCAACAGGTATGTTAATACCGTTTCTTGGTGCGGGTGCGGGTTTTGCAAGTGCCTTTTTAAATCCCTTCACACTGGGTATTGCACAAGGTATTGCGGAATTACCCCCTTGTTCCGGCTTAACTTTAAGAATAATCATTTGGACTGTTTCTACTTTAATTGCAATCGGATTTGTTGTTCTTTATACAAAAATGGTGGCTAAACATCCCGAAAAAAGTTTAACCTATGAATTTGATAAAACAAGAGCAAAAGAACTACACTTAAATACGAAGAAAGAAGAAGCGTTCAAACTTTCCCATATTATTGTCTTATTAGCCTTTTGTGCTTCCTTAGTATTGCTTATTGCCGGCGTCTTAAAATATGGATGGGAAATAACCGAAATGGGCGGTTTATTCTTCGGTCTTGCTATCGTTGCGGCAATTTGCGCAAAAATGACTGTTACAGAGGCCACTACCGCTTTTTATGACGGTGTAAGAGGTATGGCAGAAATTTGTTTCCTGCTTGCGCTTGCAACTTCTATTGTGGTTATTGCCGAAAACGGTCATATTTTAGATACCTGTCTTAATTATATGGCCGGTCTGATTTCGCATTTACCCTCTGTAATTGCTTCTTGGGCGGCATTTATAATGCAAGCCGTAATAAACTTCTTTATACCTTCCGGTTCGGGTAAAGCGGTTTTAACAATGCCTTTACTTGCGCCTTTATCAGACTTAATCGGCATTACCCGCCAAACAATGGTGCTTGCCTATCAATTCGGCGATGGGTGGACAAATATCTGTATTCCCACAAGCCCTGTTACCATTGCCGTTATTGGTCTTGCCAAAATATCTTATCAAAAATGGCTTAAGTTTATTTGGCCGCTTATTGCAGTTTGGTTCTTAATGTCCTTTGGCTTTTTGGCCTATGCAACTTTGATAAATTGGCAGTAATTTAAACAAGGCCGCTCTTTTTTAAAAGAGCGGTCTTTATTTTTTATGTTTCAAGATACCGTAAAAGTTTTAGATTTTTTTAGTTTTCCTGATTATGCCGTATTTTTTGCGGTACTTTTTTTAACTGTATTTTTTGTCCTCTACGGCAATTTTAAACGCAAAAATACCGAAGATAAATTCCTTGATTATATGCTTATGGGCAGACGCCTTACTTTGCCTTTTTTTGTTGCTACGCTCTGCGCAAGTTGGTATGGTGGCATTTTCGGTGTAAGCGAAATAACTTTTAATTACGGTATCTACAATTTTATAACGCAAGGTTTATTTTGGTATATCGCTTATATTATTTTTGCGCTTTTTATGGTGAATAAAATTAAAAAATACCAAAGTCTTACTTTGCCTGAAATGGCCGGCGAAATGTTCGGTCCTAAAGCACACAAAACTTGTGCCGTTTTTACTTTTTTTAATGTCTTGCCGATTGCTTATGTTTTAAGTCTTGGTGTGTTTTTACATTTATGTTTCGGCATTTCCACTTTTTGGGGTATGATTATAGGCACAAGTTTTGTGTGCCTTTACGCAAGTTGGGGTGGACTTCGCGCAGTGGTTTATTCCGATGCGGTTCAGTTCAGCGTAATGTGTTTATCCGTTTTACTTGTTCTTATTTTTTCCGTTAAAACTTTCGGCGGACTTGCTTTTTTAAAAGCCAATTTACCTTATGCTCATTTTTCCATAACGGGCGGAAACAGTTATTTTAATTTAGCGGTATGGGGTTTTATTGCTCTTGCTACTTTAGTAGATCCTTCTTTTTACCAAAGATGTTTTGCCGCAAAAGATATAAGAACAGCCAAAAGAGGTATTTTGATTTGCGCACTTATTTGGCTTTGTTTTGATATTTGCACTACTGCCGGCGCGCTTTATGCTCGCGCTTTAATACCCGAGGCCGCCCCCAGAGATTCCTATTTTATCTACGCCATACAACTTTTGCCCATCGGTTTAAAAGGATTTTTTGTCGCCGGTATTTTATCAATAATTTTATCTACACTTGATTCTTTTTTGTTTATCGCTTCAAACACAATTGCCTATGATTTACTTAAAAATAAAATTAAAAATACCCTTTTAGCAAATCAAATTTTCTTTATAATAATTGCCGCGCTTGCAATAAGTTTGAGTATTTATTTTGAAGGCAGTTTCAAAAAAATATGGTTTGTTTTGGGTTCTTATATGTCTGCTTGCCTTTTAGTTCCTTTGGTGCTGGGGCATATTTTCCCAAAAAGGATATCTGATAAAACTTTTACTTTAAGCGCAATAATTTCAGCCGTTTTTTTGACTTTATGGGACACTTTTGAAAAACAAGGTTTTTGGGCGCAAATTGACGGCTTTTATATCGGCGTTCTTACAAATTTGTTATTATTAAGTATCGCTATTTATAGGAAAAGAAAATGCAAACAATCAAAAACCTTTTAATAATCGCAAACGGACAGGAAGAAAATAAAACTTTCATAAAAACTTGCGCAAAAGCGGCTGATTTTATTTTAGCGCTTGACGGCGGAGCAGATACTGCTCTAAAAGCCGGCATTATGCCAAACTTAGTTATAGGCGATTTGGATTCGATTTCCCAAACAGCAAAAAATAAAATCGGCAAAGAAAAACTTCTAAAAGTTTCACGCCAAGATAATACCGATTTAGAAAAAGGGCTTGATTTTGCGCACTATTTTAAAGTGCCTAACATAACAATAATTTGCGCGCAGGGCGGCAGAATTGATTTTACTTTGAGCAATTTTTCTTCCGTGTTTAATTATATTGATAAAGCACAAATTATTTTCAAAACAAGTTCTTGCGATATTTACCCAATTAAAAAAAGTACAAGATTTGAGTGTAAAAAAGGCGCAAAAATAAGTTTAATACCTATGGGTAACACAACAGGACTTACTTTAAAAAATTTAAAATATACTCTTAAAAATGCTTCTTTTAAAATAGGTCAAACGGCGGTAAGCAATATCGCCCTAAAAAATAATTTTGAAGTTTCCTTCACAAAAGGCCAACTGCTGGTTATTATAAATAAGTAAAAACTTCCCTTTTTATTCTTATAAATATTTTTTAAAATCTTCTCAAGAATAATTCCTATTTTGTTTTTTAAAAAAATTTGGTATAATAAATATATAGAGATTAAAACTCTTAACCCGTTTTACAAAAATATACTAGACACAAAAAGTATTTTTTGGTAAAATATAATTAATGGGGAAATAACCCCGTTATTTTTTGCTCTTTTTTTGACAGATTTTAGCGCTCGTAGCTCAGTGGTAGAGCATCCGCCTTTTAAGCGGGAGGCCGTGAGTTCGAGTCTCACCGAGCGCAAAAGTTTTGGCTCTTGTTTCAAGAGTCTTTACGCCCCCTTCGTCTATCGGCTAGGACACCAGATTTTCAATCTGGTGAGAGGAGTTCGATTCTCCTAGGGGGCGTATTTTTTTGCTTCGAAAACTTTATCTAAACGCCAAAGTCGACGCAAAAAGTTTAAATAGTTATTGTGTCGCCGTCATAAGGCGCAAAAGTTTTTTCAAAATATTTACCGGCGTCAAGCAAGGCCAAATCTCTTTTTTCAAAAGTGTCATAAACATCAGCCTTAAAGTGTATCAAAGCAAGCAATTTCACTTTTGCTTCTTTGGCAATTAAGGCTGCGGCTTTTGGGTTTAAGTGATTAAAATCGGGGTCTTGCGCAGGTAGGTAAGAACACTCGCAAATAAATAAATCGCTATCTTTAGCAAGGTGTAAAATGTTTTCGCAAAGCCCGCTATCAAGCCCGTAGGCAACAATTTTATCCTCACTAAAAATTTTATAACCGAAAGTTTTTACCGCATGGGCAAGTTCAAAAGTTTCAACTTTAAAAGGCAAATCCTTTTTAATTTCGTCTAACTGGGCAATTCTTATACCAAGTGCTTTTGCCGTTGGCATAAAAGGCAGTTGCATAAACTGTGCCAAATCTTCTTTTTGTTTATTTTCTTTAACAATAATTGTTAAGTTTTTCCCCCTAAGTAAGGGCAACATCTGAAGTCCGCAAATATGGTCCAAATGCAAATGGGTCAAAAGCAGATAAATAGGTTTTTCTTCCTTTAATAAGGAAGGAACTTTATAAAAACCGCTGCCACAATCTAAAATGATATAGCAATCTTTAGTATCTAAAAAAACGCAACTTGTTGCGCCTGTATGAGTATCAAACCAACCGTTTGTGCCAAGAAAAGTTATATTCATATTCCTTACCTCTTTGAAATAAGTCCCTTTTTTTTATATTATATATTATAACTTGTTTTAAGCAAGGAGATTTTATGGCAACAAAAACAATAACAACAAACAGCGCTCCAAAAGCCATTGGGCCTTATTCCCAAGCGGTAAAAAATGGCAGTTGGATTTTTATTTCCGGTTGTTTGCCGGCTGATCCTGTAACGGGCGAACTTACCGGCGGCGATATCCGTACCCAAACCCAAAGAGTGCTGCAAAATATGCAGGAAATTTTAAAAACAGCAAAAACAGATTTTAAACACGTAATAAAAACAACGGTTTTTTTAACAAACCTAGCAGACTTTGCCGATATGAATGAAGTCTATTCTCAATTTTTCCAAGAACCCTTTCCGGCAAGAAGCACCGTTCAAGTGGTTGCTTTACCGAAAGGCGCTTTAGTGGAAATTGAAGCGATAGCAAGGAAATAATATGGCAATTGATTTAAAAGAAAATAAAATCGTAAATTCCCGCTCAACTGGGGTTTTGCTCCCCTTAAGTGCGATGCGCTCCGCTCAAGATTGGGGTTGCGGCGATTTAGATTCTCTTAAACATTGGCTTACCTTTTTCAGTAAGCAAGGTTTAAAAGTTCTTCAAATCTTACCGATAAATGAAACCGCCCCCAATGAAAATTGCCCTTACAGCGCTTTAAGCACATATGCTATTGACCCGATTTATTTGAGTATACCCAACATCCCCGAATATAAACAATGCTCAAAAGCACAAGAAGTAGTTGATAAAATTAAAACAGATATTGAAGATTGGCGCGAAAGCAAAAAGACTCTATTCAAACAAATTAAAGCCGCAAAATACTGGGTTTTGTGGGAACTTTATCTTTATTTCTTACACGAAGAAAAAGTAAACAATACCGCCCGCTACCAAGATTTTTTGGCTTTTGAAAGAAAGAACTTTTCTTGGCTTGTGCCTTATGCGATTTTCCGCGCGGCAAAAGATATAAACAATTGGAATTCTTGGCTTTCTTGGCACGAAAATTTGAAAAATCCCGACATTAACTTTTTGAAAACTTTTACAAAAGATAATTATCAAAAAGTTATGTTCTTTGTTTATATACAATGGCTTTTACAAGAACAAATGCACGAAGCAAGAAAAATCGCAAAGGAAAATAATATTTTACTTTGCGGAGATATACCCTTCGGCGTTAATTTTGAAAGCGCAGATGTCTGGGGTAATCAAAAACGTTATAATCTTGATGCGGAAATCGGCGCACCGCAAGACCAATTTAGTGAAGGCGGTCAAAAATGGGGATTACCTGCTTATAATTGGCAAGATATTGCCGAAAATAATTTCCTTTTTTGGCGCAATAAAATTGCCAGAGCATGCGAAATCTATGATATTTTCCGCCTAGACCACATGGTCGGTTTCTTTAGGTCTTGGATTTTTGAAAAAGGTCAAAAGAAAGGTCATTTTGATATTGAAAACGAAGACGAACAAAAAAAAAGAGGCTTTGATTTCTTACAAGCCGTCTTTGAAACCGCAAAAGACAAATTGCCTATCGCGGAAGATCTTGGCGTAATACCCGATTATATGCGCGAAATGATGAAAGAACTTTCTATGCCCGGCTATAAAGTTTTACGCTGGGAAAAGGATAATGAAGTCTTTAGAGAACCGCGTAACTACGCAAAAGCATCCATCGCTACAACCGGCACCCATGATACTGAAACTTTAAAAGAGTGGTGGCAACAAATGCCCTCTTGGCAAAGAGCAAATTTTTGGGAAATGGTGAGCGCATGCAAAACAAGCGGCCATGTTGATTGGTCAAAAGATGTTCAAAAAGAGATATTAAAAAGAACTTTGGGTAGTTCTTCTTGCCTAGTAATTTTCCCGTTCCAAGATATTTTAGGCGAAGAAGGCAGAATAAACACACCTGGCACAGTCAACGACGATAATTGGACTTACAGAGTTCCTTTTGAACCGCAACAAATAACTCCGGAATATCAGGCAAGTTTTGATACTCTTAAAGAGTTAATGAAAGAAACAGAAAGATTATAATTTCTGTTTTGAAAAAGTTTTAAAACAAAAAATTAAAACTTTTCTAAATCAATATTTTTAATTTGGGGCAAGGCAAAGAATTTTTGTCTTGCCTCTTTTGCTTTAAGATTCTTTTTTAAAAGGCAGCAAATTTTTATAACGGCAGGAAATTTAAAGACATAAGGCAAACGCTTTGCGTATCTTAAACGTTCGGCGTGGTCAAAACAATAATCTTGAACTAAGGCTTGTTTTTCTTCTTCGGATAAAACAAAATACTCCCCTTCTTCAAACAAATAGATATTACGCTTAAAAGCGGCAATTAAACTTTTAGGCGCAACTTCCAAAGTTTGCGCCAGATCACTATCAGTTATAACTTTTTGGTTTCTAAATACTCTTATTTTCATTTTTTCTTTGGTAAACAATTATTAATTTGTGCTAAAGTCATTTTTAAATTATAGGGTTTTTCTATAAAATAATCGGCACCGGCTTCCTCGGCGCGTTGTTTGCTGTCATAATCGGTAAGCGTAGACATTATAATAACCGGCGTTCTAAAGATATTAGTATCGGTTTTAATGGCTTTACAAATTTCAAAACCGCTGATATGCGGCAACATTAAATCAAGCAAAACGGCATCGGGTTTATTCTTTTTTACAGCCATTAAACCATCTCGACCGTCACTTACCCAAACAACCTCGTGTCCGTTAAGTTCCAAAGCGCCTTTAAGCGCAATAGCCAAATTTTTGGAATCTTCTATCAAAACAAGTTTTGCCATTATTTTACCGCCTTATTCATATAGTCAACGGTTTTTGTTTCACTCGGTCCCATCGGCTCGGACATTTTTAAACCCCAATACACAAAAACACTTATAATACCGGGGATAATATAGTAAACAACGCGGTAAATTAAAGCCGCCATTAAAGCACTGTCCCAATCAATACCCATTTGGGAAAAAACGGTCGTCATAGCAATTTCCATAGCGCCAAGCCCGCCCGGTAAAAAAGGTATTAAAGTTGTTACCATACCGATAGCAAAACCCGCCAGCAAAACACCTATTTGTATTTTGATACCGATAGCCAAAAAAGCCAAATAAAGAATTAAAATAGTAAAAACCCAATCGCCGCAAATATATAATGTAGCGACGGTTAATTTCGCTTTGTTTTTATGTATAGTTTCCAAACCATTATCAAATTGCGTAGCAAAAGCGGAAAAATTATTCTTCGGTATTAAAGTGCCAAAAAGTTTATAGATAATTTTATTTATCCATAAGAACATTTTGCGCATGGCTTTATATCTGAAGCCGTTATTAAATAGGAAAGCCGTTACCAAAGCCCCCACAGCCGCAATAGCCACAACCACCATAAAATTGCGAATCATCTGCTCTGGACTTGCATTGTGATTTAAAATCAAAAGCAAAGTACCCTGTAAAATTATAACTATTAAAATGACATAAAGAAGCACGCTGATAATAATACTCGCCATTACGCTTATACCTAAAGGGACTTTGCGTTTACCCAAAAGATGAGCGCGCAAAGCAAAACCGCTCGCCCCGAAAGAAGAAATCAAATAATTAACCGTTGTGGAAACAAACGCTATACTTATCGCCGCCCCGAGATTAATTTTTTTGCCCAAAAGTTTAAGCGTTTCCCACAAGGAAAGCCCCATAAAAACATAAATACTTGCCGAGGCAAGACAAGCCCAAAAAAGATACCAAGAATTAGCATCATGCCATATTTTAAAGAAATTATCTTTCGCGCTCCAAACAAGCCACACCACGATAGAAACTGATATTAGGCAACTGATGATAACCAAAAATGTTTTATTTTTAAGCAACTTCATATCTAATAAATTATATAATTTTAATATGGAATATTTAACAATAATTGGTGCAAAGACACATAATTTAAAAAATGTCAATGTGAAAATCCCACGCGGTAAGATGGTGGTTATAACCGGACTTTCCGGTTCAGGCAAAAGTTCACTTGCTTTTGATACGATTTACGCAGAAGGCCAAAGAAGATATGTCGAAAGCATGTCCGCCTATGCAAGACAGTTTTTGGATCTTATGCAAAAGCCGGATGTTGAGTTAATTGAAGGGCTTTCGCCGGCTATTTGTATAGAGCAAAGAACCCCCTCAAGAAATCCGCGTTCTACAGTAGCCACCACTACCGAAATTTACGACCATTTGCGCCTTTTATTTGCGCGTATCGGCAAACGCTTTTGCCCGATTTGCGGACATCCTGTTGAAAAGTGGAGCGTTCAGGAAATTTTAAAAGATATTCTTAAAAAATTTGACCAAAAACAAATTATTATCACCGCACCTTTAATTCAGGCAAAAAAAGGTTCTTACGAGGAACTTTTTAACCGCCTTATAAAAGACGGCTTTTTGAAAGTTTATGTAAACGGCAAAATTTATCCCTTGCAGGAAACACCGCGCCTTGAACGCTATAAAAAACATACCATTGACCTTGTTATTGATGAGATTTTTGTTGAATCAGCCGAGAAAGAACGCATAACCGAATCTTTGGAACTTGCGATGAAGTATTCCAAAGGTCTTGTAAAGGCACTTTTTGAAAATAAAGAATCTTTTTACAGTCTTGAAAATGCCTGTCCGCATTGTGCTATCGGTTTTGAAAAAATGGAACCGCGCTTATTTTCCTTTAATGCGCCGCAAGGCGCCTGCCCTGATTGTAACGGCCTTGGTATTAAAATTGAAATCGCCGAAGATTTGGTAGTGCCCGATAAAACTTTAAGCATAAACGAAGGCGCCCTTGCCCCTTGGCAAACACCTATTACAAGCAAAACCCACAGATGGCAAAATTCTTGGGCAAGTTATTATTATGATATTTTAAAAATTGTTTGCGACGAAGCAAAAATTCCGATGAATAAACCTTGGAACAAACTTACAAAAGAACAACAAAACATTTTGCTTTACGGCTCTGACGAAATTTTCTATCAGGCGGCTTGGGCAAATAATCCGACCGCGTTTGAAGGCGTTATCGGCAATTTAAGACGCCGCTATCAAGAAAGCGAAAGCGATTTTGTTAAAGAAGAAATTTACGAAAAATATATGCGCGAAAATGTCTGCCCAACCTGCAAAGGGCAAAGACTCAAGGCCGAAGCCCTTAGCGTTTATATTAACGGTAAAAACATTACGCAGATAACTTCTATGCAGGTAAAAGACGCCGTTGATTTTTTTAATAATTTAAAATTAAACGCAACGGAACAACTAATCGCAAAACAAATTTTAAAAGAAATCAAAGCACGCCTTGGCTTTTTAAATAGCGTCGGTTTAAGTTATTTAACACTTGATAGAAAATCGCAAACGCTTTCCGGCGGGGAAGCGCAAAGAATACACCTTGCAACGCAAATCGGCAGCGGTTTAACAGGCGTTTTATATGTTTTAGATGAACCGACAATCGGTCTCCACAGCCGCGATAATACGCGCCTACTTGAAACCTTAAAAGCCTTGCGCGACCTTGGCAACACTTTAATTATTGTTGAACACGATAAAGATACAATTTTATCAGCCGACCACCTTATTGAACTGGGACCAGTAGCCGGACTCGGCGGCGGCTATATAACGGCAGAAGGCACGCTTAAAGAGTTTTTGAAAAACAAAAAATCTATTACCGCTGCTTATTTAAACGGCGATAAAAAGATTTTACCCAATATCAAACCGCTGAAACCCACAAAACGCTGGCTTGAAATTAAGGGCGCAAGCCAATTTAATTTAAAAAATATTGATGTAAAAATACCGCTTGGTTTATTTGTTTGTATAACCGGCGTTTCGGGTTCGGGCAAATCTACTTTAGTCCACAATATTTTACAAAGAGCGCTTGCCAAAAAACTTTACGGTGCAAAGGAAGAACCCGGCAAACATAAAGCAATTAAAGGTATAGAAAACATTGATAAAGTTATTTTGGTGGATCAAAGTCCGATAGGTAAAACGCCGCGTTCTAACCCTGTTACCTATACAGGCGCATGGACGCATATCAGAGAACTCTTTGCCCAAATGCCCGAAGCCAAAAGGCGCGGTTATAAGGCAGGGCGCTTTTCCTTTAATGTAAAAGGCGGCAGGTGCGAAAAATGTCAGGGTGACGGTATTTTAAAAATACAAATGCAGTTCTTGCCCGATATTTATGTAGAGTGCGAAGAATGTCGCGGCAAACGCTTTAACGACGATACTTTAAGTGTTAAATTTAAAGGCAAAAACATTGCCGAAGTACTTGAAATGAGCGTTGATGAAGCTCTTGAATTTTTTGAAAATATACCCAAAATCAAAAATATCCTGCAGACTTTGCATGACGTAGGGCTTGGTTATATCAAACTTGGGCAAAGTTCAACAACACTTTCCGGCGGGGAAGCACAAAGAGTAAAACTTGCTGATGAACTTTCGCGCAAGGCAACAGGCAAAACGCTTTATATCCTTGACGAGCCGACAACAGGCCTACACTTTGCCGATATTGATAAACTTTTACAGGTTATGCACCGCCTTAGCCAAAAGGGCAATAGCGTTCTAGTGATAGAACATAACCTTGATATTATTAAAACAGCAGATTGGATTATTGACCTCGGTCCAGAAGGCGGCGATAAAGGCGGGCAAATTGTCGCTCAGGGTAATGTTTTTGATATTATCAAAGAGCCAAAAAGTTATACAGGCCAATATCTTAAAAAAGAACTGCTGTAAAGAAAAAGCCCTGCAAAAATGCAGGGCTTTTTAGTTTTGAAATTATTTCGTAGGGCAAATTTCCATGCCTTGAATAATATCGCAGGCATTTTCCGTATGTGGTTCACAACAAACTTGATTATTATTTATTATACGGAAGGATAATTCCGGATATCCAACCCTCATCATACGAACATCTTTATCCTTAATTATATATAAATAATTACCTGTTTGCATGATGCCATATTTGCTTGAAATACCGATATGCAACTTTACTCTTTTAGAATTGTATTGCAAATTGTTTTCTTGTTTTGACATGTGAAGATTATAAAGTCTATTTAAGGCCTGTTGGAATTCTATATTCGGATCATTGGAAGGTTTTGTTACATGTTTTTCGCCAAAAAGAATAGTAAGTACTGTTAAAGTTATAAATAAACCTACTACCACGGAAAGAGAAACCATACAACCCATGTGTTTGGAAAGCAATGGGAAAGGATCTCCTGGTTTATAATCTTTATTAACGACGTAGGTATTGGCTATCTTATCATGTAATGCTTGTTTCTTTTGAGAAGGCCCTGCCATTATAAAACCTATCAAAAATGGTATCGCAGACAATATTTTCCCAAAAGTACGACCTAATGATCTTAAGAAAGATATTTTTTCTCCTTGAGAATCAACTACTTTTATTTTTAAAAGTTGTTTTCCCAATGTGGCCTGTTTAGAACTGCTTTCAAATAAGACAAAATATAATACGATTAATAAAGGAAGAACTATAATATATCCCATCATTGCTGATAAATGTAAAGTAGCCGTCTGTTGAGTCCGTTCTATAATAGGTTCCATAATAAGAGGTTCAAAGAAGGTTCTAAATATTTCTATAAAAACATAAACAATTAAAGCATCAATAACAAACGCGGCAAAACGTTTCCAAAAACCTGCATAAGGGTTATTTTCTGTCATAAATTTTCTCCTTAGAAAAACTTATATTTACACTTTAATTATATCATATTACCCCCTTGCTTTAGAGGGCAGAAATTCCATTTTAGAAACTACTTTTTTAATACTTAAGTATAATATATTTAAGAATATATTATGAAAAGATAGGATAAAATATGAAAAAATTATTATTTATTATGCCTTTATTATTTCTTATTTGCGCTTGCGCGAAATTGGAATCTTCTTGTAAAATCGGCGAATATGATTGTTGGAATATTATACAAGACCTTAAAGAAACAAAAAAAATAAATCTTAGTATACAATATGAAGAATACGCAAAACTTCCCGCTACCCAAAGGGCAGAAATGCGAGAAAAAAGAGTTTTTTCCAATCCGGCATTAGAAGCAAAAGGGTTAACCGTTGTTGAGCAAAATGGTCTTTGGAATGGTGACCACTCTATAACCTATACCCTTTCTAACGGCGTAACTATCGTTATAAATAATACTAGAAAGCAATATGCTATTGTTAAATTTCCGTTTGAACCTTCTAAAAAGGATAATTCTGCTTTATATAAGAAAATTTATGACTATGATAAAGAGGGGAATATAATAAAAGCATATCAGATTAAACAATAGTGCTACAGTATAGATGATAAGACCTTGCTACCCCCTTGCGCTAGAGGGCAGAAATTTAATAAAATAAGATATGGGTTTTCCTATAATAATTTCAGCACCATCTGGCTGTGGAAAAACAACCATAGTTGCTGAATTGTTAAAGCAACATAAAGATATAAAACGCGTTATCACCGCCACAACGCGCGCTCCGCGTAAGGGTGAAAAAGATGGCCGCGATTATCTTTTTTGGTCTTTAAGGAAGTTTCAAAACGCCATTAAACAAAATAAGATGGTGGAATGGGCAAAAGTTATCACTAACTATTACGGCGTGCCTAAAAGTTCTTTTGATACTTTGCTTAAAAAAGGTTTTTGCCCGATACTCGTTATTGATGTGCAAGGCGCAAAAACCATAAAAAAACTTTATAAACAAAGTATTTCGATTTTCCTTGCACCGCCAAGTTTAAAAGAACTTAAAAAAAGAATTTTAAGCAGAAACGACGGCACACAGGATATTGAAGTTCGCCTTAAAACTTCCGTAGAGGAAATGAAACAGATTAAGCATTACGATTACCTCGTAATCAATGATAAATTTGAAATAGCCTTAGAACAATGCTCGGCAATTATTACGGCAGAAAAACTAAAGGTAAACAGGAGAAAATAACAAATGGCAACACAAGATAATGATTTTGAAAGCAAACTCGTTGACTATAGCGGCGATAAATATAGCATAGTCGTTCTTGCTTCCATGTGGACAAAAGTTCTTAAAAGAAAACAAGAATATAAAAATATGGCAGACGCTGCTATCATCAAAATCGCTCTTGATGATATTTTAAGCGGAAAAGTAACCAAAGAAATGGTTATCAAAGGTTCCAGCCAAGCCCTTGCCCAACAAAAGAAAGAAGAAGAAGAAGCAAGGAAAGAGGCTGAACGTAAAGCAAAAGAACCCATGAAATTATAATGAGTAGGGAAATAGAAAACCTTGCAAAAGATTTAAGAAAATTCCTCTCTAATGTTGACGAGGAAGATTTCATATTAAAAGCAGTCCCCAAAAAGAGGACTGCTTTTGTTTCTGTTTCCCAAAAAGATACTGCGCAAAATATAAAAAAACCTGCGGAAAATAAAACTGTTCCCGCAACAAAAGAACAAGCACTTGCCGACCTTGCCGAAAAAATTTGTAATTGTAAAAACTGCCCACTCGGTCAAACGCGCATTAAGGCCGTTCCGGGTGAAGGCAATATAAACGCAAGAATTATGTTTATCGGCGAAGGCCCCGGCTATGATGAAGACAGGCAAGGACGTCCTTTTGTCGGTCGCGCAGGGCAACTTTTAGATAAAATTATTGCCGCTATGGGTTTTAAAAGGGAAGAAGTTTTTATTGCCAATATGGTTAAATGCCACCCTATGATAGACCCAACTAATCCTGATAAACACGGCAATGACCGCCCGCCCACTATGGATGAAATTGCGCGTTGTCGCAAATTTGTGGAAAAGCAAATATCCCTTATCAACCCTGATTATATTGTTGCGCTTGGCGGTGTTGCCACAAAAAGTTTAATTGACCAAAATGCTCCGCTTTCAAGTTTACGCGGTAAATTGTTTGATTTAAAATTAGATTATTATACCCCCGAAAAACCTATAAAAATACTTGCTACTTACCACCCTGCCGCCCTGCTTAGAAACCCCGGTTGGAAGAAAGAGGCATGGCAAAACCTTAAAGTTTTACTTGCCGATATGGGTGCAAAATTCCCTGCCGCAAAAGAGGACTAAAATGAAGGTCGCGGTCTGTCTGCCGATATCTTTGAACAGAGATTTTGATTATATTTTACCCCCTGCTTTAGAAGGTAAAGCGGCTTTCGGCGCGCGCGTAAAAGTGCCTTTCGGCAAAAGTATTCAGGAAGGTTTTATAACCGCTTTAAATACAAACCCTAAACTTCCCCAAAATATCAAACTTAAAGAAATTTCAGAAGTTGTTAATAGTCAAATTTACTATGGTCCGGAGTTAAAAGAACTTGCCGATTTTATTGTGGAAAATTACGCAAATACACTCGGCCAAACTTTAAATGTTCTTTTACCTTCAATGATAAATGATAAACTTCTTGCCAAATATACCGCTCAAAAAGATTTTAATTTACCGCTTTTTTATGAACCCGGACCAAAAACCAAAGAACAAATTGAAGCCATCAAAACGGCCGAAGATAATTTTGCCACACTTTTTTGGGGTCCTGCTTTCAGCGGTAAAACGCAAGCGGCTTTAACTTTGGTGCACAAAACTTTAAGTGCGGGCAAGCAAGTCCTTTTACTGGTGCCCGATATTATTAGCAGCGCGGAACTTATTAAAAATGTTCAAGAAAAATTCGGCAAGCAAAATATTCATCTTTGGCATAGCAAAGTGGCCTTAAGTCAAAGAAAACAAACTCTTGCCGATATTTTAAACGGCAAATCCTGTTTTGTTATAGGCACACGTTCTGCCTGCCTTTTGCCGTTTAAAAACTTAGGCTTAAGCATTATTTATAAAGAAGAAGATAAGGGATTTAAGCAGGAAGATTCTTTGCCCTATTACCACGCAAGAGAGGTCCTTTTAAAACGCTCTGAACTTATCAAAAGCAAAATTATTTTGCTTTCTTCAACGCCAAGTCTTGAAACACTTTTAAAAGTTGAACAAGGACAAATCGCCGATTATCATTTCAAAGAACCTTTACCCCAATTTAATAATCCCCTTTTGGTTATGCCTGCTCAAAATAAAGGGCAAAAATCAAAATATCTTTGCGATAATTTACTTGAAGAAATAAATAAAAACTTACTTAAAAACAAACAGACTTTACTGATTATAAATAAACTGGGTTATAGCGGCGCGGTTAGTTGTCTAAATTGCAAAACACTTTTAAAATGTAAAAAATGCGGCGCGCTTTTGACTATGCAATCAGGTAAAGACGGCGAGTTTTTGCTCTGCCCTAAATGCCACGCAAAAGAATCAATAGAGCAAAAATGCCCGAAATGTAAAAATGAAATTTTCAGACCCGTTGGCGCAGGCACGCAAGCCGTTCAAAAGGATTTGGAAAGATTATTCCCCTCGGCAAGAATATATCGCCTTGATTCGCAAACTTTAAAAACAAAAAAAGATCAGGGATTCTTTGTGCAGGAAGCACTCTATACAAAGCAAGCCGATATCGTGCTGGGCACACCGCTTTTACTCAACAGTGCACTTGAGGCAAAAGATATCACCCTTGGCGCAATTTTAGACGGAGATAGCCAATTAACTTCGCCCGATTTTAGAGCAAACGAACATTTTACTCAAATCCTTTTTAACTTTATGGGGCGTCTTAAAAGGAATAAAGATTCTAAGTTATTTGTTCAACTTAAAGGCAAGGAACTTTTTGATTTCTCTATTCTAAAAGGCAATGACTATGCCCGTTTTGCCAAACAGGAACTTGAGTTCAGAAAAGAATTTTTTTACCCCCCATACACAAAACTTATAAAACTTGTAATTATCGCCAAAACAAAAAAAGATTTGGATAACTATACTAAAATTATAAAAGACTCTATTGAAACGGCTTACAGTTCTTGTATGCAGGTGCAAGGGCCTATGCGCTCCGGCCGGCAGCAGGATAAATCTTTTGAGCAATATCTTTTAATAAAAACCAAAGATGAAAGCCGGCTCAAAGGTTTCCTTAAAACCTTAAACGAAAATAAAAATTTTAAAAAAATTATTTTAAAAATAGTGGCAGACCCTTATAATTTTATGTAGTTTATCTCTGAAATAAAGGCATTTTTTTGTTAGAATATATAAAAGGAGATTTTTTATATGCAACCTATTGATATTATTACAAGAGGTATTATTGACCTTGTAAGTAAAGAAGAATTAGAAAAGAAACTTGCCAGTGGCAAAAAATTACGCGTAAAACTCGGCGCAGATCCGACAAGCGCAGATTTACACTTGGGTCATAGTGTCGTCTTAACGAAACTGCGCGCCTTCCAAGATTTAGGACATACTGCCGTTTTAGTTATCGGCGATTTTACCGCCGGTGTCGGTGATCCTTCCGGCAGAGATGCAACCCGCCCCGTTTTACCCAGAGAAACAATTTTACAAAACGCCAAAACTTATACAGATCAAGCATTTAAAATTTTAGATCCTCAAAAAACCGAAGTTTGCTTTAACAGCACTTGGCTTGATAAGTTTATTACAACAAAAGAAATACTCGGCACACTCGCAAGGGTAACCGTTTCCCAAGTTTTGGAAAGAGATGACTTTAAAAAGCGTATGAAAGCAGGTAGTCCTATCAGTTTGCTTGAAATTTTATACAGCCTTTTCCAAGGGCAAGATAGTGTCGCTTTAAAAGCCGATGTTGAACTCGGCGGAACAGATCAAATTTTCAATCTCCTTGTCGGCAGACAATTACAAAAGAATAACGGACAAGAGCCGCAAATCGCAATTACTTTGCCTCTACTTGTAGGCACTGACGGCGTAAAAAAAATGTCAAAGTCTTACGGCAACTATATCGGTTTAAACGATACTCCGCAAGATATGTTCGGTAAAGTTATGTCCATTTCAGATGAGTTAATGCTTCAATACTATGAACTTTTAACTCTTGAAAATCTTGAAGAAGTGCGCAAGAAACATCCTATGCAGGCCAAAAAAGATTTGGCTTGTATTTTGGTGGAACGCTTCCATAACAAAGAGGAAGCCGCTAAAGCACTTGCCAATTTTGAACAAGTCTTTTCCAAAAAGGAACTGCCGCAAGATATGCCGGAAGTTAAGACGGAAGAAGGTCTTACTTACAGTGCAGTTTTAATAAATGCTAAAATCGTAAAAAGCAAAAATGAAGCAAGACGCTTAATTGATCAAGGGGCTTTGAAACTTGACGGCAACAAAGTTGCTCAAGACGGTCCCGCTCAAAAAGGTGTTTTACAAGCAGGTAAAAGACATTTTATAAAACTTGTTTAATTGTCAATGAAACTAAAAATAATACTGGCAATCTTTATACTTGCCTTAATCGCCATACCCATTGGTATTTATCATCACTATAATGCCAAAGGGGATTTTGTGCGTGTGGAAATACCGCAAGGCGCTACGGCAGGTCAAATTGCTATTATTTTAAAAGAAAAAAAAGTTATTCAAAATCCGCTTTGGTTTAAAATATGTACAAAACTATCCGGCGCTGCTAAAATGTTAAGGAGCGGCTCTTTCCTTTTAAACGAAAATATGGCTTCCGAAGAAGTTCTCTGGCGTTTAACCAATGATTCAGGCGTGGAACTGTTAAAAATTGTTATTCCCGAAGGTTGGCGTATTGAAGAAATTGCCAAAGAACTGACAAAGCGTGGCATAATTTTGCAAGAAGAAAGTTTTATAAATATAGCAAAAGAAAAAAATTTAGAAGGTAAATTATTCCCTTCCACATATTTTTTCGGCAAAAATACCCCTGTGCAACTTGTCATAAAAACTATGCTTGAAGAATATGAGAAAAACATTTTACCCGCAATAAAAGCCATAAAAACAGATTTTGATGAGAACCAAATTTTAACTCTTGCTTCTATTGTGGAAAGAGAAGCAACTTACGATGATGAACGCCCGAAAATTGCCGCAGTTTATATAAACCGCTACAAAATCGGCAAACGCCTTGAAGCCGATCCTACGGTTCAATATGCACTTGGTTATATTTCGGAAGAAAAACGTTTTTGGAAGTCTCGCTTGCTTTACAGAGATTTAAAAATTGATAATCCTTATAATACCTATCGCTATAACGGTTTACCGCCCGGTCCTATTGCAAATCCCGGTCTTAAATCAGTAGAAGCGATCTTAAATCCCGAGCCAGATTTTACTGCCTTATATTTTGTCGCCGATAATACAGGCAGGCACATATTTTCCGATACTTATCATCAACACATAAATACCGTAAAAGAAGTCCGTTCGAAATAATTATTTTTGCGCAAGATGTTCCACTTGGCTTGCACAGATATCTGCTGCTTCAAGTGGATCCGGTATAGGAGAAATACGTAAATTATCTTGTATAGATTCCAAAGTTTTAGAATCTTTTAACAAAGAAATTAAAGTCTTTTCCAATTTCGAAACAAGGTCTTTATTATCTTCCACCATTAAAGCACATCCGTTATCTGTTAAAATTTTAGCATTAAAATACTGGTGATTATTTGCGGCTGTGGGTAAAGGAACCAAAATAGAAGGTTTTTGTAAAGCAACGATTTCCGCAATAGAACTTGCTCCGCTTCTTGCGATAATAACTTGTGCGGTTTTCATTAAAGCATAAATATCGTGGGCATATTCTATAAGTTCTATTTGCGGGGCATCCTGATAAATTTCTTTAAGCATTTCATAATCTCTTTTCCCGCTTATATGTAAAAAGTTAATCAAGCGGCTTTTTTTAGTTAATTTCAAGGCAACTTCCGCCGCAGCCAAATTAAGACGTTTTGCCCCCTGACTACCACCGAAAATTAAGATATTTATACCGAAATTCGTTGTCATTTCCCAGTAGCCTTCTTCGGCGGCACTTGCTCCTTGCGCAAATTCGGATCTAATAGGCGTTCCTACCAGAATAGATTTTTTGGGATTTTTATCTAAAGGCAAACCAAGCAATAGTTTATCTACAAATAAACCACTTATTTTATTTGAAAAACCTAACCGGGAATTAGAATCGTGAATTGCGGTTTTTACACCCATAAAATGTGCGCAAAAAACTAAAGGAAAAGAAATATATCCCCCCATTCCCACGCAAGCAACAGGTTTATAACTCTTAATAAGTCCGCGCAAATAAAAACAACTCTTTATAAATTTTTTACAGAAACTAAACCATCTTATAGGGTTAATTGAACGCGGCATTGCTTCAAAATCAATTTCATGATAGAATAAATCTTTTTCCTTTAAAATATGGGCTGCGCTGCTATTACCTTTTTTGATAATAAAAACTACATCATGCCCTCTTTCTACAAGTTTAAGACCAAGAGCATAACCCGGATAAAAATGTCCGCCTGTTCCGCCTGCGGCTATCATATAAACTTTTTCCATTTTATTTTATATCCTGTAAATCTATACTTTTCTTCTTTTGTGCGGCAAGATTCATCAAAATGCCCATCATTGCCAAAGTTATTATTACAGAAGAACCTCCGTAAGAAAAAAACGGTAAAGGCAACCCTTTTGTGGGAACCCCACCTGCTACTACAAGCATATTTATAAAAGCCTGTAAACATAAACATAAAGTTATGCCTGCCGCTAAATAAGAATGGAATCTGTTTTCCGTTGATCTGGCAATAATTAGACCTCTTATCAACAAGAACACAAATAACATTATCAAAATAAAAGCACCTATCAGACCGACCTCTTCACAAAATATAGCAAAAATAAAGTCCGTATGGGCAGCAGGCAAAAATTCAAGTTTTAACTCTGAGGCGCCAAGTCCCTTGCCAAACCAACCGCCCGATCCGATAGCATATAAAGAATGTGCAAGTTGATACCCTGCGCCATGTATTGTCTTTTCCGGATGTAGAAAAGTTATAATTCTCTGTATTCTATACGGATGGCGAAAGCACTCCTCAATTATCACGGGAATTGCTAAGGAATAGACTAAACCAATCCATTTAATTTTTGCTCCCGCTATAAAGAACACAGCCGTTGCAACAAAAAAAATTAAAGCCGGTATACCCAAATCTTTACCTATTGCAATCAACCCTACGGTAATTACAGTATAAATAAACGGAACAATTAAAACTTTTTGATTTAAGGGGATATCTTTTTTCTTACTTAAGAAATAGGAAAGAAAAATTATTAAAGCAAGTTTAGCAAATTCCGACGGTTGGATATTAATCGGACCGAGATGTATCCATCTGTGAACGTGTGCGGCCTCGGCACTAAACAAGGCCCAAATTAAAAGTCCCCAAACTACAAACAAAAAATATTTAGGTTTTATAATTTCCTGTAAGCGCGTATAAAAGCGCGCTAAAATCAGCATACAAATTATACCGATAACATCAAAAATAAGTTGTTTTTTAAAAAAACGCATCGTATCAAAAGCACTTGAAGAATAGGTGAAAACCAAACCCAAAACTATCAAAATAACCGTAATAATAAGCAAAGGTTTATCTAAAGAAAAAAAATCTTTTTGCTTTTTCTTTTTATCTTTTAATTTAATGGAATTTTTATCAAGATAAATATTCTTCATCTTATCTTTAAGGAAGCCAATGCAATCAACATCAAAACGATTCCCACTATCCAAAAGCGGACAATGACTTTTGGCTCTGCTACTCCTTTAAGTTCAAAATGGTGGTGTAAAGGTGCCATTCTAAAAAGTCTTTTACCTTTTGTTGCTTTAAAATAACCCATCTGCATAATAACGGAAACTGTTTCCATGACAAAAATACCGCCCACTATCGGCAAAACAAGTTCCTGTTTAACACAAATTGCGACCGTCGCAAGGACACCGCCTAGGAATAAAGAACTTGTATCACCCATAAAAACTTGTGCGGGATAAGCGTTATACCATAAAAAACCTAAACAAGAACCGACTAAAGCACCCATAAAAATAGCAATTTCACCCGCACCGGGGACATAAATAATTCTTAAATAATCAGCAAAGCCGATATTACCGGCAAGATAAGCAAACACCGCATAGGCACAAGCACAAAAAACCATACTTCCCGCAGCCAAGCCGTCAAGCCCATCGGTTAGATTTGTAGCATTGGATGAACCTATAATCATAAGCATAGCAAATATAAAATAAAAAACGCCTAAATTTAATATCATTTTACTGCTCAAATAAGGAATACTTAAAGAGGTTGTATAGGCTTCGCTCGGCGGATAAGCACCAAGATATCCCACAACAACAACAGCCGTTATCAGTTGAAAAGTTAATTTTAACCAAGAGGGTGCACCGGCGGGGTTTTTCTTAACAAGTTTCATATAGTCATCAAGAATACCTATAAAAGCAAGCATTACCGAAACGAAAATAAGCAACCAAATAAACCGATTATCAAGACGTGCCCAAAGCAAAACCGAAGTTAGCAAACTTATAATAATTATTATACCGCCCATAGTCGGCGTTCCGCTTTTTGAAAGATGGCTTTTAGGTCCGTCTTTTCTTTCTACTTGCGAAATTTTATAACTTCTCAATTTTTTTATTATGGCAGGTGCAATTAAAAAAGCAATAACTAAAGAGGTTAAAACCGCGGCACCCGTTCTAAAGGTAATATAATTAAAAATATTAAGAGTGGAAAGATTTTCCCTAAAAAATGTTAAATAGTAAAGCATTTATATCTCCTTAAAAATACTTTCAAAATTTAAAGAATTAGACGCCTTAACAAGAACTACGGAAATATTTTGCAGTTCTTGTCTTAAAGGTTCTATAATATCTTTTGTTTCTAAAGCATATTTTACCATTACGGAAGGCTCTTGTGCCAGAATTTTTTGCGCTTCCTTCATCAAAGGACCGACCAAAAAAACTTTCTTTATACCAAGGGCAAGTATCTGCTTTGCCAAATCCTGATGGTATTTTACAGCCGTTTCGCCAAGTTCGCGCATATCACCCAAAACAACGGCTTTTTCACCTTTTTCGGCAGATAAAATATCTAAAGCATTCTTCATAGAAAAAGGATTTGCATTATAACAATCTAAAATAAATTTTACACCGTGCTTTGTTTTTTCTTCAAGGCGCAAAGCCATCGGCTGATAATTTTGTAAAGCAAGTAAAACTTCCTGCGGATTTAACCCCAGAGAAATTGCCGCTAAAGTTGCCGCCGCCGCATTTAATTTATTATGCTTTTGTAATTTTAAAGCACTTTTATAAATTTGATCTGCATATCTAAAAGCAAAAACATCCTCCTCTAAAATTTGCAAATCCGACTCTTTGCTAAAACCATAACTTAAAGCATTTTTCTTATAACTTTGCTTCAAAGTTTTCAAATAATCGTCATCGTAATTATAAACTAAAGTGCCACCTTCTTCAATATATTTTAAAATTTCGGTTTTAGTTTCAAAAACACCTTGTAAAGTTTTGAAAAATTCCAAATGCGCCGGCGCGATATTTGTTAAAACAGCAACTTTCGGTAAAGCAAGACTTGCGATTTCATCAATATCGCCTTTATGAGAAGCACCGAGTTCAAAAACGCCGTATTTATCTTCGGGCAAAATCTCAAGCAGACTCAAGGGTACTCCAATTTGATTATTTAGATTACCAAGATTTGCCCGCGTTTGTCCTTTATAAGATAAAAGGGCAAGAAGCATTTGCTTTGTAGTGCTTTTGCCGTTAGAACCTGTTATACAAGCAATTTTTAATTTATTTTGCTGTCTGTGATATTTTGCTAAGGCCTGAAGGGCTTTTAAAGTATCTTTAACTACTAAACAAGCAGGCGCTTCCTTTACAAAAGTATGGCTTACAATGAGATTTGCACCGTCTCTTAAGGCCTGTTTAACAAAGGTATGGCCATCATATTTTTGACCTTTCAAAACCCAAAAAGCCATATCTTTTTGAACTTTGCGGCTATCTGTGGTAAGAGTATTTAAAACACCTTTACCGTAAATTTCACCTTCAGTAATTTTTGCGAGTAATTGATAATCTATATTCAAGTTCATAAAACCTCATCATCGGGGGGAACCCCTTTCATAGCAAGTAAATAACTTGCGATTTCCGAAAATATTTTAGCCGAAGCAGAACCGAATAAGGCCCTTTGTTCTGATGTCGGCTCGTCCAAGATAACCAAAATTGTCCATTCCGGATTAGATGCCGGCACAAAACCGCAGAAAGAAGCAATATGGGCATTTCTTTCATATTTACCGCTTGCATTATATTTTTCCGTAGTGCCTGTTTTACCTGCCACTCTATAACCTTTAACTTTTGCCGGTTTGCCTGTGCCTTTATTAACTACATTTTCAAGCCACTTTTTAACTTGGGTAACCGTATTCGGCTGTAAAACTGTTCTGACGGCGGTAGGTTTGGCAAGTTGCTCAACTCTGCCATCTTGATATTCTATTCTGTCTATTAAGTGCGGTTGCATTAAAGTTCCGCCGTTTGCAAAAACACTGTAAGCCCCCACAAGTTGAATAGGACTGACCGATACCGTATACCCATAACCGGCTTTAGCCGTATCTATGGGTTTCCAAGTGCTAAATTCACGCAAAATACCGGCAGATTCCCCCAAGAAACCGACATTTGTCTTTATTCCGAATCCGAATTTTTTGAAATAGGAAAATAAATTTTTTGATCCCAAATCAAGAGTAATTTTTCCCGCACCGATATTGGAAGAAACTTCCAAAATTTCGCTAACGGTAAGCCAAGGTTTTTCTTGGTGATCTTTAATAATAATGCCGTTAACGTTCCACTTATTATTTTCCATAAAGAAAATGCTGTTTGGCTGAATCGTTCCGCTATCTAAAGCCGCAGCCGCACCTATGGTTTTAAAAGTTGAACCCGGTTCATAAGTAAATTGAAAGGGTAAGGCTCTGCCATCCAAAGAAGGATAAGATGCCGCCGCAACTATATAACCTGTTTTTGGTTCTTGCACTAAAGCAATAGCACTTTTTACCCTATATCTTTCGGCATATTTTCTTAAAACACTTTCCACTTGATACTGTGCAAGACTGTCAATAGTCAAATAAACATCTGCCGTTGAAAGTTCCCTTTCCAAACTCTTATCGTAAATTATCCCCCCCCAACGCGAGCGCTTAACCGTTTGGCTGGGTGCTTCTTGGGAAAGTTCTTTATCAAACATAAGTTCAAGACCGGAAAGACCGCGATTTTTTGAGTTTGTTGCACCTATCATATCTTTTGCGATATCTTCGTAGGGATAAAGGCGGGTATATTCTCTTTCAAGTTCCACACCGGTTAATTTCTGGCTATTTAAAAGTTTTTCTAATTTTTCATAATCTAAAGGAGAAACTTTCTTTTTGACATAAAAAAAATTCTTTTTCTCACGCCAAAGTTTATTTAATTTTGATTGCGGAACCCCCAATGTCTCTTGTAAAACTTTAAACAAGGCATCTTTATTGTTAACATTTTTTTTACTTAAGGCAACAGCATAAGTTCTTAAAGATTTTGCTAAAACTACCCCGTTTTTATCCAATATCTGTCCGCGGAAGGTATCTGCTTTTGTTTGCGTATAAACACGGTCTTGTGTTTTTTCGGCAAATTCTTTATGCTGAACCGTTTGAATATAAAATAAACGCCCGAATACCCATAAAGCAATCGCAAGGCATACCAAACCGCAAAATTGTATTCTTTTTTTAGTGTTCATCTTTTTCCTCTAACACTATTACTTTTGTAGGATCAATTGCCACAAGACCTTGCGCTTTGGCTTTTTCAATAACGGCTTGTGGCCCCGTATAAATACCGACTTTATAATCAAGATATTGATTACGCGCTTCTTTAAAAGCAATATCTTCCATAAGTTGCGCTATACGTTGACCGCTTTTTTCTTTTTGAATACGCAAAAACGATATAATAAAAAATAAAACACCGACAGCCAAAATTAAAGATAAAACCTTTTTCATTTTATTCTCTCAATAATTCTTAATTTTGCGCTTCTTGCGCGCGAGTTCTGTTTTATTTCCTGCCAAGAAGGTTCTATAACTTTTTTATTAACTAAACGCCAAGAATCTTTATCTAGACACAACTCTTTTAGAGCCTTTTTGATGATTCTGTCTTCTAAAGAGTGAAAGGTTAAAAAAGCCGCTCTGGCGCCGGGCAGTAAAACTTTATCTAAAATTTTCGGCGCACCTTTAACAGCGCCGAACTCATCATTTACAGCAATTCTTAATGCCTGGAAAGTTCTTGTAGCCGGATGAGTTTTAGAAGTTCTCGGGCAGACATTTTCAACAATTTTGGCAAGTTGCCAAGTCGTTTCAATAGGTTCTTCTCTTGCGGCAAGCACAATTGCTTGGGCAATTTTAGAGGCAAATTTTTCTTCCCCGTAAGCAGATAAAATTTCTTCAATTTTATCTGCCGGCCAAGTATTAACAATAATTTTTGCCGTCAAAGTTTGCTTGGCATCAAAACGCATATCAAGCGGACCTTTTTCCATAAAACTGAATCCGCGCGAAGCATCATCTAACTGATAAGAACTTAAACCCAAATCAAACAAAATGCCGTTTACCCCTTTTATATTTTTATCTTCTAAAACTTTGGGTATTTCAAGATAACTTAAATTAAAAGTTGTCAGGCGCTTATCAGCGACATTTTCCTTTGCCATTTCTATTGCTTTTTCATCTTTATCAAAACCGAAAATGCGTGCCGCTTGCCCTAAGGCAGAAAGTAAAACTTTCGTATGTCCACCAAGTCCTAAAGTTCCGTCGATATAAAAACCTTCTCTATCTGTTATAAGAAGTTCTTTTATGGTTTGCGCAAGTATGGGAATATGCTGCCACTTTTGCATAATTAAAACGCTCCTTTTTTATTATGCACATAAGATTGCCAAGCATATTCAAGTGAAGATATTTTATTAAACGGCATACCGTAAGCCCTGTATAAAGAGCGGCTTATCGGCATACCGTCTTTTATATACTTGGAAAACTGATAAAACTCATCACGCGTTTTTGAAGATAGTAAATAGTCAATTACACTAAAAGCCTGCGCGTACCAAAGCAAAACATCTTCCTGTGAATAATTTTGTAAATCTTTAACATTTATAAATTCTTCAAAAGCAATATATTTACCTTCTGAAAACTTTTTTAAATAAGGGATAAGCCATTTCTTGTCTTTTTGTTTTTGCTTTTGGGTTTGAACATAAACGGCAAAGCCCTCGCTCATCCAAAGAGGCGGTTCTTTGGGTAAGAAAAATCCGTCAAAATAAATATGGGTAAGTTCGTGAATAAAATTTGTTTTAAAATTAGAATTTTCCAAAATAAAAATACTTTGTGCAGAAACATCCGTTGAAGCAACCGACCAAGAAGGACGCGAAGTATATTCGGAATAACTTTCCTTTGTTCTAAAAAGCATTAAAAAAATCCTTTTAAAATCAGATACGACAGAAAAAGGTATCACATCCAAAACAAAGTTCCCGTGAATATCGGCGAGATAATCTCTTAAATTTTGGGGGATTTCTCTTCCTTCTCTATATACTAGATAATTATGGGTCAAAGCGGAAAAAAAACCTTCTGGCGGAGCCATCCAAGTTTGTTTATTTACTATGGTAAACTTTTTAGGCATTTTAACTTGGGGGGTTTCTTGATGTTGCGGCATTTGCTCATTGACAAATTCTTCCCCTTCGCTACCTTTAAAAATTTCTGCGGAAAGTTCCTGTTCCTGCTCTTGCTTTGGCAATTTATTGCTGACAAAATTTTCATAACAAATCAACCCCATTAAAGAGGTAAGCAAAACAAAAGCCAAAATATTTATTCTTTTTGTAACATCCATTTATATTTTCCTAAAAACTGTTATTTTGCGCATTTTATCATCGCAGGGTAAAAAATATTTCTTTTCAAGTTGCTGACAAACTTCGGCTTTATGTTGAACTTGGCTGCTAGCCTCGCCCATTATTCCCTGATAGGCCAAAAAATGCCCGCCGTTTTTTAAATTGGCCGTACAAAGAGGTAAAACTTCTTCTATTTTACCCATAGCCCTTTCTGTCGTGATATCAAACACTCTATCAATAGTTTTTTGCCCTGCTTTTAAATTTAGAACTTCCACATTATTAAGACCGAGTTTTAAACAAACCCAATTTAAAAACAAGCAACGTTTATTTAAACCCTCAATCAAAGTTATTTTGGCTTTTTTAAGCATTATTGCTATAACTATGCCGATATATCCTGCTCCGCTGCCGAAATCCGCTATATTTAAAGCATTATCATCAAGTTGCTTTATCAAATTCACACCGTTAAGAGCATCTAAAATATGTCTATCCCAAATTTCCTGTTCGCTTTGAACGCTGGTTAAGTTTAAATCTTCTTTTTTCTGCCAAAGCAAACCAACATAAGCCAACAATTTTTGCTCTTGCTCGGTCGATAAATTTACCTCTAAAGTTTTTAAATATGACTCTTGTTTATCCATTTTTTGCTTTCCTATATTTTGCAATACTTAAAGCAATAAGTTGTAAATCAGCAGGAGTAATACCCGGTATTCTTGAAGCCTGCCCGAGTGTTGCCGGTTTTATCTTGGCAAGTTTTTGGCTGCTCTCAATTAAAATACCTTTAACTTTACTTGCGTCAAACCCTGCGGGAATAACAATTTTATCGGCATCGGCAAGGGCTTTTGCATCTTTTATATTTCTATCCAAATAACCTTGATATTTCTTTTGTATTTTAGCACTTATTTTTGCTTTTTCAAAGTCCCAAATACCTAAATCTTCTTGGGTTAGGGAAGTTTCCCCTTTTTTTGCCATTTCGCTGACGGCAATCTGATAATTATTAAAATATTTTTCGTTCTCTTTTTCAAAAAGTCCGTATTTAAAAGCATATTTGCTTAAGCGTAAATCCGCATTATCTTGGCGTAACATTATGCGATATTCCGCGCGGGACGTAAACATTCTGTAAGGTTCATTTACACCTTTGGTTACAAGGTCATCAATAAGAACGCCGATATAGGCTTCATCTCTTCTTAAAATAAAAGGTTCCTGCCCGCGTGCTTTTAAAACAGCATTTATTCCTGCCATTATACCTTGACCGCCGGCCTCTTCATAACCGGTTGTTCCGTTAATTTGACCGGCAAAGAAAAGTCCGCTGATAGTTTTAACTTCAAGCCAGGCATTTAAGCAAGTCGGGTCGGCATAGTCATATTCTATTGCATAGCCGGGGCGCACAATTTGCGCGTTTTCAAGACCGGGAACCGATTTTAAAAGTTTATATTGTACGTATTCCGGTAAACTTGTAGAAAAACCTTGTATATAATACTCACTTGTATAAAGACCTTCCGGTTCTAAAAATAAAGGATGGTGCTTATTTTGCGGAAATTTTACGGCTTTATCTTCTATTGACGGGCAATAGCGCGGACCGATGGAGTGAATATTGCCGCTATACAAAGCCGATTCTTTTAAATGGGTTTGTAAAATTTCCGCTGTCTCGTCAGTTGTCCTGCCGATATAGCATTGTAAAAAATCTTTTTTAACGGGTTTATTAAATAAAGACATCGGTGTATAAGGAAAGTCCGAAGGTTGCGGAGTAAACTTTGAAAAATCAATAGTATTTCCGTTAATACGCATAGGGGTACCGGTTTTCATACGGCCGATAGTAATACCGATTTCTCTTAAACTATCACTTAAAAGAGAACTTGGCATATCATTATATCTTCCGCCTGAAAGCATAACCTTACCGATATGCACTTTGCCTTTCATAAAAGTTCCTGGTGTAATAACAAGTGTTTTTGTTTTGTAGCGGGTATCACGCGCGGTATCAAGCGAGCATATTTTGCCGTTTTCCACATTTACGCGCATTGCTTCATCTTGGATAATGTGTAAATTTTCGGCATTTTCAAGATATTTTTTATAGGTAAATTGATAAAGTTTTTTATCACATTGAGCGCGTGGGGACCAAACGGCTTCGCCTTTGCCTGTATTTAACATATGATAGTGAACGGCACTTTCATCTGTAATTTTACCCATAGCACCACCAAGCGCGTCAATTTCTTTAACGATTTGCCCTTTTGCAATTCCGCCAATAGAAGGGTTACAGGACATTTGCGCAATAGTATCCAAATTTTGCGTTATCAGTAAAGTTTTTGCGCCCATTTTAGCAGCAGCCAAAGCAGCCTCGCAACCGGCGTGTCCGGCACCTACAACTATAACATCAAAAATTTCACTATATTCAAACATAAAAAATTACCTTCTTATTTACCGACGCAAAATTTGGAAAATATAATATCCAAAACATCATCGGGCGTAAATATACCGATTAACTCTTTTAGACTTTCTAAAGCCCATCTTAAATGCGCCGCCATTAAATCAAGTTCCGTCGATTTTTCTAAAGCAAAATTAAGTTCTTCACTTGCTTTTTTAAGCGCCTGATAATGTAAAGCGGAAGTTATAATAACTTCATCTTGATTCAAATCGGCAAGCCCGATAGTTTTTATAATTTCCTTTTTCAAATCTTCTAACCCCTGCCCTGTTTTACAGGAAATAGCGTTCTTTTTTTCTTCGCCTTTAAATAAATCCGCTTTATTATAAACTTCAATAATTTTTTTGCCGGTTTGCTGCATTTCTTTAAAAAGTTTTTCCTCAAGTTTAGTCTTTTCAAGTGCGCGCACAAAAATTATTATATCTGCCTGAGCGGCTGCTTTGTGGCTTCTGTGCATACCTTCAATTTCGGCAGCGTCTAGAGCATGTTCTCTTATACCGGCGGTATCGGTTAAAATCAAATTAAATCCATCGATAGAAATTTCTGCTTCAAGAGTATCGCGCGTGGTACCGCTTTGCTCGCTTACAATTGCTCTATCAAAGCCAAGCAAAGCATTTAAAAGACTGCTTTTGCCGCTGTTTGGCACACCGATAATTGCTGTTTTTATACCTTCTTTTACAAATTTTCCATTAGAAAAAGTATCGGTAAGTTTTGTTATATGTTTTTGCGCTTTACTTAAAATCTGCTCTATATAATCTTTTGGTAAATCTTGCATTTCGCCGTCGGTATCATCAAGCCGAACTTCCACTTGGGCAAGCAAATCCATTAAATCTGTTTTAATTTCCTGTAATTTTTCGGAAAGTTTTCCGTCAAGCGTATTCATAGCGGCTTTATGGGCGGCTTTGTTTTTGCTGGCAATAATATCGGCTACCCCTTGTGCTTGGGCAAGGTCCATTTTGCCGTTGAGATAGGCCCGCATAGTAAACTCGCCCGCTCTTGCTTGCCGCGCACCGAGTTTAAAACAATTTTGTAAAACACGGGTTTTTATATATGGACTTGCATGCAAAGATATTTCCACAATATCCTGTCCGGTGTAACTGTTAGGTGCTTTAAAATATAAAGCAAGCGCTTTATCAAGAACTGTACCATCGTCGTAGATATTAATTAAAGTTGCTTTTCTTGGTTCAAAGTCCTTTTTCTTTGTTAAAGTTTGTAAAATTTCAAGTGATTTTTCACCGCTTAAACGTAAAACAGCAACCGCCCCGCTTGCTGACGAGGTTGCAAAAGCAGCAATGGTATCATTTAATATCATATATATATTTTAGCATTTAATGGAAAGAAATATAGTGAAAAAAGGCATTTAAAACCCCCTTTTTCCAATTAAAGAAACAGGGGGTTTAACGGAAACAAAAAATATTTATTTTTGTTCTGTTGCAGGAGCAACTTCCGCTTGTGTTTGAACTTCATTTGTTGTTGCAGGATTTTGTTCCGAATTTTGGACCGGAGCAACGTCAGCCGGTGTGGCATTTTGTGTTTCTGCCTGTTCCTCGGCCATAGCGGCCTTGGCTTGTTCTTCCTGCATTTTTCTTAAAGCCTCTTGAGTATCTTGTCCGTAAGAAACTGCTTGATTTAATTGGGTATTAATACTCTCTTGCGGGGTTGTGGTATTTGGCGTAGTATTTGTGTTTTGATTAACTGTTGCTGTTTGTAATCTTAAAACAACTTTTCTCCATTTACCTTCACCTTCGGAAGCGGTAGAAATTTCTTTTCTATCCACTAAATAGCGGTGGATATATCTTCTTCTTTGAGCAGACATCGGGCGGAAGCGATAAGTTTTCTTTGTGCGCATTAACATTTTGACGGCTCTTTCAATTTCGTCATTAACTTTATCTTCAAGTTTGCGCCAATAGTTTTGAGTATCGCAAATAACAGAAATAGGATTATCAAAGTAGCGGCTTACAATAAGGGTAATGATGTATTGAATTGCCTCTAAAGTATGACCTTCTTTACCGATGATAATTGCCGGACTGTCACAATCAAAAGTAATAAGCATTCTTTCTTGTTTTTGGTCCCACCAGACATTAACATTTTCAGATTTTACACCGATACCTTCTAAAATCTTAATTAAACTTTCTTTTGCAACACTCATAGGTTCTTTAAGATTTTCCGGTATGATGGCATTTTGAATTTCCAAAGAAGGCAATTTCTGCGGTTCGTTTTCTTTAGGTTCTTTTGGTGCTTTTGTTAAGCGGCTGGGTTTACGAATAATTTTCTTTTTACCTTTACCACCTTTAAAATTTCTCTTTAAAGAACGGGGCTTCATAGGAGTAGAATTTTCCGAATCCCATTTTTTCTCTATTATTTTTACGACAGCGGGTTTTGAACCGATACCCAAAAAACCGGGTTTTTCTTCTTGAACTACGGTTACTTCAACCTGATCTCTTCTTCTGCCAAGTTCATGTAAACCTTTTGTAATTGCTTCTCCGACATCTTTTCCTTCTGCGGTAATTTCTCTTCTTGCCATAATAAGTCTCCTAAGCGGCTTTAGCCAATTTTCTTTTTAAAAATATATTTATACAAAAACTTATACAATTGCTGACGAACCAGTATAAGGTCAACCCCGAGGGGAAGTTTAAGAATAGAAGCGTCATAACAACAGGCATCCACTTAAACATTGCGGCATTGGGGTTATCTTTGCCCATATCAGGCATAGTCATTTGTTGCTGAACAAACATCGTTATACCCATCAAAATGGGTAAAACATAGTAGGGGTCTTTTGCGGATAAATCTTTTATCCACAGAATAAAAGGCGCTCCATGTAAACACCAAGAGGTTCTGAGCGCATTAAACAAAGCAATAAAAATAGGTAACTGAATAAACAAAGGCAAGCACCCGCTTAAAGGATTAGCCCCGTATTTTTTATAAAGGGCAACCATTTCGCGTTGGGCAGCCATCGGATCGGTTTTGCCGTATTTTTCTTGAATACGCTTCATCTCCGGTTGGATTTTTTGCATAACGGCTGACGCTTTTAATTGTTTATAAGTAAGCGGTAACATAAGGAACTGAACAAGAAAAGTCATCAAAACAATAGCCCAACCATAGTTATGGGTTATGCTATAAAGCCATTCAAGTAAATCAAGTGCATATTGACCGAACCTATTAAAAAATCCGATAGAAACTGAGCGGTTTAAATCATAAGGCAAGGCTTTTAGCACATTAGCATCTTTCGGACCGAAATAGAAATCAGAATCGAAAATGATTTCCTCTCCGGACTTAATAAGACCTTTTAAGTTTATATCAAGTTCCGGTCCGTTTACATCTTTTTTACCAAAAAGTCCAAAAAAGGAATCTTGTTGGTATACTAATTTACTTGAATAATGCAAATCTGTTGCGCTACCTTTCCAATTTTGAGGGATTAAGGCAACCAAAAAGTAGCGATTATCAATACCGCTCCAAGACCAACCGGCACAAGTTTGTTCTAATTTGCGCTCACTAGTCATAAGTTTAGCGGTAAGTTTTTCTAAAATAGGTTTTTTGCCTTCCGGTTTAACCGTGCAGAAAGCACGCCACATGGCAGGATTATCTTTTCTTTCGCTCTTAACGGTATTTAAACCCGGCCCTAAGTTAATATACAGATTGGAAAGGTCCAAATCTTTTGCTGTATTATTAACTACTTTAACAGAAAGTTTATTTAGAGCCTTTTCATCTGTGGCAAAAGTGTAATTTTTATACAACTCTACGCCTTCGGCTATTTTTGCTTTAAAAGAAATCTCATTTTCTGTTTGGGAAACAAGTTCAAAATTAACCTGTGGTAAAGTAGCAAAATAACCTTCCCCCTTATACGGAGTTAAGTTGATAGGAGCAATAATATCTTTATAAATAAAATCCTTTATTGCCGCACCTTTTGTTGTAAAAACAATATCGGCATCCTTTAAATTAAGGGTGTATTCTTTTGCTTCTTCTTTTTCAAGAATTTGTTCTTTAGAAAGTGATTCAGTCAAGATTGCCGTACTTGCGACAGAATTGTCCGCAGGCAAAACCTGTTGTTCTTGAGTGGTTACTTGATTTGTATTTTGTTTTTGAGCGGCTTTTTTGTTGGGGAAAGCCATTGTAAAACCTAAATAAAGCAACAATGTCCAAAGTAGGATTTTAAAAAAATCGTTATTACCTTTATTATCCATGACAAAACCTCTAATCTGAGAAATCAGAGGCCTTTTACATAACAGAACTACGGCACAGGGTCATACCCGCCTTTATGAAACGGATGACACTTTGCCAAACGCTTTAAAGCGAGCCAAGATCCTTTAAAAATGCCGTGTTTTTCAATTGCTTCCAGTGCATAGGCCGAACATGTAGGGTGAAAACGGCACACTCCCCTAGGCCCTAGTAAAGGACGGATAATTTTTATGGTCGTCCTCAAAAAAGTAAGAAACAATTTCTTCATTATAAAATCTTTTAAGGAAAGAAGGTAAGGGAAAAATACTACAGGTCCTTGCTTTCCTTTAAAATTTTGGCTTTTTTTACTAAACCCAAAAAAGCCGCACTGACTGTGGAATAATCTTTAAATATCTCAATGTCCTTGGGACAAAAAATACAATCAGCGCTATTTTCTAATAAATGTCTGTTAATGCGAAAGACCTCTCTTAAAAGTCGTTTACAGCGATTACGCTGCACCGCATTTCCTAGTTTTCTTGTTACAATTATAGCAATCCGCGCTTTTTGGGAAGGGCGGGTTTTTACACCTTCCTCCCCTTGCGGATAGAGCCTATACCACAAAACAAGTCCTTTTCCGTAAACCTTAACCCCATGCTCTAAAATATCTTTAAAGTCATTGTTAAGATAAATCCTCTCGTTTTTGGCAAGGCCCGATTTCTTCACAATTATTCCGGCGCTAAAGCGCTTTATTTGCGAATAAGTTCCTTGCGCCCTTTTGCACGTCTTGCGCTAAGAACTTTTCTGCCACCCGTGGTGGACATTTTAGCTCTAAAACCAATGGTTTTAGCTCTTTTCTTTTTATTTGGTCTATATGTAGGTAACATAGTATATATATTATATTATATTTTTGTATTTTGAGCAAAAATTTGAACCTTATGTTATTTTTGCTCTATAAATATTGTATTATATTTTTAATGGAATTTACAGATGATATTATAGTTTTGTTGCGCCAAAACTTTAGAGAACGTGATAGAATGATTTGTGTTTACTCTCTAAATCACGGACGTATGGCTTTGCGTTTGCCCGGTGTAAACAGAAATGATTCTAAACTAAAAGCAATAAGCGAACCTTTTGCAAGTTCTTGCGCGCGTATTTACATAAGAAGAAATGCCTCTGTCGGTTGTATAACCGGAGGAAAACTTAAAAGTATTTATACCAATATTCGCCAAGATATAAAAAAGATGGAAATGGCTTCTTATTTCTGTGAATTATTTTACCGCTTAACCCCGCTTGCAAATCCCAATCCGGCAAAGTTTGAACTCTTACAAAGTGCTATGAATACTTTGGAAAATTACCCCGTAAATCAAATAATCGCACCGGCCTTTCTGCTGCGTTTGATGCAGGAAAGCGGATTCGGCTTGAAAGATAAACCCGTTTTATCAATAAATGAGCAACTTTGGAATAATGTTCATAATGTTCCGTTTAATAATCTTGCTTTTTTAAGTGATACGGATGTTCTGGATTTGAACAAAATGCGTTATGTTTGCCAAAGATTTTTAAATAGGTATTTATCTTATCCTTTACACACTATTAAACAACTTGAACTTACCACCGCAACTCAATTGGAAGAAGAACTAAAAGAAATTGCCTTAGAGCCTGTGTTCTCCTAAATATGTTAAAATAAATATATACCATATAAATGCCAGCCGTTGAAACGCGCTTGTTTTTTATTGGAAAAAATCTGTAATTATTATTTAAGGAGATAAAAATGAAATTCAAAGACTTTAATGAACTTATTGATTTAGTCAAAGGCAAAACAAACAGAGTTGTCGTGCCCGGCGCAAACAATAAAGAAGCCCTTACCGCTATCAAAATGGCTGACGATAAAGGACTTATTACAAAAGGTATTTTAATCGGACCTACCGCAGAAGTTAAAAAATTAATGCAAGAAGTCGGTTTAAAAGAAGATAAATTTGAATTTGTGGAATGTACTGATGTTCCTACCATGTGCAATATCGCCGCAAAAAAAATCTACGACGGCGAAGGTGACTTTCTTGTTAAAGGTCTAGTTGATACAAAATACTATATGAAAGCCATTTTAAATAAAGAACTCGGCTTTGTTCCGCAAGGCGCACTTTTAACCCACTTCGTTCTTTTTAAAACAGATAATTATCACAAAATGTTTGCCGTTACGGATTCCGCCGTTGTTATTAACCCCACCCTTGAACAAAAGGCAAAAATCATTAACAACGCCGTTTCAATTTTAAGAAGACTCGGTATTGAAAAACCGAAAGTTGCCATTGTTTGCCCTGTGGAAAAAGTTAATGAAAAAATCCCTTCCACATTAGATGCTCAAGCCCTTGTTGAAATGAACCAAAAAGGCGAAATTCCTAACTGTATAGTTGAAGGTCCTTATGATATTTATATCACCTTCTCCAAAGAAAAGGCTTTGGAAAAAGGTATTACAAATAAACAGGTTCCCGGTGATGTTGACTTAATTGTCTTGCCGGACCTTGATGCAGGTAACCCTGTTTATAAGAGTATTGCTTTCTTCGGTGCAGGTGTTAAGGGTGCCGCAATTTTAGCCGGGCCCAGCATACCTGTCTTACTTCCGTCAAGAGCCGATGCTCCTGACTTCAAGTTCAATGCTATCGCTTTAGCATCTTACTTAAAAAAATAATCTGATAAAGGGGAGGTAAAACTCCCCTTATTTTTGGGATATATTTTATGAAAAACAAAGTAAAACAATTTTTTATCCGTCTTGCGATTTATTTACCTATTTGTTTGATACTTGTTTTTTCTATGTCTTTTTATATACAAAAGAAAACCGAGCAAATTCACGCCCACGACCAAGAACAGGAAGTCTATTTTAAAAAATATACCGGCAATTTAAAACAGCACATTTTAATACCTCTGCAAGAAGCGGGAATCTCAAAAGAAGAGGCTAATACCATAGTAAAAAAATTAGACAGCGTTTTAAATATGCGCCGGCTTGCTCCGCGCGATAAATATTTAATAACTCTTGATGAACAAGACAATTTTAAAATGCTTGTTATAACAAAAGATTTTTCGCGCTACTATGTTGCAAAACAAGGTGAAGAACTTATTGCCGGCATAAGCGATATCAGTGTAAAAACACGCACCCGCTTTGCCAAAGGCACGATAGAAAGTTCCCTCTTTACCTCTATGCAAAAAGAGGGATTAAAACCTTCCTTCATAGTTGATTTTACTGATGTTTTTTCCTGGACTGTGGATTTTAACAGTGACACAAGAACCGGCGATAAATTTGCTTGCTATTGGCAAGAAGATTATACTGTTGACGGGCAAACCTTAAATGAAACCGTTCTTGCCGCTTATTATGACGGCAAAGCAGTCGGCAAGACTTATGCTTTTAATTTTGAAGATGATTTTTACGACGAAAACGGTAAGTTTAGCAAAAAAATGTTCTTAAAATCGCCTATCAGTTTTAGAGGTGCAAGAATAACTTCCCGCTTTAGCCACGGCCGTATGCACCCGATTTTAAGAATAAGACGCCCGCACCTCGGCATTGATTATGCAGCCCCTGTGGGCACTCCTGTTGAAAGTGTAGCCGACGGAACAGTTATCTTTCAAGGTTATAAAAGCGGTTTTGGCAATTATATGGAAATTGCCCACCCTAATAATTATGTAAGTTGCTACGGCCATTTAAAAAGTTATGCTAAAAATACCCATAAAGGCGCACGCATAAGACAAGGGCAAACTATTGCTTATGTCGGTTCAACGGGTTTATCAACAGGTCCACATCTTGATTTTAGACTAAGACAGGGTAATAAATATTTAGATTTTCTCAATAACAAAAACAGAAGTTCTGCTGTACGCGAAATTGATGCCACAAAACGCGAAGAATTTAATAAAATAAAAGAGGAATATTTTAAAATATTAAATAAGGAATAAGATTATGAAAAAAATTGTTTTAACCGGTGGTCCTGCCAGTGGCAAAACGACTGCCCTATCAATCTTAAAAGAAGAATACGGCACCGATATTGAACTTGCAAAAGAAGCCGCTACCCTTGTTTACAGCGGCGGCTTTCCCCGTGATGACAGAAGCAAAAGGCACACTTATCACGCCCAAAGAATAATTTATTATACCACTAAAGAACTTGAGGCCTTGGCAGAAGAAATTAACCCAACAGCCAAAATAGTTCTTTGCGACAGAGGTTCTTTGGACGGTGCAGTTTATTGGCCTTACGGGCAAGAAGATTTCTTTAAAACTTTTAACACAACTGTCGGCGCGGAATTTGAACGCTATTATGCCGTTATTCACATGTCCCCGCCAAAAGAAGCAAAATTCTACCAAAATACCAGTGTCCGCACGGAAAGTTTGGAAAGAGCCCTTCAAGTTGACGAAGATATTTTAAAACTTTGGCAAGGACATCCGCGCCATATAGTCATACCGGAAAGTAATGACTATGTTAAAAAAGCACTTATCGTGCGCAAAACTATCAGAAAAATTATTAACGGAGAAATTTAATTATGGTTCTAGAATTTTTATTTGGAAAAAAGAAAAAACAACAGACAAATACTCAACCTGAAAAAACAGAAAAAGCAGAAAAAAAAGAAACTAAAAAAGAGTCTAAATCTATTGAAGAAAAAATAGAAAAAGAAATGAACTCTTTGCCTTCTTTTGTAAAAAAACAACTTGAAAAAGACCCCACAATAAAAGATAAACTTATCTCTATTGCCAAAAGGATGAAAGCCGACGGCGTTGATTTAAACTCGCCAAAAGCCATGAAAAAATGGGTAAAAGAACACGAAAAAGAATTAAAACAAGAACAGCAAGGTAAAGTGGAAACTATCGTCAAAGAAAAAGAACCCGGCAGAAATGACCCTTGCCCTTGCGGTAGCGGCAAAAAATATAAAAAATGCTGCGGCGCAAATAAATAAAAAAATCTTTTTATTTATTAAAACCTCTCTTATTTTTAAGAGAGGTTTTTTATTTTTAATCTATTATCCCGTTGTCGGGAATATTATCCGCTTTATTCATTAAAAAAGGACACAAAAAAACAGCCCTTTTTACAAAGGGCTGTTTTTTATCATTGTTAGCAAATAAGATTATGATAAACCTAAGCCAATGCAGATTTTATCAGCACTGTTTTTGTCTGCGCAAGTAGGTTTTGTTTGACTTTCACCGAAGACATAGGTAATATTTGCACCGTGGTTAGGATCTTTCGCGGTTGCAACAATAGTAGTACCGGTAAGTGCATAATCATAAGTCTTGGTGGATGTGTTGATAGAAATATCAAGTTCATCCAAGGTAGCAGGATAAGAACCGTTGTTTGCCAAAGCATATCTTTCTGCTGCGTCTTTGACGTTCTTGGTAATCATTAAGGCTTCAGTTGCTCTAGATTTTGCAACTGCCTTAAAGTATTGAGGCAATGCGATTGCAGCCAAAATACCGATAATTAATACTACGACTAATAACTCAATTAAGGTAAACCCTTTATTGTTTTTCATTTTTATTTCTCCATTTTTGATTTGCTTTTTTGTAATAAAAGAAGTCGCTATTTTCCTTTAACTTAAAAAGCAACCTTGCCCCAGCAAGATAAAAAAGTTAAAAGAAGTTTAATTGCTTAAACCAAGTTTCACAACCTGTTCTTAAAAAAGAACCAAAGCAAAATCTTCCTAACAGAAAATCTTACTAAACTTTTATTACACTTATAGTATATTGCAAAATTTTTAATTTGTCAAGACCTTTTTTCAATTTTAAGACTTTTTAAAAAGTAGCGTTTTGGGGAAATTTTATTTCTTTTTATTATATCAGACGGGATTATTGTTTTTTACTTCTAATTTACCCCTCTCTTTTTGTATAAAAAGAGAGGGGTAAACAAAAGTTTTACAACTTTGCTATTCTTCTAGTTATTGCTTTCTTTTGGAAGCATTCCACAGTGTCGCCGGGTTGAGTCTTTTTAAAACCTTCTACCAAGACACCGCATTCATAACCTTTTTCAACTTCTTTGACATCATCTTTAAAGCGTTTTAAGCCGGAGATTTTACCTTTATAGAGAATCTCTCCTGCGCGTAAAATACGGACTTCATAATTGCGCACGAGTTTGCCTTCATCCACATAACAACCGGCAACAAAACCGCTGCTTAGATCAAAGACTTGGCGCACGGTTGCTTTACCGACTGTTTCTTCAATAATATCAGGTTCAAGTAAACCTTCCATAGCGGCACGCAAATCTTCCAAAAGTTCAAAGATAATATTATAAGTGCGTATTTCAATACCTTCTCTTTGGGCTTCTTCTTGGGTGGCTTCATCGGTATCAACATTGAACGCAATTATAACGGCATTACTTGCTTTAGCAAGAAGCAAATCAGACTCATTAACATTACCCGCAGCAGAGTGAATAATTTTTACTTCCACTTCTTCTGTCGGAGTTCTTAAAATAGCGTCTTTAATTGCTTCAATAGAACCTTGCACGTCTGCTTTAAGAATAATTGCCAACTCTTTAACTTTATCACTCTTAATGTTAGTAAGAGAAACATGCTTTTGGTGGGCAATTCTTTCTTCTTTATGGGCAAGTTTTCTTTTTTCGGCAATATGTTTTGCCTCTTTTTCGCTTTGGGCGATAACAAGCGTATCACCTACGGAGGGCGGCTCGCCGTTAATACCTAAAATTTCCGCCGGAACGGAAGGTCCTATTGAAGGCAAGCGTTTGCCGTGCTCATCAATTAAAGCGCGGATTTTACCGTAAGTTGTGCCGACAATAAACGGATCGCCCACGTGAATTGTACCTTTTTGCACCAAAACTGTAGCAACGACACCGCGTTTATTATCTCTCTTACTTTCCAAAATAACACCGACACCGCTTCTGTTAGGATTTGCTTTCAGTTCCATCATTTCGGCTTGTAAAGCAATCATTTCAAGCAGTTTATCAATGTTAATTCTCTTCTTTGCGGAAATTTCTACAAAAATTGTATCGCCTTGCCACTCTTCCGGAACAAGTCCGCGTGAAGCCAAATCCTGTTTAATTTTATCGGGATTTGCGCCCGGTAAATCAATTTTATTTACCGCAACAATAATAGGTGCGCCCGCGCTTTTTGCGTGGTTCATGGCCTCAATGGTCTGTGGCATAATGCCGTCAGTTGCGGAAACAACTAATACGACAATATCCGTTGCTTGAGCACCGCGCGCACGCATAGCGGTGAAAGCCTCGTGCCCCGGAGTATCCAAGAAGGAAATATAACCTTTTGGGGTTTTAACTCTGTAAGCACCGATATGCTGAGTAATAGCACCAAACTCGCCAGCAACAACATTTGAGTGGCGTATTGCGTCAAGCAAACTTGTCTTACCGTGGTCAACGTGGCCCATAATTGTAACAACAGGCGCTCTGGGTTGTAAATCTTTCGGATCGTCTTCTTCTTGTACTTGGCTAACAAGTTCCTCATGGGCAAATTCGCTAATCATTTCGGTTTTAAAACCGCACTCGGAAGCAACAAGTTCAATCATATCTGTTTCAAGACGCTGATTGATCGTCGCAAAAATACCCATACCCATAAGTTTTTTAATGAAATCATTTATCTTGATATCCATTTTCTCGGCAAGTTCTTTAATAGTGGGCTGGCCGAGAATTTTGATAACCTTTTGCTGGGGTTCTGCCGTTTTTTGTTCTTGTTTGACTTCCGTTTTCTTAGGTTCCTCTTTTGTAACGGGAACATTGTGTTTTGGCTGATTATTTACAAAATTATTTTGAACGGGAGCCGGTTTTACTTCCGCTTTTGGATGAACTTTAACTTCCGGTTGTTTGGGTTCAACTTTAGCAGTCTCTACCGGTTTTACTTCCGGCTTTGGTTCTGCTTTAGGTTTAACTTCCTTAACAACTTTAGTTTCTACTTCTTCTACTTTTATTTCCGGCTTTGCGGACTTGCTTGTTTTGGCAACTGTTTTCTTAACTGTCTTTTTAGTAGTAGTTTTTTTAGTTGCCGTTTTTTTAGCGGTTGTCTTTTTTGCCGTTGTTGTCTTTTTTGTAGCAGAAGTTTTGCGTGTGGCAGTTTTCTTTTTAGGTTCTTCTTCCTTATTTATTTTCTTGGTTGTTGTCATTTTCTGCCTCCGCATTAGACTCTAAATATTGTTTAGCGCCGTCAATAATCTTCTGGGCGGTTTTTTCACCTACGCCCTGTAAAGTTGCCAAATGTTCGGGATTAAGTTTAGCAATTTTTTCTACGGAATCAAAACCCGCTTTAGTTAAAACTTCGGCAAGTTTCGGCCCGATACCCGGAACATCTGCTAAAGCATTTTGAACAAGTTGCGCCGCTTCAGCACCTTCTTGTTTCTTTTGGCTTTCGCTCTTTATTTCAATATCCCAACCGCTTACTTTTGAAGCAAGATTGACATTTTGCCACTCTCTGCCGATAGCAATTGAAAGTTGATCATCGGGGACAATAACTAAGGCTTTTTTAGCAACGGCATCAACTATACGAACGGATAAAACTTTCGCCGGAGATAAAGCATTTGTAATGTTAGTTACGGCATCATCGCTGTAATTGATAAGATCAATTTTCTCGCCGGCAAGTTCACTTGTAACCGCGCGGATTCTGATACCTCTCATACCTACGCAAGTGCCGATAGGGTCAACATTACTATCATTACTTTTAACAACAACTTTTGCTCTGAAACCGGGATCTCTGTAAATACCTTTAACTTCAATAACATTATCACTTAATTCGGGAATTTCAACTTTCATAAGTTCCTTTAAGAAATTAGGTGAGGTTCTTGAAAGGATAATGTAAGGCCCTCTTTGTCCTTTATCAAGTTTTAAAGCGGCTGATTTATAGCGGTTCAAAACGGAATCGGGTTTAATAGAAGGTAAATCAGCGGGAGATAAAACCTTTTCAATAATGGCTTTAACTCTACTTCCGTGGGTAAAATGTTCTTTTCTGATTTGTTCGCAGTAAGGCAAAAGGGCTTCGGCTTTGCCTAAATCAACAACGATATCTCTATCGGAAAATCTGCGTACAAGGCCGGTGACGACTTCGCCTTCTCTGGGTTTGAATTCTTTATAAAGATTATCTCTTTCAATACCGCGGATTTTTTGAATAAGTACTTGTTTTGCAATTTGTGCAGCAATTCTTGAAAAATCACCGACTTCCACAACCTTTATAACATCCTTACCGATTTTGGCTTTAGCATCAATATTTTTTGCATCGGCTAAACTGATTTCAATTTCGGGGTTGCTTACTTCTTCAACTACGGCTAAAGTTTGATAGGCTTCAATAGCACCTTTTTCCAAGTCAATATGGGCGGAAAGAAGAGCATTTCTGCCTAAATTCTTTCTTAAAGCGGAAATTAAGGCATCTTCAATAGTTTTTAGGGTATCTTCCCTGCTGATATTTTTTTCCCTTTCTAAACTCTCTAGGGCAAAAATTAAGTCTTTGTTTTGCATATTATTAGTTCTCCTTAAAACTCAACCACAGGGTCAAGATTTGCTTTTTTAATATCTTCATAATTGAAGTTAAATCTGGTTGTCCCGTCAAAAAGGACAATTTTTTTATCATCTGCTTCTTCAATAATACCGGTAAAAGTGGCTCTGTTTTCTATTGCTTGTTTGGTAAAAATTCTTGCCCTTTCGCCGATAAATTTTTTAAAGTGGGCGGGTTTCTTTAAAACGCGCTTAATACCCGGTGAGGAAACTTCCAGAATATAAGCACCGTCAAGTAAATTTTCCATAGTGATTATGGAATCTATTTTATCTGTCAAAATCTCGCAATCGCCGAGGTTTACGCCCCCTTCCTTATCCACAAAAAACTGTAATAATTTTTTTGAACCGTGCGCCTGAATAATTAAATCCACAAGTTCATACCCTTGTTTTTCAAGGGCCGCACCTATAATTTCTTCCATTTGATTTTTATTCATAAATACCGCCTTCAAAACAAAAGCGACTTGTTTCCAAGTCGCTTGAGCATTAATTAAGATACTTTTATTATAGCATAAAAATATTCGGTAAGGCAAATTACATCCAACGGCTTACCTGTTTGCTGGTCTTATTTATAGAACTAAACGCTTTATCACGTGCTTGAAGAAGCAGTTTGCGCCCTCTTATCGTTCTGGTGTAAATAATATTACAAGGACCGATTTCGTCTTCCCAAAATTCTTTTAAAAGTTCTACGGTTCTTTTACTTTTGGCAAAAACTGAAGGCACCGCATGAAAATCAATTTGTTTAAAATTACCAAAAAAGTTCTTGCGGGTTATAATATAGCGTGGGTTTTCAATAGGATCCAAAAATTCTTTTAGCGCATTTATTAAAATTTTATTTCCTTCCGGTGAGAGATTATCAAAACTGATAAATGTATCATTATACTGCCCTATTGCGCTATAAGTTTCTATATGCACTTGTTCTGGCAAAATTTTTATCAACTTTTGCCTATGCATAACTTTTAGAAAAACCAAAGAAATCTGCCTTAAAATTTTTTCCACAGAACCTGTTTTAATAACAAGTATAGTCGGTTTAAGCATAAACCCCGCAAAAACTATAAAGGCTATAATAGCAACCGCCAAAACATTATTTCTTAATGCTTGCACTAGAATCGGAGATAGTATTGCTAGAGCCAAAAACAGTCTGTAATAATAGCCACCCATATAATTTAAAGAGGCTTTTGTCGCGGGAGTATCTATTCCCGTTTTCAATTTAGGCGCACTTGTTCTGCCCATTAGGGCTTCCTGCCAAGAAAGCGAGGTTTCTTCCCTTGTATGCGCAAGGCAGGTTTTTGTTATATTTTCAAAATCTTTCTCTGTTAAAGGAATATATATACGGGAGTCTAATCTGGAAAAAACTCTTGATAGTTTATTACTTATTATATAAGGTTTTTCAAGAGAGGGTGCTTCGAATCCTTCAAAACGTTTTTCAATTCTAATAAAGTCATGGGCAAGAAGTCTTGGGGTTACGGCTTGCTCTTGCTCTTTAAGCGTGCTTGGCATAACTTGTTGAATGACTGCCCAATCACTTAATATTTTTATTGTTCCAAGATGCCAAATGTGCGAAATTTTATTTGGATTATCTTTAACAACTCTTAAAGCGCGCCCGCGCATCTGGTTAGAAAGCATATAAGAACTAACCGTGCTTGATAAAATGAGCGAGTTTATACACGGCGCATCCCAACCCTCGCCAAGCAAGGCCTGCGTGCCGATAATTATATTTATATCACCTTGACTAAATAAATCGGTAATAAGTTGCACAATTTGACTTTTAATTTTTTCTTTAGGTGTAATGCTTAAATATCTTTCATCTTGAGCAAGAATTTTTAGGGAAATATTCTCTTCTGTGATATTTTTTTGTTTTATTAAGTTTAAAAATTTCTCTTTAATTTGCACCGGTATAAAAATAAGTGTGCCGGTTAAAACCGCGAGTTTAAAAGGTTCTTTTTTCTCTTTCAAAATTTTAAAAATAGGCACAACACCTAAACAAATTTCTTCTGTATTTAAAGTGTTTTTGCGGATATAATCAGATAAAATTACCATCCTTAATTCTTCTTTTAAATTCTTATATTCAACTGAAACAATTTGTTCAATAGAATCAAGTTTACCCACACTTGAAGAAAGCATTTTTTGAATTCTTGGGTGATTATAAAGGCATAATTTTTTTCTATAAGTTAAACCTAAGTGTATGGCTTTGTTTTTTAATTCCGTAATTTCTTCACTGCAAGAAGTAAAAATATCTTCCCCGATGAAAAGTTCATTTAACAAAAACTCCGCTGCTTTATTATCAAAAGGCGGAATATTTTCTTCCCCCATGTCAAAAGCATTTAATATCTTTTTGGGTATATTTAAACCTTTATATTTTAAAAAGGAAAATAAAGCCAAACAAAAACTTGTTCTTTCAAATAAAAACTCAAAATTAGGTTTTTCGGCAGTAATTTGCGGCAATTCCGAAAGTTTTTGCGACAAAGTGGGATGATTTAAAAACAGTTCAACAAATTTATCTACTTTCTCGCTATATTCTTTCAAAGTGGCATCTTCATAATTTCTTAATCTTGAAAAGCATAGCAAATCTTGATGCGGACACAATGTTTTATTTTTTACAAGTTCGGCAATAGAAATTAAATCATCAATCGGACCGCAAAGGTTTTCATATCTTTGCCACTCAGGTTGGTCAACATCATAAGGGGGCGTGCCTGTTAGGGAAAGGGTATGTTGGGCCCCTAAATTTTTTATAAGATAATTTAACGCTTTCCACCATTCTTTTCTTAAATGGTGAGCTTCGTCAAAACATAATAAAGATACATTTTGTGTTTTTAATTTTTCAATAATTTGTGTGGCTTTAGTTAAAGAAAATTTTTCTATTTTCCTTTCTTTATCTTCTAAAATTTCTTCGGAAGTTTCTTCCTTGTTTTCTTGCGGATTTTCCTCTTCGGAATTTCCTTCTTGGAGTGGGGTAATGTCTTCTTCTTTTTGCCCTTTAAAGGCAGCAAGCAAACCTTGATAAGTGGTAATAGTAATTAAGCGCGGCTCATTAATATCCATAGAGATATATTCATCAATCTCTTCGGGATTATCGGTAAAATCTAAAAGAAGGCGACTTCTCCATTGCGCTTTAATAGTTAAAGTAGGCGCAAAAATCAAAGTAGGTTTTTTTATTCTGGAAATAACTTCTAAACCAAGAGTTGTTTTACCGGCACCGGGAGCCGCAACAAGGTGCAGTTTATTATCGTCTAAATGCCTTTGCAAATTATCTAACACCCTTTTTTGATAAGGGCGCCAAGTGCCTTTAAATTTTATTTTATCAAACATTTTGCCCGTTGTTATAACTTTAAGCAAATTTACTTAAAGATAGAACTTTTTAAGCAATTAGTGTTTAGAAAGTAATACCAACTCTTACACCGGCTTCTTTGGTTACGTTGAAAGGTTCTATAAATGTCATGTAGCCATACCCCATACCGGGAATATAAACAAGGACATCAGTTTCTTCGGAATTTTGTATTTTCCACATACGATAATAGGGTTCAACAAAAAAGCCAAAGGATTTTGCTAAAGTTTTTTCTAATTTAATTCCGCCTCTTAAGCCATAACCTTGTTTTTGTTGGTTTATAACATAATGACCTTCTAATACGCCGGATTTTTGTTCACCGACTAAGAACCAATCGAATTCACCGGTTAAGGTAAACATCCAACCGGAACCCATATTGGCAGTTAATCTCGCGCCAAGCGGGACATAGGTATATTTGGAAATACGTCTATATCCACCTTCCGTGTAAGTGTTGTTATATAATCTGCGGTAACCAAGACCGAAATAAGGCCATAAGGTCCAAGTATCTGAAAGATCATAGGTCCTGCCTAAAGTTAAACGACCTTCAAAATAATGGTCTTCTTCGCCGTCGGAAGTAACAGGAGTAACTTCCTCGGTTATATTATTCATTAACCAACCATCGTATTTTGCGTCTCCGGTTACATAGCGCAATTCAAGTGTGGCAAAAGAAGGATCTTCCGGTGTAAGATCTCCGGATAAAATACTTCTGCCGACCCATTCAAAAGAAGCCCCCATTTTAGTACTTTTGATTGAAATCGGATATTCCATATGTGGCTCTCTGTAACTATAATAACCGCTTTCAAAACCAAGATAAAAAGTATTTTTCTTATCTTGGGCAAATGCACTTACACATAAAACTAAAGCAAACAACGCAAAAATAATTTTTTTCATTCAGAAGTTTCTCCTTTTTCCTTTACGTATTACCAAAAACGTGATAATTTATTATATAAGTTATAACCATTTAATTCAAGTATTTTTTTAATTTTTCTTCAAGTTCACTGATCTGCCAAATTTCATTCGTACCGGTTGCGCGGTTTTTATATTCAATTTTACCTTCGGGCAAAAGTTTTTTACCGACAATTAAGCGATGCGGTACGCCGATTAAATCGGCATCTTTAAATTTGATACCCGGTCTTTCGTTTCTGTCATCATACAAAACATCAAAACCTTTGGATATTAAATCAGTATAAAGTTCATCTGCTTTTTGTTTAACTTCCCCTTCTGTATCAAGAGCGATTAATTCAATATCAAAAGGACTAAGCGCGCTTGTCCAAATAGGACCGAAATCATCGTGATTTTGCTCAATAGCAGCGGCTAAAACACGGCTCACACCTATACCGTAGCAACCCATAATCATAGGTTTTGATTGTTGGCTCTCATCTAAAAACTCTGCTTTCATTGCGCTAGAATATTTTGTGCCAAGTTTAAAAATGTGGCCAACTTCAATACCGCGTTTAAAAGTAAAGTTTTGACCGCATTTTGGGCATTTATCGCCAAGAGAGGCAAGTTTTAAATCGGCAAAACTTTCTACTTTATAGTCGCGTTCAATATTAACATTTACCAAGTGAGTATCTGCTTTACTTGCACCGGCAACACCGTTTAAAATTGTTTTAATATAATTATCGGCAATAATTCTTAAACCCTTATCTTTTAAAGAAACAGGGCCCGCAAAGCCAACAGGAGAAGATGTAATTTGAGTATATTCTTCTTCGGTGGCTTGGCAAACTTCCTGCGCGTTTAAGAACTTCCTTAATTTGATTTCGTTTAACTCATCTTCGCCGCGCATTAAAACAATAACAGGTTTACCGTCTGCTTTATAAACAAGTAATTTAATAAAGTTTTCAGGCGCTATTTTAAGGAAATCGGATACTTCCTTAATAGTTTTTTTATTTGGTGTGGAAACTTCTTTTAACTCTAAAAGTTCACCGGTTTTTTGTTCGGGCACTGCAATTTCGGTCTTTTCCGTATTTGCGCTATAACCGCAAGGACAGACGGAAATTTCATCTTCGCCGGTATCAGCAAGAACCATAAACTCGTGGGAAAAATTACCGCCGATTGTGCCGGTATCGGCTTCAACGGGTCTAAATTTAAGACCGCATCTTTCAAAAATTCTGATATAAGAATCTTTCATTTTTTGATACCAAGTATTTGCCTGCTCCTCGCTTGCGGCAAAGGAATAGGCATCTGCCATATAAAATTCTCTTGCGCGCATAACGCCAAAACGCGGGCGGATTTCATCTCTGAATTTTGTGCCAAACTGGTATAAACAAACAGGCAGTTGTTTATACGAAGAAACATCTTTTTTAACTAAATCTGTAATAACTTCTTCGGCAGTAGGGGCAATACAAAAATCTGCTTTTTTTCTATCTTTAATACGGAGTAATTCTCTGCCGTAAAAATCCCATCTCCCGCTTTTTTGCCAAAGTTCGGCCGGTTGTACGATAGGCAGCCACACCTCAAGCGCGCCTTCTTTATTAAATTCTTCACGGATAATATTTTCAATTTTTTTTAAAATTTTCATACCAAGCGGCAACCATTCATAAATACCGCTTGCCGTCTTGCGGATAAGACCCGCTCTAATCATAAATTTAGCGGAAACTATATCAGCATCTTTAGGTGCTTCTTTTAACGTCGGTAAATAATACTGTGTTAATTTCATTTTATTTTTCCTTTATTTTATCTGTAAATTTTTGAATCCAATCTTTGCGCGGTATTTTGTTTTTGACTTCGCCTTTCTCAAACCAAAGGCCTTCGTTTATACCGCCTGCTATACCGAAATCGGCATCGCGCGCTTCCCCCGGTCCGTTAACGATACAACCCATAACGGCAATTTTTCTGCCGGTGGAGAGTTTGATTAATTCTTTGTCGCTATAAATTTTTTCTTCAAGTTCTTTAACCGCTCCTGCGATATCAACTTGCGTTCTGCCGCAAGTCGGGCAGGAAATTATTTCCGGTCCAAACTCTCTAAGTTTAAGCGCTTTTAAAATTTCATAAGCGGCGCGCACCTGCATTTTTGGGTCTTCGGTCAAAGATATTCTAATTGTTGCACCGATACCTTGTTTTAAAAGTGTACTCATCGCAATAGAAGATTTAACAAGACCAGCCATAAAACTGCCGGCCTCGGTTAAGCCTATATGCTGAGGAATATCAGTTTGAGCGGCAAGTTTTTGGGCGGCTAAAATTGTTCTATTTACATTATCTGATTTAAGCGAAACTAAATAATTTTTAAAATTTAACTGCTCTAAAACATCTGCTTGTTCAAGGGCCTCGCCGACCATAACTTCGGCCCATTTTTCATTTGACCAATCAGGACGGCCGGCAAACTTCTTTAATTCTTTAATACTGCCCGCATTTACACCGATTCTAATAGGAATATTTTTATCCGCGCAAGCCTTAACAACTTCCTGCACTTTTGCTTTATCACCTATATTTCCCGGGTTAATACGCACTTTTGAAATGCCTTGTTTAACAGCTTCAAGCGCAAGTTTATAATCAAAATGAATATCTGCCACCAAAGGCGTATGTATTGCCTTAATAATTGTGCCAAGGGCTTTTGCGGCGTCCATATCCGGCACAGCCACGCGGTTAATTTCGCACCCGCAATTTTCAAGCGCTAAAATTTGTTTTATTGTCGCTTCAGTATCAGCAGTTTTAGTGTTGCACATTGATTGAACGCGCACTAAATTGCCACTGCCAAGTATGTAAGGACCAACTTTAATTTGCCTTGTCTGCTTCATCTAAAATAATCTCCTCTTGGTTTTCAACTTGCTCGGCTTGTTCTGCCTGTTCTGCTTGAACAGCGGGTTTTGCGCCTCTGTTTTTAATACGCATAATATCGCTGTAAGTTGCGTATAAAACTAAAGATAAAAGAAAAATTGCACCGATAGCACTTGCTTTTTCAAGAGTTTTTTCTTTAACTCTTTTACCTCTGATACCTTCGATAATAAAAAATACTATATGCCCGCCGTCAAGTATAGGTATAGGGAAAAGGTTAAACATACCAATAGCAACGGAAATTAAACCGATTAGAAAGAAATAATCTTCCCATCCGCTGTGAACGCCTTTACCTACAAGTTCAAAAATACCGATAGGGCCTGCCATTTCGGGCGCTTGTTTATGCCAAAGTTTATCGGCAATAGTAGTTATGGAAAGAGCCGTCCAATAATAACACTGATACCCGGCAATTTTTATTGCTTTAAAAGGACCTGCTTTTTCATAAACCGGGGCAACGGCAAAACCGAGTTTTTTATTTCCTGTAACGGGAATTTCTTTAGTAAAAACTTGTCCGCCTTGTTCATATTTAACAAGCACAGGTTCGCCATCCGGTGTTGCGGCAATCGCTTTAACAAGTTGCTCCCAATTAGTAACGGAAGTATTATTAATTTCCAAAATCTGATCGCCCTTTTCAAGGCCGTATTCTTTAGCCGGCATATTATCCAAAACCTCGCCGATTACAGGCGGCACTTGCTTTGGATTATTTACGGGTATACCCATAGAAATTATTACAAAAAAGAAAATTACAAACGCCAAAACATAGTTCATACCGGCACCGGCAAAAACCATAAATAATCTTGAATACCAAGGTTTTGCGGCAAAATCGCGTGGATCTTTTATTTCGGCTTCTCTTGCATAATACTCGCCGGCAGGTTTTACATATCCGCCTAAAGGAATAGCCCTTAAACTATATTGTGTTTCGCCCTTACCCCATTTTTTCAAAAGTTTACCAAAACCAATAGAAAATTCTTCTACTCTTATATCAAGCAAACGGCAAGCAAGAAAATGCCCGAGTTCGTGGATAATAACCACTAAACCTAAAGCAAAAATAATACCTATTACGGAAAGTAAAGTATGCCAACTGAAAAGCCAAATAATTTTAGCCATTAAAAAATTTGCAAGGGATGCAACCATAAAATCTCCTTAAAATGATATATATTTATATTTTATCATATTAGGACTAAACAAAAGGGTAAGAAGAACTATTTTATAAATTCTTGTGCTTTTTGGCGGGCCCAAATGTCGAAAGCAAGGGCCTCTTCTATGGATATTTGCGTTTTAAAATCTTTTTGATGGGAGTTAAAAACTTTCTCAATTATTTTTGCAATATCGGTAAATTTAATTTTTTCTTTTAAGAAAGCCTCTACACAGACTTCATCAGCACCGTTTAAAACTGCGCCGAAACTCCCCCCATGTTTTGCCGCATGCTGTGCTAAAGCAAGACATGGAAAAGCGGAAAAATCCGGCTCCATAAAATCAAGTCGCGCCATATCTAAAAGACTTAAAGGTTTAACGGGGCAAGGAAACCTTTTTGGGTAAGTTATTGCGTATTGTATAGGAAGGCGCATATCCGGATTAGAAAGTTCCGCCACTATTGCACCGTCTTCATATTCCACAGCGGAGTGTACTATTGATTGCGGATGCACAACAATTTTAACTTTTTCCAAAGGCAAATTAAAAAGGTGCATAATTTCAATAGTTTCAAAACCTTTATTCATTAAAGTTGCACTGTCAATGGTTATTTTTTTACCCATTTTCCATCGGGGATGGGCAAGCGCTTGGGCAGGTTTTACATCGTCTAAATTTCCTTGATATTTTAAGAAAGGCCCGCCGGAAGCGGTAAGTAAAACTTTTTTAATATTTTTTGCGGCCTCGCGATAAGTATGAATATCGCAATTTTCAAGTGATTGGAAAACTGCCGAAGGTTCCGAATCAACCGGCACAATAGTTGCGCTGTATTTTTGGCACTCTTTCATAATAAGAGCACCAGCCATAACAATCGGCTCCTTATTGGCCAGAGCAATAACTTTGCCTGCTTTTATTGCGCTCATCAGCGGTTTAAAACCGGCCGAACCGACAAGACCGTTTATAACTAAATCTGCTTCTTTTAAAGAAGCGATTTCGCAAAGACTATCTACGGATGGTTCAAGTAATTTTACTTCGGCGGGAATAGAATTTTTTATTTTATCGTAAGATTCTTGGCTATTAACAACGGCATATTTTGGCTTAAAATCGATAAGTTGTTTTAGAAACAACTCTGTATTACTCCTTGCCGATAAGGCCAAAACTTTATAACTAGGACCAAGCGCCTTAATAACATCTAAGGCGCTTACTCCTATTGAACCGGTAGAACCGAGAATTACGATATTTTTCATTAAATCATGAATAAGATTAAGTAATATACAACGGGTGCGCTTAAAAGGAAGGCATCAAATCTATCTAAAACGCCACCGTGACCCGGTAAAATACCGGAAGAATCTTTAACACCGGAATTTCTTTTAAAGAGAGATTCTGCCAAATCGGAAACTTGTGCCAAAACCGCTATACAAGCGCCCAAAGCAACAATTTGTTGCCAAGTTAAACCGGGATAATAAAAATCCCAAGATAAGTAAGCAATACCGATAGCAAAAATAAAACCGGCGATAGAACCTTCCCAACTCTTTTTAGGGCTTACACTTTCTTTCAAGCGGTGTTTACCAAGCCAGCAACCAATAGCATAAGCAGCAATATCATTTGCCCAAACAGAGAAGAATAAAATATAAGTAAAGTATTCCCCGTAAGGTTCAATCATACGTATATTAACCAAGTGTGCCAAACACCAAGGTATAAACATAACCCCTAAAAAGGTATTTGCCACTCTTTCAAAAGAAGGACGCTTTGAGAACATCTCAAACAAGAAAAGTCCAAACAAACTAAGGGCAATAAAGAAACCGCTTATATTGCTGGGCAAATCTACCATATCAGGCAAACGCCCTGCCATAGCGGCAACGGTCATCAGTATGCCGAATATGATTAACCCTGTTCTGCTTACAGGTTTTTCTGCTTTCAACAAGACTAGACCATACTCATATAAGCAGGCCATTATTATGGCAAAAACAAATACCATAAAGAAAATACCGCCAAAATAAATTGCGGCAATCACTAAGGGAATACCCACTAGTGCGGTTAAAATTCTAGGTAATAACATATTAATATTATATAAAAAAGTTTGATATAAGGTTTATTTTTTGTAATATATTTCTATGAGAAAAGTCTTTTTGTTTTTTGTTTTTTTACTTTTTACTTATTCTGCTTTTTGCCAAAGTGTTGGTTACATAACCCATGAAAAAGAAATAAACACTTATGCTACCACAGACGATTTTTCAAACACCTTTGAAATTAATTTTGTATCTGAGGAAACTAAAAAAAATAAAACTAAAAATCAAAAATATCTTGATACCGTTAAATGCCAAGCAGTACGTCTAAGTAAAAGTTGGTTTATAACAGCAGCACACTGTGTAGAAACTGTCTGTAAAAACGGCTGTGATTATCAAACCCGTTTAATTGTAGGTCGAAATTATGAGATGGATATTATCAGCCAAAGCACCCCTAAAAATCCACAAGTATTTCTCCATCCCCAAAGAGGGCATGCCGAACGCATAAGCACTTATGATATCGCTTTAGTCCAATTCAAATCCTCGAATTCAAAATATGTTTACAAAGACCCTCAAACTTTCCGCGGCATAACCCAAAATGAATTTTTAAACAGACTAAAAAATTATAAAACTTATAAAAGGGCTTTAAGCAGTTATAATACCCCCACTTTACTTATCATGGGGAAATATAGAGAGCAAGGTCCTGTTCTGGCAAGAAAATTTTCTGTTTTATCTTCTTTTAATGAGGAAAGAAAAGTTTTAAAAAGTAATAATAAAGCAATTTACTTTCCGAACCGTAAAGTTTTTATTTTGGAAAATTTCGGTATAAGGCAAGGTATTTCCGGTAGCGGACTTATGACTTCTAAAGGGGAACTTGCCGGTATAACTTCTGCAATATCTGCAAGTTCCAAAAGAAATTCACTTGCACAATTTTCCGCTTTTGATAAAACAGTTTTAAAATTTATTCAAGAACATATCGGTGAAATTGAATATACTATTCTTAAATAGCCTTAGATAAATCAATTATTTTTCGGCATAAAAGCGGAATATCAAAATCTTTTTCTTCTTTTATATCAAGCGAAATTATATTTTTATATCTTTTAAACCAAGTTCTTTGGCGTTTTGCATATTGGCGGGTTAGTACAATAATTTTCTCAAGCGCTTCCTTACGGGAAAGTTTACCTTCCAAAACTTCCCTTGCCTGAGTATAACCAAGTGTATTTAAACCGCAAGCATCTTTACCGAAAGTTTTTATGGCTTCTCTTGCTTCTTCTATCATGGGTTCAAAAATTTTATTCGTGCGCAAAACTATTCTTTTATTTAAAAGTTCTTTATCCCAGTTTATATATAAAAAAACGGCTTTTTCAAAAGGTATTTCTTGAGGTTCTGTTTGTGTCCTTAAAGAACTTGCCGGCTTACCTGTTAAAAGCGTAATTTCCAAAGCCCTCAAAACCCTGTGCAAATTACCTTGAGGTATAGTTTTTGCACTCTGTGGGTCAAGTTTTTTTAACTCGGTGTAAAGTTCTTCTTTGGTTTTGGCGGAAAGTTTTTTTCTTAAAGTTTCATCTGCGGGCGGTAACTTATCCATACCGCAAAAAAAACTTTGCAAATAAAGACCTGTCCCGCCGGCAAAAATTAAAGGTTTTGTTGCGCTTTCTGTAATTTTTTGAGCATATTTAATAAACAAAGAAACATCAAATTTTTCATCAATAGGTAAAAAATCGGCAAGGTAATACTTTATACCTTCGACATAAAAATTATTATCTTGCCAAATACCTTTAGGGCAAGCCGTGCCGACATTTAAACCTTTATAAATTTGGCGGGAATCAACGGAAACAATTTCCCCGTCTATTTGTTTAGCCAAAGCCAAAGCAAGATCGGTTTTGCCGCTTGCCGTAGGACCGGCTATAATAAACGGACGGGGGTTCATTTTTATTTAAACAAAGTAGTATCTTTTTGTATCTTATTGCAAATAGCATTACATTTGCAATTAGGCACACAAACTTCGGGCAGTTTAAGCAAAATTCTTGTATTACAATCAACAAAATCATCTGCCAGTGCCGTAATTTTTTGAACCACGGAAGGACTTATTTTCATAAACTCTATACCGATGGTATAAATAGGTCCTTTTTGGCGAACCCAAGCGGTTTTTGCTTCCACTTCAAATTTGCCGACGAAGGGCAGTTCCATTTTAATTTTCATACTGCCGGCGACAGGTGCTTTTAAGAAGGAAACAATTCTCATACCGGAAGCAGATAAATCTGCCAAAACTGCGGCCGCCTCGTGCTGCTGACCGGTTTTTTCATCACTGTAAACTAAATCAATAGGTTCAACGATATTGCTTATAACAGGGACTCTGGGATGTCTTCTTCTTTCTTTAAAATTTTCGCTCATAACTATACCTCTTTACGCTATTAAAATTGTATCTTTACTTTCTTTAATTTTCAAATCCACAATAGAACCAATAGAATATTTTTCTTTAGTCCTCACCCAAAAATTATTTGAAGTTCGCCCATTTGTAGGGGTTTCAAAAAGAACTTGAGCAGTCGTTCCCTCTTGGCGCGCATAAGCCGCTTTTGAGGACCTCTTTATTTCATTTAACAAAATATCAAGTCTTTTTTCCAGCACTTTTTGATCAAGTTCTTTAAAAAGGGCAGCGGGAGTACCTTTTCTGGGTGAAAATTTAAAGCAATACCCGGCGCTGAACTGTGCTTCTTGGCAAAGAGTTAAAGTCTCGTCAAAATCTTCCTGAGTTTCTTTAGGATAGCCGACAATGATATCCGTGCTTATTTCTATACCTATTTCCTTTAAGGCTTTTAATTTTGCCAAAAGTTCTTCGCGTGTATAGTTGCGTTTCATATCGGCAAGAATTCTTGTTGAACCGCTTTGAACGGGCAAATGAATATGACGCGCAATTTTTGGACAATCTTTAAGAGTCTGTAAAAACTCCTCATTTATAAACATAGGGTGCGGACTTAAATAGCGTAAGCGCGCAAGTTTGTCAAAAGAGCAAATTTCTCTTAAGAGTTTAGAAAAACTAAACCCCTTATAACTGTAAGCATTAACTGTTTGCCCCAGTAAAACAATTTCTTTTGCGCCGTTTTCAAGAGCAAAATTTACTTGTTTTAAAATGTTTTGCGGATCTAAGGAATAGGCCTCTCCCCTTACATAAGGAACTATGCAATAAGAACATTTACAACTGCACCCGCGCATAATGTTAACTAAAGCAATAGGACTTTTAGTTTGGCAAGAAACCGCAGAAATTTCTTCATTTAGCAAATGTTCTTTTTCTATAACATTTGCGAAGTTATCTATATTTTTAGCACCGTTTACAATATCGGTATGAGGAAATTTCTTTTTTATTTTTTGGCCGAGTCTTTGCGCAGCACAACCGGTAAAAATAATTTTTCTATCTTCTTTTTCCCTTTTCCATTTAGCAAGACGACCAAGGTAAGATAAGGCTTTATGTTCGGCGTGTTCGCGAATTGTGCAAGTATTTACAAGCACAATATCGGCTTCTTTTAAATTATCAGTTTGCATGCAACCTCTGGCTGCCAGCGTCAGCATCATTTCTTCTGAATCAGCCTCGTTCATCTGACAACCAAAGGTTTGCAAGTAAACTTTTTTCATTTAGATAACTACTTTGAATTTGCGTTTTGCAGTTTTAACTTCTTTGCCGTCTACACAGCCATAGGCTTCGGCATAAAAATTACCGGTAGTAAAGTTCCACCAATCGTACCACCAATAGCCGTTCGCATTTCTGCAATCTTGCCAGGGGCCGCCGTTGATAGAAATTTTAAGCCAAGAGATATTGCTCGGGCTGCCGAGTCTGAAACAATAGTGCCCGCAATAAACTTGTTCATTGTTAGAAGGATAATCGATATAAAGATCCTTTGCTAACGGTATTGTTTTTTGTGAAGAAGAATTTGTTGCAGTTTTGGTTTTTGTTTTTGTTGTTTTGCTAACTGCTGTTCTTCTTGTTGAAGCGACTACTTTTCTAAGAGTATCCTTCAAGGTTTTTTTTGTTTTGGTTTTTGTTGTCATTTTTCTCCCCTCTGATAAAACCCGTCTAGAATAAGTTATTTAGTCTTTTAAGAGTTTCTAAAACAGGTTTTTTCAAATGTATTTTTATTACTCTTCTGCCTTTCTGAGAAAGGACTTTAAAATCTGCAAGGGCCTGAGCGCTTATTAAATCACCAAAGGTATAACTTTGTCTTGGAATAGCAACTTCCTGCTCGGGCTGGGCGCTTAAAATTATAAAGATACCGTTTCCGCCGTCACCTTTATGAAGTTGTCCGGTGGAGTGTAAGTATCTCGGTCCGTAGCCAAACAAAACGGCCGCTTTACTATTTTGTAAAAGTTTCTCTCTGATATCTTTTAAAGTTTCATCAATTTGCGGTGTTTCGTTTAAGTAAGCAAGCAAAGCAATATAATCATTGGGTTTAACAAATTTTAAAATATCTTTACCTAGATTTTCCAATTTAACTTTACCTTGTAAATTCTCGCTTGTTAAAAGTTCGGCTTCTGCCTGAGGGTCTTTAACACCCTTAGATAAATCTGCCAAAATACCTTTAGCAATAGTTTTTGCTTCTTGGACGTTTGGTTGATCAAAAGGATCAATTTTCATAATTGCACCGCAAGCAGCCGTTGCAATTTCCCAAAGTAAAAATTGCTCGCTTATTGCTTCTAAACCGGACATTTCAATTTCAATAACGGGATAATTTTTTTCTAAGGTTTCGGTGCTTTTTTCAAACTTTAAGTTATCTTGAGATTTAAAATCAATATGGACAAAAATTCTATCTTGCTGATAGGCATAATCTTCCAAAACACCCTCGTCCGCAACCGGCACAACACCGCAATTTTCTTTGCCGGTGGATTCTGCGACAAGTTGTTCAATCCACAAACCGAAAGTATCAACTTCACGCGGCATTAAAAGGGTAAGTTTATCTTTTTTATTTAAAAAACCTTCGCCCATTAAAGCGCCTAGTATAAGAGGTGCTTTTTCTGTATTACTTTTAACGCTGTCGCCAAACTTTTTAGCACACTTTAAAATAGGTTCAATATCAATACCGCTTAAAGCAGCCGGCACCATACCGAAGAAAGATAAAGCGGAAAACCTGCCGCCGATATCGGCTTTATTGGAAAAGATTTTTCTAAATTTCTTTTCCTTTGCTAAGGCCTCAAGACCTGTATTAGGGTCTGTAATAGCAATAAAATTCTCCCCGGGATTTGCTTTTACTTTGGAAACTTCCTCATAAAAATACGCAAATTGAGAAGATGGTTCTACCGTAGAGCCGGATTTACTTGCAAAAATAAATAAAGTTTTTTCAGGATTAATTTGCGCACGCACTTTGCTAACCCAATCCGGGCTGGTGCTGTCTAAAACAATTAAAGCGGGGTATCCTTCTTTTTTCCCAAATAAAACACGCAAAACTTCCGGTGCTAAACTACTGCCGCCCATACCCATTAAAACAACATGTCTATAAATATCTTTCACACTTTTGGCAAAATCTTTTACTTCGTTTAAATGCTCAAGTGTCCAGTTATAAACCTCAGTCCAACCAAGAGAATTATTTATAATTTTTGTATGTTCTTCTTCAGTTTTCCAAAGACTCGCTTGATGTCGATAAAGTCTTGCGGTAAAATCTTTTTCGGCAAGTTTGTTAATGCCTTTTGTAAAAAGTTCTTCTGCTTGTTTGTTAAACTTTATTTGCATTTTAAACCCTCTTTATTTATTTTTAAATTTTAAAGACCCATCTTCAATAGTATAGCAATAATCGGCATAATCTGCAGCCTTAACATCGTGGGTTACCATCAAAACGGTAATGCCTTTTTGGGCAAGTTCGGCGAAATCTTTAAAAATTTGCTCTTTACGGGTAGTATCAAGATTGCCGGTCGGCTCATCGGCTAAAAGTAAAAGCGGTTCATTTATTAAAGCGCGCGCGATTGCGACTCTTTGTTTTTCCCCACCGCTTAAAGAAGGCGGCATTTTAAAAGCCAGATTATCCATACCCAAATTTTTTAAAAGTTCAAATGCCCTGCCTTTTGCATTTTTGCCACCGATTAACGCGGGCATATTAACATTTTCAATAACGCTGAACTCCGGCAAAAGCCCGTCAAATTGGAAAATAAAACCCATTTTATTTAAGCGAAGTTTTGCTTTTTTGCGTTCGGATAGTTTTACGATATCTTGACCTTCAAATAAAATTTGCCCTTCGGTTACTGTGTCAAGCATAGCAATCAAATTTAAAAGCGTGCTTTTACCACTGCCGCTAGGCCCTATAAAGACATTAAAAGAACCTTGCGGAATTATTAAATCAACTCCGTTAAGCACTTTATTTTCCTGAGAACCTTCCTTGTAAACTTTGGTAAGGTTTTTTAGTTCAAGTAATATATTAGCCATAGCGTATCGCATCCACCGGATTTACTTTTGCGGCTTTATAAGCGGGATATAAAGCAGAAATAAAACATAAAGCATAACTGCCAAAAATCACGCTTAAAACATCAAGAGTTTCTATTTTTACCGGTACTTTTGTTAAATAATAAATATCTGCCGGCAATTTAACAATATCAAAAGTAGCAATAACCCAACATAAAATACACGCTAAAACAAGACCGGATAAAATACCCGCACTTGCAATAAACAAACCTTCAAGCATAAAAATTTTTCTTATCTGAGCAGGGCTTGCACCCATAGCGCGCATAATACCGATATCTCTTAATTTTTCCGTTCCGAATAAAATTAAATTAGAAGTTATATTTAAAGAAGCAACCAAAATTATTAAAGATAAAATAATAAACATCATCACTTTTTCAAGTTTTAAAGCGGCGTATAAATTGCCGTTTAACTGCATAAAAGTTTTAACGGAATAATTTTGCTTTGTTGCCTCATCAATTTCAAAAGCAAGAGTTTGCGCTTTTTCAAGATTATCAAGTTTTACACTCAAATTTGTAATTGCACCTTTTAAACCCAAAAAATCCGATGCCGAGTTTAAATCGGTATAAGCAATAGTATTATCAAATTCATAATAGCCGGTTTTCAAAAGACCGGTAACAATAAACTTTTTCATCTTAGGCAATGCGCCGGCAATAGTTGCGGGTGAAACAAGCACCACTTCATCATCAATATCTACACCCATATTATAGGCAAGTTCTTGGCCCAAAACCAGCGGGGAAAGATTTTCTTTATCCGTTGTAAAAGAACCATCCGTAAGAGAAGTAATCAAATTGCTTGTTTTTGCTTCCTGCTCTTGGTCAAGTCCGCGCAAAACGACCCCTTGATTTTGCCCTTGATAATTTAAAATTGCCTGTCCGTAGATATTAGGTGCGGTTGCTTTAACGCCCTTAATTGCCTCTATTGTTTTTTGAACCTGTTGATAACGTCCTTCGGGCATCATACCCATAACCATAATATGGGCCTGTGCACCAATAACTTTATTTTTAATATCGTTTTGAAAACCGCTCATAACGGCAAGCGTGGTAATCAAAGCAGCAACCCCCACGCAAACACCTAAAATGCCGATAATTGTGGTAATTAAGGAAAATACGCCTTTACTCTGGGAAAGCAAATAACGTTTTGCGACAAAACTTTCAAACTTCATATATAGATATTGTATAAAAAAAGAGAATATTTATCTATACAGTTATTTACATTAATGACTTATATAAAGGAATAGCAACAAAATACGGATTTTCTGCAAGAGTTTCTAAGCACAGGAAACGAAAGTTTTTGCGTATTTACTAAGTATATCTATTTTAATGGTATTTTGAGGCTATTTTTAATTAGTCTCTTCTAAAGAAAAACCGCTTTTAAAAACAAGGTATACCCAAAGCGGACGGCAGTCCTGCGTATCCGAAGTTTTTAAAAAATTTAAAAAACAGAGCATATAAGTTTTGCAAGGATTTTGCGTTTATAGTAGGCGCAACCGAGGAAGTGTATACTGTGAAAGGCCGGAGGCCGAAGTATCCGACCGAGGTCGCAACACCCTATAAACGCAAAAGCCGACGCAAAATTATTTTTCTTTGCCGCTGATTTGTATCATATATGCCTTAAAGTCATTAACGTCTGTTGAGTGCATTAAGGCATCTTCGTAAGTAATTTTCTTGCTCAAATAAAGTTCAGCCAAACTATGGTTCATGGTTGACATACCGAATTGTGTGCCGGTTTGCATAACGTGAATAAGTTGTTCGGTTTTTTCATCGCGGATGATAGCGCGGGCAGCGGAAGTTGCTAAAAGAACTTCGGTTGCTAAGACGCGGCCTTTGCCGTCAGCCGTAAGCATAAGTTGTTGAGAGAAAACCGCTTCAAGCACGAAGGATAATTGAGTTCTTGCCTGTGTTTGCTGGCTTGGCGGATACATGTCAATAATACGGTTGATAGTTTGCATAGCATCGTTTGTATGCAAGGTTGCAAAAACCAAGTGACCGGTTTCGGCAGCGTTCAAGGCCTGCTGGGTTGTTTCCAAATCTCTTAACTCACCGACTAAGATAACATCGGGGTCTTGTCTTAAAACATATTTTAGAGCAGTAGCAAAACTTTCGGTATCGTGACCGACTTCTCTTTGGTTAATAATACTGCGTTTATGTCTATGAACGAACTCAATAGGGTCTTCTACCGTCATAATATGATAACCATAATTTTCATTAATGTAGTTAATCATACTTGCAAGGGTAGTTGATTTACCAGAACCTGTCGGACCGGTAACAAGAATCAAACCTTTATTTAAATTTACGATTCTATCAACGGCGGCCGGCAAACCAAGTTCTCTGAATGTTTTAAAGCCTATGGGAATGGCTCTTATAGCAACACCGACGCAACCTCTTTGTCTAAAAACATTGACCCTTATACGACCGATATCTTTAATAGAAAAAGCGAAGTCAAGTTCATTATTTGTTTCAAATCTGCTTTTTTGTTCATCGGACATGATAGAGTAAATCAAAGCCTGTGTCTGTTCTGGTGTTAATGGGTCGTAGGGAGTTTGAAACAATTCCCCGTTAATACGCAAAATCGGAGGAACACCAACAGTTAAGTGCAAGTCCGAAGCCCCTTTATTCTTCATTATTTTAAATAATTCGTCAATCAGCATTTTTATTCTCCTTTTACAACACCTTTTAGAATATCCATACCCAGATTATTTAATCCGGCAATTTCATTTTTATCCAAATCTATGCTAAAAGAATAGACTATGGGTTCTTGTCTAATCTTATTTGCGGAAAAGTGAACATAATAATTTCTTCCGCTTAAAACATCTGCGACCCAACTTGTTTGATAATCGGCATATCTGCTACTTAAGTAATCCCCCAAACTATTGCCGTTTGAAAGAATAAATTTTTTAACCTTGGCAATTGCTCTATCCTGTTCGGCATTATCATTTTGAGAAGCAAAAAAAGCAGAAGCATCCGTCGTTGGAGTATCTAGAATATCTCTTGCTTCGGTGCTTTGTAAAGGACTTGCCTGCGTTTTTACGGGTAATGCTGCGGTTTGTGTTTCTTGTTGGTTTTGCTGCGTTTCTTTTTCATCGGAACTGGGACTTAATAAGGCCAAAAGTAAGGCAACACCAACAAGAATAAACATAAGTAAAACCAAAAGAAAAATTTTATTGTTTTTCTTGCGAATATCCTCTTTACTGGGAGGAGTATCCATAATATCTTCCGTTTGGCTGGCATTTTCTTTTATTTCCCGCGTGGCTCTTTCTTTTGCTCTTTCGGCAGCACCGTAAGTATCATAAATATGTTCTGAAATATCTGCAATTTCCTTTGTCCTATTAATTTCTTTTTCCGGACGTTCAAAAATATTCAAAATGGGAGTATCATCTAAAGAATCCTCTTCAGATAAAGAAGACGGTGCGGAAAAAGCATCAAATTTATCTTCTTCTTTTTCATTATCATCACTTAGAATTGCTTTAGCGGGAATATCTTCAAGCAAAGTATCCCCTTCGGCATCCAAACGCGGAGCAATAACATGGCTTGAAATAGTATCTTCTATATTGGGTGCTATTTGCGGTCTATCACTTTCAAAGGGATTTTTTTCAGTTTCATTATTCGGCGGAAGGATAGGTTCTTGGGATATAGACTCATCGGAATTCATCTGTTCTATGCCTTCTTGCAAAGCATCATCTAAAGAAACTTCTTCGGGAATTTCCATCTCCGCTTCGCTTTGAGTATCTTCTGGATTTTGGAGAGGTGCTTGTTCCTGATTTTGAGAAGTTACAGTATTTCGCGGATTTGGTTTTTTATCTTCAACAACAGGGAAAAAATCCTGCGCATAATTTTGCGGGGTTTTCCAAAAATCCGCCTCTTCTGCTTTATCTTCAGGACAAACCAAACAATCATCCGCAAAGAATTCGTCTTTCTTTATTTCTTCTACGGATAAAGGCCCGACAACATCGCCGTTTTTAAGAAACCAATATTTCATTTATCTCACGCTACAATTAATAACATCGCCTACTCTATTTAATACCATATCTTTGCCCATATATTCAAGCATTTTAAATAAAGTCGGTCCGTGACTTCTGCCGGAAACAGCCGCTCTTAACGGGTGGAAAACCTGCCCTGCTTTTAAGCCGTTTTCTTTAGCGGTTTTGCGAGCAATTTCCTCAAGAGAAGTTTCCGTCCAATTATCCAAAGTGCTATAAGCCTTCTCAATTAATTTAAGAGCCTCTTTAGCCGCATCGGATTTCAAAACTTTTTCAATTACATCCTCTTCATATTCTACCTTATCTGTAAAGAAAAAGTTTATTAAACCCGGAATTTCTTTTAAAGTTTTATATTTTTCCTGCTCAAGAGCGATAATGTTTTTGAGTTTTTGTTCATCTTGCCCCTGAGCAACATTTGCTGCTTTTAAGAAGGGTTTTGCCGCTTCATATAAAGCATCAATACTCATCTGGCGGATATATTCGCCATTCATCCAAGTTAATTTTGCATTATCAAAAACAGCCGGACTTTTTTGGCAACCTTTAATATCAAATTTCTTTTCAAGTTCACCGGGAGCAAAAAGTTGTTGAGAATCAGAAGTACTCCATCCGAGCAAAGCAAGATAGTTAATCAAAGCAGCCGGCAAGAAACCTTGATTTTTATATTCAATTACGCTTGTATCTCCGTGTCTTTTGGAAAGTTTTGTGCCGTCGGGTCCGTGTATCATAGAAAGGTGCGCCATTATAGGATGTTGCCAACCAAACGCCTTGTAAATTTGTATTTGCGCAGGTGTATTTGAAATATGGTCATCACCTCTAATGACATGAGTCATACCCATTAAGTGGTCGTCAATGACGCAAGCGAAATTATAGGTAGGATAACCGCTTGTTTTTTGAATAACTAAATCGTACAAATCTTTATTTTCAAAAGAAACATGACCGCGTATTAAGTCATCAAAAGCGGTGGTTCCTTCTTTTGGCATTTTAAAACGAATAACATATTTTCTGCCTTGTGCTTCAAGTTTTTCCTGTTCTTCTTTTGTTAAATTGCGGCAACGGCCGTCATATCTGGGCGGGCGGTGATTTGCAAGAGCATCTTTACGCATTTCTTCAAGTTCTTCTTCGGTGCAATAACATTTATAAGCAAGACCTCTTGCCAAAAGGTCATCAATATATTTTTTGTATAAACCTTGGTCTGCTCTTTGGGCTTGATAATAAGGAGCATGAGGGCCTTTAATTGTACCGTCAGGCATAGGGCCTTCATCCCAAGTTAAGCCTGCCCACATAAGGCCGTCATAAATTGCTTTTACAGATTCTTGAGTGGATCTTTCTTCGTCGGTATCTTCTATTCTCAAAATAAAAGTGCCGCCCTCCTTTTTGGCAAAAAGATAATTAAAAAGTGCTGTTCTAAGGCCGCCAATATGTAAGTGCCCTGTCGGCGAGGGGGCGAAACGAACTCTGATACTCATTTTATTTTCCTCTCAATATTTTATATAAATATATTATACTTAAATTAGAGGACTTTTTAAAAGGAGATTATTTTTATGGCACTCAGAATTTTTGTTACCGGCGGGACTTTTGATAAAGAATATAATGAACTTACAGGTGAATTATTTTTTAAAAAAACGCACTTACAAGAAATTTTAAAGCAAGGGCGTTGCCGCTTACCTGTTAAAATAACGACCTTAATGTTAAAAGATAGCCTTTTTATGACCGATGCTGATAGAAAAATTATTTTAAAAGCCGTTCAAAATTGCTCCGAAAAAGAAATTGTCATTACCCACGGCACCGATACTATGGAAAAAACCGCTATGTTTTTAGGCGGAAAAATTAAAGATAAAACTGTTGTTTTAACCGGTGCTATGATACCTTATAAATTTGGTTCTTCAGACGGTATTTTCAATTTATCAAGCGCTTTATCTTTTGCACAGGCCTTGCCTTACGGCACTTTTGTTGCAATGAACGGCAAACTTTTCCCCTTTGATAATGTAACAAAGAACAGACAACTGGGAGTTTTTGAAAATAAGAAATGATTTTATTTTTTTCGGTATTTGCTTTCCTACTTGTTTTAATGCATTATATTTGCTTTTTGCAAAGTTTTGCTTTATCTTCCTTTTTGTTAAGACTTTTACCTTTGCTGATTGCCTGTCTGTTTATCTTTCTGCTTTTTGTAGTGCATAAATATAATGGCTTTGGGGCGGCATTTTTGCATATTTTTGTTTACGGTTGGCTTGGTTTTATTTTTCTTTGGTTTTGTTTGAGTATGTTGTTTATGTTTCTTAAAATATGCCATCTTGATTTACCCATTTACTTACCGTTCGTAATAGCCTTACTTTTAACTTTTATTTCAACTTGGACCGCCTTTAAAACACCTTTAATAAAACAAATGGAAATCTCCAGCGAAAAAATAAAGCAACCCGTTTTAATTGCCCAAATTTCAGATACCCATTTAGGCAAAAACATCTTTCCAAAACGCTTTGAAAAAGCCCTTAAAAAAATGGAAGAGTATAACCCCGATATTATAGTTTTTACCGGTGATGTTTTTGAAGAAACCCAAAATATGCAGCCTTATATTGAGTTAATAAAAAATCTAAATGCCCCTTGCGGTAAATATGTTATAAGCGGTAACCACGAGTATTACGGCGGGCTTGCGCAAAACAAAGAACTTTTTAAACAAGCAGACCTTACCGATTTAGATAATAAAACCGTTCAGTCCTGCGGAATAATAATAAACGGCGTCAGCGATATACCGGACCAAGATTTTTTAAATAATCTTAAAAAGCAAGAACAGTTTAGTATTCTCTTGAAACATCAGCCAAACGATTTTGAAAAACTTGCCTCAAAAATTGATTTAATGTTAAGCGGGCACACTCACGCAGGGCAAATTTTCCCTTTTAATTATTTAGTTGCTTTAAGATATAAATATGTAAAAGGACTTCATAAATACGGAGAAAGTAATTTGTACGTAAACCCCGGAACTTTTTACTGGGGCCCTTCAATGCGTTTACTGACTAACAATGAAATTACTTTAATAAAATTAAATGAAAAATAAAATTATTTTAACTCTCATTTGTCTGATATTTTTTACTCCGCTTTTTGCCCAAACAACTGAAGGCAAAAAGCCGCTAAAAGAAATTGTTTTCGAAGATTTATCTTTGAAAGACAAACTTGCTCAAACGATTTTTATCGCAACCGATATTGATACCGCTTACAAATATAAAAGTGCTATTGAAAAAGGTCTTGTCGGCGGGGTTTTAATACAATGGGGTAACTATTCTCTTGAAGAAACAAAAGACATTATTGATAAAATGCAAGGTTGGGCAAAAAAAAGTCCTTTAGGATTACCTTTGCTTATTGCCATCGATTATGAAGGCGGCACGGTTTACACACCTGTTACTTTAGGTTTCCCTTATCTACCGACAAATATGCTTCTTGCCGCAGCCAATAATCAAATGGATACAACAACTTTATTTTATATAGTTGCAACAGAACTTAAAAACGCCGGTGTTCATATAAACTTTGCTCCCGTAATTGATGTAAATATAAATCCTTCAAATCCTATCATCGGAGTTAGAAGTTTCGGTTCTGATACGCAGATTGTTTCGGATATGGGACTTGCCTTAATAACAGGTATGCAAAAAGCCGGCATAATGGCAGTAGCAAAACATTTCCCCGGACACGGCGAAACTACCCAAGATAGCCACTACGCTACCCCACGTTTTGCCCAAGATAGAGAATCCTTCGAAAAAATACATTTACCGCCTTTTAAAAACGCCATACATAATGGCGTTATGGGTATAATGAGTGCCCACATAATTTATGATTTTTTGGATAAAGAAAATCCCGCTACTTTTAGCCCTGCAATCATAAATAATTTACTTAAAAAAGAACTTGGTTTTGAAGGAATAATAATTTCCGACAGCCTTGATATGCAAGGCGCAAGCAAAACCGGTGATATTTCCACCGCGGCGCGCAAATCTATTGCCAGCGGAGTTGATATTGTTTTGACCAGTCGCAAAGATCCGGCAATAACTAATAGTGAACTTTTAAAACAAATAAATAAAACTCTGCCTAAAAGACGCGTAGAAGAAGCCGCACAAAAAGTTTTTAATTTAAAAAAGAAACTCGGTCTTTTTGAAGAACAACACGCTACTATGCCAATAAAATCTTCCCTTGAGGCCTATAATTATTTTGCTCAAAAATTATCTAATCAGGGTGTTACCTTAATAAGAAGCGCGGAAAACTTCATTCCTTTCAAAACGCAAAAGGAACAACCTAAACTCTGTACTGTTTTATTTTCCCCCACCCGCTTTGCCGACCAACTGACCGATTTTTCTGCCCCGTTTATAGAAAAAGGTTGGAAAGTTAAATACTATAATGCCTCTATGCGCCCTAAAGCAAAAGATATTCAACGCGCAAAAGAATGTATGAAAGGAGCAGATTTAGTTGTTGTTGGCTCTTTACAATGGGCGGATAAACCTTTGGAAAGCCAAAAAAATGCTTTAAAACAACTTTTAAAAATAAATCCCAATATCGTTTTGCTTTCTTTAATGAGCCCTTATGACATTAAAAATTATCCGCAAATAAAAAATGTTATTGCTATGTATGGGGTAAGCCGTTTTTCTACTAAAGCAGCAGCAAATATCTTACTAGGCAATATAGAAGCAAAGGGCAAAGCACCTGTTGCTTTATAAAAAATTTGCTAAAAAAAGACCTCTTAAAAAGAGGTCTTTTTCATTTACAACAAGGGTTTTTATCCCCTTTCTATATCATTTCTGATATCTTCAAGATCTTGCTCGTGTTCAACTTCTTCTTCCAAGATTTTAATAACAAGTTTGTAAGTGATATCATCCTTGCCCCGTGTAAAATCGGCAAGTTGCTTATAAACTTCTATGGCACAGCGTTCACTTGAAATATTTTGTTCAAGCAAGGTCATAATATCACTATCAAGAGGTTCCTGATAACCGCAATTACTCCTTTTAAGCCATTCATGAGGACCGACTATCGGCATAACACCGAAATCTATTATTCTTTTAGCCAGCCAATTAGCATGTTTAAGTTCTTCTTCGGCGTGTTCTTGCATTTCTTCACTTAATTTTGAACGCATAAGACCTACCGGAAATCTTGCCCCTTCCCAATACTGTATATAGGAAAGGCACTCATCTGCGTAGGCTTTTTGTAATTTCTCTACTAATTCTTCGATATTAATACTAGTTTGCTTTAATATTTCTATGGATTTTTGACCCATATTTACCCCCCTTTTTTAATAAAAGTATAATTATTTTATATTATTTTTATAAAAACTGTCAATCAAAATCCTAACCTCCTTTTTTAGTATAATAAAGAAAAAGGCGAGGTCCTATGGAAAATAAATTTTTAAAACAAGGTTTAACCTTTGATGATGTTTTGCTTGTCCCCCAATACTCCGAAGTATTGCCAAGAGAAGTTAATCTACAAACCAACTTAACAAAAAAAATCAAACTTGCTATTCCTTTAATGAGTGCCGGTATGGATACCGTTACGGAATATCAAACCGCTATAAGTTTGGCTAAAGTGGGAGGTATTGGTATTATTCACAAAAATATGAGCGCGCTGAAACAGGCCGAGCAAATTAAAAAAGTTAAAAAGCAAAATTTACTTGTAGGCGCGGCGCTCGGCGTTACGGCAGATATGCTTGAAAGAGCAAAAGTTTTAATAAAAGCCGGCGCGGATATTTTAACTATTGATACGGCACACGGACACTCAAAAGGGGTTATAGAAGCAGTTAAAAAAATTAAAAAACATTTTCCAAAAGTCCAAATTATAGCAGGAAATGTTGCAACCGCCGAAGCAACCCTTGCTTTAATTAAAGCCGGTGCAGATGCCGTAAAAGTCGGTATCGGGCCGGGTGCAATTTGCACTACACGCATTGTAGCAGGCACCGGTGTTCCCCAATTAAGTGCCGTTTATGAATGTTCAAAAGTTGCAAGAAAATATAATATACCCGTAATTGCCGACGGCGGAATAAAATATTCCGGAGATATCGCAAAAGCCCTGGCTGCCGGTGCAAGTGTTTGTATGCTTGGCGGACTTTTTGCCGCCTGTAAAGAAGCACCCGGCAAAAAAGTTATTGTTAACGGAAAGGCATATAAATTATATAGAGGTATGGGGTCAACTGCCGCAATGAAAGCCGGTTCAAGTGATAGATATTTTCAGCAAAATACTAAAAAACTTGTAGCCGAAGGTGTTGAAGGTATGGTTCCCTACAAAGGAACAATAGAGGAAGTTTCTTATCAATTAATGGGCGGGCTTCGCGCCGCTATGGGATATTCCGGCGCAAAAGATTTAAAAACTTTTTATAAAAAAAGTAAGTTCGTGCAAATTACCGCTGCGGGTTTAAAAGAATCTCATCCGCACGATTTAATTATGACTAAAGATGAGGCAAATTATGCAAAATAATCTTGTTTTAGTTGCCGATTTCGGCGGACAATATAATCAACTTATTGCAAGAAGAGTTAGGGAATTAAATATCTATTCCGAAGTTGTTCCTTGGAACGAGATTTATAAAAAAGCCCTTGCCAAAAAACCACAGGCAATTATATTTACCGGTGGACCAGCCAGCGTTTATGAAAAAAATGCTCCCAGAGTAGAAAAGGAATTATTTGAACTGAATATCCCTATCTTGGGTATTTGCTATGGTTTACAATTGCTTGCCCAAACCTTAGGCGGAAAAGTGGTAAGTCCCGATTATAAAGAATATGGTAAAGTTGAGTTAATCAAAAAAGAAAACACAAATCTTTTAACTAAAGTAAATAAAAAAACTATTTGCTGGATGAGTCACCGCGATTATGTTGCCAAAGTGCCAAAAGGTTTTAAAATAACGGCTTATAGCAAACAATGTCCCACTTGTATTATTGAAAATGATAAAAAGAAAATATACGGTGTTCAATTCCACCCTGAAGTTGTTCATACCCAAGCCGGTATACAGATTTTAAAAAATTTCCTTTATAAAATTTGCGGCATAAAACCCACCTGGACTATGGGTAATTATAAAGATAATCAGATTGCCGAACTTAAAGAAAAATTAAAAGATAAAAAAGTTTTGTGTGCGCTTTCAGGCGGAGTAGATTCTTCCGTTGCGGCACTTTTGGTACATAAAGCAATTGCTAATAATTTAACCTGTGTTTTTGTTGATCATGGTTTACTGCGTTATAAAGAAGGGGACGAAGTTGAAAAAGTTTTTCGCAAACGTTTCAAGATGAATCTTATCAGAGTAAATGCGCAAAAACGCTTTTTAAATGCTCTAAAAGGTGTCACCGATCCTGAAAAAAAGCGCAAAATTATCGGTGCGGAGTTTATAAAAGTTTTTGAAGAAGAAGCAAAAAAACTCGGTAAAATAGATTATCTTTTACAAGGCACTATTTACCCTGATGTAATTGAATCCGGCACAAAAACGGCGGAAGTTATTAAAAGCCACCACAATGTCGGCGGACTGCCTAAAAATATGAAGTTTAAACTGCTTGAGCCTTTGCGTATGTTATTTAAGGACGAAGTGCGCACTTTAGGCCTTGAACTAGGGCTTGATGAAGATTTAGTTTTTAGACAACCTTTCCCCGGACCGGGCCTTGCGGTTAGATGTCTTGGCGAAATTACAAAAGAAAAAATTGAAATTATCCAACAAAGTGATTTTATCTTTAGAGATGAGATAAAAAAGCATAAACTTGACCGTGCTATTTGGCAATACTTTGCCTTTTTACCTAATATAAAAAGTGTCGGTGTTATGGGAGACTCAAGAACCTATTTTCACACAATCGGTTTAAGAGCCGTAAACTCTAAAGACGCTATGACTTGCGACTGGGCAAAAATACCTTATGAGGTTTTAGATATTGTTTCCCAAAGAATAGTGCGCGAAGTTAACGGCGTAAATAGAGTTATTTACGATATAACATCCAAACCACCTGCCACTATTGAGTGGGAATAAGATTAAAATACCAAAGAATTTTCTAGGTCCAAAGACCTATTTATAATTAGGTCCTTTGACCCTTTTATATTTGCAATAAAACAGTTATACTTTTAATATGAGAAAATATCTATTAACAACATTAGCCGTAATTTCGGTGTTAAACTTGCAAACATATTTGTTTGCCAAAGAATCTTATAAAAATACAGGTTCTAATACTTCCTTTGAACGTTTTTTACCTAGTAAAAATTTTACAGCACAGGATTTTAAAAATCTGTTAAGCGATAATAGTTCTATTGCCTTAGAAAAAATATTTCTTGTTCCTACTAAAAAAACAACCGATAATACCTATATTAAAAACACTTCTCAAGACAATTACTATAAAACCTATCAAAGTATTCTTGCAAATCCAAGCGCAAGTGCTGATTTTAATTTAACAAAACCGGAATTGGAAAATCTTATTAGTAACTATAAAAACAAAATTGTTAAACTACTCAAAGAAAGCCCCCTTTTTGTAAATGCTAAAGCAAAAAGAGCAGATATTACCTTAGCAGATTTTATTGCAAAAAGAGTAAATGTAAACCTTACTTTACTTACTACATATTATGGCGCAACCGGTACAACTCTCTATACTCCGCAGGAAAGCACAAATTTAGTTAATATTAAACATCACAAAGATTGGCCAAGCGATTTTTTACACCAAAAAATGTTAATTGAAGTTGCTGCTTTAAGAGTTATTGAAGCAACCTTAAATTCCTATAATAAAAACCATACTGCAATATCAACTAAAGATTTTGAACTTGCTTTATTTGATATAGTCAGTATATCCAGAACCAGCCGAACAGAAACAAATATTAAATTTGATAATGGAGTTTTATACTTTAATTTATCGCAAGATGCTTATAAATATGTCCCTTTTGGCACAACGGAATTAGTTAACAGAGATGCTAAATTTATGACAGCATTAGAAGAAATTGCAAAGAAAAGAAATAACCCCTCTTACGATTTTACAACCAAAAAAGTTCAACCTTTGCCTGAACGCGGCGGGAATGAGAAACCTACTCCTTCCGTTTATGATTCCCCTTACGGTGCGGGTAGTGTTAGATAATAAAATAATTTGACCAATTAAAAATCCCCTTTTAAAAAAGGGGATTTTTAATCTGTAAAAAAGGATTTATAAACCGAAAACCTTTTTACCTTCTTCAATTAAGGTTTTAAGATATTCCTCACTTCTTAAAGTTTCAGCGTATAATTTAACAATGTTCTCCGTTCCTGAAGCACGCGCAAGCAGCCAAGAATCTCTTAAGTAAAACTTTATACCGTCGGTATCTCTGATACGCAAAAGTTTTTCGCCGGCAAAAGTTTTAAGTTCGGTAAAGTTTTCCGCCTTGAGATTTGTGAACTTTTGTTTCACTTCCGGCAAAGCGGGAGTATCTACACGGGTATAATAAGATTTGCCATAAAGCGCGGTTAATTGCTCGTAAAGACCTGCAATATCTTGACCGGTTGCACACATAATTTCAAGCAAAAGACAAACTGCCAAAATACCATCTTTTTCGGTAACCCAATTTGTTATAGACATACCGGCACTTTCCTCACCCGCCATTAGAAGTTCTTTATTTAAAAGGCCGTCAACGAAGTATTTAAAGCCGACATTAACTTCTTCTATACCTAAATTATAATGCGCGGCAATTTTATCCATAAGCATTGTTGTCCCAAGTGTGCGCCCGACTTTTTTAGGAGAATCTTTAGCGGCTTTCCTTGCCAAATAATCCAGCATAACGCATAAGGCATGATTGGGCGGAATCAAACCACCTTTTTTTGTCGCACAACCAAAGCGATCAGCATCAGGATCGCTTGCCCCGGCAAAATCATAATCACCGTTTTTTACAAATTCAATAAGAGGTTTCATAGGATAAACAGAAGAAGGATCCATTCTTATTTTTCCATCGTGATCAAGCGGAATAAAATGAAAATCCGGGTTCTGTTCCGTCAAAACAAGTTCAACATTTTTTAAATTATAATGCTTTATAATTTCTTTATAAAAAGGTAAACTTGCCCCACCAAGCGGCGTTATAGCGGCTTTTAAATTGCTTTTAGCGATAACTTCAAAATTGATTTTTTTACCGAGTGCTTCAATATAAGGTTTAATGATATCGGCATCTTCCACAAGACCCTTTTTTCGGGCTTCTTCCAGAGAAATTGCTTGAATTTTCTGAGGGTTTTGCAGATAAAAATTGGCAAGTTCTTCAATTTTTTTAGTTAACGCGCCGGAAGCAGGTCCGCCGTTAGAAGGATTATATTTAAGGCCCATATCTTGCGGCGGATTATGGCTTGCCGTCCCGTTTAAAGCGGCGCAAACTCTGCCTGATAAAATTTCAAAAGAAAAAACCGGTGTCGGCACAGCAATACTTGGCAAAACGACCTTAAAACCGTTTCCACTTAAAACTTGCGCACAAATTTCTGCGGTAGTTCTGCTCATTAGGCGAGTATCTCCACCGACTAAAATTTTACCTGTCAAACCTTCTTCTTTATGTAAGGTCGCAACCGCTTGGGCAATAGCACGCGCGTGTAAAGCACAAAAACCCGTACCCAAAGAACCTCTGTGTCCGGAAGTGCCGAATTTAACTTTTGCCACTTCGCCTTTGGGATTTAAAAAGTTCTCTCTTAAAACTTTCAAATTAATTTTTTCTTCACTTAAAGTGCCTGCTTTTTGATGAACCATAGTCCAATCCCCCTCTTCTTTTTATATAATATATTAAAATGAAAGCAAAAGAACAAGCACTTTTTATACAAGAACAAGTTTCTCTGGCGAAATATACAACCTATAAAACAGGTGGCACGGCGGAGTTTTTCTGCTTGCCTAAAAATATTGAAGAAATAAAACAAGCCATAACTTTTGCTAAAGAAAATAAACTTGATTTCCGCATTTTGGGACTTGGATCCAATATTCTTGTAGGCGATTTGGGTGTCAAAGGACTTGTTTGTTGCTTAAAAGATTTTGAAGAAATTAAAATAAAAGATAATACCGTTTACGCTCTTGCGGGAACGCCGCTTGATAAGGTTATCGCCACAAGCATTTTGAACAATCTAGGCGGACTTGAAAAACTTTCCGGCATACCGGGAAGTGTCGGCGGGGCGGTATATATGAATGCAGGTGCTTTTAACAGCGAAACTTGGGCAAATATCATCTCCGTTGAAGTCTTAAAAAACGGCGAAATAAAAACCATAAAAAAAGAAGCAGTAAAACCTTCTTACCGCAAAGTGTCCGGCCTTGAAGATTGCCTAATTTTAAGTGCTACTTGGTCGTTAAAAACTCCGGCTGATAAGAAAATAAGAGAAGAAATTTTAGAAAAACGTAAACAAAAACAACCCTTAGAATATCCTTCTGCGGGAAGTGTTTTTAAAAGACCGCAAGGTGATTATGCAAGCAGATTAATAGATATTTGTAATTTACGTGGCCTTACTATCGGCGGGGCGCAGGTATCAACAAAGCACGCCGGTTTTATTATAAACTACAACAATGCAAGTGCTCAAGATATCAAAGATTTAATGACAGAAGTTCAAAAAATCGTAAAAGAAAAAACAGGTTTTTCTTTGGAACTTGAACAGATTCTTTGGGGAAAATTTAAAAACAGTTGACGAAACAAAAATAAAAAGATACAATAGATTTATAAAGATTTTAGGGGTTGTGGTGTAGCCTGGTCTAACACGCTGCCCTGTCAAGGCAGAGACCGCGGGTTCAAATCCCGTCAACCCCGAAGTTTTAAAAAACCACTCACCACTGAGTGGTTTTTTATTTTGCTCTTGTAAAAATAATATTAATTATTAATAATATATTTAGGAGGACCTAAACATGGTAAAGAAAAAAAATAAAAAAAATGTAAAGTTTACTTCAAAAAGATTTTTTATTTTGGCAATATCCTTAATATTAATAATTTTTCTTGCTTTACCTTTGATTTTCAAAGATTCTTCGGAAATGGAACTGCAGAAATCCGGTAAACAGACAACCGCCTTGCCTTTGGGAAGCGAAAACCCCTTTACCCACTATTTGAAATTGTTAAAAGATTTTTATACTCCTAACAAGAACTCCTCCCAACAAAAACAATTTACTAAAACAAACAATGCTTTGCTTGCTAAAAACAAAGAAGATATTTATCAAGAAGAATTACCTCCTACCCTTTCCCCTCAGGCAACGCCCACTGCTTCTTTAAATAAAGAAGAAAGTGCTTCAGCAACTAATAATTACTATGCTGAGGAAGCTGCCGAAAATCCTTTTTATAACTTAATGCAGGAACCGCAAGATCCTTTTGTGGAACAAAAACCCTTTGATAATATCATTATAGAAGGACTTTACGAAACTTCGCACACCGACCCTTATGAAGTTAAACAGGCCGCAAGAAGAACTTTGTTTGATATTTTTTCTCCCAAAAGACGCCTTGCCTTGCTTTCGCCAAGGGTTTCCGGTTCTGCTTTATTTACCGGTAATAATATTCAAGAAACACCGCAAACAAATACAAGTACAAATGCTATAAGAACAACAGATATACAAACAAGAACCTTTAACACCGATACAAGTTACCTTTCTTCAGGAATAGATGGCAGTAATTATAATTACGGTTCTTTAGAATCTTTTCACACTAATCAGATATATAGCAATCTTGATTTAAGCGGACTTTCTTTTGAAGACCAAGCAAATATCGTAACTGCAAGATTGAATAATATCATTCAAAGAGATAATTACGCCAGGCGCAGAGATTCAAATAATAATGGTCAAACAGACCAAAATAACGGCAATAATAACAAACCGCCAAGACCGCCTTTACCTCAAAAAGATTCCTTTGACCCAACCAAATGGAACCAAACTGCAACAGACTCTTGTAATTCTGAAAGACATAATCAAGCCGTAGCAATGGAAGAAGAATCAGAACAAAGCAGTCAAGGAACAACTTCGCACCCAATAATACCTTGCGCCGTAGATTCCGACAAAATGGATAGAGTCGAAGATAAAATGCAAGCAGAACATAAATACCTTATAGTTTCCGGCAGACAAAAAGGCAAAATAATGATTCCTTCTTACTCTTCTTTAGCAGAAGATGTTTTAACGAGAATACCTTCAAAAAGTAATCCCTTTAAAACCTTAAATACACCTAAAGAAATAAGAAAAAAAGGCGCTACCGAAAAAACAGATTATAAATTTGTCAATGCTTTAAAACCGGAAGTTTTTAGACAGGTTATGAGAGATGAAAAAACAATTTTACTTTCCGTTGATCCGATAGATTTGATACTTTATCCCGCAAATACTATCTTGATAAGAAGCGGCGAAATTGAAACTTATGAAGGTGTTAATAAAATTATAGCGGAAATAAATAATTTCTCCACTAAACAAGCCGAAATCAAAAAGTTTTTAAAAGAGAAAGAAGAAATGGAAAAACAACAAAAACTAGAAGAAATAAGTCAAAAAATAGAAAGTAATATGTAAACTATATGAAACTAAAAACAGATTTAAGTAATTTAGAAAAATGTTTACCAAAAAATATAAACCCGCAAAAAAAAGACGAGTTTAAAACTTTATTTTATTCAAAAATGGCTTTGGCTATGCATGAATATTGTAAAGGTAAAACGGCCTCTTTTCCCAAAGCGGCTTTTTGGGGTTCTGCTTGGCTTAATATTTGGTATACACCCGGTGTCGGCGCACCGACCTTAGCCATAAAACAAAAAGAAGATTTATCTTATAAACTTACAAACAGAGCAAATAAAGTTGCTATTATAAGTGACGGAACCCGAGTTCTAGGTCTTGGTAACTGCGGAGCGGCTTCTGCCCTTGCCGTTATGGAAGGCAAAGCCTTCTTAATGAATCAACTCGGTGCAATTGACGCTGAACCTTTATGTGTAGATTCCCGCGATGAGCAAGGCGAACATCAAGCACAAAAAATTATTGATTTTGCCCGCATGGTAAGTCCTTCTTACAGCGCAATAAATTTAGAAGATATAAGTCAGCCAAATTGCTATAAGGTTTTAGATGCTTTAAAAGAAAATTGTCCTATACCCGTTTGGCACGATGACGCTCAGGGAACGGCTTGTATCACTTGCGCCGCTTTAATAAATGCCCTAAAAATTACCGGCAAAAAAATTGATAAAGTAAAAATTGTTCTATTCGGTGCGGGCGCTGCAAACACAAGCACGGCAAGTTTCCTTTTTGCTTTGGGTGCCGATCCTAAAAAAATGATTCTACTTGACTCAAAAGGTCCTTTACACAAAAACAGAATTGATTTAAAAAATAATCCCTCTTATTATAAACAATGGTCCTTTTGCCAAAAAACCAATGCTAAATTAATTACTACTAAAGAAGAGGCCTTTAAAGACGCTGATGTTTTGATTGCTTTTTCAAAACCCGGGCCAAATGTTATTGAGCCCGAGTTAATAAGACTTATGGCAAAACGCGCAATTGTTTTTACCTGCGCAAATCCCGTACCGGAAATTTACCCAGAGCAAGCCTTACAAGCAGGCGCTTTTATTGTGGGCACAGGTAGAGGCGACTACGAAAATCAAATAAATAATTCCCTTTGTTTCCCGGGTATTTTAAAAGGCGTTTTACTTTGCGGCGCGACAAAAATAACAGATACTATGGCGCTTGCCGCAGCAAAAGCAATTGCCAAAAGAGCACAAGATACTCTTTTAAACGAGCATCACATTTTGCCTGATAGCACCGATATAGAAGTTTATCCTTTACAGGCTGCCGCCGTTGCCGCACAGGCAAAAAAAGAAGGTCTTGCTAAAATAAAAATTTCCGCAAAACAAGTTTACGCGCAAGTAAAACAAGAAATACTTATGCGCCAGAAAGTTAATCAATCTTTAATTAAAAGCGGTTTTATAAAAAAACCTTCGCAAAAAATGTTAGAAACAATTTTTAAACAAACTTTAAAGGAAGTTTTATGAGAGTTATAGAAGCAAAAACTATCACGGATATCGTCAAACAAATGTGTATAAAAGCAGCGCATAATCTGCCCGCTGATATTTTGCTTGCTATAAAAAAAACACAAAAACAGGAAAAAGGCCTTGCCAAACAAATAACAACTTTAATGCTTGACAATGCAAAGATTGCCAAAAAAGAACTTTACCCCCTTTGCCAAGATACAGGAACAACGGTTCTCTTTGTTGAAATAGGAAATGAAATTTTTGTTAAAGGCAATCTTACAAAAGCAATAAATGAGGGCGTAAAAAAAGGTTACACGGAAGGTTATTTAAGAAAATCTATCGTCAAAGACCCTCTTTTTAAACGCAAAAACACACAAGATAATACTCCGGCGGTTATCCACTATTCTTTTAAGAACGGAAATAAAATAAAAATTTCCCTTTTACTTAAAGGTGCCGGTTCGGAAAATAAAAGTGTTTTAAAAATGTTTGCGCCGAGCGCTACCTTAAAAGATATAAAAGATTTTGTTCTTGACTCTGTTAAAAATGCGGGAGCAAGTGCTTGCCCTCCTTTTGTTATAGGTATCGGTATCGGCGGAAATTTTGAAAATTGTGCAGAATTATCTAAAAAAGCCCTTCTAAGAAAAATAGGTTCCGCTAACAAAAATAAAGATTATAATTCTTTAGAAAAAGATTTACTTAAAGAAATTAATAAAACAAAAATCGGCCCTCAAGGACTTGGCGGCAACATTTCCGCTTTAGGTATTTTTATTGAAGAGGCACCTTGCCACACCGCAAGTTTACCTGTTGCAATCAATATAAGTTGTCACTCTTCAAGGCATATAACGGAGGTTTTATAATGAATTTAAAAACACCGTTAACTTTGGAAAAAATAAAAAATATAAAAGCCGGCACACAAATTTTTTTAAGCGGAACAATTTTTTCAATGCGCGATAAGGCCCATAAAAAAATGGTGGAAGAAAATTTTTTCCCTTTAAATTTAAAAGATCAAACAATCTTTTATATGGGGCCTTCCCCGACGAGACCCGGGCACAAAAGCGGCAGTTGCGGACCTACTACCAGCGCACGTATGGATAAATGGACGCCGACTTTTGTTAAAAAAACGGGTATAATTTGTATTATAGGCAAAGGTGAGCGAAGTCAGCAAGTTAAAGAAGCAATGAAAGGCAAAATTCTTTACCTTATTGCTTTTGGCGGACTTGGCGCCCTTTATGCAAAATGTGTTAAAAAAAGCGAAGTCGTGCTTTTTAAGGAACTCGGCTGTGAAGCCGTTTATAAATTGGAAGTTGAAAATATGCCTCTTATAGTGGCACAGGATATTAAAGGAGAAAATATTTTATGAAAAAAATTATGTCTTTATCTTTGATTGTAATTACGGCACTTTGTTTTAATGCCTGTCTTGGTTCTTCAAGCAGCAGGGCTGCTAAAGATTCTAAAGAAACACAAGATAATTCTTATAACCGCTCTAAAAAAGCCTCCTATGAAAACAAATTAAGATACAGCACTTTTGCTCCCTTTATGTATGACGGCAAGTTTTATGCTTATTATTCTTTATCCTATACTCCTTCTAATCCCGATAAAAAAGGATATAGCGAAGCCGTATTAAAAAACGGACCCAGAGCCGGTGAGACCGTTCGCTCAAAGGATATTATTTATAAGACAAAAGCCGCCAGAGCATCCGACTTACAAAAAGGACAAGTTGTTTTAGTTAACCATTGGAATCCCGAAGTGCAAGATGAAAATGCCCGCATTGATATTTGGCGCAAAGGCATTGTTTACAATTTAGATGAAATTGACGAAGGTAAAGTCATGCTTGAATTCCCGCACGACCAAAATGATTTTATGGCAACAAAGGAAACTTATCTTTTGCAAAATATACGCCTTATCGTAAAGCCGATTTTAAAAGATCCAAGGAACTTTATAGATTAAAATGTTAAAGAAACTATTATTTATTTTTCCTCTGGTATTATTTGCCAGCACTTTAAATGCCACGCGTTTGGAAGAGTATTTAATAGACACTCCGACGGCAAAAGTCGCCCCTGTTAAAACATTTAACTCTACAAGCCGTATTTTCAGTGAGGGCGGATTTATAAACTTTTTTACTTTTACGCCTTTTGAACGTTTTTCCATAGGAACATCCTTAACTATTGAACATCTTGTCGGCACAGATGATGACGATTTAAAAATCTTGCCACCTTCTTTACAACTTAAAACACGCTTATTTGACGGAACGGAAATTTTACCCATAATTGCACTTGGTTTTAATAATCAGGGGTTTTATTATGATCATGACGAAGATGAGTATTTACAAAAAGCAAGAGGTTTATATCTAGTTGCCACGCAGGAACTTTTTTTAAAAGATTTAATGATAAATTACGGCGGAAATATCACAACCGACGGCTTTGAATTTGATAAGTTACACGGCTTTGTTTCCCTTAATTACAGTATCGCAGATTATTTAGATTTCATAACCGAGTGGGATAATATCCGCTCTATAAAAACTTCGCGCGTGAACTCCGGTTTTAGAATTTATATAGCAGATTTTTTTGCTCTTGATTTAGCCGTCCGCAATTATAATAATAAAGCGGAAAGAATATTACAGGTAAAATACAATTATACTTTTTAAGGGGTCTTTATGGCAGAAAAAATTCAAAGAAAAATAATCTTTATTAAAAAAAGATTTCAATTAAAATTAGTCGCCTTTGTTATGCTTTGCGTTCTTTTTGCAACGGCTTTAATAACTTATGAATTTTTATCTCTCTTACAAGAAATTTTTACAAAACACCCCGCCCTTTTACAAACAATTTTCGCGGAAGGTTCTTCGCTATTTATCTCTTTCATAATAAAAATTGTTATTTGCTTTATTATAATTTTGCTTTTTGCTTCCCTTCTGTCAAATAAAATCGCAGGGCCGATTTACCGCTTTGAAGAAGCACTAAAACAAGTTGCACAAGGTAATAAAAAAGTGCGTATTTCTTTAAGAAAAGATGATACTTTAAGAGAAATAGAAAAAGAATTTAATAATATGATGAATGTTTTAGATGAAACTGAAGAAGAAAACACCTATAATCCGGAGGAAAAAAATCAATGAAAAAGTTTTTAGGTTTTTGTTTTGTTTTATTTTTTGCTTTAAACCTTTGTGCCCAGCAATATAGAATTAAATATTCTACCGATGATAAAGACCCTCTTTCTTTGGAAAATGCTATCCGCCTTGCCATTGAAAACAACTATCAACTGCTTTTAACCGAACAAGATGTTATCATCGCTCAGCAAAAAGTAAAAGAAGCCAAATTTTTATATTTGCCGCGCATTACTTTAAATGCAAGCGCCAATGCTTATAATTTAGATTATCCTACCGTTATACCGGAAAGTCTTGGTCTTCGCTTTATCAACCAAGAAGACGGCCACGAAAATAAAGATTTATTTTACGGTGCGGGCGTTAGCGCAATACAATATCTTTATACAGGCGGCAGAACCAGCAGCACAGTTAGTCTTGCTAAAGCGACTTTAAAAGAGGCCTTAAGCCGCTATGAAGCCGTAAAAAGCAAAACTATTTATCAAGTAAAAGAGGCCTTCTTTAATTCTTTATTCCTACAAAGAAAAAAAGAACTTTTAGAAGATACTTCCGCTAAAATTCAAAAAACCCTAAGCAAAAAAAATAATAAAGCGTGGGAAAATATTTTAGTTAAATCCGAAATAGCAAAAATAAAAAGTGATACCAATCTTCTTGAAGAAGAAATAAGAAATGCTAATTTAATTCTTCTTAAAACCTTAAATAAAGAACTTAATAACACTCTTGTTATACAGGGCGATTTTGAACTGAATCCCGTAGAAATAGATTTGAAAAAATTAAGCGTTTGGGCTATGGAATACAGACCGGAGTTAAAAAGTGCCCTTTATAAACTTGAGATGGATAATATATCCGTTAATCTTTCTCTTGCAAGAAGATACCCTGATATTATGCTCGGTGCTTCTTATGAGCGTTTAGGGTTAAATGATTTTAAAGATGAAAATATGCAACTTACCCTTGCTTTTAAATTGCCTCTTGGTTATGACTATGCAAGCCAACTTAAACAAAAACGTGCCGAACAAAGACAAACTATTTTGAAACAAGCCGAAATTGAGGATCAAATCCGCATAGAAGTTGCCCAAGCCTATAACAAACTTGCCTTCTGGCAAGAAGAAGCGCAACAGCGCCAAAACATTTGGGAAGACGTTTCCAAAGACATGGCAAAACTTGATTTAAACAATTTGTCTAAAGAAGAAATTATAAAAGTTTACAACTATTATTATCAGGCAGGGGTTCATTATTTAGACGGAATCCGCCAGCATAAACTCGCCATTGCGGGACTCGAACTTGCCGTCGGGCAGGATATTAGATAAAAAAATAATGAAGAAAATATTTTTTACTCTTTTAACTCTTATTTTAACCTTGAACTGTTTTGCTTTAAAACACAGCGAGGAAGATGCTATCTTACGTGATTTTTTATGGCACGAATTTGTTCTGCTACCAAAAGATAAACGCCCGCAAATAGGGGTAACGCTTTCAGCCGGCGGACTCAGAGGCTTTTCCCATGTAGGCACGATGGATGTTCTTATGGAAAGCGGTTTACCCGTTGATTATATGACGGGAACCTCTATGGGTTGTATTGTAGGTTCTTTGTTCAGCGCGGGTGTCAGCCAAGAGCGTATGCGCGGCCTTGCGGAAGATATGCCACTTTCTGCCTTATCAAGTGATTTAACTTTAATCGGTGCTTTAAAATTTTTACTTAATGATAAATTGTTTTCTTCGGAAAAATTCCAAAAATTTATTGATTCTGAAGTCGGCGGCGTTTATTATGAAGATTTGAATATTCCCTTTGCCTGCGTTTCTGCCGATATTAAAACAGGCGAAAAAGTTATCTTTGACAGCGGACCTGTGGCTAGAGGCGTTAGGGCATCTATGAATCTGCCCGGTATTTTTGCGCCTGTTGAATATCGCCAACGCTATTTAGTTGACGGCGGTGTAGTTGATTATATGCCGGTTGATATTGTACGCGAAATGGGTGCCGATTGGGTTTTGGCGGTTTTTGCTTTACCTGATTACTCTCAAAATGTGCCTTCTACCATTATGGGGTATGTTTTAAGAACGGCAGATTTAAGAGGTGCCTATCTTACAACCAGTGCCGAAAAAAGCGCAAACTTTGTTATTGCCTCAAGAGTCGGCGATATCAAAGCAACCGATATAAAACAAACCGCAGAAGCCGTTGATATAGGAGCAAAAGCAACCATTAAAGCCCTAGACGATATGAAGGAAAATTTGCTTTTGTTTAGTGTAGATTATGTTTTTAAATAGATTTTTTATTCTCATTTCCTTTTTACTTTTGGCCTTAAATGCCAATGCTCTTTTGGGGCTTAGCAGAAGAAGCGAGCAAAAAGAACAAATTGCCAAAGCCCGTGCGGAATATGCGGCAGGCAATTATCAAGAAACAATCAAATTGATGAAAGATTTTACTCTAAAAGATGCTCCGAAAAGAAGAATAAAAAGGGCCTATGTTTTAATTGCTAAGTCTTATATCTCCATGGAAGAATATGATAAGGCAATGCTAACATTAAATGAGGCTTTGGAGTTTTATCCCAAAGATAAAGATTTGCGCTTGAGTCTTGCGGAAGTTTATTTTCTTTGTGATTTAAACAGCAGAGCCATAGAAGAATATCGAATTGTTTTAAATCAAGATAAAAACAATCAACAAGCGATTTTAGGCCTTGCGCGCGCTATGTTAAAAGAAGGGTTCTACAGTAAGGCTTGTGAGTATTTTAAAAAATATGTCAAAATGACTAATACCCAAGAAGCAGACGTTTATTATGACTATGCCCAAAGCCATTATTTGGCAAATAATTTTGCCCCCGCTTTAGAACTTGCTTTAATTTCCTTTGAACAAAAACAAACACCGGATACTAAACTTTTAATAGCAAAAATATATAAAAGTCAGGGTAAACTGGAAAAAGCCATCCAAGCCGTAAGAGATGCTTGGCTGCTGGATATTAATAGAGAAGATATCTTTTTAACTTATGCTCTATGGCTTGCTTATGATGAAAAAACCTCTAAACAAGGGCTTGAAATGGCGCAAGATTATCTAGAAAAACATCCTCAAAACCGCCTTGCTTTATTTATAAAATATATTGCTTATACCAAAATCGGCGATAATCAAAACGCCCAAAAATCCTTAAAAGAAATTGCCGTTTTAAAAGAAAAAGGATTTATTAATATTCTAACTAATAAAATTTTGGAAAATACAGAATTGAAAAAATAATTCGGACAAATAAAAACTCCGGGACTATGAGAAATTTACCGACGATATGCTGACAAACTTGCTGACAAATGGCTAAATTTTGGGTAGTTTCTTAATGGCAGATTTTAAGTCCGTAGGGGCTAAATGTGCATATTTTTCGGTCTGCTTAATACTGCTATGCCCCATAAGTTTGCAAACATAATATAAATCAGCTCCGTTTATTACTAAATGGCTAGCGAAAGTGTGGCGCAGTTTGTGTAAAAAACAATGAAAAGGAATATTTAACCCATTTATCATTTTGGAATAAGCCGCAGTTAAATAATATTGCGAAGTTCTTTTTTCGCCTACTGATACAACCCACTCAAAGCCCTTTTGCTTGGCTTTTTCTGCTTTTATAAGGGCTTTTCTTAATTCTAGGTCTAAAGGTATATATCGGTATTTTTCGGTCTTAAATGGCGCAATATAAATCTGATTATGCGCATAATCAATATCCTGCCATTTGAGATTTGCCATTTCCGAACGGCGCAAACCTGCACGGCAACCGAGTAAGACTACCAACTGCCATTCAGCATTTACGGCTTTTAAGATTTGTTTTATTTCTTGCGGTGTGTGATATTCTACACGGCCTTTGCTTTCTTTAAATTTAGATACTTTTACCCAATTTTGCGGGCTTATTAGCTCCCAAAATTCTGCACGACGCAAAGCGGCAGTTAAAGCCCTTACTTTTCTATTTATTCCGGCTGCATTTTGCCCGCTTGTTTTTAATGAAATAGCAAAATTATCTAAAAGGGCGGGGGTTATTTCTTGCAGATATTTTACTTTGTTTTGCTCTAAAAACTCTTTTAATGCCGTTTCAAAAAAGCGTATTGTCGTCGGTTTTCTAGTTGCCTTTTGGAACGCTCTAAACCTTACTAAAAAAGCTTCTAACGGCACTTTTTCACTTTTTAAAGTATCTTTATTGTCGGCAAGTTGTGCGGCTTTTATTAAAGCTATTTTTTCATTTTTAGTATGCAGGGAAACACGCATACGCTTTTTGCCGACCATATAATCAGCATACTTTACGCCTGTGCGTTTATCAGTTCTGATTTTCATTGATAAATTTTAAAATACCATTGATATAATAATCAGGCAAATAAAAAATAAAGTTATCATTTTTGCCGTAAACTTTTATTAAATAATTTTGGTCTTTATATTTTTCTAAAGTATCTTTACTTATATCAATAGTAAATTCTTCGTGTGTGGTTAAAATTCCGCCGCCTGTATCGGTGCTACTTGCTATTTCGGTAAATTTTAAATTAGTGCCGTCTTGGTCTAAAGCGGAATTATAGAAGCCCCAAGATGTGTTTGTTTTTTCATAATAAATTTGCATAGAAGATGTTTCTTTATCTTTTATTATGCGAACAAAGAATTTTCCGCCGGGTGTATTTTGCCCTGTTATTTTTTTAAAATCACTCATAAGAGTTGGCTTTAAAGTCGGGAAAATAATTGTTTGCGTTTTTGCAAATTTATCTTCTGAAACTTTTGTTTTTTTAATAACCCACGCTTCATCTTTTTTAGCGAAGGCGGGCGCACTTACTGCTAATAATACTGCCAATAATAAACTAATTTTTTTCATTTTATTGCTCCTTATTACCAAGTTTCTCTATCATCTCTTGACCAATGGCCTATAATAAGGCCAATGATAGACAATTCCGAAGGCGTAAAAGGTTTGTATTTTGCATTTGAAGAACAAAGCTTAATAATATTACCTACTTTATTTATAATCTTCATACAAATACCATTTTCCGTCTTTACAAGCATAGCTCTTTTATCTAAAGCTTCTTGCGTTTTTCTTATTACACAAAAATCGCCTTTGTGAATTTTTGGCTCTAAACTATCGCCGATACACTTTACAACAAAGTCGGCATAAGGAAACATAAATCTAGGAATATCAACAAACATTTCTACATCTCTATCGGAAAATTCGGGCAAACCCGCCGGAACATCTGCCAAGATAGGCAGTTGTATCGTGTTTGTTTTTGTTAAAGGAACGGCTTGTATTTGCGGTGCAAATTCTTCGTCGTAAAAAGTTTTTCTTACTTCTTCAATATCTATTTTATATATCTTGCTTATTTGTTTTAAGTTTTCTTCGGTCGGGTAATTTTTACCACTAAACCAATTTGCTACCGAAGCCGTGCTTATGTTTAATTTGCTAGCTAATATTGCCTGTGCGCCGCGCTCTTTTCCATTATTTATTTTTTTTAGTAATTCTTTTTTTGTCATTTTAAAACCTCTTTTTATCGTCGTAAAACTCCCTTTTTAAAAAAGGGGCTTGACAACTAACTAAAAATTAGTTAGTATATAGTTAGCAAAGGTCTTAATACCTTTCAAAGCGGCGGTAAAACCGAACGCTAAAAACAAACACCAAAACGCTGCAAAGTTTTGGGTATCTGAAGAAAGACAAAGATTTTTAGGGGCATAACCCCTAGAAGAAAATAAAAAAAGGTATCTTCTTCAGGTATACAAAGTGAGTATGAGGGTTGCAGCCCGATAAAGACATACTCACTTTTTATTTTACCAAATTAAGAGAAGAAGGGCAACGAAAATGACTAATTTAACGGAAAAAACAAGATTAACGATTAAGCAAGCAGCAAAGCTTATCGGTTTATCTGAAAGCAGAACGAGAGAAATTGCAAGAGCAGGCATAGATTTAACCTGCTTTAGACACGGCAAGCAGGGCAAAATGATTATTTTAGCCGGAAGCGTTGCTAAATATATGGGTTGTAAAGTCCAAGATTTATAAGAGGTATATATATATGAAAAAGTTTATAAGAACGGCATTAGCATTTGAAGAAAATGAAAGATTTACATTAAAAGATTTTTGCGGGTGCTGCTTATTTATGGCGACACTCTTATCAATAAATTGGCTTTTGGGCTTTATTGATTATGTAATTAAATAGTTTTTCTTTTCGGCGGTTCTTTTTCATTATCCGCCGACTTGAGACAAACAACAGCGAAGGCGGCGGGCTTTCTCCGTATGAAACTACAACCGCCGCCAAGATTTAAGAAGTTCTTTGAAAAGATTTGCCGAAAGGCAACGGGCAGAAAAAAGTTCCATAAACTCCCTATACTGCCCGCATAATTTGGGCTGGGTTAAGGCATAACCCACATATCAACTAAAACCTTTGTCAGTTTGGTAGAACTGCTCCCCGCCGAAGTTAAGGCGGCATTTTAAGATGTTAGTTGTTATCCACAGACTTAACATTAAAAGACAAAATCAGACTACTAGGGGCGGTTAAACTTCCGCCCCTATATAGAAAGAGGTAAAAATGGAAAAAAAACAATTAGTAGTTGCGGAAACACTTACCGCAGAAAAATTAAATCAATTTTTAGAAATTGCGAATGTCGGGCAAAATCTTCCGGCAAACAAAAGAAAGCAATTTATAGAAATTGCGCAAGCTTATGGCTTAAATCCTTTTAAAAGAGAGATTTATTGCGTCGGTTATGGCGAACAAACAAACATATTAACAGGTTATGAAGTATATATCAAAAGAGCCGAGCGCACAGGAAAATTAAACGGCTGGGAAGTTAAAATTGACGGCAATATAAGCGATAAATCTTTAAAGGCGACAATTACAATTTACCGCAAAGACTGGGAAAAGCCATTCACACACGAGGTATATTTTGAAGAAGTTTGCCAAAAGACTAAAGCAGGTGTATTAAATAGCATTTGGTCTAAAATGCCAAGATTTATGACTAAAAAGGTAGCAATAGCGCAAGGTTTCCGCCTTTGCTTTAGCGACGAATTAGGCGGTATGCCTTACACATCTGACGAAATGCCCGAAGCAGAAACGCAAACAATTCAAGCGCAAGTTATTGAAGAAAGCAAGCCCGATTTTAGCGAAATACAAAAAGCAAAATCAGAAGAAGAATTAAAGAAAATTTGCGGTGCTTTATTAAAGAAAAATCCAAGTGCAAAAGCAGAACTCGTAAAACTCTTTAATGCCAAGTTAGAAGAATTAAAAGAGGTGGAAAATGAACATAACATTTGACGCCGAAAATCACCTTTATTTTAACGGAAAGGGTTTTATAGTGCCTTCTGTCACCGAAATTATAGGTGCGGTCTATGGCACAGGCCTTGAAAACGCCCCCGCTTACTTTGTAGAGAGATCGGCAGAAAAAGGCACAAAGATACATAAAGAAATTGAAGCTTTTATAGATAGTGAGCCATTACCCGAAGAATTAACGGCGGAAACAAACGAGTTTATAGATTATGTGGCAGCAGGCAATTTAGATTTAAAGCCGTTTTCTAAAACCGAGCAGATACTTTGGGCAAGCACGCCATTTGGCGAATTTTGCGGAACGGCTGATTTGTTTTGTAATGGTTGGCTAATTGATTTTAAGACTTCCAAAACCGCTACAAGAGAGCAAAAAGATAAATGGCAAAAACAATTATCTTTTTACCTTTATGCTATGAAGAAAGACGGCAAAAGTATTTTAGGCGCAAAAATCTTACACCTTACGGCTAACGGTGTGGAAGAAATACCTATGGAATATTTAGGCGACAAGTTTGTAGAAGAAACAATGCGATTATATAGCGAAGGCAAAAAAGCCGAGCAAAACGCAAAAGCCACGGAATTACAAACAATTACAAATAAAGAGCTTATGGTATTTGCCGATATTCTTAAAAGAATAAAAGCTTATGAAGACCAAATTGCCGATACCAAAGAAGCTATTAAAGCCGAAATGGAAAAACGCAATATTTTGACTTTAGACCTTGACGGCGTAAGTATCTCTTATATTGCGCCAAGCAAGCGCAAAAGCTTTGATAGCGTTAAATTCAAAGCCGAACACGGTGATTTGTTTAATGCTTATCAAAAGGAAAGCGCAGTTAAATCTAGTATAAGGATTTCCGTAAAATGAAACGCTTTGATATTGCAAACCAAAAAGAACTTGCCCCTTTATGTAGGGCGATTATAGACGCTTTAAATAAAGGCAGGTTTGTAGTTTGTGATGTCAAAAGCAAGAGCAGTAAGTCTTTAGAGCAGTTGGGCTATTATCACGGCGTTATTTTGCCCCGAGTGCAAGCTAAATTTAAAGAAGACGGCAATATATATAGTTTAGCGCAATTAAATGACTTTTTTAATGACTTGTTTTTTTACAAAGAAGAAACTATTGCCGGAAGGATTATTAAAATAGCACGCAGTAAAAGCGGGGCAACTAAAGACGAAATGGCGGAATTTATAAATAAAGTTTTGATTTGGTGCGGGGAGCAAGGTATTGAAATACCCGAGCCAAACACATTTATAGTTTAAGGGGCGTAAAAATGAGCATATTTAGTGGTTTAATGGACACTATTACCGACCTAGTTGATACTGTAAATACTGAAATATTAGGTAATGAAAGCTTTAAAAAATAAGGAGCGTAATTATGGCAGAAAATAGACCAAGCAAAGTATTAAAGTTATTTGGCGTAGAAGTTGCCAAATGGGAAAAGCAAACTGAAGACGGCAAAACTTTAGTTAGTTTTAGTTTTCAAAAATCTTACAAAGATAAGAACGACCAATGGCAGCATACTACCTTTTTTAGATTAAGTGATTTGCCGATTTTGGCAACACTTATTTTGATTATAGCAGGTAAAAGCGCAAAGGTGCAAACACCCTCTGCACAGGCAGAGCAAACGGCAGAACAAGCAGAAGGCGAAGATGTGCCGTTTTAAATAAATATATAGGGGCGGTAGTCTTTATCTCTCTAATGCCGCCCCCAGCCCAAAGGAAAAAGATTATGCAATATTTTGAGAGTGCTTTTCAGCAAAATGCAGTTAGGTTATTAAGGGCAAGCGGTTATTTTTGTTTTGCCGTGCCTAACGCAAGAAAGACGGCAAATGTTAGGCAAGGCGCAATACTAAAAGCAGAAGGTGTGCTTGCCGGAGTAAGTGATTTAATAATAGTGCTTAAAGATAGGGTTGTATTTGTTGAGTTTAAAACACTTACCGGAAAAGGCCGCCAAAGCGAAAGTCAAAAGGTCTTTCAAAAAGAAATTGAAAGTAGAAACCACGAATATCTACTTTGGGATAGTTGGAACAAGGTAGAGCAGTTTATAAATGAAAATATGGAGCAAAGATAATGCAAAAAAATAGTTTTGTTTTGCAAACCCGCTTAAATTCTTTAGTTGCCAAACTATCAGACAAACAAGCAGGCACACTATTTAAGGGCATATTGAACTATGCCGAAAACGGTGTGAAAGCAACTTTTGAAGATGGAATGGTTGACATAGTATTTGAAATGGTTAAGCAAGACATAGATTATACTGCTCAAAAGTATGCTGAAATTTGCAAAAGAAACGCAGATAACGGCAAACTTGGGGGCAGACCAAAGCAAGTGCTTTTAGAAAAACCGAACGGTTATTTAAAAAACCCAAAAAAACCGAACGGTTATTTTGGAAAGCATAATGATAATGATAATGATGTTGATAATGATATTAAAGAAAAAGAAATAGATAAAGAAAAAGAAAAAACAACTTTATCTATTAAACGCTTTAAAAAACCTAGCATTGATGAAATTAAAGCGTATTGTTTGGAGCGTAAAAACAAAGTTGACCCGCAAAGGTTCTTTGACTTTTACGAAAGCAAAGGGTGGAAAGTCGGCAATTCGCCAATGAAAGATTGGAAAGCCGCCGTTCGCACTTGGGAACACTCAAGCACGGCAAGCGAGCAAAAGCAAAGCGAAAGGGATAGGTGGCGTATGCCAAGCCCAGAAGGGAAGTATGCAGTATAAGGCGTAAATTTTAAAAATAGGAGTGTAAGGAAATGACGGAACAGGAAATTGATAATTATTTAAAAGAAAGAGAAAAAGCGCAACAATTAGCACGGCTTAAAAGTATGGGTTGGCAACCAAAGTTTAATGCCTATTCTTTTGAAAAGGCAAGAATAAGTGAAGGCAACCGCAATAACTTTAATGCTTGCAAAGCATTTGTGGAAAAACCCGAAAACCTTTATATTTACGGAACTGCCGGAAACGGAAAGACTTACCTTGCTTGGTGCGCTCTTTTAGGGGCTTGTAATAAGCATAATGCAATAGGTAGGTTTATATCATGGGAAGATTTTGAAAGAGAGGTTTTAAAGGACTTTGATAACCGCTCCACGCAGTTTGTGGATAATCTTACCCGTTATAAATTTGTAGTGCTTGACGATATTTTTAGGGAAGCGGCAAGCAAGACAACCGAAACGGCCTTTGTGCGTTTTATAGATACTTGGGCAAATTCGCTCAAAAAGGGCTTAATTTTAACAAGTAATGATAGTTTGCAACAATTAGCCGCCAAAGTTAAAAATGACAGAGTAGTAAGCAGAATAGCGGCTTTAATGACTTACTTTGTGGAAAATACCGCACCTGATTACCGCACCGAAGGACTTGCTAAAAAAACAATTAAGGCAAATGAAAAGTTTAATTTTATGAACATTTAGAGAGGAAAGGAAAATGACAATGGTTAAGTATTATTTGCATAGTTTAACTGAACTTTATGAAAATCTTAAATTTCAACAAAAAGTATATATTTCAGAAAACTGTTATTACAAGTTAGAGAACGGCATAATTCTTTATTATCGTGCAGGCAGATTAGAAGGAATGAATATGACTATTTGCAACATTGATGGTCTATACACTATTAGAGAAGCGCCGATAAAACTTGAAGTTGGTAAGTTTTATGTAAACCGAGAAGGTAAAAAAGTTGTTTGCTACTATAAATTTGTTCATAAAGAACGAGGTGTTTTATATAGTTTTATGGAAGTTGGCAAATGTGAAAACCCTACAAGATATAATGTTCAGCAAAGTGGAAGATTTTTCTATGCGGTAAATAAAGAATGTTCAAGAGATATTATTGATTATTGGAGCGAAGAAAATGCTACTAATTGATTTGCAAATAGAAAAAGCAGTAAAACACGCCGAACAAAAGCACCCTGTATTTGCCGAAGTGCTGTGATGATTGCCCGTTGGCAGTTCTTGATAAAGGTAAAGTATTTTGTATAGTCCATTGCCAACAAGTATGTTGGACTACTGAAACAAGAGACCCACATTGCCCTTTAAGAGAGAGAAATGAAATTGAAAAAATAGACCACCTTAATGCACCTGTAAAATACAAAGAAATATATATAAATAATGCAAAAAAAGAGGACGAAAATATATGATTATTGCCTATGTTTGCGATGAAAAATACCTGCCTTTGTTAAAGGTATCAATGGCAAGCGTCAAAAGATACAATAAAAATGTAGAATTTGCTATTTTGACTGATAAGCCATTTGAGGTAGAAGGCGCAAAGGTCTATACTTTTGCGCCGGACACCGAGCGTTTTAAGTTTAGGACAAAAGATAGAATGGGTGCAGGCGTATATTATAAACTATATTTGCCAAAATTGCCCTATGACAAAGTTTTATATATTGACTGCGACATTCTTTGCCAAAGACCGCTAAAATCGCTTTGGGAGCAAGACTGCCCTTTTATATGCGGAACGGAAAGCCACACTTACGGTAAATTCCAAGCACAAGAGTTAGGGCTTCAAAAATACTGCCTTACAAGTATGATGTTAATGAATTTAAAAGCGTTAAGGCAAGCAAATTTTACGGAAGTATGCTTAAATAAACTTGCTGAAATAAATCCAAAATTCCACGACGAAACGATAATAAATGTATGCTTTAACGATAAAATTAAATTTATTGATAAAAAATACAATTACTGCAAAAGCCGAGAGTATGAAAACCCGATACCTGAAAGCGACGCTTATTTATTGCATTATATAGGCGCAAAGCAAAAAGAAGAAATGCTTAAAATAAATGATTTTTGCAGTTTACAAATGCTCAAAGAATATTTAAAAGGCAAGAGCGTGGCTATTGTAGGCAATAGCGAAAAGATTTTAAGCCAAACGCACGGCGAAGAAATAGAAAGCCACGATATTGTAATAAGATTTAACAAGGGCTACCCAAGCAGAAAGCCGGAAGCATTAGGCCAAAGGACTGATTTACTATTTTTGGCTTGCACTTTAAGCGATTATGAGCTAAAGCAATTTAACGCAAAGTATCTTATAAGGCGGTCAAAGCTTTGCCAAAATATATGCGATTATAAAATATCTACAAGCGATAGAACAAGCTTAAAGCAAATCTTGGCACAGGCAAGCACAGGATTTATTGCTATCAATTTTGCTTTATCTGCTAATGCCAAAAATATTGACTTATACGGCTTTGATTTCTTTAAAAGCCCTACATACTATAATGAGCCAAACTATCAAACCTTGCATAATGGCAATAGCGAAGAAAGCAAAATATTAGAGTATCAAGCAGCGGGGCTTTTGAAAGTATGCTAAAGCCATTAAGCTTAACTAAAAAAAGACACTTGACAAAAGTGTAAAAATATGCTATATTATTTGGCAGAAGACACCTTTTTGGGAGCGTAAAAGCTCCCTTGCGGTGTCTTTTTTAATGTTTTCTTCTAGGCAAGCCCCTTAAAACAGGGAGCGTGTAAGTGCCGGAAAGCATTAAATTTGATAGTAATAACTATCGTAAACATTCCGATAAAAACAAATCTTTAATACGCAAATCATTAAAAGAGTGCGGCGCAGGCCGTTCTATCATTACCGATAAAAACGGCGAAATTATTGCCGGAAACGGCGTATATGAGCAAGCAAAAGCACTTAACATACCCCTTAAAATAATTGAAACTGACGGCAAAGAATTAGTTGTCGTAAAAAGAACTGACCTACAAACTACCGACGAAAAACGCAAAAAATTAGCAGAGTGGGGTTTAAGATAATGCCTAAAGGCGATAATCCTAATAGCAGGGCTAATCTCAGGCCTATCACCAAGAAAACGGCAAGAGAGTTAGGAAGAAAAGGCGCAGCGGTAAGTAATGCTAAACAAAAGGCCGCCAAAACCTTTAGGGAAGAACTAAAAGCCCTTTTAGAAATGGAAATTGCTAATAGTAAAGGCGAAAAGGTAAGCACGCGCAAAGCAATAAGCACGGCTTTAATTAAAGAAGCAATTAGTGGCAATTATAGAGCATTTGCAGAAATAAGAGATACGATAGGCGAAAAACCTATTGAGCAGCAAGAAGTATCAATAAAAGAGCCACGCAGATTTGTATTTGAAATAAAAAAGTAAGGTGCAACAATGCAGGAAACTAAAATTGTTTGCACTTCGGTCTTTGAAAAGAATTACCACAATAGCAGTCCAGTAGTGGTTAATGTAGGTGGTGTAAGGTCAAGTAAATCTTGGAGCATAGCGCAATGTATAAATGCTTATGCTTTAGAGTTTGCGGGCTTAAAGATAGGTATATGCCGAAAGGTAGCAAGCACTTTAACAAGTTCGGTAGTCCGTCCTTTTATAAGTGTGGCTAATACTTTTGACGCTTGGAGCGAAAATAACTTCAATAAAAGCGAAAGATATTATACCTATGATTTAGCAGACGGAAACCCGATTAAAAGCACTATCCAATTCTTTGGACTTGACGATATTGAAAAAATAAAGTCCACCGAGTTTAATTTAATATGGATGGAAGAAGCGACGGCCTTTGCTTATGATGATTATGTCTTTTTAAAAACAAGGTTATCAGCGCAAAAGCCAAGCGGTTGGAAGCAAAATCAAATCATATTAAGTTTAAACCCGAGCGATGCAAAAGGTTGGATACGCACCAAGTTATTGCCTCAAAAAGAAGTTTGCCTTATTGAAAGCACTTATAAAGATAATCCCTTTTTGAGTGCAGAATATATAAAAGGCTTGCTTTTAATGGCAGAAACAAACCCCCGAATGTATGAAATGCTTGTTTTAAATAAATGGGGCGTAAGTGAAGGGCGTGTCTTTGATAAATGGGAACTATATGATGAAAGCACCGCACCGCAAAATTATGACCAAGTATTATATGGTTTGGACTTTGGCTTTAATCACCCGACTGCTTTAATTGAGTGCAGTTTTAAAGATAATGCAGTCTATCTAAAAGAAGTCATATATCAGAGGCACTTAAATAATGGCGAGTTAATAACACTAATGGATAATCTAGGGGTAAATAAAACCCTTACAATGATAGCAGATAGCGCAGAACCCGCAAGAATTGACGAGATATTTAATAAGGGTTATACAAGGGTAGAAGGCATTAAAAAAATTGATGTGGTAAAAACAATAGAAATAGTTAAGAAATACAAGATTTACATTCATAAAGATAGTAAGAATTTGCAAAGCGAGTTTGACGGCTACGAGTGGAAGAAGAATTTAGCAGGCGAATATTTAGATAAATTAGAGCCGGATAAACAACACGACGACGCAATAGCAGCAGTAAGATATGCAGTTCAATATTACGATAATAATGCAGGAGTAAAAGCGTTTTATGCTTATTAAAAAAATTAAAGATGTAGCCAAAAAGTTTTTTGGCGGAACAGGCGAAATAGCAGAAGCAGGCGGTATGCGTGCTTGGATTACAATGGCAGGCAGAGAATTAAGACCGGAAGAAAGAAACGGCTTTGAAGCGGCTGCCGTGCGTGCTATTGTAAACGCTGCTTGCAACGGCGAAATAAGATTAAACAATGCCGACGGCTCAAATATACCTTATGTTCGCAAGGGTATAAATCCTTTGCTTGATTTGCTTTACCAACCTTGCCCTGCTTTCAATGAAAACATTTTTAAACAAATTATCGTAAGCCAAGCTTTAGTTTTTGGCAATATCTTTTTGCTTAAAGACGCAAGAGATAGTCAGGGCAGACCAACCCGCTTAATACCTATACCGCAACCCTGCATAGAGCCGTTATTTGATACATACGGCTTTCCTTATGCCTATAAAGTCAATACAATAGCAGGCTCTTTTACTGCACCAAAAGAAGATATTATACACATTTACGAAGGTAATGCTTTAAGTCTTTTTTGGGGGCAAAGCAGAATGTTAAGGTGCGCTATTGATAGCCAAATAATGAATAGCGCAAAGGTTTTCAATTTATCCTTCTTTAGAAATGGCGCAAGTGTAGGCGGTATTATTTCCTATCCCGAAAATGTAAGGTTAAACGAGCAAGAAATACAAGAAATGCTAGCTTACTTTAACGACCAACATCAAGGGAGCGAAAAGGCACACCGCACCGCTATTTTACAAAAGGGCGGAAAATTTGAAAGCTTTAAAACAAGCCATAAAGATATGGAATACGGCGAGGGCTTAAAGTTCCACCAACAACAAATTTTAAGTATTGCAGGCGTTCCGCCCGCTCTTGTCGGCTTATTTGAATTTGCCCCGCAATTTAACACAAAAGAGCAACAAAAGATTTTCTACGAAACAAATGTAATACCCTTAATGCGTTTAGTAGCAGACGCTTTATCAGAGGAACTTGTGCCGGACTTTTACAAGAATGAAGAAGTATATATCAATTATGACTTTAGCAAAGTAAAAGCATTAGAGCCGGACTGGAATGAGCTTGCCGACGCTGCTTTAAAATTATCTCAAAAATGGCCTTTAAATGAAGTGCGTGATGTTTTGGGCTTGCCTTTCAAAGATGTAGCAGGGGGCGACGAGCCGCCAAGCCCTGTATTATCTGCTTTTGGCTTAAACGCACAAGTGCAAGATACTAAAGCTTTAGAAAGCAAAAAGGTAAGACTATTTAGGCCAAGCCCCGCTCAAATGAAACGCCACAAAGCGCAAAAAATAGTTTTTATTGAAGAACAAGGCGAAGTAATGCGCAAAAGTATAGAGAGCCATTTTGCTTTACAAGCTGATTTAGTTAAAAACTATTTAAGCGATTTAGACAAAGAATTTAACTATAACGCTTGCTTTGGCTCAATGGTAGAACAAAGGGATTTATTACTTGCGGTAAAAGTGCCTGCAATAGCGGAAATATTTACCGCCGCTACTGAATTTGAGCAAGCATATTTGCAAAGCTTAAAGCCCGAAAAAGACTATAAATTTAAAAGCAAAAAAGATATGGCAAGCAGAGTAGAACAATGGGCTAAAATACACGCTTTTAAATGGGCTGATAGTATAGAGCATACTACTTTTGAAAGAATTGACCGCATTATAACGCTTGGTAATGAACAAGGAATGTCTAACCGAGATATAAACAATATTATTTTGCAGTTCTTTAGTGAAGAAGGTTATGAGCCAAGCAAACTAACGCCAAACGAAAATGGCGCAAATATAAGCATTTTAGATAGGGTAAAAACTATTGTTCAAACGGAAACAAGAGCAACTATATCAGAAGCCCAGCTTGAAGCTTTTAGAAGCACGCCGTTTGTTAATGGTAAAGGGTGGCTTACCACAATGGGCGTAAGCGACCACCACGAAGGACATTTAGAAATGGACGGTCAAGAGGTTGGCGTTGACGAAGAATTTATAAATCCTATTACAAATCAAAGAACGCAAGCACCAAGTCAATTTGGCACGGCTGACCAAGATATTAATTGCCTTTGTGATAATTACCCTATTGTAATAGATTAAAGAATTTGAGGTGCATAAAATGGAAATTGAAACAAAAAAAGTTAAAAGCAAAATAAGCAATAAATTAGTAGATATTGCCGATTTTAAAGCCGTTGAAAGAGAAGACGGCACGCTTGAAATTAGCGGCTATGCTAATACAAAGCATATAGCCGATAGATACGGCGATATTCCTACCGAATATAACCGCTCTTATGTTTACGACATTAACGAGTTTTTGAAAAACCCGATAATGTTATTAAATCACGACGCCGACATTAAAAATGTAGCTGGCTCTTTTGTGGAAATTAAAGAAGACGACAAGGGTTTATTTGTAAGAGGTATCTTTACTAAATCTGATTTACCGATAATGGAACACGCAAGAACGCTAATCAGAGAAGGCCATTTAAAAACTTTCTCTATCGGCGGTATTTGGCTATATGAAGATTTAGAAAACCCCGCACACTTAACGCTTGCAAAGATTTATGAAATTTCAATAGTGGCTATTCCTGCTGACCCTAATGCGACATTTGCACCTACCGAAAAAGGCGCAGAAAAGGCAGAAGAAAAAGCCCAAGCAGTAGAAGAAGTTAAAGCGGATTATACACCGCTTAAAGATAAAATCACTTTGTTTGAAATAAAACAAAAATTAGAAAAAGCCCGCAAAAATATCGGGCAAGGAGCTAAATAATGGACGATAATAAAATCCAAAATCAGCCCGCAGATAACGGGCTTAAAGAAGTATCTGCAAAAATGGATACTTTACTTTCCGGCTTGGAAAAATCTAATGCAGCCGCAGAAGAAAACGCTAAAGCCGCAAAAGAAGCTAAAGAATTAGCAGAAAAAGCACTTAATGAAGCAGTAGCCGCAAAGAACGCACACCCTGTAAACTTTGCCCCTGTTTCTGAAAAGAAAGCCGACAAACAAGAAGGCAACGCTAAATTCCGCAAATTCTTGGAAGATGTTAAAGAAGCTAAATTTAATGCGAAAGTTAAAGCAGCTTTAAGCACCGATACTGAAACAGGTAGCGTAATTGTTCCTACTGATTATGTGCCTACTTTAGTTGATTTGCTTGTTAAATATCCTTCTATGGTTGCAGACGCATTTAGACTTAATTGGGGTTTAGTTGGCAACGAAAGAGATATTCCGAATTTAGCCGCAAGACCTGAAGTCGCAGTTGTCGGCGAAGGTAATGCTAAACCTGTAAGCAACCCTGTCTTTGCTACAATTCACCAAAAGCTTGTCAAAGCCGCTGCTATTGTAGTTTGGACTAGAGAACTTGCAAGCGACGCTATGATAGATTTACAGGCATTACTTCCTTCTATCATTGGCCCGCAATTTACAACCTACCTTGATAAATGGTTATTTCAAGGCAACGGCACAGGCCACGCAGGTATTTTTAATGCTTCCGGCGTTATTGTTCCCGAAGGCATTACAACTGTAGCAGACCTTATTGCTCTTAAAACTGCTGCCCCTTACAATGTAAGAGCCACAGGTAAATTCTATATTGAAATTTCCTTGTATGGTCAATTAGCTTCTATCGCAAGATTAAGCGCACCTTCTTGGCTTACTTATGAAAACGGCGTTATGAGAATTGACGGCTCTGAAGTTGTAGCAGTTGACGCTTCAATTATCGGCAAAAAAGGCCGTGCCTGCTTCGGCGATATGAGAAATGTTATCTTCTCACCCAAAGGCGATTTGGTTGTTCGCTGGTCTGATATGGCTACTATCGTTGATAATAGCGGTCAAAGCCCTGTTACCCATAACCTTTACCAAGAAAACAAAGAAGCTTACTTATTTGAAATGCGTGCTGATATCTCTGTCGTTGGTAATGTTTGGACAGTCGCTGAACTTTCTGAAGAAAGCGGCTCATAATTTAAAAATGCTTGTCTTTAAGGCAACGCACGAGGTCGGCGGGGAGCGAAATGCTCCCCCACCCCGACCGAAAAGGAGTTAGATTATGTTAAACGGATTAAAAAAATTTAGAGTTGTAAAAGATTTTCAAAATTATAAAGCAGGCCAAGTAGTTGCTTTTAATTGTGCCGACGCTGAAAAATTTGAAAAAAATATCTGCTGCTTGGAAACTATTAAAGTTGCTCCGGTAATTCAAACAAAAGCAGTAGAAACATTAAAAGAAGAAGTTAAAGAAGAAGAAGCACCCAAGAAAAAAAGAGTTTACAAAAGAAAAAAATAGAGGTCTTTAATGACAAATATTATACCCAACGCAATAATTACGGCAATAACAGGGGCAACCGACGCAGCAGAAATAAATATGCAAGGTTGCGCCATTATTGAAATGCTTGAGGAATTTTTAGGCGTTTTGCTCGTTAAAAGAGATATAAGCGACGAGAAAATTACTTTGCCTTATAGTTTTTCAAGGGTTATTAAGCCGAAATTTGCCCCTTTAAATAGCGTTGCAAGTTTAGAAGTTATTACCAAAAACGGCAATTATAAAGCCGATACAAGCACTATTTCAATAGGTGCTTATACTATTGAGCTTTTACCACGCTTTTGGTATTTCTTTGGCTTGCCTTACCCTTTATGGCCTAAAGCAGTATCAGCCATTAAATTGAGCTATAATGCGGGTTATTTTTCTACTTGGCAAGAGCTTCCGGCAATATTGCAACAAGCCGCCGTTGACTTGCTTAAATACAAATATGCAAGCGAATTAAAAGCGGGCTTCCATAGCGAGCATTTAGGCGACTACTCTTATACAAGAGGTGCTTTAGTTAGGGGCTTACCTGTAGATATTGCGTCTTCATTAGAGGGTTTAATTTTATGAGTTTTCAAAGTTTGCTAATTGATATCTGCACTATTTACGAAAGAAAGGAAAGTATAGACGCAGACACAGGCGAGCAAACTTTTACTAATACAAAAGTTGCGGAAAATGTGCCTTGCGCTTTGCAACATAGTAGCGGTGGCCTTGATAGAACAAGCCGCTTAATTAGAAGCGACAATACCGATAGACTTTTCTTATTTCCGCAAGCTTTTACAATTAAAAAGCAAGACCACATTATAGAAGTAAGAAATAATACCTATCGTGTGCGTGAAATTATTGATTTAGGCGGTCGCAAAAGGTTTTTAAGACTAGATTTAGAAAGGGTAGATTTAAATGATTAAACTTACTACTACAGGTTTTAAAGAACTTATTAAAGCTTTAGACGCAGAAGAACAAAATGTCTTATCAAGTATGGCTAAAGCTCATAGTAAAGTTGCAAGCCAAGCGGTCAAAGTTTTAAAGGTTGGTTTGAGCCAAAGGGCAGGCCGTGATAGTAGCGACCCTTCTTATGAAAACAGCCCTAAAGGTGCTTTGCCTTATATGCACACAGGCCGTTTGCGTAATAGTATCGGTTTTAAATTATTGCGCTATGGCAAAAATATTTTAAGTGAAGTCGGTAGCGGTGCAAGTTCAAGCCCGATAGAATATGCTATTTACCTTGAGGGCAATAGTGGCGACGGCATAAGACCTTTTTTATGGTCTATAAGTAGCATTTATAACCCTACAAATATTTTAAAAGCATTTGACGCATATTATCAAATGAAGGTCGGCTTATGATTGAAAATATTGTTTTAAAAGATTTAAAATCCGATTATGTTTTAAATAACTTACTTGACGGCAAGATTTACCCTGATGTCGCCCAAGTTAAAAGCTTGCCTTGCGTTGTAATGTATGCCGATAGCCCTACAAGTCCTGTAAATGAGCCGTGGCTTTATACGCAGAATTTGACCTTTGAAATATACGCCAAGACCGAAAAGACGGCGCAAGTTATACGCAATAGATTTTATGAAATTTTACAAAGGTTTGACGGCTTTTTTATTGCCGACAAATCCGGCATTATGATAAGAGAAGCGCACGCAGTTTTTGCAAGCGTTTCAAATCATTTTCCGCTTGAAAATGAGCAAGCGAAAGAGAAAGTCGTATCTTTTGACTTTCTATTTACAAAGTGCGCCAATTAGCGCAAAAGGAGTGTAAAATATGGCTGAAAAAAAATGCCAAGACATAGTTGTAAGCGCAGTTAAAAAACTGCTAATTGCGCCTTTAGGCGCAGCTAAATCCGCAGCGGTAGATGTGGGCTTTACCATTGGTAATATCACAATTACGGCTGCCCAAGAGTTCGCAGATGTATTAGTTGACCAAAGCTTTACACCTGTTCGCTCAATTTTAACAACGGCTAATTATACTTTTGCTGCACCTTTAGCGGCAATTAACTTATCTAATTTAGCCCTTGCTTTAGGCGTAGAATTTGACGCACAAGGCAACGCAAGCGTAGTTAAAGAACGCTATTATCAAGTTTGGATAGAAACTGAAGGTCCGGTAAATAATAGCGGCGAAAAAGCAGAAAGAGAAATTTATATTCCTAAATTAAGACTTGGCGGAACTGCCGAGCTTTCTTTCTCTAGGACTGACGCACAAACCGCAAACCTTGAAGGCACTTTAATAAATTGCCCCGACGAAACAACAGGCAACAATATAAATGTCTTTACCATTACCGATACTTACGGAAGCGAAAGCTAAAGGTAAAAGTTATGTTCTTTAAATTCAAACATTCAAAAAAGAATTTAGACATAACCGACGCAATTTTGCGTAAGGAAACCCAAATCACTATCGGCGGTCAGTCGGTAGTGATTAGGGCTTTCAAACTTGCAGAAGCTTTAAAATTTATTGAAGCTTTGCAAGAAGGTAGCAATTTAATTAAACTTGCGGGCAAAGACTTTGCGGCATTTAATCGCTATTTATTAGCTAAAATGCCCCTTATTTTAAAGTTTTGCTTGCCGGATTATAAAATAGACCAAGACAAGATTACTCTTGCAGAATTTGCCGATTTAGTGCTTGCTATTTATTATGTTAATGACTTGGAGCGTATAATCGCAAATTTTATGACGGCGGTGCAGTCAATGCCTCAAATAACGCAGGTTTTGGCGGTATCGCCAAAGAAATAAACGAGAATTTTGGCGTCAATGTTAAAGACTTATCTTTAACGCAAATAAACGCCTATTTATTAGAGCTTGTTAAAGCCCGAAAACAAGAAAACGAAGCTTTGAAAAAGGCCGGACGCAAGCAAACCGATTTAAACAATATGCCCTTGCAAGATTTAAAAACAATGGGCGTGCAAATTAAAAAAGTTGTAAAAGGTTAAAACAATGTCAGATAAAAAAGCGACAATAGCGATAGAAACAAAATTTGACGGCAAGCAGTTGCAGACCGCTAAAAAGCAAGTTGAAGAAGTAGCCAAAGCGACGGAAAAGGCACAAGACGCAATAGATAAAAACTCACAAGCTACAAGCTCTTTTAGTTTAAAGGCCGTTGCTGCTTGGGCTGCCGTTGCTGCCGCTATTAAAAAAGCTTACGACTTTGCAAAAGAAAGCGTGCAAGCATACCTTGCTAATGCAAGAGCAGTAAATATGCTTGAAGCTTCTTTTAAAGCCGTTGGCTATACTTCGGCTCAAGCTATGAAACAAGCCAAAGCTTTTGCAAGCGAAATGCAAAGCTTAACAGGCATAGCAGACGAAGCTTTTTTAAACGCTCAAAGACTTTTGGCAAATTATGGCGTTGTCGGCTCTAAAGCGCAAGAAAGTATAAGAGCCGCTTACTCTTTATCTATCGGCGTTGGTATGGATTTTGAAAGTGCATTATTACAAATTGCCAAAGCCGCCGCCGGCTCTACAAGCGCATTATCACGCTATGGCATAGTTTTAGACGATAGCTTAAAGCCCGCTGAAAAATTTGACGCAGTTTTAGGCCAAATAAATGACCGCTTTGGCGCAGCAGCACAGGCAGCTATGGGGGACACCATTACCAAAGTAAAAGCCCTTAATCAAGAGTGGGGCGATTTCAAAGAAATGGCGGGCAAAGAATTAGAGCCGATTTTCCGCAGACTCATTGAATATTCTAGGGAATTTGTAAGCGGATTAAGTGCTTTATTTGGTAGGACTGATAATCAAAAAAAATATCAGCAAAATTTAGAGCAAATTGCCAAAATACAAAAGGAAATAAACGACGAAGATGACAGGGCTATCAAGTATGAGCTTGAAAATTCTAAAAAATTAGGCGATATAAATTGGCGCATTGTAAACAAGCAACAAGAAGCCCGCTATGCCAAAATTGAAGCCCTTAAAAAAGAAAATGCCGAAATAGAAAAACAAAACGAAGAAGAACTAAAAGCGGCTAAAATTGAAAATCAAAGAGCCAAAGAGCAAGAAAAAGTAATTGAAAATAAAAGACTTGAAAAGGCACACCAAGAAGCAATTACAAAAGCAGCCAAAGAAACGGCTAAAGCGCAAGAAGACAATTTAAAAAAGCAACAAAAGATACTTGATAATTTAGGCGTTTCTTCTTCTAAAGATTTAAAAGGTTGGGGCAAAGGCCAAGCCGAAAGCGAGCCAATGCCAAGCGATTTAGAAATTGCCGCAGGGGGCGGAAATGCTTTATCAAGTGCCGCCGATAGTATAGCAAGATATGACGCAGAAAGCGAAAGATTAGCTGCTTTATATGAAGAAAAAAGACTATACATAGAGCAAGAAATAACCGACGAGCAATTAAAGCAAGAAGCTCTTACTAATTTGCAAAATCAATATGAGCAGCAAAGATTAGCCAACGATAAAAATACCGCAAAGGCAAGGCAACAAGTTTATAGTGCTATGTGGTCTGCTTTAACAGGACTTGCAAGCTCAAGTAATAAAAAAGTCGCCGCTATCGGTAAAGTGGCAAGCGTGGCGCAAGCTACAATGTCAATGTTTACAGGTGCAGCCAAAGCTTTAGAGTTGCCCTTTCCGGCAAACTTGGCGGCGGTTGCAACAGTATTAGCACAAGGTGCGGCTTTAGTTGAGCAAATCCAAGCCGTAAAATTAGCGCAAGGCGGTCTTGTCAAAGCCGTTTCCGGCGGTGTAAATACTATTATCGGCGAAGGTGGCTCTGATGAAGCAGTTTTGCCGCTTGATAATACAAGAGCTATGCAAAGAATTGGTAGCGCAATAGGCGACGCAGGCGGTGTAGGCGCAAATGTAGTAGTAAATATCAATGTAGCCGCAAGCGGTGGTGTAGAAGCCATTTTAGAACAACTTACGGAAGCAAGCCGCAGCGGTGTAGTGCAAGCTTTAGAATTTGCCAACTTAAATTATAAAGTAGGCCAAGAGCAACAGGGGTTAAGTGTATGAAGCCATATATTTTTTTAACGGAAAACTATTTAAAACACGCAGTAGATAGCAATAATGACGCTATTGACGCAGTAAACTTATCGGCAAGCAGCTTGCCTTATACTCTTACTTTATTCTTTACTGATAGATACGGCAACGCAGTAAGTCGCAACATAGATAGCTTAATTTTGCAAAATACAAATATAAGCAATATCTCTATTGCCGCCTTACAAAACGGCTCTTATAGCGATATTTTTGCGATTACAGGCAATACTGAAAACACTATCTTTGTAAAAAATCCGAACTTAATTACAACAAGTTCTTTACAAATAACAATACCGACAACAAACAACCCCGCAATCGTATATGGCACGCTTGGCGTTTATAACTTTTTATGCAATTTATTTGCTCTTACCGATAGCGATTACAGGAACGAAGCAAATGAAGGTGGCTATCGTGTAGTTGACGGCTCTTATATTCACTTTGGCGACTATAACAAATGGGTGGCTAAAGTGAAAATGGAAAACTTACCCAAAGCACAATTTGACTTACTTACAAATCAAGCAAAGCAAGTAGGCGAATTGACTGCTATACCTTATAAAGATTTAGAAGCAAGCGCAATATATGAGTGTGCCGTAAATCGTGGCTTTTCTTGGGGCGTTGACCGCAAGACCGAGCTTTTTAATTTAACTTTGGAGCTTAACGAGTTATGATAACATTAAATACGCAATTACAAAAGGTAATGGCAAGCCAAAATTTAGAGGGCTTGCGTCCTTTTGCGTATTTATACCGCAATAAATGGAATAGCACAAGCAATAAATATGAGCTTGAAAATACGGCAATAGATATTTCTTCAATGATAGTAAAGCCAAATACTCTATCTATGACACTTGATGTTAATGAAATAGCGCAGTTTAATGCAAATAATATAACTTTGACTTTAACCGATTATGAAAACAAATTTATAGAAGGCGCGCCAAACAGCTTTTTTCCTTCCGGCTATCAATTATATGGCAGCCGTGTAGTGCTTTATTACGGAACAAGCACGGCAGATATGACCTCTTTATTCGTTGGCGTAATTAAAGATTTACCCACGCACAAGCCCGAGCAATACCAAGTAGATTTAAAATTGATTTCCCCTCTTGAACTTTTAGACGATATTGAAGCCAAAGACTTTAGCGACAAATATGCAGGGGAAGCTTTAACGCCATACGGCAATAATAACAATAATCCTATATATAGAACGGCTAATAATAAAGTGGGTGGATTTAATGCAGTTTATGGAAATGGCATTAAATTATTTGAGGGCGTAGATTATGAGGTTAGCCAAATTAACGATTTATCTTTGCCCGCTTTAATTACAATTATAAATTCTTCTCACGCTTCTGATACTATAACGGCAGATTATTATTGCTGGAAAACAGGTTTAAGTGTAGAAGAAATTGTAAGCGGATTAGTAGCTTTAGGCGGATATACGAGCAATACTGACATTAGAAACGTTGTATGGAATACGGCAGTAGGAAACCTTGTCTATTTTAACCCATTAGGCGCATTTGGTTTTAAATTAGTAAATACAAAATGCGAAGCCTACCGCATAGGCGGTATTATGGGAGCACCATATTATGCAGGTCTTATCTTACCGAATAATTTTAAAATATCTTGGCAAAAAAATGGTTCCGGCAACCCTGCTTGGAGTATCGGAGACACTATATCCACAAGTGGCAGTAATTATATTCCTGCAAACGGTATTGTAGTTATAGAAAGCGGGTATATAATACCTTCAATTAATTTAAATATTTATCAAAATTCAGTCCTAGTGCAAACTTTTGATTTAGGTTTTGCTAATTCTAATTATACTTTTTCGCTTGAGAGAAACGGAAATAATTTTACCGCTACTGTAAATAATGGCACAACGCAAACCGAAACTTTTAATTATAATTTTACTTTTAACGAAATGTCTTATGGCTTAAATAATTCTTTACCTATAAATTTTGAAATAGAATTTAGAAATAGCAATAATGATAATATAGGTCTTATAAATTTAGGTAATATTGCTAGTATAGATAATTGTATTATTACAAATTTGCAATATTTCGGCGCAAGCGCAATTTTACAAAAATTTAATGCGACTAGAGAAGGAACGGGCAATTATAGGTTATCATACAGATATGGCGAAACATTAAATAGTATGTCTAATTGGAATGCTACTGGCTTTGGCACAGATATAGGCGTAGAAAGCAAATATTTCCAATTTTTAATACAGGGTGGTGGTTATTGGCTTAATTCTGATAAAATTTATACTTTTGTGGCTAATTTTTTAATTTCTACTTTAACATTAAATCTAGTAAATTTAAGCGGTAAAAGTGTTTTAGAAGCATTACAAGATTTAGCTCTTATTTCCGGCTATGAGTTCGGCGTGGATAGGAGTGGCATATTTTTCTTTAGGCCGAGAAGTCAAAGCACAACGCCTATTTTTGAGTTAGACGAAAGCGAAATTGTAAAGATAGATAATATCAAGCAAAACTTTAATGACTTTTTTACAAAATTAACTTTAACTTTTGCGCAAATACCTTTAGAGTTTTACGCTAATGAAGGCACAAGGCCGACGCCGATAGATAAATATGGCGTAATAAACAAAGAGATAGATAAACCCGATATAGTAAACTATGACAACCCCGAGTTAGCGCAAGCAATAGGACCTCAATTATTAGAAGTTTATAGCGATTTATCTGATGTTATACAATGCACGGCAAAGCTCAATTTGTCTTTAGAGCTTGGCGACATTGTAAATGTAAAACGCAATTACAATTTAAACACGCCCGACGCCGCAAGCGATTATGAAAAATTTATAAATCAAAATACCTATTATCGTGCTTGCAAGATTACAGGTATAAATTACAATTTGAGTAAAAGGCAAATGACTTATACGCTTAAAGATGTTAGCAATAGCAATAATATTCCGGCCTATGATGGCCCGAGATTTGTTTATGATTTACCAATACAACTTTAATAAAAGGAGCATAAAATGAATTTAGATTACAACAAACAAGACGCAATGCCAAAGCCTATAACTCCGACAACAGTAGCGGCATTGGAATATAATCAAATAGCTGGTAGTTTAATGCATACACAAAACGCAGCAGGCTTAACGGCCGACGCAAATGATTTAACGCAACTAACTACTGCAATTAATAAGTTAGGCGCAACGGCGGCTATGCCAAGCAGCACTTATGAAACTCTAACTTTAGGGGCTTCGGGTTCAAATTATACCGCTACCTCTAACGGCTATGTATATTTACAAGGACAAAGTTCTATTGCAGACGGAATTATACAAGTCGCTTCTAACGGATTAGCAGCAATGAATAGAAGTTATGAAAAATATGCTATTTCAGTAATTCTTCCTGTATTAAAAGGACAAACTTTTGTGGTTTATTATGACGGAACTTTATCAAATGTAACTTTTAAATTTTATTATGCAGAAGGCTCAAAATCGGAGGCAAACTAATGTTTTATTATATAGAACAAGATAACAAAATAGTTTTGTTTGACGAAGATAGAAATAAATTAGAAAAGACTATTTCTTTTATGCCTCAATATAAAGATTTAGCAATAAAAGAAACTGACAGACCTATTGAGAACTTTGAATTTGCAGACACGCCGGAATATATTGCGAAGAAGCAACACCAAGAGTTAGTTAATGAAGTTAATACTTTAGAACAGCAGTATCAAATGTGTCGCTGGCAAAGAGAAATGATTTTGGCAGACGGCTCTAGTGCTCCTGATTATGCTAAAGGAAAAGCGCAAGAAATAGAAGATTTGGCCGAAGCATTAAGAGGATAATACGATTTGCGATTATTGCTTTTTTAGTTATATTTGCAAATATGCAAGTCAAGGTAGACACGGTTGCAAATATGGAGATTTAAAAACGGAAGCTTTAAGGGAAAAAGTTATGTCAGAAAATATGGATATAGTTTATTTATATAAGAATAGCGGTAATGACGAAATAGTCTATTCTTTGCGTTCTTTGGCAAATTTGCCCCATAATAAAGTTTTTATTGTAGGCGATATGCCAAAGTATATAAACCCGCAAAATATTCTTTATATCAAAGCCGAGCAGGGATTAAATAAATATCAAAACACGACCAATGCTTTGCGCTTGGCTTGCCACGACGATAGATTAAGCGACGATTTTATTGTAATGAATGACGACTTTTTTATCTTAAAGAAAATTGAAAACCCTAGAGAAGAACTTAATTTACACAAAGGAACTATTGCCAAAGTTTACGAGCGTTTATCTGCCAAATATCCATTAGGCAGCGGCTACTTGCACGGAATGAAAGAAACGGAAACTTTGCTAAAGAATTTAGGCATTAAAGAGCCGTTATCTTACGAGTTGCACACGCCGTTTATTTTTAATAAGTATAAACTTTTGCAAATGTTTGAAACTTACGCCGACGAAATAGCACAAACAAAGTGTTTTCATAAACGCAGTTTTTACGGTAATTTATATGTAAAAGGCAGTAAATTTATGAAAGATATTAAAGTCTTGGCTTTAGATAATTTTGTTCCAACGCCGGAGCAAAAATTTATTTCTTCAAGCGATAGTTCTTACAGGAATTTGAAGTATATTTTAATGCAGAAATTTAGCAAAAAATCAAAATATGAGGAGCATAAAAAATGAGCGAGATAGACGCAAATATTTTATCAGAGGGCAAAAGAGTCATCGCAACTAAAGAACAAGAAGGCACGCTAATAAAAGTGAGCGATACAGACGCTACTTGTTTAATACAAGACACAAATGGGAAAAAACATTTGGCGATTAAAATTGTTAAAGTAGAAGGCGATAATTTAAGCAATACGGACATTAGCGCACAAGGCTTAACTGAAAATAATGAACTGGCGGTTGCTATTGCAGAACAAGACGGGAATATTATAGTAGATAATGGGGAAAATGATTATAATTGTATAGTAGAAACTGAAAATGGCAAACAACTTGCGGTAAAGACTTTTGCTTTAGAAGGAACGCCTTTAAAAACAGGTGGCGATAAAGACGCAACTTGTCTGATAGAAGATGAAAACGGGAACAAGCAACTTGCTTTAAAAGTTTTTAATTTAGGTGGTTCTTCTTCCGATTGGCAAGTAGGCGACAGATTGGACAATAAAGCAACTTTCGTCGGTTATTTTGATAGCGTAAACCCCGACGATAGTTCCACTCAAAGATATGCCTTCTTTGCCCTTGACGGAAATTACAGGGCAGCACAACTTGGGCTTACAGAATATGGTGTAACTTTTAATGATTTGCTACCGACACACGATTATAACACTTCTTTAATAGGGCAAAACTTAAACGAAATTACCGAGAGTGCTACTTACTCTATGTCCGTCGTAAAAAATTTAGGAATAAACAGTTATCCTGCTTTTAAAGCGGCAGACAATATCAGTGTATCCTTTAATGGAATAACATATACCGCCGTTGTGCCGAACTTGGTTGAAGTCAAAGCAATTTGGGACAATAGGACTGCTATTGACAGCGTTGACCCTTCTGGCGTGAGAACTTTGGCAACTTGGGGTATGTGGGATGGCTCGTCGTATGATAGGGTCATTTCTACTACTATCAGAAATCAGCAGTATGCTTTTCAATACAATTCCAGTGGGAACTTTGCTGAAAACCGCTTTTACGCAACATACGGCTTTGTTCCTATAATTGAAATACCCGTTCCAGCAGGACACGGCGCATAAAAGGAGTTAAATATGGTTTATTTATTAACACAAAATGAAGATGGAAAATATATCAAAGACGGCACACGCTATGATTTGCTTGAGGCAAGTTGGGCGAAAGGTCCGAGAGCCAAAGACTTTGTAGAGTTTGAAAGTTCAGAAGAAGCCCTTAAAACTTGGGGACTTACCGAGGTGGAAAATGCCGACGAAAATTGATTTTAATATTGTGTGGAAAGCAGTAGTTTTGATTTTTGCGGCAGGTGTTCTTTATGCTCAAATATTCGGCATTAGAGGCGATTTAGAAAGACTTGAAACAACTATAGGCCGCCTTGAGCAGAAAGTAGAAAAGCATAACAATTTTGACCGCCGAATTGTAAAACTTGAAACCTTGCTTGAGATTAAAGGGGAACAAAAATGACTGAAATAACACCACATTTTACTTTGCAGGAAATGACTACTACTGATTATGAAGAATTTAAAACAAGTATCGTAAAAATTGCAAATAAGAACAAAGAAAAACTAGAAAAACTTTGTTGGCACTTGGAAGCGATTAGGGCTATTATCGGCAGTCCTTTGGCTATTACTTCTGCTATTCGCTCAAAAGAACTTAATAGCGCAATTAAGGGCAGTAAAACAAGTCAGCATTTGGTAGTGGAAGCGGCAGACTTTATACCAACAAAGAAATCGGCGATAATGGCTTTTAGCGAAATTGTAAAGAGTGGATACCCTTTCGGGCAGTTAATCTTGGAAAAGCGCGGTATTGGCTATTTAATACACTTTGGTGTGGGCGAAAAAAGACAAACACTTTTTAGCAAAGAAGCAGGAAAGTATGAGCCGTATGATGTTTCAAAGGTAGGTGCTTAAATGGAAGATACAATTTGCGAACAATGCCGACATAAATATATATGCGAAAATTACGGCGATAAAACTTTTTGTCCGCAGTTTTCTAACAAGGATTAGATTATGGAAGATAGCAGATTATTTAGTTTATGTTTGAGTTGCGACCGCTTCCACAGGTGCGAATATAAGGCCGAAGGAAAGGTTGTATGCAACAATTACCACAAAGAATTTAGTATTTGAGAAGTTAAATTAAAACAAAGGAGTGAAACTATGGCTTGCGGTAGAGGCAGAAAACCTAGAAAATAAGTTGGTTACAAAATGTAACCGACTGAAACGATGACAAATTGTCATCAGTTAAAATAAATAAAGGAGCGTAAATTATGGAAATTATAATTAAAATATGGACTTTTGTAAAAACCCACTGGGACGAGTTTTTACAAATAATCGGTGCATCAGTTGCAATCGCAACGGTTGTGGTTCGTTTAACAAAAAACACCAAAGACGATACTTTCCTTGATAAACTTAAAAAAGTTTTAGTTTATCTTTCTTTGTTAAATGAAGACGGCACTTCTTGCAAAGGCAAATAATGAGTGAAATTTTACTTGTTATTTTGGTTTTAGGTTTTGGCTTGGCGGCTTTGGTTTACGCCCGCAAATTAGGCGCAAAGTCCGCCGAGTTAAAATTTGAAAAGGAGCGTATTTTAAATGAGGCAAAGCAGAAGCAAAGGGTTAATAAGATTATTGATAATGTTAACCGCCTTTCTAACGATAGTGTGGCTGATAGGTTGTCAAACATTGCCGCAAGCGAGCGTAAATAGCGTTTGTAGCGTAGATTTTGATTATGTCGATAAAGGTGCTAGCGACCAAAACAAAAGGGCTATGCTTGCGTTTTACTGCATTTGTTTTGACGATACGCTTTGCAAATAGTTTTTTGCGTTCTTCGCAAAAATAGAGCCGTGAAAAATTAAAAAGAACATCTTTTATATTTTTGCAAACACGGCTCTTTTTATTTTTAAGTTATGCTGACAAAATGCTGACATTGATTTGCTTAATTATCGTTATTTTCGCTATTATCGTTGCTAATTTTTCAGACGGAAAATTTAAAATTTTAAGCATTTTAGAGGAAGATTTAAACGCCGAGTGAAAACTCCGGGACTAGGACTCGAACCTAGGCTAAACGCTCCAGAGGCGCTTGTGCTACCATTACACCATCCCGGAATCTAAAAGATTCTATATTTCTATTTTACCATTTTTGTTTTTTGCTGACTAGAGTGTTTTGACAAAAAATCCCCCGCTTTTACACGGGGGATTTTATTTGTTTTATTTCAAATTAGTTTAGAAATAAAATCTGCCGACTAAAGCAGCACCAAAGCCGCTACGATCGGTTTCATAACCGTCTTTTTTAATTTTAGCGCTGATATTATATCTGCCTTCTAAACCTAAAGCAAAAAGTTCGCTAAATCTATATTCACCACCGGCAACAACATGCGGGAATACTTTATCTTTTTCTATGTCATCTGCACCGGTTATTTCGACTTCAGTATCAATATAGGTTATACCGCCGCCGGCATACCAACTGAAGGCCTTTACGCCTTTATCCCATCTGTAATAAACAGTTAAAGGAATAGCAAAGGTCGATTCGGTTATCTTATCACCACTCTGTTTATATTCATTATCGCCGTAACCTTCAATACCGAATCTAAAACCAAGTTTACCTGTTTCGGTCATAGGCCATTCATATTGACCTTCAATGGTAAAGAAACCATAGTTTTTATCTAACTCACCGCCAAAACCATCAAGAACATCTTTTAAAGTTTTGGGGTCGTTTTGACCTGCACCGAGTTTAAGACCTAACCCCCAATTACCGGCAAAAGCGGCAGAGGCGACAAATACTGCAAGCACTGCTAAAGCAAGTTTTTTCATTTAATTCTCCTTTTATTAAGTTTACTAATAAAAATATTATACTTTATTTTATGTATAATTTATATATGAGAAAAGCACAAAATTCTATCGGTATTTTTGATTCCGGACTTGGCGGACTTACGATTTTAAAAGAACTCCGCAAGGCTATGCCACATGAAAATATAATTTATTTCGGTGATAGTGCTCATGTTCCTTATGGCTCTAAATCAAAAGAAACGGTAAGCCAATTTTCGCTTGATATAGCAAAATTTTTAGAATCAAAAAAAGTTAAACTTATTTTAGTTGCCTGTAATACGGCTTCTGCGCTTGCTTTAGATACTTTAAAAAAACATATTTCCATACCGATTTTAGGTGTGATTACCCCCGGTGCAAAAGCCGCTACTCAAGCAAAAAATAAACACATTTTTGTTATAGGAACGCGCGCAACAGTTAAAAGCGGAGCCTATGCCAAAGAAATTAAAAAATTAAATAAACAAGTAAAAGTTAAACAAATTGCCTGCCCGCTTTTTGTACCTTTAATAGAAGAAGGGCTCGCATACGACAAAATAACAAAACTTGCCATAGAAAAATACTTAAAAGAAATTAAAAAAGCCGGGCCTTCCACTTTAATTTTGGGTTGCACACATTACCCTGTTATTAAAGAAAATATCGCCAAATTTTTACCTAAAGTTATTTTGGTAGATTCCGCAAAAGAAATAACAAAAGAAGCAAAACTTTTACTTGAAAAAGAAAATCTCTTAAATAAAACAGGTAAAGGAAAAATTGAACTTTTTGTAAGCGACAGCCCAAAAAACTTTTCCGCTCTTGCCAAAACAATTTTAGGTTTTAATTTAAAAGCAAAGGAAATAAGATTTTATATATGAAAAGAATTTATGACGACGAAAGAATGTTAGCAGCCGGTTTTATCGGCGGAACTTTATCAAAAGATTTCGGTAATGCGCGCGACGCGGAAACGACAAAAAAAATTTTTAAGGAATTACACTTGCCCGCTGATAAAATACTTGGCTTAAAACAAGAACATACAGATACAATTATTTCTATCACTACCGAAGAAGAACTTGCCGCATATAAAGAACAAAAAGAACATATCGCGGATGCTTGGCTTATCGGTTTGAATAATATAGGTGCAATGATTTTGACCGCTGATTGCGTACCTTTGTTTTTGTGGGACGAAGAAGGCAAATATGTCGGCCTTGCCCACTGCGGCTGGCGCGGAATTGTAAAAAAATTACCTCAAAAACTCGCCCACTTAATGAAAGAAAAAAATAAAGAGGCAAAACTATTTGCCTATATCGGGCCGCATATTGAAAAATGTTGCTTTGAAGTTAAAGAAGATGTAGCAAGTCAATTTTCCCAGCAATGTCTAATAAAAAAAGACGGTAAAATTTTTGTAGATTTAACTAAAGAAATTGTTTTACAATTGATGGCAGAAGGCGTGGACCCGCTTAAAATTAAACGCGGTTGCCACTGCACCTGCACTTGTTGTAACGAGCAAGATTTCTTTTCCTTTAGAAGAACAAAACAAAAAGACAGCCTTATGTCTTTTATATATAAAATTGACCGATAAAGGCCTTATGAACAGGCCCTGCCATTAAAATTTCGCCGTTCTTATTTTCAATAGTTAAAGAACCGCCCGGCATAACAATTTCGGCTTTATTTGAAGAGAGACCTTTTTTATAAGCAGCCGCAAGTGTTGCACTGGCTCCGCTACCGCAGGCCTGAGTAATACCCGCACCGCGTTCCCAAATACGCATAAGTATTTTTGAAGGACTTAGCACTTGTGCAAATTCTACATTTGTGCGGTTAACAAATAGCGGATTATGTTCCACTAAAGGGCCGACTTTAGCAAGGTCAATTTTGCTAACATCTTCGACAAAAAATACTGCATGAGGATTACCCATAGAAACCCCACAAGCGCTCATATTAGGCAAAAGTCCCGTTAAATTAGAAGTATCTTTTTCTTCGGCAAGACCTATACCTTGCCAAGAAAAATCAGGCGCCCCCATATTAACACTTATCTGTCCGTTATTATAGGCCTTTAAAATTCTGTTTTTAGGGGCTTCAATAAGAACTTCCTTTTTGGAAGGTTTTTCCTCAAAAATTAAACTTGCTATACAGCGCGAACCGTTGCCGCAAGCAGCCGCCAAAGAACCGTCACCGTTATAAATAGTCATTTTAACATCTGCCTTATCGGAGTCAGTTAAAATAAAAAGTTGGTCAAAACCGATACCCGTTCTGCGATTTGCTATGTTTTCTATTTCTCTAGCGGTTAAACTAACAACTTCCTGTGTTTTGCGGCAATCAATAATCACAAAATCATTACCGAGTCCATCCATTTTTATAAAAGGTATTGCTTTCATAATGTTTTAATACGCTCCAAAGCCTTTAAAGTATTTTCGCGCGAGCCAAAAGCAGTTAATCTAAAATAACCTTTTCCGCCCTCGCCAAAACCGCTGCCGGGTGTGCCGACAACGGCGCATTTATTTAAAAGTTCGTCAAAAAACTGCCAAGAATCACAAGCGACTTCAAGCCAAATATAAGGAGCATTTTCTCCGCCGAAAACTTTAAATTTTTTGCTTAAGGCCTCTTTAATAATTTTGGCATTTGTCATATAGTAAGAAATCATTTCCCTTATTTCTTTTTGTCCTTCGGGCGTGTAAATTGCCTCTGCGGCTCTTTGAACCACATAGGAAACACCGTTAAATTTTGTAGTGTGACGTCTACGCCATAAAGAATTCAAAGAAATAGGCCCTTTTGGACTTTGCCCTTTTAATTCCAAAGGCACAACCATATAAGCGCATCTAAGGCCGGTAAATCCTGCCGTCTTGGAAAAAGAACGTATTTCAATAGCTACTTCTTTTGCGCCTTCAATTTCGTAGATAGAACGTGGCAAAGTCGGGTCTTGTATATATTCCTTATAGGCACTGTCAAAAATTATTAAAGAATTATTCTTTTTTGCATAGGCAACCCACTCTTTTAACTGCTGATGGGTTAAAACGCTGCCCGTAGGATTATTGGGTGAACAAAGATAAACGATATCGGCTTTATATGACGGAACTTGGGGGACAAAATTATTTTGTGCCGTACAGATAAGTTTTGTTATTTTGCGGCCTGCCATAATATTTGTATCAAGGTAAACGGGATAAACAGGATCGCAAATAAGGACGCTGTTATCAACTGATAAAATTTCCTGAATATTGCCGACATCACATTTGGCACCGTCGGAAACAAAGACTTCTTCTTTAGATAAATTTATGCCTAAAGGTTTATAATCGCCCTCAATTATAGCGTTTAACAAAAAGTCATAACCCTGCTCAGGTCCGTAACCGTGAAAGGTTTCTTTTTGTCCCATTTCCTTACTTGCTTTTATAAGGGCTTCTATGCAAACTTGCGGCAGAGGTAAAGTAACATCGCCAATGCCAAGGGAAATAACCTCTTTTTCAGGGTTATTTTTTTTGAACTCGGCTACCCTTTTTGCTATCATAGGAAAGAGATAACTTTGTTCTAAATTAAGGTAATTATCATTTATCAGCATAGTAATAGTATATAAATTTATGAAGAAAATTTTTATAGTTTTATTTTTATTTTTTCTTTTCGGTTGCTCAAAACAGGAAATTGTAAATTATCCCGCTAAAGAAGGGCCTATCGTCGCTTTCGGCGATAGTTTGACTTACGGAAACGGTGTTGAGGCAAAAGATGCTTACCCTGCTTTGCTTGAAGATATGTGGCATAGAGAAGTTATAAATCTAGGTATTTCCGGCGACACTTCCCTTCAAGGTGCGGCAAGAAAAGATGAAATAGCAAAATATCATCCATCTTTTGTTTTAATTGAGTTTAGCGCAAATGATTTTTTCAAAAAAATACCACGCGAACAAACCAAAGCCGCCCTTGAAGATATTGTTGACTATGTGCAAAACATAGGTGCTGTTGCCGTGTTAATTGATACCGGCGGAAATTCTTTGATGGAATCTTATAAAAAAATGATAAAACAAATCGCAAAAGAAAAACGCGCCATTTATATTGACGGTATTATGGATGATATTTTTAACAATAGGAATTTAAAATCAGATAGTGTCCATCCAAACGAAGAAGGTTATAAAATTATAGCCCAAAAAATTGATAAGGCCTTAAAAAATTACCTTTAAAAAAAAGTGCCGGAAATCAGAGAATTAAGTAATTCATTAAAAGTTTTTATAGCAACATAAAGTTTATAACAAAACCAAACCGAAAGGGCCGTAATCAAAACGGCATTTATAATTTTTACCGGTTTATTTTTGTAGGGCGATTTATACAAAAACCACAAGCAAAAAGGACCTATCAAAAAAAGTAAAATCCATACACCCCATATTTTGTAATACCAAGCGATATGGCTACCTTGACCGGCGCCGCAAAAGCGGCAATAATTATCGGTATCTTCTATTTCCTTTTTGCAGTTATAACAAATCATAAATCTATTCCGCGCGCTCTTAAAGAAACCTTTATTTTTGAACGCGCTCTTGCGGTTCTTGCCGCTTCAAGCCACTGTTTGGAAGGTAAGATATTTTTGCGGGTTTGAACGGTGCAAATATCGCCGCTTTTTAACTCACTATTCATTTTCACCATTTTACCATTGACTAATGCACCGGCATAATGGTCGCCGATTTCGGTGTGGATACTGTAAGCAAAATCAAGCGGGGTTGCGTGTTCGGGCAAAACTTTAACTTCGCCTTTAGGCGTAAATACAAAGATTTGGCTTAAATTGATATCGGTTTGGAAACTTTCAATAAATTCTCTTGGGGCGGTTAAATCGCGCTGCCACTCTATCCATTGGCGTATCCAATTCAATTTTTCGTCAAAATGAGGATCTTCTTTCGTGCCGAGTTTATAACGCCAATGCGCCGCGATGCCGTATTCGCAAGTGCGGTGCATTTCTTCGGTTCTAATTTGGACTTCAATTAATTGCCCTTCATAAAAAACCGTTGTATGTATACTTTGATACATATTCATTTTTGGCATAGCAATATAATCGGTAAAAGTACCGCTGACCGGTTTAAAATTAGCATGTAAAGCACCCAAAGCACGATAACAATCCAGTTTGCTTTCAGTTATAATACGCACCCCGAGCAAATCTTGTATTTGCTCAAAAGAAATATTTTGTTTTACCATTTTCCTGTAAATAGAATAATAGTTTTTTACTCTTGAAAGTAAGCGATGCGGGATTTGTTCTTTAACCAAAATGGCATCTAAACTATTTTTAAAAGAAAGCAGTATTTTATCTAAACTTTCTGACCTTTTAGCAACCCCTTGAACTAAATTGTTATATTCTTCCGGATGTAAGTATTTAAAAGATAAATCTTCAAGTTCGTTTTTAAGACTGAACATACCAAGACGCTGGGCAAGCGGAGCATAAAGATTTATGGTTTCCTGCGCTTTTTCTATGCGTCTTTGGGGAGCAAGAGCGTCAAGAGTTTTCATATTGTGTGTTCTATCGGCAAGTTTAATCAAAATGATACGCATATCGTGGGAAACGGCAATTAGCATTTTGCGCCAATTTTCCATTGTCTGCTCATCATTAGAAGTGTTTTCGAGTTTATCAATTTTAGTAAGCCCTTCCACCATCAAGGCAATTTCTTTATTAAAGTTTTTTTCGATATCCTCAACTGTGGTAGATGTGTCTTCTACCGTATCGTGAAGTAAAGCCGCACAAATAGTTTCCATATCAAGTTTATGTTCAAGCAAAATAAGAGCGACTTCACAACAATGCATAAAAAATTCTTCGCCCGTAAGTCTTTTTTGCCCTTTATGCGCTGTTTGCGCAAAGTTATAGGCCTTCTCAATCATTGCGGTATCTTGACTGGGATTATATTTTTTAAAACCTTCAATTATTCTCTTTAAATAGTCTTCCATAATGTTTATTTAGAATGTAAAATATCTCCTAAAATAACTTCGGCTGTTCTTTTAGCAACACCGGGTAAACCTAGCATTTCTCTAATGGTAAGCATATTTTTACGCATAGCATTAAATCTCTTAGAACTGCCTAAAACAGAGCAAGTTTCTTTGGCAATTTGCTCTGCGGTGGCGTCCTGTTGAATAAGTTCTTTAACCACACTTTGCCTGCGTAAAAGATTAACTAAAGAAATATACGGGACTTGGATTATCATTCTTGCAATCCAGTAAGTTATCCAGGAAAGTTTATAAACCACTACCATAGGTAACCCTAGTAAAGCATTTTCCAAAGTAGCAGTGCCGGAGCAAGTAATAACAAAATCCATAGTTCTTCTTACTTTATAATCTTGCTCGCGAACTATAATAAAATCTTCGTTTTTCCCACCGATATGGTTCAGTAAAGTTTCATTACTTACTTCCGGCACGGCAAATAAATATGCTTTTGCCTTAGGAAAAATCTTTTTAATTTCCAAAAAAGCCTGCCAAAACATTTTTGTATGTTTTTCTATTTCCGCAGGACGGCTACCCGGCATCATACCGATTTTAAACTCGGCTGATTTATCTTCTTTAAAAACTTTGTCTTGTGGTTCGGGTATATTATCAAGCAAAGGATTACCTAAGAACATAGCATCCCCGCCAAGTGAAGTATACACCTTCTTTTCAAAAGGGTAAATGACAAACATTTTCTTTGCCATTTTAACAATTTTTTTAGCACGGTAGCGTCTGCTTGCCCAAACTTGCGGACAAACATAATAGTATACAGGTATTTTGCGTTTGTAGGCGGCTTTCATAATATGACTGTTAAAGCCAAAAAAATCTGTCAAAATAACGCAAGAAGGTTTTTCTTTATCAAAATAATCTCCGATTAAATTAAGCAAATCAAGCCACATAAATATTTTTTTAAATGGTTCGACAAAACCTGTTGCGCCCTTTGCTACCATATCGCACAAAAAATTATCACTTAGGGCTTTCATTCTCTGTCCGCCGATACAGTCAAGGCGAATTTGCGGAGCAAGTTTTTTAAATTCTTTCATTAAATTAGCAGCATGGACATCACCGGAGACATCACCGGCAGAAAAGAAAATTCTTTTTAAATCTGTTATTTGCTCCATATTATCGCCTCCTTTATAAAATTAAGTTTTACCTCTGTTTATTTAACGTCGTAACAATGTATTTTATCAATAATATCTAAAGCCACCTGTAAGGCCTTTGCACCTTTTTCACCGCTTGTAGCAGGGGTTTTATGATTTTTAATACAATCAATAAAATGTAAGATTTCCGAAGTCATAGGTAATTGCTTTTCCACCTGGGGGAAAATTACATCAACATCTTCAAGACTTTTTACAAGAGGCACTTTTTTGCGGTAAATTTTAACTCTTGCGTTCATAAAGTCTACGGAAATATAAGCATCTTCCTGATAGAGATTCATAAAACGGGCTTTTTCAAAACTTGCGCGGCTGGCCGTAACATCCGCAGTACAACCATTGGCAAATTTTAAGCGGACATTTGCCATATCTTCATACTCGGAAAAAGCACTTAAACCAAGAGCATCGATACTGACGACATCGCTTTTAAGCATAGTTAGAAGAAGGTCAATATCGTGAATCATTAAATCTAAAACCACGCTTACACTTGATACGCGAGGGTCATAAGGGCCCATACGCTTGATAACAATAAATTTGGGATCTTTTATATACTTAAACGCTTCCACGACAGCAGGATTAAATCTTTCAATATGCCCTATTTGTAAAAGGACTTTATTTTCTTGAGCGGCTTTAACAAGTTCGCGGGCCTGCTGCATAGTAGAAGCAATAGGTTTTTCTAAAAGGGTATGAATTTTTTGATTAAGACAATACATACCTATTTCGTGGTGTAACGGCGTCGGCGCGGCGACAATAACCGCTTCAACCTGTTTTAAAAGTTCTTTATAATCAGTAAAAGGGGTGCAATTATATTCTTGGGCAAGGACCTTTGCTCTTTCTAAATTTGTATCACATACGCCGATAAGTTCCACTTCTTCCATCTTAGATAAAGTGCGCGTATGAAAAGTGCCGATTTTACCCGCACCTATAACACCGAATTTTATTTTTTTATCTGACATAAAAACACCTCTCTACAAAAATATTATAGCAAAATACGACACACGCCGATAACATTTTATGGTTCTTTTATTATATAATGGATGTATGGAAAAAACTTTAATTTTAATAAAACCCGATGCTATCAGTAAGAAACTTACCGGCATCATCTTAGATAGAATTGAACACCTTGGGCTTGATATGAAAGCCGCCAAGGTCGCAGTAGTAACGGAAGAACTTGCAAAAGAACATTATGCTAATTTAGCGGGGAAACCGTTTTTGCCTAGCGTAATTAGTTTTATGCGCGGAGATTTTAACGGTATAAAAGACCACAGAATTTACGCTTTTGTTTATGAAGGCGAAAATGCCGTTGAAAAAGTCCGCGCCGCACTTGGCGCAACCGACCCCGCAAAAGCAGAACCCTATACCATCAGAGGTGCTTTTGGCTGTTTTAAAGACGGCGTTATGCAAAACTGCGTTCACGCTTCCGGTTCGCCCGAAGAAGCCAAGAGAGAAATTAATATTTGGTTTAAACCTGAGGAAGTCTTGTAATGAAAAAATTTTGTCTTTTCTTGGTTTTGATATTAGTATCTCCCTTCGCTTTTGCTCAAGAAGAAGTTTCTTGGCAGACGGAAGATAACTGGACTATTAAAGGCACTTTTTTACCCGCTAAAAACGGCAAAATAGTTATACTTATACACGAACTCGCAAGAACAAGGGAAGACTATAATAACTTTGTTAAAAGACTTGAAAACGAGCAATTCGGCTATCTCGCCTTTGACTTAAGAGGACACGGACAAAGCATAAATAAAGGCAGTTATGCCAGTTTTAAAAAAACCGGTACAGATAATGAATTTAATCAGATGGTGCGTGATGTGGAAGGCGCAATTTCCTTTTTAAATAAAAAGGGATATGATACCGAAAATATTTTCATTATCGGCGCAGGACTCGGTGCAAATGTAGCCGCAAAAACCGCCGGATTGGCGCCGCAAATAGCAGGACTTGGACTTTTAACACCGGGACTAAAGACAAAAGATGTTCTTTCTATGGGCGGAATAAAAATGTATAAAAACCCCGTTATGATTGCCGTAGGTTCTATTGACCGAAAACCCATGATGGAAGCAAATTTACTTAGAAATGCCGCCTTTTTATCTTCCGGAGCAGGCAAAGTCTTATTTTTAACCGCTTATGATTTAGCCGGAGTAAAAATGTTAGACCGCTATTTAACCAGTAATGTTATTGAGTGGTTGAAAACACCTGTTTTGCCGGAAGTTTTACCGGATAATCCGACTTTGGAAGAAGAAGACCAAGAAACTATTATTCTTGACGCGCCAAGCGTTTTATAAAAATGCAAAAATTAAGCGAAACAGAAAAAATAAATAAGAATACCGCTAGTCTTTCGACGCTTACTTTAGATAAGCAAATTGATTTAATGAATGAAGAAAATTTGCGTTCTGTTTTATGTCTTAAAAAAGCAAAAAAATCTTTAAAACAGGCCATTGTTCTGGTAGCAAAAACTTATCAAGAGTACAAAACAACTCTTTTTATGGGAGCAGGTACAAGCGGACGTCTTGGTATTTTAGAAGCCGCGGAACTCCCCCCGACTTTTAGCACTTTACCGCAAGAATTTAAAGCCATTATCGCCGGCGGAAACGGCGCCGTTTTTAAAGCCGTTGAAGGTGCTGAAGATTCCGCTGATAAGGGGGCTAAAGATTTTCTAAAAAACTCAAAAAATGTAGGCACGCTAATTACAATTGCCGCCAGCGGAAACACTCCTTATATCCAAGGTGCTTTAAAAGCGGCAAAGCAAAAAAAAGTTTCTACAATTTTAATAACTTCAAACAAAACCGCTGCTAAAGAATATGCTGATATTTTTATTTTCCTTGATAGCGGAGCGGAATTTATAAGTGGGTCTACCCGTCTAAAAGCAGCCAGCGCGGCAAAGTTTGCTTTAAATATGATTACCACTCTTGCTATGACAAAGTGTAATAAAGTTTACAAGAATTATATGGTTGATGTTAAAGCAACAAATACAAAACTAAAAGCCCGCGCCGTACGACTGATTTCTTTGATTTTAAATATTTCTCAAGAAAAAGCGGAAGTTTTGGCAAAGCAAACAAAATATAAAGTAAAAGAAGCGGTTTTGCTGGGTAAAAGTAAAAAGAATTACAAAACTTTGCTTAAAAAATATAAAGGCAATTTAGAGGTGGCTTTAAATGAAAAATAAAGAAACTCTTGCACTTGGTTTAATGAGCGGAACTTCAGCCGACGGTTTAACTGTTGCCGCCTTTAATTTAAAAAATAACTCTTGCCTTTGCCATAGAACTTATCCTTATAGCAAAAAATTACAAACGGAAATTTTAAATGCTGTCGATTATACCGCGCCGAAACTTGCCAAACTTGATTATGATTTAGGCAGACTTTATTTAAATTTAACAAAAAGATTTATAAAAGAGTTTAACTTAAAAGACATAAAAGTTATCGGGTGTCACGGGCAAACAATTTGCCATAATCCTAAAGATAAAGCCACTATGCAAATAGGACAAGGTGTTTTTCTTGCTAAAGGTTTAAATATACCCGTAGTTAATAATTTTAGAGCGGCAGATATCGCACTTGGCGCAAGCGGAGCACCTTTAATGCCCATTTTTGACGAACAGTTTTTCAAAAACTCAAAACCTTTGATTTTACTTAATCTGGGCGGTATTGCCAATTTTACTTTAGTCGGTAAAAACATAAAAACTTTCGGTTTTGATATAGGCCCTGCCAATGCTCTAAGCGACACGGCCACAGAAATTTTAACTAAAGGTAAAAAAACTTTTGATAAAGAAGGCGCTCTTGCCGCAAAATACCAACCGGATATCGAATACGCCAAAAAACTTACAAAAATTTTTCTGCCGAAAAATAAAGAAAATTCTTTAGATAGAAATACTTTCAGTATAGACTTTTTAAATAAGTATTTTCCAAATCTCAAGGAAAAAGATATTTCCACTTTAAATTATTTTACGGCTTTACTTATCAGCCAAACTCTCAAAAAATTTGTGCTTTCAAAATATAAAGTTGACACTCTTGCCGTATCGGGCGGCGGAATTTTCAATAAAACTTTAATTGAAAATTTGCAAAACTTAACACAACTTGATATCATAAACACAATACAACTCGGTATAGAGCCTATGGCAAAAGAGGCTTTGGCTATGGCTTATTTTGCTTGGCAAACTATAAATAAAAATCCCCTTAAACTTGCAAACGGCAAGCAAACTATTTTGGGAGAAATAATTTTACCATGAATATAAACCGTCTTATATTTCCGGGTTTTTGGTTCGGCAAAAGTGACAAAGAAGAAGCCCTCAAACTTGCCCGCTTAGGTGTAGGCGGTTTTTGCCTTTACAACGGTTCTACGCAAGAGGTTAAAGACTTAATTGAAGAATTAAGGGCAAATTCCCCCCATAGATTATTAATTTGTTGTGATTATGAATATGGGCTTGGGCGCTGGCATAAAGATGCACCTTTACTTGCCTCAAATATCTCTGTGGGTGCTTCTGACAGGGAAGATTTATCCTATAAAAAAGGTTATTTAACGGCTATTCAGGCGCGCGCTTTAGGAGTGGATTGGGTTTTTGCTCCCGTTGTGGATTTAGCGCAAGAACCAAATAACCCTATTGTTAATACCAGATCTTTTGGAGCAAACCCCAAAAAGGTCGCAAGTCTTGCCAAATCCTTTATGATAGGTCTTGAAGACGGCGGCTGCTTAAATACTTTAAAGCATTTTCCGGGACACGGTTCAACTACTATTGATTCCCATCTTGCCATGCCCGTTTTAGAAAAAGATTTTAATTTACTTGAAGAAGAGGACCTTTTACCTTACAGATTGCTTATAACTAAAGCAGATTCTATTATGGTAGGCCACTTGAATATTCCGCATTTAGACGATAAATTGCCGGCTTCTTTTTCTAAAAAAGTAATACAAAACTATTTAAGAAAAGAAATGCGCTACAAAGGACTTATAATAACCGATGCTTTGGTTATGAAAGCAATAGGTCCTCTTGACCCTATTGACGCTTTTACAGCCGGAGCAGATATCTTGCTTTGCCCAAGTGAACCTTTAACTTTATTAGAACAATTAAAAGAAGTTGTTAAAGGAAATCCTATTCGCGCACAAGAAGCCATAAGCCAACAAGAAAAACTTATTTCCAAACTTTCCCTTATGCAGCCAATACCTTGCAGAACAGAAGAACCTTGTAAAAAATTAAATAAAGATATTGCAGAAAATTGTTTGGTTCAAAAAGGTTCTTTTAATCTAAAAAAAGGTGACAAAGTTTTTTACCTTGAAGCAGAAACTTATCCTGGCAAGGAATATCGCGCAAAAACTTTTATAAACGAACTTAAGAAACAAGGAATAAAGGTAGAACCTTATACTCCTAAAGTAAATAAAGAAAAAGTTATCATAGCGACTTACTCAAATTATGCCGCATTTAGCGGTCAAATAAATTTTAACCAAGAACAAACCAAATTATTACAAAAAATTATTAACGAAAATAAGGAAACAGCCCTTATTTCTTACGGTAGTCCTTTTGTAGATAAAGATTTAAAAAACCTTACCTCCTTTATAATGGCAGGCTCTGCAGGTGAAGAATTTGAAAAGGCAACGGCAGACCTTATTTTAAACAACCTGCAAGCCAAAGGTAAAATGCCTTTTTAATTGCTAAAATATAATTATGAGTAAAGATAATAATATTCTTATTGCTAAATCAGCGGGATTTTGCCCAGGTGTAAAAAGGGCTATTGAGTGCGTTTTGGAACTTGAAAAACAAGGACACAGCCCTATTTATACCGTCGGTCCTTTAATTCATAATAAACAGGTTACAGATAGTCTTGAAGCAAAAGGTATTAAGGCCATAGAAAATCTAAAAGAAGCAACCGATAAAAACGGGGTTTTGGTTATCCGTGCACACGGTATTACGCCGGCTTTTCAAAAAGAAATTATGGATCTTGGTATGAAAGTTATTGACGCTACCTGTCCGCTTGTTAAGAAAGTTCATAATGTTATCGAAGAATATGCAAAAAAAGATTATGATACTATTATCGTAGGCGACAGCAAACACGCCGAAGTTATCGGCCTTATGGGGTATACCCAAAATAAAGGTATTGTGGTAGGTAGTATAGAAGAAGCCCAAAATTTACCTCCTTTTGAAAAAGTTAATGTCGTATCCCAAACAACACAAAAGGAAGAAACTTTCCTTAAAATTGCCGATATAATAAAACAAAAAGCAAAAATTTGTAATATTTCAAATACTATCTGCCACCCTACAAAACAAAGACAAACCGAAACAACTAAATGCGCAAAAGATGCCGATTTGGTTGTAGTTGTCGGCGGACATCACAGTGCAAACACGGCGCGTCTTGCAAAACTTTGTTCGGATTTATGTAAAAATGTTATACACGTGGAAACTTCTGCCGAAATTGACCCCAAAATTATTACCAATAGCAAAAAAATATTTATCACGGCAGGTGCTTCGACACCTATTTGGCTTGTAGAAGAAATAGCAGACTATATTAAAAAACTAAGGGAGAATAAATAAATGAGCATCAATAGAATCGGTATTTTAACTGCCGGAGGTGATTGTCCAGGATTAAACGCCGTTGTCCGCGCGGCAACAAAATATGCTTTAAAAAATAATATTGAAGTTTTTGGTTTTCAAAACGGTTTTGACGGCCTTGTAAAAAATCAATTTCTGATTTTGGATGATAAAACCGTCTCAGGTATTTTAACAAGAGGCGGCACTATTTTGGGAACAAGCAATCTGGCAAACCCTTTCAATTATACTCTTGCTCCTTTAGCCAGTCCGCAAGAACCAAAAGATTTATCTGATATGGTTTTACACACACTTAAAACAAATAAAATTGATGCTTTAATTGCTATTGGCGGAGACGGCACTTTATCAATGGCAAGTAAATTTATTGACAAAGGGGTAAGAATTATCGGCGTGCCAAAGACTATTGACAATGATTTGAGCGCAACCGATTTTACTTTTGGTTTTGACTCCGCACTTGCCGTTGCAAGTGAAGCAGTTGATAGAATACACACTACCGCAGAATCTCATCACAGAGTTATGATTGTGGAAACTATGGGGCGTTATGCCGGTTGGATTGCCCTTCGCTCTTGTATTGCAGGCGGCGGCGATATTTGCTTAATACCGGAAATACCTTACAACATTAACACTATCGCCAGTGCCATAGAACAAAGACAAAGAAGAGGTAAAACTTTCAGTATTATTGTCGCGGCAGAAGGTGCTGTTGATGAAACAGGCAAAATGGCCGTTCAAAAGAAAGTAGAAGGTTCTACCGATCCTATCAGACTTGGCGGTATCAGCGGAATAATAGCCAATCAAATTGAAAAAATGCTAAATGTAGAATGCCGCGTTGTTGTTTTGGGACATTTACAAAGAGGCGGGACACCAACCGCTTTTGATCGCTGGCTTGCAACACGCTTTGGTGCAAAAGCCGTTGAGTTAATTTTAAAAGAAGATTTCGGCAATATGGTTGCTTTAAGAGGAACAGATATTATAAGCGTACCTATAAAAGAAGCCGTTGCCAAACTTAAAAGAGTAGACCCTAAAGGCCAAGAAGTTAAGGCCGCTTTAGAAGTCGGCACGAGTTTCGGTTCAGCCACTTTAGGTTAATTTTAAAGAGGAAAAATTTATGGAAAGAATCAGTAAAGAAGAACTTATTTTCGGTTTACATCCCGTAAGAGAGGCCCTTAAAACAAAAAAACGTCAAGTAAGTGTCTTATATATTGTCGCTAATAAAACCGCTTCAAAACAAGTAGAAGAAGTTATCCGTCTTGCTAAAACAAACAATGTAAAAATAAAATCTTTAGAATTAAGATTAATGGACAATCTCGCTTCAGGCGGTAATCACCAAGGAGTTATTGCAAAAGCAGAACCCATAAAAACTATGCGCCTTTCCAATGCCATTTACGAAGCGCAGGAAAACAAAAAAGAACTTTGGCTTGCCGTTGATGAAATAACCGATCCGCAAAATTTAGGTTCTCTTTTAAGAAGTGCGGCCTGTCTTGGTTTCACAACAGTTCTTTTACCAAAACACAGAACTGTCGGTATAAATGCAACCGTTCACAAAGTTGCTTGCGGTGCTGTTGAAAAATTAAGAATTGTTGAAGTATCAAACTTAAATACCGCTTTAATTGACTTAAAAGAAGAGGGGTTTTGGGTTTACGGCGCAGATATGGACGGCAAAAGTATTGTTAATTTTGATTATGCTTATCCTGCTGTTTTAATTGTCGGTTCAGAAGGAACAGGTATACGCCAAAAAACTTTAGAACATTGTGATGATGTAATAAGCATCCCGCAAAAAGGCGGCGTCAGCAGTTTAAATGCGGCTGCGGCCGGTGCTATTATAATGTATGATATGTTTGCTAAAAGTTTAAAGTAATTTGCTTTTTCCAAAAATAAAAAACTATACGCCTTTGGGCAGGCGGTCAGATAAAATCTGCGGCAATTTTTGGGCCTCAATTTTAGTTTGAACTGCCTTTATATCATAAGGTAAGCGAAGTAAACGGAAAGTATTTTTTGTCGTGTCAAAAATGCCGAAAGATGCCATATTGTTGGCATCGCGCGGCTGCCCGACAGAACCCGGATTTATCATATATCTTACACCCGGCATAAGTTTGATGGTAACATCTCGGCCGTAAAAGACGTCAACTTGTGGGATATGCCCTTCGCGATAACTCATAATAAAAGGAACATGGCTATGACCGACGAAACAAACATTTCCCTGCCATTTAGGCAAATTTAAAATGAATTGTTCCGGCGTTAAAAGATAATCTCTATACGGGTCCGTAAAAGAACCGTGCACCATAGAAAAATGCTCGCCGTTATAAACAGTTAAAAATTGAGAAATAAATTTTTTACTTTTTGAAGATAGATTTTTTAAAGTGAAAACCATGGCCAAATTGGCATATTCGCTAAACCAGCGGGAAAATTCTTTTTCGAACAAACAAATATCGTGATTGCCCATTACCCCAACAAAGTTTTTTAAATACATTAAAGCGCGTGTACATTCTTCGGGATTAGGACCATAACCGATTAAATCCCCGCAAAAGGCATAGCCGTCTACCTTTAGGTCCTGCATTTTCTTTAAACAAACCTGCAGGGCCTCATAGTTTGAATGAATATCTGAAAAAACGGCATATTTCATACAAAACCTTTATTTAGCGGCAGAGGAAGCCTCAACAAGTTGTTTTGTTTTAGCATCCTGCTCTTTTAAATTAAGCGATAAAACCTTTGACACACCGCTTTCTTCCATAGTAACGCCGTAAAGCATTTGGGCTGCTTCCATAGAGCGTTTGTTGTGCGTTACCACGATAAATTGCGTCTTGGCGGAAAACTCTTTTATCAAATTAACAAAGCGTTCTACATTGGCTTCATCTAAAGGAGCGTCCGCTTCGTCTAAAATACAGAAAGGTGAAGGACTATGCGTAAAGAACGCAAACAGCAAAGATACCGCCGTTAAGGCCTTTTCTCCGCCGGACATAGCAGAAATATTTAATAATTTCTTGCCGGGCGGTTGGGCAATAATTTCAATGCCGGTTTCAAGCAAGTTTTCAGGATCGGTAAGTTTAATTTCCGCCTCGCCACCGCGGAAGAGTATTTGATATATCCTCTTAAAGTGAGTGCGCACTTGCTCAAAAGTATACTTAAAGTTTTCTTTTGTTGTGGCATTGATTTTGGCTATTGCCGATTTTAAATCTTTTTTAGCATTTTGTAAATCTTCAATTTGTTTCTTTAAAAAATCATTTCTTTGGGTTAAAGCATCATATTCTTCCGGTGCGGTCATATTAACTGCGCCCATATTTTCTATACGCTTGCGCATCATTTTAACCCTTTCAATATCAACTTTTTTGCCTTCGCATTTCATTTGTGCTTCTTGGGGTGTGGTGTTCCAAGATTCAAGCAAAGTATTGATAATTGCCGTTTTTTGGCGACGGTGATTAGTTAAATTGTTTTCCAAATCTTGTGCTTTTAAAGCAAGTTCGTTTGCACGGGTTTTATTTTTGTTTAAAGAAGACATCTTTTTGTCATATTCCGCCTTTAAAACATTTAAGTCGCCGCGCATTTTATTTTCGGAAGTTTCAAGAGCGGCCAAATTATCGCGACAGGCGGCAAGTTTGGCTTGGGAAGTAAGTTTTTCTTCCTGAAGGGTTTTTATTCTTGCCTCTGCTTGAGTTGTTTCTTCCGTGCGTTTGGTTTTGGCTTCAAGCAAAGTGGTCTGCTCGCCGGCAGTTGTTTTATAATCAAGTTCAATATTATTCTTTTTGATTTTTATTTCATAAAGTTTACTGCTGGCTTTTTCTATTTCTACTTTTAAAGTTTGTTCTTCTTGCTCTAAAGCGGCTCTTTTGGTGCGCAAGGCCTCGTGTTGTTTTTTTGCTTCTTCGTGTTGATTATTGAGGGCGGTTAACTGTTCTTTAAAAACATTAACATTTGCTTTGCGCTTTTCTATACGGTCTAAAATTTCCTGTTTATTTTTAACAATTTGTGCGCTTGTTTGTTCAAGATCGCTGAAAAGTCTTTGCTTATTGTTCAAATTATTTTGTAAAGAATTTTGGGCAAGGGCTTCTTCTTGGAATTTGCTTCTTGCGGTTTTAAGTAAATCTTCGGTTCGTGCCAAATCATCTATATTTTTAAGAGTTTGTTTGGCTAATTCTTCTTGTTCTTTATTTAATTCTTTTAATTCTTTTTTAGCGGATTCTTCTTCGCCCCAATAGGCTTCCGGCGATTTTACATTTAAAGCGCCGGCGGAAAGCCAAAAACCGCAATTTACGCTGCCTTCCTGAATATCGGCAGAACCTAAAATACAGTCAACTAAAGGGCGGAATTTATCTTCGCAAGTAATTTTAGAAGATAGACCTTTTTCCCCTTTGCTTGCGGGAACGGCATTTAGAATGATAAAGCGACATCTTGTTTTGCCGTTTTTATTTAAAAGTTCAGCCGCTTGTTTAAAAGCATTTTCATCTTCACAAATTACGGAATCAAGATATTTACCGAAGGCCTCTTCAACGCCGAGTTCAACGGATTTATCAAATTTAATATGCTTTCTAAGTGTGCCGAACACACCTGAGATTTTACCTTCCTCTACAAGTTTTGTGCCGACCCAATAGGGATTATTTTTGCCCTGTGTTTGTATCATCTGCATTTTGGTATTTAGGGCGGCCTGTTTGGTTTTTAGTGAGGTTAATTTATCGTTCAACTCTTGTTTTTGGGTAAAGAGTTTTTGCCTTTGTTCTTCAAGTTTGGTTTGCTCTTGGCGCAAAGTTTCAACGGTTTGTTTTTTGTTTTCAAGAGAAGTTTTAATTTCGTTTAATTCTTTTTGGACTTCTTCTATTTGCACTTTTTGCGCCGTTAAGGAGCGTTCTAAATTGATTAAATTATTATTTTCGTGTTGGGCGGCAGATTCTTCAAGAGCGATTTTGCCGCTAAGTTCCATTTCTTTATGGGTAAAGCCCATTAAATTATTGGTTGCTTTTTCAAATTCCTGACGGGCCTGTAAAATTGCCTGTTCATTGGCGGAAACTTGCTCATATTTTTTATTATATTCCTGCTCTGCCGGTTCAAGTTGTAAAGTAATTTCTTCCAGTTTCTTTTTTAAGTTATTTAAAGCGGGTTCAATTTCGCCGAGTCTGCTTAAACTTAAAGTTTCTTCGGATGCGAAATTTTTGAGCCTTGCCTGAAGTTCTTGGACAAGGTTTTCACAGTTTTGTATTGCGCCTTCTAAAAGACCGATTTGGTATTTATCTGTGGCAATTTTTTCGCTAAATTCGCTAAGTTGTTTTTGTTTGTGGGTTAAGTTTAAATCTAAAGCGGCGGTTTCACCTTCGGCGGCGCTGATGGCATTTTGTAAATCGCCTTTTTCGCGGACAATCGGTTCAAGTTCGGTAGCGATTTTATTTATTTGTTCTTCGTGGCTTTTAATATTTTCAAGGCATAAAATAATTTCGCTTTCTTTTAACTCTTCGCGGTATTTTTGATAAAGACGCGCTTTGCGGGCCTCGCCGTCAAGTTTTTTAATTTGTTCTTCAAGCAAGGCAAGGGTATCGCTCAAGCGGGCAATATCCATATCCACGCGCTCAAGGCGCCTTACGGCTTCATCCCTTTTGGCTTTGTATTTGGAAACGCCGGCAACCTCTTCAAACATTTCGCGTCTTTGTTCTGGGGATGCCTCAAGCATTTGGTTCACGGAACCCTGGTCAATAATAGCATAACCTGCCCCTCCGATACCGGTATCTAAAAACATTTCGCGAATATCTTTAAGACGACAGGGAACGCGGTTTAAAAAATACTCACTTTCGCCCGAGCGGAAGATTTTACGTGAAACAGTAACTTCGTTAAATTCAACAGGCAATTTGCGCGAAGTATTATCAAAAATCATATTGACTTGCGCCATATTTAAAGGCGCGCGCTTTTTTGTGCCGTTAAAAATTATATCAACCATAGAACCAGAACGCAGTGCCTTCCAAGACATTTCGCCGATACACCAGCGCACAGAGTCTATAACATTTGATTTACCGCAGCCGTTAGGCCCTACAATACAAGATACGCCCGGTTCAAAATTAAGGCGCACTTTATCTGCGAAAGATTTAAAACCGATTATTTCAATTGCTTTAAGATACATTAAATTTTCCTATAAAAAAGTTGGGCGCAAAGTGCCCTATTTATATAATACTAAATTTAAGTGTTTTTATAAAGAGAGGGAAAGACAATTTTGTATAGTAAAAAACTATTCCTGCCAGTTAATTTTATGTTCTTTTAAAATTTGTCTGAAAATTTCTGAATCTTTACTACTCAATAAGTCTGAATAGACATAAGATTTATTATCTTTTGTTTTGAAAATGAAAGAATTATATTTACTATCAGTATCCATATTAGATAACTCACTAACTTTAGCATTAAGAAATGCATTCATATCCGCATTTTTATACATAACAGAATCTATCTGTTCCCAAGAAAATTTATTACCATATATTTCTACACCTTGAGAATTAACAACTAAAAGGACTTTCGGTTTAAAAAAACGAAATAGGAAAAAGATAATAATAGGTGTCTCTATTAAAATCATAAGACGAAAAGCAAAAAATATGGCTTCCTCTTCATAAAACCCGAAGTAAAATATAATGAAAGCAAAGATTATTAAACCAAGTAGAGAGGCAATAGATGCTATCAAATTAACTATTTTATTTTGATAAAATTTTATTGTTCCATCAGGTAAATATTCTATTCCTTTATTCATTATTTACTCTCCGTTCTAAAATCTTGTTATTATTGAATATATAATACTAAATTTACTATAAGAAACAAACCCAAAAACCATTTTTGCTAGAATTTTGTGTTTGCTGGTGCTTGCCTAGTGAAGAACATCGCAAGGGTGGCAATACAAAGTTTGTGTCCACGACCCCGAGTATCCAAAGTTCAAAAAAATTAAAATTTGCTAAAAATTTACCGCAAAAATAAATACCCCCTCGTCTTACGAGGGGATATTTATTCAAAATTATGGACCTGGTCGGGATCGAACCGGCGACCTCCTGCATGCCATGCAGGCGCTCTCCCAGCTGAGCTACAGGCCCGTGAATATATTATAGCAAATAAAATTAAGGTTTAGCAAATTACAGATTACTTGCTCCAACTGGGAGTAAAGGAATTCCCTTTAATGTTTGCGACTAAATGTTGAGCGCTACCGTCAGCGTCCATAACATAAATCTGCCTTTTACCGCCGCGCGTTGTAGTAAATGTTATAAAACGACCGTCTGGCGACCAAGCGGGGTCTTCATTATCGCCGCTGTCGGCGGTAAGTTGCCTAATTTGCGCGCCGGTAATATCGGTTATAAAAATATCTATGGGGTGCTTTGGCGCTTGTCTGCCGGCAAAGACTATCCACTCACCCGTCGGGGACCATTGGGGGGTATCGGTCCAGTTAAACTTTGTTAAACGGCGGGTTTGCTTTGTTAGTAAATCTAAAATATAAATCTGCGGATTGCCGGAACGGTTTGAAACATAAGTAACAAATTTACCGTCGGGCGAAAAAGAAGGCGAACCGTCAACGCCGTATTTATCGGTCAATTGCCTTAAATTGCCACTGTCAAGTTCTTTTATAAAGATGCTGGCATTTTCCCCGCGCGACATAGTAAAAACAATTTTAGAATCGTCTGGTGAGACTCCGCCGATTAAGTTAAGTCCGCCACCTTTAAGCAAAGGGTTTATCGTGCCGTTTTTTAAATCAATATAAAAAATGTCCGGGTTTCTGTTGCGGTAAGTAGTATAGAAAATTTTTGTACCGTCGCTATTCCATCTAGGCAAAAGAGCAATACTTTTATCTTTAGTAAGTTTAACAAGATTATAGCCGTCATAATCAACCATATAAATTTCTTTGCGGCCGGTTGAATCATTGGCAAAAGCAATTTTGGTATCCGCTATGCCACGCTTGCCGTATAAAAGTTTAACAATTTGGTCGCTTAATAAATGGGCTGAGCGCCTTAACCCTTTTGTGGAACTGACAAACTTTTTTGCAAGCACCGCTTTTTGGCTTTGGGTATCATAAACGAAGGCCTTGACTTCCCAAGAATCATCTTTTACGGGTGAAACTTCGCCAAAAACCAGATAATCTGCTTTTTTTGCTTTTGCTAATTTTAAAGAATAGGCAACATTATCTGTATCAACCGCGCCGACGCTGTCTTCCATTTCAAAATATCTTGTGCGCATTAAATCAGAACGCAAAACATTTGATATTAAAGAAGCATTTTCCTGCGCTTGTAAAGCATCATAAGAATATTTAAAAGAACCTAAAGCAATTTTAGGCAAGGCATTAGGATTATATTTAGAGGATATGCCTATATAAACATCGCTTTGTTTAGCAGCGAAGCAAAATAAAGGGCAAAGTAAAATTGCCGCAAGTAAAATTTTTAAAGTTTTCATTTTATGTTCTTAAGTAAGTCTTTGGCTTCTTTAGCAAAATCGGTATTTTTGAAATCTTGAACAATAGATTTTAAATACATAACCGCTTCGTCTTTTTTATCAAGAGGCAAAATGCTTTGGGCATAAACCATACGGGTTTGGGCGGTCAATTTGCTATTCGGATATTTATCAAGCAAAGTTGCAGCATTTAAGGCGGCTTGTTGATAATCCTTTAATTCCAAGTTGCTTTTGGCGCAATACAAATAGGCATCTTCTATATTTGTACCTTGCGGTGCTGATTTTATATAAAGATTAAAACCTTCCGCCGCTTCGGCATAATTTTTATTATCAAATTGTTTTTTGGCTTCTTCAAAAAGTTCTGTCGGGGACATTTTATATTGTTCCGTTTCTTGGGAACCTAAAGCCGTTGTGATATTATCAAGTTTAGAGGAAACTTGGTCAAGTTTATAATTGAAATCTCTTAAATTATCATTTGCTTCTGTAAGTTGAACGGATAAATCTTGTATTTGTTGGTCATTAGAAGCCTGATTTGCCTGCACGCTTTGTAAGGTTTTATTTAAAGCGGCAATTTGAGTTTTTAAAATGCTGATATCGTCGCGTGTAGCAACACAACCGCAAAAAGAAAGGGAGCCTATCCCCACGAAAATTAAAAATATTTTTCTAAATTCCATAAAAACAAACTCCCTTTATTAAATTAGAGAACTACCGTATCTGCTCTGCGGTTTTCAGACCAGCAGGCATCTGTACTTTCTGTGCAAACAGGTTTTTCTTCACCATAGGAAACAACACTGATATTTCCTGCGGGAACACCAAGTCTGATATAGTAATTCTTAACTTCTTGCGCTCTTTTATCGCCTAAAACTATATTGTAAGAAATAGTCCCTCTATCATCGCAATTACCTTCAATAACGATTTTGTTTACCCCTCTTTCTTTGAGGATGCTTGCATTATCTTCCAAAGTTTTGCGGCTTTGAGCATTGAGGCTGTATTCGTTAAAAGCGAAGTAGACAGGCTCAAGTTTAACAGATTCAACTGTAAGGACGCTGTTGTCCTCTTCTTCTACGCTAAGTTCTTCTACGACTTGAACTTCACTTCCATCTGCATAAGCATTTGCATCTGCACCGGCATCTTTTTTAACGTTTTTGCTACAGGCAGTTACACCTAATACTAAAGCAAAAACGAGCATTAACTTCATTACTTTACTCATTGTTTTCTCCTTACTTCCTTTATAATAATAAATGATACAAGACTTTTGGCCTTTCAGTCAATATCTATTTAGGCAATCTGCCCGACATTATTTCCGCAAAAACTCTTGTAGGTTCTATTTTGCTTAAAATTATACGCAACGCCGCCGTAATAGGCACTGCCAAAAAGGCACCGGGAACCCCCCAAACCAAAGCCCAAAAGACTAAAGAACTTATTATGGTAACGGGGTGTAAATCCATACCGTTACCAAGCAGTTTAGGTTCAATAATGCTGCCGATTACCACTTGAATAACGGACGGTATCAATAAAATTATAAAAAACTTTGCCCCCAGCCCATATTGCATATATACAATAGGTAAAGGCAACAAAACCGAAATAACCGAACCGATATTAGGTATAAAGTTCAAAATCATTGTTAAAACAGCAAAAGTAAAAGCAAGTTTTAAACCGACACTGTAATAAACAATACCCACACAAATACCCGTTACGATAGAAGTAATTATGTGAATAAACAAATAAGCGGAAATTTTATTTTGTATTTCTTTTATTAAGGGATTAGTTATTTTTGTGCTGGTACTACCGATAAATAAAAAGAACAAAAATAAAATAACAAGCATAGTGCCGGAAACGAGTTTGATAGTCATACCGCTGAAACTTTTAAATAAAGTTGCTCCGTAATCAACACTGATAATATTAGATAAAGTTTCCACTTCAAAAAAATCTTGGGAAATAGGTATTTTATGACGGGCAAAGAAATCACCCATTTGAGTAAGAACATTTGTAATGTTCTGTTGATAACTTGAAAAAACTTTTAAGAAATTACTTATCGATTGAACCATAAATATAGAAATAAAAACCAAAGGCACTAAAACTATTGCCCCCCCTATTAAGAGAGCCAACCATTTAGGTAATCTGAATTTGATGCGGATATAGCGGATAATAGGCGTTGTCATAGTGAAAATAAAAACGGAAATAACCAGCGGTATTAAAATTGTTTTAGTGTAAGATAAAGCAATTGTCAAACTGACAGAAGCCAAAACAATTAAACAAGCCGTATTGATTTTGCGGTAAACTTCAGGAATATTTCTTTGTTCCGTAACGTTTTTTTGTTCTTTAAACATATTGCTTCTCCATATCACGCATTAAAAACAAGATGCGATTTGTGGTTTTAAAAAAATCTTGATTACAACTTTCCAAAAGCCACCAATTTAACCGCAAGGGCAAATCTTTACCAACTATTTGTAAACGTTTATAAAGAGTAAAAAGTTCATCTGTCTGACGGGTAAAATCAAGCGATACTAAAGCAATTTTTTTTACTAAAAAGCGGTGTTCGTCTTTTAATTCCTTTTCATATTTGCTGTAATATTGGCTACGAATTTCCCCCCAGAAATTATAATTCTCATCACTTAGAACTCTTATTTCCTCAATAGTTTTACAAAAATCTTTTTCAAAAGTTTTGTCCGTTATGGGCATTTTTCTTTTATATTGGACACTGATTTCTGAAAGGCGATTAAAAAGAGTTTTTAAACGCTCATTAAACTTGCGTAGTTTAGCATTGGAATCTTGCACCTTATTAAGCATTTGGTGCAATTTTTTTTCTAAATTACTCATTGGCCTTTTTGGGGAATTTTAAAGAAATTATTGTCCCTACCCCATATTGAGAACGCAAGGCAATATGCCCTTTATGAAGGGCTATTATTCTCCTGACTAGGGCCAGACCGAGCCCCCAACCTTCTATCTGGCCGGTAAAATAATCATCAACCTGATAGAAAGTTTCAAAAATTCTATTCGATTCTTCTTCTTTTACGCCAACACCGTTATCCGCCACGGCAACGACATCAAAAGCGCCTTCTTCATAATGAAAAAGTTTTATGCGCTTATTCATATTATTATTAAATTTTATGCTGTTATCCACCAGTTCTTCCACAGCCATAAGCAAGAGTTGTCTATCGGCATAAACTGTAATTTCGGGGGAACATTTAACTTCTATACTGGGGCCTTTTTGGCGCATTGTTTCTTCGGAAGAAGTCGCATTTATATCATCATCTCTAAAGGCGCACTTAGCAACAACTTCCTCTAAAACCTTACATAATTCTACTTCTTCTTTCTTTATATTCTCTTCTTTTAAGTCGTTTATGGAAGAAAAGTGAACAAGTCTATCAACCAAAAGGGACATTTTTTCCCCTTGTTTGCTTATATTGCGCAAAGCCTGTATATTAAAAGCAGACATTTCGCCCGGTTGTAATTGTGATAAAATTGTTTCGCTATATCCATTGATGATGGATAAAGGTGTTTTCAACTTATGAGATACCAAAGCAAGCAACTTTGATGCCGGATCTTTTACTATTTCTGGTTTAATTTCTTCTGACATATTTGCCCCTTTTAAAACTTAAGAGATATAATACCCTTAACAATGTCTTTATCTTTATGAGAACTTATGAAAATGTGATTATACGCAAGAGTGAAACTTAAACGATGGCTTAAAAGCATTGCGCTTTGGAATTTAACCGAGTGATAAGCAGACAACTCTTTTTCATAGAACTCAATAAATCTATACGATAGTATATTTTCGCTTCGGCTTTCTTGGGAGTTCCACCCTATTTTTAAACCTGCCGATCCTTTGGGTAATGCAAAAATATAATCTAAAGTTTCCAAGTCAGCAATTTTTTGCTGATCTAAAATACCGCCAAAGGCTTCCACAGAACTGATACCGGAAGGATATTCAAAAACATTTCCGCTTATTTCAAATAAATAAGTACTAAAATAATCTAAAACGATTCCGCCTTCATAAGCAAGTTGATAAAAATTTTCCTTTTTAGGAAGGCTTCCTTTTCTTGAAACATAAGCATTTTGATCAGCGAAACCTACCGACAAGAAAGCATGGGAAGAAGTATTATCCACTTCATCATTTTTAACACCGAAAGTACAAGATAGTTTTGCCCCTTGTGCACTTGCGCCGTTTGCATTATCGGGAGTTATAAACGGAGTAAGAATCAAACCGAAACCATCTGTGTGGGCAGCAAAAGGTAAACTGAAAGTATAAATATGATTATCAACATCATCGTGTTCCGTTAAATCGAAATTGAAACCCAAATTCAGAAAATAATTAAGTTGGTGCGTAACGCTTATACTGTTTTGCCAAAAAGAATTATTATAAGTAAAACTATCGGCAACTTCTAAAGCAGAAGCGCTGATTCCTATGAAAGTTAAAATCAAAAATAAAGATATCTTTCTCATAAAACTATTTTACTATAAATTAAGACATTAGGCGCACTAATATCTTATTTATTATGGCAGGGTTGGCTTTTCCCTTTGAAAATTTCATTACCATACCGACCATAGCACCTATGGCTTTTGTATTACCGGATTTATAATCGGCAACGGCTTTAGGATTTGCTTCAAGCGCCTGTTTTGCCCAAACTTCTATTTGTGCTTCATCATTAATTTGAGTTTGGCCTAGACTTTTTACCAAATCGGCAATTTTTTTATTTTCATTAAATGCCTTTGTAAAAATTTCTCTACCCATTTTAATAGAAATTTTGCCTTCCTGTATAAACTTAATTAAGTCGGCAATTTCCTTTGGTGCAAGAGGGCTATCTTCAATCTCTTTACCGGCAGCATTTAAAGCACCAAGTAAATCTGTCCCTATCCAATTAGAAGCCTGCTTTGCAGGGACATTAAAAGAAAGAACTTTTTCAAAATATTCCGTAATTTGACGGCTCTTTGTTAAAAGAGTTGCATCATAAGAACCAAGACCGAGTTCTTTTTCAAAATATTCTCTTTTTTGTGAAGGTAACATCGGCATAGTTTTGCGGACTTTTTCTATTTCTTCCTCACTGATGATTAAGGGTTTTAAATCCGGCTCCGGGAAATAGCGATATTCCTGCGCGGTTTCCTTGCTGCGCATAACTTTAGTTTCGCCTTTAACTTCATCCCAAAGCATTGTTTGCTGATGTAAAGGTTGCTCTGCTTTAACAGCAGCAATTTGTCTGTTTATTTCATAAGTTAAAGCATCTTTTACGGCTTTAAAAGAATTAAGGTTTTTTATTTCCATTCTAGTCCCGAACTTTTCCTGCCCTTTTGGGCGAACGGAAACATTGACATCAACCCTTAATTCGCCTTTTTCCATATCACAATTTGAAACATCAAGCCAAGAAAGTAAAGAACGCAAATTTGTAAGATAGTCATAGGCTTCTTGCGGACTTCTTAAATCCGGCTCGCCGACAATTTCAAGCAAAGGAACACCACTTCTGTTTAAATCTACCAAAGAATCCCCCTCTTCGTGCATACTTTTGCCGGCATCTTCTTCTAAATGAGCGCGGGTAATACCTATTTTTTTTGTATTGCCTTTGGCGTCTTTAATTTCTATATAACCTTTACCGATAATAGGTTTATCGTCTTGGGAAATTTGGTAACCTTTCGGCAAATCGGGATAAAAATAATTTTTGCGCGCAAAAACAGATTCTTTATTAATTTGCGCATTAAAACCAAAACCCGCTCTTAAAGCAAGTTCCACTGCTTTCTTATTTAAAACGGGTAAGGCACCCGGTTGCCCGCTACATACAGGACAAAGCGCTGTGTTAGGAGCGAGGTTTTTTCTTGCACCGCTTGGGCAAGAACAAAACATTTTACTTTCGGTATTTAATTGGACATGGATTTCCAAGCCAATAATAGATTCAAATTCTTGTTCCATATATTTAATATAATATCATATATGGCAGGTTTTAAGAAAGGGGCTTTATTTTCCGTTAGTTTAGGTATGCTGGGCAAAGTGTTTTCTTTTGCCAGCAGTTTATTGCTTGCTTTTTTATTCGGCACTTCTTTAAAAGCAGATATTTATTTTTATCTAATTTTAGTTGCCTGTTTACTTAATATTTGGTTACAAAATATAAACTTAAATTTAGTTATACCGGAGTTTATACACAAATATCAAAAAAACAAAACAGGCGCCATAGATTTTGCAAACTTCTTTATTTTTATATATGCAATTTGCGCTGTAATTATAATTACTTTATCTTTATTTTTCCCATTAGAAATACTAACTTTTATTTCTGATTTTACAAAAAGACAGGCAAGACACGGTCTAGTTTTAATCAGTTTGGGAAGTGTTTATTTTTGTTTGTTTTTTATAATGAACTTTTTGATAAATCTTTGCGAAAGTTTTAAATTATTTAAGGTTTATTTTTTACTGCCTTTACATACTTTTTTACCGCTACTCTTTTTGTTTCTCATACGGCAAACAGAAGCAATGTTTTTAGGTTTTATTTGTGCTTACACAATACAAATCTTTTTCTGTTTTTATCTTTTATATACAGAAGCGAACTGGTATTTATCTTTTAAGAAACCTTCTTTTACAAGCAAATTTAAAAAAGATTTTTGGGCAATGCAGCCAAATAATTTTTTGCTAATGTTACTTAATTATGTTCCTTTATGGTTAATTTCCGGTTTACAGGCAAATTTAATAAGTGCGATAAATTATTCCCGTATGATTTCAGATACTCCGCAAGATGTTCTCACATTCAAAATAAATAATGTAGCAAAAATAAAACTTACCCAAGAAGCCGCAGCAGAAAACCAAGAAGGAATAAAAAACACGCTTTTAAGAGCGGAAAGATTTTTGGCTTTTATTCTTATTCCCGTTTGTGCATTCACAGCAATTTTTGCGCTTGATATTGTTGAAATGTTATTTATGCGTGGCAATTTTAACTTTCAAGACGCACAAGATACCGCTTTCTTTTTACAATTTTTTATTATTGCGGTAATACCTTTTTCCCTTAATACGACTTTTACTTCCCTTTTAGGTGCTATGCGTTTGATTAAGGAAACAGTCCTAAGATATACCTTGATAAACCTAATTTTTATAATTATTTTTATCTTCACTATAAAAACTTACGGTGCTTTTATTTTCCCCAGTTTATGGTTGCTTTCAAATATTGCAATTTTGATTTGCAATATAGTAACGGCAAAACAATTTGCGCCTTTTCTTGATTATACAAAGCATAATATCAAACTGACTTTCATTTTAGCCGGAAGTCTTTTGCTTGCCTATATTATAAAAACCCTCAACATTTATACTGGTAACATTTTTGTTAAAATATTTATAAACGGTTTTACTTTTGTTATATTACAGGCACTTTTGTTTTATAAAATAGGTTACTTAAGACAGATAATAAAAGATATCAATATCAAATTTCCTAAAAGAAAGAAAATTTAAGGTGTCCGTAAATTTATATATAATATAAGTAGATATATTTTAGAACTAAAGGATTTTATTATGTTAAGATTCAGCCCAGGCGCACAAAAAGCAGTTTTAATTGCACAACAAGAAGCAAAAAAATTAAATCACGATTATGTGGGAACAGAGCATATTTTGCTAGGTCTTGCCAAAGCAGAAGGCGAAATTTCCTATGCTATCTTATATAATCTCGGTCTTGAAGCACCGAAGATTATAAATGCTATTGAACAACTTGTCGGAAGAGGTGATAATGTTTCCATCCCAAGTGAAATACCTTTTACCGCAAGAGCAAAAAGAGTGCTTGAACGCTCTTTTGAAGAAGCCCAAATTTTAAACAGCGTATTTATAAATACGGAACATTTGCTGCTCGGTTTAGCGGGAGAGCAAGAAGGTGTGGGCGCAAAAATCTTACAAAATTTTAATATCACCGAAGACCTTATCCGCGCTTTAGTTTTAAAAACGATTTCCGAACAGGAAAGAGAATTTAAGGAAGAAAAAGAAAAACAAAATAAAACTTTATCCACACTAGAAAAAAAGCAGGAAACTTCCCCAACACCGACGCTTGATGAACACTCCCGAGATTTAACTCAACTTGCGCGTGAAGGTAAACTGGACCCCGTTATCGGCAGAGAAGAAGAAATTGAACGTTTAACCCAAATACTTGCAAGAAGAACAAAAAATAATCCGATTTTAATAGGTGACCCCGGTGTAGGTAAAACCGCTATCGTTGAAGGCCTTGCCCAGCGTATGGCAAGCGGCGAAATTGCCGAAGTTTTACATAACAAACGCCTTGTCACTATTGATCTTGGTTCACTCGTTGCCGGCACAAAATACCGCGGCGAATTTGAACAACGCCTTAAAAACATTATCAGCGAAGTTGAAGAAGCCAAAAATGTTATTTTGTTTATTGACGAATTTCATACTATCGTCGGCGCAGGTGCGGCGGAAGGTTCTATGGACGCCTCAAATATGTTAAAACCCGCTTTAGCAAGAGGTTCTTTTCAATGTATCGGCGCTACCACTTTTGACGAGTATAGAAAATATGTGGAAGCAGACCCCGCTTTAGAAAGAAGATTTCAACCTATCACAACAGAACCTGCTTCTTTAAATGAAACTTTGGAAATTTTAAAAGGTTTAAAAACCAAATATGAGCAACATCACGAAGTTGTCTTTACCGACGAAGCCATTAAAGCAGCGGCAAATATCGCAGACAGATATATCACCGAACGCGCTTTGCCCGATAAAGCAATTGACCTTCTTGATGAAGCCGGCTCAAGAGTGCGCCTTAAAAACTCCACATTACCGCCGACTTTAAGAGAAAAGCAAAGAACTCTTGCTTCTTTACTTGAAGAAAAAGAAGAAGCCCTTAACAAACAAAAATACGAACAAGCCGAAAAAATAAAACAAAAAGCGGAAAAACTTTCCGCAGAAATTGAAAAGGCAAAAGAAACTTTCTTTAAAAATAAAAAGAAAAAACATCCCGAAGTTTCCGCCGAAGATATTGCTATTGTTGCTTCTAAATGGACGGGTATTCCCGTTACGCGTTTAACGCAAAGCCAAACCGATAAAATCTTAAAAATGGAAGCCTTTTTACACGAAAGAATTATCGGACAGGAAGAAGGTGTTCACGCAATTTCCCAAGCAATTAAAAGAAGCAGAACCGGTTTATCTAACCCTAACAGACCTCTTGGCGGTTTTCTTTTCTTAGGGCCGACAGGTGTGGGTAAAACAGAACTTGCAAAAACTCTTGCTTCTTTCTTATTTGGCGATGAAGAAGCCATGATAAGAATTGATATGTCAGAGTATATGGAAAAATTTGCCGTTTCCCGTTTAATCGGTGCGCCCCCGGGATATGTAGGCTATGAAGAAGGCGGCCAACTGACCGAGGCCGTAAGACGTCGTCCTTACAGCGTGGTTGTCTTAGACGAATTTGAAAAAGCACACCCCGATATTTATAATATCCTTTTACAGGTGCTTGACGAAGGCAGTTTGACCGATAATTTAGGCCATAAGGTTAACTTTAAAAATACTATAATTATTATGACCTCAAATGTCGGCGCGCGCGAAATTGTTAATAAAGGCAATCGACTTGGCTTTACCGCGCAAAACACTTTAGAACAGCAATACTCCGATATGAAAGGTGATGTGCTTGAACAAGTCAAAAAGACCTTTAACCCTGAGTTTATAAACAGAATTGACGAAATTATTGTCTTCCACCAATTAACCGAAGATAATATGCACAAAATTCTTGCTATAAACTTAAAAGATATTGAAACAAAACTTGCCGCTCATAATTTGAAAATTAAATTTACGGCAAATGTAAAAGATTTTTTAGTCAAAGCCGGCTTTGACCCAAAATACGGGGCAAGACCTCTCTTGCGCACAATCAGACGCGAACTCGAGGACCCTCTTGCCGAGTTTATTTTGGAAAATAAATTAAGCGATAAGAGCGAAGTTATTGCCGATTTTGATAAAGAAAAAGATAAAATAGTTTTTAGTATTTCAAAACCCAAAAGTGCTAAAAAATAGGAGGAAACAAAAATGGCAGAAACAAATTTAGATAAGAAAAAAGCCCTTGAACTTGCTATCGGGCAAATTGAAAAATCTTTCGGAAAAGGTGCAATTTGCCGTCTTGGCCAAGCGGCAACACAAAAAATTGAGTGCATACCGACAGGTGCACTTTCTCTTGATTTAGCACTTGGTATCGGCGGTATTCCGCGTGGCAGAGTTATTGAAATTTACGGCCCTGAAGCAGGCGGTAAAACAACTTTAAGTTTGCATATCGCAGCGCAAGCACAAAAAGCAGGCGGCACGGTTGCTTTTATTGACGCAGAACACGCTTTAGACCCTTCTTACGCAAAATTAATAGGTGTAAATATTGATGAATTATTTATTTCCCAACCCGATAGCGGCGAACAGGCACTAGAAATTGCAGAAAAATTAGTTCGCTCCGGTGCTACTGATTTAATTGTTATTGACTCTGTTGCGGCACTCGTTCCCCAAGCGGAAATTGAAGGCGAAATGGGCGATTCCCATGTGGGTTTGCAAGCACGTTTGATGAGCCAAGCCTTAAGAAAATTAACCAGTCTTCTTGCTAAAACAAAAACAAGTATTATTTTTATTAACCAACTTCGCCAAAAAATCGGCGTTATGTTTGGCAACCCGGAAACAACACCGGGCGGTCTTGCTTTAAAATTTTATTCTTCCGTTCGTTTGGAAGTTAGAAAAATTGAAAACCTTAAAAACGGCGAACATGTTATCGGCACAAGAGTAAGAGTTAAAGTTGTTAAGAACAAAGTTGCACCCCCTTACAGACAAGCCGAATTTACTATGCTTCACGGTGAAGGTATTTCAAAAGAAGCCTGCTTGCTTTCTATGGGTGCTGATAATAATGTTATTGAAAAAAGCGGCAGTTGGTATATTTATAACGGCGAAAAACTCGGTCAAGGTGCCGAAAATGCCCGCCAATATCTAAAAGATAATCCGGAAGTTGCCGAGCAAATTGAGAATCAATTAAAAGAAATGTTCCTCAATACAGGCACACTACCGACAAAGACAGATAAAAAAGCCAAAAAGGCGGCCTAAAATTATACTTTAACTTATAGGGCTTACGGCGGCACAATAAAACGCCTTAAGCCCTATTTTTATAAAAAAAGAAAAAATGGAAATTGAAGATTTTTTAAATCACCTTTCTTTTGAAAGGCAACTTTCCCAAAATACTATTCTTGCCTACGGCAGGGATATTAAGCAATTTTTTGCTTACTGCGCGGAAAATCAAACAGAACCGCTGCAGGCAACACCCGAGTTTTTGGATAATTATATTTATCATTTAAAAGCGGAAATCACTCTTGCGCCCGCAAGCACACAAAGAAAACTTGAAGCCCTAAAATCTTATTATAAATTTTTAATGGTAGAAGGTATTATAAAAAAAGACCCTTCGCGCTTTTTACTTTCGGCAAGAACTATCCGCCATTTACCAAAACAATTAACAAAAGAACAAATGGCTAGACTTTTAAGTTTCCCCGCAAAAACTTTCAGCGAGCATAGAACCCTTGCCATTTTGCATTTACTTTACGCAAGCGGCATAAGAGTAAGCGAACTTATAAACTTGCGTATAGAAAATGTTAACCTTGAAGAAAGGTGGCTACTTGCCTTTGGTAAAGGCAGAAAGCAAAGATTTGTTCCTATTAATAAGGAAGCATGCACCGTGCTGAAAAACTATCTTGAGTTAAGGCGCTTTCACTTTGCTAAAAAAAATACGGGTGATGAGTTTTTCTTGAACCGCGACGGCAAAAAAATGAGCCGCGTTTGCGTGTGGAAAGACCTTGCCGCACTTGGGCGTTTAAGCGGTATTTCAACAAAATTACACCCTCACCTTTTGCGCCACACTTTTGCTACACATCTTTTAAGTGGCGGTGCAGATTTACGCTCTTTACAGGAAATGTTAGGCCATGAAAGCCTAAATACCACTCAAATTTATACTCATGTAGATACCTCTGATCTGAAGAGAAAGCATAAACTAGCACACCCTCGTTCCTAAATGTGCTTTAACAAAAAAACTTTTTAAAAGCAATAGTCTTTAAAACTTTTTCTTCCCCCCTAACTTTTTAACTGGTAAAATATAAGTATAGAAGTAATGGAGGAAAAATGAAAAAACTAACAAAAATCGCAACTTTAGTGTTATCCGTTTGCTTTGCCGGACAGATTGCTTTTGCCGCAGGATTCGGTTTATATGAATTCAGCGCAAGAGGCAATGCTATGGGCGGTGCCGTTTTAGCAGGCGATGCAGAACCTGCATCTTTGGCACTTAACCCTGCCTTAATTACCCAATTACCCGGCAAACAAGTCCAATTATCAGCAACTTTGGTAACAGCGAAAATTAAAGATGTAGAATATGGCGCAGCCAAAACCGATACGGATAGAGAATGGTGGCCTTTGCCCGCTTTATATTATACCCAGCAAATCGGGGAAAAATGGTGGCTTGGCTTAGGTGCTTTTACCCGTTTTGGTTTAAGTAATACCTATTCTGATAAAGATTGGATGGGAGCCAAGACTTTATATCATGTCGGCGTCGTAACTTACACTGTTCAACCCACAGTTGCTTATCAAGCAACAGATAGACTTTCCGTTTCAGCAGGTCTTGAAGTTCAATACTTAAACTTTACCGAAAAAGTTCGTATTCATGGAACTCCTACCGCTTATTCTGATTTGAATTTAGATGGCGATAGTGTTGCTTTTTCCGGCATACTTGCTTTCTTCTATAATGCAAATGAAAAAGTTAACTTTGGCGGTAGTTTCCGCATGAGAAATGACCATAGCGTAAAAGGTCCTAATGATTATGGCACAAATATGCTCGGTTTCAATGATACTGGTGATTTCTGGGGAGATATTACCTTCCCGGCACAACTTGCTTTAGGTGCTTCTTATAAACCAACCGATAAATGGCTCTTTGAATTTAACTGGACAAATGTTTTCTGGAGTTGCTTTAGATCTATTGATATTTATTTCGACCATAGACCAGGCGATGGTGCACATGGTCTTATGGGTGATACAAAAAGCAATATGAAGGAATATCAAGATTCTTACAGAATCGGCCTTGGTGCAGAATATACTTTAAGTGAAAGAACCAAACTCCGCGGTAGTTTCATCTTTGATAAATCTCCTATAAACGATAGATTTATGGATGTTATGCTCCCCGCTGATGATAGATATATCGTCGGTCTTGGTGCAGGTTTTGATTTAGGCAAAAATGTTATTTTGGACTTAAGTTATAATGCCTTATTTGTTCAAAATTTAACAGGAACGGCTTATGACCAAGAAACAAAAGTTCACTACAAAAGTTCCATCAGCCACTTAATGGGTATTTCAGTAAGATATACTTTCTAGTATAAAATCAAACAGATATAACCCCGCAAATTATTTGCGGGGTTTTTTATTTTCCCTCTTGTAAATAAAAACATTTTATAATAATATATATTTATGAGAAATCTTCGTTTACATTTTTTATTTTTTTTACTCTTTATTTCTTTGCCGGCTTTTGCCCAGCAAAAAGCAATTATAATTGAGGGCCCTTACGGCTCCCAAGAACAGCAAAATTCTTCCCAAGCAGAAGCACAACAGATTGCAAATTTAAACACAAAAATCGAAGAACTTACAAAATCTGCCGCAAGAGAAGACTACGCTTATATTCAAAAAGAGGCCTCAAAATTACTTGCAAACGGTGTTCAAGATTCACGAGTTGAACGCTTGCTTGCTTTAAGTTATGAAAGACAGGAAAATTGTAAAAATGCAATTTATTATGCAAGTCAAGCAATAGCAAGGCAACCTTCCGACGCTCAGGCTTTTGCCATACGCGCAAGTTGTTATTATAAAGAAGGTGATAATTTAAGAGCAACCGAAGATATTGAAAGGGCTTTAGAATTAAACCCCAATTATTTATTTGCCCAAGAATTAAAAAATTTAATTGATAATCACGGTTCTGCATCTGCAAGACAAAAAGCCCTGCGACAAAAAAACAGAAATAAATTACCCCCTTGGTTTTTTGTTTATATATTTTGCGTTTTATTTGCGCTGGGCGTTTTGGTATTCTGGCATTTTAGAACCGTTTATGCTTTAAAAGATAAAAAAGGCACCGCCTATACCGGTATAAATATCAAAGAAAAATATAATTTTATCCGTCAGATAGGAGAAGGCGGTATGGGTAAAGTTTACGAGGCCTATGATAATGTCTTAAAGCGAAGAGTCGCCGTAAAAAGAATACGCCCGGAACTTTTGACAAGCGATTATGTAAGAGAACAATTTTTATCCGAAGCACGTATGGTTGCTATGCTGCGCCATCCTTGTATTGTGGAAATTTATACTGTCATAGAAACGGCAAACAGTCTTTACCTTGTTTTTGAATATGTTGACGGGCAAACTCTCGAAACACGCCTTGATATTGATAATAATCTTTCTTTAGAAGATGCAAAAAAGGTTTTTTCTTCCGTATGTAAAGGCCTTGCTTATGCCCATAGCCAAGATGTTGTTCACGGAGATTTAAAACCCGGCAACATTATGATTGCAGACAACGGCATTACCAAAGTTATGGACTTCGGCGTTGCTAAAAAACTTGCCGGCAGCGATAAAAAAGAAATTAAAAATTTGGCAGGAACGCCGGCCTATATGTCGCCTGAGCAACAAAAAGGTATTATGTCAAAACAATCGGATATTTATTCCCTTTCCGTTTGTTTATATGAAACCCTTTGCGGCCAAGTGCCTTGGACTATTGAAGGCTTTGATGTAGAAACAAAAAAGATTATTCCCCTTTCAAAACTTTTACCGAATATTCCGCCTGCTGTTGATGAGTTAATTGAACAATGTTTGGATGCCGACCCTGAAAAGAGAGTTCAAACAATGGAAGAGTTTTGGGAAAGATTATCAAAAATTAAATAAAAAATTGTTCTTTTTTTGTGCTAAAAATGCTATTCTTTATTTAGGATATTATGGGAGATTTTTGTTGTGCAAAAAACTTATTTATTAAAAGATAATAAAGTCGTGGAAGATGTAAACGTAAGCGCAAAAGATTGCGACGTTTTACTTTTTGTTGATCCGACTGCTGCCGAACAACAATACTTAATCAATGAATTAAACATTGACGAACATACTATTGCTTCCGCTATGGACCCGGAAGAATTGCCCCGTGTGGAACAAGAACCGGACCACACTGTTTTGATTTTAAACAGACCGCGTAATTACTCCGGCAAAGACCAACTTGTTTTTAAAGTCGCGTCTATGGGTTTATTTTTATTTAAAGACAAACTTGTTATTGTTATGACGGAAGATATCCCCTTATTTATAGGAAAAAGATTTAATAAAGTAACTTCGACACAAGATGTTTTCTTAAAAATTATTTATAATGCTATTGCCCATTATCTTGAACATTTGCGTGTAATCAATTTGATTTCGGAAGAAATTGAAAATAAAATGACAGAATCTCTCGACAATAAATATCTGCTTAATTTGTTCAGTCTTGAAAAAAGTTTGGTTTACTATATCAGCGCAATTACCGCAAACGGTTTTGCTTTTGAAAAATTAAGAAACTTCTCCGCGCGTATGGGTTTTGACGAAGCAAGCAGAGAAACGCTTGATGATATTATCGTTGAAAATACCCAATCACAAAAACAGGCGGAAATTTACTCCGACATTTTAGCCGGCCTTATGGATGCAAGAGCATCTATCGTAAATAACAATTTGAACCTTTTAATGAAACGCCTAAATAATATCACTATCGGTATTATGGTGCCGACTTTTGTTGTAAGCGCATTTTCTATGAACGTGAGAATTCCGCTTCAACAACACTATTATGCGTTTTGGATAGTTATGGCTCTTGGCATACTTTCCGTGTGGCTTATGATTTCCATCTGGAAATACAAAAAATGGTAATAATTTAAAGGAGGACATTTATGTCTTTAGCAAATAAAACGACTGTTTGGGTTGAAAAACAAATAATAACCCCTGAACAGCGCGAAACTATTTTGTCTTTTGAACGCTCTAACAGTAATAATACTTTTTGGAAAACCGCTTTTTCTATTGCGGGTTTACTTATAGGGCTTGGCATTTGTTTATTAATTGCGGCTAACTGGCAAGACTTAACAAATACCGTCAAATTAATCGGTGATTTTATTATTCTGGGCGCTTTTTCTTATTTTACTTATCACTTTTGGACAAGAGAAAATCGCGGACTTACGGAATTGTTTATTATCTTATCTTTCTTGATGATAGGCGGTTCCATAGGGTTGATAGGACAGGTCTTTCACTTAAACGGCGGCTGGCAAAGTTTTGCTATTACTTGGGCCTTACTCTCTTTACCTTTTATTTTAATAAGCCGCGTATTATTTTTTAATATGGTATGGTTTGTTTTACTTTTGAACGGACTTATTGATAGCGATTTCTTTGAAACTATTTGGGATACTTTTATGAAATATTTCACTATAAAAACTTGGCTCGCTTTAATCAGTTTTATTGCACTGGAATTTATGTTTATGAGAATTTCCAAAGTCTATGAAAAGTATACCCTTTTGCCCAAAGCAGCGGCTAAAGTTTCTATTTGGATCGCTTATTTTATTGTGATATATATCGGCTTTTCGTTTGGTCTTAATTGGACTCTTTTATTTGGTGAAAACACTTTTATGCAGAAAATCTGCTCCTATTTATTTGTTTTTGGCTTTTTTGCTTTCCGTATGTTCCAAGCAATGAAAGCACAAAATATTTCTTCCTTCAAAAGAAATGCTATCCTTGCGGAAATATATATTTTCTTAATCTTTATTTCCAAAATAAATAATTTATGGACTTCCGGATTAGGTTTTATTTCCGCAGGTTTACTTGTCCTTGCTTTGATTTATATTTTACGCAAGACGACAAAATTTATAAAAACTATGGAGGTATTTAAATGAACAAGAAATTTTTTGCTTTTCTTTTTGCTTTACCCCTTATTTGCTTAATAGTGTGGACTTTATCTTTGGCTACGCAACAAAAAGCAGGCAGAGATGTTACCGTAGAAATTACCGGTTACGACCCAAGAGATATGCTATCGGGCAGATATATCCTCTACCAAATTGATTGGGAAAAAACCGATTGCACACAATTTAAAAATAATATCTGCCCTAAAGAAGATTTTTGCAGAACAAATAAAAAATTCCACTCTTGGAGACGTAATATGTGCCGTTTCTATATACCGGAAAAACACGCAAATAAATTAGATAAGGCCTTTAGAGAAACAATTTTTTCCGATGATAAAAAAGGAAACACTTTTGAAGTTGTTTATTCTTATATAGAAGGGCAAGAAGCCATAGCAAAAGATATGTTAATAAACGGCAAATCTTGGCGAGAATTTGTAAAATAATTTTGCTCTAAACAAAAACCCCACCTTTAAAATAGGTGGGGTTTTATTTTTGTTTATTTGTTTTATTACTCTAAAACAATTTTATAGTCTTCCCAAGAAAGTTGGGCATCTGCCTGTATCTTTACGCTACGGTGGACATTTTGCTCCATAGTAGCAATTTTAGAGCGCAGATGGTCCGCAAGTAAGGGGTGCAAGCAAACTTTTAAATTACCGCCGGGACGGCCTTGCGTAAGGTCATAGATTTCCCTTTGGATTTTGATACGCATACTTTCTGCCGACAATACTCTACCGCTGCCGTGACATTGCGGACATTCTTCGGTAATCAAACTGCCGGTGCTTTCTTTTTTGCGTTCTCTTGTCATTTCCACAAGACCAAGTCGTGTAATAGGCAAGATACGAATCTTTGCTCTGTCGCGTTTTACGGCATCGTTTAAGGCATCAACAACTTTATGGCGGTTAGACGCCTTTTTCATATCAATAAAATCAATAACGATAATACCGCCGATATTGCGCAGTCTTAACTGATGGGCAATAGCATAAGCGGCTTCTATATTGGTTTGGGTTACGGTTTCTTCTTGCGATTTTGAACCGGTAAATTTGCCGGTATTAACATCAATGGCGCAAAGAGATTCCGCTTCCTGAATAATGATACTTCCGCCGTTTTCAAGCGGTAATTTTATACGACGTAATTTTTCAATTTCCGGATCAATATTAAAGGCCTCAAAAATAGGAGTTTTGCCTTTATAGAGTTTGATTCTGTCTTTAAGTTCCGGCGAAATTTTATTAACAAACTCCACAACTTTTTCATAATCTTTTTCATTATCAAGCAGATAGAGTTTGACTTCTTCGGATAAAATATCTCTTGAAACTTGTAAAACTCCGTCCATATCTTCGTGTAAAATTGACGGAGATGGCACTTTTTCAAACTTTGTAATAATGCTTTTCCATTGGCGGTAAAGATATTTGATTTCCTTTTCAAGTTCATCCGGGGTTGCTTCTTCGGCTTCGGTGCGTACTATACAACCCATACCGTCAAGATGTTTTTGGGCAAGTTGGCTGACAAGGTCATTTAATTCTTGGCGCTTTTGAGAGTCAAGATTTTTTGACACGCCCACAAAGTGCTGATTAGGCGTTAAAACCAAATATCTGCCGGGCAAGGTAACATCCATTGTTACTTTCATACCTTTTGTGCCGATAGCATCTTTGACAACCTGAACCATAATTTCTTGGCCTTTATAAAGAAGTTTATCTATGGGTTTTTTATCACCTTCAATAACATCGGAAATATAAAGGTAAGCATTTTTTTCATAACCGATATTCAAAAATGCGCTTGAAATACCTGGCAAAACATTTTCCACAACGGCTTTATAAATATTACCGACAATATTCAAAGCGCCGCGTCTTTCCCACATAAGTTCGGAAAGGACGCCATCTTCTAAAATGGCGATTCTTGTTTCTTCAAAAGAAGTATTAACTAAAACTTCAACTTGAGGATTATCTGAAATTTTCTTCATTTTTTCTCCATTAAATTTGCCTTAACGCACCTTGGGAATCTTTCCACAAAAGGGCTTTGCGTTTAAGCAATAAACTTGTACTTTTAACTTCAAGGCAAGGCAACTTCAATAACATCTGCTCTATGCCAACACTTCTTAAAGCAGCAAGTTCAATTATTATTTCAATTTTGTTTTCAACAGACTGTTTTATTTCCTTAATAAAAGGTCTGATGTTTACTACTTTATCTTCTACTTGCAACATTATTTCTTGAGGCAAAGCGTTTTTTAACTTAATAGGGCTTGCCTCATAACAAACATATTTTGCTAAAGATTCTACCGAACATAGATTAAACGGAATTTGTTCAATTTCTGCCGTTTCATAACCTGTCGATTTTAGCAAAACACTTAACTGCTGTTCTATCATCCGCGTGCTTATATCCCTTTGGAAATAAAGGTCTAAATACTGTGCTTCATTACAAATATTTGCCTGTTTTTCCGCCGGACCCAGCACTAGGCGGGGACCGCTTTTTGTCCACTCAAAAGGAAGTTTTGACTCAAGCAAAAACTCCTGCAATTTTATACGCAACTCATGAGCGGGCAAAGCACCCTCTTTTTTTATAAGTTTTATCCTATACTTAAAAATCTGCTCTCTCTCTATCATAACATTTTTAAATCACAGTTAAACGCCTGCGATAAATATTTTCAACAATTCCGAATGCCCACATACTCGCAACCAAGTTAGAACCGCCATAGGAAATAAAGGGCAAAGGTATACCCGCAACAGGCACAAGCCCTATCAGCATACCGAAATTTATTATCAAATAAGTAAAAAATATGCCAAATATTCCGCAACACACCAAATAACCGTATATATCACTTGATAAAGTTGCTATAAGCATCGTGCGCCAAAGTAAAAGGGCATATAAAAACAAAACTGCCAAAGTGCCGAAAAGCCCTGTTTCCTCCCCCAAAACCGCCAAAATAAAATCAGTATGCCTTTCCGGAACAAAGCCAAGACGCGATTGCGTACCGGAGAAAAGGCCTTTACCGAAAACTCCGCCAGAACCCATAGCGATTTGCGCCTGTAAAACATTATAACTTGCGCCTTTAGGATCTGATTTCGGTGCTAAAAAGGCCTCAACTCTTTTTCTTTGATAAGGTTTCATTTTCTTTTCTACAAACAAACCACTAAAGAAGCCTGATAAAATTGCGCCTGCTAAAATAAAAATAAGAACTCCGGAAATTTCCACTCTAAACTGTTTTAACAATTGTTTAAAGAACCAACAAATAGCAAATATGAAAATACTAAATCCTAAAATATACCAGATATTATCTTTTAAAGACAAAACAATATGAGCAAAAAAATTATCCGCAAGTGTGGGATTTAAACTAAGATAGGTCCACAAAATCGGGAAAATACCCGCCGTCAAACCAAAAGCCAAAATCAAGCAAAAATAATAGATATTAACACCGGCCGCAAATAGTAAAATAAGCAAAGCCGGGGCCGTTACCACGACTGAAGAAAAATCCGGCTGCATCATTATCAAAGCAAAAATCGGCAATAAGATAATCCCGAGTAAAACAAGAATTTTAAATTCTTTTATCTCTTGCTTATGTCTTTGTAAAAAGGCGGCGCTGATAAGAATTGTCGCTATACGGCAAATTTCAGAAGGCTGAAAAGAAATTATACCGAATCTAAACCAAGAATGAGAACCTCTTTGCGTTATCCCAAAAACCAAAACCCCTATAAGCAAAGCCATAATAAAAATATAAAGATTTTTATATTGCTCTGAATAAATTTGATAATTAAATAACCATCCGAAAACAAAAGCCCCCACAGCAATAGGTAAGGCAATAAGTTGCGTTCTAAAAGCGTTTTGCCCCAAAGGAGAAGTGCTTAAAGCAGAAAAAACTATCGCAAAACCAATAAGAGCGAGCAAAGCAACACTTATCATCAAAACCAAATCTATAGAACTTCTCTTTGTACTATTATCTTTACTAAACATTTACTTTACTCCGTAATAGGCCTTTATTATATTACGCGCAATAGGCGCCGCCGCCGAAGAACCGCCTTTACCAAACTCCACAAACACAGATAAGGCAATATCAGGTTCTTGACCGGGTAAACCGGCAAAAGCCAAAAACCAGCCATGGTCATCACCGTGCGGATTTTGTGCAGTTCCCGTTTTGCCGTATACATCAATACCTTCCACTCTGGCAGCACGGCCGGTTGCTCTATCTACAACACCTTTTAAGGCCTGATGTATAATTTCATAATGGCCTTCTTTAAGTTCCGCTCGGGCAATAATTTCAGGTTTATTTTCTTTTAAAATATGACCTTGCGGATCAACAATTTTTTGAATATAATAAGGTCTATATATATTACCTTTTGAAGCAAGCGCCGCACCGTAAACAGCCATTTGTAAAGGCGTTAAAAGCAGTTCCCCTTGCCCGATAGAAAGATTTAAAGTATCGCCGGCAAACCAATAGGTTCTGTTTCTTGCGCGTTTTGAAGGGCCGTAAATATTGCCTCTTTTTTCTCCAGATAAATCTATACCTGTTTTTTGACCGAGTCTAAATAATTTTTGAATTTTTTCAATGGAATTTGCACCCGTTTTTAAGGCAAGTTCATAAAAATAAACATCGCAGGACTGTGCCATCCCTTCCATAAAATCTATATTAGGGCCGTGTGTTTTCCAACACTTAAACTCCCTATTATTCATCATAATTTTACCTTTGCATGTCGTATGATCGTGTAAATCCAATCTGCCGTTTTCTAAAGCGGCAATACCTGTTATTGTTTTAAAAGTTGAAGCCGGCGGATACATCCCTTGCAGAGCCAAATTATACTCCGGTATCTTTTTTGCCGAAGGATGTATACCTTCATCACCGTAAGCAATAAAGACATTCGGGTCAAAATCAGGCGCGCTGACCATTGCTAAAACCGCTCCCGTTTTGGCATCTAAAACAACAGCCGCACCGCGACCGGTAATAGATTTTTTTATACCCTCTTCTGCGGCTTTTTGAACATCAAAATTAAGCGTTGTCCAAACATCGGCACCTTTAGCCCATTTATTATCTTTAAGTTTTTGTTTTACGCGTCCCATATAATCTACTTCAAGATAAAGTCCGCCGTCTCTACCTTTAAGTTCACTTTCGTAGCGTTTTTCTATACCGCTTTTTCCGATTTTTGAATTTAAACGATAATCGGTATTTTCTTCTTTGCGGTTCCAAAACTTATTATCCATAGTTCCCATATAACCAAGCAAATGGGCGGCAAAAGCGCCGTTGGGATAATCTCTTTTTGTTTCTTCAAGTAAATATAAACCGGAATAATAAACCTCAAGTTCGCTAAAAGAAAATGCGCGTTTTGGCGAAATGTTCTGTGCAATTAAAACTGCTTTCCCGCTTTTAACACCTTTATTTAAAAGTTTAAGAATATCTTTTGAATCTGTATTTAAAAAAGAAGCAATATCGGAACTTAAAGAAGATAAATATTCCTTATCTACTTTTTGAGAACCGGGTAAATAATATAAACTAAATGATGGAACATTACCCGCAAGGGTCTTACCGTCTGCAGCCAAAATACGCCCGCGCGGCGCCGTTTGATATAAAATTTGCGTGCGGTTTTGCTCCGCTGCCAAAGCATATTTTTCATGTGAGATTAATTGTATATCCATTAATCTAAATGCTATTAAAGCAACGGCCAAATAACTTGCGTATTGTAAAAAACGCAATCTGTTAATATTAAAAAAATCTTTTTGCTTCATTAGTATCTTTTAAAGGTCCCCAACTTAAATACTTGTTTATCACAAAGTATATAAGAGGTAAAAGCAAACCGGTTAAGGCCGAACCAAGCAGGAAATTTATGAAACCTTGCCAAACAAATTCACCTGTAAAAACTCTGCCGATTAAGCCATAAAAAACAAGCAAAAGCATATTCAAAAAGGTTGTAATTACCATTTGAGGAGTACTATCCCTAAAATCTATTTTGTCATCGATAATATAAAAAATAAATAAAACACAAGTAAAAGCAAGAGAACTTGCTCCGAATAAAGTATTCCCGAAAAAGTCTAAAAAAAGTCCGCTGAAAAACCCAAATAAATATCCGCCAAACTCGCTTAATTTAGAGGCCATAACCAAAGTAAAAGCAAACATTACACCTGGAATTATACCGTATTGGCAGAGAAATTCTATGGCAAGCCAATGGAGTATTGTTGCAATAACAAAGATAAAACAAACATTTAAAAACTTTATCATTTTTTCTTTTCCTCCAAAGGCAAATTAAGAGCAGGCATTATTAAAACTTCTCTTACGGAACTGCTATCTACCGCAGGAATTAAATTTGCAGTTATAAAAGAATCTTCCTTCGTTTGGGTATTAGCCGCCCCTATATAACCAATCAAAACACCGTCGGGGAAAATAGCACTCGAAACGGATGTATAAACTTTTTCCCCTTCCGTTAATTCCTGCCCGAGTGTAATATATTTAACAAGCATAGTTCCTTTAGTATTACCAATAGCAAGGCCTTCTTTTTTACTTTGTGATAAAAATGCCGCAACGGCAAAGTCTTCATCGCTGCTTAAAAGTATTTTACTTGTTGTTAAAGAAACTTCAATAACTTTACCTACAAGACCGACTTGCCCATCTTGTATTGCAATTACCGGCGCACGCAAAGAAACACCGTCTTGGCTGCCTTTATCAACAATAATTGTTCCCCTTCTAGAAGGTTCCCTATAAGCAACTTTAGCCCAAAGTCCGCGCCATTTTTCTTTAGCGGGAAGTTGAAGAGCCTCATTTAATCTTTTATTCTCTTCTAAAAGGGCTTGATTTTGTGCGTTTTCTATAAGTAAGCGGGAAATATCTGCTTGCAGTTTTAAGTTTTTATCTGCCGTATCAAGTAAATCTTTTGTGCTGGCAAGAGCATCTTTTGTATACTGCATTATGCTGTGGGAAGTTCTTATTTGAGGAATAAAAATATAAGTTAAAACCGCCCTTGCGGAAACAACTATCCCCTGCAAAGGTAAAAGCATTAGAATCAAAGAAAGCACGGCAAAAAATACCGGCAAATTTATTGAATAACCTCTTTCTAAAGCACTTATTTTCTGTTTCATTTTAACTTATAAATATAAAAATACAAAAGCGGGAACTCTCTTTTTAAGAGCACCCGCTTTTCTTACAAAAAACCTTTCAATTATAGGTCGTTTTTGTGAAATTTACCTTCAGAAAGAAATTCCAAATACTTGCCTGTTCCAAGTGCCACGCAACTTAAAGGATCTTTTGCGCAACGAACAGGAATATCTGTTTCTTTTCTTATAAGTTCGGTTATTCCTCTGAGTAAAGAACCACCGCCGGCTACAACCAAACCTCTGTCAACGAGGTCTGCTGCCAGTTCCGGAGGGGTTTCTTCCAAGGTTCTTTTTACCAGTTCAACAATTGCGTGAACCGGCTCTAAAAGAGCTTGACGAATTTCTTCGGAAGAAACTGTCATTGTGCGCGGTAAACCTTGTGTTTGGTCGCGTCCTTTGACTTCCATAGTTTTTTCTTCTTCCAAAGGATAAACTGAACCTATATTAATCTTTACATCTTCTGCCGTGGTTTCACCCACGATAAGATTATATTTCTTTCTAAAATATTGAACTATACAATCGGTAATTTCGTCGCCTGCAATATCAATGGATTTAGTGACTACCATACCGCCTAAGGAAATTACGGCAACTTCCGTTGTGCCACCACCGATATCAACAATCATACTTGCGTGCGGCTCCGTAATAGGCAAATCAGCACCCATGGCTGATGCCATAGGTTCTTCTATTAAAAAGACTTTCTTTGCACCGGCTTGATGAGCGGCCTCTTCTACTGCGTGACGCTCAACACCGGTAATTCCGGAAGGAATACCTATTACAATTGTAGGTCTGAGTAAAGTCTTTCTAGTATGGACGCTTCTAATGAAGTATCTTATCATTTTTTGAGTTACTTCAAAATCAGCAATTACACCATTTTTCATCGGGCGAACGGCTATAATATTTGCGGGTGTTCTGCCAAGCATTTGCTTGGCTTTGCTTCCTACTGCTTTTACTTCGCCGGTATCTCTATCCAAAGCGACTACGGAAGGCTCCCTAAGCACAATGCCTTTATCCTTAACATAAATAAGGCAGTTGGCTGTGCCTAGGTCCATTCCCATATCACTAGAAAAGAGTCCGCCTAGATAATCTAATATCATTTAGTCCACCAATTTAATTATTGCGACTTCGGCATTATCGCCTTTTCTAATACCGGCTCTGTAAATTTTTGTATAACCGCCGTTTCTTGCGGCATACTTTTCAGATAAAACTTCAACTAATTTCTTGTAAGCGGTTCTATCTGTTACAGCATTTTTAAGAGCCAAATTATCTTTTTCTTTTGCAAGAGTAATAAGACCTTCAACTTCTCTGCGAAGTTCTTTTGCTTTTTGCAAAGTTGTTTTAATTTCTTCGTGCAAAACCAAACTGATTGCCATATTGCTTAACATTGCTTTTCTGTGTGAAGTGGTTTTGCCTAATTTGCGGTATCCCGTATTTTTAATCATTTCAAAACTCCTATAATTTCATCCCTAACTCAAGTTTCATTTTGGCGAGTTTTTCTGTCACTTCGTCAAAAGATTTTGAGCCAAAGTTCTTAACCAATCTTAATTGTTCCGGTGTTTTTACCACTAAATCGCGAACAGTTTTAATACCTTCTGCTTTTAAGCAGTTAACGGATCTGGAAGTTAAATCCATATCTTCAATTGCTTGGGAAAGGACTTCTTCAAGTTCTTCGTTAACTTGATTTTCAATTGCAGGAGCAACTGCTTGTTCTTCTTCGGTAATAGAAGGTTCTTCACCTTCAATTGTGAAAATATGTAAAGATTGGGAAAGCAAAATTGCTGCTTTGTGTAAAGCCTTGCGCGGTTCCAAAGTGCCGTCTGTGGTGATTTCAAGAATTAATCTATCATAGTCGGTTTTTTGACCTACGCGGGCAGGCTCAACATCATAATGCACTTTTAAAATAGGAGAAAAGATAGAATCTATCGGCATAAAACCTGCAGGTCTTGCGCCTTTAGGAGTTTCCTCCGCATAGCCTTTGCCTTTGGTAATTTCAATTTCCATTCTGATTGAACCGCCTGCTTCAATTGTGGCAATAGGTAAATCTTTATTGATGATTTCTACGCCGTCAACTTCTTCAATATTTGCTGCGGTTACAACGCCGGGCTTTTCGCTATGTAAGACTAAATATTCTCTATTTTTACCTTCTAATTTAACGCGAAGTTTCTTTAAGTTTAAAAGAATTTCTATTACATCTTCTTTAACATTGGGGATTGTGCTATATTCGTGAGTTGTTCCTTCTACACGAACTGCGGAAACTGCAGCACCCTCAAGTCCGGATAATAAAATTCTTCTTAAAGAATTACCAACGGTGTGACCCAAGCCTGATTCATAAGGCTCTGCAACGAATCTTCCGTAAGTGTTGCTTTCTTCTTCTACTTTAATAGATTTTGGTAAAACTAAATTTTCAAAAGCCATTATTTTACTCCTATTACTTAGAATAGTGTTCTACTATCAACTGATCATTGACGGGGTAGCTGCTTTCGCTTCTATCCGGCCATCTGAGCAGGGTGGCTGTCTTTTTGGTATCGTCATATTCAAGGAAACTGGGGCGCAAGGATCTCTTGGAAATTTCTTCCAATCCTTGTTTAACCACTACACCATCGGCAATTTTACCGACAATGGAAACCTTGTCTCCAATTTTTAATTGATAGGAAGGAATATTGACGAGTTTTTCATTAACTCTGATATGTCCGTGTAAGACGAGTTGTCTTGCTGTTCTTAAAGAAGTGGCAAAACCTGCTCTTCTGACGATATTATCAAGTCTTGTTTCCAAGTGTCTTAAGAATTGTTCACCAGTTTGACCGGTTGCTTTGCTGGCTTTGTCAAACAAATTGGCAAAGGGAACTTCGGTCATGCCGGACATAAATCTGGCTTTTTGTTTTTCATACAAACGAACACCATATTCGGAAAGTTTGGCTCTTTTTACGCCACCTTTTCCTTTTTTAGCGGAAGCGAGTTTATCCATTACACAATTGGTGTAGCATTTTGTTCCTTTTAAAAATAATTTGCAAGCTAATTTTCTGCATTTCTTGCAGCTAGGTCCAGTATATCTTGACATTATTATATTCTCCTTGCTTTCGGCGGTCTGCAACCGTTATGAGGTATGGGGGTTACATCTTTAATAGAGGTTACGACCAAACCTGCTTGCTGTAAAGCTCTTACAGCGGTTTCTCTACCCTGACCGGGGCCGCAAACTTTAACAGCAACTTCTTTCATACCCATTGCAACGGCTTTTTCGCCAACTTTATTGCAAGTAATTTGGGCAGCAAACGGAGTGCCTTTTTTGGTGCCTTTAAATCCGTGTGATCCAGAAGTGGACCAAACCAAAGTTGAACCTTTATCATCGGTAACGGTTACTATGGTATTGTTAAATGAACAGCTGATATGAACAACGCCGTGTGCGGGTGCTCTGCCAGCTTTCTTTTTATTCTTTGATGCAGCCGGTGCTGCAGTTGTTGTTTCTTGTTTCTTTTCTTCTGCCATTTTAATTTACCTGTTTTAAATTTTAATCAGCCTTAACTTTAGCGCCGACTGTTTTTCTGCGGCCGCGTCTTGTTCTGCTGTTTGTTTTTGTTCTTTGTCCGCGCGCGGGTAAATTGCGGCGGTGACGGTTGCCTCTGTAGGAACCAATTTCAATAAGTCTTTTGATATTATCGGCGACTTCTCTTCTAAGTTCACCTTCGACTTTATATTCCTTCTGCAAGAGAGTATTTAATAAACCGGCTTGTTGTTCGGTTAAATCTTTAACTCTTGTAGAGGCTTCAATTTGGCCGTTAAGTTTGCTTAAAATTTCTTCTGCTACTTTAGGGCCGATACCATAGACATATTGCAATGCTATATCAATTCTTTTGTTCTTCGGTAAATCTATACCTGCGATTCTTGCCATATTCTAACAAATCTCCTCTAATTAACCTTGGCGTTGTTTGTGTTTTGCAACTTTGCAAACCACACGGACGACGCCGTTTCTTTTTACTATTTTACATTTCTGACATATCTTTTTTACACTTGCTCTGACTTTCATTTATTTCTCCCGATAGATTATTCTGCCTTTAGTTAAGTCATACGGAGAAAGTTCCAATTTAACTTTATCACCAGGTAAGATCCTGATGTGGAACATTCTCATTTTACCTGAAATGTGTCCCAAAATAACTTTGCCACCTGCAATTTCAACTTTGAACATTGCATTTGGTAAAGCCTCAAGTATTTTGCCTTCAACTTCTATCTTATCGCTCATAATCGCCTAAATGGCGTTTCCTCCGTATTATTTAACTTTATGCCGTCAATATAAGGTGCCCGTTTTGGGTCACTGCGACACTATGTTCAAAATGGGCAGAATAACTGCCGTCTTTTGTAACAACCGTCCAGTCGTTGTCTAAAACTTCAACTTCATCCCCACCCAGGTTCAACATCGGTTCTATCGCAAGAACCATACCTTCTTTTAAAATAGGTCCTTTACCTTTAGGTCCGTAATTTAAAACGCAAGGTTCTTCGTGTAGTTTACGGCCTACGCCGTGCCCGCAATAATCGCGGACTATACCAAGTTTACCTACTGTGGCGTAAGTTTCAACCATATTGGATATATCGCCAAGATGTATCCCCGGTTTTACAAGTTCTATTGCTTTGTTTAAGGCCTTTTGAGTTTGCTCTAAAAGCCTTGTCGCCTCGCTTGCAACTTTGCCCACAGGTATGGTGAGGGCTGCGTCCGCATGAAATCCGTCAAGATAAGCGCCGACATCAATACCTACTATGTCGCCTTCTCTTAATATTTTTGTTTTACTGGGTATCCCGTGCACTACTTCTTCGTTTACCGAAGCGCAAATGCTGGCAGGAAAACCGCCGTATCCCAAAAATGACGGAACAGCGCCGCAACTCCTTATAACTTCTTCAGCTATTTTATCTAGATGCCAAGTGCTAACACCGGGTCTTACTTCAATTTGCATCCTCTTTAAAACTTTGGATACAACTTTACCCGATGCTTGCATTTTCTTGATTTCTTCACTACTCTTTAATTCTATCATTTTTTGAGACCTAATGCACGCAAAATATCATTATTAACTTCGCGCGCAGGTTTACCGGCATCTATATGTTTTATGCCCGTAGAAGATTCATAGAAATCTACTAAGGGGCTTGTTTGCTTTTCAAATACCTCTATGCGATGTTTTGCGCTTTCAAGAGTGTCGTCGCTGCGGGTAATTAACTGCCCGCCACAAGAACACTGACCTGTATAGTTCGGTGCGTAAATATTATGAATCGCTCCGCATTTTGAACATAATCTTCTTGAAGTTAATCTTTTTATTACTTCTTCTTTGCTTAATTCAAGAGAGATAACATAATCTATCTTCTGGTTAAGAGCGTCCAAACTTACTTTCAAACTCTGCGCTTGAGGTATAGTTCTGGGAAAGCCATCTAAAATACGATTGCCGTTCCCTTTTTTTAAAACTTGTTCAACAAGTTTTATTATTAGTTCATCGCTGACTAAATTGCCTTGCTTAATACAACTTTCAACTTCTTTGCCAAGCGGGGTAGCAAGGGCAATTTCTTTTCTTATCATATCCCCCGTAGAAATATGTTCAAAATTATATTCTTTTACCAATATATCTGCTTGTGTACCTTTGCCGGCACCCGGATAACCTAGTAAAATTATATTCATATTTTCTCCTTGGCTTATTTTTTGGCTGATTCTGTTTTTATTTACAGAACCAGCCAAAATAAATTTTATTCGCCTACATTGAACCAACGGCCTTTAATACCACGACCTTTCATCAAGGGTTGATAATTATGTGCAAGCAAGTGTGCCTGCAACTGACCAACTGTATCTAATGCAACACCTACTACGATGAGTAAGGCTGTTCCGCCGAAATAGAAAGGAACATTTAATTTGACCCTTAAAAAGTCCGGCAAAACGGCAATCGCGGAAACAAATATTGCACCGCTTAAAGTTATTCTGTTCATAACCCATTCAATATAATGTTGGGTGGGTTCGCCCGGTCTGATACCTGGTATAAAGCCGCCCCATTTCTTCATATTTTCCGCTATATCTTTCGGGTTGAAAGACATTGAATTGTAGAAATAGCAGAAGAAGATAATTAAGGCAACATAGATTGCGGTATATACCAGATTTCCACGCCCCATAAATTCCCCGACTTTTTGTGCAAACGTAGATTCGGGCATAAATTGCGCTATTGTCAAGGGCAAGGAAAGAACAGACATAGCAAAGATGACTGCGATAACACCGCTTTGATCAATTTTCAAAGGTAAATAACTTGTTTTACCGCCGTACATCTTGGTACCGACCATTCTTTTGGGGTATTGAACAGGTATCTGTCTTTGAGCAGTTTCCACCCAAACGACAAGGCCCATAATACAAACCACAACGGCTAAAATAAGCAAGGCAGTAAGCAAGGAAATTTCTTCCGCGCTTACTAAGTTTATTAAGCCGCTGATTGCAGAAGGTAACCTATCAACGATACCGGCAAAGATGATTAAAGAAATACCGTTACCGATACCTTTTTCAGTCATTTGCTCACCAAGCCACATAAGGAACATTGTTCCTGTGGCAAGGGTTAAAGTCGTTGTGAAAATGAAAGCAAACGAGGGATCTACAACCATCTGTAAATTACCCGGTGCAGACATTCTCGTCAAGGCGAAAGTCAAACCAAAACCTTGTGCTAAAGCCAAGATAAGAGCAAAAACTCTTGTGATTTGATTTTCTTTTCTGCGGCCATATTCCCCTTCCTTACTTAATTTATCAAGGTAGGGGATAACATGGGCGCCCTTTATCAAACTCATAATGATTGATGCGTTGATATAGGGCATAATACCTAATGCCAGAACAGAAAACTTACCCAAAGCACCGCCGGAAAATATATCCAAGAAGCCAAGCAAGCCACCTTCATGTTGTTTGAAGAAAGATGCCAATGCTTCTGCATTAATACCCGGTATAGGTACCATTGCTGCGACACGGAACACTGCTAAAGCAATTGCTACAAACAAAATACGCTTTTTGAGTTCCGGAGATTGAAATATATTCAATATATTTGCTGTTGGGTTATTTTCGTGCATTATTTTGCCTTTTTAGTTTCAATAACTGTTGCTTTACCGCCGGCTTTTTCGATGGCTGCTTTTGCAGTTGCTGAGAAAGCATGTGCGGTAACGTTAAGGGCGTGTTTAAGTTCGCCGTTAGCCAAAACTTTGATTTTTTTGGTATCTTTTACAAGATTTTTCTTTTTCAAAATTTCGGGGGTAACTTCTTCACCTGCTTTGAAAACCTTAGCAAGAGAACCTAAGTTTACCCATTCGCCTTTAACTGCAAAGGAAGCATTAGAAAATCCGCTTTTCGGAATTCTTCTGACTAAAGGCATTTGACCGCCTTCTTTACTTTCTTTGCGGGTATTACCGGAACGGGAAGTTTGACCTTTCATACCTTTTGTTGAGGAACGACCCATCCCTGAACCAATACCTAAACCAATTCTTCTTTTTGCTTTTCTTGAGCCGTGTTTAGGAAAAAGTGAACTTAATGTTGTCATAAACTATCCTCCTATTGTGCAACTGCTGTTGTTTCTTCAGCAGGGACTTCGGTAGCGGCAGTTTGTTTGCCACGGCTGGTAAGAACAGCTTCTTTGCTCTTTAACATTTTTAAGGCTTCCATTGTTGCATAAGCCAAGTTACAAGAGTTAGTGCTACCAATACTCTTAGAAAGAATATTTTTAATACCGGCTGCTTCCAAAATCAAACGAACAGCAGCGCCGGCAATAACACCGGTTCCGGGGGCGGCCGGTTTCATCCAAACACTGGCTGAACCGAATTTGCCCAAAACTTCATGCGGAATAGTATCATTGACGATGGGGAATTTAATGCTGTTTTTTCTTGCTTGGAATTCTGCTTTAGACACGGCAAATTGAACTTGATTTGCCTTGCCGATAGCTACGCCGACTTTACCATTGCCGTCACCGACAACGACTAAAGCTCTAAAACCAAAGCGTTTACCACCTTTTACCACTTTTGCAGTTCTTGCGACATGGATAACGGTGGTTTGACCTTCGGGTTTTGCGCGTAACTGAAACTCGGTCTTATGACCTTTCGCTTCTCTTTTATTTTCGCTCTTTGGCGTTTCGTTATTTAACATTTATTCACCTTAAGTTAAAATTTCAAACCTGCTTTGCGGGCAGAATCTGCTAATGCTTTAACTCTGCCATGATAGATGCGGGCACCTCTGTCAAAGCGAACTTCTTTAACACCTTTTTCAAGGGCTTTTTTTGCAATAAGTTCACCAAGAGCGGTGGCTGCTTCTATACTCTTGCCGGAGGCTTTGTATTTGCCTTCAAGTTCTTTAGAGGAACTTGTGGCGCTTACCAAGACTTTGCCTTCCATATCATCAATTACGGAAGCATAAATATATTTTAAACTTCTGTAAACGGAAAGTCTGGGTCTTTCAATACCTGCATTTTGCAATTTCTTTTGGGTTCTTGCTTTTCTGTATTGATATCTTTCTTGTTTAGTTGCCATAATTATTTGCCTCCCGCAGCTGCCTTACCGGCTTTTCTGACGATGTGTTCGTCTTGGTATTTAATACCGCTGCCTTTATAGGGTTCCGGCGGTCTGATTTTTCTGATTTTAGCGGCAAAATCGCCTACTAAAACTTTATCGCTGCCCTGAATTTCCACTAAAGGATTTTTGGGGTCGGCAACAACTTTTAAACCGGCGGGAATTTCCATAACTACCGGATGAGAAAAACCAAGTTCCATATTAAGTTTATTACCGCTAACGACGACTTTGTAACCAAGACCGTTAACTTCTAAAACTTTTTTAAACGGAGTTTCAACACCGCTGACTAAGTTTTGAACGCGTGCTCTTGTTGTGCCGTAAAGGGCATTAAGTTCGACTTCTCTGCCTTTTTCAACTTCAAAAGTTAAGGTAGAGCCGTCTAACTTTGCTGTAATACCTTGCGGAACAACATAATTTAAAGTAGCCAAAGGACCTTGAACTTTAATATCATTGCCTTTAACTTCGACTTTAACTTTGGCGGGGATTTGTATAGGTTTTTTACCGATTCTGCTCATATTATCCCCCTACCAAACTTGGCACAAGACTTCGCCGCCGACTTTTTCTTCTTTTGCTTTGGCGTCTGTCATAATGCCTTTTGAGGTTGAAAGTATTGAAGTCCCGAAAGCACCGCGAACGCTGGGAATGTTTTCATAAGAACTGTAAACTCTTTTACCCGGGCGGGAAACTCTTTTAAGACCTTGAATAACGCTTTGATTGTCGTTATATTTCAAAAATACTCTTACAAAACCGCCTTTGGTTTCATTGTGGATGGCTTTATAGTTTGCTATATAACCTTCTTCCTTCAAAACTCTGGCGATTTCGGTTTTGATTTTAGAGAAAGGAATATCTACTCTTTCTTTTCTCTTCATGTTGGCATTTCTTATTCTTGTTAAGAAATCTGCTATTGGATCCATAATTTAATCGCTAAAACAATTTTACTTTCCGCTTATTAAATTAAACGCAATTGCTTGCGGTGCGGAGTTAAAACCGTTTAAAGCATCCTCCTTTACCAGCTTGATTTTTTGACACCGGGGAGTAATCCCTGATGCGCCATTTTTCTAAAGCAGATACGACAAAGACCGAAATCTCTGTAATATCCTCTTGATCTACCGCAGATTTGACATCTGTTATGATAGCGGACTGCGAACTTCTGCGGTTTTGCCATTTTGGCAACCCATGCTTTTGTAGCCATAGTTTAGTTGCTCCTCTTTCTAAAAGGGAAACCCATATAGTCCATTAACATTTGACCGTCTTTATCATTTTTGGCGGTGGTTACAAATGTAATGTTCATACCGTGGGCTTTAGGAGATTTTTCTACATCAATTTCCGGGAACACATAGTGTTCTTTTAAACCGATGTTAAGATTGCCTCTCCCGTCAAAACCTTTGTTAAAGCCTTGGAAGTCTCTGATACGAGGGCAAACGATATTGATGAATCTATCCATAAATTCATACATAATTGCGCCTCTTAAAGTGACTCTAACGCCAATGGGCATACCTTCTCTTAACTTAAAGTTAGAGATGGATTTTTTTGCTCTTCTTACTTGAGCAAGTTGCCCGGTGATAGCGGTTAAATCTTCTCTGGCGATGTCTAAAAATTTAATATCTTCTTTTGCATCTGCCACGCCGATATTAACAACGATCTTTTCAAGTTTGGGCGCTGCCATAGGGCTTTTAACTTTCATATCTTTTAGTAAAGCCGGCAACACTGTGTTTTTGTAATAAGTTCTTAACCTAGGCTCATAAGCTTCGGTTTTGACTTCTTTTTTTGCTGTTTCTTTCTTATCTGTCATTTTTATTTACCTGCCGCATTTACTAAAGCCGCATTGCATTTGCGGCAAACTCTGCCTTCTTGAGTGTTCTTAGGGGTGCTGTGTTTACCGCATTTAGGGCAAACTACTGCAACATTAGAAGCATCTAAAGGGGCTTCTTTCTTGATTATTCCGCCTTTGCTGTTTTGGCTGGGTTTGGTGTTCTTGGAAATCATATTAATCCCGGTAACAATAACTTTGTTTTTAGAGGGAAGGATTTCTCTGATTTCACCGGTTTTGCCTTTATCTTTGCCGGCTAGAATAATAACTTTATCGTTCTTTTTTAAATTCATAATTATAGAACCTCCGGAGCCAAGGAAATGATTTTTAAGAAATTCTTTTCTCTTAACTCTCTGGCGACCGGTCCGAATACGCGGGTGCCTTTAGGTTCGCCTGTATCGTTGATAAGGCAAACGGCATTATCATCAAAACGGATATAAGAACCGTCTTTTCTGCGTTTTTCGCGTGAAATTCTGACGACCACTGCTCTTACCACATCACCTTTTTTAACGTTTGATGTAGGAATTGCGTCCTTAACGGAACACATAATGACATCTCCCAAGGAAGCGATATCTCTGTGATGACCGCCTCTGATTTTGAAGCATTGGACTTTTCTTGCACCGGAGTTGTCTGCAACATTAAGAATTGTTCTTAACTGTATCATACTATTCTCTCCTTAAGATTAACCCAAAGCCTTTTCCGTAATCTTGGAAATACGCCATCTTTTGAGTTTAGACAAAGGTCTTGTTGATGTAATCTCTACCTTGTCGCCAATTTTGCTTTCATTGTTCTCATCATGAGCATGATAGCATTTGGAGGTTGTTACAACCTTGCCATAAAAAGAATGCTTTTTGGTGGTAAGAACTTCTACCGTGCGGGTTTTGTTCATTTTATCTGAAACTACCACGCCGTTAAGCACTTTTCTTTGTGCGCGATTTATTTTGTTTTCCATTTATAAATCCTCTTATTTGGACTGCCTTTTTTGCCTAATAATTGTGTTAAGCAAGGCGATTTCGCGTCTGACAACTCTAATTTCCAAAGGATTGGATAGCGGAGTTGTTGAGTGTTTGAAAAGAAGGTTAAACTTCTTTTCTTTGGCCTTGGCTAATTGATCTTGCAATTCTTCAAGGCTTTTGTTTTTCAAGATTTCTTTTTCTTTGGTCTTCATATATTACCTTCTTGTGACCAGTTTGGTCTTGATAGGCAATTTGTCAGAAGCCAAGCGGAAAGCTCTTTTTGTTTCCTCAAGTTCTGTGCCTTCAATTTCAAACAAAATGCGACCGGGTTTTACGACGCAAACCCAATGATCCGGTGCACCTTTACCTTTACCCATTCTGGTTTCAGCCGGGTGTTTGGTGATGGCTTTATCCGGGAAAATTCTTGTCCACATTTTACCTTTCTTTCTGATAAATCTGGAAAGGGAAACACGAGCCGCTTCAATTTGGCGGGCTGTAATCCATTTGGGTTCTAAGGCTTTCATACCATATTCGCCAAAGGAAACTTCCGCACCTCTTTTTGCTTTGCCCTTAATACGAGGAGCAGAAAACGGCTTTCTGTATTTAACTCTTTTTGGCATCAACATAGTTTTTCTCCTCCTTATTTAGTTTCGTCTTTTTTGACGTCTTCTTTTTTAGCAACTGCTTTTTTAGCAGTTGTTTTTTTAGCGGCTGTTGCTTTCTTTGCCGGTGCCTTTTTTGCTGTTTCTTTGGCTTCCGGTTTAATTAAATTTTTAGCTGCCGTGATAACTTCTTCTTTAACGCCTTCGACGCTGCTGCCTTCTTGCATTTCTCTGTGTTTTCTAAGTTCGTTCAAGATTTCTTTAGGAGATTTTGCAAAGTGGGTTTTCTTGAAAATCCAAACTTTAATACCGATTTTACCGCTGACGGTATTGGCTTCATAAGTACCATAATCGATATCTGCGCAAAGAGTATGCAAAGGAACGCGACCTTCTCTCTTCCATTCGGTGCGGGCAATTTCTGCACCGCCGAGTCTGCCGCTGAGCATAATCTTAATACCTAAAGCCTTGCCTGCTAATGCTTTTTCAATGGCTTTTTTCATTGCTGCGCCGTAGTGGGCACGTTTTTCAATTTGGAAAGCAATTGATTGAGCAACTAATCTTGCATCGGTTTCAGGATTTTTAATTTCAATGACGTTAACGAAGGTTTTGCTGCCTGTTAACTTTTCAAGATCTTTTCTTAAAGTTTCAATATCAGCACCTTTTTTACCGATAACTACGCCCGGTCTTGCAGTGTGGATATTAACTCTTAAGAAAGATCCTGCTCTTTCAATACCGACAGCGCTGACGGCTGCAAGTACAAATCTGGATTCAACAAGTTGTCTGATTTGGAAATCTTCCATAATAAGGGCAGGCATATTTTTGGGGGCGAACCATCTTGACTGCCAATCTTGTGTGTATCCAAGTCTTAAACCTTTAGGGTGTATCTTGTGTCCCATTATTTAAGCCCTCCCTTTTTTTCGTCACTAACAATAACTGTTAAGTGGCAAACACTTTTCTTATAAGGCATTGCTCTGCCTTGCGGGCCGGGCTGCACTCTTTTTAAGTGTTTCATAGGACCTATATTTGCATAGGCCTCTTTGATGTATACTTTAGAAAAATCAAGTTTTTTGCCTGATTTTACCTGAAGGTTTGAGGCTGCGGAATGGATGGTTTTTTGAACTAAGTCGCTGCAGCGAAGTCCGCTGAAATTAACTACATTTTCAGCATATTGGACATTTTTGCCGCGGACTAAGTCTAAGAGCAAACCAACTTTTCTGCTGCCATACCTTTGAAATTTCGCTTTTGAACAAGCTTCCATATCAAATTATCCTCTATCTCTTATTTAAGGGCCTTAGACTCTTTGGTCATTCCGCCGTGGCCTTTAAATGTTCTGGTAAACGCAAATTCACCAAGTTTATGCCCGATCATTCTTTCGGACACGTAGACAGGTAAAAACTTCCTGCCGTTATGGACTAAAAATGTATGTCCCACAAATGCGGGAACTATTGTGCATGCTCTAGCCCATGTTTTAATCTGCTTTTTGTCGTTGGGATTCATTGCTTCAACGGCTTCAAGCAAGTTATGGTCTACATAAGGACCTTTTTTCGTTGATCTTGACATTTCTAATTAGCTCCCGATTTAGATTTGCGTCTATCTCTGATAATCATCCAATCCCAGGTTTTTGCCGGTCTGGTCTTTAAACCTCTGGACATTTGATTCCAAGGTGAGCGAGGTATATTACCACCTTTAGAGTGACCTCTACCGCCGCCCATAGGGTGATCTACAGCGTTCATTGCGTTACCGCGAACGGTAGGTCTGATACCGCGATGTCTGTTTCTGCCGGCATTACCGATAACAACAGCATTGTGTTCTGTATTACCGACTTGGCCGATAGTGGCGCAGCAATTTTCCGGTATAAGTCTTATTTCGCCGGACGGCATTTTGATATGGGCATATCCGCCGTCATGGGCCATAATTTGAGCTTGGCTGCCGGCTGAACGGGCAAGTTGTGCCCCTTTACCGACTTTAAGTTCAATAGCGTGGATAAAAGTACCTTCAGGTATATTTTTGAGTGGAAGGCAATTACCCGTTTTAATCTCTGCTTTAGGACCGGACATTACTTCATCGCCGACTTTAAGACCTAAAGGATGAAGCATATATTGCTTATCCCCGTCTGCATATTTTAAAAGGCAGATTCTGGCTGATCTGTTAGGGTCGTATTCAATAGAAACGACTTTTGCGGGAACGCCGAATTTTGCTCTCTTAAAATCAATTTTTCTGTATAGTTGTTTATGGCCGCCGCCGATGTGACGAACCATAACCATACCGGTATTATTTCTACCGCCGCTTTTCCTTAAACCTTTGGTCAACTTCTTTTCAGGAGTTGTTTTTGTGATTTCGGAAAAGTCTGCTACCGTAATAGTTCTCCTAGAAGGAGTATACGGTCTGAATGTCTTTATAGGCATAGTTTATATTTTCTCCTACTTAGATGCGGCTTCCACCGTATCTATTTTATCGCCTTTTCTTAATGTGACGAATGCCTTTTTAAGATCAGGTCTTTTTCCGGCGAAACGTCCCATTCTTTTGACTTTGCCGCGTAAAGTGGTTGTGGCAATTTTTTCAACTTTTACTTTGAAAATTGTTTCCACAGCTTCGCGGATTTCGTGCTTGTTTGCTGTTTTTTCTACTACAAAACAGTAGCAATTATCACTATCTCTTAAGATTAAGCTTTTTTCTGTTAAGAGGGGTTTTCTAATTGTTTCGTATACTTTTGTCATTTTTTATCTCCCTTATTTGCTCATCTTATCAAGTGCTTCTTTAGTGATAATAACTTTTGTGGAGTTCAAAACAGCATAAGCGTTTAAATCACTTGGAACCATTTTGTTCAAACCGGCAATATTGCGGCTTGCTTGGTCAAGTTTTGCATCTTTTGAACTGACGATCAAAGGTTTTTTACCTGCATCTAAAGTCTTTAAAACATCAGATACGATTTTGGTTTTTGCTTCTTTGATGTCAAAATTATCAAGAATCACAATGCTGTCGCTGTTATATTTGCTGCTTAAAGCGTGTGCTAAAGCAAGGCGTCTTTTTGCGACGGGCAAATCAATTCTGAAAGAGTGCGGGGTAGGCCCAAAAGCCACACCGCCGTGGCGCCAGATAGGGGAGCGCATGCTACCGTGTCTTGCGCGGCCAGTTCCTTTTTGTTTCCACGGTTTTTTACCTGTTCCGCTAACTTCGGAGCGGGTTTTTACATCTGCCGTGCCGGATCTTTGATTAGCCAAAAAGGCTGTGATGACTTCGTGCAAGAAAGTCGGGTTAGGCTTTACGCCGAACAAGGCTTCCGGTAAAGTAACTGTCCCTTGTTCTTTTCCTTGGATATTTAAAAGTTTAGTTTCCATTTTTCGCCTTCCTATTTCTTCTTGGTATTAGCGGCTTTAGAAGCAGAAATCTTCTGAACTTGAGCGGCTACTACGTGTTTTTTAGGTTTGGAAGTTTCCAACACGGACACGATTGTCCCCTTTGCACCGGGAACGGAACCTTTTAAGAAAATTAAGTTATTTTCTGTGTCAACTTTAGCAACTTCAATTTTGGAAATTGTTGTTGTAGTAAAGCCATAATGACCGGCCATTCTTTGACCGCTCAAAACTTTACCTAAAGATCTTCTTGCGGCTAAACCACCGGGTGCTCTTTCTCTATCGCTGGCACCGTGTGATGCAGGTTGACCTGCAAAGCCGTGTCTTTTCATAGCACCGGCAAAGCCTCTGCCTTTAATTTTGCCTTGAACATCAACATAATCACCGGGTTTGAAAATTTCACCGAGGTTGATTACTTGGCCGACTTCAAAACCATTAACATCGGCAATGCGATATTCTTTAATATGGCGTACAGGGGCAATACCTAATTTTTTGAAATTGCCCAAATCGGGTTTATTAAGTTTGTTTTCCTTAACTTCGCCAAAACCCACAGCAACGGCATTATAACCGTCTTTTTCTTGGGTTCTGACACGGACAACCTTGCAAGGTCCTGCGTGAACAACGGAAACTGCATTAAGATTGCCCTTTTCATCAAACAACTGAGTCATACCTAACTTTTCACCGATAACAAATCTTAAGGTAGACGGAGCTGTTTTAACTTCTGCTTTGGCATTTTCTGCCGGAGCAGCTTGGGTATTTGTTTCTTCTGTCATTTGTTTTCCTTTTAAGGTCGCATCATAATTAGAAGGAAAGGTTTTTGTGCTGCCTTTGCCTTTAGTTGCCTTATGGCACTAACTACTGCGTCACCTGGTTTTTACTGATGCAGAGTTCTTGTGTTTTCTGCATCCGATATTCCTTATATATAAGAAATACCGCTATAAATCGTAGCAAACTAAACCTTTTTGCTTTAGGCAAAAAGGTATTTAGTTGCTTTTGATTGCCACATCTACGCCTGCAGGTAAATCAAGTTTCATTAATTCATCTACAGTTTTGGAAGTGGGACTCTTAAGATCAATTAATCTTTTGTGGATACGCATTTCAAATTGCTCTCTGGATTTTTTATCTGTATGGGGAGAGCGCAATACTGTGTATTTGCGAATTTTAACCGGTAAGAGAACCGGACCGCAAACTAATGCACCGGTTTTTTTAGCGGTATCAACAATTCTTGAAACAGAGTTATCCAACATTCTATAATCATAAGAGCGAAGTTTAATGCGGATTCTTTCTTGTCCGCTTAACTTTGCTGTTTTCTTTTCTGTTTTTTCTGCCATTGTTTTTATTCCTAATTTCTTTTAAAAAATATTTCTTTTTTTAAAATTTTTCCTTATCGCTTACTCGCTTTCTCTGACGGCAAAACTCCATTTTTTGCCTTTGATTTTTTTGAGAAAACAAAGTGTCTAAAAGACACCTCTATGGCTGTTGTGTTAACTTGCAACAACCATAGTATTGAGATTTCTTTTAGAGGCGATATATTACACCTACTCTTATATTATACCAAATATTTTGGTATTTTGTGCAACTTTAAAATCTTCAATTTTGCTTAGGCAAAATTTGCCTATGTTTATATTATACCTTATTTATAGGAAAAAGAAAACAATTAAGGTATACCTCTCCGCGTATCCGAAATTTGAAAAAAATTAAAATTTACCAAAAAGACGAAGCCGTAAAATACCCGCCTTCAAAATAAAGGCGGGTATTAAATCTACAAACTAAACAATAAGTTTATTCTGCGGAAACAGCGTTTGCCCAAGCATCGGCTTCGCTCTTGGCCGTATTTTTTACATCCTTAACAGACTGCTTGGCTTGTTTTTCTGCGTTTTTCACATTTTGCTTTGCTTGGTTTTTTTGATTTTTCCAATCTTGCTTGGCTTGCTTTTCTGCATTTCTGGCTTGTTTTTCTGCATTTTTTATTTCTTTTTTTGCTTGTTTTTCTTGATTTTTAGCATTTTGCTTGGCTTGCTTTTCTTGTTTTTTCAAGTCTTTTTTGGCTGCTTTCACTTTTTCTTTATTTTCATTTTTAATTTGTTTGAAATTTTGTTTAGCATTTTTTTGTGCTTCTTTAAAATTTTGCTTTGCTTGAGCATTTTTGGCAGCATTTTCCTTTTGGGCATTGGCTACTTTTTCAGACCAATTCTTTTGAGCATTTTTAACATTTTGTTTTACCGTAGCGCTATCTTGCTTGACTTGATTTTTTACAGAGTTAGCAGCATTTATAGCGCATCTATTTTGACAAACGAGATCGTCGACAGCGCAAGTGCAAGAATCTGCCGCAAAAGCAAAACCGGCACCGAAAACCGCTAAGGTTGTTAATACAAATATCTTTTTCATTTCATTTTCTCCTTTTATGTAATGACTTTATATATAAAATTATAGCATTATTTATCGTATCTGTTTTGAAGATTTGTTCTCTTGTTTTTTTACAACTTTATGGACTGCTGTTTTTGAAGATTTTTTATTAAAACTCTCGTGTAATTTATCACCCAAGTGAAATATATTAAAATAAATTACTATAAAACCCACTACGGCAATAATAAACAGAGGCAGAGCATGTTTACTAAAAACAAAACGTCCCATTTTGGAACTCTCACTAACCTTTTTGGGCAGTAGCATGTTAATGGTGATCATTATCACACCCACTACACATATAAATAGATATTCCTTCATCCCATTAGGCATTTTATTTTCCTTTTTCCACTTTTACTCTTGTTTTAATTATATCAAAATATATACAATATGCTTATAGGAGAATTTATGAAAAAATTAATATTAACCCTTATCTTATCTGCTTTGGTTTTGCCCGTTATGGCAGATACTTCAAAAGATTTAGAAAAAATTTTGGCAAATAAAGAACTCAAACAAGAAATTACTTCTGCTCTAGAGCAAGCGAAATCAAAAGTGAAAGGAATGAAACAAGAACCAACTTTTTATTTTGAAAAAGCAGATATCGCTCTAAATATCTTAATTCAAGAAAACGAGCCATTGCTACCTTTGCTTGAAAGAGTCAAACAAAGCCATAAAAATTTAATGATTTTTCTTGCTATTGAAGAATATGTAAGCGAAGAAGAATTTAGGAAAACTTGCAAAGATTTATTTTATTATCTTGATGCCCTTGCTTTAGATATTTTGGAAATACAAAAAATTGACAAAAATCTTGCCGAGACAATAGAGAAAATTGTTGACCATCCCTATTATGTCAATGCCCTTGCATTAGAAGTTAATATAAGTGCTTTAAATACTCTTATCTTAAAGTATTATAAACCATCCTTTTATTATAATATGGCAATTGCCCAGTCTGCTTTAATCAAAGAGACCAGCAAAACCGGTTATGATAAAAAGTGGGAAGATTTTATAGATAATTGGATAAACAAACACAGCAAATAAGACTTCATTCTATCTTTCTAAACTGCCTTACTTTTAAAAAGCGAGGCAGTTTTTTTACAAATAAAAAGCCCCGTTTTTCCCAGTGAAAAACGGGGCGGCAAAAGAGTGCGATTACGCGTTTAATTTGTTAGTATCAACATGTAAGCCAGGACCCATTGTAGAAGCAACGCTCACGCTTCTGACATAAACACCTTTTGAGGTGGTGGGTTTAACTTTGTTGATTGTTTCCAAAACTGCTTTTGCATTATCAAACAATTTGCCTTCGTCAAAGGAGGCTTTGCCTAAGGGAACGTGAACGATACCATAAGTATCTGCTTTGAATTCAATTCTACCTGCTTTTAATTCTTTAACAGCGGTAGCAATATCAAAGGTAACTGTTCCTGCTTTCGGGTTTGGCATAAGTCCGCGAGGACCTAAGATTTTGGCTGCTTTTGCCAAATCTTTCATAGTATCCGGGGTGGCGACTAAAACATCAAAGTCCATTTTCCCTTTTACTATATCTTCTACCAAATCTTCACCGCCTACTATATCTGCACCTGCTTTTTGAGCGGTTTGGGCGTGTTCACCTTTTGCTAAAACGGCAACTCTTTTGGTCTTGCCGGTTCCGTGAGGTAAAACAACCATAGTGCGAACCTGTTGATCAGACTTCTTGGTATCAATACCCAAGCGAACATGAAGTTCGATAGTCTCATCAAACTTGGCTTTTGCATTTTGTTTGCTTAATGCCACAGCCTCTTTAAGAGTATATAACTTACCCTTTTCAAGTGTTTCTTTGGCTGCTTTAAGTCTTTTTCCAATCATTATTTTTACTCCTTAAGGTTTACGGGTTTTTTAAAACCCTCCCTAACTTCCTATTTATTTTACAATATCGACACCCATGCTTCTTGCGGTGCCTTTTACCATTTCTGCTGCTTGTTTAACATCTTTTGTGTTCAAATCGGGCAATTTTTCTGCGGCGATTTCTTCACATTGTTTTTGTGTTAACTTGCCTACTTTGTCTTTATGCGGTGTGCCTGAACCTTTTTTAAGGTTGAGTTTCTTTACAATAAGGACTGCCATAGGCGGCATCTTGGTGATGAAGGAGAAAGATCTATCTTCATAAACTGTTATGACGACAGGAATCTTAATCCCTTTTTCTAATTTTGCGGTTTTTGCGTTAAACTGCTTGCAGAATTCCATAATGTTAACGCCGTGTTGGCCCAAAGCAGGACCTACTGGAGGCGCAGGATTTGCAGAACCTGCAGGAATTTGCAGTTTAATATAACCTTTTATTTTTTTCTCTTTTGCCATTTTAATTATACTCCTTAAATATCCGTATTTTTAATACGGAGAACAACAAAATCTAGTTAATTTTTTCCACTTGTAAATAGTCCACTTCAACGGGAGTGGCTCTATCAAAAACGGTAACCATAACTTTAAGTTTGTTTTTGGTTTCGTTGACTTCTTCGATAACACCGACAAAGTGTTTGAAGGGCCCTTCGGTAATGCGGACTTGTTCGCCGTGATTAAATTCAACAGCGTGTTTAGGTTTGCCGTCATTAGAAGTTGTAAGTTCAACAATACCGGCGATTTCTTCTTCCGGAAGAGGAACAGGTGTCGGGTCGCCCAAGAAACCTGTTACACCGATAATGTTTCTGATAAACCAATAAGATTGGCTTGTCAAAATCATTTCAACCAAAATATAACCGGGGAAAAATTTGCGTTTTCTTAAAGTTTTCTTATTTTGCTTAACTTCAACGACATCTTCGGTAGGAACTAAGACATTGAAGACTTTATCAGCAAAATTTTGAACTTTAATTTGTGTTAAAATTTTCCCTTTTACTTTATCTTCGTGACCGGTTTGGGTATGAACGACATACCAAAACTTTTCGCCGACTTGAGTTTCGGGTTTATTATTTTGCACAGTTTCTTCGGCCATTATCTACCTCCGAGAATTTTGCTAAGAAAGGCACCCAAACCCCAGTCAATAAGACTGATGTAAAGGGCAACTATGCCGACAACGATAAAAACAAAAATCGTTGATTGAATCATCTGCTGCTTGGAAAGCCAAACGCTTTTCTTAAGTTCGCCGTAAGATTCTTTAAAAAAGTTTACTATTTTATTCATTATATCCTACCTATTAAAAGTAATGGCAGGAGCGGAAGGACTCGAACCTTCAGTCTTGGTTTTGGAGACCAATGGTTTGCCAGTTAACCGACGCTCCCATATTACCTTAAATTTTCAGCCTTCTTATTTAGAGGCCTTGCTTTCTTTGTGAATTGTTTGTTTGCCACATTTCTTGCAGAATTTATTTAATTCTACTTTATAATCTTTCTTTTTGCCTTTAGCAAAATAGTAGTTTTTATTTTTGCATTCTGTGCAAGAAAGAACAAAAGTTAATCTTTCATTTGCCATTTTATTTACCTTATTTAAACCGCTTTTAAAGCGGAAATTATTACTTATTAACAGACAAAACTTCCGTCGCAAAATTTAAGTTTTGCGCTGGAATTTTAATCTGCCGGTTAACACCGATTAAAAAACCCCTACATTATGGGGTTAAATATATTATAGCATATTAAAAGGTTTTTATGAACACCTTTTTTATTTCATAATGCTTGTATAAATATTATAACATTTTCAAAACCCCTGAACAAAAAGTTCAGGGGTTTTGAGTAAACAAATTATTTATTAATATTCCTGCGGGACTTCGCTATATATAACTTCTGCGTCCTTATCTTCCGGTATAGGTGTGCCGGAAATCTTGTTATTCCACCACGCGCCGATAGAGTCCATAATAATATAAGTAACCGGCGTCATCAAAAGCGTAATAAGCAAGGATAATGCCTGCCCACCTACGATAACGATAGCAAGTGAACGCCTTGAGTCAGCACCTTCACCATGGGAAATTAACATCGGCAAAACACCCATAATCAAGGTTAAAGTCGTCATCAAAATCGGGCGTAAGCGGACTTTGTTGGCTTGTAAAATAGCATTTGTTCTGCCATAGCCGCGCGCACGCAACTGATTAGTATAATCAGTCTGCAAGATAGCGTTTTTACTGACAACACCCACAAGCATAAACATACCAAGCATACTGAAGATATTAAGATTCTGCCTTGTAGCCAAAAGAGCAATTAAGGCAAAGGGCAAAGTTAAAGGCAAACTGATGATAATTGCAACAGGATGAGTATAACTTTCAAACTGGGCAGCAAGCACCATATATTTAAATAAGAAAGCCAAAATGAAAGCCGTAATAAAACTCATAAACATTCTGCCCATTTCCCTTGCCATACCGCTTTGAACAGCACTATAACCGGGTAAAACATCAAGTTCATTGAATGTTTGTGTCATCAATTCCATACCTTTACGGGTATCAATACCGTTAAGGTTTGCTTCAATAGTAATTTCCCTTTGTCTTTGGAAACGGTTAATTTGGCTCGGACCGACACCTTCTTCAATAGTAGCAACGCTATCAAGACGGACGACACCGTCTTTTCCGTTTATAGAAGAAGGTATCTGTAAGGCGGAAATTGTTTCTTTTGTGTTTCTATATTGTTCTTCAACACGCACGCGTACTTCATAAAGTTCGTCGCCTTCTTTATACTTTGTAATATCATCCGTTCCGCCGACCATTGTTCTAAGCGCACTTGCGATATTGGAAACTTTTACACCAAGATTATTTGCCTTTGCCCTATCAATAACAACGCGGTATTCCGGTTTGGCAAGGTCCAGGTTTATGTCAACATCTCTAAAGCGATCATCCTTTTCAAGTTTAGCAACGATGATACTGGCATATTCCGAAAGTTTTTCAATATCCGGACCGGTAATTTTAAATTCCATTTCTTTACCGTTTGCAGGACCGTCACTCAAAACTATCGCGCTTGTTTTAAGGCCGTCGTACTTTTTCAAAATATCTCTAATTGCTTCAACGTATTTTTGAGTGTTGATGGCTTTGCGTTTTTCTCTATCTTCAAGTTCTATTTGTAAATAACCTTCATTAGTCGGGTTTGAACTTGAGAAGGAAGCCATATTGCCGCCACTCTTACCCGTAATTTTTAATACGCTGTTAACATAGGGCAAGCGACGGATATCTTCTTCAATGGCACTTAAAATATCTTTTGTTTCCGTATAACTTGTGCCGACAGGCGCTTTAACCGAAACTTTTATTTTACCGCTGTCTTCTTTAGGGAAAAACTCCCCACCCATCATTTTTGCAATAGGATAAATTGCCACTATACATAAAATAGCAAAGATAGTCATTATAAGTTTATGGCTAATAGACCACTTTAAAAACGGCATATACCAATTGACTAATTTTAAGTTAATACCGTCAATAATTTTATCAAAGCGGGATTTTTCCGGCGCTTTTTTTAACATTCTTGAACAAAGCATCGGAGTCAAAGTTAAAGCAACTAAACCGGAAAGCGCAATAGCAAAAACAACCGTCCAACCATAACTGCTTAACACACGCCCCACCATACCGCTCATATAAGCAAGCGGTAAGAAAATAACCAAAATTGAAAGCGTTGTAGCCACAACAGTTGCGGTAATTTCTTTTGAACCGTCAAGCGCGGCTTGCATTGGCGTTTTGTTATACTTTTCCATGTGTCTATAAATATTTTCAAGCATAACGATAGCATCGTCAATAACGATACCTACCGCCACGGTCAAACCAAGCAAGGTGATATTGTTAATGGTAAAGCCACGCATATTCATAAACATAAATGCACCTATAATAGATATAGGTATAGCCAAAAACGCAATTAAGGTAGAGCGAAGTGAACCCATAAAAACAAGCACCATAACACCGGCCAAAAAGCCACCCAAGAACAAGTGTTCAAGCACAGTGTGAACGCTTGCTTTAATGGTGCCGCTTTGGTCTGCCATTAAAGTGATTTGAATATCTTGCGGTAAGGTTTTTTGGATGATTTCGAGTTTGTCTTTTATACCTTGAATAACCGCTAGAGTATTTGAGCCGCTTTGCTTTTTAACTTCCAAAGTAACAGAAGCGCGGCCGTCTAAAATAGAACTTTCCTCTTCAAATTCGCCGCTATCTTCAACGCGTGCCACATCGGAAACTTTAACCGGTACACCGTTATTTGTTGAAATATAAATATCTTCAAAACTTTTAACATCAGGTATACGGCCCAAAATACGTAAATTATAAGATTCGTGTGACTGCTCAACTTTACCGCCAGGCGTTTCAAAGTTTTGTTCTTTTAAAGCGCCGGTAAGTTTTGTAATAGGCAAGCCAAGAGAGTAAAGTTTAAAAGGATTAACGATAACATGAATTTCCCTTTCTCTACCACCGACTATATTAACAGAGCCCACGCCCGAAGTTGTTTCAATGCCTTCTTTAACTTTCTTTTTGGCAATTTCGGTTAACTCAATAATATCTCTATCACCGGAAACGACAACATTTAATACGGCAATAGCGTCCATATCAAGTTTCATAACGACAGGCGATTCCGTACCGTCAGGGAAATCTTTTTTAACTTGGTCTACTTTATCACGCACTTCCTGCGCGCCCACTGCGGCATCTTTTTCCATAACAAACTTAACCGCAACCAAAGAAACACCTTCCATACTAAAAGAAGAAACCTCATCAACACCTTCAATTTGGTTGACGGCTTCTTCCACATATTTTGTAACGGAAGTTTCAATTTCCTCAGGGCTGGCGCCGGGTAAAATAGTTTGAACCATAGCATAAGGTATATCCATACTGGGATACAAACTAACACCCATATTGCTGTAAGACATTAACCCCACAACAATCAAAGCAAGACTGAACATTATGGTAAAAACCGGCCTGTGTATGAAAAACGCCGTAAAGCCCGTTGCGTTTTTAATTTTCTTTGGGGCTTTGGGGTTCACCATTTTTTTATCTTGGAAATTTATATCTTCTATTTCATTTGTGTCTTGCATAGTTATTTAACCTCAATGGGGCTACCTTGTTTAAGACCGAAAACAAAATTTAATACCGGTTGATTTTCATCTATACCGGAAACCTGCCAATGATCATTATTTTTAAAACCGACTTTAATGTCTTTCTTTTCCGCTGTTTTCTTATCTTTAGAGGGAACTAACACATAATAAGAACCGTCTGCATTTTCCAAAATATTTTTCTTAGATAAAGATAAAGCATTTTTTTGCTCGGCAAGGGAAATATCAAGTTTTGCAAACATACCGGAGCGAAGTTTACTTTCTTTATTATCTGCTCTAAACTCAACAGCAACGCTGCGACTTAAAGAATCAACCACAGGGCTGATAATATCCAAAGTTGCCTGAAATTTTTGATCGGGCAAGGCTTCAACTGTAAGCCAAGCACTTTGGCCTTTATAAATTTCGCCGATATATCTTTCTGGAATATCAACGGCAATTCTTATTTTATCTTGATTAACGACTAAAGCAACAGGTGTGCCGGTAGTAACATTTGCACCGGGGTCCAAATAAACTCTGCCGACAACGCCGTTAATTGTGGAAGGCACAACAACCGGTTCATATTTCGCGCCGACTTCGTCGCGTTCAATTAAAGAAATTGTTTGCCCTTTTTTAACTTTATCGCCTTCCCTTAAAACATTTTTTAAAAGTTTGCCTGAAACACGCGGAAAAATTATGGCTTCTTCAAGGGCTTTTAAACTGCCGGAAGTTAATAACTGATGTTTTAAATCTCTATGTTCGGGTTTTTCAACCGAAACGGTAAAAACATCTGCATTGATTTCATTTAAAATTTTAGAAGGATCCTTTTTAAAAGCAAAATTATATACCAATGCCGCTATCACTACTACTACAACGGCCAAAATTATATACCCTGCTATTTTGCGTTCCTTTTCATTTCTTGGTTTTATTATACGTTTCATTTTTATCTCCTATTGATATTTATTTCAAATCTTTACCTACGGCATAAATTAAGTTAGAAAAAGCAACATAAGCATCATGCACCGCTTGAACAAATTGAAGTTCCGCATCATGTAAAAGTAAGGCGGCATCATCAAGGTCAAGACGGCTTGCAAGTCCGTTTCTATATCTTAAATTTGTACTATGTAAATTTTTGCGTGCCTGCCCGATTGTTCCGCCGGTAGAGTTTATTCTTTCTTTTGCTTCTTTTAAGTTAAGCCAGGCGCGTTTAACTTCAATTTTGATATTTCTTTGTGTATCTTGCGCTTGCATAACGGCTTGCTCATAAGCAAGTTCTTTTTGGCGCACTTGGGAAGTTACTCTAAAACCTTCAAATAAAGGAATATTTAATCTTAAACCGACTGCCGTTCCGTAAGAGGAATTATAACTGCTCATAGGAATAATAACCTCATTGGAAGAACCGGTATAAGTCGCATTGGCAAAGGCGCTCAGAGAACCGTAATGGTCTGCTTTGGCGACATTGACCTGCTCTTTAGCCATCTTTACATTAAGTTCGGAAATCATTAACTCCGGCCTATTCTTTTGGGCAAGTTCATAAAGTTCTTCAAGGTCCGGCACTTCATAATCAAAAATACTTTTAAGTTCCCATTTTAAGGAAAGCGGATCTTGCGGATCTTTATTCAAAACTCTTCTTAAAGTTAGAAGTCCTATTTCATAGGCGTTTTTTGCCTGTATCAAAGAAGGTTCCGTATTGGACACTTTTACTTTTTGATTAAGAACATCTAAATCGCTTGCAAGACCTTGTTTATATTTTTGCTCAATTTCTTTTAAGTGGTCTTTTGCTATATTAAGATTTTCTTGCTGAACCTGTATTAAAGCATGGGATAAAATAATACCAAAACACAGAGTGTTTACATTATCTTTAATAAGATTTTGCGTTTCATTAAGTTGTAAGTAACCGCTTTGTGAGTGATATTTTCCCATCCTTATCCCCGCGCTTACAGCGCCGCCTTTCCAAAGCAAAAGCGTGGCTTCGGCCGTGCCGCTGGTGGCATTATCAAGACTCATTCTAAACTTACCCATAGAGGTTATTGCTTCCTGTGGGTGAATAGTGCGCGTATAAGAACCGCTTAAAGTAATTTGCGGATAAACATAAGACCAGTATTGTTTAACTTGTTGGTCATAAATTTGCGCTGATTTTTGAGCAATTTGTATGCTTGAATTATTTTCTAAAGCAAGGTCAATTGCCTGATTAATGGTAATAGCATTTTCGTCTGCGTTTTGTAAAGCAAACAAATCTACCCCATCTCTTGTATTTTGTGCAAAAGCAAAAGGACTTAGCAAACTAAACACAAGAGCAACTATTAACATTTTTTTATTTTTCATTTATTTAACTTCTCCTTTATAAGAAACCCCTTTTAAAATGGCGCAGGTCATATCGTTTATTATTTCCTTATTTATCTTTATGCTTTTATCAACACCGCACATAGTAAGTAAAGACATAACCGCAAGTACTAAATAATATCCTGTGTCAATATTCTTTTTATTTAAACGCCCTTTTTGGCATTGCAAATTAAGAATTTCATAAATAATTTTATTTGCCTGCTTACGCATTTTTATCAATTTTTGCTCTAAACCGCTATTGCCTTTCACATAGACGCTTAAATTAAGCAAAAAGGAAGAGGTTTCTCTAAAATCTGTTTTAACTATATAGTGGGAAAATAGCAAAGTTCGTAAAAGAGCCGCAAAAGATAAATCTTTTTTTATACCGTCTTTCAAGATGGTATTTATCTCTTCCATTCTCTCTTTTATCATCTGAAAAAGCAAATCGTCTTTATCCTTAAAATAATAATAAAGCACCGGCTTGCTTACCCCGCAAGCATCGGCAATTTGGCGCATAGAGATATTTTTTCCCCCCTGACTAGCCATCAACTTAAACGCTTTTAGTTTGATTTCTTCTTTAGATGTTTTACTTTCTTTTTTTGCCATAAAAAATCTATTTACCTACCGGTAAGTATATTTTACTAAATAAGGGGGATATCTGTCAAAAAACAGAAATGGCTAAAAATTTTGTTTTAAGATAACTTTTAATTTTTCCAAAACTTTTTTATTAACCTGTTTATTGTGGCTTGCCGTTAAATCGGGCATTTCTTTTTTACAATTTTCACAACAGGCGGTTTTGGCAATTAAAGGGATTGCAGCGACAATAAGTTTTTTTGCGGCGACTTCATTATATTTCATTGTTTCATTAACTTTTGCTACACTTACTTCATCGCCTTCCTTCCAAGAGTCAAAATCGGTAACCATACAAACTTGGGCAAAACGCAGACTTGCTTCACGCGCAAGTTTTGCTTCGGGGCAAGCGGTCATACCGATTAAATCCCAACCCATTTTTTTGTGGAAAAGACTTTCCGCTTTTGTTGAATAGGCCGGTCCTTCCATAGTGATTAAAGTCGCCCCTTTGGCTGATCTTATTTTTAATTTCTTTGCTTCTTTATAAAGAAGTTCTTGTAAGCAATTACAAAACGGATGAGCAAAAGGCGCGTGCATAACTAAACCACCGCCGAAAAAAGTATTTTGGCGAAGAGTCGTTTTATCTATAATTTGGTCCGGCATAACTAAAGTTTTAGGCGGGAATTTTTCCTGCAATGAACCGACCGCGCTAAAAGCCATAACAACCCTTGCGCCAAGTTTTTTTAGAGCATAGATATTTGCTTTGTAAGGCACTTCAGTCGGAGTAAAAATATGATTTCTGTTATGACGGGCAATAAAACCGACTTTAATACCGGCAATTTCACCCGTAATAATTTTATCCGAAGGATTACCGAAAGGAGTTTTTACGGAAACTTCTTTAATTTTTTTAAGGCCTTCCACATTATAAAGACCGCTACCACCGATTATTCCTATTTCTATCATATTATATTAACTCCTTATATAAAGGGAAATTTTTTAAAAAACTCTCCACTTTTAAAGATATTTCTTTTAGTTTTTCTTCGTTTGTATGATTTACTATAACCTCGTCAATAAAATCTGCAATTTTTACCATATCTGCTTCCTTCATACCGCGCGTTGTGACGGCCGGTGTACCAAGACGGATACCGCTTGTAATCATAGGTTTTTGCGGGTCATAAGGAATAGTGTTTTTATTACAGGTTATGCCTGCTTTATCAAGAGCAATTTCGGCTTCTTTGCCTGTAATGTTTTTAGGTCTTAAATCAACGCAAAGTAAATGACAATCTGTGCCGCCGGCAACGATTTTATAACCTTTATCCGCAAGGGTTTTAGCAAGCATTTTTGCATTACTCTTAACTTGTTTTTGATAAGTTTTAAATTCCGGTTTTAAAGCCTCGCCGAAGCAAACGGCTTTTGCCGCAATTATATGCATTAAAGGACCGCCCTGATTGCCGGGAAAAACGGAAGAGTTAACTTGCTTTAAATATTTTTCTTTACACAAAATCAACCCACCACGCGGACCGCGCAAAGTTTTATGCGTCGTCGTTGTTACAATATCTGCATAAGAAACAGGGCTTGGATATTCACCTGCTGCAACAAGACCGGCATAGTGCGCAATATCACAGACTAAATATGCGCCGACTTCGTCTGCAATTTTTTTCAAAAAAGCCCAATCAAAAATGCGTGAATAATTTGAAGCACCTGCCATAATAAGTTTTGGTTGGAATTCTTTTGCGATTTTTAAGGCTTCATCATAATCAATTTCGTTTGTATCTTGGCGCACATTTATGGCTTCCACTTTAAAATATTTTCCACTGAAGTTTAAAGGATGTCCGTGTGATAAATGTCCGCCGTGTGATAAATTAAGACCTAAAATTTTATCGCCGGGATTTATTAAAGATAAATAGGCCGCTAAATTTGCCTGTGTACCGCTGTGCGGTTGCACATTTGCGCCCTCTGCTTTAAAAAGTTCTTTTGCTCTTTCAATTGCAATAGTTTCCACTTTGTCTACAAATTCGCAACCGCCGTAATATCTTCTGCCGGGATAACCTTCGGCATATTTATTGGTTAAAATTGAACCCTGCGCCTGCATAACAGCAGGGGAAGTAAAGTTTTCAGAAGCAATTAATTCTATGCGGTTTTTCTGTCTTTCATATTCCTGCATAATTGCTTCATACACGGGCAAATCTTCTTGTTTGATAAAGTTATACATAGTTTTTCTCCAAAATTTTTAAAAAAATATTTAAAAAAATTTACAATAATTATATAATAATTATATAAAACATTATAGCAATTAGGAGGCCCCAAAAAATGGCAAAATTGAAACAAAAAGATTTCCTTAAGGAAACAATCAAACACATTGATATTAAAAAACACAATGTTGTTAAGTTAGTTGATGATATGGCTGATATGGCTTATACTTCCCGTGATTTAAACAGAGCAGCAAATATTTATAATTCAATGCTTAAGGAAAAAGATTGTTGTGTCTTTTTGACAATTGCCGGTTCACTAGTTTCCGCCGGACTTAAGAAGGTTGTTGTTGATATGATTCAAAACAATATGGTTGACGCAATTATTTCCAACGGCGCCAACATTGTTGACCAAGATTTCTTTGAGGCCTTAGGTTATAAACATTATAAAGGCGATCAACACTTTGCCGACGATAATTTACTCCGTGATTTACATATTGACAGAATTTACGATACCTATATCAACGAAGACGAACTTAAAGTTTGCGATGAAAGCGTTCACAAAATTTGCAATATGCTTGAACCCAGACCTTATTCCTCAAGAGAATTTATTTATGAAATGGGTAAATGGCTTGAAAAACAAAAGAAAGGTAAAGATTCCATTATCTATAATGCTTACAAAAAAGGTGTGCCTATATTTGTGCCGGCTTTCTCCGATTGCTCTGCCGGTTTTGGTTTTGTAGCACATCAGACAGAAAACCCCGTTCACCATGTTTCAATCGACAGTGCAAAAGATTTCTTGGAACTTACCAAAATTAAAATGGCAGCAAAAGAAAGCGGTCTTATGATGTTCTGCGGCGGCGTGCCGAAGAACTTTGTTCAAGATACCGTTGTTGCTGCTGAAATTTTGGGCGCAGATATCCCTATGCATAAATACGCTGTTCAAATCACCGTTGCCGATGTCAGAGACGGCGCTTTATCCGGTTCTACTTTAAAAGAAGCTTCCAGTTGGGGTAAAGTTTCTACCTCTCAAGAACAAATGGTTTACAGCGAAGCAACTTTGGCAATCCCCTTAATTATCGGCTATGGCTATCACAAAAAATCTTGGAAAAACAGAAAAGCCCACAACTATCAAAAATTCTTACAAGAAGAAGATAGAAAAGCCAAAACAGCAAAAACAAAAAAATGTTCTTGTTGCTAAAAAATAACGAGGAAAAATAATGAAGAAATTATTAGCATTTTTACTTCTTTGTTGCTCTTTTGCCATAGCAAATGCGCAGTTTAATGCTGTGGCTGTTGTCGGTAGCGACGGTTATAGCGTAGCAAGAGCATCTTATAATATGGGCGTGCCTTTTGTGCCGGGTCTTGGTATTGTGCCGCAAGTGTCTATGTATTCAAGAGATGATATGGATACTATGTATAAATACGGGCTTGGCTTAAATTGGCAAACACCGTTTTTAGATATCTTGGAAATCGGCGCGGAAGGTTTCTATACCCCTAAAAAGAATGATTATTCCAATTATTCTTTAGGTGCTTATGCTTCTTTGGATATCGCCCATTTTATGATGGGTGTTATGCCGATGGATACTTTAAAAATCGGCGCGGGAGTAAGAAAAACTTTCCACACTTTCTATTACTCACCGGATGTTGATATCAATGAAACGGATATCTATACTTTTATACGTGGTGCTAAAGGCGGCTTAGACTTGGGCGCAACTTATACAAAAGCAATAGATTATTCCCCCGAAACAGGCGTTTATCAACCCTTATGGCTTGATATACCGGGCCTTAATGCCGTTTACGGCGGCTTCTTAGATTATTCCTTATCTGTGGATGCAGGTTATACTTATAAAATAGTCAGACCTTATGCCTCTTACAGTTTAATCAAATTAAAAGGATTTGATGAAACGGATGATTTAAGACTTGGCTTAACTTTAAAATTAGCCGTAGTAAATGTTAACGGCGCGGTAGAGTGGTATAATTTCAGCAAAAATTCCGGTCAAGACAGAGAAAGATTTTATACCCTTAATGCTTCTTTAGGATTCTAGTTTATGCAAAAAAGCAAAAGCCTTTCTCTTGTATTATTTGTGCAAAGAATACTCTTGAGTTTGGCTTTTGCTTTTTTAGCGATTGGCGAAATTTTACACATAAATGCCTTCGTTCAAAATGCTATTGATATCGGCTTGCCTTATGCTTACCCTATTTGCGTAGGCGTGGCTGTTTTAACCTTCCTTGCAAGTATAATGTTGTTTATCGGTTTTAAAACAAGACTTGCCGCTATTGCCGATATAATAGCAACTTTATTTACCGGATTTTTCTTTTTTGCAGGTGATTTTAATAAAGTAAATATAGTAGGTGTTATGCTTGCGCTTGCTTTACTTTTCGGTTTTTTTATTCTCGGCAGTGGACAAATAAGTTTGGATAATTATTTATCAAATAAAAAAGAAAACGATACAGACAGAATCCCTTTCAGATAATTTTTTATTCTCTAAAAACTTCTTATTTACCTTCAATAAAAAATTTTTTCATATTACCAAAAACTTTTATTTGTTTTGTTTGATAAGATAAATTAAGATTTTCTTCTTTTGAGATTTTAACACCGCAATACTCTTGATCCGCGTAAATAAAATTTATTTCAGCAGAAGTATTTTTAAGCAAGTTTTCGGATTTTTCATTTAGAGAATCTTGTTCAAGATAAATATTTTTTATTTTTATATCTGATAAATCCTTAAGTGCATAAAGCGAACTCGCCGAACCTTTTACAAACAAGCAATCAATTTCTTTTGTGCCAAGCGCTAAAACCGCATTGCGCAAGATATCCCCCTTAACTCCAGCGCCGAAAACTCTTGTCAAACTTCTTTCTTCATTAAGCACCACAAAATTATAACGTCCTTTTAAAACTTCTGTTTTAGAAGTATTAAAAAAGAAGGCCGAAATTAAAAGAACAAGACATAAAGAACAAATAATAAAAACATATCTCTTTTTATTTTTTATTAAAGGCAAATTAAGGAAAGAGAAAAACACTAAATAGAAACTAATTACCGTCATAGGATTTAATGATGGCATTATTATTTTTGAAATCGGCAAAGAAGCAAAAAATTCCACAAAAATTTTAAAATCTATTAGCAAAATATTTAAAATGGAAACAACAATTTTTATTAAAAAAGTTATTGGTAAAAAAGAAATCAGCCAAAGCAAAAAACCGCCAAACATTATAACGGCACTTAATGGTATTAAAATTATGTTTGATAAAGGCGCCGTCAAAGAAATTTTGTGAAAATAATTACAAAAAACTGCCGTCAGAGAAAGTTGCGCAACTAAAGAAATCAAAAACATTTCCGTTAAAATTTTGACATATCTTGGCAAATTTTCTTTTAATTTAAAATTGTTTACGAATAATACTATGGCTAAAGTCGCAAGAAAAGACATCTGAAAACCCGCCTCAAATAAACTTTGCGGATTAAAAATTAAAATAATAAGACCGGCTAAAACAAAACCTTGTAAAACTCCGCTTTTACGCCCAAGTATAAACCCCAAAGTAGAACAAAAAGCCATAAGATAAGCCCTAAGTAGAGGAGCATCCGCACCGGCAATAAGTGTATAAAATAAAGCACAACTTAAAGCGGCACTTGCACTTGTAATCCTTTTACAACCGAGCAAAGAACACAAAAAATAAACTATCAAAGTAATAAAACCGATATTTCCGCCGGAAGCGACCAATAAATGCATAGCACCGCTATCTTGAAAGGCGTAATAAAGATCGCGGGAAATATCCCCCTTTTCACCAAGTGTAATACCGCTTAAAATAGGCAAAATATCTTTATTAAAATTTCTCTCAAAAACGCTTAAAATACTCCGGCGAATTTTGGAAATTGTAAGCCAAAAATTATTTGCTTTTCCGATTTCGGATATATCTTTTATTCTTGTTTGGGCAACTATGTTTTTTCTTCTCAAAAATAAAGCAAAATCAAAAGAACCGAAATTTGTTTCCTGCGGCAAAGATTCAAGTTTACCCTCATAAGAAATTAAGGAACCCCTTAAAATACTTTTACAATTTTCCTTAAAGCAATAGGCATAAACTTTTTTATTATCGTAAGTTTTATCAAGTTTTAAAACAAAATTCGTTTTACCGTTTTTATAGGTGGGATAAGAAACGACTTCCCCCTTTAAAAATAAGGGAATATCGGTAAAATGTTCAAGAGAATTTTCCCCTTTGGGTGCTTTTAAAAAGAAGGCAAGGGATAAAGCATAAAGAGCAAGTAAAATAACTAGCCAGCGTTTATAAAAAGAAATATGCATTATAGTTTTGTGCGCCCTTTTAAGGCGTGGGAAAGGGTCATTTCATCTATATAATCTATATTACCGCCAAGAGGCATACCATAGCCAAGACGTGTAATTTTAGGTCCGATATCTCTAAGCATATCGGCAAGATATAAAGCCGTTGTTTGCCCTTCGGTATCCGGATTGGTAGCGATAATAATTTCTTTAAGGACAGATTTTTCTTTTTTTACTCTTTCCAAAAGTTCTTTTAATTTTAAATTATCTGCGCTACGGCCTTCTATTGGGGAAATACTGCCGTGCAAAACATGATAATAACCGTTATAACTTTTTGTTTTTTCAAAGGCTTCTATATCTTTTGGTTCTTCTACGATACAAAGCAAACCGGCATCACGGGTATCGTCGCTGCAAATTTCACATAAAGAGGAGTTCTCGCTATAAGCAAAGCATTTTGGACAGCAACCCACCTTTAGGCGCATATCTAAAATTGCTTGGGTAAACTCCGCCGCTTGGGATTCGCTTGCGCGTAAAAGATACAGAGCAAATCTTTCGGCTTGGCGCGGACCTACACCGGGGAATTTTCTGAAAGCGTTTATTACTCTTTGTATAGTTTTCATAAAGAATCCACCACTTGCCCGTCAAAAATATTTAAAATATTTTCCAAAACTTTGCTTTTTGTTTTACTTTCCATATCGGAGGAAAAATCTTGTTTTACAAAAGGATTTGCTTTAGAAATTAAAGTTTTTTCCTGCGGTTTAACTTCTTGTTTTGTTTCTGGGTTTATTTTATTTTCCACAGTTAAATTAACTTCTTTTTTAGGTTCTGTTTTTGGTTTGGAAATAGCATATATGGCTTTTGAGGTTTTTCTGACAATCGGCTTTTTTATTTCGGGCAAAAGTTTAAGGTCAAAATTAATTTGTTCACCGAACAGTTCCTGCGATAATTTTTTAAGTTTACCTAACTGCTTTTCCATATTATCTTTTGAAAGACTGTCTTTATATTTAAAACTTAAAATCCAATTGGTTTTATCCGTTAATTCTGCCTTTGCGCTTTGTAAAACTTCGTATAAAAGGGGATGTTGTTGGGCAACTTTTTGGCAAAAAAGATTCCACCTTTCCTGCGGGGAAAGTTCCGGTTTTTCTTCTGTTTTTATTTCTTGTGTGAGATTTTCCGCTTTAGGACTTGCTTCTTCTGCCGAAAAACTATTATTTAAAGTTTTTTTTTCCGTATCTTCGGAAACTAGACCTTGTTCAAGATTTTCAAGGCGGGTAATAAAACTGTCTACATCAAAGGTGCTTTCCATAATGGTAAAAAGACCGACTTCGGCGATTAAAGCCGGAGTATCGGAAAATTTAACTTCGTCAATTAATTTACCTATTTTTCGCGTAAGACCCGCTATATAAACGGGGCGCGCTTCTTTAAGCAAATCATCTGCACCCGCAAAAGGTAAAGGCGCTGTTTTCAAGGAATAGTAAAAAAGTCCGCCGAGTGTATTTTTCAAATCTTTCAAAAGACTTAAGGTCTCAAAACCTTCTTCTTTAAGAGAAGTAAAAACTTCGTGCATACTTTTTGTATCTTTTAAAACTAAAGATTTTATCGCTTTTACAACCAAATCCTGCGGTAAAAGGCCGAGCATATTAGCAACGGTTTCTTTACTTATTTTGCCTTGTGAAAAAGCAATTGCCCTATCCATAATTGTTAAAGCATCCCTTAAAGCGCCACCGGCGGAGTGGGCAATAACCCGCGCGGCATCTTCATCTAAATCAATGGCTTCTGCTTGGGCAAGGTCAAGTAAATGATTTGTAATATCTTCTTCACTTATAGGTTTAAAACGGTACGTTTGGCAACGGGAAGTTATTGTTAAAGGAACTTTATTTAATTCCGTTGTAGCCAAAATAAAAACAACGTGGGCGGGTGGTTCTTCAATAGTTTTTAAAAGAGCATTAAAAGAAGAATCGGAAAGCATATGCACTTCGTCAAGAATAAAAACTTTATATCTATCGCGTGCATTTGCAAGGGAAACGGTATCAATAATCGCTTGGCGGACTTTTTCAACTTGTGTATTGCTTGCGGCATCAAGTTCCAAAACATCTATATCGCTTGAAGCGGCAATTTCTTTACATTGCGGGCAAGTGCCGCAAGGCGTAGCCGTTGGCGCGGTATTACCGTTGCCGGTGCAGTTTAATGCCTTTGCTAAAAGACGAGCCGTTGTTGTTTTACCGCAACCCCTGGGTCCGTAAAATAAATAAGCGTGCGAAATTCTGCCGCTCTTTAAAGCATTTTTTAAAGTGGTGGAAACGCTTTCCTGCCCTACGACTTCTTCAAAAGTCTGTGGGCGGTATTTTGACGCTAAATTGACATAAGGGGTTGTGTTCTGCATAAGTATATAATAATAAATTAAAATTCTGTGTGCAAATTATAGGGTTTTCAAAATATAGCACAAAGCGGAAATTGATCCGGCAATAGGCATAGTAATAAACCAAGCCCAAACTATTCTTCTTGCTACGCCCCAATGAACGGCGGAAAAACGCTGGAACATACCCGCACCCACGATACCGCCCGTAATAATATGGGTTGTGCTTACCGGTATACCGAACCAAGAAGAAAGAAATAAGGATAAAGAAGCACCTGTTTCCGCACAGAAACCGCCGATCGGTTTTAAATGGGTAATTTTCTGCCCCATAGTTTTAATAATACGCCAACCGCCTGAAAGGGTACCAAGAGCAATAGCACCGTAACAAGCAAGTTTAACACTCCAAGGAACAAAGATTTCCGCATTGGGGGTAAATTGTGCAAGTTCGTGTTTGGACATAATTACATTAGCAATTTTATGGGCCATTTCCGGATCTGAGGCAAGAGCACTAAATAAAATCATCATAATAATACCCATAGTTTTTTGGGCATCGTTACCGCCGTAACCAAGGCAGAAGGACGCGGCGGAAAAAAGTTCCGCTTTTCTAAAGAAAGCATCCACTTGTCTATATTTAAAATGAGCGCATATTCTATAAACAATTATAGACACAATAAAACTTAAAACCATACCTAAAATAGGCGCAACTACGATAAAAGCAACAATTTTTAAAATACCGCCCATAATTAAGGAAGAAGGTCCCGCCTTAACCAAAGCCGCACCTATAATACCCCCGATTAAGGCGTGGGAAGAACTTGACGGAAGTCCAAACCACCAAGTAACAAGATTCCAAATACAAGCGCTCATCAAAGCAGCGAAAACAAGATTCATATCAACAACGTGGATATCAACTATTCCGCCGCCTATTGTTTTAGCAACGCCCATATGGAAAATAAAGCAGGCCAAAAAGTTAAATGCCGTTGCCCACCAAATTGCAACTCTGGGTGATAAAACCCTTGTTGAAATAATGGTTGAAACGGAGTTCGCCGCATCGTGAAAGCCGTTTAAATAATCAAAGGCAAGAGCAAGAAAAATTAAAAAAAGTATCCAAAACATAAAATACCCTTAATTATTTTTTACCAAGATAGAAGAAATAGTGTTTGCCACATGTTCGCACATATCGGTAACGCCTTCGCTTTCTTCAAAAAGTTCTTTTTGTTTAATAGCCATTAAAGGATTAATTTTTTCATCATTAAGTATGCGGGAGATGGCTTCATCGCGGATTTCGTCGGCAAGGTTTTCAAGGCGGTTAATTTCTACACAGTGTTTTGAAGTTTGCTTAAAATTCTTTTTGTTTCTTAAGGACATAACCGCATTATGAACTTCTATTGCAGATTTTTCAATAACTTCTGCAAGATGTTTAGATTCCTGTGCCGGTTCAAATATCTTAAAAAGATAAAATCTGTTTGTAATAAGATAAATACCATCGATAATATTATCCATTTGATTGGTAAGGTCTAAAATATCTTCTCTGTCAAACGGAGTAATAAAACTTTCATTTAAGGTATTAATGATATTATGGCAGGCTTCATCACCGTCGTGTTCAATGGAATGCATCTTGCTGACATTATCTCTTGTAATTTCAGGAGTGCAAACAATTTTTTTGAACAAAGCGGCAGCCTCCATCACTAGATGCGCTTGGGCATCTAAGAGATCAAAAAACTTTACTTCCTTTGGCATAAATAACATACAGGGGTTCCTCCTATAAATAAAAAAGGCAGACAAAAAGATGCCTGCCTTTTATCAGTAAATTATTTGTTTAGTAATTAAGAAAAAATTTTTCTTCATTAAATATATTATACCAATATTTTTAGGGGTAATCCTTAAAATTTAATATAATTTTTTATATGAAGAGGATTTGTTTTGTTTGCCACGCTAATATTTGCAGAAGTTTCGGCGCCCAGTGTATTTTAAATAATTTAGCCGACAAAGATAATAATAAAAAAATTGTTGCTGTTTCGCGTGGTATCTATGCGCAAGATTATTATGCCGTGCCTGATAAAATGTGGGATTTTTTGGCGTCTAAAGGTATTAAAAAAACCGACCATAAATCAACTCTACTTACCAAGCAAGATTTAGAAAATTGCGACCTTATTTTAACCATGACTGCCGAACAAAAAGAAGATATTTTAGATAAATACGCCCAATTCACCGATAAAGTTTTTATGTTACAGGAGTATATCTACGATAAAGAAGAAGAAGTTAAAGATCCTATTTCTTTTAGCGGTTCAAGTTTTAATAAAGTAATGGAAAAAGTTTACACTGTCGTTTGCGATTTATATGAAAAAATTAAGTAATTTTTCTCTCTAAAGCATTTGACACTAAACTTGGCTTATTGATATAATATATGTATGCCCCCATAGCTCAATGGATAGAGCACCTGCCTTCTAAGCAGGGGATATAAGTTCGATTCTTATTGGGGGTATTTTTATTTTGGATTATTTTTTGCTCTTTTTTATTTTTTAAAAACTTCGGATATTCGGGGTTACCATCCCCTCGCGTTATAACTCATTTTTAAAAGCCTTTTCTTTTAGAAAAACAAATTAAATAAGGTATGCTCATTTGGAGATTTAAGAATATTCTTCTAATATTTCTATGAGTTATAGGTACTATTACGGAGACAAGAAAATCTATTATTTATTCCCTTTTGCTGATGATTTTAATTTTTGTATACATTCTTCAAAATTCTTGTATTTAAAATTGGGGAATTTGTCCATTATTTTTTTATTGGAAAGAATACTATCTCTTATTTCTTCCTTTCTTGCAGGCAAATATACCGGGAATTTTTTATAATCATATATTTTTTTCATTTTATTAAACAGTTCGTTTATTGTTATTCCCTGATTTGACGAAAAGTTAAATGTTTCGTTTTTTAAATCTGAATCTAACATTTTTATACAAATATTTGATATATCATCAACCGATATAAAATCTCTTATCTGATTTCCATCACCATAAATTTTCACATCATCATTATGTAACATTGCATTATGAAATATTGTGATTACTCCACTTCCTTGAGAACAATTTTGTTTTTCTCCGTACGTATTTGAAAATCTAAATATTATATAAGGAACACCGGACATCTTTATATAATTTTCCATCGTTAATTTAGAAAGGCCATAAGGCGAAATAGGATTAACAGAATGATTTTCATCTATGGGCAAATATTGTGGTGTTCCATATACGGCAGCAGTTGATGCCGCTATAAATTTACGAATATCATATTTTTTACATAATTCCAAAAGTTTTATTGAAGAAAATATATTCATTTGTGCATCGTAGAAAGGATTTTTTGAAGATTCACTAACACTTGTTTGTGCCGCCAAATGAATACAGTGGGTTATGTGTTCTTTTTCAAACACAACTTCTATATTGTCTTTTATCATATCTAATTTATATAACTTATAGGCATTTTTGGTTAGATTTTCTCTTTTACCTACGGAAAGGTTGTCTAATATAATAATCTTATAACCATCATCCATAAGTTTATTAGAAATAGTTGATCCAATAAACCCTGCCCCACCTGTTATCAAAATATTTTTATTATTTATCATCAATATCAAACCTTATATTATAATTACTAAAATATTGTTTTCCCAACTTTATAAGATACCCGATTGCATCCTCAATCTATAAATTGCAGTAGTAAACCAGGAATAAAAATTCTCCGGGAAATCTTGGGGAGTGAAAATCATTAAAAATTCTCTTATATCCACCTACATAAATACTGTTAAGGGGCAATAAATCATTGGTTTATCATAAATCGGAATTAATTGTTTGAAAACCCCTAGAGTTGCCTGTCGGTGTCTCCCGCTAAAACAATGCCTTTCATTATGGCTTTCCTCACTGAAAGGTCTATATTTATTATACAATTTGTGAGAGTTTTAAAATAATAAAAATTATAGCAAAATAATCGTAATTTTATAGTATAATATTTTTGTCGTTTATTCTTTATTAATTATAAAATCAGGAGTTGTTAAAAATGTTAAATTGTTTGTCTGGAAAAAGATTTCTCGGCAAAGTTTTGGCGGTAGTTTGCTCTATTGCTATACTTTTGCCTAATGCAGCATATGCTGCCACCGTCACTACTTGGACAAACCTTGTAAGTGATATTGCCGTAACAGGTGCAAGCAACACAACTACCTTAACGGATAATATAGAAGCAGATACAACTGACTCTTTAGGCGCGCAAGGTGCAACCGCCTTGACTATTACAAGTGATGCTGCCCAAGAAACCAGAGCCATTGTCGGCGACGGTTATAATACACAAGGTATCACTGTATCGGCAGGACAAACTTTAACTTTAAATAATATTGTTTTAAATAACCTTAAAGATTATGCCGTTGATAACCAAGGTTCTTTAATTCTTCAAGGGACAAGTTCCGTTGCAAATAGCAATATTATTGATTCCCAAGCAACAAAAACCGGCCAACTCACCGTCGGTGATGGCGTCAATCTTAATATGCTTGAGCATACAATTTCCCAAAGCACAATTACAAATAATGGAAATCTTGTCGTTACTTTAAATAATATGTCCGTTGATAATGATATTACAAATAACGGCAATATGTATATAAACGGCGCAACAACCGAAGAATTCAGGCATGTTTTAAACAATAATATCACAGGCACAGGGATGGTTTTCTTTGGACCTAGAGCAACTGAAAGCAATTATACAGAAATTGCCGAAGGCAAAGAAATTTCCACAAATGTCCAAATCTACGGCCTTGGCACTTACTATACTGCCGGTGTCACAAATAGCGGTACAATTTCAGGCGATGTTGATGTGAGAGTCGGCGGTGTTTTAACCAGCAATTTATCAAATTTAACAGGTTCCGCTATTAACAATTTCGGCACTATAAATGCAACAGGCGGAACTCTTGGCACCGCAATAACCGATGTGAACCATACCGGCACACTTAATATTAAAGGCAATGTTACTAATGGCGGTTATAATATCCAACAAAATAAAATTAATATTGAGCAAAATACCTCTTTAGTAACAAATGCAAACAATTTAAATATCACCGATAAAATTTATAATGCAAGCATGCTTCAATTAACCGGTGGCACAAATACGGCAGAAGTTGCCGGTTTAACTGTTTCCGATACTTTATATAAAGGTTATGTAAGAATTTCCGGCGATACAATTAACAATGCCGATATGGATATCTTAGAGTTATTAAACTACGGTTCTGCAACACTTACAAATAATGCCGGTATTGTTACGGAAAACTCTTTGAATATCAATACAAGCGGACTTCAAATTAACGGCACAGGTTCTATTGATGTTGATGGCCTAACGGTAGGTTCAAATGCAACCCTTACCCAAACAGGCGGCATTACAACACACGGCATGGTGCAAAACGCTGGAACTATAACCGGTGATATGACTTTACTCTACCACGGTTATGGAAACAATGAATTTTACCAATATGGCACAGTTGACGGGAATGTAACTTTAGATTCTACCTATAATTCTTATTTGTTTATGGAAAATGGCAGTTCCATTACCGGCCAAATCATAAATAACGGCGGTGTGGTTGTTGCTACCGAAGGTAGCGGCACTCTTAATATAACCGGCGGTATTACCAGAACAGAAGAAGGCAGAGGAAATTTCTATGTCGGTTATAACCACTTTGACTACGGCACAGTAAATATACAATCTGCCGTTGAAAAACAAAATATCACAGTAGGTTATTATAATAATGCAACTTTGCAAAACACTTTAAATGTAACCCACGAAGACGCTTCTATTGATAATTCAAGCATAACAATTAACGCAGGGCAAACACTTAATGCAAATGCAAGCAAAATCACAAACAGCACTTACACAAATAACGGTACCCTTAACTTTACATCAGGCGCAAACGCAAATGATATCATCCAAACTACTAAAGGAACTGTACAGATAAGTGGAGATGTTTCTAACTCCGCAGATATCTATCAGGCGAACTTACAAGTTAATGACGGTTGCACATTTACTAATACGGGCAGCCTTTCCCTTTCCGGAAATGAAACCGATGAAGGCAACCTTTTTGGAACAGGTTCCATAGTAAATAATGGCTTTATTGCCGCACATAACGGTTTAAATACCGACAATGCTCCAACTATTAGCGGAACCGGTAATCTTGAGGTCTTTGACCAATTTTATGTAGGTACCGGCAAAACTATTGAGCAGACAAATATTAACACCCATGGTTTAGTTTGGAACTACGGCACAATTAATAGCAGTATGCTTTTGCTTGAGGATGGCGATTTTTATAATTACGGAACTGTCGGCGACGATGTCACTTTATATGAAGACTATGAAGGGAACCTTTTTATGAGAGACGGCAGTTCTATTACCGGTCAAATCATAAATAACGGCGGTGTGGTTGTTGCTACCGAAAGTAGCGGCACTCTTAATATAACCGGCGGTATTACCAGAACAGAAGAAGGCAGAGGAAATTTCTATGTCGGTTATAACCACTTTGACTACGGCACAGTAAATATACAATCTGCCGTTGAAAAACAAAATATCACAGTAGGTTATTATAATAATGCGACTTTGCAAAACACTTTAAATGTAACTCACGAAGATGCTTCTATTGATAATTCAAGCATAACAATTAACGCAGGGCAAACTCTTAATGCAAATGCAAGCAAAATCACAAACAGCACAATTGCAAATAACGGCGCACTTAACTTTAACGGTGGAACAAACGCAAATACTATCAGCGGCACAGGAACTTTAAATATAGCAGGCACAGTCAGCAATACTGCCGTTATTGAACAAAACAGTTTAGTTTTGGGAGAAGGCGCAAACTTTACTTCTTACGAAGATATTGCCTTATATAACAGTGCAGATATTGTAAACACCGGAAGCCTTGTTTTCAATGGTGCGGAATTTAATATCGGCACAGCAAGCCTTGAAAATAACGGCACTTTAACTTTTGACGGTTCTTCTTATTTATATGCTAATAACTTGGTTAATGATACAGGCAAAACTATGACGATGTTTAACCCCAATAGTTTGACCCTTACAGGCACATTTACCAATGCGGGTACAGTTTATATGCAAGGTGTCTTGCCGGAAAACTTTACCGTTGCCGCACAAGGCGATAATGCAAAGATAAATATTGCCGATGGCATAAATTCTTTAACTATAAATAACAGCGTAGATTTAGGAAACAACAAAATAAATGTCGGTAGCGGTCAAAACTTATTCTTCTATGCCGACACTATGCCTTATGTTGTAGAAAATAGCGGAACAATCTATTTACGCTCAACAGAAGTTAATAATGATATTTCCGGCGCAACAGGCGTAGTCAATATTGATACAACAAATCCTGTCAATATTAACCAAAGTATAGCAGGCATTATCAACATTGATGATGATGAAACTATTAACCTTACAGGCGCAACTTCAAGCATAAATAATGCCGCAAACGAAGGTATTATCAATATTACAAACGGCGCAATTAATGGTACTATTACCGGTGGCGGCACAACAAATATTCTTGCAAATCATACTATAAACTATAACAATGCCAACACCGTAAATGTCGGGGAGAATATTACTGCAAGTATAGAAGAAAACAATATAACTTTAGGTAATACAAATATCAACGGCACTTTGGGTATAACAATATCCAATATAGCAGCCGATTCAAGTGTTTATACCGGCGGTTCTTTAACAACCCCGCTTTTGACTCTTGGCGAAAATGCTAACTTATCTTTAACAGTTACAAGCGATTCTTTACTTGAAAGAGGTCAACAGACAGGAGAATTAAGTTTAATCAATGCAACTTACGCAGATGATAGAGATTTCGCTGCTTTACTTGCTAATAATATGTATAGCGTTGAAGCAGGTTCTACGCTTGGTAAATATATTATTAAAATGCTCAAAGACGGCGGCGAAATTATTGAAGAAAACGGCGGAGATAAAAACGAAGTTGCTACCGCCACTGCTTGGCAAGATGTAGATAAAGCATCTTTAAATGAAAAAGCACAAGAAGTTTTTGAAGACTTAAACGACCTTGCCCAACACGACGAAAAAGGTTATGTAAAGAAAATTGACCAAGTTAGTCAGCAAGGGACTCAAGCCGTTTTGGCAGCAACACAAAGTTTAAATAAACTTATCGCAAACAATGTTGCAAACCGCTTAACTGAAATTGCACAAGGCAGAGCAGGCGGAGATTTCTTTACCGAAAAATCTATCTGGTTGCAAGCCTTATATTCCCATGCAAATAATAGCGGTGACGGCGAATTCTCCGGCAATACTTACGGTGCATCTTTCGGTGTTGACGGCAAAGTAGCAGATAATACTACACTTGGTTTTGGTTATGCTTACAATAATACCAAGATGGACGCAAAAGAACATGACTTAAGCGCAAACGGTCATACACTTTTTGCTTACGCTTTACAGGAAATAAACGCTTGGTATTTAAAAGGTTTACTTAACTACGGTTTTGCTAAATACGACGACAAAAATGACACAACTTCCGCTGATTATAATGTCCAAAATATCGGCGTACAAGCGATTGCGGGTTATAACCTTGACGAGCATTGGACACCCGAAGCAGCCCTCAGATTTACCCATCTTATGACTGCCGATTATACCGACCTGCTCGGCCAAAAAGTTAAGAATGATGACAATGATGTTTTAACTTTCGTCTTAGGCACAAAATATCAAACCGAAATCAAAGCGCAAAACGGCTTTGTTTGGACCCCGCAAGCACACCTTAACTTGACTTATGATATTGTAAGTGACGACGGTAAAGCCACAATTCAAATCGGCGATAGCACTTACCAAATCAATAGCAAAAAGTTAAATGCTTTCGGCGTTGAAGCAGGACTCGGAACGGAAATGGCAATTTCCGACAGAGTAAGTTTGAACCTTGCTTATGACTTTAATATGAAAGGCAAATTTACCAGCCACACCGGTTCTTTAAAAGGTACTTATCGCTTCTAAAGATTAGTAAACTAAAGCCCTTGCCCAAAAACGGCAAGGGCTTTTTTTATACAATATTTTTATGAAATATTTTTTACCGTTTTTTTTAGTTTTATTTTTTACGGCTTGCGCAACTTTTAAAGCACCGCAAGAATTTTCTTATACCCCCGTAAAACAAAACACTTATACCCTTGCCACTTGGCAAAAAATTACTGATGAAAAAGAGCCAATTTATATTTTTATGGAAGGCGACGGGAACGCTTTTAATTATCGCGGTTTGCCCACAAAAGACCCAACACCTAAAAGCACTTTTTTAAGAAACCTTGCTTTCAAAAATACAAATAAAAATATCGTTTATCTTGCGCGCCCGTGCCAATATATAAAAGCGCAAAACTGTAAGGAAGAAGATTGGACCGGTGGCAGATTTTCGCCTAAAATTGTATCAGATACCGCGCGAACAATTAAACAAATCGCGCAAGATAAAGAAATTATTTTGATAGGTTATTCGGGCGGTGCTTTACTTTCCGGATTAATTATAAAAAATTATCCCGAACTAAAAATAAAAAAGTGGATAACCGTAGCAGGCGTTTTAAATCATAAAGAGTGGACAGAGTTTTTCGGAGATAAACCTTTAACAAAATCACTTAACTTAAAAACTTTGCCAAATGTTCCGCAGGTGCATTATGCCGGCGCGAAAGATAAAATTGTCCCCCTTGAGTTAAGCAAAAAATGGACTAAAGAAAAAAATTTAATAATTGTGCCCAAAGCCAAGCATAACGGGCATTTTGATTTATCGGAAATTTAGATTTTTACTAAATCAAAGTTCTTATCAAAAATATTAAAAGATATTTTTTTACCTTTTTTAAAAACACCTTCGGGCGCAGATACAAGTTTGGCGGGGTTTTCACATGCGCACAAAAACGCGTCTTCAGGTTTTAAGCCAAACCTAATTAAGTTTTTTAGACCTTGCGCCATCGTTAAAGCAGAGCCGGCAATAACGCCGTCTTGCTTGCGCACAAAAACTCCGTTTTTAAGCAAAACTTCCTCGCCGTTGGCTAGTCCGCTTTTTTTGCTGCAAGGTGTTAAACTATCGGTAATCAAAATTATTTTTTTAATATCTTTTAGGGCAAAAACAAGGCGCAGGACTTCGGGTTTTATATGACAACCGTCAGCCAAAAGTTCAACGGAAAAATCTTTGTTTATTAAAGCAGCACCGGCGGCACCGAGTTCTCTATGATGTAAAGGACTCATAGCCAAAAATAAATGCGTTATATGTTTTGCACCAAATGAAAATGCTTTTTGCATATCTTCGTAAGTTGCATTTGTGTGACCTAGTTGCAGAATAACTTTATTTTTACGCGCCCACGCGGCAAGTTTACTAAAATTTTTTAACTCGGGCGCAGCAGTTAGGGAAACAATTTTACCGTTTGCTGCTTTATATAATTTTTCTATTAAGGAAATATCAATTTCCTTTATATCACTCGGCTTCATTACACCCGGTTTTTTAGGAGATAAAAACGGTCCTTCCAAGTGAAAACCTATTATTCTTGCTCCCTTTTCTTTACCTATAATACTAGAAAAATCCTTTAATTTTTTTAGCATTTCGCTTGGCGCACTTGGATATAAAGTCGGGCAGAAAGCCCCCACGCCCACTTTATAAAGTTCTTTTGAAAGTTTAAGTAAATCTTCTTTAGTGCCGTCTGCGCCAAAGCCAAAAGCACCGTGAATATGGGTATCAATAAATTTCGGTGCAAAATATTTGCCCTTTAAATCTATAACTTTAAAATCTTTATTTTTTTTAATTTCGTTAAAAACAAAATCTTGTAAAATATCATTATCTACGACGGCAGAGCCTTGTTTTATTTTACCGTTAAAAACTATCTTTGCGTTTTTATAAATTATCTTCATAACTAAATTATATAAAACTAATGCCTATTTTTTTGGTATAATATTATTATGATAAAAAACATTATTCACTCTCCCTTTATTATTGGCTCTATTTTGCTTAAAGATAGCGCCGGGGTTTAATGTTTTTTAAAAAAGATTTTTGTTAAAACCCCAAAATTTAAAAGTTTTGGGGTTTTAAATTTAAGCAAAAAGAAAAATAAAAAATTATTTGTTTCAAATAAAAGAAAAAATAAAAAACAAATAATTAGGATTGGAGGAATCCATGCAAGACGCTGCTACGCGCAATGTAACAAAAAACGGTCACCCTAAAGGGCTTTATATGCTCTTTATGGTTGAAATGTGGGAAAGGTTCAACTACTATGGTATGAGAGCCTTACTTTCCCTATTTATGATAAGTTCTGTCATAAATTTTACTAAAGACACCGCAAGCAAGATTTACGGTATGTTTACCGCACTTGTTTATTTAACCCCCGTTTTGGGCGGTTATTTGGCTGATAGATTTATCGGTAAACGCCACTCTATTACCATTGGTGCTATTTTGATGGCACTTGGTCAATTTTCCCTTGCGTCATACGAAATTATTAATCCGAGAGTTGCTTTAGCAATCGGTTTAACCTTAATTATTATTGGTAACGGTTTCTTTAAACCTAATATTTCCACAATAGTCGGTGAACTTTATGAACCCAATGACCCAAGACGCGACAGCGGTTTTACAATCTTCTATATGGGTATTAACTTGGGTGCTTTCTTTGCACCGTTTGTGTGCGGTTTCTTCGGAGAACCTTCTGATCCTATGAGCGTACTTGAGGCTTATAAATGGAAATACGGTTTCTTGGCAGCCGGTATCGGTATGATAATCGGTTTAGTGTGGTATCTTGTTTCCCAAAAGAAATACCTTGGTGAAATCGGCCTTTACCCCGTTACCAGCAAAAAATCTGTTGAACAAACTTCTGATGCACCCTTAACCCAAGAAGATTGGGATAAAATTAAAGCAATTTTCACCTTTGTGTTCTTTGCCGTGTTCTTCTTTGCTTTCTTTGAACAAGCGGGGACTTCCTTAAACTTCTTTGCATTGGAAGCAACAAAACTTGATTATACTTTCTTTGGTCATGAAATCCACCTAAAAGCGGCTTTCTTCCAAGCAGTTAATCCTATATTTGTTATGTTACTTGCCCCAATATTTGCAAAAATGTGGATAAAAATGGGCGAAAGAGAACCTTCTATTCCGACTAAATTCGGTTTCGGTTTGTTCTTGCAAGGTTTAGGTTTCGTTGCAATTGCAATCGGTGCAAGCCTGTTCTTAACAGGTGGTCAACCCGTAAGTGCAATCTGGTTAATTTTAACCTATCTCTTCTGCACTATGGGTGAACTTTGCCTGTCACCTGTCGGTTTATCAATGGTAACAAAACTTGCCCCGCTTAAATTCTTGTCTTTATTTATGGGCGTTTGGTTGATGGCAAGTTTCTTCGGTAATATCTTGGCAGGCTTACTTGCCAGCAGATATGAAAGTTGGTCCCTTACAACTTTATTCTCCGTGCCGGCAATAGGGTCTATGGCGTTTGGTATAATTATGTGGATTATGACCCGCAAAATCCAACACTGGATGCACGGCGTAAAATAAACTTAAAAGTTTATAAGATTAAAAACCCCCTATTTTTAGGGGGTTTTTTATTTGTAATTTTGTAGAATAATTTTGTTCCCCCTTTTATCCTTATTAAAACAGGAGATTAGTTATGAATAATATACTTTTTATCAATGCTTGCGTGCGCAGAGATTCCCGCACAAAAGAACTTGCCAATATCGTTTTAAAAAATTTACAAGGTACTATTACCGAAGTTAATTTGGAAAAAGAAAATCTTCAACCTTTAAATCTTGAAAGATTAAATTATCGTTCAGATTTAATAGAGAAAAGAGATTTTAACAACCCTATTTTTGATAAAGCGCGTCAATTTGCCACCGCAGATACTATTGTTATAGCAGCACCTTTTTGGGATTTTTCTTTCCCCGCTACGCTAAAAATTTATGTGGAAAATATAAATGTCGTTGGTCTTTTGTTCCGCTATACCCAAACAGGCGCAGTTGAGGGTCTTTGTAAAGCAAAAAAAGTTTTTTATATTACAACTGCCGGCGGGCCTATACTTAATAGCGATTTTGGCTATGGCTATATCAAATATCTTTGCAATAATTTTTACGGCATAAAAGATACTTGTTTGATTAAAGCCGAAGGGCTTGATATTGTGGGCACCGATATTCCCGCAATTATGCAAAAAGCCAAACAAGAAGCCAAGAAAATATTTTAATAGATTTTTATTCGCCGATTATTTATCTATGCGGGCTTGCTGAATAGCGCGGCGCACGCGTAAAATATGCGGAGAAGCAACGGATAATTCATCAATACCCATACTCAAAAAAGTTTCCGTTAAAGAAATATCTGAGGCAATTTCGCCGCAAATTCCTACCCATTTACCTACGGAGTGGGCATTATCCACAGTCATTTTTATCAGTTTAAGCAAAGCCGGATGATGTAAATCGGTAAAAGGAATCAAAGCGGAGTTTTGACGGTCTAAAGCACAAGTATATTGAAGTAAATCATTTGTTCCGATACTAAAGAAATCTACCAAAGGGGCAAGTGTTTCGCTTACTAAAGCGGCGGCGGGCGTTTCAATCATAATTCCCGTTTGGATATCTTTATTAAAAGCAATTTTTTCTTTAATAAGTTCTTGTTTGGTTTCTTCTAAAAGATTTTGTGCTTGCTCAAGTTCCTTTAGAGAAGAAATCATAGGATACATAATAGCAATATTTCCAAAAGCAGAAGCCCTAAGCAAAGCGCGAAGTTGTGTCTTAAATAATTGCGGATTTGTTAAACATAAACGAATTGCGCGCATACCAAGTGCGGGGTTTTCTTCCGAGGGTAAATTAAAATACGGCACGGTTTTATCGGCACCTATGTCAAGCGTGCGGAAAATAATTAGTTTATCTTTTGCTATTTGCACTGCTTGCTTAAAGGTTTCAAATAAAGTTTCTTCAGTAGGGTAATCTTGGTGGTCTAAATAAAGAAATTCCGTTCTAAACAAACCTATTCCGCGTGCATCAAAGTTAAACGCTTCTTTTAGTTCCGATAAACTGCCTACATTGGCATATAATTTAATTTCACGCCCATCTTTTGTTTTATCGGGCGTACCTTTTAGCGCAGCAAGTTGCAGCGATTCTTCTTCTTGTTCTAAGAGCATTTTCTTTGCTTGTTTTAAGGAAGTTTCATCCGGCTCGGTTATAAAAGTGCCTTTTTGTCCGTCTAAAATAACGGTTTGCTTGTTAGAACAATTATCTAACCACTTCATACCAAGACCTACTACCGCAGGTAAACCTTTTGTGCGGGCTAAAATTGAGGCGTGGGAATTGACCGAACCTTTTGCGGTGGCAAAACCTAAAATATATTTTTCATCAAACAACAAAATTTGGCTTGGCAATAAATCTTCCGCTATGATGATAGACGGCGTTTGTAAAGGAGCAAGACTATCTTCTTTGCCGCATAAAATACGAATTAATCTATTTGAAATATCCTGAACATCAGCGGCACGGGCCTTCATATAATCATCTTCCATTTGGGAAAACAAATCGGCAAATTTTTCGGATGTTTTTGATACGGCATAAGCGGCATTATATTTTTCATTTTTAATAAAATCATTTATACTTTCAAGATAATCTGCATCTTCTAACATCATTTGATGTATTTCAAAAATGGCGGCGTTTTCCTCTCCCGTTTGCGCGAGGGCTTGCTGATATAAATCGTGGAGTTGTGCTTTTGCTTGTGTGCGGGCGTTTTCAAAACGGGTAATTTCGGCGGAAGTATCGCTTATTTTATCCGTAGGAATAATACTTGCTCTTAAGGATAAAACATAAACCGGACCGATTGCTATCTTTGGAAAAACACCTAAACCTTGCCACTTTCTCATAATTTATAATCGCTCTTTTAGGCACGCTTCTATGGCGGCGGCGGCCTGTTCTTCGTCGGGACCTTCTATTTTTATAGTTAAAGTATCGCCTTGTTTTGCACCTAAGGCCATAAGGGCAAAAATGCGCTTTAAATCGCCCGATTTTTCCCCTTTGCTGACAGTAGCCGTGCTTTTAAAAGCCATTGCCTGTTTAACTAAAATGCCGGCAGGCCTTGCGTGGATACCTGCGGGGTCTTTAATAGTATATGTAAATTCTTTCATAAATTTCTCCTTATTTTTCTAAAGGGATTGGTTTTTTAAGTAAAGCAAGTAAAGCCATACCCACGACTGCACCCACTGATAAAGCAATAATAAAGCCGAAAGTATGTGTCATAATACCTACCACAAAAATACCGCCGTGCGGCGCAGGTAATTGACAGCCGAAATACATACTTAATGCCCCCGCAACGGCAGAACCTGTTGCACAAGCGGGAATTACGCGTAAAGGATCGGCAGCGGCAAAAGGAATTGCTCCTTCAGTGATAAATGAAAGACCCATAACAAAATTACCTGCGGTTGTTTGTCTCTCGGCAACGGTATAACGGTTTTTGAAAAAGAGTGTGCTTAAGGCAATAGCAAGCGGTGGCACCATACCGCCGGCCATTACGGCGGCCATAATATCATATTGTGCGCTTGCAATAGCAGCCGTTCCAAAAACATAAGCGGTTTTATTGATAGGTCCGCCAAAATCAATAGACATCATCGCGCCCAAAACAAAACCGAGTATCACTTTACTGCCGGTTGATAAACCCGCAAGAAAACCATTGATACTTGTGTTTAGCCAAGCCATAGGAGGATTAACAATAAATACCATAACAACACCAATACCCAAAATACCTAAAATGGGGTAAATCAACACCGGCTTGATACCCTCAAGCGAAGCAGGAAATTTAGAACACATTTTTTTAATTGCCAAAATTAAATAACCGGCAATAAAACCTGCCGCCAAAGCACCCAAAAAGCCGGAAGGTTGCCATAATTCTTGCGACACGGAAAGCGAAAAACCTGTTTTAGCAAGCAAACCACCCACCATACCCGGCATTAGGGCGGGCCTATCGGCAATAGCAACCGCAATATAACCGGCAAGAATAGGGAACATCAAACCAAAAGCAAGCCCGCCGATTTGATTTAAAAAATAAGCCACAGAATTGCCTGAACCAAATTGCGCTGTTCCGGCGTTTGCACCGTCTAGCATAAAAGATAGGGCAATCAAAATACCGCCACCGATTACAAAGGGCAACATATGAGAAACGCCGTTCATCAAATATTTATAAATTTTGCGTAAAGCACTATCGTTTTGCTTGCTGATAGGTTGAGATTTATCTTTTGCGTGGAATATAGGAGCATCTTCTTTGAGGGCGCGTTCAAGCAATTGTTGCGGGTGATGAATACCCTCTGAAACTTTTGTAAAAATAACTTTTTTGCCGTCAAAACGGTTTGTTTCTACGGCTTTATCTGCCGCAACAATAATGGCTTTTGCGCCGGCAATATCTTGGACACTTAGCGGATTTTTTATTCCGCTTGAACCGTTTGTTTCAACCTTAAGCAAAATACCTGCTTTTTGGGCGGCTTTTTCTAGGGCTTCGGCTGCCATAAAAGTGTGGGCAATACCCGTCGGACAGGCGGTTACGGCCAAAATTTCATAGCCGGTAGAAGGTTTTGATTCTTGTTTTTGTGATGGAAAAGCGGCTTTTTCGGCGCGGTCAATTTCTTTTAAAAAATCTTCTGCTGTTTTTGCGGCAAGTAAATTAGTGCGGAAAGTTTCATCCATTAACATTTCAGATAATCGGCTGAGCATATCAACGTGAGTATTTTCGGCCTTTTGAGGTGCGGCAATTAAGAAAATTAATTTAACCGGAGTGCCGTCTAAAGAGTCAAAATCTACGCCGTTAGGTATTGTCATAGCGGCAAGGCCGGGTTTACTTATAGCGGAAGTTTTTGCGTGTGGAATTGCAATACCTTCACCGACACCGGTGCTGCTTTCTTTTTCACGCGCTAAAACGGCCTCTCGGTATTTTTCCAAATCGGCTACATTACCTTGCTTGTTCATCAATTCGGTAATTTGACGCAAAATATCTTGTTTATCAGTGGCACTTGCATTTAGACAAATGCCTGAAGGGGTAATTAAATCGGTAATTTTCATAGAAAATTCTCCTTTATAAAAAAGCCAAAATATCTTTTTGCTTGGGCAGCCACTCGCATGCTACACAGGCACCGCCTGCGGCTAAGGCATAATTAAGCGCGGTAGTATAATCTTTACTTTTGAGCCAACCGGCTAAGAAACCTGCTACCATACTATCGCCGGCACCTACGGAGTTAACAACGGGAGTTTTCAATTTAACAGCCGGCGCAGAGTATAATTTACCTTCTGCACTTACTAAAAGCGCGCCCTCTTCCCCCCGTGAAACAAGAACATTTTGAGCGCCTTCTTTTTGCAGTTGTTTGGCATAGTGAATTAGTTTTGCTTCACTATCAATTTGCACTTGAAATAAGGCAGCAAGTTCGGCTGTGTTGGGTTTAACTAAAAAGGGTTTATACGGTAATGTTTTATAAAGATACTGCCCTTCTGTATCTACGACAAATTGAACCCCACAATTTTGTAAGTTTTGTAAAATGCGCGCGTAAATACCTGAGTCTATACCGGCGGGGACATTGCCGGAAAGTATCAAAATATCCCCCTTTTGTAGTTTATCTAATTTTTTAAATAAATCTTCTATGTTTGAAGCAGGTATAATAGGCCCGCGCCCGTTTATATCGCTTTCCTGTTCGGCTTTTAATTTAACATTTATGCGGCTTTGCCCTGCTGGTAAAGTTATAAAATCCGTATGCGAAATATAACCCTTTAACATATTCTGTAGCATCTTGCCCGTATCGCCGGCACAAAAGCCAAGCGCGGTGCAGGGGAAGCCAAGTCTTTCAAGAACGACTGCAACATTTATCCCTTTTCCGCCGGGGAAAATGCTTTCACGACTAGCGCGAGTAATACCGCCTATGTTTAAAGAAGGAATAAACATTACATAATCTAATGACGGGTTAAAAGTAACGGTATAAATCATATTCGTAATACCATTATATAAATTATTTTATGTTATACAAAGTATTTTTTAAATAATTTTTTTGGGTTTTTACAATAAAAAACCCCTGAACAAAAAGTTTCAGGGGTAAAATGGGGTAGATGACGAGATTTGAACCCGCGACCTCCGCTTCCACAGAGCGGCGCTCTAACCAGCTGAGCTACATCTACCATAAATTCTTGTCTTTATATTTTAGCATTTTGAGCGCATTTTTGGCAAACGTTTTCACTAATTTTAGACCATACAAAGCGTTTTTCTTGTTAACATATTTTGCTATAATTTAAGTAAACAATATTAACGAGGAGAGTTCTTATGTCTTTAAAAATTGAACACTGTTCTGTTTTACAAAAACATAGACTTAGTTACAAACCTGTTTTACCTAAAGTTTTACAAAAAGGACCCGCCGGCGTAGTAGCCGTTATGGGCAAAGCAACAAAAAGCGTTGCCGACCAAGCAGCCGTTAAAAAAATGTTCCCTAATACTTACGGTATGCCGCAAATTTCTTTTAAAGCAGGAACAAATAAAAATATCGCCAAAAAAGCAGTGCGTGTAGCCGTTGTCTTATCCGGCGGACAAGCACCCGGCGGACATAATGTTATTGCCGGTATTTTAGACGGCCTTAAAAAAGCAAACAGCAAAAATAAACTCTTTGGTTTTCTTGGTGGGCCAAGCGGTATTTTGGAAAATAAATTTATTGAAATTACACCCAAACTTATGGCTGATTATAGAAACACCGGCGGTTTTGATATGATTCAATCCGGCCGCACTAAAATTGAAACAGCCGAGCAACTTGCAACAGCCAAAGAAAATATTTTAAAAAATAAAATTGATGCTTTAGTTATTATCGGCGGTGATGATTCTAACACCAATGCCGGTATTATTGCAGAATATTTTAAACAACAAAAAATAGATACAAGCGTTATCGGTGTACCCAAGACTATTGACGGCGATTTGAAAAACGAACATATTGAAACTTCTTTTGGTTTTGATACCGCAACAAAAATCTATGCCGAAATGGTGGGCAATATTTGCCGTGATGTAAACTCCGCAAGAAAATATTGGCACTTTATCCGCTTGATGGGAAGAAGTGCTTCTCACATTGCTTTGGAAGTTGCTTTTAAAACTCACCCGAATATCGTTTTAATCGGCGAAGAAGTTTTAGCCAAAAAAATGACCCTTGCTCAAATTGTTGATTCTTTAGCAAAAGTCGTCGTAGCAAGAGCAAAAGATAAAAAGAACTTCGGTGTGGTTTTGGTGCCGGAAGGTTTAATTGAATTTATACCTGAAATGAAGGCGCTTATCGCCGCTTTAAATGATTTGCTTGCACAATATGAAAAAGAATTAAATGCTTGCAAATCTTTTGAAGATAAAAAGAAATTTATCATTTCAAAATTACCCGCAAATTTAGCAAAACTTATGGCCTCACTCCCAAGCAATATTGCTGCGCAACTTATGCTTGAAAGAGATCCGCACGGCAATGTTCAAGTTTCTTTAATTGAGACGGAAAAATTGCTGGTTGAAATGTTAAAAACAAAACTTGCCGAGTTAAAAAAGCAAGGTAAATATAATGGTAAATTCTCCGCTATTATGCACTTCTTCGGTTATGAAGGACGCTGCGGCGTGCCTTCTTCTTTTGACGCAAATTACACTTATGCCTTGGGATATAATGCAAGCGTGCTTGCTTTAAACAAATGCAGCGGATATTTATCTTCCGTCAAAAATCTTGTTAAAAAACCGCAAGATTGGCAATGCGGTGGCATACCTTTAACAATGATGATGAATATGGAAAGACGCAAAGGTAAAGAAAAACCCGTCATCAAAAAAGCACTTGTTGAACTTAAAGGCAAACCCTTTAAATTCCTTGCCCAACACAGAGAAGTTTGGGCCAAGACGGAAAGTTATATCTTCCCCGGACCTATACAATATTTCGGCCCTGCGGAAATTACCGATATAACAACTTATACTTTGCAGTTTGAACATTTAAAGAAATAAGTTTTTCCGACAAAACCCCTTGCTAAAAACAAGGGGTTTTTAATTTTCTATAATTTAATTATGACCCCCAAAAAGTTTTTATTTGTGTGCTTGATGCTTTTATCTGCCGTATTTTGCAAAGCGGAGTATTTTGATTTTCATCCTGTAATTACGCTTGAAGGTTTTAATTCTTCGCCGACGAACACTAAAAGCAAACACTACGCCGAAGCGAAACTTAATTTGCCGCTTTTTATTTATTTCGGCGAAAACTTTTCCGCAAATGCAGAATATCTTTTTGCTTATGATTACTATGATAAGGAAAAAGACACTTATGATAAATTAAATCGCGCAAATTTGATTTTTTCTACGGAAAACTTTGCCCTTAAAGCAGGAAGAGATTTTTTGGATATCGGTTTAAATTCCGTTATTTATTTTGGCGATTATATTGATAAGGATTTAAGAAAACCGACTTATTTTGACGGTGCATTTATAAGTTATGATTTTGCAAAATACTTTAATATTTCTGCTTTTGGCGGAACTTTTGAGAAGAAAGATTTTTACGGCGCCACGCTTGGCACAAGTTTTATAAAAGGTTTTTATATACTTTCAAAAGAAAAAGATTTTGACTTATCCACCTTCGGTGCGGCACTGAATATTGAAAGGGAAAGTTTTGCTTTTAATTTCCTTGCGACCTTTAACAGCGGCACGGAAAGAAAAGAAATTTTAGGTATTCCGTTTGAAGAAAAGTATAAAGGTAAAATGTTTGAAGGTGATATAAAATTCAAAAAACAAAATGAAGATTTTTATAGCGAGTTTTCTATCGGCGCGCAGTATCTTTCACCGACAAAAGATGATACGTTTGGTTTTAGACCTTTAAGCGCGAATTTAGACAGAGGGTTTATCTTTGGCAATTTAACAGAAGAACTTGAAACTTTAACTTATAAACTCTCTTTAAAAGTGATTCCGCAAATTATAAAAGATTTAACTGCCGGCGTAGATATTTATAATTTTACCGCAACGGATAAACGCAAAACTAACCGCGACATCGCAAGAGAAATTGATTTTAATTTGATTTACAAATGGGAACATTTTAGTGCGAAATTTATTTACGGTTATTTACAAGCGCAAAATGCTTTCAGTGATTTCGCCACCGGTCTTGAACCCAAACCCACAATAAACAAACTAGGTCTTATTTTATCTTATCAGTTTTAGTTTTTACAAAATTACAAATAAAAAACCCCTGTGTGAACAGGGGTTTTTTAGATTCGTTCCTAGTATCCAAAGATTAACGTTTGGAGAATTGGAAGCGTCTTCTTGCTTTGGGTTGACCGGGTTTCTTTCTTTCAACCATTCTGGGGTCGCGGGTTAAGAAACCGGCTTTCTTCATAATTTTATGATTTTCTTCGCCCATAAGAGCAAGAGATCTTGCAATTGCGTGGCGCACTGCACCGGCTTGGGATGCAATACCGCCGCCTTGCACCTTTACTGTAACATCATAGGCCTTTTCGGCTTTGAGTTCGGTAAGGGGCTCCATAACCGTATCTTGGTATCTGGGGCAACCGCGGAAATAATCATTAAGCGGTTTTTGGTTAATTGTGATTTTTCCGGCACCTTTGATAACTTCTGCTTGTGCAACAGAGGTTTTTCTTCTACCGGTTGTTATTTTAGTTTCTGCCATAAATCCACCTTATTTTGTAAACCTTTCATTAAAAGAATGTTCTTCGTTTGCAAAGACTCTAAGTCTTTTCATTCTTCTAGCGCGCAACTTGTTATCATCAAGCATGCGGTAAACTGCTTTTTCAATGACCTTTGTAGGATCTTTGGCCATTAACATTTCAAAAGAAGTTTCTTTTCCGCCTTTTGCATAACCGGAGTGAGAGAAATAAACTTTTTCAGTTGCTTTATTGCCGCTAACTTTAATTTTAGAGGCATTTGTTACCACGACAAAATCACCGCAATCGATATTGGGTGTAAAGGTGGGTTTGTGTTTGCCCATTAAGTAAACTGCAAGTTGTGTTGCAAGTCTACCTAAGGTTTTACCATTGGCATCAATATGGTGCCATTTTCTTGTTGCTTCAACTTCCTTTACGGAAGGTAAATATGTTTTTGTCATTAATTTTTCTCGTACTTTTATAGGATTGACTCGGGTCCTATGTCAGTATAATTTCGCGCTACCACTGCGCTATATTAAGGAATGGTTGGGATAGGATTCGAACCTATGTAGGGCACGCCCGACGGTTTTACAGACCGTTGCTTTTGACCACTCAGCCACCCAACCGTTCCAAAAATCTTTTATTTTAAAAGAGCAGAAAACTCTTGCGGCACTTTTTTGCGCCGTGCAGTTTTCTTTTGCTTTTAAATATTATAACAAAATTATAAAAGTATTTCAAATATTAAAGTAGTTTATACCTTAATATATTATATAGTTTTGATAACTTTTAGCAAATCTTGCCAAGTGGCATTTTGAATACCGCCTTGGGCAAAATCGGGTCTGCCGCCGCCACGTCCGTTTAAAGCGGCAGAAACTTGTTTTACTACATCTCCTGCTTTAAGACCGCCTTCAAAACTTTTAACAACAAAGGAGCGTTTTGTATCATCACCGCTGGCGACCAAAACCGCGCAATCTTTATTTTTATCAGCAAGATTATCTGCAAGGGTTCTAAGTTCTTTTACAGGAGTATCTTTTGCATCAAAAACAACAAGTTTTGCGCCGTCTTTTAAGGTAAACTTCTCAATATTATCGGTTGCTTCTTGCGAGGCAAGTTTCTGCCTTAAATTAAGAACCTCTTTTCTTAACTCTTTTTCGGTTTTAAGTAAAGTGGAAACTCTGTTATCAATTTCTTCAACAGAAGTATTTAAGCGTAGAGAAACTGCCTTTGCGGCATTTGCCATACTCTTTAAAACTTCAATAGCACTTAATCCGCCCACACCTTCAATACGACGAACGCCGTTAGAAACTGCACTATCTTTTAACACGCGTATAACCATAATATCGCCGGTATTTTTAACGTGGGTGCCACCGCAGAGTTCCAAAGAAGCCCTATTCATAGGGTCTTTAAAACCATCTTTTGCGATAAGAACAAAGAGTGCGGGATCGGCGTAAGTTTCGCCAAGTAAAGTGGTGGCGCCAAGTTCGCTTGCATCACTTAAAGGGCGGACCTGTGTTTCAACGGGTAAGCGTTGCAAAATCAAATTGTTTGCTTCGGAAATAACGGCAATAAGTTTTGATTGTTGCGGTGCGCCGGATAAAGTATAGTCAAAGCGGAAGCGTTCACTATCAACATAAGAACCAGCTTGTCTAACTTGCTCGCCGAAAATCTTTTTTAGAGCAGCATTTATCAAGTGGACCGAAGTATGGTTTGCCGCTGTTTTTGTGCGGGTTAATTCATCCACTTGTAAAAACACTTTTTCGCCCACTTCAATTTTGCCTTTAACTAAAGCAACTTTGTGTAAGAAAATTCTTTCAAGCGGTTTTTTGGTATCGGTAATTCTGGCAACGGCTTCATTATTTTTATAAATAAGGCCGATATCGCCAACCTGTCCGCCACTTTCGGCATAGAAAGGTGTTTTATCAAAAACTGCATAACCTTCTTTATCTAAAGAATTAACTTCTTTAAAATCTTTATTAAGTAAAGCAATTATTTTTGCTTTTGCGGAAAGTTCTTCGTATCCGACAAAATTTGTAGAACCGAACATACCTTCAAGTTTTTGAATTGTGATAACTCTTTCTTTATCAAATTCACTTGCAAGTTTTTTAGAACTTTCTTTTGCTTTTTCTTGCGCTTTATAAAAACCTTCTTCGTCAATTTTTATATTTTTTTCAGCCAAGATTTCTTTTGTTAACTCAAAAGGATAGCCGTAAGTTTCATATAAATAAAAAGCTTCTTCGCCGGAAATTTCTTTGGGATTATCTTTTAAAAGTTCGGCTAGGCGCTCTTCACCTTCGGTCAAAGTGCGGTAGAAAGCTGCGCCTTCGGCTTTTAATGTATTAGTAATGTGTAAAATAGATGTTTGTAATTCCGGATATTGTTTATAATACATTTCAACAACGGTCGGCACAAGTTCCCACATAAACGGGCTTGTTCTGCCGGCAAGACGCCCATAGCGGGCGGCTCTTCTTATAATACGCCTTAAAATATAGCCACGCCCTTCGTTTGAAGGCAAAACGCCTTCCGCAATTAAGAAGCAGGAACTTCTGATATGGTCGCAAACAATTCTTAAAATTGTTTGTTCTTCTTTTGTATCGCCGTCAATATGTAAAAGTTTTTTTGCGTGCGCGGCAATAGGTGTGAACAAATCGGTATCAAAGGGATTATCAACGTTTTGCATAACCATACAAAGTCTTTCAAGGCCCATACCGGTATCAATATTTTTTTGTGGCAATAGTTCAAGTGTGCCGTCTTCAAGGCGGTTAAATTGTGTAAAAACAAGATTCCAAATTTCAACAAATCTACCGCAATCACAGGCAATGCCCTTTTTTGCGCAATCAGGACAGCCTTTATCTTCACCGAAATCATAATAGATTTCAGAACAAGGACCGCAAGGGCCTGTCGGTCCCATAGTCCAAAAATTATCTTTTTCGTCAAATTCGTAAATGCGGTCTTTTGATATAAGTTTTGACCAAGCCTCGTAGGCTTCTTCATCACGGGGGGCAATACCGCCTTTATAAATACTTACATACAAGCGGTCTTTATCAATTTTAAGTTCGTTTGTTAAAAAATCCCAAGCCCAAGCAATTGCTTCCTTCTTAAAATAATCACCGAAGGAAAAATTGCCCAACATTTCAAAAAATGTTAAATGCCTTTTTGTAAAACCGACATTATCAATATCGGTAGTTCTTACGCATTTTTGGCAGGTCGTAGCATTTTTTAAGTTTTTCTTTAAACCTAAAAAGTTTGCTTTAAATTGCACCATACCCGCAGAGGTAAAGAGCAAGGTCGGATCCCCGTGGGGAATAAGCGGGCTTGAGGGTAATATAGGAAGTCCGCGTTTTTTAAAATAATTTAAAAAAGTTTGTCTTACATCTTGGCTTTTCATAATATAAATTATATCATATATATAATGAAGCGTCTTTTTATTATTAACCCTAAATCAGGTAAAAACAACAGAGCAAGTGAACTTGAGCAAATAATCAAAACTCAATTTTACGATGCAGATATCGTTTTTACCAAAGCAGCAGGCCACGCAACAAAACTTGTCGCTAATGCCGTTAAACAAAACTATGAACAAGTGATAGTTGCCGGCGGTGACGGCACTATTAACGAGGCGGCATCCTCTCTTGTCGGAACAAAAACGGCTTTGGGCGTTATTGCCTTTGGCAGTGGCAACGGACTTGCGCGCGAAATCGGCTGCCCCCTTGATAATTTACAAAAAGCGTGCAATAATATCTACATGGCAAAGCCCGTGCTTTGTGATATAGGTAAGGCAAACGGGGAGTACTTTTTAAATGTAGCGGGTATCGGACTTGAAGCAACTATCGCCCACGCTTTTGCAAATGTAAAAACAAGGGGAATGTTACCTTATTTTAAAATCGGTTTTACGCAAGTGCTAAAATATAAAGCACCCAAAGTGGAAGTTTGGGCCGACGATAAAAGTTTGATTTTTTTAAATCCCACTACGCTTGTTTTTGCAAACGGCAAGCAATACGGAAGCAATTTTAAAATTGCCCCCCAAGCAAGTTTGACCGACGGGAAACTTGATATGGTTTATATTGAAGAACAGCCTTTATGGAAACTTGCTTTAGGATTTCCGAACTTTTTTAAGCCCAATTTTACTTCTGTAAAATTGACTAAAAGCAGAACGATAAAAAAGGCAGTGATAACCGGTCAGGGAAAATTTGTTTATCATTTGGACGGTGAGCCAAAACAAGCAACTGATAAACTTGAAATTGAGGTTTTGCCAAAAGCAATTCATTTGCTTATCAGTTGACATCTCGGCGCACAAATGATTTAATTAAAAAAATAGGGGAAAACCCTTTTGGAGGAAATATGGAACTTAAAATCACAGCAAAAAACATTAAATTAACAGATGCTATTAAAAACTATGCTCAATCAAGAATTGACAGACTTGACAAGTTTTTCAGCGAAGATGCTTGGGCACAAATCGTTTTAAGTGTTGATAAAAAAATTAACCAAAGAGCAGAACTTACCATCCACGGCGCAAAAAAGAAAATTTCTTCAAAAGCAATTAAACAGGATCTTTATAAAGCAATTGATGAAGCCGTAGCAAAAGTTGAAACTCAAATCAAAAAGAAAAAAGCAAAAGATGTAAAAGGTAAAAAAGGTTCAAAAACCGTTAAAGAAGATTTATCTGCATATCTTGGCAATGTTTTTGCACCTCAAGCAGATGTAAAATTCTCCGTAATTAAACAAGTTGAAGTTCACCCCATGAATCCCGAAGATGCCGCTTATGAAATGGAAAGACTCGGTTATACCTTCTGGATGTTTATGGATGAAGATTCCAAACAAATCAATTTAATCTTCAAACGTCTTGACGGGACTTACGGTTTAATCCAACCCGTTAAAACAAAATAGGTAAATAATGACAGAATTTGCCCGCACAACTACAATTGCAAATCTTCTTGAGGCTAAAGGTGAAGATCTTAGCCTCAAGTTGTTGTGTGGTGCGCGTTTTACAAAAAGGTCCGTTTCAAAACCGGGTGTTAACAGACCTGGCCTTGCTTTAGATGGGCACTTGGAAAATTTTAGAGGCGATTTAATACAAATTATCGGACGCGGGGAATATGCTTTTTGCCAAAAATTACCTTATGCCAGATTAAAAGCGAATTTTAAAAAAATGCTCCGCTCCGACAAAGTGCCTTGCGTTGTAGTAACTGCCGGCATGCGCGTTTTAGCAGGTATAAAACAGGCCTGTATGGAAGAAAAAGTCCCCCTTTTAACAACAAGTATGGACACGGCTTCCTTTGTGGCGGAATTAATAACTTACCTTGATAATTGCACTTCTCCAAGAACGCACGTTCACGGCGTTTTGGTAAAAGTTTCCGGCCTTGGCGTTTTGATTACCGGTGACCCCGGTATCGGTAAAAGTGAGTGCGCGTTGGAACTTATAAAACGCGGACATATTTTAGTCGCGGATGATGTTGTTGAAGTCCAAAAAAGAAGAGGTAATGTTTTACTCGGTTTTTGCCCGCCGATGCTAAAGCACTATATGGAAGTTAGGGGACTTGGTATTATTGATGTTGAACTTTTATTCGGTATCGGCTCTTCCATAGACAGCACGGAAATCGAAATGGAAGTTCATTTGGTTTCCCCCACAGGTTCTATTGACCGACTGGGTATTGAACAGCAAAAAACGACTTTGCTCGGCACGCAAATAAATGCTTTAACCATTCCCGTTACCCCCGGCAGAAACTTGGCTGTTTTAATAGAGGTCGCCGCTTTAAATCAAAGATTAAAAAATCAGGGTATAATTTCCGCTAAAGAATTTAATAAAAAATTGCTTTCTAAAATGAAAACAACTTCAAAGGGTTATCAGGATGGAAACAAATAAAAAAGATAAATTTTTCATCATAACAGGTATTTCCGGAGCAGGTAAAACACAGGCCTTAAAAATCTTCGGAGATTTCGGTTATTATTGCGTGGATAATTTGCCTTTGGCCCTTTTTAGAGAATTTGTTAACTATATCAAAACCAAACCGGAAATAAAAAATATTGCACTCGGTATTGATATAAGGGAAGGCGAAAACATAAAACTCTTACCGAAAATTTTAAAAGAAGAAACCCTTAGTGAAATGAATGTAAAACTTCTATTTTTAGATGCTTCAAACCAAGTTTTACTGAGAAGATTTTCCGAAACGAAACACAGACATCCTCTACCGAACAAACTTTTAAATGCTATTGAAGATGAAAGAGAATTTTTGAAACCTATCCAAAAAATTGCCGATGTACATATAGATACCTCTTATTTAACTTTAGGCGAATTAAAAGAAAAAATTTCCCAATCTTTAGAAGTAACTTCCACAAAGGAAATGAGTATCTCCGTTATCTCTTTCGGTTATAAAAACGGAATACCTTTAGAATCAGATTTGGTTATTGATGTGCGCTTTTTAGTTAATCCTTATTATGAGCCTTCTTTAAGAAATAAAACCGGTTTAGATAAAGAAGTTCAGGAATATATCGAAAAATCACCTGAGTCTCTTGAATTCTTAAAGAAAATGACCGATATGGTAAGTTATTTAGTGCCTAAATATATCAAAGAAGGCAAATCTTATCTAACTATTGCCATCGGTTGTACCGGCGGCAAACACAGAAGCGTTTTTATGGCAGATAAACTTGCTAAACATCTTGCGGAAAAGAAATTTAAAGTTTCTCAGTTCCACAGAGATATACAAATAGTAAAGAAGGAAGTATGGTAAAAATTATTTTAGTTTCTCACGGGAATATGGCACAGGCTCTTTTGGAAACCGCCAGCAATATAGGCTCTTTTGATATCAGCGAAATACCTGCCTTTAGCGTGAGCGGAAAAGGAGATTTGGAAAGTTTATCAGCGAAAATATTAAGTGCTTTAGGACAAGACGGGACTTTAATTTTAGTAGATACTTTAGGCGGTTCTTCCTGCAATACGGCTGTTCAATGCACGCAACATTCGCAAAATGTAAAAGTAGTGTGCGGCGTAAACTTAAACATGCTTTTAACCGCCATAAATAATAGAAATAAAATGGATTTACAAAGTTTAACGAAAAAAGTTTTAGAGGACGGTAAAAAATCGCTTATTGATATTAGCGAAAAATTAAAATAATATGATTTGTTTTACGAGAATTGATAACAGACTTATTCACGGACAGGTTGTTCAATCTTGGCTGCCGAAAATAAAGGCGGACGAGGTTCTTGTTATCAGTAAACAGGCCGCTCAAAATACCCTTATGGTAAAAATGATGCGTATGGCTTTACCGCAAGGTTATGCTTTGAAAGTTTGCTCCGCACAAGAGGCCTTAAATTCTTTAAAAACAAACTCTGATAAAAAAATATTTTTACTTGTGGAAGATTTGAATCAACTTTTGGAATTAACAGAACAAGGCTTTTGCCCGCAAAAAGTTAATATCGGAAATACTGAATATAATGAAAATAAAAAAGAATTCAGCACAGGTGTTTACTTTAACGAAAAAGACCTTGCAATTATAAAAAACTTAAAAAACAAAGGTTTTACTTTTATTATACAAGCCTTACCTTCTTCTTTGGAGGTTGAACTGAATGCTTGAACTTTTAATCGCTTGTGGCGTTTTAGCCTTGCTTGAAATGGATACCACTTATTTCGGGCAATTTTTATTATCAAGACCTACCTGCACAGGGGCCATTATGGGTTATCTGTGCGGCGATTTCTTTTTAGGTTTACAACTAGGCGTTTTTGCAGAACTCTTGTTTATTGATTTTGTACCTATCGGAGGGGTTGTGCCGCCAAGCGGAGCAATTTGTGCGGGAACAAGTGTTATCATTTCCGCTTATTTCGGTGCGGATTTATATTTCTCCTTCTTTCTCGGTTTAATACTATCTTGGGTTTTTACTTGGGTAGAAAAATCTTTAAGAAGATACCGCTCAAAACTTTTGCCCGAAGTTGAAGCCGCCATCATTGACGAAAAAGTTTCCCCATTTCAAATAATTTTTCAGAGTTTTGTAATGGAATACTTGGCTGTTTTTGTTTTTGTTTTAACGGCGACCTCTTTATTCGGACCGTTTTTATATCACATAGGGGATAAGATACCGCAAAGTATCCATGTTGCTTTTAAGTTTTCTTATTTCCTTGTGCCCTGGATTGGTCTTTCTATGTTATTTGTTTCCTTTAGCACAAAACCGAAGGTGGACTAAATGAAAATAAACTTTTTTAAAATATTTTTAAGAACTTTCTTTTTACAGATGTTTTGGAATTATAGAAAAATGCAAAATGTCGGCAGACTTTTTATTGTTATGCCGATATTAAAGGAAATTTATAAAGACAAACCCGAAATGCTTAAAAAGGCCATTGCCCGTAATTTAGATGCTTTTAACTCTAACCCTGTTATGTCTGTTTACAGTTTGGGCGCAATGATAAAACAAGAAGAAAAAATCGCCAAAACAGAACCGCTTAGATTACCCTCTGAAGAAAGAGAATGGCGTATTATTTCTATAAGCACGGCTAATACGGCGGCTTCTTTAGGTGATAGACTTTTTTGGGCAACTTTAAAACCTTTTTCTTTAGTGGTGCTTATACTTATTCTGTATGCGGTGCAAATACATACTTTAAAGAACATTGACACCCCGCATGAGTTGGTGCTTTCCGCTACAATAGCAATTGTTGCTTCCTTATTGGTTTATAATATCCCCGCTTTAATTATACGCAATAAAGGTTTAAAAGACAGTTATGACGGCACCGAAGATAACTTTTACGGCTTAATTAATATTAATTGGAATAAGATAATTTATATTTTAAAAACTTTAGGGCAAGCGCTGACTTGCGGTATATTTATTTATAGCATTTATGTAAGTTTTGTTGGAGAAGGCCTTTCAGCGGATGTTATAACAAAAGTTGCGCTTTTGGTTTCTTTTTTAGTCTTATCTTTGTGGACAAAGAAATTAAATATTCCCAATATGTATCTTTATATGTTGGCGACATTGATTTTCTGCGTTGCGGCAATAGTATCTTAGAAGAGGATTTAAAGTGATACAAGAACAAATAAAAATAAAAAATAAATTAGGAATACATGCAAGACCGGCGACTTTACTTGCTCAGGAAGCAGGTAAATATAAAAGTGAAATTTTTATTTCAAAAGACGGCATTGAAGTTAATGCCAAAAGTATTATGGGTATTATGATGATTGCAGCCGAACAAGGCAGCGTTTTGAATATCTCTATAAACGGTTCTGATGAAAAAGAAGCTGCCGTTGCTTTAAAAAATATTTTTAAAAAAATCTTTGAGGAAGAATGATAACATTAAAAGGTATACCGGCAAGTCCGGGTATAGCAATCGGACCTGCTTATATAGTCAGCAGTGAAGGCCCGAGTTTAGTAAAGAAGAAAATCCCCTCTACAAACATAGAGTGGGAAGTTCGTCGTTATCAAGAGGCCTTGCGCCTAACTTATGAAGATTTAACAAAAACCCAATCAAATGCACAGGAACTTTTCGGTAAAAACTTTGCCAAATTAATGGCTGCCCATAAACTTATTTTACAAGACCCTTTGCTCGTGCAAGGCGTTATAGATAAAATTAAAAAAGAACAAATCAATGCCGAATACGCCTTATTTTTGGTCGTTCAGGAAGTTAATACAACATTTGAACAAATTAAAGATGAATTTTTTAGAGAAAGAAAATTTGATATTGCAGATGTTTCAAAAAGATTATACGACCATTTAACAAATAAACAAAGGAACACTTTTGCTTCAATAAAAGAACCTTCTGTTGTTATAGCACATAATTTATTCCCCTCTGATACTATACATTTAAAAAGAAAAAGCGTTCTTGGTTTTGCTACCGATATCGGCGGAAAAACAAGCCACACTGCACTGCTTGCGCAAACTATGCAAATGCCGGCTATTGTGGGTTTAAGCCAAGCAACCGCGCAAATAAAAAACGGTGACTTAATTATTATTGACGGGCAAGAAGGTATTTTAATAATAAATCCGACAACTGAACTTATCAATACTTATACAAAAAGAAAAAATCAAATTGAAAAAGAAGAAAAATCTTTAAAAAATATCAGCGATTTACCTAATGAAACTTTAGACGGGCATAAAGTTAATCTTTATGTAAACTATGATCCAAGACGCGATTTTAAAGAACTTGATACTTTTAGGTCTGACGGACTAGGCCTTTTAAGAACAGAGTTTTTATATATGGACCGCACTATTCCGCCTTCTTTTGAAGAACAGGTAAATATCTATAAAAAAGCCGCCTTGCGTTTTGATACAAGACCTTTTACTATCCGCCTTGCCGATTTGGGCGGTGATAAAATTACGCAGTTCAGTCTTGCCCATCACGAAACGGAAGCAAACCCCTTTATGGGTTGCCGCGGAATAAGATTATTTTTGAAATATCCCGCTTTAATGAAAACTCAAATTCAAGCCATTATCAAAACGGCCTCTTTAGTGCCGGCAAAAGTCAAAATTATGGCCCCTATGATTTCTAATGCCCAAGAAGTTATAGAAGTTAAAAAAGTTTTTGAGCAAACTTTAAAAGAAATGCAGGCCGATAATATCTGCCCGCAAAATAAAATTGATTTCGGTATTATGGTAGAAGTGCCGAGCATCGCTTTAACGCTTGATAGCGTAATAAATAAAATTGATTTTGCTTCTATCGGCACTAATGACTTAATACAATATCTTATCGCCGTAGACAGAGGCAATCAGGAAGTAGCCGATCTTTATGACCCTTACCACCCCGCAGTTTTAAGAATGATAAGTTATATCATTCAAACCTGCCATAAAAAGAACGTTGAGGTAAGTGTCTGTGGGGAAATGGCTTCCGATCCGGAACTTATACCCTTTTTAGTGGGACTTGGTATTGATAGTTTATCTATTTCAACAAGAATGTTCCTAAGGATAAAAAATACTTTAAGAAACTTAAATTTTGAAGATTGTTCTAATTTAGCGCAAGCAGCTATACTTATGAGCAGTTCAGACGAGATACGCAAATTAAATGAAAAACATTCGTAATTTTTCCATCGTGGCCCATATTGACCACGGCAAGACAACCCTTTCAGATAGAATTTTAGAAGATACCGGCACTATTCCAAAGCGCAAAATGCACGCCCAACTTTTAGACGGTATGGACCTTGAAAGAGAGCGCGGTATCACAATTAAAGCAAAAGCGGTCCGCATAAAATATAAAGATTATATTTTAAACTTAATTGACACTCCGGGACACGTAGATTTTTCCTATGAAGTCGCCAGAAGTTTGCGCGCCTGCGAAGGCGTTTTGCTGCTTGTTGATGCCTCGCAAGGCGTTGAAGCGCAAACCGTTGCCCATGCCCATTTAGCGCAAAGTCTTGGACTTAAAATCATACCCGTAATAAATAAAGTCGACCTTAACCAAAGCGATGCCGATATCGCAGAAGAACAACTTTGGGAAGTTTTAAAGGACCCGATTTCCGCCCAAAGAGTAAGCGCGAAAACAGGACTCGGCATTGAAGATCTTTTGGAAAGAATTGTCCAAGATATTCCCGCACCCGAAGGCAAAAAAGAAGCCCCTGCCCGCGCGCTTGTTTTTGACTCTTTTTATGACCCGTTTAGAGGAGTTGTTTTATATGTGCGTATGGCTGACGGCATTTTAAAAGCCGGCCAAACTTTAAAACTAATGGCTTCAGGTTTTAGTTCTAAAATTGAAGAAGTCGGTTTTCTCACGCCTAAAGCACAAAAAAATAAACAAATTGAGGCAGGCGAAGTCGGCTATGTTGTAGCAGGAATTAAAGATATACACCAAGTGCAAGTGGGCGATACTATTACCACTTTAGATAATCCCGCCGATACTCCGCTAAAGGGTTACAGCGAAACAAAACCCGTGGTTTTTGCAAGTATTTTCCCTGTTGAATCGACGGAATATCCTTTACTTAGAACCGCGCTTGAAAAATTAAATTTATCCGATTCTTCTTTCAGTTATCAAAGCGAAACATCAAAAGCGCTCGGCTTTGGTTTTAGACTTGGTTTTATGGGTCTTTTACATATTGAAATTGTTAAAGAAAGACTTGAAAGAGAGTTTAACTTATCACTAATTGCAACAAGCCCAAACGTTATTTATCAGGTAAAATTTACTCCGCGTAAAACGCATTCGCAGGAATTAAGCGCCCTTGCCGATGCCGGCAACGGTTATAAATGGATTGATAATCCTGCCAATTTCCCGCCTTACGGCGATATTATTGATATTAAAGAACCGACGATAAAAATTAAAATTGTCACGCCTATTGCTTATATGGACGGCGTTATGACACTTTTGAAAGAAAAGCGCGGCACTTTTATCAGTATGGAGCAACTTTCCAGCCAAAGGGTTGTTATAAATTATTATATGCCTATGGCGGAAATGGTTATAGATTTTTATAATAAACTTAAATCTGTTTCAAAGGGTTATGCCTCTTTTGATTATGAAATTGACGAATACAGAAGTGCCGATGTTGTTTTAATGGAAATTTTAATACACGGCAGTCCTGTTGATGCTTTAAGCGTTATTACCCATAAAGACAGAGCCGTTTCGCGCGGACGTCTTTTATGCGAAAAGTTAAAAGAACTTATAGGCCGTCAGCAATTTGAAGTGGCCGTTCAGGCGCGTGTTAACGGCAAAATTGTAGCGCGCGAAACTATTCCCGCTTACCGCAAAGATGTTATTGCCAAATGTTACGGCGGTGATATCACCCGCAAGAGAAAACTTCTTGAAAAACAAAAAGAAGGTAAAAAGCGTATGAAGAGTATCGGTAATGTAAACATCCCGCAAGAGGCCTTTATCGCTATGCTAAAAATTGAGGAATAATTCTATGAGTGAAGATATAAAAAGCACACAAACGGTAAGTATAAAAGGTGAAAAATTAGAAGATTTGCTTGATTTCATCAAAGGAAACGAAACCATGAAAATCTTAACAAAAGACTTAAAGCCCGAAGGCGTTTTTGTCAACAGAAAAAACAATAAGATTGAAATTACTATTGTTATGAGTGAAAGTGGTTTAGTAAAAAAAGAAAATAAGTAAATCTTTTGCAAAAATATTTATCTGCGAACTCTTTGTTTATTGGTAAATGCCATAATTAAGCAAACAAACCAAACAAGTATAGTCCAACCTAAAAATAAATTAAGCAAAAATATAAGCCAAAAACAACGTCTATTCTTATTATAAACAATAACTGACGGTAAAAAATATATTAAAAGGGCTATAATAGTTACCGTAATAAGAAAAACTTTTATCATAAATATATTCTCCCTATTTTACTTAAAATATTTTCTCAAAGAAAGAAGGTTCTTCTTCTAAAGTTTTAGCAAATTCTTCCAAAGCGGCTTTCTGTTTTTTGCTTAATTTCTTTGGAACATTGATATTTAAAACCACTTTTAAACTACCTTTTTTGCCTTCTTTACCAAGAACAGGCATACCCTGTTTTTCCAAAACAACTTGGCTGCCATGCGTTGAACCGGAAGGAATAACCAAAGTAACTTCTTCCTGTTTTAAGTTTTTAATTTTTATTCTATCGCCGAAAACCGCTTGTGGGAAAGTGATAGTTTTTTCAATAATTAAATCGTCGCCGTCTCTTTGGAAAACTTTATTTCTTTTGACGTTAATTTCCACATATAAATCGCCATATCCGCCGTCGTTTGTACCGATATCGCCACCGTTGTTTACGCGCAGTAAAACACCGTCTTTAACGCCTTTTGGTATTTTGACGGTAATTGTATTTTTATGTTTTTGGCGACCTGTTCCGTTACAGGCCTTACAAGGTTTTTCTAAAATAGAACCTTGACCGCCGCAATCGGGGCAGGCTTGGCGCATTGAAAAGAAACCTTGACTAAACTGAACTACGCCCGAACCTTTACAGGTGGGACAAGTTTTGCGGCCACTGCCCTCTTGGGCGCCGCTACCGTGGCAAATATCGCAAGTGTCTATTCTTTCATAAGAAATTTCCTGTTCTACACCATCATAGGCCTCTTCCAAAGAAACGGAAACTTCCTGCTTAATATCATTACCTCTTTGAGCATGGGGGCGTCTTCTTGCACCGCCGCCGAAACTGCCGCCGAATAAATCGCTGAAAACGGAACTGAAAACATCTTCAAATCCGCCAAAACCGCCGGCGTGGAAACCACCTGCACCCATATTTACCCCCTCTGCTCCATAGGTATCATACATTTGTCTTTTTTGGGGGTCACTTAAAACTTCGTAAGCCTCATTTATTTGCTTAAATTTTTCTTCGGCTTCCGCATTACCGGGGTTTCTGTCGGGGTGATACTTCATTGCAAGTTTGCGGTATGCGCTTTTTAACTCACTTTCGCTTGCGCCTCTTTGAACGCCGAGCGTGCTGTAATAATCTTCTTTCTTTGCCATTTTTGCCACTCTTTAAAACAAGCAAGTGCCGTGTCTTTTTGAACACGGCACTTTGCTAAATTACATCTTATTTATTGTCAACGACTTCTGCTTCAACTACATCGTCTTTTTTAGGGGTTTCTTGTGCTGTCGCACCGGCTTGAGCATTTGTTGCTTGCGCGCCTGCTTGGGCGGCTTGTGCTTTTGCCTGAGATTCTTTATAAATAATCTCACCTAATTTTTGACTTGCCATTAAAGCATTATCTTTGGCTGTTTTGATTCTTTGTGTATCGTCAGATTTAATTGCCTCTTTAAGTTCGCTTAAAGCCTGATCAATTTTAAGTCTTTCATCTTGAGGGACTTTATCACCGTGTTCTCTAAGGGCTTTTTCTGTTTGATACAAGACGGAGTCTGCTTCGTTTTTGGCTTCAATTCTTTCTTTAGTCTTTTTATCTTCTTCGGCGAATTGTTCGGCCTGTTTAACGAAGTTATTGACTTCGGCTTCGCTAAGTTTGTTAGGTGCGCTGATTGTGATATGTTGTTCTTTTTGTGTGCCTAAATCTTTAGCGGAAACTTTTAAAATACCGTTTGCGTCAATATCAAAGGTAACTTCAATTTGAGGAACGCCGCGCGGTGCAGGCGGAATACCGTCAAGGTCAAATTTTCCGAGTGGCACATTGTCTTTTGCCATAGGTCTTTCGCCCTGTAAGACATTGACGGTTACAGCAGGTTGATTATCTGCCGCGGTGGAGAAAACTTGAGTTTTCTTTGTAGGAATAGTTGTGTTTCTTTCAATAAGTTTTGTAAACACACCGCCTAAAGTTTCAAGACCGAGTGAAAGCGGAGTAACATCTAGCAAAAGAATATCTTTTACATCGCCTGTTAAAACACCGGCTTGAATTGCGGCACCGTCTGCCACACATTCCATCGGGTCAACGCCGCGTTCAATTTTCTTGCCGACATGTTTTTCAACATATTCTTGAACGATAGGCATACGGGTAGGACCGCCGACCATAATGATTTTATCAATGTTAGACATTGATAAACCGCTATCGGTAACGGCTCTGTCAATAGAAGCGCCGCATCTTTCAACTGTGGGGCGGACAAGACTTTCAAGTTTTGCTCTTGATAAAGTCATTTGTAAGTGTTTAGGACCGTTTTGGTCTGCTGTGATAAACGGCAAATTGATTTCTGTTTCCATTGTGGTGGAAAGTTCAATTTTTGCTTTTTCGGCACCGTCTTTAAGACGCATCATTGCCTGTTTATCTTTTGATAAATCTATACCGTTTTCTTTTCTAAATTCACTAACGACCCAATCAATAATGGCATTATCCATATCGGTTCCGCCAAGTTTGGTGTCTCCGGAAGTTGCAAGAACGCTGAAAGTGCCTTCTGCGCCCATTTCCATAATGGTAACATCCAAGGTGCCGCCACCAAGGTCAAAGACCAAAACTTTTTGTTCTTTACCGAGTTTATCAATACCGAAGGCAAGGGCTGCTGCCGTCGGTTCGTTAACTAAGCGAACAACTTCAAGACCGGCAATTTTACCTGCGTCTTTTGTTGCTTGGCGTTGGTTATCGTTAAAGTAAGCAGGAACGGTGATAACTGCTTTTTCTACTGTTGTGCCTAAAAATGCTTCGGCATCTTTTTTAACTTTCTGCAAAACGAAAGCGGAAAGTTGTTGAGGCGTAAATTCATTACCACGCAAATTAAATTTAAAGTTTTCGCCCATTCTGCGTTTAAAAGCGGTTGCGGTTCCTTCCGGATTTAAAACGGCTTGTTTTCTTGCCGGTTCACCGACGAGTCTTTGACCGTCTTTTGTAAAAGCAACATAAGACGGAAATGCCTTACCGCCGATAGAATTGCCTTCGGCTGAAGGTATAATGGTCGGCTTGCCGCCTTCCATAACCGCTGCTGCGGTGTTAGATGTTCCTAAATCAATACCAATAATTTTAGACATATTATTTATCTCCTTCTGTTTTATTTTGTTTTATATCTTTTTTTACTTCCTTAGAGTTTTCCTCCGGCGCCTTACCGACAATAACCTGTGCCGGGCGGATAACCCTATCGCCCATTTTTACCCCGCTTGAAATCTCTTCAAGCACAAGGCCGTCGTCTTTAGGTGCGCAAGGAACCGTTGTAATAACTTCTTGTGTCATAGCGTCATAAGGTTTACCTTTTGCAGTAATAATCTGCACTCCCTGTGCCTTAAAGACTTTTGCAAATTCCTCAAAAATCATCTTGAGTCCTTGCTTGATATTTTTTACATCCGCGTTTTCACTTTCAACCTGCTTTTTTGCTTTTAGCAAAACATCATACAAGGAAAGAAAACTGAGTAAAACTTCCGTTTTGCCAAAGTTAATAAGTTCGGCTTTTTCTTTTTCAACGCGTTTTCTGTAATTTTCAAAATCGGCCTGAAGGCGGACAAGTTGCTCAAAATACAAAGTTGCCTTATCTTTTTCTTCTGTCGGCTGATTTTGTTCTTGGTCGCAAAGTTCTTCCTGAAGTTCTTGTTCTTCGTGAAGAGCGGACTCTTTTTTATTATGCTTACTCATAATTATTCCTTTTTATCTTCCAAAGATGCCTGCCAATTTTCAATTGTCATACCAAGCATATCCCCGATAAAATTAACCAGTGACATCATCCTCGTATATTCCATATGTTTCGGACCGACTATACCAAGCAGTCCGACCGTTCTTTCCCCCACTTTATAAGAGGAAGTTATTATGCTAAGGTTTTTAAGTTCGCTCAATTCATTTTCCGAGCCGATACTTACACTAACCTTTTTGTCTTTATCATTTTGCAGTTCTTGCATCTTTTCGCCAAGTAAACCTGCAAATCTATCGCGTTCTTCTATAACGCGCATCATTTTGCTTAACTCATCATATTCATCGGAGGATACATTATCAAGTAGCGAACTCATACCTTCTATATATAGTTGCTCACTGTAATTTTGAGCCGTAACCATATCTTTTAAGATTTTGCAGGCAAGTTCGCAAAAACCGTCCTCATCGGTATTGCCGTGGCGCAGGTTTTCCCATAAAACACGCTGTGCATTACGCAAAGTTAAGCCTGATATTTGTTCATTTATATAGGCGTTCAACATTAAAAGTTTGGTGGGCATTACTATTCTATTAACCCTAACCGGCCAATGTTTGACAACGCCTTCTCCCGTCACTAAAACCGCTAATATATTGCAAGGACCGAGCGGCAAGAAATCTAGTCTTTGCACGACACTGTCCTGCACATTACTTGTAAAAACAAAGCCCGCACTATGCGTCATGGCTGATAGCATGCGGCATGTGTGCACGAGAACACGGTTAATCTCTTCATTATTTTGAGCGTATTCTTGTTCTATTCTTTGACGCTCTTTTAAGGCAATCTTTTGTATTTTGGATAAATAATCCACATAATACCTATAAGCCTTATCTGTGGGGATTCTTCCCCCCGAAGAATGCACTTGATGAAGGTACCCTTCATCCTCAAGTTTCTTCATCGTGTTTCTAATCGTTGCACTGGAAACACCCGGCAACCCTTTTTGGGCAACAAGTTCTGAGCCGACCGGCTTGCGGGTTTGTACATATTCTTGTATAATCATACGAAGAATTTTTTCTTCCCTTTCTTTTGCTATTTCCGGTTTTAATATTCTCATATTTTTTACCTAGTGTTCCTGTTTTTATTTTTTAGCAGTCTTTAGAACTGACTGCTAATATTGTAAAATATTTTTTCAAAATTGTCAATCTCTAGTTTAGTCTGCTAAAAATAAAATTTGTAAATTATAGAGTGCATCGCCTTTTTTTGCTAGAATAGAGTTATGGATATAAACAGTTATAAAAAATCTAATTTCGGTGCGGCTTTTTTCTTTTTATCAAAAGAACAAAAAGAGGCCTTAAAACTGGTTTATGCTTTTTGTCGCTATGCTGATGATGTGGTTGATGATAATTTTGAAAATGCCCCGAAACTTTTAAAAGAATTAAGAGAAGATTTACAAAAACCGAATAAAGATTTTTTTATAAAACTTGAAAAAGTTATAAAAGATTTTAAAATACCAAAACAATACTTTTTTGACTTAATTGACGGCGTTGAACGAGATTTAAAAACACCCGTACGTTTTGAAACTTTTAAAGATTTGGAGTGGTATATTTACAGAGTTGCCGGCGTTGTCGGACTGATGTGTATACACATTTTCGGTTTTAAAAATAAACAAACAATAGAGTACGCGAAAAATCTTGCAAATGCCGTGCAGATGACAAATATTTTAAGAGATATCGCCGAAGACAGTAAAATAGACCGCCTTTATTTGCCACTTGAGGATTTGAAAAAATTTCAAGTACCGCAAGAAGATATTTTAAAAACAAATAATACATATGAAGTTAAAAAATTGCTTGCTTTTGAAAGGCAAAGAACTTTAGATTTTTATAATCAAGCCGAAAAACTTTTACCCAAAGAAGATTTTAAAAATATGCTCGGCGCAAGAATTATGGGCAATATCTATAAAGCCATTTTTGAAAAGACCGCGCCTTGCATAATCTTTGAAGAAAAAATAAAATTAAGTAAGTTTAAAAAAATACTTATTATGATTAAAACTTGGAGTAGCGCACAATGAAATACTTTTTAATATTTATTTCTTTATTCTCTGCCGGCACTTTGTTTGCCCAAGACACACAAAAATGTTTGGATAAGAGTAAAGCCTTTTTTGAACAAAAAGAATTCCCCTATGCCCAAAGAACTTTGGAAGATTGTTTAAAAACAAACCCTAATGATGTAGATATTTTAGTCAGTCTTGGTGGCGTTTGTATGAAACAAAATGACTTTGACAATGCTTTAACTTATTTTAAAACCGCATTAAAAAATATGACAAAACAATCACCTTATGTTTCTTATGTTTATACAAGGATGGGCGATTGTTATACCCATAAAAAAGATTTTGAAAAAGCAGGGAAATATTATGAAGCCTCTTTAAAATATGAGCCGGCAAATATCAATTCTCTAGTCGGTAAAGGTATTTGTGAGGAACAAACGGGCAATTATCAAAACGCCGAAGAATATTTTAAAAAAGCCCTAGCCGTAGATTTTACCAATATTGTAGCAAGAAGAAGGTTAATCGCCCTTGAACCGGATATTTTAACCCAAGATGAACTTGTTGCGAATATGAAGGAAAGGAATATCTTAGACCCACAGGCAAGCACTTATCAGGAACAAGATTTGGATTTACTTAAAAAAATGTTAAAGGCAGAAAGAGATAAAGCCATAAAATATCTTGAAGACAAATATGACGGCAAAATACCACCCGGTTTGATAGTAGAAAAATATCCCGGCAAAATTTATGCCCGCAAAATGCTTTCTTACAGCGGTTATAATGATTTGATGTTTTTACTTTCCCAAGATGCTATTAATTTCTTCTTAAAAGAACAAGTTTACAAAAGTGAAATGTTAAAATTAAGAGATTTAGAAGGTAATAAAATTTTTAATGATAAAGGTTTTCTTACCGAAGAAGGACTTATTGCTTATAGCCTTTCTTTAAACGGTCAAAAATCTTATCTTTTGCCTTCGCAACCTTTACCTTCCGGCGTGCAAAAAGCAAATATGTTTGTTCAACAATTGCTAAAACAAGGATATGAAGAAATCACCGTTTCCGAATATGCTTACCTTATGGAAGAATCTCGCTGCAGCAAACAAACTTTAGTAAACAAACTCGGTGTTAAAATTGTCCCTATCACCAAAGAAAAAAACCGCTTCTTGGTGCTGATACCGCCGCAAATGCTTAAAATAACGGAAATTCCTTATATCATTGTCCAAGAAAAGAGAAAGAAAAAAATTGAATCTCCTGATACTACCCCCGTATATAAAACGACTTTCGGAACAGGAAACACAAGACCCTATATCTGTAAACCGGACGGAACTTTAGATAGCATGGAAGATATTACCGTTACCGTGAATAAAGAAAAATAATTCATTTTTTCTTACCGTAAAAATAAATCCCCCGATTTTAATGTCGGGGGATTTATTATTTATACTTAATTTTAATTTACTTTTTTACAAATGCCTTCTTTATACAGTTTTAAGAAAAGTTCTTGATCCCCCTTAGAAACTTCTTCTGTTTGTTCGCCAAAAGAATTGGCAAAGAAACCTTCATCAAAAGTTACTTTGGGACCGTGTTGTTCAAGAAGTTTGCTATACGGTGCAAGATATTGCGAAAGTTGCGGTTGTTTTATATCACACGAAAGAGAGTGATCTTCCTCTTTGCCGTTTCTCTTCATTACTAAAGTAATAGCCAACTTACAAGCACCGTCTTTATAAGAACTGTTTACTCCTCTGGAAACTGAAACATTATCAGTAATTGAAACTTCTTCTTTACCGGAGCCAAAATCTTGATTAGCACTGTTGTTTTTGTTTGCCTGTTCGCAACGGCTTAAAGCAAACAAAGTGCCTTGATATTTATAAGAAGGACTATACGTGGCGCGGGTTTCATCCGCTACTAATTCGCCCAATTCATCAAAGCCGGACAAAGATAATTCGTTATCGTTTAACAAAATATGGAAACCTTGTAAAACGACATGGCATTTACCTTTTTCTTTGCCTTTTATTTTTGCCTTATTCATTTCCATACCCATAACTTTAAATACTTCGGTATCGGGAGTACAAGTTTTTAAGGAAGTTTTAAATCTATCGGAGAAAGCCAACATTTTATGTTGCATTTCTTTTATTTTCTCTTGGGAAGGAGGTTGTTGTTCAAGAGGCTTACAATCTCTGTTCATAATTTCAGACACAACAAAATCATATTCCCGCCCAGTTGTAGTAACAGACATAATACCGGCGTCAATTTTCTTTGTTGTAGTTTCCGTTGATTTATCGTTCATAGCAGCAACTAATTTTGCTTGTGTTTCAGCGGAAAATTCACAATTTAATTCTGTCTTGTTAAAAACGAAATCATAGGTCAAAAATACCTGGCATTTATCCCCTTGTTTACCTTTGACATCAAATATAAACTTAAAGTCGGAGGCATCAAGTTTATCGGAAAACATAGACATCATAGCAGATGCGGCTTTTCTCATTTCAGGATTTTTTTCATAGATATCTTCACTATAAGGTGTGCAATTTGATACAGCGTTTTTTAACTCTTCACTAAAATAATAAGGTTTTGCTTCGCCGGTATTAGCAGCCGCATTGGTAGCATCTTCTATACTTTTAGCCATATTGGCAAGCATACCGGTAGGTGAAGAATTATCTGATTCTAATTCAACACTCGGCTTGGACTCTTTTTGAGAACAAGCGCAAATAATAAACCCCAAACATAGAATCAACAAAAGTTTTTTCATGTTTTTTCTCCTTTATTAAGAATATATTTATATTATACAAATAAAAAGTAAAAGTTCTATGGTGGGGATAGATGCCCTATTTTATCTTCGGTAGTAAAAGGTTTTTTGATGTATACTGCGGCAACTTCATCAATACCCCAAGATTCTTTGGCACTCTTTATATCTTTATAAATTTGAACGGCTTCTTCTCTTTTGCCTAAAATATCATAGACTTCGGCAAGTCTTAAAAGGTTATTCATTTGCCAGCGGCTCATTTCCTGAGAAGCGGTTGCATCTATACTTGTTTCAAAGGTTTGAGCGGCCTTATCCCATAAACCTTGCGCCATATAAGCAGTGCCGATTGCACTGTAAGTGCGGGCAATATAAATTTCTTTATAAAAAGATTCTTTACCGATTTTTGACAAAAACTCTTGAGCAGCAAAAATAACATTATCATAATTTTTATTTTCATAATCGGCAATAATGCTGACAAATTCAAAAAGCGGATTTTGCGGATATTTTTGGCGCACTTCTTTAATAAGTTCTGCGGCAAGTTGCGGATTATAATATTTTTCATTATGAATAGAAATTTCCACAAGCAAAAGTTTTGCCGTATCAGCGGAAAACTTGCCTTTATCTTTTATTAAGTAAAGATAATCTATACCTTTTTGAGCGTCTGCACTGCCAACGAGTTTGGCTAAAACTTTTACAACGGCGGGTAAAGTGCCTGCATAGTATTGGTAAATGGCTTCACCAAGATAAGCGTCATACATTTCAGGCGAAAGTTTTGCCGCTTTATTCATATATTTTATACCTTTTTTGCCGGAAAAATACGCCTTTATATATTTTCTGTTAGCAAGTTCAAAGCGGGCTTTAACGCCGTAAATACCACCTAAAGCAAGATAATCTTGCGCTACGCCTTCGTGTTCTTTAAGCCAAGATTTTATGCCGTCAATTGAGGTTAAAATTGCTTTTTCAAAAACTTTTGTCTGTTCGGGATTGCTCTTTTCAAATTCATATTCAAAACGCGCCCACTCTATCATAGTTTTGCCGAAAAGCGCTATCGGATAGTTTGTGTCCCTTTGTAAAATATAATCTATATTTTCTTCGGCGGTTTTGAAATCTAAATTATAAATAGCCGCAACACCGCTTTGCGCTTTTTGCATATATTCAGGCGACATAGTAAAACTATTTACTGATACCGCCATCAAAAAAACTAATAAACAGAGGGCAAGTTTTTTAAGCATTTTTTTCTATTTTATCTTTACCGAAATACGGGCGAAGGGCTTCTGGTATAACTATGCTGCCGTCTTTTTGCTGGTAATTTTCTAAAATGGCGGCAAAAGTCCTGCCGACTGCTATACCACTACCGTTTAAAGTGTGGACAAATTGTGTGCCTTTGCCGTTTGTTTCTTTATAGCGAAGGTTCATTCTTCTCGCTTGAAAGTCCGTGCAGTTTGAGCAGGAAGAAATTTCTCTAAAGCAATTTTGGCTGGGGAACCAAACTTCCAAATCATAAGTTTTTGCGGCACTAAATCCCATATCGCCGCTGGAAAGTAAAACTCTTTGATAAGGTAAGCCCAGAGTCTTTAAAACTTTTTCGGCTTCTAATGTCATTTTTTCAAGTATTTCCATAGAGTTTTCCGGCTTTGAAAGCCAAACCATTTCCACTTTATTAAATTGGTGATTTCTTATTAAACCGCGTGTATCTTTACCATAAGCACCGGCCTCTTTTCTAAAGCAGGGAGTATAAGCCGTGAAGGCCTTTGGCAAATCTTTTTCCTGTAAAATTTGACCGCGATATAAATTTGTTAACGGAATTTCGGCCGTAGATATAAGATATTGGTCTTCTTCTCCTTCGAGATGATACATATCTTCTTTAAATTTAGGTAATTGGCCCGTGCCTAGCAAGCAAGAAGCATTGATAATTGCAGGCGGCATATATTCCGTGTAGCCGGCCTCAGTATGTAAATCAATCATAAAATTGATTAAGGACCTTTCTAAACGAGCACCGTCACCGCGTAAAAGAGCAAAACGGCTACCGGATAAAACTGAAGCCGTTTGAAAATCTAAAATACCTAGTGCTTCACCTAAAGCATGGTGATCTTTCGGTTCAAAATCAAATTTAGGCAAGGGCAAAGAGTTTTCTTTTACAATAACATTTGCTCTTTCATCAGGACCTACGGGAACAGAAACATCCGGCAAATTAGGTATCATAAGCATAAGTTTATCTATTTGTGCTTTAAGTTCGGTCATTTTAACATCGGCCTCGGCCATTTCTTCCTTTAAAGTATTGGCTTCTTTCATAATTGCTTGGGCTGCGACCGGACCTTCTTTTGCGCGAACAACACCAATTTGTTTTGATAAATTATTGCGTTTTGCTCTTAATTCTTCTACTTTTTGTAATTCTTGTTTATATTCTTGGTATAAACCGACTACCGTTGCGGCATCTTCTTTTAACTTAGAATTTCTGTTGCCAAGACGCTCTTGGACTTCTATTGGGTTTGATACTAAAAGTTTAATGTCTATCATAATCTCCTCTTGCTAAATCCTTAACTGAATAGGGTTTTGGAAAATATTTTTTTATAGGGTCTGTTTTATTTTTACTTTCGTCAATTACAATACCTTTTAAAGTATCGGTATTAACGGGCAAAAGAAATGTTTGCCTAATTATAAAAACCGAAATTAAAAGAACGGCAGATATTAAAAATATCCAAAAGAAAGGTCCTATTTTTGGCTTTTCTATAATAGTATTTTCTTGCATATTGCCGACTTTAACAAACTATCCCTTAAAATAAAATAGGATAAAATATCCCTTAAATACTATTATATCACTTTAATATTTAATAAAATATATGTATGGATAAAAAAACAGCAACTATTTTAAAGAAAGCAAAAAAAATAAAAATGCTGATAACTGATGTTGACGGCGTTTTAACAGATGCTACTATGAACTTTATTACTAATCCCCAAAAGGAACTTTTGGAAGTAAAAAAGTTTTGCGCATACGACGGGCTTGCCTGCCATATGTTACGTGACGGCGGTATTAAAAGCGCCATTATAACCGGCGGAAATGCCCCCGCAACGGAAAAGCGAGCCGCAAGTTTAGGTATGGACTTTTTATATTATAATTACCTTTCAAAAGGTCCTGCTTTACAAGATATTTTAAAGAAAACCGGCTTAAAAGCAGAAGAAATTGCCTATATAGGTGACGATTTTATTGATATGCCCGTTCTTTTAGAAGTCGGTCTTGCCTGTGCGGTAAAAACTTCCATACCGGAAGTTAAAAAAATAGTCCACTATGTTACCAAAAAAGAAGGTGGAAGAGGTGCTTTTAGAGAAGTTACCGAACTTTTATTAAAAGCGCAAGGCAAATGGAATAAAACCATAAAAAATGCCCAAGAAGGCACTATCGGCAAAACCCCTAAACCGAAATTACAGGTTATTAATTTTAGACAAAAATAACTTTTCTATCTCGTAAAATGCTAAAATATTATTAAGGGAAAAATCTATGGAAATATCTCACTTAAGTTATGTTTTGCTTACTTTAATTGTTCTGGCCGCTTTGTTTTTGCCTTTCTTGTGGCATAAAGCAGAAGAGCAACTGGAAATCTTTTTATTTTGCCTTGGGGTGCTAGCCGCAACAGCAAGCAATGCTTGGTCTTGGAAATTAGTAAAAGAGGCCATTCTTCACCCTATAACCATTACTCTTGCGGTTTTAATTACCGGAATTTTATTCAATTATTTTAAAGGTAAAATTACTTCCTTTATAGAATCTTTGGCGGAGAAATTCGGCGTAAAAAGAACTATCTTTTTTGCTGTTTTGATTTTATCTTTTCTTTCAAGTATGACAACGGCAATAATCGCCGCTTTGATTTTGTGCGAAATTGTTGCCTGTTTGCGCCTTAACAGAAAAGACTGCCTTAAAGTTATCGTTATGGGTTGTTTCGGTATCGGTATGGGCGCGGTTTTAACAAGAATAGGCGAACCCCTTTCTGTAATAGTTATTGATAAACTTTCCGGCGCTCCGCATCATGCGGGATTTTTCTTTTTACTCAAACTTTTATGGCCTTATATTTTGCCGGCAATTTTCTTTTTTGCTTATATGTCTACCCGTATTTCCGGTGAACAAAATAAAAACAAATTACACTTTGAAAAAGAAACGTCCGTAGATATTTTAATAAGAGCGGCAAAAATTTACCTTTTTATTATGGCACTTGTTTTGTTTGGGGAAGGTTTATCCCCCTTGGCAAGAGCGACTATCCAAAAATTGCCGCCCAGTATTTTGTATTGGGCAAACTCCCTTTCGGCCATACTTGATAATGCAACTTTAGCCGCAGCGGAAATCGTGCCGGAAATGACAACAGCACAAATTGAATTTTTACTTTTGGCTTTAATTGTTTCGGGCGGTTTCTTAATACCGGGCAATATACCTAACATTATTTGTGCTTCAAAGTTTAAAATTAAAAGTAGTGATTGGGCGCGCCTTGCTTTGCCTTTGGGAACAGGCGTAATGCTCTTGTTCTTTATTATTTTAAAAATTTTTGCTTAACTTATAAAAGGAGATATTATGATAGATCATTCAGAAATCGTAATGAGAATTTTGGTGGCTTTGATTATGGGCGGAGTTATCGGACTTGAAAGACAGTATCACGATAAACCCGCCGGCTTTGCAACAAATACTCTTATTTGCGTAGGTTCTACCGTGTTTGCTATGCTTTCCATTCTTTCCGCTTATTATCTAGGCGGAGATCCTGCAAGAATCGCCGCACAAATTGTTGCCGGTGTGGGTTTCTTGGGGGCAGGTTCTATTTTAAGAGATGGCAATAAAATTTCCGGTTTAACTACCGCTGCGGGTATTTGGCTTGTGGCGGCGGTCGGTATGGCTATTGGTTATGGCCACTATTTTATTGCTTCCATAGCAACGGCAAGTGTTTTAATTTTACAACTTTTTGTACGCAAAATGATGAACACTTTTGATTATGTCCAATTATATGATTCTTTAACAATAAAATGTTCCCCCAAATGGGAAATTGTAGAAAAAATTAAATCCGTTTTTAAAAATAATGAAGCCGAAATCATAAAGGATGAAATCCACAAAGAAAACGGCTTGATTGTTTTAAAATTAGTTGTAAATATGTCCGCAACTAAATACCAAAAAATAGTAAAGGAATTATCTCCCATTGAGGAAATTAAATCCTTGGATAAATAATTATGAATAAAAATGTTCCCTTGTTCAATTTAAAAGAACAACATGATAGTTTAAAAAATGAAATCAATTCCGCCGCTTTAGAGGCCTTGAACTCTATGAAGTGGCTACTTGGTCCTAAAACCCAAGAGTTTGAGCAAAATTTTGCCAAAGCCCTAAACGCAAAATACTGTATTACCTGTTCTTCGGGCGCAAGCGCAATACAAATTGCTTTAATGGCCGCAGGTATCGGCAAAGGTGATGAAGTTATTACAACCCCCTTTACTTTTGTTGCTACCACAACATCCATTTCCTTAACCGGTGCTGATTTTGTGTTTGCCGATATTGACCCCAAAACTTATGAACTTGATTCCGAAGATGTTAAACGCAAAATAACCTCTAAAACAAAAGCAATTGTTCCGGTGCATTTATACGGATACCCCGCCAATATGCCCGAAATTATGAAAATTGCCAAAGAACACAATTTAAAAGTTATTGAAGACTGCGCTCAAAGCCACCTTGCCTTGTGCGAAAATAAATATACCGGCACTTGGGGCGATGCGGGTGCTTTTAGTTTTTACCCCAGCAAAAACTTAGGCGGTTGCGGCGACGGCGGAGCAATTATCACTAATAATGAAAAAATTGCCCAAGCCTGCCAAAGTATACGTCACAGCGGCAGAAGCGTAGGCAAAGCCTATGAATATGACCGAGAAGGTTCTACCTTAAGAATGGACGAAATTCAAGCCGCAATTTTAGATGTCAAACTTAAGCATCTTGCCACTTGGACTGAAAACCGCCAAAAAGTTGCCGCCCTTTACAGAAAACATTTAGCAAATATTCCCCAAATTACCCTTCCGCCTGAAGCACCAAAAGGTTGGAGCCAATGCTATTATGTTTTTACTATCCGCGTTAAAGACAGAGATGCTTTAAGTGCCTATCTTAAAGAACACGGTATCGGCAATGCGGTTTATTATCCTGTTCCTTTGTATAAACAACCTTGTTATAAACATTTAAACTGCAAGACGGAAGATTATCCTAATACCGAAAGCGCCGCAAAAGAAGTTCTTTCTATCCCGATGTTCCCCGAACTTAAGGAAGAAGATGTAATTTATGTGGCACAAACAATAAAAGAGTTTTATAAATAAGATGTTTATTGACTCCCACGCCCATATTAACGACGAGGCTTTTGATACTGACCGCAAGGATGTGATTGAAAAATCACTCCTTGCCGGTGTCAAAAATATGGTGGAAATTGCCTGCGAAGAACCCGAGTGGCAACAAGCCGTTGATTTGTGCGCTAAATATCCTAATGTTTTTTGCGCCGTTTGTGGTATTCACCCGATTTATGCCTCTCAAAGAACCGAAGAACAAATAAAAAAATTAAAAGAGTTTTTAAAAAACCCCATTTTCAGAGCCGTCGGAGAAATCGGCCTTGATTATGCTTGGCTAAACTCCAGCACGGAGCAAGAACAGCAAAATGTTTTTGAAGAAATGCTTGCCCTTGCCAAAGAAACAAATAAAAAAGTTGTCTTACATTGTCGCAAAACTAATGAGCCAAACGATTTCAAGGCTTATGAAGATTTATTTGCCATTATAAAAAATCACGACGCGCAGGGCGGTATTTTCCATTGTTTCAGCGCAAGATACGAAGACGCAAAACGCGCTTTAGACAGGGGTTTTTTGCTCGGTCTAAACGGTGTAATAAGTTATAAAAAAAATAATGATTTAAGAGAAGTTATTAAAAAAATAGGTATTGAACATTTTGTTTTGGAAACCGATTGCCCTTACCTTCCGCCGCAAACAAAAAGAGGGCAAAGAAATTCCCCCCAAAACATACCGGAAATCGGCACCTATCTTGCCGAACTGTTAAATATATCTTTGGAAAAGTGCGCTCAAATTACCACCCAAAACGCCAAAAACTTTTTTAAGATATAAAAGTTTTAATATAATATATAAAAAGTGTGCTTTTTTGTGTCTTAAAAATTATACTGTATGAATTTACCCCCTTTATTTAATTTCCCTGCGAAGGAAAAACCCCTTTTCAGACTAAAAATAAAAATTATTGCTTTTTATTTTTTGGCTTTTTTCATTTTATTTCAAATAACAAGAATTGCCAACTTTTTCAGCGCACATACTTATTTTACCGATTTAACGGGTAAAGAAATTTTCCTTTCATTTTTACACGGTTTGCGTTTTGATTTTTATATGCTTGCTTTGTTGCTTTTCCCTTTATTTATCCTTTTTATGCTACCTTATAAAAAGAAATTTATTATAAATATATTCCATACTGTATTTTCCGTTTTATTTATTTTACTTACTTTGTTTTGCGCGGGTGATATTATTTTCTTTTCCTTTTTTAATAATCATATCGGGGCAGAGTTTTTAGCAAGTTTTACGCATTTTGGGTTGTTTTTCCAGATGGCTTTTCAAAATTATTTTTATATCACTATTCCGCTTTTAGCGGGTTTTGTTTTTTATTTATTTTTTATTTTTAGAAAGACAAATTCTTATAAATTAATTGTTGCAGACAATAAAAAATATATTATAAAAAGTATTGTTTTTATTCTTTGCCTTGCTTTGTTTTTTCCGCTGATGTTGCGCGGGAAACTAGATTTTAGAGGTAAAAATTTAGGCACTATGGATGCCCAAGTTTTAGGTAATAACAGAACGGCCGACCTTATTTTAAACGGTCCTTTTAATACTTATGAAGCCATCAGAAAATCTTCCAAACGCAAATTATATTTTAAGAAAGAAGATTTAACTTTAAAAAATAATTCAAATCTTATTACGCCGGATGAGAAATATCCTTTTGAAAGAAAATTTAAAAACTTCCACTTAAAAAACAATAATTATAATTTTGTTTTGCTTGTTACGGAAAGTTTTGACCCTCTTTTAATAGAACACTTCCCCCAAGATATCCCAAACTTTATGAAAATAAAAGAAGAAAGTTTATACTTCCCTAATTTTTATTCTTCCGGCACGCGTTCTTTAATGGGCATAACGGCAACAATTTTTTCCCTGCCGTATGTTTGGGGTCAGCCGAATATGACAAACGGACTTGGCTCAAAAAGTTTATCACGCATAGCAAAATACTTTAATAATAAAAATTATGAAACTTTATCTTTTACTACCGATATTGCTACCGCAGATAAAGCAGGCGAAATGGCAAAATATCAGGGTTTTAACAGTTTTTATTCTAAAGAGAATATTCCCGTAAAAAGACAATATCCCCTCTTTAATAAAGGTTTTGACTACGAGGGATTTGAGTTTGTTTTAGATAAAATTAACCAAACTAAAAAGAACTTTTTTGTTTATTTCTTTACTTCAAGTATGCACAGTCCTTATGATATTGTTTTAAGCCAAGAGCATAAAAAATATAATCAAAAAGACCAAATACACCAATTTGTAAACAGGGCAATTTATTTTGATGATGCTTTAGGCAATTTCTTTGAAAAAGCAAAAAAAGAATCTTGGTTTGATAAAACTATTTTCTTTATTCTGCCGGACCATAGAGCCGTCTTAAAAAACAGAGTTTTTGACGATAATAATTTAACAAAAGAAAAATTTCAGTCCTTTTTGCTTATTTACGGCAAACCCATAAAAGCCGGCATAAATACGGAAATTGCCACACAAGAAGATATTTTGCCGACCTTGCTTGATTTGTTAAACAGCGAAGAAAGTTTTTCTTCTTCGGGCGAAAGTCTTTTTGATGAAAAACGCCAAAACACAAAATATATTTACGAGGAAGATAAAAATACTATTCATATCGTAAATCCGCAGGGCGCAGAGTTTTTTAGAGAACAAAACCTTACCGATTTTAATAAATTATCTTCCCTTCAAAAAGAAGCACTGAGATATAATGAGGCAATTTATAATACCCTAAAAAATAATACTTGGAAGAAAAAATAACAAATTAATATTTGATAAAATAAAATGTTCAACTATACAGAAGAAGAATTAAAAAAATATTTAGTCGCAAATGGGACGGAAAGATCTTGCTATTATTTCCCGCAAGAGCCAAACGCGATATACAAACTTTCTTTGCACTCTAAAGCAAAACAAACCAAAAGAGAAATAAAATATTTTCAATATTTACAAAAAAAGAATATCCCTTTTACCCATCTTCCGCGTTTATTAGAAGTTATAGAAACAAAAAAATATACCGGTTTTAAGCAAGAAATAATTTTGGGCGAAAATGGCCTTCCGGCAAGACATTTATGGCAACTTTTATCTGATGAAAAAAGCGATAAAGAAAAATTGCGTTTATACCTTTATGATTTATTTAAGTATCTATACAAATATAATATTCAATTTTGCGATTTGAATCCGGATAATATGGTTTTAGACGAAAAAGTCGGAAAAATCTTTTTAATAGACGGCCTTGGTTGCACGGATTTTTTTCCTTATCCTGTATATTTTAAATCTTTGGGAAGAAAAAAAATTATCAGAAAATGCGCTTATTTTATGCAGTTTCACCCTCTGCTTGTAAATTTATTTAACAATAACAAAAACCCGCTTCCTTAAAAAGCGGGTTTTTTATTTTTTAACAACTACATAAGACGGTCGTGGAAAGTTTCTTGCGGTGTTTCGTCCAAATCTAAAACCTGATAAGGTATTGAATTAAAATCAATTTGTGTTAAATCAATTTTGCGAATTGCCGAATTATACATAGTGCGGTAATAAAATGTCGGGTGGCTTAAATCACTGGCCGCAGTCCACTGTGTTGCGCTTGGCATATCGGGTATTTGCTCGTTTGGTGCAAACTCCGCGCCGATAGGCAAATCAAAATTATTTAAGATGTGGAATGCCTGCGTAATTGCACCGTATTTATCTTTTGGTGTGGGTGCTGTTTGTGCGTAAAAGAAAGCGCGAACAAGGCGCGAAGGCGGTGTTAAATCGCCGGGTAAACCCGTTAAATTTGTGCCGCCGCCAAGCGAAAATAAATGGACCTGTCCCATAGTTTTATCGGGCGTTTCCCCGCCTGATAAGTGAATATAATTATTCAAGTTTGCCTGATGCCAAGGAAAACTTGGCGAATTGGTGAAAACTCTTAAATTATTTTCGTAAATATGCCTTTGACCTTTATCGGTAATTTCCAAAACCACGCTTCTGCCTGTATTATCACTTATACGCCAATGGCCTGTGGCGTAGTTTCCGTTTTTATCGGGTTTGCCAATAGGTATAATTTCAATTTTTTCAAGTCCTTTTAAAGCATCTTCCACACTTGCAAAGTTGGTTAAGATATAGCGCACCAATTCGCCGTCACTAACCGATTTTTTTGCGTTTTTGGCATTATAAGGTGTAAGACTGCCAAAACCGGCAAAATAGAAAATACCGACATTTAACCCCTTTTCATTTACGCCTTCGGCAACAAATTCCGGTTGAACGGTGCTTGCGCCGACTGCACCATATTTATTTGTCCAAGTGTGGCCGTTTTTGCCTTGCGGTGTAAGCGCGGTGTTTTTTTGACCGCGCGGCATAATTATAAGTTTGCTGTTTAAATTACCGCCTTTCCATTCAATAGTGCGGGCAAGAACTTTGGTGCCGTCAGCCGCGGTAATTTGTATGCCTGTGCAGGCATTAACATAAGACGCATTTGCTAAAGCAAGCAAAAGCGTGCTTAGTGAGATACTAAGTATTTTTTTCATTTATACCCCCTAACTATTTCTAGTTGTTTTTACACAACAAATATAGGGTAGCATAATTTTTACTAATTTTGTCAAATTTTTTGGAAAAATTTTAATTACCGAATTTACTCAAATAAAGCAAATCGTTTTTACTAGGATTTTAATTTTGTTTGGCTTGGCGGCGCGCTTTTCTCTTATCCAAACGTTCTTGTTTTGTTTCGCGCCTTTTGTAACCGCCGATTCTATCGGGCAAGGCGGAAACTTCTTCGTCAACACTTCCGTTCCACTCAAACTCTTTACCGCAGGCAATAATTGTTGCGCCTTCAGAGATACCTTCTTTCTGGAGTGCTTTTTCAAGCCCGACCTTTTTGAAAATTCCGCGTAATCTTTGCACGGCTTCGGGCTGGGAGAAATTTGTCATAGAAATAAATTCTTCTATTTTTTTGCCTGTGATTTGGAAAGTATTTTCGTCAATTTTATTTAAAACAAACATAGGTTCTACCAAGTGGACTTTTGGCAAAACTTTTTCTTTTTTCTTTGCTACTACAACGGGCGCTTTTGAAAGTTCTTTAACAATAGCGTCCAAAACTTTACTTAAACCGATATTACCCGCTGCGGAAATAAAGAAAAGTGTTTCGTCTTTTAATTTCTTTTTTAATTTTTCGTAAATTTCAGAAGAACCGTCAATATCTTTTTTGTTTATAACTAAAATACGTGGTTTTTTGGCAAGGTTTTTATCAAAAGTTTTTAATTCTTTTTGAATAACTTTTATTGATTTTTCAGCAGAAAGATCTTCATAGCCGAAAGGGTCCACCAAATGAACTAAAACCCTTGTTCTTTCAATATGTTTTAAAAATTGGTGGCCAAGGCCCTTGCCAAGACTTGCGCCTTCAATAATACCAGGAATATCCGCCACGACAAAACTTTTGCCTTTGTGGCTTGCAATACCGAGATTCGGATTTAATGTTGTGAAAGGATAACCCGCAATTTTTGGGCGCGCGGCGGAAACGGCCGTCAAAAATGTGCTTTTGCCCGCATTGGGAAAACCGACAAGGCCGACATCCGCAAGCACTTTTAATTCTAAGATAAGAGTTTTTTCTTCGCCTGGTTGGCCGTTTTCGGCAATTCTGGGTGCGGTGTTAAAACGGCTTTTGAAACTTTGGTTTCCTCTGCCGCCACGCCCGCCTTTTGCAATAATAACTTCTTCATAGGGTTTTGTTAAATCGGCCAAAACATTATCGTTTTCTTTGATAATAGTGCCAAGCGGAACTAAAATAATTTTATCTTTGCCGTTAAGACCGGTTTTATTATAAGTGCCACCCTTTTCGCCGTTAGGCGCTTCAATATGGGGATTATAGGCAAGGTCCTGTAAGGTGGTGATGTTCGGTTCTGCTTTAAAAACAATATCACCGCCACGACCGCCGCTACCACCGTTTGGCCCGCCGAACTCAATAAATTTTTCGCGTCTGAACGAAAGGCATCCGTCGCCGCCTTTACCGGCTTTGACATAAACTTTAACTCTATCAATAAAACTATTTGCTTGCATATATTTTATTTTACCATAAAAAAAGAGCGGCTTTTGAAAATTTAAAAGCCGCCCTTTTTGCTACCAAATTTTTATTTGGCTTTTGCGGAAGTCTTTTTTGTAGCCGCTGCTTTTGCTGTTTTAGCAGCAGGTTTTGCAGTGGTTGTTTTGACTGCTTTGGCAGTTTTAACTTCCTTTTTGGCTACGGGTTTAACTTCGCTTGTTTGAGCATAGACAGATACTTGCTGTTTGCCTTTTTTGGCCCACTCAAAGGTAACAATACCTGAGATTCTAGCAAATAAACTATCGTCTGTGGCTCTTGAAACATTTTTGCCCGGCAATATTTTTGTGCCGCGTTGTTTAAGAATAATCTCGCCGGCATTAACGTATTGTGAGCCATATCTTTTAACCCCAAGTCTTTGACCGTGGGAGTCCCTTCCGTTTGAGGAGGAACCTTGTGCTTTTGTATGTGCCATATATGTTTTCTACCTTATAAGATTATTTCTTTAATCTTGATTTCTGTAAGATTTTGTCTGTGACCTTGGGTTTTTTCATAACCTTTTTTAGGTCTCTTTTTGAATACAATTATCTTGCGACCGCGTAAATGTCTTACGACTTCAGCGGTGACCTTGGCAGTTTTACCTGCTTTGGTATCTGATGAGGTGCCTTCTTCAGAACCGGCCCAAAGTGATTTAAGTTCAACTGTTGCGCCGACTTCTGCTTCAAGTCTTTCAACCTTCAGATTTTGGCCTGGGGTAACCCAGTATTGTTTTCCACCTGTTTCTATGATTGAATACATACTTATTTCGCCTTTAACGATAAAAGTAGCCGCTTGCGCGGCCTGCGTTTTTTGGCTATATATATTATACCATAATTTTGTAAAATATACATATGGAAAAAGTTTTAGTTGGTCTTTCCGGCGGGGTTGATTCCGCCTTGAGCGCATATTTACTCAAACAGCAAGGTTATGAGGTAATTGGCGCAATTATGTCTATTTGGGACGACAGTTTGCCCGCACCTAAGAAGCAAAACAATGCCTGCCTTGGCCCTGAAGAAGAAGATATTAAAACTGCAAAAAAAGTGGCAGATTTTTTAAATATCCCTTTAAAAATTATTGACTGCCGCGAAATTTACAAAAAAATTGTAATTGAAAATTTTAAAAAAGAATATGGTTGCGGACACACGCCCAACCCTTGTATTTGGTGTAATAGTTATGTTAAGTTTGGCGCCTTGCCCGAAATGGCAAAAAAGCAGGGTATTGTGTTTGATAAATTTGCAACGGGGCATTATGCCAAAATCGGTTTTGACGAAAGTGTGGGCCGTTGGTTTTTAGAAAAAGCACCGCAGGACGAAAAAGACCAAACTTACTTTTTATACCGCTTAAATCAAATACAACTTTCAAAAATTTTGTTTCCGTTGAGTAATTTTTCAAAACCGCAAGTTAGGGAAATGGCAAAAAAAATCAATTTGCCGGTAGCCGAAAAGCAAGATTCGCAAGATTTTTATTGCGGCGATTATAATGATATTTTAAATTTCTCGCCAAAGCCGGGCAATATTGTTGATATAAATGGCAAAGTTTTAGGCAAGCACAACGGCATTTGGAACTATACTATCGGCAAGCGCAAAGGATTGACCCAAGGCGGGACAAAAGAACCTTTATATGTAATAAAAATTGACGGCAAAAATAATCAAATTATCGCCGGGCCAAAGAGCGCTTTGTTTAATAAAGAGTTATTTGTAAATCAAATAAATTGGCTTTCTATTGCCTGCCCGAACGAACCGATTAAAACACTTGTCAAAATACGCCGTCAGCATAAAGAAGCGCCTGCCACAATAACCGCCCTTGAAAACGGGCGCGCAAAAGTTGTTTTTGACGAAGGGCAAATGTCTATTACGGCAGGGCAAAGTGCTGTATTTTATCTTAATAATCGCGTTCTCGGCGGCGGTATTATTGAATAAATTGGGGGAAAGAAAATATGACATCTGCATTTGAAAATATGCGCGCCTTTTGGCTTGACGCAAATAATTTTAAAACTAAAGATACAAAAGAAACACCCGCAATTTGCGTTTGCGGAATAGAGTTTTGTATGTTAGACCATTACCAAAAACCTAAAAAAGTTTTTATTGCCACTTCACATCTTGGTAATGCAAGTATGTATTTTGAAAATAACAGTCCAAGCGGTATCGGCGGAGTTATAGGCAAAGATTCCAAAGAAATGAAAAAGGCCTCTTTTGATTTTCTAACAGAAGCGCAAAACTGCCAAAAAAATATGACAAAAACTGAAACTTTGCCTTTGCCCAGCAAAATTGGAAAAATAACCCTCTTTTTAATCGGTAAAGACGGAATTTTTACCCACACCGAAAACGAAGATTCTTTAAGAAATCAAAACAATCTTTTCTGTAAATTCTATATGGCAAGCCAACATTTAATAGGGGTTTTTAGGTGGCAACAGGATAATGAACAAAAACCCGCGCAAGCGTAATCTATATTTTGTTAGGATATCTTTTTTTAATTGTGTAATAGGCAAGTATGCCGGAAATTAACATATAAACAAACATCCCTGTTAAAAGCGGCAAAGCCTGCAAGAGCGGCTCTTGCATAATAAAAAGACGTGTCATTCCCTCAATACCGTAACTTAAAGGCGCAAGCACACGCAAAATTTGTATAAAAAACGGCATTTGATAAACAGGCCATACCACTCCGGACATAAAAAATAAAGGCAAAGAAGAAACCACAATAAACATTACGCTTGATTCCCTTTCGCTGAAAAACTGCGCAAGAAAAATACCCAAAAATATAACACTTAAGACAAAAATAAAATAGAAAATAAAGAAAGATAAAATTGTTCCGCCACCCGTAAAACCAAGTATTCTGTAAACTAAAATAAAATAAAACACAAAATAACATAAGCCAAAAAATAAGAAGGCAAGGGTTTTACCGAACAAAATATTTATCGGACGGAGTGAAGGGCTGTATTTCTTTTTGCTTTCTCTTAAAGTTCCGCTACGCATACCGATAATCATAAGTAAAACTTGATGAATAACCGCCACAAAAACCGCCGGAACAGCATATTCAAGATAACTGCCGGAAGGATTGTATAAATCCCGTTCGGTAATAGTTATCGGTGAGCGCAAAACATAAGCCGCCTTGCCGGCACCCTTAGCCTGTATCTTTTTAATTTCTATACCGGCCGACATTGTTTTTATTGCTGTTTGTAGGGCCTTTGTTGCCTGTTTATAATAGATAATATAACTGCCGTCAGTCCAAATTTTTACCGCCTGAACCTGATTTTTTAAAATGTTTTTTTGGAAATCTTGCGGTATATAGACCACACCGTAAATCTTGCGCTCTTTTAGGGCTTTTTGAGCATCCTGTAAAGTTAAATAATTTTCGGTCAAAGAAACTTGTTCGGTTGCTTTTATCATCTGTTTTAATTTAAAACTTGTATTTGTTTTATCAGCATCAACAACGGCAACGGGCATTTTGCGCACAATTTTATGCTGATAAGGCAAAGGGTAAAAAAAGGAATATAAAAACGGTCCGCCTATGGCTAATAACAAAAGTCCTTTATCTTTTAAAAGTCCCTTTAATTCGCGCATGGCAAGGAGTAAAGTTTCACTCATAATTTTGCCCCCATATACTTTTCATCCTTAAACCAACGGGTATAAAGTTTTGCGCCCGTAAAAAAGAAAATTAAAGCAAAAACAAACATTATAAAAATTTCGTGCATAGTAACGGCAAAAGCGCCGTTTCGCATAAGTTCGTTAACCATAATTCTGTTTAGATAAGTGCCAGGCAAAAAATAAGCCCACGCTTGAGCCAAAACAGGCATACTGCCCACGGGGAAAGATACTCCGTAGTAAGCAAAAGCAGGCGCGCCGTAAACCGCACACGCGCTCATTGCTATTCTTAAATTATTTGTGCAGCCGGCAATTAAAACCCCCGCCCCTACCGAGCATAAACAGAACACAAAAGCGCCCAAAAGCACTAAAAACAAATTACCCCTTAAAGGCAAATCAAAAAAGATTATTAAAATAAAAAGCATTATCATAAAAATAAGCACATAATTGAACAAATACAGTATGCTTTTTGCACCTACCGCCTGAAAAGGATTTGTCAAAATATAAGTTTTTATGGTTTCGGCGCGGCGGGTTTTTAATTCGTAAAGCAAAGAATAAGTTATGCTAAGGCAAATAAAAATCTGCAATAGGGCCGGTATTAAACCCAGCACCAAAAAATAAACATAGTTCATTTGCGGGTTATATAAAATATTTTCCGATACTTGTAAAGGTGCGATAAATAAATCTTTATAAGCAGGCAAAATACCTTGCTTTGAAAGAAATTTTGTGCGCTGTTTTTCGTTTAAGCCTTTTGCTATTTGCGTAAGCGCTTTACCAACATTACTGCCCATAAGAAGATATTGATTATTAACCAAAGCAAGCACACTTGCGCCGTAAGATTTATTTAAATTTTTATCATAATCTTTATCAATATCCAAGACGGCGTAAACCTTGTTTGCCAAAAATAACTTGCGCGCTTCTTTTAAGTTTTCGGGAGTATATTTTAAATCTAAATAAGGACTTGCTTTAACTGCTTGGGTAAACTCTCTTGCGTAAAAGCCGCGGCTGTTGTCTACTACGGCAACAGGTACTTTTAAAATGGCTTTTTCACTAAAAATAGCAAGCAGCAAAAAGAACATTATCAAAGGATAAACCATCGCAAAAAACAAGCGCGATTTTTTTGTATGAAACAAAAAATTTATTTCCCTTTTGATAAGATAAACAAATTTATCCATATTTTAAATTTTTAAAAGAGTTGTCATTCCTTGACGGAGATTTTCAATTTCTTCTGCCGGAACGGCGCGCAGTTCAAAAGTTTTTAAATCAAAATCGCCGTGTGTTTTAGTGGCACTCCAAGTAGCAAAATCACCTTGTTTGGAAATATAAGAAATTTTAAATTTAAACTTTTTTGATTTATCTAAAGCAGGTATTTTAACTTCTATAATTTTGCCAAGTGTAAGTTTTGGCAAAAAGTCTTCGCGAATATTAAAAGTAAGCCAAATATCTTGTGTGTTTAACATTGTTAAAATGGTTAAACCCGGTGCGGCAAGTTCGCCTTCTTCGGCAACGATAGTAGCAATTTCACCGTCTATGGGCGCTTTAACTTGGGTTTCTTCCACATAACTGCCTATTTCTTTAACAGCACCGAGTGCTTGTTCGGTTAAGGCCTGCGCGGCTGATTTGTCTTCGTCACGCGCGCCCTGCTTCGCCATAATATATTTATTGTGCGCGGCATTGGTATCTTGAAGGGCAACTTCGTATTTGGCTTTGGTTTCGTCTAATTTCTGTGCGGAAACAACACCTTCTTTATAAAGCATTTCAACACGTTTTAAACTTTTATCGGCAAGTTCCTGCACGGATAAGGCCTTTTGCCAAAGATTATAAGCGGCGTCAATTTCTTCATCCCTTAAACCTTTATCGGCCTTTTCGGCCGTTGCTATGGCGGCGGCTTGGGCGGCCTTTGCTTGCTCTTGTTTTGCAAAAAGTTCAGGTGAATCTATTTGGGCAAGCACTTGCCCTTTTTTAACCTGATCACCTTCTTTGACATCAATTTTATTTATTCTGCCGGCAATTCTGGGCGAAAGACTGATTTGGCGGATAACAACTTCCCCCTGTAAAAGTTGTGTACGCGGATAAAATTGAAAAACAAGCAAAATAAGAATAAACAAAATTATCCCCGCTATTAAATACTTTAAAACTTTTTTATTTTTATCCATAAAAACTCCTATTTATAACTTTCAAAGGTGTTTGTATCTCCGGTTAAACTTAAAATTGTCGCAAGGCAAACAAGATAATCATATTCCGCCTTAATACTGTCAAGCCGCGTTTTTAACTTATAAGTAAGTGCGGTGTTTACCTCTAAAGAAGTACTTGTACCCGCTTTAAAACCCAGTTTGCGCGCGCGGTAAAACTCATCACTGAAAGTTATTTCTTTTTGAACTGCCTTATAAGTCATTGCTGCGTTTTGCATCTTTTTATAATAATATTCTATTGCCGTTTGAATATCTTTAACGGCATTTTGCTGCAATTCTTCAACACTTTCTTTTTGGCGTTTGGCCGCTTTTGTTTTATTATAAGAAGAACCGCCCTCAAAAATATTCCAACTAAACCCGATACCGTAAGCATATTCCGGTTCAAGAATAGTTAAATCTTTTGTATATAATTCGTGCTTGGCAAAAAGATAAACTGACGGCAAAAACTCTCCGCTTTGTACTTTGATATTAGCTTTTGTTTTATCTAAATTTGCCTCAACAATTTTTAAAGAAGGGTTATTGCTTAAAGCACGTTTCTTAAAAAATTCCAGAGAAGGAATTTTATCTTGATTAGGCATAAACAAGGAAGAAGAAAAAGATATATCATCTTTTTCGGAAAGTAAATTTTTAAGCACGGTTTGCGCCATAGCGGCATCATTTAAAGAAGCATCATAATCCCTTTGGGCTTGGGCGGCGGTAATTTCTATTGCCATTTTTTCTACTTTGGAAATTGTGCCCGCCTTGAACATTTGTTTTGCTTCTTTTGCGTTTTGATTTGTGTTGTTGAGAAACTCTTTTCTTATTTTTACGGCTTCTTCGGCCAAAATCGCACCGAAATATTTTGTTGTCAGTTCGCTTAAAATATTATTTTGTTGTTGCTCAAGTTTGGCAAGGGCTTCATTTAAACTTGCGCTTGAAGCCTTGTTTGCGGCCGAAATTTTACCGCCTGCAAAAAGCGGAAGCGTTGCCGTAATTTGCGATTTAAAAAATTTATCATCTTGCACTTCAAGCGCAAAAGCAGGCAAAGTGTATCCGGGTATGTGAAAATTATAAAGTGGCTGTATCGCACCCCTGATAGGTTCCAAATTTATTATGATAGGGTCATCAATATAGGTATATCTGCCGTCAATAGATACTTTTGGTAAATAAAGCCCGCGCGCCGCATTTTTGTTTGCTTTAAATTGCTCTACTTCTTTTTTGGCGGCTAAAACGCTTTCATCCGTAGTTAAAGCACGCTGATAAGCCTGTTCAAAAGAATATTCCGCCGCGCTTATAACCGACGCAAGTAAAACAAATAAAATAAAAAGTTTAATTATATTTTTCATTTATCTATATAAATAATTATATAAAAACTGGTAATATAGCGAAATATATGTTTATAAAAAAGAGGAAAAAACAAACCCTTGTTTTTTGGTAGTTTATGGTGTAGTATATAAATATGAAAGATAAAGTTACACATAATAAAAAAGATGAATGGGCCTATACCACCACGTCTTCTTCCGCGCGGAAAAAAGTAAAAAGAGCGCGCAGTAAAGCCAAACGCTCTATAATCAAAAAAATAATAAAGGAGAATTTATGAAAAAATTAACTCTTATTGCTGTTTTATGTTTTTTAGGTTTGCAAATTTTTGCACAAGATAAAGTAAAAGATTTTACACCAGATGCTCTGACGGATTTTGCTGATTTTTCGTGGATATGTAAACAAAAAGAACCTTTTGCAAATTTAAAGGCCGAAAAAATTGATGTAAGAAGTTGCGATTTATCAAATTATGATTTAACTGACCTGCCAAAAGAAACTTTAGGAAAATTAACTTTTGACAATAAAACCATTTGGCCTAAAAAAATGCCAAAATGGCTGAATATAAAAAAAATAAATAAAATAGGTAAAACACCCGGTTTGAATATCAAAAAATTACATAAAAAAGGTATTACGGGCAAAGGTGTGAATATTGCTATTATTGATCAAAATCTAGGCCCGCACCAAGAGTATGCCGAAAGTCTTGTTTTTTATAAAAATTTAGGAACCCCCACCCCCCAAGGATCTATGCACGGTGCGGCAGTTGCCTCTATTGCTGTTGGCAAAAATGTAGGAGTAGCGCCGGATGCAAAACTTTATTTCATTGTAGCCGATTTTAAGGAAAATGAAACAAACAAATTTGATGCCGAACCTATTTCTTATGCTATAGAATATATTTTGGAATTAAACGAAACTTTACCGGTAGAAGATAAAATTTCTATTATTTCTATTTCTCGTGGTTTCGGGCCGGAAGATTTAAACAGAAAATATTTCCTTGAAATATTAAAACAAGCCAAGGAACAAGGTGTTTTAGTTTTAACAACAAATGATGTTTTTACCGTTAGCAGAAACTGCTATTGCGCCAGTCCGGATAAAATTTCTTCCTATACAAAACCTGCCTATTGGTTTGAAGAAGAAGAAGTGCCTTTTTACGAAAAAATATCAGATATATGTGTGCCGACAGATTATAGAATTATCGCTTCACCAACGGGCGAAAAAGATTATGTCGCCTATGCTAACGGCGGGCTTAGTTGGGCAGTGCCTTACCTTGCCGGTATTGCAGCACTTGCAAAACAAGTTAAGCCCGATTTAACACCGCAAGAGTTTTTAGAAGTTGCACATAAAACTGCTCAAAGCGTAGAAGTTAAACACCAAAGCGGAAAAAGCGTCAAAAATAATAATTTTATTAACCCGCAAGCATTAATAAAAGCATTACAAAAAAATAACAAACAATAAAGTGATAGCAGAGCTGGTAAGATAATAAAAGAATATCAGACGATACAAAAAAGTTTTCAAGTATTTTGATTTTAGAGAAGGCTTGCCGAGTGAAGCATAACAACTTTAAAATAGAGCAAATAGTTTTGCGAAGATTTTGGAGATAGTTTTAATTAGTTTTTCTTTGAAAAAGAAAAACGATTTTAGAAATGAGGTATACCTAGAGCGGCTGGCAAGCCCGCGTATCCGAAATTTCTAAAAAATTAAAAATAGCCCAAAAGCTGAAGCATTAAAAATACCCCAAGTGTGAAATACACTTGGGGTATTGTGAAAGAAAACTTATTTCTTTGCAGGAGCGGCGGCTGCAGCAGCGCCTTCTTCTTCTTTCTTACCTTTAGTAGCGGAAAGTTCAGGTTGAGCAGCGGTTGCATCAGTAGCGGCTGCGGCAGCAGGTGCGGCAACAACTTCATCTTTAGGAATAATAACGTGAACGAGCATGATTGAAGGCTCATCAACAAATTCCACGCCTTTGGGGGCTTTAAGATCGCTAATGCAGATATGTTTTTCTAAAGAAAGTTCGGTGATATCGGCTTCAATATGGTGCGGAATATCGCCAGGTAAACATTTAACTCTGACTTCGCGGACAGCATGGTCAACAATACCGCCGTTTGCTTTAACAGAAGCACTTTCACCAACGAGAACGACAGGAACCAAAGTTTCAATGGCTTTATTCATAGATACTCTTTGGAAGTCAACGTGAATAGGGGTATCGGTTACAACGTGATATTGAACTTCTTTAATAATTGCAGGTTCTTTCTTTTTACCGAGGTCAATTTCTACCAAGGTATTGCTACCTGCTTTTTGAATTGTAGCCAAATCTTTTTGAGAAAAAGAGATTGACACGGGTTCTTCCCCTGCGCCGTAAATAACGGCAGGAATCATCTTTTGTGCTCTGATTTTGCTAAGTTCGCCTCTAACGCCGGCTTTTTCTCTGGCTTGGGCTGTGATTTTAATTTTTTCCATTTTTACATCCTCTCATCTTCATTTCTATTTTTATTTTTGAAATTTTAACTTTCTGCTTTTTGCAAAATAAAATTTCTTTTTATCTTTAAGCAAAAAGGTTGGGGCTTTTTGCAAAAATCTGTTTTCACTGCTTATTTAAACATCTCGCTTATTGATCTGCCGTCGTGATTTCTTTGTATAGCATCGGCAAGAATATGCGAAATGGTTAAAACTTGTATTTTATCACTGTGTTTGCGTTTTTCTGTGGGCAAAGTATCTGTGATAAAAAGTTTTTCTATCGGGCTATTATCAACTTTATCAACACCGTCGCGCGATAAAACACCGTGAGTGCAAACAGCATAAATCTTTTTTGCGCCGGCTTCTTTAATTTTGCTTGCAACAACAGTTAAAGTGCCTGCCGTATCAACAATATCATCAACGATAATTACGGTTTTGTCTTTGACATCACCGATAACGTTATAAACAACTGCCTCATTTGCTTTGGGGCGGCGTTTATCGATAATAACAAGACCGGCATCCATACGAGCGGCAAATTTGCGCGCTCTTTCCACACCGCCGACATCGGGGGAAACAATTACCAAATTTTCCGGTTTATTCTTTAAAAAATATTCCAAGAAAACACTGCGCGCTCTCAAATGGTCTACGGGAATATCAAAGAAACCTTGTATTTGCCCGGCATGTAAGTCCATTGCCATAACTCTATCTGCGCCGGCCTGTGTAATTAAATTAGAAACGAGTTTTGCTGTTATAGGAACACGCGGGTTGCTTTTTCTATCTGCTCTTGCATAACCATAATAAGGCACAACGGCTGTAATACGGCCCGCACTTGCGCGGCGCATAGCATCAATCGCTATTAAAAGTTCCATTAAATTTTCATTTACAGGTGTGCAAGTAGGCTGAATAATATAGCAATCAGCACCGCGCACACTCTCTAAAACTTGGACATCAACTTCGCCATCGGCAAAGTGTTCTACTTTAATATCACCCAATTTAATTTTTAAGTGTTGCGCGATTTTTTCTGCCAAAGGGCGGTTGGCATTACAAGTAAAAACTTTTAATTCGCGGGTACACTGGCAATGACTCATTTCTTTTTTCCTTTTTTGTCTAAATTTACCTGACGATTTCTGGCTATTGCTAAAACGCCTTCAGGTATATTTTGCGTTATGGTGGAACCGGCTGCGATTTTAGCATTGTCTTCCACCTTAACGGGTGCTACAAAATTGGTATTTGAACCGACAAAAACATTATCCCCTATAATAGTTTGGTGTTTGTTTTTGCCGTCATAGTTGCAAGTGATTGACCCCGCACCGACATTAACATTTTTACCCATTTGGCAATCGCCTATATAAGTTAAATGCGGCACTTTGGAGCCTTCCCCTATAACAGAATTTTTTATTTCAATAAAATTACCTGATTTTACTTTTTCTTTTAAAATGCTTTTCGGTCTTAAATGGGCATACGGCCCGATTTGGCAATTATTGGCAAGAGAACTTTCTTCCACATAACAACCGCTTTTGATATGGCAATTATCGGAAATTGTGCTGTTTATTATCCAGTTGGAAGGTTCAATAATACAATTTTGACCGATAACGGTATTGCCTTCAATAAAAGTATTGGGATAAATTACGCTGTCTTGCCCGATTTTTGCTTGCGCGCTGATATAAGTTGCGCTGGGATTAATAATAATTACGCCATTATCTAAATGTTTTTTGTTTATGCGCTCTTGCATAAGGGCTTGGGCCTGGGCAAGTTGTGCTTTGGAGTTGATACCCATAGCACAAATATAATCTTGCTCGCTCATAACTTCGGTTTTATCAAACATAGCCAAAGTATCGGTTAAATAATATTCGTGTTTTGGGCCTTGCGGTTTTAATTTGCCAAGCGCTTTGGTTAAAGGTTTAACTTCAAAAATGTATATGCCGGAATTAACTTCTTTAATAGCGGCGGTTTTTGCGTCCGTATGGGCCTGTTCCACAATTTCTTTAAAAAGGCCTTTTTCGTTTTTAACAATACGGCCATAACCGAAAGGATTTGGCTGAATAACGCTTAAAACTGTGCAATTTGGATTTTTTGCTTTATGATATTTGACTAATTTCTTTAAGACTTCGGCCGTAATTAAAGGGGCATCGCCCGCTAAAATTAAAACTTGGTCATATTTTTTAATAAAGGAAAGACTATCTTTTACCGCTGTTCCGCTGCCGGTTAAGTTTTTCTGTAAAAGGAATTCTACCAGTGTTTTAATACCCCAAGAGGAAAGATTATTTTTGATTGTTTCTTTGACAAAATCAGATTGATGACCGGTCAAAATACCGATTCCTGCCGGTTTTAGTAAAGAAACTTCTCTTAAAATATGGGAAATAAGCGGTGCGCCGCAAACTTTATGCAGCACCTTAGGAAGGGCGGATTTCATTCTGGTTCCTTGCCCGCCTGCAAGTATTAGAACACAGAGATTTTTTTTGGCTACCATTTTTTCATTAACTCTTGCCGTAGAATCTTACTACTAAATATATTATAACAAATTATTAAGGTCTTTGCTGTCTTTTACGCTTTCCTGCAAGGCAAGGGTGAGTTTTTTCTCGTTAAAGGCTTTCCTTTCTTCAAGTAAAGGTTTATTAAAATGTCTGTTTAAATCGCGAAGAACTTTATATCTTTTACCCTCTTTAGTAAATTCGCTTTTAATACCTTCCCAATGGGAATTTTGACCTTGTTTAAAAACAACATAACCGCAAAAAGAATGAAAAGTCTTTTCTTTACCAAGACCCATATAGATAAGAGCAACTATTCCGTCTGCATCATCGCAAGTTAAATACTTATCATTAAACAGATAAGTATTGGCGGTATTATAGCCATAGGTTTTATCGTTTTCCTGCTGATTATATTTAATATCCCCCAGAGAAAAAACATGCCCAAACTCATGCAGTAAAGTGCCGACGGGATCTTTACCGTCCGTAGCAATAAAAATTCTTTTTTCAAAAACATTTTCTCTTTGGCAAGAACCGGCAACATTTTCCCCCAAACACTCTTTATTTTTACAAAAAGCCAATCTTAAAAGAGGTTTTGAAGAAGCAAATTTATAGTCTTTCTTTTGAGATAAAAAGCCCTTTATTTTACCTTCGTTAAACGGGGTTGCGCATTGTTGCAAAACCATTTTATCTTTGCGTTCTAAAATAGGCAAAATATCTTTAAAAGTTTTATTAAAATCGGGATAAATATCGCGGTAAGATAATACATTATCAAACCAAATTTGAAAAACTTTATTTACATTGGGGATAACTTTTGTTTGTGTACCGTCAATACAATAACTGATTTGCCCCGAGCCAAGTTTTTTTAGAACTTTATTTGTTTCTATATTGTCCTTTAAAGGAACCCAATCATTGGCAAAGGAAAAAAGCGGTAAAAATAAAAAAATTGATAAAAAAAGTTTCTTCATACCTATATTTTAGAAAATTAGCAAAAGCCCCACAAGGAGCAAAAGACCTATTTTGAAATAGGACCAAAGACCTCTTCGCCTTTTACCTCTTGGACGAGAACTTTAAAAAGGCCTTGCGGTTTTTGGTTGGTTTTTATTAAAACGCGCTGGAAGTTTGAAGCCGTCGCGCGCAAATATTCTTGCTCAAAATCTTCCCCTATCACTTGTAAAATTTTGCCTTTTAAACTTTCGGCGGCACTTACGCGCAATTCTTTATCAAGTTTATGTAAAATTAAACTGCGTTCTTTTATTATGCTTGGGTTAAGTTGCGGCATTTGGGCAGCGGGAGTTCCTTCTCTTGCGCTATAACTAAAAACATGTAACCCCGCAAATTTTGCTTTTTTTAGAAAATCTGCACTTTCTTTAAAATCTTCTTCCGTTTCCGTAGGAAAACCGGCAATAATATCGGTATAAACAAATAAATCTTTTATTTTTGTGCGGATATAATTTAATCTTTCCAAAAACTCTTCGGCTGTATAGTGGCGGCGCATTTCTTTTAAAACTTTAGTTGATCCGCTTTGTAAAGGTAAGTGCAGATAAGAACAGAACTTTTCCCCCGCTTTGCTTAAAACTTCTATTAAATCATCGGAAATTGTATTGATTTCTATTGAGGAAAAGCGAACGCGGAAAGAGCCTTTTAAAGCAAAAATCTCTTTACATAAGTCTGCCAAAGTTGCTTTTGTTTCGGGACAAAGATAATTGCCGATATTTATGCCTGTTAAAACAATTTCGCTATAACCGTTGGCTATTAAATCTTTAATTTCGCGCAGCACAATTTCTTTTGGTTTTGAGGTTTTTATCGGCCTTGTATAAGGCACAATACAATAGGAACAAAAGCAGTCGCACCCGTCTTGAATTTTAATAAAAGCACGGCTATGCCCGCTGTGTTCTTTTACGGACCAATCAATTTCCTTATCAAAAAGTGCTTTAGACAAATCTTCTTTAAAATAAATTTTTAAAGTGGGGTATTTTTGTAAAAGATAATCTTTTTTAACTCTTGCAAAACATCCGCTAACTATAATTTGAGCGGAAGGATTTTGTTTTAAAAGTGTGCGGATAAATTTTTCGGCTTCTTTATCGGCATTAGAGGTAACGGAGCAGGTATTTATAAAACATAAATTTGCTTCCTTAAAATCTTGGGTTATTTCGCTACCTTGCGCTAAAAACTGTTCTAAAACGGCCTCACTTTCCACTTGATTCACGCGACAGCCGTAAGTTTTAATAAAAATCTTCATTGCATGGCACCCCAAACAGCGGCAAAAGCGGCACTTTGCGCGCGCAAAATAAAATCGCCAAGAGAAACAGAAAGTATATTGTGTTGCTTGGCAAGGACAATTTCTTCGGGTTCATACCCCCCCTCAGGCCCAATAAAAATTGTTAGTTCTTCGGGATTTAATTTTTGTATTTCGGTAAGAATGGGCAAAGTGTGCTCGTCTTCATAGCAAATAAGCGCGGGTTTTTTGGCTTCTTTTACGGCTTCAACAAAATTTTGTGGCTCAAGTATTTGTGGCAAATAAGGGCTACCACATTGTTTTGCGGCCGATAAAATAATTTGCTCCCAGCGTTCCTGCTTGGTTTGCCATTTTTTAATTAAATCTTTTTCGCACCTTTGGGAAATTACCGGTTTTATAGCATAAACACCTGCTTGCGTGCAAAGGTTCAAAAGTTCCTCTGTCGCGGGACGCGAAATTACGGAAAAGCATAAAGTTATTTTTCTTTTGGGCTTAAAAGGTGTGAGCGTTTTTATAATTTGACCGCTGGCTGATTTATCTGTAAGCGTTTCAATTTTACCAAGCCAAAGTCCGCCCTTACCGTCAAATAAATTAATAGTGTCGCCCGTTTTAAAACGGACAACTTTTAAGTGGCGTGCTTCGTCCTCATCAAGTGTCCAAGTATTATTATTAACTTTTGCTATAAATTGCATTTTTAATTATTACTGTATCTTTCGTACACTTTTAGATCAAACACAGGAATTATTGATAAAAGATGGTCAAAAATATCGGCTTGAATACCTTCATAAGAAACCCAGTTTGTATCATTGGAAAAGGCATAAACTTCCAAAGGCAAGCCTTCGGAAGTGGGTTCAAGTTGGCGGACCATGCATGTAAATTTCTGTGTGATATTTTTATTATGTCTTAAATATTCTTGGCAATAAGCCCTAAATGTACCAATATTGGTTAAACGTCTTGTATTATAAATATTTTCGCGGTGTTCCACTTTTTTATTATAATCGGCAAGTTCTTTTTCTTTTTTGGCAAGATAGTCTTTTAATAAAGAAATGCTTTTTAACTTTTCAATTTCTTCCGGGGTTAAAAATCTAATTGAGTGTATATCTATATTGACGGCTCTTTTTATTCTGCGTGCGCCGGATTCGCTCATGGCACGCCAGTTTGTAAAAGAGTGGGAAACAAGGTCATAAGCCGGAACATTGACAATAGTATTATCCCAATTTTTAACTCTGACGGTGGAAAGCAAAATATCCACAACTTCGCCGTCTGCGCCTTGGCCGGGAATAACTATCCAATCGCCAACGCGCACCAAATCGTTTAAGGAAAGTTGAAACCCTGAAACAAGACCTAAAATAGAATCTTTAAAAATCAAAAGTAAGATAGCAGATAATGCAGTTAAACCGCCGAGCAAATAAACCGGTTCTTTATTAACGATAATTGATACCATTAAAATAATTGCAACAAGCCAACAAACAACTTGTATAGCCTGCACGATACCTTTTAAAGGCATTTTAACTGAACGGGAATATTTATCGCCGAAAACGCTTAAGCAAGCAGCAATAAGCAAAGTAAATTCCGCAATTATAACTATATTAATAAGTCTTAAGATAAAAGATGTAAATTTGGGGAATTCCGACATTAAAAAGAAATCATTTATTCCTACCAAAAAGCAAAGCCCGATAGCAAAAAAGAAATGATTTAAAACTTTATGCTTAATAATAAGGCTTACCCAACCTCTGCCGATAATTTGTCTTTTGTTTAAAAATTTTTCCGTTGCCCATTGTAAGGTCTTGGCTATATATTTTATTGCTATCACCGCTAAAATGAAAATAGCAACACCTAAAACATATTTTGTAAGAACACTTTCAATAGATAAAACATTTGTAAAAAATTCTTTAAGCATATTTCCTCCTTTTATGCTATCATATACTCATACATATATTGTATAAATTATGGAGGAAATTTAAAAATGAAAAAAATCATTTTAGGCGCCCTTGCAATCTTTTTAGTTGCGCAAGCATTCGCCTTAAACATTACTGACCCCTTCTATATGCCGGCAAAAGGTGGTTTTGTCTTGGATAGCACTGTTATGAAAACAAATAATCCATATGCTTGGGCTGGTGTTAGAGCATATAGCGTTAAAGAAGTTTTAAACTACGGCATTATGGATAATTTATCCATCGGGGCAAGCCTTGGTTGGAGCAAGGTTAAAGATGGAGATAGCGGTTTAGAAGACCCTACTTTCTATGGAAGATATAGAATCGTTGAAGAAACAAAAAACGGCTTAATCGTTGACTTAAAAGGTTATATCAGCCCTGAAGTCTTTGATTCTCCGTTTAATGGCGAAAAAGGTGTCGCAAAAGGTTCTACCGATTTCGGTTTTTCCGTTATGGCCGGTTCCAGAGAATGGGTTAAAGACTTCGTTTTCTGGGGTGAAGCAGGTATTGATTTTATCGGTAGCACAAAATGGACTGATTCAAGCAATGTTTTCTCTATTTCCGGTAATGCTAAATATTATTTGGATGACTTAAACTCCTTTGACGGTGGTTTATTCTTCAAACATTATGACGCAGGTGATGGTTATTCCGGTTATGGTATTAAACTTGACTATGCAAGAATCTTAACCGATAATCTTGCTTTAGTTCCTTTCTGGGAAGCAGAATCTCACAGTGATGATGTCCCTTCTATCATCAAATTCGGTGTTACTTTAAGATGGGTTTTCTAATTTAGTAATCAATCTTAATATAAAAGACCTTTGCTTAATTGCAAAGGTCTTTTTTTTTAGTAAAATTAAGTATATGAAAAAATTTTTAATTTTTATTTTTACAGTTCTTGCCCTAAACTTAAACGGCGCAAATATCGTAAGAGGTCCTTATACCCAAGATACCGAACTTACAACTACTGTTATCCGCTTTTCCACCGACGAACCGACCCCCGCTTGGATAGAATACGGTCCGCAAGGCCAATGTAATTTGGTAATGACAAACAGTCCAAAACAAAGAAATCATAGTTTAACTTTACACGGACTTATACCCAATACTCAATTTTGCTATAAAGTTTATGTGGAAAATGCTAACGGCGACGGCGTGCAGGAAGGAATAAGCGGAACTTTTACAACGGCTTACAGCGCAGAAAGAAAAGAACTCAGTTTGCTCGTTTTAGGTAATACCTCAGACCCAAATAATAATGCCGGCACAATAAAAAAACAACTTGCCGCAAGTATGCTAAACCACTCCGCAGACATTTTAATACATACGGGCAATATCTCAACCGAAGGCAAAGCCACCAATGCCTATACCGATTTTTATGAACCTTTTAAGGAAGTGCTTAAAAAAACGCCTTATATTGCCGCCTTGGGCGCAGATGAATACGGTCCGGATAAAGATAAACAGGAAGGCAAAGGCTTTTTAAATGCAAATTATAAACCTTTGAACTCTATGCCGTGGAGTAAAGGCACACCGAATTATTATTATTATGATAGCGCAAATGCCCGCATAATCGTGATAGATACAAATAATTTATACGACGCAATTTTCGCGCCCAAACTTGAAAAAGACAGCAAACAATACGACTGGCTTAAAACTTCCCTTGCTCAAGCAGGCGCGGATAAATGGAAAATTGTTGTTTTACATCATCCTGTTTATTCAAGCGGTGCAAGCGAAGATAAACTAAGCCAATTTCTTGCCCCCTTATTTGAAACATATAAAGTCAATTTGGTTTTACAGGGCTATCAGGGTGCCTACGAAAGAACAAAACCTATAAGGGATGCTCAATCTTCTAAATCAGGGCCGATTTATGTAACTATCGGCGGAGCGGGAAGATCCTTTGAGCCGGCCTCTTATTCAAATGAATGGACAAGCAAATACTACGCTACGCCGCATTTTGCCCATATCAAAATTGTAGATAGGAAACTTTCTTTAAGAATTTATACTCACGAAGATAAAAAAATTGACGCTTTGGATATTTACTTCTAAAGGTTTTCAGACAAAAATTTAATTCTTTCTTTCCAATAAAGAAATAACCTTTATTATTTCTAATAATTCTTTATATTCTGCCATTTTATCAAAAATTTGTTTTTGGGCAGAAGCAAAAACTACAAGTTTTAAAGAGTTGTCTTGCGGTGATACAAAATAAATATCTTCCGAAGTTATTATTGTAACAATCCACGTGTGCAAATTTTTAGCATAATCAATTACAGCAGGAACAAGTTGATCTTTTATTTGGGCCGGTATTTCGTTCGGTTTTTGGGCATAAATATTATATCTTGTGCCGGTATCAATATCTGCTTTTGGCAGATTGTCCGGGTTTTCTTGGGAAAAATATTTTAAAGGACTTATTATAATGATATTATCTTCCGTTAGTTTTACATTTACACGCAAAGCATAATATTTTGGCAAAAAATCTTCATTGTTTCGGCGTAAAGCCTTTGGCAGTCTTCCCCGTAAAGAAAACTTTATATTATCTTTTTTACCAAAAAAGAACATATCTTCAAAAACATCATAAAAAGATAATGTTTTTGCAAAAAGATTAACATAAAAAACAGAAATATTTAATAAATCTCTTTTTCCGCGAAAAACAACTTCTTTAGTTTCTTCATCTAAAATATCTTCTTCTTCAAAAGCCCAAGTTTCAATATCTTTATCTGCATTAAATTCCTGCATAATAATATTTATGGCTGTGTTAACAACTGATTTAGATAGACTATGTCTAAAAGAAAAAATAAAACCGATAGCAAGTGAAACAAATAAAGCAATAAGCAAAACTGTCAAAGCAGTATTGTTTAAAAATGTTGTTCCTATAACAATACAGAGACTTACTAAACCATATATAAACAGTAGTGTTTTCACTCTTTTGAATTTTTTTAAAGTTTTTTCGTATATACCGGGATCAATTTTTATCATAAAATCTCCGTTTTATTTTATTAAAACTTAAGATATTTTTATTATAACTATTTTAATTTTTTACCGCAAGAAAAATTACCCCCGTATATTTTTTGATATACGGGGGTTTTTTACTTAAACAACTAGGTAAAAACCTATTTTGCTAAAGTTTCTTCTTCGTGTTGTTCCTCTTCTTTAACAACGGGGGCAACACGGGCGATTTTATCTGCTTCGTCAAGTTTGACAAGGCGCACGCCTTGTGCGTTTCTGCCGACGGAGCGGATTTGTTCGCATCTGATTCTGATAGCCATACCTTTTTCGGTAATAACCATTAAATCTTTAGATTCGTCAACAAGTTTAATACCTACCACTTGGCCGTTGCGGGCTGTCGTTTTAATTGTGATAACACCACTGCCGCCGCGGTTTTGTGTGCGGTATTCGCTAAACTCGGTGCGTTTGCCGTATCCGTTTTCGCAGACGGATAATACATCGGGCTGGGCACCTTCTCTAGGTGCCTGTTCCATACCGACAACAGAGTCGCCGGAAGCAAGGCGGATACCTCTGACGCCTTTTGCCGTTCTACCCATAGCGCGGACTTGATTTTCGTCAAATCTGATTGATTTGCCTTGTTTTGTGGCAATCAAAATATCGCTGTTGCCGTGTGTTTCCTGAACGGATATTAAGATATCACCTTCTTCAAGACCGATAGCAATAATACCTGTTCTGCGGATGTGGGCAAATTCACTTAACTCAACTCTCTTAATTGTGCCCATGCGGGTGCACATTGTAAGGTAAGTTTCGCCGCTGTTTTGCGGGTCAAAGTTTCTAAATGCAACGGCGGAGGTTACCTTTTCTTCACCTGAAATCTGCAAGAGATTTACAATTGCTTTACCTTTGCTTTGGCGATTGCCTTCCGGTATTTCAAAAGCCTTCAAGGCAAACACTCTGCCGCGGGTTGTGAACATTAAGATTGTAGAGTGGCTGGAAGTTACAAATAAGTGTTCAATAAAGTCTTCTTCTTTTGTTCTTCCGCCGATAATGCCTTTACCGCCGCGGTTTTGTGATTTATAAGTATCAAGCGGTATGCGTTTTGCATAACCGTCGTTTGATAAGGTTATAACCACATCTTCTTCTTCAATTAAGTCTTCAATAGAGAAATCGGTAATTTCGTTTGCGATTTCGGTTTTTCTTTCGTCGCCGTATTTGTTGATAATTTCGGTTAATTCTTCAACAATGATGTCTAAAACTCTTTGCGGGTTAGCCAAAATATCTTGTAAATCTTTAATTGCTTGGGCAAGGTCTTTTTGTTCTTGCTCAATAGCAATAGCGGAAAGTTGCGTTAATTGATGTAAGCGCATATCCAAAATTGCTTGGGTTTGGGCTTCGCTTAATTTAAAGCGATTCATTAAAGCAATTTTAGCAGCAGGAGCATCTTTAGAACCGCGGATAATTGCAACAACTTCGTCCATATTGGCAATTGCAACAAGTAAACCGTCTAAAATATGGGCGCGTTTAAGGGCTTTATTTAAGTCAAAGCGGGTTCTGTTGGTAATAACTTCCTGGCGGTGATGGACATATTGGCGCATAACTTCTTTAAGACTTAAAATGCGCGGCTTGCCGTCAACGATAGCAAGCATATTAACACCAAAAGAAGTTTGAAGTTGCGTATGCTTAAATAATTGGTTTAAAACCACTTGGCCGGTTGCGTCTCTCTTTAATTCAATAACAAGGCGCATACCGCGTCTGTCGGATTCGTCGCGGATGTCGGAAATTTCGGTAATTTTTTTGTCTTTTACCAAACCGGCAATAGTTTCAATTAGGGATGTTTTATTGACTTGATAAGGTATTTCGGTAACGATAATTGCTTCCCTGCCGCCTTTCATTTCTTCAATTTCGGCTTTGGCTTGGATGCGCACAGAGCCACGGCCTGTTTCAAAGTAATCATAAATACCTTTTGTTCCGCGGATAATACCGCCTGTCGGGAAATCCGGCCCTTTAACAATTTGCATCATTTCCTTTGTGGTAATTGCAGGATTTTTAATTAAAGCAATAATACCGTTACAAACTTCCGCTAAATTGTGGGTTGGAATATTTGTTGCCATACCTACTGCGATACCGCTTGAACCGTTAACCAAAAGTTGCGGAATTTTTGCGGGCAAAACTGCCGGTTCCATTAAAGAACCGTCGTAGTTAGGAACAAATTTAACAGTATCTTTATCTAAATCGTTAAGAAGTTCCTCGGCAATTGCTTGAAGGCGAACCTCAGTATAACGCATGGCGGCAGGGCTATCACCGTCAATAGAACCGAAGTTCCCCTGACCGTTAACAAGAGTATTTCTCATAGAGAAAGTCTGTGCCATACGGACTAAAGCATCATAAACGGAACTATCGCCGTGCGGGTGATATTTACCGAGCACATCCCCGACCACACGAGCAGATTTCTTGAAGGGTTTATTGTATTTTAAACCCATTTCCTGCATAGCATATAAGATTCTTCTATGAACCGGCTTTAAGCCGTCGCGGACATCGGGCAAAGCACGACCGATAATAACACTCATAGCATAATCTATGTAGGAGTTTTTCATCTCCGTGCCGATATCTCTTTCTTTAATATTGCCAAATAAATCAGTTGTTTTTTGTTCTTCCATAAATTCCTCTTATAACTAAATATCTAAGTTCCTTACTTCTAAGGCGTGGGATTCAATAAAGGCCCTTCTGGGTTCAACTTTATCGCCCATAAGCATAGTGAAAACTTTTTCCACATCAGCACCGTCTTGTATAGAAACGCGTAAAAGTTTGCGTTTAGATGGATCCATAGTGGTTTCCCAAAGTTGTTCGGGGTTCATTTCACCAAGACCTTTGTAGCGCTGTATGGTTGCACCTTGCGCGCCGGCATCTTTAACGGTTTTTAAGAATTCCTGTAAACTGTAAACCAAAATATCTTTTTTGCCGTCATTAACAGTGAAAAGAGGGTTAGTTCTCTTCTTTTCATCACTAATATGCGGGAATTGTTGCATTGTGTAACCATAAGGTGCAAGTTTTGTATCAAGGGCTAAAAGTTTGCCAAATTCCCTAAGGCTTTGATAATCGGGTTTAATCATTTCTTCGTCAATTTCTTCTTCCGGAGTGCCGGCTGCAAGAAATTCTTCGCGTTTTTCGTTTACATAATTGGCTTCATAATCTTTATAGTCTTGTTCGCTATAAAAATATTTGTAGCCGCCGCTTTCAAGCGGGATTCTGTAAAGAGGTAATTGGCCTTGTGCCTTAAACTCGTAAAACTCTTTAATACCTAAAGATTTAAGTTCAAGTTTGAAGGTTGCTTCTTGGGCTTCTTTTAAGAGATTAAGTAAAGACGTTAATTCTTCGGTAGAAAGTTCCTTGCCGTCTTTTGTTTTTGCCTTAACGGAAGAAAGCGCTTCCTTAAAGAGCCAAGCCTGCATTTGTTCTTCGGTTTGCATATATTCTTCTGCTTTGCCTTTTTTAACTTTATATAAAGGCGGTTGGGCAATATAAATATTACCGTTTTCAATAAGCGGTTTTAACTGCCTGTAAAAGAAAGTTAAAAGCAAAGTTGTAATATGTTGACCATCAACATCAGCATCAGCCATCAAAACAATTTTGTGATAGCGGAGTTTTGAAATATCAAAACCGCCTTCCCCTTCGCCGACACCTGTGCCGACTGCGGAAATTAAAGTTCTGATTTCTTCGTTAGATAAAATTTTGACAAGTTGCGCTTTTTCAACGTTCAAGATTTTACCTCTTAAAGGTAAAATTGCCTGAAAGACTCTGTCTCTGCCTTGTTTGGCTGAACCGCCTGCTGATTCACCTTCTACGATGAAAAGTTCGCATCTTTCCGGATTCTTTTCTTGGCAATCGGCAAGTTTACCGGGTAAACCGCCACTTTCAAGGGCGCCTTTTCTGCGGGTTAAATCTTTTGCTTTTCTGGCGGCTTCTCTTGCAACGGCAGCACCGATACATTTTTCGCAAATTGCACGGGCCGTTTTGGGGTTTTCTTCAAAGAAAGTGGCAAGAGTTTCGCCAACTATTGAGCGGACAATACCCTCAATTTCGGAGTTACCAAGTTTAGTCTTTGTCTGCCCTTCAAATTGCGGGTGCGGAATTTTGACGGATAAAACTGCGGTCAAACCTTCTCTCATATCATCACCGGTGATATTAAGATCTTTATTTTTCAAAAGACCGTTATTTTTAATATAGTCATTAACGATTCTTGTTAAGGCAGATCTAAAACCGCTTAAGTGCGTGCCGCCTTCAATTGTGTTAATGTTGTTTACGAAAGAGAAAACATTTTCGCTATAACCGTCATTATATTGAATAGCAAAAGAAATATAATTGCTTTCAATTTCTTTTGTAATATAAATAGGTTCTGGGTTAATATTTCTTTTATTATCGTTTAAGTATTTAACAAATTGAGAAATACCGCCTTCGTATAAAAATACTTGGGATTTATTTTCTTCTCTTTCGTCGGTCAAAGTAATGCGGACACCGGCATTTAAGAAGGCAAGTTCTCTAAGTCTTTTGGCAATAGTATCATAAGAGAAAATATTATCGCCGAAGATTTGATTATCCGCTTTAAAAGTTACTTTTGTACCGTGTTCTTTTGTATCGCCGATAACTTTAACTTTTTCTTGCGGAACACCGCGTTTATATTGTTGGAAATAAATTTGATTATCTCTTCTAACTTCAACTTCAAGCCATTCTGATAAAGCGTTTACGCAGGATACACCGACCCCGTGTAAACCGCCTGAAACCTTGTAAGCACCGCTATCAAATTTACCGCCTGCGTGAAGAACAGTCATAACAACTTCTAAGGCGCTTTTTCCTTTAAGTTTAGAATCTTTAACATTTTTCATCGGGTCAACGGGAATACCGCGGCCGTCGTCTGAAATTGAACACACATTATCTTCTTTTATTGTTACTTCAATATGGGTAGCATTACCTGCCAAAATTTCGTCAACGGAGTTATCTACTACCTCGTAAATTAAGTGATGTAAACCCGGCGCACCTGTGGAGCCGATATACATTGCAGGGCGTTTGCGCACTGCTTCAAGACCTTCTAAAACTTGTATTTTAGAAGAATCATAATCTTTTTGTAATTCTGTTTCTGTTGTCATTTAATACTCCTTAAATTATTGAAATCTCTTTTATCCACGCCTTTTGGAAATATTTATTTAATTCTTTTATTATGTTTGCCTTATTAAGTAAAAGTTCCTGACGGGCAGTTACTACTTTAACTTTTACAAAAATTGTATTTTTTTGTACGGCATCAATTTTCCAAAATTTTGATTTAGAACCAACGACTTTTTCCCAAATATTTTCAAGCAATAATAAACGATTAACTTGTGAATTTAAACGATTATAAACACCTTTTATCTCGCTTATTTCGTGCCAAATTTCGGGTTGTTTTTCACCTAATTTCATGCACGCACCGGCATTATTACATATTTATATTGTGTTTTACCTTCTTCTTCAATTAAAACCGGTTGTGAAGCATTATTAAAAGAAAATACCGCTTTACCGGAAATTAATTTTAAAACATCTATTAAATATTCAGGATTAAAAGAAGTGGAAAAATCATCTCTATCATAATCAATTTTAATTTCTTCGGAAAAATCCATTTTATTTGAACTTGAAGTAATTTTTATTTTATTATTACTTAAAGAATATTTAACTGTTCCGCCAAGGTCGCCGGCACAAAGTGCTGCGCGTTTAGTTGAAGAAAGAAGTTCCCCCACTTCTAAATTTAAAGAAAATTCTTTTTTATTTGGTATAACTTGTTCATAACTTGGGAATTTTCCTTCTATTAAACGGGAAAGAAAAACAGTGTTTTTAAAAGCAAAACTTACCTGATTTTCAGAAACACTTATATCAATAAAATCTTCTTCAGCCGGTTTATTTATACTGAATAATTTTAAAAGTTCAGTTAAAATTTTACTTGGAATAATAACATTAAAATCTTTTGTTCCTTGTAAAGGAGCATTTGTTACTAAAGCAAGCCTTCTACCATCTGTCGCGACTATTTCAAATTTCTCACTGTTAGAAACCCAATATAAACCTTTTAAAATATATCTTGTTTCTCTTGTATCAGCGGAAAAAATAGTATGCTCTATCATATCTTTTAAATCTTTACATTTAAGAGTAAAAGATTTTTCTTTTTCTATACTTGGAATAATAGGATATTCTTCTTTAGGTGTTCCGATAACCCAAAATTTACTTCTACCACTTTTAATATGTAATTTATTTTCTTCATCTGTTTCTAAACTAATTTCTTTACCGGAAGGAAGATTTTTTAAAATATCAGAAAATTCTTTTAAAGGAACGGTTATAGAACCTGCCTCTATAACTTCTGCGGGAAGTTGATGTATTGTTGCCATTTCCATATCTGTTCTGGTAAGTTTAATTTTACCTGAAGAGGCTTCCATAAGAAAATTATAAAGTATAGGCACAGTGGCTCTGCCTGATACTCCGGAAATAATTTGAATACCTTCCAAAAAACTTTCTTTAGTAATATTTATCTTCATACTTATTATCCTTATTATTATATTATGTTAATTGTGTTAATTATGTTAATTTACCTATACAACTTTTTATTTTTTATGTTTATAAGTTTTAACAAATTATTAACTTTATTAACATTAAAATCCATTTTTAAGTTTTGTTAATTGTTATCCACAGATTTAACATCACTTATCAACTTATTTATTTCTGGCACAAAAAAAGGATTTTTTTCAATTTCCTCTTTTACTTTTTGTTTAGCGTGTAAAATTGTTGTATGATCTCTGTTAAATTCTCTTCCTATTTCAGTTACCGGTAAAGTTGTTAATTCACTTGCTATATACATTGCTACTTGGCGTGGCCAAGCAATAGTATTGTTTTTCTTTTTAGAGTTCATTTCTTCCACGCTAACATTAAAATGTTTACATACTACCTTTTTAATTTGACTTATACTTATACTATATTTTTCTTGTTCGGAATTTATAATGTCGGCAAGAACTTCTTTTGCGATAGAAACAGAAGCAATTACTCCATGTATACTACAATAAGCAGTTAATCTAAAAAGGCAACCTTCAAGTTCTCTAATACTTGCCTGAACGCCGCTTGCAATAAAAGCAAGAACATCATCACCTATATCAAAATTATTATAATCTCTTTTTTGTCTTAAAATAGCAATTCTTGTTTCAAGGTCCGGTTTTTTAATTTCGGTAACAAGTCCGCTAAGTAATCTTGAAGAAAGACGCTCTGTAAGACCAAGTTGATTAGGTGTTCTATCGCATGTAAAAACTATTTGTTTTTTATTATCAAACAAACTATTAAATGTATAAAAAAATTCTTGTTCTGATTTATCTTTTCCTACAATATATTGAATATCATCAACTAAAAGACAGTCTAAATTATGATATTTTTTTCTGAAAACATCTGTTTTACGGTTTGGAATAGCATCTACAAATTCAGTAACAAATCCTTCTCCTGAAGTATATAAAACTTTAGCATAAGGATTATCTTTTAAAATTTGATTACCTATCGCGTGTAAAAGATGAGTTTTACCAAGACCAGGTGCACTGAATATAACAAGAGGATTATTTGCTCTTTCCCCTAATTTTTTTATAACGGCTTGTGCTGCTTTGGAAGCAAAACGGTTTGAAGGACCTTCAATAAAACCGTCAAAAGTAAAATAAGAATTTAAATGACTTTCAAAAGGATTTACTACTTTAGTTTTTTCCTCTATAATTTCCGGTTCTATAAACACAGGAACAGTAGGTTTTGTTTGAACTTGAATAACATATTCTAAAGTTAAAGGTTCATTTATTAGTTGATTTAAACCTTGTAAAATTTGCGTTTCATATCTTTCTTTAATTTTACGAAGCCAAACTTCATTAGGTAATTCTATTTTAAAAATGCCGTTTTCAAAAGATAGCGGCTTCATGGGTTTTATCCACATTTCGCAAATATCATTACTAAGTTTATTTTCAAGAAAAATTAAAAGATTTGTCCAAATTTCGTTTATATTGAAGTTTTCCACAAAAACATCCTAACCATGCTAAAAAAATAAAAAATTGATTTATAGGTAAATTTTAGCAGTTTTTCATTAAAATAGCAAGAATTTTAATTTTCTTGCTTTTTAATTATAAAAAAAGATTTTTTGAAAAGCAAGGGTCAAAATAGGTTATTTTTTGTATTTTATGCGGAAAAAACTTAATTTTTAAATATTTTTTGTAAAAAATAAAACTATTTTTTATATACTATTAAGGTATGGAGGATATTATGAAATCATTAAAAGGAACTAAAACAGAAAAAAATATTTTAACTGCTTTTGCAGGGGAATCACAGGCAAGAAACAGATATACTTTCTTTGCAAGTAAAGCAAAAAAAGAAGGGTATGTTCAAATTTCAAAGGCTTTTGAAGAAACCGCAAATCAGGAAAAAGAACACGCAAAAAGACTTTTTGAATTCTTAGAAGGCGGCGAATTGGAAATTATGGCGGCTTTTCCTGCCGGTGTTATCGGCACGACGGAAGAAAACCTTAAAGCCTCTGCCGAAGGTGAAGACCATGAATGGCAGGTTATGTATCCCGAATTTGCCCAAATAGCAAACGAGGAAGGTTTTCCTGAAATTGCAGCCGTAATGTTAAATATAGCCGTTGCGGAAAAACAACATTCTAAAAGATATAAAGCATTTAGAGAAAACATTTTAAATAACAAAGTTTTCAAAAAAGACCAAAAAGTAAGATGGGTTTGTGCAAACTGCGGCTTTGTTCATGAAGGTGACAGCGCTCCTGAAAAATGCCCTGCTTGCGCACACGATAAGGCCTACTTTGAAGTCTTGGCTGAAAATTGGTAAAAACTAAAATATAACTTGGGGGTAGTTATGTTAGGACCGATAAATATAAAAGGACGAGAAATCGCCCTAGTAGGTAATATTCTTAAAACCGGACAAAAAGCACCGGATTTTAAGTTGACCAATGTAAATATGAATGATGTGTCCCTTAATCATTATAAGGGACATATCATTATACTAGCGACAGTGCCTTCTCTGGATACGCCGACATGCTCGCTTGAAGCAAGATATTTTAATCTTCAAGCGGCCTTGTTAAACAGTAAAATAAAAGTTCTTGTCGTAAGTAAAGATTTGCCCTTTGCGCAGGCAAAGTGGTGTATGGCAAAAAGTGCGGATAATATAATTACTCTTTCTGCCTACAAAAATACTACTTTTGCAAAAGATTACGGCGTTTTACTGGAACATTTGGAACTTTTGGCGAGAGCCGTTTTTATAATAGACGAAGAAGGTATTGTAAGATATATACAATATGTAAAAGATCTTGCTACAGAGCCGGACTATGATTCCGTTTTGCAGGCAGCCAAAAAATTACTGAAGGAGAAAAGATATGAAATTAAATAATTTGTATAAATGCCCTTTATGCGGGAATATTGTTGAAGTTGCCCACGTAGGCGGTGGGGAACTTGTTTGTTGCGGTAAACCTATGGAACTTTTAACCGTAAATACGGTAGAAGCATCCCACGAAAAGCATATTCCCGTAATTGAAAAGACGGAAAAGGGCTATCTTGTTAAAGTCGGTTCTATTGCTCACCCGATGGAAGAAAAACATTATATTGAGTTTATTGAAGTTTTTTCTCAAGACGGTAAAATCGGCCGCAAATACCTTAAACCCGGCGATAAACCCGAAGCAGAGTTTTTATCCACCGGTGTAGAAATTGTTAAAGCAAGAATTTACTGCAATCTTCACGGTTTGTGGGAGAGCAAATAAAATGCAAGCCATAAAAATTACAGAAAAAGTTTATTGGGTAGGTGCAATTGATTGGAATATTAGGGATTTCCACGGCTACACCACCGACGAAGGTACTACTTATAATGCTTTTCTTATCGTGGATGAAAAAATCGTTTTGGTTGATACAGTAAAACACGGCTTTTTTGAGCAAATGGCCGCCCGTATCAAAAGTGTTATCGGCGATAAAAAAATTGATATTCTAATTTCCAACCACTCCGAAATGGATCACACCGGTGTTATCCGCGAAACTATTGCCCATTTTAAACCTTCTAAAATCTATGCTTCTTTAACAGGTGTAAAAACTTTACAGGAACATTTTGGCTCTTTTGAAAACTTAGAGGGTGTTGCTGACGGTTCAGAGGTAAATATCGGCAAAGAAACTTTAGTTTTTATGGATTCAAAGATGCTACACTGGCCGGAAAGTATGATTTGCTTAATGAAGAACGAAAACCTGCTTTTTTCAAATGATATTTTTGGTATGCACTATGCTTCAAATAAACATTTTGACGACGAAGTTTCGCAAGAAGTTTGGTATAGAGAAGCAAAAAAATACTATGCCAATATCATTTTGCCTTACAGCAATATCGTTAAGGCTTTTTTGGCTAAAGTTAAAGCAAAAGGTCTTGCTCCTAAAATTATTTGTCCGGACCACGGCATAATTTGGCGCAAAAACCCGCAACAAATTGTTGATTTATACGCGAAATTTGCCGAGCAAAAAGCCACCAAAAAAGCACTTGTTATTTATGATACTATGTGGGGCAGCACGGCGAAAATGGCGGCAAGTATTACCGACGGACTTTCAAGCAAAGGAATTGAAGTTAAAGAGTTTTCCTTGCGCGCTACAAACAGAAGCGAAGTCGCTGCTGAAATTTTGGACAGTGCGGCTTTAATCGTCGGTACGCCGGTTTTAAATCAGGAGATGTATCCATCACTCGGGGATACTTTAACTTATTTGAAAGGCCTTAAAAAAACAAATCTTTTAGGTATGGTTTTCGGTTCTTACGGATGGAGTCCTTTAGCGATAAACAACTTACAAAAACTCGTTGAAAGTATGGGTGTTAAAATTGTAAAAGAGCCTATAACAAGCAAATTTATTCCGACGGCAGAAAAATTAAAAGAATGTTTTGATTCCGGCGTTTTTATGGCAGAGGAAATCGGTAAAAATTTATGATAGACATCCGCGCTTTAACAGATATGACTTATGGTTTATTTATCGTCGGAGCTACAAAAGACGGTAAAATTAATGCTATGATAGCAAATTCCGTCTTTCAGGTAACGGCCGAGCCGCCTAAAATCGCTATTGCTTTAAACAAGCAATCTTTAACACATGATTATATCAAGGAAACAGGTCTTTTTTGCGTGCAACCTATCGCGCAGGAAGCAAATATGATTTTCCTTGGCAATTTCGGTTTTAGAACAGGCAAAAACTATGATAAATTTGCTAAAGTATCTTATAAGTTAAGCGCGCAAGGTTTGCCGATAGTTTTGGAAAACACTTTATCTTGGATGTCGGTAAAAGTTAATCAAACAATAGATTTAGGCACACATACTTTGTTTATCGGCCTTGTGGAAGATACCCAAGTTATCAAAGAAGGCAAGCCTTTAACTTATGATTATTATCAATGCGTTTTACGCGGCAAAACACCGCGTGGAGCCACAACATTTAAAGAAAATAAGGAGAAATAAATTATGAAATATGTATGCGAAGTTTGCGGTTATGTCTATGACGAAAATATCGGCGATGAAAATAACGGAATCCCTGCCGGCACAAAATGGGCCGATGTTAAAGCAGATTGGCATTGCCCCGTTTGCGGCGTAGATAAAACCCAATTTAAAGCAGAAAATTAACTTTTCTTGTTTTGAGAATAAAAAAGCGCAGGGTTTTTATTAACCTTGCGCTTTTTCTTCGTCTGAAAAAGAAAATTATTTTTTCTTTGTTGCCAAATAACCCATTAAGCGATATAAGAGTTTTGAAACATTAAACTCGGTTATATGCTGGCCTTTAATAGGTGCTGTTTCAACAATATCAACGGCGACAATGTTTTTCTTTTGGCAAACGGCTTTAAATAATTTAAGCCCGTCATACCAAGTAAAACCGCCCGGTTGCGGGGTGCCTGTTCCCGGCACGACGCTTGGGTCAAAGCCGTCAACATCAATAGTCATATAAACGGTATCTGTTAAATTCTTTAACACTTGCGGTATTAATTTATTAATATCCAAATTCTCGTGCATAAAGAAAGTTTTAACATTACCGGCGTTTACATATTGTTTTTCTTCAAGGCCGACACTTCTGATACCAACTTGTACCACTTTAACTTTGCGTGAAGCAGGATATAAAGCGCAAGCGTGGGAGCGTGTATCGCCGAAATATTCTTCCCTTAAATCAGCGTGTGCGTCAAAATGTAAAACAGATAATTTTTTGCCGTATTTCTTGATATAAGGGTTAATTAATGCTTGCGAAATAGAATGTTCCCCCCCCAAATAAAAGGGCAAGGCTTTTTGTTTGTCCATAAAGTTTTGGACATATTTTTCTATTCTTTTAAAAACGGCTTCTTCAGAACCTTTACAATCAATACCTTTTAAAGTATGGATACCTTCTTTATAGGTTTCGGTTTTGGTTTCTTCGTCCCAAAGTTCAATTTGAGGCGAAGCATCAATAATTGCTTTAGGTCCGTTTTTTGTGCCTCCGCCGTAAGAAACGGTTCTTTCATAAGGCACGGGTATTACAGCAAAACGGGAAGACTCCAAAGGAGTCTGTCCCGTTTCAACTTCTAAAAAGTACTTCGCTTTTGGATGTATCATAAAAGAAGAAAAATCTTACCTCACAAAAACGGCAGCAGCAACAACGGTTGTCCAAACGCCGTCAACGCAGATAGCAGATTGGGTAATGTTTGTGCTTTTAACAATTTTGCCGCTCATTTTCCAAATTTCTTCTTTTTGGTTCCAAGTGGTATTGTTATCAAATTCAATACCAAGGGTGGTAGATAACATCATAGCAGCCAAGTCTTCGGCATAATCGCCGGCTTTTTGATCTGCTTCACCGAAACTGTGGTGTTCGGAAATATAACCGTGTGTGTTTCTATCCTTAGGAATTGCAAGACCGACTGATGCGGAAATTAAACGTCTGTTTTCATTGCTGGTATTGCGGCTGATAACACAGTGCAAAATTTGACCGGGGTGCAATTTTTCAAGGCCTTTATTTATAGGCACAACTTTGCAGCGCGGCGGAAAAATACTTGATACCGGCACCAAGTTAAACTTTGCGATTTTAGCATCTCTGAGGGCTTCCTCAAAACTTGCTAATTTTTCTTTATGTCTGCCAACACCTTTGGTAAGGAATATTTCCTTAGGAACAAATGCTTCGTACATGTTTTCTTTTCCTCTTGTTTTTATTATCTACCCTTTTAAAAGGGATAATTTATTTTATAAAATATTATAACAAAAATATAAGGAAGATAAAATATGAAATTTTTAAAATTTGTTTTACCCTTGTTTTTGACAAGTTTTTTAATGGCAGGAGAAAATGTTATGAATATGTATAATCCCGACGGAACTTTGCACTTTAATTATAAAGCAGAGGACCTTGAACCGAGCGAAAAAATAGCAAGAGAAAATTTAGAAAAAGACCTTGCAAAAATTGTTGCTTTACCAAAAGAACAACGCACTTTTGAAAATACTTTACTTGCTTACGACGAGGCATTTGAAAAATATTCCCACGCTCTTGGGCAAGCGGGTTTTCTTGCCTATGTTTCTACCGACGAAAAATTAAGAAATGCTGCTCTTGCTTTAGAAGAAAAAATCAGCAGTTATATGGTAGAGGTTGCAACAAGAAAAGATATTTATCAGGCGTTTAAAGATTATGCCGATACAAAACCTAACCTTCCTAAAATAGAAGCAAAAATGTTAAAAGATGCGATGATAGGTTTTAGAAAAAGCGGTTTGATGTTAGAGGGTAATGACCTTGAAACTTTTAAAGATTTACAAAAAAAGAGATCAAAAAATTCTATTGAGTTTTCTAAAAACATAAGAGAATATAAAGATAGTCTTGCCGTCACAAAAGAAGAATTATCCGGACTTGGCGAAGATTATATCAGCCGCCTTGAAAAAGACGAAAACGGAAAATATATTGTTACTTTAAATTATCCCGATTATGTGCCGTTTATGCAAAATGCCGACGACGATAACGCAAGAAAAGTTTTGGAAGAGAAGTATTCTAAACGCGGTGGCACGCAAAACATTTCTTTACTTGAAGACAATTTGTTTTTACGCTATCAGACGGCAAAATTACTTGGCTATAAAACACACGCGCATAATCGCCTTGATACACGTATGGCAAAAACACCTGAAAATGTAATGAACTTTTTACAAGATTTGGAAAAAAAATTAAAACCTCTTGCTAAAAAAGAACAAAAAGAACTTTTAAAATATAAGACGGAAAAAACCGGTGAAAAAACCAAAAAAATAGAAACTTGGCAAAGTGCTTACTGGTCAAACAAATACAAAAAAGAACACTATGATATTGACGCAGAAAAAATAAAAGAGTTTTTCCCCACCGACTATGTAATTGAAAATATGCTTGAAATTTTCGGCAATTTATTTGACGTAAAATTTCAAAAAGCAAACATTGATACTTGGCATAAAGACGTTGTTGCTTATAAGGTTTTTGATAATGAAAAAAGCCAAACAATTGCTTATGTTTATATGGACCTTTATCCTCGTGACGGTAAATATAAACACGCCGCTTGTTTTGACCTCGTTGCTGGTAAAGAATTAAAAGACGGTACTTATCAAAAACCGTTTACGGCGATAGTTGCGAACTTGAATCCCCCCTCTAAAGATAGGCCTTCTCTGCTTAAACACGACGAGGTGGAAACCCTTTTCCACGAATTTGGACACGTTTTACATAATGTTTTAACAGAAGCAAAATACGCTTCAATTTCAGGCACGGCAACAAGTATGGATTTTGTAGAAGTTCCTTCTCAAATGCTTGAAAATTGGGTCTGGCAGCCGCAAGTTTTAAAGAAAATTTCCAAACATTATAAGACGGGAGAACCTTTAAGCGACGAACTTATAAACAAAATGGTTGCCGCAAAACACTATGCAACGGGTTCTTTTTACTTAAGACAAAATTTCCTTGCACAAATTGATATGCGCTATCACCTTACGAAAAAGAAAATAGATTCTACTGATTATTGGTCAAAATATTCTAAAAAAATCAGAGGCGTTCCTTTAAGAAAAGGTGCGTATCCTCAGGCGAGTTTTGACCATATTATGGGCGGTTATGATGCCGGTTATTACGGCTATTTATGGGCGGAAGTTATCGCGCAGGATTTCTTTAGCGAATTTGAAAAACACGGCATTTTTAATAAAGATATTGGCAAGAAATACCGCAAAGAAATTTTGGCCGTCGGCGGAAGTTATGAAGAAGAAGAACTTGTTAAAAACTTCCTTAACCGCAACGTGTCAAATGAACCTTTCTTAAAAGGCATCGGTTTTTAGTTTTTAGAATAAAAAACACTTGCTTTTTACCTCTTAAAGTGCTATAACATTTTTAGGGGTAAAAAGGTAAAAATGAGAACAAATCCTCACGTCTTAGAAGTCAGTGCTCAACGCTGGTTTAAAAAAATACAGCGAGAACTCGGGCGCGGAATTACTTTGGCTGAGATTCCGGAAAGTTATCTTTTTGAGATAAAATCCGCCGGATTTGACGCCTTGTGGTTAATGGGGATATGGAAGGAAAGCCTTACTTCCCGTCAAATCGCCCGTACCGACGGTCCGATAAACAATTATCTTAAAAAAATTGTGCCTGATTATAAAAAGGAAGACGTCTTCGGTTCGCCTTATTCCATTTGTTCTTACGATATAGATGCTCGCTTTGGTACGAGAGAAGATTTGTTGAAATTTAAACAAAAATTAAATGAAAACGGCATTTCTTTGATTTTGGATTTCGTCGGTAACCATTTTTCGGTAGACCATCCTTTAACCTGGCAAGAACCTGATTTATTTATCAATTCTAAGACGGAACCTCAAGATAAAGAACTTTTTTATCAAAATCAAAACGGCGTGTGGCTTGCTCACGGCAAGGACCCTTATTTTGCTCCTTGGACAGACAGTGCGCAGTTAAATCTTTTTAACCCTAAAACAAGACAGATTTTAATGAGGTATTTGTTGGAAGTCTGCCCCCTTTGTGACGGACTTAGATGTGATATGGTTATGTTAATGCTAAATAAAGTCCATAAAGAAATTTGGGGTAATTTCCTTAATTTTGAAACTCCGCATGAGGAGTTTTGGCCAAATGCCATTAAAAGAGTTAAAGAAATTTATCCTTCTTTTACATTTATAGCCGAAGTTTATTGGGGGCTTGAGGCGGAAATTCAGTCCCTTGGTTTTGATTTTACCTATGATAAAATTTTATATGACCGCCTTTTATTTTCTCATTCGGCACAAATTGCCGCACATTTAGGGGCGGAACATCTTTATCAAAAAAAGACTATTAGGTTTATAGCAAATCACGACGAAGAATCCCCCCTCACGGCTTTCGGCTCAAAGGAAAGGTCCTTTGCTGCTGCCGCAGTGGCTTATACTTTATCGGGCGCGCGTTTGTTTACGGCTTCTCAGTTACAAGGTAATAAACACCGCTTACCTATACAGTATTTGCCGGAAAAAATGCCGATAGATAAAGAAGTTTGTGTTTTTTATAGGGATTTTTTAGAAGTTATCAGCCATCCTTGTTTTCACGGTGGGCAATGGTCTTTGAAATCAGCAGAATCTTGCGATGGACAAGATATTTCTTATCAAAATATTTTAACTTGGTCTTGGACACAAAATACCACTTGCAAAGTCGTGGTTATTAATTATAGTCCGAACCAATCAAAATTTAAAATTTTTATAGATAAATTACCAAAAACCGAGAACATTTGTCTTAAAGAAGAAATTTCTAGATCTTCTTTAAACATTTCTCGCGAAGAAATAACAAAGCAAGGCCTTTATCTTGAATTAGAACCTTTTGCTTTTAAAATCTTTTCAGTAGATTTTTAGTAAAAATATCGGTTTTTCGGACATTTTTAATAATATTTTTTCATAGTTAGGAGAAACAATGGAGCAGACTCTTTTTATTACCGGTGTTATTGCTTTTATTTTTGCCAAATTTTCAAAATATTTACAAAAAAAACAAAAACTTGAAACAAAAAATAGTTTAAGAATTTGGTCTTTTTCCTCTCTCATTTTGGCAGGTCTTTTAACAGTATATATATTCAATTTTATGGCAACTAACGGGACCAGTGGCGGTATATCCTTAAAGCATACCCTTTTGATTGGTTTTGTAGTTATCGCTCTTTTGTTTTGGGCAAACAACTTATTAAAAAAAGACAGAAAAAAACTTTATTCAGTTGTTTTAGATTGGTCGGAAACAGTCTATTTTGCTGCCTTTTTTGCTTCCGTTGTGATGTTCTTTTTTATTCAGGCTTTCAGAATTCCTTCTGCTTCTATGCGTAATACTCTTATAGAAGGAGATAATTTGTTTGTAAACAAAATAACTTATGGCTTTAGGCTTCCCTTTATGAAAAATAAACTTGTAGAGTTCAGTCCTGTTAAAAGGGGAGATATCATAATTTTTAGATTCCCTGCCGAAACCAAAGAACAGATAAACTGCGGAGAACCGCAATACGGAAGAGATTTTGTAAAACGCGTCATAGGTTTGCCCGGTGAAAAAATAGAAATAAAAGATAGACAACTTTTTATTAATGATAAACTTATACCTCAGGCAGATTATGAAGTTTATATCCCCCATATAACACAAGAACCTTATGAGAATATTCCACAAGAAGAATATCAAAAGTTGTGGGAAGATCGCACTCTTGAACACTATCAAGGACTATCTTTAAGGGATTCTTTCGGACCTGTTATCGTTCCTGAGGGACAGTATTTGGCTTTGGGAGATAATAGAGATATGTCTTGTGATTCTCGCTTCTGGGGTCCTGTTCCTAAGGAAAATATTAAAGGCAAAGCATGGTTCTTACATTGGCCTTTAAATAGAATGAAATTTATAAAATAATACTAAAAGTTTTCACATGAAAACTTTTACCCCTTTTTAACAAATTCCTCTTTTATCTTTTTATTTGTGAGTTTTCACATGAAAACTCTAAAAATAGTGCTTGACAAAAATTTTTTATTTTGTTTTAATAATAGTAAGGAGATAATATGACAGAAATAGTTTGCGTCGCAAATCAAAAAGGTGGTGTGGGAAAGACAACCACATCTGTAAATCTTTCTTACGCTTTGGCGTGTCTAGGTCAAGAAGTTTTACTCGTTGATTTAGATCCACAAAGCAATGCAAGTTCCGGTGTCGGAGTGATTGTTAAAGAAGGGGAAAGGTCTGTTTATAATTTCCTTACAAAAACGGCGCCATTTCGTGAAGTGGTTAGACAAACAAGCAATGAACTTCTTGATGTTCTGCCTGCCAGCAAAGATTTGGCCGGCGCGGAAGTGGAGTTTGTTAATATACAAGGTAGAGAGAGAGTTTTAAAAGAGGCCTTAAGTAAAATTAAGAGCATGTATAACTTTATTATTATTGATTGTCCCCCCTCTTTAAGCCTTTTGACTATTAATGCTTTAGTGGCTGCGGATAGCGTAATTACTCCTATCCAATGTGAATATTATGCTATGGAAGGTCTTGCCCATTTTATAAATACAACCGGTAAAGTTAAACAGTTTTTAAGTCCTAATTTAAAAATAGATGGCGGTATTTTAACCATGTATGATGCAAGAATGAACTTGGCAAATCAGGTTAGGGAAGAAGTTTCTAAGTTTTATGGAGATAAAGTTTATAAAACTGCTATACCTAGAAATGTCCGCCTTGCCGAAGCACCGAGTTTCGGACAAAGTATAATAGAATATGACCCTTCTTGTAGGGGGACAAAAGCCTATATAGAACTTGCAAAAGAGTTCTTAATAAGAAGAGGCTTTAAAGAGGAAGATATAAAGGATTATACTTTGGCTTCTTCACAAAATGCTGGATTTGATTTCGGAGGTTAATTTTTATGAGACAGGCTTTAGGTAAAGGTCTTGACGCCTTGTTAAATGGCGGTAATAATACAGAAAATACGCAAGATAGTGGTTCTAATACAAGAATGCAAAAAATTCCTTTAGATAAAATTATTCCTAATCGTTTTCAACCTCGTAAGACTTTTAATGAAGAAAGTTTACAGGAACTTGCCCAATCTTTAAAACAACATGGCCTTACTCAACCGGTAGTTGTTGTTTATGACGGGGGATTAGATAAATACGAAATTGTAGTAGGGGAAAGACGTTTTAGAGCAGCAAAAATTGCTGATTTTAAGGAAATTGATTGTGTCGTTCATACAAAACTCGATGATAAACAAATGTGTGCTTTGGCTCTGATTGAGAATATACAAAGGGAAGACCTAAATCCAATAGAAACGGCTTTAGGATATAAGAGTCTTATTCAAAAGTTTATGATTTCTCAAACGGAACTCGGTCAATATTGTGGTAAATCAAAAGCCGCTGTTTCTAATTCCTTAAGACTTTTAAATCTTGAACCTCAAATGCAAGATGCTCTAAGAAACGGAACTATAAGCGAAGGACACGGCAGAGCCTTGTTAATGTTGCCAAGCGGCGCAAAAAGAGAGGCTCTTTTTAATAAAATTATTACTTCAAATATATCTGTGCGTCAGACGGAAAGAGCCGCTCAAAATCTTTTAGAAGAAAAGACTCCCAAAACAAATAAAAAAGATTCAGATATTCTTGCTTTTGAACAAAACTTACAAGAAGTTTTAGGCACAAAAGTAGAATTAAAGACTTCCGGTAAAAGTGGCCAAAAAGGTACTTTGATTATACATTATAATAGTTTGGAAGAACTTGATAATATCGCAGAAAAATTAAAAAGTAAACTTTTATAGTTTTTAGTTTTTTGTTTTTCTCCATTAAACCGCTTTTTATAAAAATGAAAGGCGGTTTTTTATTTTTACTGGAATTTATAAAAAAAGAAGGGGGGAAAGTCTTCTTTTTTAAAATTTTTTCGTCTGAGAAATAGAAAAACTACCAAAAACGCTCTATTTTTTGTTTTTAAACAAATGTTGATAAAACGCCTCGTTTTTTTATAAAAAACAAAAATAAAGGGCTTTTTGGCTAAAATCAACTGTTTTTAAGGTTTTTTTGTAAAAATTTTTGTCTAAAAATAAATAAAAAGACCGAACAAAAGTAAAAAAATAATTTTTCACAAAGGTTTTAAATTTGTGATTTTAAAAAAGTGAAAAAAGGTCCCATTTTAAAAATAGGTCTAAAGACCCTTGTCTTCTTTTTTGGTATAAGGTATTATTTAATTATGAAAAACTTTTTCAAAAAAATAATAATAAGTTTTTTACTTTTATTTTCCTACACGGTGTTTTTAAACGCTTTTGCTTGGGTGCCGCTTAAAACTTTTGTTTCAAATAATGAAAGACAAACAGAACTTATAAAAAAAATTATCAGTAAAGAAACAATAACCTATTGTATCGACGAAGATGATTATGTTTTTAAAGGGGTATCTTTTACTCCTTATAGAATGAACGGCTCTGTAATGGATGAAGGAAAAGCATACGATACAACAGAAGCAGAGATTTTCTTTCAACATTGGTTTAAAAATGTTTTAAAGAGGAGAAAAAAATATCCTAATTTCGATATGGAATTTGCGTCTATTATTCCTATTTTAGAATATCCTGAAAAAATGAAAAAAGTTTTCTGCGGACCTGCCCCGACAGAATATAGTTTCGAAAGTTTAATGACTGCTCAAGAGGGCTATCCTACCTCGTCTGAAATTGAAGATGTCCGCATAATTTATTCTTCTCAGAAAATGCTTTCGGATGCGGCTAAAATTTTTTCAGCCAAAGAGGAATCTACCGGTTTTTATACAGTTTTACCCGATAGAAAATTGATTTGGGTCCCTAAAACCGGTTCTTTTGTGGAACAACATATTTTGCTTCACGAATTTGGACATTTGCTTGGTTTTGCCGATGTTTCTTACGACGAAGAAAAACAAGCAAAAGAGTATGGTTCACAAACACAAAATACAATTATGTCTATAACGGAATCTTCTTTAACTTGCGATGATGCCGACGGAATCGTAGCACTTCTTTATCTCGCTTTGGAAGAAGATAAAACCTTTCGTTCCTTTTGTGATAAAAACACTTTTTATTCTAATGGCAAAAAAATTGTTTTACCGGATTTTGACAAAATAGAAGAAAAAAATCTTCCTCTTAATCTTTCTACTTTAACACCTTTTTAATTTTTTCTCTTCTCAAAAACCTCTCCGCGCACGCGCGAACGGAAAAAGCATTTAAAAAAACTTAAAAAAATACTACAATAAAATTAATGGGAAATAGAAAAATTATCGCCAAAAAAGATTTTATTTTAATCAGTACTTTAGGGATAGAATTCGCCTTGATAATGTGTCTTGGCACTTTTGGCGGTTTGTGGTTTGATAGAAAATTAAACACCTTCCCTTATTTGATTTTAGCGGGCAGTCTTATTGCTTTTATCCTTGCTTTGTATGTATTAATTATGCACGCAAAAGCAGCCACCCGTACAGAAGTAAAAACAGAAAATAAAAAATGATACAGGAACTTTTAGAACATCATATTTTAGACCATATTGTTGATATTAAACTTTTCGGTTTTGATATAAGTTTAACTCAGCATACTTTTTTTATGCTCGGTATTTCTGTTTGTTTGTTAATTCTTTTACCGTTTCTTGCAAATATTAAAAGTGGTCGTTTAAAAACGCTTATAGAATCTTTTGTCGTTTTTGTTCAAGATAATATTGTTTTACCAAATATAGGCCCGCACGGTAAAAAACTTGTTCCGTTTTTTTGCACTTTACTAATCTTTTTACTTTTTGCAAATTATCTGGGTATGATGCCTGAAGCCCGCACAATAACAAGCAATATCTCCGTTACAGCGGGTATGGCAATAGCAAGTTTTATGTGTATTGTTTTTTTCAGTATAAAAGAAAACGGTGTCGGCGGTTTTATAAAATCTTTTGTGCCCGGCGGCGTGCCTTGGTGGCTTATTCCGATGATGTTTACTTTAGAAGTTTTCAGTTTAATTATTAAAACTTTTGTTTTGGCGATTCGTTTGTTTGCCAATATGACGGCTGGACATATCATTTTACTCGGTCTTTTTTCTTTTATTTTTTTAATGGGGGAAAAAGCCATCTGGGAAGGATATGTTTCCAGTATACCTGTTTTAGGTATGACCCTTTTTGTTAGTATTTTGGAATTGCTTGTAGCCGCAATTCAGGCGTATGTTTTTACTTTACTTACGGCCATATTTGTCGGTTTACAAAGTCATTCACATTAGGAGGATGTTATGGAACTTGAAGTATTAAAATATGTTGCAGCAGGTTTAGGTGCTGGGCTTGCCGTTATAGGTGCTGCTCTTGGTATCGGTAAAATCGGTCAGGCTTCTTTAGAAGCAACCGGTCGTCAGCCGGCAGTTTCCGGTGATGCAAGAACAACAATGATTATTGCTGCGGCTCTTGTAGAAGGTGTTACTTTGTTTGCTTTGGTTATTTGTCTTTTGATGACTTTATAGTATTATGAAGACTTTACTTGAACCAAATTTTGGTCTAGTTTTTTGGACGGTAGTGAACTTTTTTATCTTGGTAGTTTTGCTTGCTAAGTTTGCTTGGAAGCCGATTATAAAAGTGCTTGATGATAGGGAGAAGAAAATAAAAGAAGATATTTCTTCTGCCCAAGAAGCACGTGCCGAAGCCCAAAAAATTAAACAGGAAATGGAAGCAAAACTTGAGGAAATTTCCAACCAGAGTTTTCAAAAATTAAAAGAAGCACAAGAATTTGCTAACGAAGAAAAAAAGAAAATTCTTGACTCTGCCGCCGTGCAGGCAAATGCTATGGTAGAACAAGCCAAAGCCGAAATTGCTGGGGAAACCCAAAAAGCAATTGAAGCCCTTAAAGCGCAAATGGCAGATACAACTCTTCTTGCTCTAAAAAAGATTATTACTAAGCAAGAAGATGAGGCCGCTTCCCGCAAACAAGTTGAAACGGTCTTAAAAGAAATAGAAACAAAAGCAAACAAATAAAATGAAAGATAATTTTTACCTCGCGCATAAATATGCTGTTGCCTTTGATTTTTGTGCTAACAACGCACAAGAAGCAATGGCTAATTTTTCTTCTTATCACAATGCGTTAGAACGGCTTGCGCGTGTAAAAGATATTGTGGAAAATCCCGCCATTGCTTTTAACCAAAAAGAAACTTTTTTAAGAGAGTTTTTGGGTAAAGATATCGGCGCGTCTTTTGTTATGCTTTTGGTAAAGGCAAAACGTCAACATTTAGCAAAAGTTATAGAAAGAGAGTTGATGCTTCTTTTAGATAAAAGAAACAAAATTAACCGCGCCCAAGTGACAACGGCGCATGCTCTTAACTCTCAAGAAAAACAGCAAGCGCAAAAAACTTTAAGTGAGTATTTTAAAACTCCCTTAACCCTTTCCTTTAAGGAAGATAAAAATATTCTCGGCGGAATAATTGTTAAGAAAGATGATGTTTGTATTGACGGCAGTATTTTAGGTCAGTTAAAAAATTTGGAACAAGAATTAAAGAGGTAATAAAATGGCAATCAGGCCTGATGAAATCACAACAATAATAAAAGAAAAAATTGAAAATTGGAACGCTGTAACCGATATTAGAGAAGAAGGTCAAGTCATTAGCGTAGGCGATGGCATTGCCCGCATTTACGGTTTACAAAAAGCCGTTTCAGGCGAATTGTTAGAATTTGAAAGCGGGGTAAAAGGTTTGGTTTTGAATTTGGAATATGATAATATCGGTTGTGTTTTAATGGGGTCGGATACTCAAGTAAAGGAAGGGCAAAAATGTTTCCGAACGGGCAAAGTTATGAGTGTGCCTGTCGGCGATGAACTTCTTGGCAGAGTTGTAAACCCCCTAGGACAGGCCCTTGACGGTAAAGGAATTATAAAGACAAAAGAAACAAGACCTCTTGAAATTATTGCTCCCGGCGTTGTGGAGCGCCAACCTGTCAATGAACCTTTGCAAACCGGCTTAAAAGCAATAGATGCTATGGTGCCGATAGGCAAAGGGCAAAGAGAGTTAATTATCGGCGATAGACAAACCGGTAAAACCGCTATTGCCATAGATACCATTATCAATCAAAAACAACAAGGCAAAGAAGTTATTTGTATTTACTGTGCTATTGGGCAAAAACAAAGCACGGTAGCAAATGTTGTTCAAACTTTAAAAGATTTCGGTGCGATGGATTATACAATTGTTGTTAGCGCAACGGCTTCCGATCCCGCCTCTCTCTTATATGTTGCGCCTTATGCCGCTTGCGCTATGGGCGAATATTTTATGTGGCAGGGCAGAGATGTTTTAGTAATTTATGATGACTTATCAAAACACGCGCAGGCTTATCGTCAAATGTCTTTACTTTTAAGGCGTCCGCCCGGCAGAGAAGCATATCCCGGCGATGTTTTTTATTTACACTCAAGACTACTTGAACGCGCTTGCCGTTTGAATAAAGAAAACGGCGGCGGTTCTCTTACAGCATTGCCTATTATTGAAACGCAGGCAAATGATATTTCCGCTTATATTCCGACAAATGTTATTTCAATTACCGACGGACAGATTTATTTGGATGCGAACATTTTCCGCTCCGGTTTTAAGCCGGCAATTGATGTCGGCCTGTCAGTTTCCCGCGTAGGCGGAAGCGCACAGAAAAAGGCCATGCGTAAAGTGGCAGGTACTTTGCGTATTGATTTGGCGCAGTATCAGGAACTTGCAAGTTTTGCTCAATTTGGCAGTGAACTTGATAAAGAATCTCAATTCCAACTTGCGCGCGGCCAACGCTTAAGAGAACTCTTAAAACAACCGCAATATCAACCTATGCTAGCAGAAGAACAAACTTTAGTTTTATTTGCCGGCACAAAGGGGTACCTTGATGATATTGCCGTTAATAAAATTGCCTCTTATCAGGCAGATTTATTAACTTTTGCCCGTTCAAAGTATGCTGCTTTACTTAAAAAAATAGCCCAAGCAAAAGCGCTTGATGAAGAACTTGAAAACGAAATAAAAACAGCATTAGAAGATTTTAAGACAATGTTTAAAGGAAAATAAAAAAGGAGAAAATTATGACAACACAAAAAAAATATTTAGTTACAGGTGGTGCCGGCTTTGTCGGTAGCAATATAACATGGGAACTTGTTAAACAAGGCCATGCGGTTACTATTGTAGATGATTTTTCTTCCGGTCATTTTAAAAATTTACTTGGTTTTAAAGGCGATATTATTACGGCAAACTTAGCGGAAACTCTGCCGCCGGCCGATTATTATGATGCTATCTTCCACGAGGCAGCCATAACAGATACCGATGTTCACGACCAAAAGAAAATGATGGAAGTTAATGTCGAAGCCTTTAGAAATATCTTAAATTATGCCGCCGATAATGAAATTAAAAGAGTTGTCTATGCTTCTTCTGCGGCTACTTATGGCAACGGCGCTTGTCCGATGAATGTCAACCAAACACCCACACCGGAAAACATTTATGGTTTTTCCAAAGCCATTATGGATAATGTCGCACGCGAATTTTCCGCCGATAACCAAGATATGAAAATCGTCGGTCTTCGCTATTTTAATGTTTATGGTCCCGGTGAATATTATAAAGGCAAAACTTCAAGTATGATTTATCAACTTTATAATCAAATGAAAAAAGGGCATAACCCCAAAATTTTCAAAATGGGCGAACAACAAAGAGATTTCGTTTATATCAAAGATATTATTAAGGCAAACATGTGTGCTTTGACGGCAAAAGACAGTTGCGTTGTTAATGCCGGCACAGGTATTGCAAGAAGTTTCAATGATATTGTTAAATGCTTAAACGCAGAATTAAAAACAACTTTACCGGCGGAATATATTGATAATCCTTATTCTTTTTATCAATTAAAAACCGAAGCCGATATCGCTTTAAGTAAAGAAAAAATCGGCTATACTCCCGATTGGACTCTTGAACTCGGTATACAAGATTATGTCAAAGTTTTAGAGGCAAGGAACAAATAAATGGAATCTTTACGCGATATTAGGCAGGAGATAAAATCAACCAAAGCAACGCAGCAAATTATGCTGACGATGAAGATGATATCTTCTGCCCGTATCCGCAAAGCCCAGCAGATGATGCTTGACGGGCGTCCTTTTGCACACAAAATGGCGGAAATGATTGATAGTCTTAGAAAAGATATTCAAGCACCGGATAGCGAACTTCGCAAAAATTCCGCTTACCGTTTTTTTGATAATACAGATACCGCTAAAAACAGTGTTATGCTTATTTTAATCACGGCAGATAAAGGGCTTTGCGGCTCTTTCAATGCCAATGTTTTAAGGGAAACTTTAAAGTGGTTAAGAGCAAACGAGGAAAAAGAAAAATATATTTTTATTATCGGCAAAAAAGGGCGTGATTTTTTAAAGCGTCTTAAAATACCGCGTTTACATATTATCGGTGAACTTATCGGTATTTTTCCGAAGGCCTCTTATGCTCACGCTACTATGATTAAAGATGCAATTTTACAGGCAGGCACAAAATATAATATTTCTACCGTGCATCTTATTTACAATGATTTTAAGTCAATGGCAAGCCAGAAATTAGTCAGCAAAGATTTTCTCCCTTTTGATTTTGACGAAATTGAAGGAGATAAAGATCTTTCCGATATTACTTTTGAGCCAAGTATGTTAGCAGTTTTTTTAGTTTTAATTCCTCGTTATTTAGGCGCAACTTTATATAGTGTTCTTTTGGAAAGTCAGGCAGCGGAACTTGCCGCCAGAATGAACGCTATGGAAAGTGCCAGCAAAAACGCGGGGGAAATTGTAGATAATTTAAGTGTTAAATTAAACAAAGTCCGCCAAGCGACAATTACCAATGAACTAACGGAAATTGTCAGCGGCGCAAATGCGTTAAATTGAGGTTATTTTTATGAATATAGGCAAAGTAGTACAGATTATAGGTCCGGCGGTTGATGTCCAATTTGAAAAGGATTTACCGCTTATAAACAATGCTCTGGAAATTAAACTGAACGAAAAAGATGTTTTAGTAGCCGAAGTTGCCCAACAACTTGGAGATAATATTGTGCGTGCTATCGCTTTAGGACCGACGGACGGTCTTGCCCGTGGCGCACAGGTGGTAGATACTGGTGCTGCTTTAAAAGTACCCGTAGGTGAGGCCTGTCTCGGTCGTTTAATAAATGTTCTTGGCCAGCCACAAGATCACAGAGGCCCTATTGAAACAAAAGAATATGCCTCAATTCACACTCCGCCACCTTTGTTAGAGGACCAAAAAACTACACCTGAAATTTTTGAAACGGGTATAAAAGTTATAGATTTAATTGCCCCTTATATGAAAGGGGGAAAAGTCGGTCTTTTTGGCGGTGCTGGTGTCGGCAAAACCGTTATTATTATGGAACTTATTAACAATGTCGCGCGTCAACATCACGGCAGTTCCGTTTTCGGCGGGGTCGGCGAGAGAAGCCGCGAAGGTAATGACCTTTGGCTTGAAATGCAGGAAAGTAAACTTGCCGACGGTTCAACCGTTCTTGATAAAACCGTTCTTGTTTACGGTCAAATGAACGAGCCGCCCGGCGCAAGAGCGCAAGTCGCTTTAACGGCTTTAACACAGGCAGAGTATTTCAGAGATAGAAAAGGTCAAGATGTTCTTTTATTCTTGGATAATATTTTCCGTTATGTCCTTGCTAATTCCGAAGTTTCCGCTTTGCTAGGACGTATGCCTTCAGCCGTCGGTTATCAACCTACTTTAAATACCGAAATCGGCGCTTTGCAAGAAAGGATTACTTCTACTAAAAAAGGTTCTATCACTTCTATTCAGGCGGTTTATGTCCCTGCTGACGATTTAACGGACCCCGGTGTTGCTTCCACATTTACACACCTTGACGCAACAACCGTTTTATCCCGTCAGTTAGCAAGTCTTGGTATTTATCCGGCTGTTGACCCACTTGATTCAACTTCCCGTATTTTAGACGCCAGAGTTTTAGGCGAAGAGCATTATCAGGTTGCCCAAGATGTCCGCAGAATTTTACAAAAGTATAAAGATTTACAGGATATTATCGCCATACTCGGTATGGATGAGTTAAGCGACGAAGATAAAACAACCGTTGCCCGCGCAAGACGCATACAAAAGTTTTTATCCCAGCCGTTTTTTGTGGCGGAAAAGTTTACCGGTGTTCCCGGCAAATATGTCAAAATTGAAGATACAATTAAAAGTTTCAAAGGCATTATCGCCGGCGAATATGACCATATTCCGGAGCAGGCCTTCTTCAATTGCGGCGGCATAGAAGATGTCTTAAAGAATTACGAAAAGATGCAGCAAAAAGATGAAAACAAATAAAAAACTTCGTTTACAAATTACCACTCCGCAGAAACCTGTTTTAGATAAAGAGGTTGATTTTGTCGTCTTGCCCGCCTACGAGGGGGAACTCGGTGTTTTGCCCGGTCATAAACCTTATGTTGCAACTTTAAATTTCGGGGAACTTCGCTACACGGTTGACGGTAAAGAAGAAGTTTTTGCCCTTATGGGCGGACTAGCCGAAATTGCCAAAGACGAAGTTTCCGTCTTTGCCGAAGATATCGCCTTAGCCCGTGAAGTTGACGAAGAAACCGCTAAACAAAAAGTAGAACAAGCCAAGGCCTCTTTGTCGGCCAAAGGTGCTGATATTGATATGGAACTAGCCGAAATTGAACTTAAAAAAGCCATTTTGATGCTTAAAGTTAAAAACAACAAACGTAAGAAATAAATAGAAAATTTTATGAAAAAATTACTTGTTTTATTTTTATTAAGTTTTGTTTTTTGTGCTTGCGCAAATACTCAAAAACAAGAGGATACAAATAAAACTCAAACAGATTTTGTTATGAGCCAAGAAGAACTTGAAGAATGGTTTCCGCAGATAGACCCTTCCGAATATGGACATTGTACCCGTTGCGGTTTTGTTGAAGACGAGCACACACGCAAATAAAAAGAAACTTTCTAAAACAAAAAACGCGCTCTATAAAAAAGAGCGCGTTTTTATTTGTAAAAGAAATTATTTCCTTATAGGTCTTTTTATTCTGCTTGGCTCAAGTTTAACAATATCTCTAAAATATTGCGGCCATTTGCCAAGGCGGCCTTCTTTACTCACGCAGGCAAGCGAGGTTGTCCCTTCCGTTAAAAGTTTTCCGTCTTGATTAAAAATCTGATATTCATAAACAAGTCTAACGGGGCTCATTTCAATAGGGTAGGCCTGCACATCAATCACATCCCCATACATAGCGGGTGCGCGGTAAAAAATTTCTTGATGATTAACAACAAAATAGCAATTATCTTCCATTAGTTTTTTTACGGTCAAACCCATTTTTTCAAGTTCTTCGGTTCTTGCTTCTTCAAAAAACCTCAAATAATTTGCGTGGTATACGACTCCGCCACAATCTGTATCGTAATAGTATATATTTCTTTTCATAACTCCCCCAATAAAAATATCTAAAGATATGATATCATTTTATGCTAAAATAGTCTTATGAGCAAAGAAACATCAAATAATTTTATAAACATTTTAATTTTAATTTTTATGGCTATGGTAATTGCCTATCCTGTCAGTTTGTTTATTAAAAACAGGAGTGATTTATCAAAAGCCATCACGCCGGAACAAAAAGAGTCTTTTATCTCCGATAAAGAAGAAAAACCTTCTGAAAGAGTTAATTATTTACCTATTGAACAAGGTACTTTAGTGGGAGAAGGTTACCAAAGTGTTCAATATGGTAATACCGGTAATGCTGTTATCAGGGTTTCTATAAACAATGTCGCCAATTTGACTCAGGATCAGTTCCGTCAAGTAGGCAGAACGCCTTACAGTTTGCTTAATACCGTTCGCACTAATACCAAGACTCCGCAAGTTTTAGATGTTGTTTTTAACGATGATACTATCATTGAGTCCTTTTTCGGAAGGGAAACAACTTCACTTCTCGTTAATAAGCCGGATATTTTAGTTCGTATGGTTGAAAAACAGGCACCCGAAATTTCCGAATTTATTAATCATCCAGCAATGCGGGAAGCGCTTTCAAGTCCGGAAACTTTAAATGTTCTTGCCGGCAGCAAATTAATGGCCAATGTTTTGGAAAGTCCCACCGGTCAATACTTTTTAAATAATCCTTCAGAAGTAAAAAGGTTGATAGGTATAAACGAAGATTTAAAATCTTTGTCTGAAAACGAAAACTTGCGCAATCTTCTGCTTAATTTCGGCCCTACTAAGCAGGCCGCACAAGTTGCCCTTAATTAAACTAAATAAGTAAATTTGGCAAAGTTTTAAAAATTTGTTATAATAAATATATACAGATTTTGCGGGCGTGGTTCAATGGTAGAACGCGACCTTGCCAAGGTTGAGACGAGAGTTCGATTCTCTTCGCCCGCTCCATTTAAAAACCCTTTTCACAAAGAAAAGGGTTTTTTGTTTTTATATAATTTATATATGGGAATATTTAAGTTAGTTTCGCCCTTTAAGGCAGCGGCCGACCAGCCAAAAGCAATAGAGCAAATCTCTCAAAACATCTTAAACGGTGTAAAACAACAAACTTTGCTCGGTGTAACAGGTTCGGGCAAAACTTTTACTATGGCAGGCGTAATAGAAAAACTTGATAGACCTGTTTTAATAATGTCGCCAAACAAAGTTTTAGCGGCGCAACTTTACGGCGAGTTTAAGCAATTCTTTCCGGAAAACGCGGTAGAATATTTTATTTCTTACTATGATTATTATCAGCCGGAAGCCTATATTCCCCAAACAGATTCTTATATAGAAAAAGACGCCTCTATCAATGATAATATTGAAAAACTCCGTCTTAAAGCAACCCACTCTTTACTAACCAGAAAAGATACTATTGTTGTTGCGTCTGTTTCTTCAATTTACAATATCGGTTCGCCGGAAAGTTTTGAAAAATTAAGAATTTTCCTTCAAAAAGGCGCGAGTCTAAACCGCACCGTACTAACCAAACATTTAATTAAAATTTTATATGAAAGAAGTGAAATGGAGTTTATCCCAGGCACTTTTCGCTTGCGCGGTGCTTGTATAGATATCTTTCCGCCTTATAGCCAAACTGCTCTTAGAGTGGAAATAGAAAATAATACCATTAAATCTTTAAGCGAAATTCACGCTATTACAGGCCAAATAGTAAACGAGTTAAAAGATGTTTGGCTTTCACCTGCAAAGCAATTTGTTTCGGAAGATGATAAACTTCAAATTGCACTTGAAAGTATCCGGCAGGAAGCGCGCAAACAAGAGCAATTTTTTCTTTCTCAAAACAAACTTGTTGAAGCGCAAAGAATCAAGCAACGCACAAATTATGATCTTGAACTTTTAGAGCAAACCGGCTTTTGTAGCGGTATAGAAAACTATTCGCGTCAACTGGAACTACGCGAAGCGGGCAGCCGCCCGAATTGTCTTTTAGATTATTTTAGAAGTTATAAAGATTTTACCGTTTTTGTTGATGAATCACACGTTGCTATTCCGCAAATCAGGGGTATGTTTAACGGCGATAGAGCGCGCAAACAAATGCTTGTAGACTTTGGTTTTCGCTTACCTAGCGCGCTAGATAACCGCCCTTTAAAATTTGAAGAGTGGGAAAGTCTTATCCCCAATGTTGTTTTTGTGTCGGCTACTCCAGGTCCTTATGAGTTAAGCGTAAGCAAAAATAATATCGTTGAACAAATTATCCGTCCGACAGGTCTTGTTGACCCTCCTGTAACAGTTTTAAAAGCAGAAGGACAAATTGAAGATTTACTCAAGCGTATAAAAGCAAAAACCGCCGTCAAACAACGCAGTTTAGTTCTTGCTTTGACCAAAAAAACGGCAGAAGATTTATCAAGTTTCTTACTTGAAAAAGGTGTTAAAGCGCGCTATTTACACAGCAGTATTGAAGCCCTAGACAGAATAGAAATTTTAAGGCAGTTTTCCGCTGGAGAATTTGATGTTCTTGTCGGTATAAATCTTTTAAGGGAAGGTCTTGATATCCCGCAAGTCGGTTTAGTTGCTATTTTAGAAGCCGATAATGAAGGCTTTTTGAGAAATCAAACAACTCTTATTCAGATAGCAGGTCGTGCCGCTAGAAATGTAGAGGGGGAAGTTGTTTTATACGCCCAGCGCACCACACCCTCAATGAAGCAGGCCCTTTTGGAAATGGACCGCAGACGCACTTTACAACAGCAATATAATAAAGAGCATAATATAACCCCACGCACAATACAAAAAACACAAATAAAAATGGCCGAGTTTGAAGAAATTTCAAAAGGCAGTGCCTTAAATGCTATTCATAGTGTGGAAGAGTCCTTGCCAAGTGCCAAAAACCTGCCGATGTTTATTAAAGATTTAGAAAATCAAATGAGAGAAGCAGCCGATAATCTTAACTTTGAACTCGCCGCTACTTTAAGAGATAAACTTTTTGAACTTAAAGATATGATGGTCCAAAACAAAAAAACAAAAAAAGGAAAAAGAAAATGAATTTCAATTTTGAACTTACCCAAATAATTGAACTTGAAGAAGTTTCTTCAACCCAAGATTTAGCAAAAGAATTAGCCAAAAAAGGCAATTTGTCAGGGAATATCGCTTTATGTGCCCAAACTCAAACGGCAGGACGCGGACGCTTTGAACATACATGGCAAAGTAATAAAGGCGGTTTTTATTTAAGTTTGCTTTTAAAACCGACAAAAACTACTTCTTCTATTGCGGATTTAAGCATAAAAACCGGCCAAGCCGCTGCCCTTGCTTTAGAAGATATGTATAACTTAAACACTTTTATTAAACTACCTAATGATGTTTTAGTTAGGACGGAAAACGGTAATAAAAAAATCTGCGGAGTTTTAATTGAAAGTGCCGTTTCCAGTGATAAACTTGAGTGGCTTATTGTTGGTGTCGGTGTTAATTTGAATAATAAAGTTGATAAAAATTTAAATGCCGTAACCGTCAAAGACTTAATAAAGAAGGAAGCGGATATCCTTGCTTTCAGGGAAACTTTTCTTAAATATTTTGCTGAAAAATATATAGAATGGCAACTTTCTAAATAAAAAACGCTCCGTTTTATAACGGAGCGTTTTATCTTTTTATAAAAACTAATTAATCACCCATAATTTGTTTTACTTTTTCAAGTAAGGCCTTAGGGCTGAAAGGTTTAAAACAAACACCTTTTATCATCGGTTTACCCGTAAACATGTGTCCTGCTGCTTCTAAGGCGGAAAGAACAAGCACCGGTGTAGTATTTATTTCTTCGTCTTTTTCCATAGCCTCAACAATGCTTTTTCCGTCCATACCGGGTAACATTAAATCAAGCATAATAAGGTGTGGCCTTATTTGTTTTATAGCGGCTAAAGCATCACGTCCGTTTTCGCAAACAGTAACCTCGTAGCCGGCTTTTGTTAATAGAATGTTAAGTAACTCTACTATATCTATATCATCTTCAATTACTAATATGCGTTTTTTCATAATATATTTCCCCTTGCTAATCTTTTAATATTCTACTAAAATAAAAAGTAATATGAAAGACCCAAAATTTCAAGCGACGATATGGCAAACTTTAATAAATTTTGCCAAAGAAAATAAATTTTTTAAACCAAAAGATAAAATTCTAGTTGGCTTATCAGGCGGAGCAGATTCTGTCGCTCTGCTTCATTTTGTTTGCCAACTTGCCAAAAAACAGCAGTTTTTTGTTTATGCCTGCCATGTAGACCATCAGTTAAGAGCAAATTCTAAACAGGATGCCATTTTTGCTAAAGATTATGCCAAATCTTTAGGAGTAGAGTGTTTTGTTAAAAAAGTTAATGTCAAAACTCTTGCCAAAAAAGAAAAAAAGAGTCTTGAACACGCCGCAAGAACTTTGCGTTATAAAGCATTTGAAGATGCAGCAAAAAAATTTAATTGTTCTAAAATTGCTCTTGCGCATCACGCAGATGATAATGCCGAAACTTTCTTTTTAAATATTTTGCGTGGCACTAAAGCCAAAGGTTTATGCGGTATTCCCGTTATGCGTAAGGCCGGCAAAAGGCAAATTATCCGACCGTTTTTATGTATAACGCGTGAACAGATAAAAAAATATTTAAAGCAATATGATTTGAAAAATGTAGAAGACGAAACGAACCGAGAAGATATTTACTTACGCAATTGGATTCGTCTTAAATTACTGCCTCTTATGTTACAAAAACAACCCTTACTTAAAGAGCATATTTTGTCTATCACAAAAGAACTTTCTAATGAACTAAAGTAGCAATAAAACTTATCAAAAAGATAGTAAAACCGAAACTCGCTATAAAAGGTAAAGCAATAGAAAACATAAAAGCAAAAAGAGAAACGGCTTTTGAGGTTTCAAAAGTTTGCTTCATTGCCGATAAAACGGTATATATTTGCAAGAACAGTATAGCAAGTAAAAACAATGGCGTAAACAAGACTAGTTGCGCAAAAGCCTGCTTCATAAGAAAGCACGGTACAAGCAAAGTCAAAACTATTTGGGAAAGACCCAGCAATATAAATATACCTGACGCTTTACTTTTACAACCGATAAATTCCAAACATAAATTTGTTAGTGCCGCTAAAATAAAATTAGCAATGATATTTACTATAAACCAAAAAATAAAAGTAGCAATAAAATTGCCTATGGAAGTCGGTTCTGCGGAGTTTAGTTTTATTGCGAAATAAACACTTATAACGCCTAATGCATAACCCAAAAAACCATAGGAAAATTTCTGTTCTTGGGCAACTTTTATTAAGCACTCTTTTGGATTTTGGGCTAATTGATCAAAAAATGTTTTCATATTAGTAAGTCCATAAATAAGAAACTTTCGGTGTGGAAATATCTTCTATTTTTGTACTTAATTTGCTCTGAGCAGAACTAAAAATAGAACCTAATTCCGATATGGTATTTGAACCGATATTTTTTATTTTTATATCTTTTTCACCGGTTAATTGTTCAAGCACTTCTTTTGCTTTTTCCGTACCGCCTAGTTCATCAACAAATCCAAGCGCTTTTGCTTGACTGCCGGTCCAAACGCGGCCGTCGGCGTAAAGGCGCAACTTTTCTTCCGGTATATTTTTGCGGGAGTTTTTTACCGCATTAAAAAATTGCATATAGGTGTCGTTTATCATATCCTGTAAAAGTTGTTGTTCTTCTTCGGTCATTTCTCTATAAGGCGAACCGATATCTTTATGCTTTGCGGATTTTATGGGTTTTACGGTAATACCGAATCTATCAAGCAAAGGTGCTATATTCATACCTTGCATTATTACACCGATAGAGCCGGTAATAGTGCCGGGTTGAGCAACAATTTTATCTGCCGCTGTCGCGATATAATATCCGCCGCTTGCGGAAACATCTCTAAACAAAGCGACAACAGGTTTTCCTTTTCCTTTAAAATATAAAATAGCGTTATAAATATCCTGAACGGAAGCAACCGTTCCGCCCGGTGAGTTTATATCAAGTAAAAGAGAGTGAACATTTTTTTGTTCTGCCAATTCTCTTATTCTTGCGGCAATTACGCTGGCATTTTGGCTGGCATTCCAAGAACTAGAGTTTTGCGATTCTTGTATAACTCCGCGTATTTTTATTAAAGCAGTTGCGCTTTGACCGCTTTTTACGCCGTCTTTAAAACCTTTTGTGAAAGAAGAAACTATTCCCGTTTTGTTTTCCTGTTCAGGTTCTGCTTTTGTTGTAGGTCTAAAGATTATAAAAGCCGCACTTATAAAAGAAAGACTGAAAACACAAATTAAAAAGGTAATTAAAGTGTTTGTAAACAAATTGCTTTTAAAAGCAATTTTCTTTTCGCAAACAGGAGCAGTCTGTGCGGAAAAAGGTTCCGGTATAGGTTGTTCAAAGGGGCGTGCAGTGGGGTTTTGTTCAATAGATTCCGGATTGTTTTGGTTCTCTTGATTATCTTGATTATTTTGGTTATTAAAATCTTGCATAAAAATCCTCCTATCTTAATTATATCAATAAATGATACAATTATCTTGTAGGTATTGGGAGGTGTCTATGTTCAAAGGTGTTTTTACGGCGCTTATTACGCCCTTTAAAGATAACAAAATAGATTTCCACGCTTTAGAAGGTTTAATTGAAAAACAAATTATCGCAGGTGTCAGTGGTTTTGTTGTGCTTGGCACTACGGCGGAAACCCCTGCCCTAAATGAGCAGGAAAAAGAAGAAATAATAAAGTTTTGCACGGAAAGAATTAATAAAAAGGCAAAAGTTATTATCGGCACAGGCGCAAATAATACACAAGTGATGCTTAAAAACAGCGAAGTCGCCTGCAAATATAATCCCGACGGACTTTTAATTGTTACTCCCTATTATAATAAACCTAATTTAAGCGGTATGATAGCGCATTATACTCTTGCTTCCCAATTTAATAAACCGATAGTTTTATATCATATCCCCGGCAGAACGGGGCAAAAACTTTCAATTAAGTTTTTTGAAGAACTCTTAAATAATGTTCCGCAAATTACGGCGGTAAAAGAATCTTGCTATGATATTACGCATTTGGTCGAAATGAGTGTTAAATTTACTCCTAAACGTCTTGAGTATATTTGCGGTAATGACGATTTATGGCCGGTCTTTTTAGGGCTTGGTTCCCGTGCGATTATTAGTGCGGCGGCAAATACTATGGCTCCACTTTTTGTTAAGGTGTATAATTTGTTTACCGAAGGTAAAACACAAGAAGCGATGTCTTTTTTCTCTCAAGGATATTCTTTAATAAAAGCAAATTATGCCGAAGTCAATCCGACTTGCGCAAAATATCTTTTATCTCTAATGGGCCTTGCAAATGATGAAGTTCGTTTGCCTCTTGGTACTATCAGTGATGATAACAAAATTTTCTTAAAACATATTTACGAACAATCTTCAAAGGATATACTTTTATGAAAAAACAAATTTGTGTTTTAAAATTCGGCGGAAACACTCTCGCCAATAAAGAAAAAATTTTACTTGCCGTTAATCTTATCAAGCAACGCTGGCAGGAAGGTTTTTTACCTGTTATTGTGGCTTCAGCCAACGGTAATTTTACCGATATTCTTTTAGATAATGCTTATTCTTTAAGTCCGGATCCAAATAAGCGCGAACTCGATATGCTTATTACGACAGGCGAAAGAATCAGCGTCGCTCTTTTATCTATCGCTTTAAACGAGGCCGCCTTGCCTTCCGTTTCTTTAACAGGTTCGCAAATCGGGCTTATAACAACATCCACCCACGCAGGTGCGCAAATTGTGGAAATTAAGAGCGACCGTCTTAAACGCGAACTTGAACAAGGGCATATCCCTATAATCGCAGGTTTTCAGGGTATAGGACAAAACAAAGAAATTACCACTTTAAAAAGAGGCGGCTCTGATGTTTCTGCCGTGTTTATCGCTTCGTTTTTAGGCGCAGACCACGTTGAAATGATTAAAGATGTTGACGGCGTTTACGATAAAGATCCCAACAAAAATAAAGACGCACGCAAATTAAATCTTTTAGATTTTGATGTTATGTATAAACTTGCCCTTGAAGGCGCAAATGTTTTACACCCGGACGCAATAACTTTAGCCAAAGAAAAGGGCATTGAAATCAGAATAATTTATTATAAAACAGGTGTGGCAGGCACGATAATAAAATGATTAAAATAGCAATTTACGGAATAAACGGCCTTGTCGGTCGTTTGATGGAAGAACAATTAAAACACTTAAAAGAACCTTATGAACTTTTAAGAATCGGCAGTAAAGATGAACCGGTTAAAAGCGATATAGCAATACTTTGCACAGATGATGAAATCAGTTTTAATCTTGCGCAAGTTTTAAAAGATAAAACAAAATTTATTGTGGATATGTCGGCAAAATTTCGCCAATATCCAAATGTTCCTTTAGTTATACCGGAAATCAACTCTCACGCCATAACCGCGCAAACGCAACTTATCGCAAGCCCTAATTGTACGACGACAGGTCTTGTAATGGCGCTTAATCCTTTGAAGAAAAAATATACTCTTGAAGAAGTTTTCTTTTCTTCTTATCAAGCAATTAGCGGGGGTGGCAAAAAACTTTTGGAAGATTTTAAAAACCCCGATTCTTTATATCAGGCAAACTGTGTCCCGCAAATCGGTTCTATTAAAGAAAATTTGTGGACCAGTGAAGAACTTAAAGGTCTAAACGAAACGCGTAAGATTTTGGAACTTCCCACAATAAAAGTACGCAGTCACTGTGTTAGAGTACCGGTGGAGGTTTCACACAGTTTATGCGTCTCACTTCGCACAAAAGAAGAGATTGATTTAAAGGAAATACCTTCTTTATTTGCAACGCAAAAAGGGCTTATTTACGACGGACAAATCCACACACCAAAAGAAGTCGCCGGCAAAGAAGAAGTTTTTGTCAGTCGTTTAAGATTAGATCCCGAAGACAAAAATTATATCCATTTTTGGATAACTTTTGATAATCTTTTAAAAGGTGCGGCGATGAACGGTCGTCAAATAGTCGGCTTTTTAATGGAGAAATTTTTATGATAAAAGTTTTCTTAAACGGAGCAAGCGGTAAAATGGGGCAATTAATTGCCAAAAATATTGCTCTTTACGAAGATATGCAAATCGTCGGCAGAAAAGATAAAGGCGTTTTTGAAAAAGGTGAACATTTTGATATTGTAATTGATTTCAGTTTGCCCGAAGGTTCAAAAGAAGCCTTTCAGATTGCCAAACAAAATAAAGCCGCTTTTTTATGCGGAACGACAAATCTCTCTCAAGGGTTTATTGATGCTTTAAAACAGGAAAAAGAAATACCGGTTTTTTACTCGGCAAATGTCAGTATAGGTGTTTATCTTTTCGGGCAGATTTTAAAAGAAGCGGCGCAGAAATTTCAGGGTTATACTCTTGCTATGCACGAAGAACATCACGCACAAAAAAAAGACGCCCCCAGCGGAACCGCCAAAGCGTTGGCTTCTTTAATAGATTTTCCGCAGGAAAAAATCACTTTTTTGCGCAAAGGCGAGTTGCCCGGAACGCATATTTTAAAAATAACTTCTTCTGTCGGTGATGAAGAAATTATTCTTAAACATAAGGCTTTAGACCGCAACTTATTTGCCTCTTCCGCAGTTAAAATTGCAAGGTGGCTTGTAGGTCAAAAAGGCGGATTTTATACAATGGAGAATTTTGTAAAATGAAAATACATTTTGTAGGTATCGGCGGAGTCGGTATGAGTGCTCTTGCCCAACTTCACGCTATGAACGGTGATGAAGTAAGCGGTTCGGACCGCTTAATAAATAACGGTTTTACAAAACTGCCTATTTGGCAGGCCTTAATTAAACTCGGCGTAAAAGTTTTTCCGCAAAACGGCAGCGCAATTACGCCTGATACGTACGCGGTTATTTTAACTTCGGCCATAGAACCAGATAATATAGAAATCAAAAAAGCCAAAGAATACGGCATACCGGTTTTACACCGCTCCGAACTTTTGGCAAAACATGTCAAAGAACATCACACAATTGCGGTTTCCGGCACAAGCGGCAAAAGCACAACCACGGCTATGCTTTTTGAAATTTTACGTCAGGCCGGCAAAGAGCCCTCTTTAATTACAGGCGGCTTTTTACTTTCTTTACAAAACGAAGGTTATTTCGGTAATGTCTACAAAGGCAAAAGCGATATCCTTGTTATTGAAGCCGACGAATCCGATGGAACACTTGTTAATTATCACCCAAAAATCGGCTTAATGCTTAACCTTGCCAAAGACCATAAAGAACTTGACACCTTAAAAGGTTTCTTTAAAAAATTCAGAATTAACTGTGATAAATTTATTTACAACAGTGACCAAGCGGATTTGGAAGAAATCGGCAAAGGTGCTTTAACATTTTCTTTAAACGACGCAACAAATATCAAAATGGACGGTTTTTGTTCCACTTTTGAAGTTGACGGTGTTCCTTTCAAAATCAATTTACCGGGAGAGCATTATATAAAAGACGCTCTTGGAGCAATAGCCGCCGCCCGTCAGGAAGGTGTTTCTTTGGAAGATTGTTCAAAGGCCCTTGAAAATTTTAAGGGTGTTTGGCGCAGATTTAACTCTATCGGCACAAAAAATAAAATTGAAGTTATTGATGATTTTGCCCATAATCCCCATAAACTTGCCGCGACCTTAAAGGCGGCACATTTGCGCGGTAAAAGAGTTTTAGCGTTTTTCCAACCGCACGCTTTTACAAGCGTTCAACTTTTACTTAAAGAATTTATTGATGAGTTCAGCGCAAATATCAAAGAGCAAGACCACTTGTGGCTTGGCGAAATTTATTATGCCGGCGGCACAATTCCGCCTAATGTTTCAAGTAAACTTATTTATGAAGGGCTTAAGCACAAAGGCACACCGGTCAGTTTCTTAAGCGGCAGAGATGACACCGCAAAAGATATTGCCGCCAGCGCAAAACCCGGTGATGTTATTTTGGTTATGGGTGCGCGCGATCCAACTTTGACCGACTATGCGAGACAGATTTTTAATATGTTAAAATAAGTGAGAGGTTTCTATATGAGTTCAAGAAGATTAGCCAGAGAATATGCCTTACAGACTTTATATTACAGCGAAACCGGCAAATTAACCAATAATGATGCCGTGATGTTCGTTAACAGTTTTTTTGAAAATTTAGATGCCCAACACTTTGCTTTTTGTAAAGATATTGTGCAAGGCGTCAATAAAAACGCAAAGGAAATTGATAAAATAATTTCCGAATTTTCAAAAAACTGGTCGCTTGAAAGAATGTCCTGCGTGGATAAAGCCCTTTTGCGTATGGCAACATACGAAATTGTTTTCAGTCCCGATAAAACCCCCATTGCCGCAATTATTGATGAATCGGTTGAACTTGCCAAAAAATATTCTACCGAAAATTCCGGCAAGTTCTTAAACGGTATTTTGGATAAAATAAAAACTAAACGCAATGGATAAAAAAAAAGAACTAGAGCAACTAAAAAAGCAAATAGAATATCATAATAACCGCTACTATAATTTAGACTCGCCCGAAATTTCCGATTATGATTATGATATGCTTTATGTCCGTCTAAAAGAGTTAGAAAAAGAACTCGGCGTTTCTGCTTTCAGTCCGACACAAAAAATAGGCGGGGTTGCTTCTTCTTCTTTTGAACCGGTTCAGCATTTAACGCCGATGCTCTCTCTTGATAACAGTTATAATGCCGATGATATTTTGGCTTGGCATGCGCGCTCGGCTAAAGCACTAGGGCGTGATGATTTTGAAATGGTTGTTGAAAGTAAAATTGACGGTGTTTCCTGTTCCTTAAAATATCAAGACGGAATTTTAGTGCAAGGCGCAACACGCGGCGATGGTAAAATCGGCGAAGATATTACCCAAAACTTAAAAAACATAAAAGATATACCGCTTGAACTCAAAAACAAACCTCAAGGTGTTTTGGAAATTAGGGGGGAAGTTTTTTTAGATAAAAAAGATTTTGCCGCTTTAAACGAAAGTCAATTAGATAAAGATTTACCGCCCTTTGCCAATGCAAGAAACGCGGCGGCAGGTTCTATCCGTCAAAAAGACCCTCTTATTACAAAAAGCCGCCCTTTAAGATTTTTTGCCCATTCTTACGGCTCGGGCATAAAAGATGTTTCTTCTTTCAGCGGTTTTATTGAACAGTGCCAAGACTTCGGTTTTCAGGTTTCGCCCGTCAGACACACTTTTAACAATATCAACCAAGTAATAAAATTTTACGACGATTTTAAAGAAGATCTAAAAAAACTTCCTTTTGATGCAGATGGGCTTGTCGTTAAAATAAATGATTTTAAATATCAAGCCGAACTCGGGCAAACAGCAAAAAGCCCACGTTGGGCCGTTGCCTTTAAATATCCTGCCGAGCAAGTTAAAACAAAAGTTAAAGAAATTATTTTTTCAGTAGGTAGAACAGGTATTATTACGCCTGTTGCTTCGCTTGAACCGGTGCCGTGTGCGGGCGTTATAATTTCTTCGGCTACTCTGCATAATTTTGATGAAATTAAAAGGCTTGGCGTTCAAGTCGGTAGCGAAGTTATTATTGAACGCGCGGGCGAGGTTATACCCAAAGTTGTTAAAGTCGTATCAAACGCCAACACGGCAAAAGATATTATTCCGACTGTTTGTCCCGTCTGTGGAAGTCCTGTTTACAGAGATGAAGAAGCCGTTGCCTACCGCTGCCCTAACCCTGCTTGTCCAGCACAAATTAAAGGCTCACTTGAGCATTTTGTCAGTCGTGATGCTATGGATATAGAAGGCTTTGGCACAAGCGTAATCAATCAACTTGTCGATAATAAAAGAATAACAAGTTATAGCGATATTTATTCTCTTACAATTTTTGATTTAATGCCTTTAGATTTATTTGGCAGTAAAAAGACGGATAATCTTTTAAACGCCATAGAAAAAAGCAAAAACGCCGCACTTGATAAATTTATTTTTGCTTTGGGTATTCGGCATGTCGGCTCAAAAACGGCGGAAATTTTGGCGCGTCATTTCCAAAATATAGAAAATTTAAAAAACGCAACTTTGGAAGATTTACAAAAAATCAGTGATGTCGGCCCGATTGTTGCAACAAGCATTTTTAACTTTTTTAAGACACCCAAAGTCTTAAAAGATTTGGAAAATCTGAACAGAGCAGGTCTTGTTTTAAAAGCACCCGAAGCAAACAAAAGTGCAATTTTAGAGGGCAAAACTTTTGTTTTTACGGGCGAACTCCAAACTTTAACACGCACTCAAGCGCAAGATTTAGCCAAACAAAACGGTGCAAAAGTTTCCTCAAGCGTATCAAGCAAAACCTATGCGGTTGTAGCAGGCGCGGATGCGGGCAGCAAACTTGCCAAAGCGCGCGAACTTGGCATAAAAATTTTAACCGAACAAGAGTTCTTATCTTTAATTAACAAAGAGGATAAATAAACTATGTCCAATACCCCCGAAAATTATGAAATAATAGATATTAAAAAACAAACAAAGGAGCATAGTCAGTATAGGAAATATTCCGGTTCTTCTATCGTTTGCCCTTATAAAGAGGTAGATTTTACCGGTATAAAAAACCAAACTTACGAATCTCTTTCCAAAGGGCCGCGCTATATTTCCAATAATGTAATAGAGGTCGATTCCCCATACAAGCAGACAGAGGATGCTTCTTTCTTTCAAAAAAACAAAGGACTGATAATACTTATTATGGTTTTCGTCGCTGCATTTGTGCTGCTTATTGGTATGAGTATTATAGTGGCTATTTTCTTTCCGGAAGGGTATCACTATTCTTCAAAAGAAGATAACACTGTTTTTGGACATCTTTTCGGTATGCTATTTGCTATATGCCTTCTATCTGTAATCGTTTCTTTTTTTGTTTTGCCACAACTTATTTTTTCAAAAGTCATAAAAACAGTATCTAAAAATGCGCCTACGGTTAATGATGTTCTTTATAAATGTTTTGCAAAACCGACACTTGCGGATATGAAGAAAAAATTCTTTAATGCTTTAAGCATAGAGTATTATCTTATTGAAGAGGTTTATTCCCAAGTTGATAATATAACCGCAATTATGGCCAAAATAAACCCTTCTTATAAAAAATATGTCCGAACGGATGATTTCATTTCTTTTAATTATAAAAATACGCCGGTTGATATTGTGGAGTTTAGGTCCGTCGGGCGTGCGGCCAACAGTTGTGTTTTTGTAAGAACAAAAATAAACAGAAATATCCCTGATGAAACTTATATAAAATCAAAGAATTCTTCTTCAAATAGTCTTTCTTTTGCGGATAATTTTTTAGTCCAATCGGCTAATCCTCCCGAAGCGCGCAAATTTTTTACAACTGCTTTTATGAATAACTTGTTAAAATATAAACAAGGACATAATTGTTCCGTTGATATTTATTTAAACAGCAAAATCTCTAATAGGGAAAATGTTTTTATTTGTATAATTTCGCAAAAGAACTTTTTTGAAATGCTAGAATCCGATTGGCAAGATACAAATAATTCGGCTAAAATTATTGCCGAGATAAAAGAAATTTTAGGGATAGTTGATGTCCTTAATTTAGAGCAAGAAGCAGAAAAGTAAGAGATTTTTTTATGCAAGATACTTCCAAAGAATATTATGAAATTGAAAATGTAAAAACCCAAGAAAAAAACAGGGTTGAAAAGGTTTCTGCAAAAAAAGACCTTTATGATATTTTTAATATAGATCCTTATCAGTTTAGCCAACTTTACAATAACAAAATTGTCCCGGCTTTAATCTCTACACAAGAAACCAGCAAAAACGAGCGTTCGGGCGTTAATCTTGCAACATCTGTTTACCTATTGCTTATTTGTGGTTTTTCCTTTTTTGATATTCTCATGTGGATTGCAGTTTTTACGGAGAAGCAAACGGAGAATAAAAGAGCCGCTTTGATTTCTGCTATTTTATTTTTGATACCTATTATCTTTCTTCCTTTTATGCTTTCAAAGGTGGAAAAAGTAGATAGATACGCTTTAAAAGAAAAATTTTTTTCCTTTTTTAATATTAAATATTCAAGATATACTTATGTAGAAAGATGTGCTAATAAAGCCTATATATACGGTAAATCTATCAGTGAAAAAATTTCTAAAGCAATGGAAAAAATGGCAATCAGTTTTTTGAAATACAATGCGGATGAAAGTTTAGACATTCCTTATAAAGGCAGAACTCTTGAACTTTTAGAGTTAAATACAAGGTTTTCGTCAGAAAGTCTTTTAATTGTATCTTATTTTATAAATAAAAAATTTAAAGGGGAAACAGTCGTTAAGTCTATAAGTAAAGGCGCCAAATCTTCTTTTTCTTCCAAACAAGAAGTCCATTTAGAAGACCCCGCTTTTAATGATAATTTTAAAATTTTTGCAGATGACCAAGTGGAAGCGCGTTATCTTTTAACAACTGCTTTTATGGAAAGGCTTTTAAATTTCCAAAAAAGATATAACTGCACCGCAAGTGTTCTTTTTGATAATAGTATCAGTCAAAAGTCAAATGTGTTTTTGTCTTTGTCTTTCGGTAAAGATTTTTTTGAAATTCCTAAAGGTAAAAGATGGATAGAAGATTCTTCCTATTTTTATACAATTTGCCAAGAGATAAGGGGAATTGCCTATATCCTTGACGCCCTTAAACTAGATCAAGATATAGGAATGTAGGAGATTTTTATGGGAAATAATAATTTTGATAAAACAAATTTTGCCTATGACAAAGAAGCAGAAGCCAAAAAGTTTTATGGATGTATAGATGAAAAAGAACAAAAGACAGGGAATCAAGAAGAAACAAAAACAAAGGCAATAAAAAACAGAAAACTTTTTGATTTAACCGAACCGGAGTTTTATAATTATTTCACTCAAGAAATCTTGCCAAAAACGCAGAAAAGAGATTTTAAAAAAATCGGTTGTGTTTATACTGTTATTGCCATTATTCTGGGTTTTATGATTTATAACATCCTTCACGGGATTATCGGTTATTTTGTAATGGGGTCTTTGATGTTATCATCTCCCTCTAGCGGAAACAATAACAGTGTGCTCATTATTATTATTCCGTATTTGATAGGTACTTTAGTGGTTATGTTGTTTATTTTGTCTAAAATTTGGCCTATATTTAAAAAGTTTAGTAGTAAAAAAGCAGTAAAAAATATAGCAAAAAAGGAAGTTTTGCAATTGCTCGGCTTTACTTATAATGAAACTCTGCGAGATAATAAGAATAATGAATTTTCACCATTTTATTCTTATAGTAAACTTTTAAAAGATACCTTTTTTTCTTTAGGTAAAGTTCCTAGTATAGACGAAGTTATTGAGGGCAACTATAAAGATTTTTCTTTTGTTTTAATGGATTTGGCGGATGATTTGGATAAATATTCCCATAAAGTCTTTTTGGCTACAAAAATAAATAAAAAAATAACAGCGGATATACTTCTTCGCCAAAAAGGGAATTTTATAGTAAATAAATTTAAAGATTTTCTTTCCAGTGATGAAGTTGTTAATTTGGAAGATGTCGCTTTCTGTGAAGAATATCAGGTGTTTTCTAAAAATCAAGTGGAAGCACGCTTCCTTTTGACACCTTCTTTTATGGAAAGACTTTTAAAATATAAAAAATATAAAAATTCCAATGTGGAAGTGCTTTTTTCTAATAAAAACTTATATTTTGGCAATATCTTTTTCTGTGTTTCAACTTCTAAAGATATGTTTGAATTACCCAGCGGCGATTTAAATTATATTTCAAAGAATTATAAAGCGTTTTACAATATTTTACAAGAGATAAAAGATATCATGGAAATAGTGGAATCCCTTAAACTAGACCAAGATATAGGGATGTAAAAAGGTTTACAAATAATGCTATAATATTTTAAAAAATACAGGAGGTTTTTATATGGGAGCACTTTTGGTTATTTTCGTTTTTGCGGTAGTGATTTTAACGTTTTATCTTTATTCTTGTTATGTCAAGGTTATTAAGAGTGGTAATGCCGTTAGGGAGGCAAAATCAAGCATAGATGTTCAATTTAGAAAACGCTATGATTTACTTCCTAACATTTTAACAATTGCCGCTAAATTTATGACGCATGAAAAGGAAATTTTCACCAAAATTACCGAACTTCGTACTCAAGCCCTTCAAGCGCCTGCCGGCAGCCAAGAGGCTTTTGTCTGCAACCAAAAACTTGACGGCTTACTCGGTCAGTTAAAAGTTTCTATGGAAAATTATCCCACTTTAAAGTCAGATGCCACTATGACCCAAGCAATGAAAACTTATAACGAAGTGGAAGAACATATCGCCGCTGCAAGAAGATTTTACAACTCCGCCGTTACCCAACTTAGAAACTATGTAATGATTTTCCCCACGAGTTTATTTAAAGATTTGGTTAAAGAAGAAATGCAAAGCACTTACTATGAAATTGAAGAATCAGGCCAAAGAGGTGCTATTAACGCTTCGGACTATTTAAAATAAACTTTTAAAAGACAATAAAAAACCTTTGCTTTCAGCAAAAAAGAGAGCAAAGGTTTTTTTATGGTTAATTAATCTATTTGCGCAAAAAGTATTTTATTTGCTTTTTGCCAAGACTTTTTAAGACTGACTTTTTTATATTGTTTGTAGTTTAAATTATCGGAAACAATCTTAATTGATTTAATTTTTGGGAAAATCGTTGCCAAAATATATAATTCCATATCAAAAATGCCTTTATGTTTGCTTTCTTGAACAAAATCAGTTGAGGTATAGCATTTAACTTTTGAATTTTTATCAAGGGTGTAAGTTTTATCTTTAGCAAAGTTTGAGGGCTTTTCCCTATATGATTTACCTACTGAAACGACCTCGCCCACATCAAAAGCATTAGCACCGCAATAGCCGATATTAAAAAACTTATCGTCTTCTTTAAAAACACCTTTTTTAAATAGTTTAATTATGGTTCTTAAGGTTGCATATTCGCCAAAACCGGTAATTATTATTTTTGCTTTATTTTCCAATTTTTTAGGTATTTTTACTTCCTTTGCTTCTAATTCTTCTGCTATAAAAATATAATTCATTTTTCTTTTTCCTCTTTTTTATTTTTAAAAATTTATTTCTATTTTGCTCCGGCGGATTTTAATAATTCAATAATTTCAGGATTTCCTACTTGCTCTGCATAAAATAAAGGAGTTATTCCGTAGCGATAAAAGTGTTCGTAAAATTCTGTATTAATAGGAAGAGGTCTGCTAGATATCTCTTTATTAATATTTTCCCCATTTTTTATTAGAGTTTTTATAGCGGGTAAATCTTGCATCATAATAGCGGAAAATATATCATATTCCGCACCGGCAGATTTTAATAATTTTGCAATTTCTTTATTATCATAGGCTATAACTATTCGCCAATAATCCGCATTTGAAAAAGAATAACTACAATCTAAGACAAAGCTTCCTGGGGTATCACATTTTGCACTTGGCAAATTGATATCTGCACCTTTTTCAATAAAATATTTAACTGCTTCTACATTATTTGCTTCTACGGCATAATATAGAGGAGTGTAATGATTGTAATAAGCATTTATTCCTTCTTTTAAATTTAATTTCTTTAATTTTTCAAAATCATTTGCTTTAAGATATGCTTTTATTTTGGCAGCAGTAGAAAAATGTTTATAATAAAAATCATGAATTTCTACTCCGAAAATTAATAGAAGGAATAATATTATTCCAATTAAAAAAAGGACGAGTATAGTCTTAACTAAAAATATAAGAAATGAAAGAAATTTCTTCATAAATTCTCCTTAATATTTTTCTTTTTAAAATCTGGGTGTATGCCAAAACGCGTAATACAAAAATCGTATTTTATCGGGTCCTTTTTGCAAAACTTGGCAAGAGAAGAGGAAATTTCTAAAGCAGTTTTCATATCGGTTTGATTGCGTTTTGTTAGGCCAAGTGCGCGTGCGTTTCGGTGCATATGAACATCAAGTGGCACAATAAGGCACGCCGTCGGTATTTTGGTCCATAAACCGCAGTCAACATTATCTTTACGCACGCACCAACGCAAAAACAAATTTATTCTTTTTAGTGCGCTTTTTTTATCTGGGTCCGGCACTAAAGTTGCCACTTTTCCGTATGCGCGCAACTCTTTACAAAAATTATTTAAAGCAAACAAAAAATCTTTTTTCCCTTGCGTGTAAAATTTGTAAAAAAGATTTTCTAAAGAATTTTCTTTTTCCAAAATTGTTTTTATCGCAACCAAAAAATTAACAAGTTCTTCTTCCGTCGTAAAGCGGTATTTAAAATTTTTAAAATCTTTCTTAAATTCTTGTTTTGTTTTGGTAAAAAGATATTTTTGGGGTGAAGCACCCATAACCGCAAAAATGCCCGTCAAATTTTTAATTATTTGTTTAACATTGCCGTAAGCAAAACACGCACTAATTAAAGCAACAACCTCTCTATCGCCAGTGTTTTTATATTGATAAACAAACATTAAGGGGTCGGGTTCAATCAGTTCAAAGCGGTTATATTTTTTATAAAGTATTTCCAAGTCCATTAAATAAATGTTAGCATATATGTATATGAAATTAAATGAACTCTTTGAAGATTCTTCTTTGCCCGCAACGGAAATTACGGGCCTTACGCAAAACTCCGCGAAAATAAAAAAAGGTTTTGTATTTTTTGCAGTTAAAGGTTACAGCGTTGACGGACATTTGTTTATTAACGATGCTATAAAAAAAGGCGCAGTTGCCGTTGTGAGCGAGCAAAAATTATCTTTAAAAGAAATTCCTTCAATTTTAGTTAAAAATATCACAATTTCTATGGCGCGTGCCGCCTGCAAATTTTATAATTATCCGTCTGATAAATTAAAAGTTATCGGCCTTACCGGCACAAAAGGCAAAACAAGCACCGCTTATTTAACTGAAAGTATTTTATTTGCAGCAGGCTTAAAACCGGCGGTTTTCGGCACAATAAATTATAGAGCAAACGGAAAACTTATCAGCCAAGCACCAAACACCACGCCAGAGCCGCTTGTTTTAGAAGAAATGATAGATTATAGCGTTAAGCAAAATTGCGACACACTTGTTATGGAAGTTTCTTCCCACGCCCTTGAATTGCACCGCACCGAAGGCATAAATTTTGATATAGCACTTTTTGCCAATCTTCAAAGAGACCATTTAGATTTCCACTTAAATTTTGAAAATTATTTTGCAGCCAAAGTTAAACTTTTTGATAGTCTTATCAGTGCGCAAAACACAAAACAAAACAAAACCGCCGTCATAAACATTGATGATGAATACGGCAAAAAACTTTATAATTATCTAAACGGTAAAGTTAAAATAATAACTTACGGCATTAAGGAAAAAGCAGATTTACACGCCACCAATATAAAACCCTCTCTTGAAGGTGTTGATTTTGAAATTAACGGCAAAAAAGCGCATATAAATTTACTCGGCGCGCATAATGTTTATAATGCGCTTGGCGCTGCTGCCTGCTCGCTCGCTCGCGGTATTTCTTGGGATGCAATTTTGGCAGGCCTAAACAATTTAAAAGGCGTTCCCGGCCGTATGCAAAGGGTTGACTGTGGGCAAAACTTTTATGTTTTTGTAGATTTTGCTTATACTAATGAAGCCCTTTTACGTGCTTATGAAACTTTAAAACCCTATCAAAAAGGCCGTCTTATAACCGTTTTTGGTTGCGGCGGTCAGCGTGATAGAACAAAACGCCCCTTGATGGGCGCAAGCGCCACCGCAAATAGTGATATTGTGTTTTTAACAAACGATAATCCCCGTAAAGAAGACCCAAAAATAATTTTTGAAGATATTTTAAAGGGAATCAGTGATAAATCAAAAGTTATTTTAGAGCCATCGCGCCGCGCCGCAATTCAAAAAGCAATTTCCTCGGCTAAAGAAAATGATATTATTATAATTGCGGGCAAAGGGCACGAAGATTACCAGATTTTACCTACGGGCAAAATACATTTTTCCGATACGGAAGAAGCAATTGAGGCAATAAAAAATGTTCAAGCACAATCTTTACAAAAATAAAACAGCCGTAATTTTAGGTGCGGGTAAAAGCGGGCTTACCTGCGGTTCTTTGCTAAAAAAGAAAGGCATAAAATTTTGCTACTGGGATGAAAATAAAAAACTTTTCCCCAAACAAGATATTTTAAGTTATGATTTTTTTATTAAAAGTCCGGGTATTTCTTGGCAAAATAAAGTTTTAAAACAAATCAAAAGAGCAAAAAAACCTGTTTTCAGCGAACTTGAAGTTGCAATTTCCTATCTACCCAAAGGTTGCAAAATTTTTGCAATTACCGGCACAAACGGCAAAACCACAACAACCACAATGCTCGGTTCAATTTTAAAAGAATATGCTAAAGAAGAAGGCAAGCACCGTCAAGTTTATGTGCTTGGCAATATCGGCACGCCGATAGCAAGCAAAATAGGCAAGATAAAAGAAAACAGTTTAGTTGTTGTTGAAGTTTCAAGTTATCAACTGGAAGACAGCACTTATTTTAACCCGCACGCCTCTGCCATTTTAAATATCACACCCGATCACCTTGACCATCACGGCTCTTATAAAAAGTATATTGAGGCCAAAGCCAAAATTTTTAAATATCAAAAAGCACCGCAAGTTTTAGTGATAAACGGTTCTGATGAAGTTTGTTGCTCTTTTGTAAAAAAAGCAAAATGCCGTCTTTTCAGTTTTTCCAGCACGCCAAAGAAACTTATTAAAAGCGATGTCTTTTTTGACGGGGATGAAATTATTTTTGCTTCCGGCTCGCACATAAAACCGCCCAAAGATTTAATCGGTATTCATAATATTGAAAATGTTATGGCGGCCAGTCTTGTTGCTTTTGCCTGCGGCGTTCATCCCGTCAACGTTCAAAAGGCAATGAACAAATTTAAACCCATAGAACATCGTATAGAGTATTTTGCCACCAAAAAAGGTGTTAAATACTATAATGATTCAAAAGCCACCAATGTTGATTCAACTTTAATTGCGCTTAAAGCCTTGCCTGTTGATAAGAAGATTTGGCTTATCTTGGGCGGACTTGATAAAGGCGCGCCCTATACGCCGCTTATCCCCGAAATCAAAAAAAACTGCAAGCACCTTGTTTTAATCGGTTCGGCGGCGGCTAAAATTGCCAAAGAATTAAAAAATATCTGTCCTATGACAGATTGTAAAGATCTTCAAAGTGCCTGTAAATTTATCTACAAAAACGCCAAAAAGGGGGAAATTTGCCTTTTATCTCCGGCGTGTGCTTCCTTTGACCAATTTAAGAGTTTTGAGGAACGCGGAACCCTTTTCAAACAATATATAGGCAAACTAAAATAATTTTGGTATAATATAATAGTCCCTAAAAAGGACAGTTATGAAAATAAACAATAACAGAAGTAGTAAGGATCTTTTAAGAAAGAACGAACACATCCGCGCTGAACAGGTCCGTCTTGTTGACACAGACGGCAAAATGATAGGGATAGTCAGCCTTCGTGAAGCACTCTATCATGCGCGGCAAAAAGAGCTTGACTTGGTGGAAATTTCGCCAACGGCGCAGCCTCCTGTCTGTAAAATATTAGATTACTCCAAATATGTTTACGAACAGGGAAAAAAAGAAAAGGACGCAAAGAAAAAACAAAAAGCAGTTTCATTAAAGGAAATAAGAATGAAATCGCGTATTGCGCCCCACGATCTTGAAGTTAAGGTTAAGCAAATAGAAGGATTTCTTAAGAAGAAAGATATGGTCCGTGTGTCTGTGGTGTTCTATGGACGCGAAAACCAGCATAAAGACATCGGTCTGACAATGTTAAACGATATGAAAACGCGTTTAGCACCCGTCGGCGATGTCGATGGCACAATACAATCACAGGGCAACAGGATTTCAATAACCTTTGTCCCAAAAGTTTAAAGTAGAGGAATATAGTTTATATGCCAAAATTGAAAAATCATACCGGTGCAAAAAAAAGATTCAGAGTAAACGCAGCCGGTAAATATAAAAACAGAAAGGCCGGCAGAAGGCACTTACTCGCCCCTGAAAAGGCCAGCATCAAAAGAGAAAGAAGGCAATCCAGAATTATTGCCCCTAACTCTGCGGAAGGTAGAACTTTGAAAAAATACCTTCCTATGAAATAAGTTGGAGTGGTTAGAAAATGAGAATAAAATTTAGCGTCGCAAGACATGCAAGAAAGAAAAAAGTTCTTAACAGAGCAAGCGGTTATTACGGAGATAAATCCCGCCGCTTAAGAATGGCCACCCAACAGGTGGACAAGTCTTTAGTCCATGCTTACAATGACAGAAAAGACAAAAAAGGAACCTATCGTTCCCTTTGGATAACCAGAATCAATGCCGCAGTTCGCGAACATGGTTTAAATTATTCAAACTTTATCAATGGTCTTACCAAGGCTAACATTACCTTAAACAGAAAAATGTTATCCGAAATGGCAATTAAAGACCCCGTGTCTTTCAAACAACTCATTGATATAGCAAAGACTTCAGTTTCTAAATAATTTTTTAGAAGTTGACGAAATAAAAAACGCCTTCTATCTGTATAGAGGGCGTTTTTTATGTATTATAATATTTAAATAATAATTTCTCTAAAAAGAAAAAAATCTTTTGCGCCTATGATTAAAATCTTATTTTAAGGAATGGACAAATTGCGGGTCAAATAAATTGGGTATAAGTTGGGCAATACCTTCAATAGCAAATTGTGCGGCAATTGCGCACAAAATAAGACCCATTGTTCTTGATACAATTTGCATACCGTTATGCCCTAATTTTTTGCTTACCCAGCGCGAAAGGGATAAAACTATCCCTATAATATAGCAGGCAGCAGCAATTGCGCAAATCATAAAGAAAGTGGTTAAACCGCTTTCGCTTCTTTGCGAATATAAAATAACCGTTGTCACAGCACCCGGTCCTACAAATATAGGTATAGCAACAGGCACGATAATATTGCTAAGTCTTTGTTTTGCTTGCGCAAAGGGGCTGACATTCTGGGATAAGGTTTGTAAAGTGGAATCATCAAATTTAGATTTACCGTGTAATAATCTTATACCTATCATCATAAGTAAAATTGCACCGGCTATTCTAAAAGCAGGTATTGTTATGCCGAAAATTTTTAAGAAAGGTTGTCCTAAAAAATAGAAAAATACTGCAATGATAAAGATGGTTATTGCCATTAAGCGTGCAATATTTTTTTGAACTTCCAAAGAATCTTCACTCACGTGCTGTAAAAATATAGGCACATTGCCGATGGGGTTCAAAATAGCAAGCATTGCTATAAAAAAGTTTAAAACTAAATGTAAATCTAAATTCATATTTTCTTACTTTAGGGTGTTTCTCACCCTGTCGCGCATAAAGCANNGCAGTTTATGCGCTACTGCCATTTTTGTAAAGAGCAAATTTCTTCTAAACTACTTCATTAAAAATGGGCAGTACAGAATGTTCTCCTTCCGATAAAATTTCTGACGGAATTTTCCTGCAGGCCGGGCTCGCGATGTTCGCCTTTCGCTTCGCTCAAACTCACATAACGCTCCGCCTTTCTCACCCTGTCGCGCATAAAGCANNAGTTTATGCGCTACTGCCATTTTTATAAAGAGCAAATCCCTTCCAAACTACTTCATTAAAAATGGGCAGTACAGGGTTCGAACCTGTGGCCTTCCGCGTGTGAGGCGGACGCGCTACCACTGCGCCAACTGCCCTTGTTATATTTGTTACTAAATTTCCTTCTATATATATTTTACCATATTAAAAGTCTGATAAAAATGTCTTTAAATATAAAAGTGCGATAATGGTTTTGGAATCTCTTATTTTACCTGTTTTTATATATTTTAAACTTTGCTTTAAGGTTAATTCTTTGGTATTTACAAATTCATCATCGTCTAAATGTTGTTTGCCTTTTTTAAGACCTTGAGCCAAAAAAATGTGTAAAATCTCAGTAGAAAAGGCCGTCGAAGGGTTAAAAGAAAGCATTTTTTGCCATCTTTTCGCACTAAAACCTGTTTCCTCGGCAAGTTCTGCTTTAGCGCAGGCAAGAGGTGTTTGTTTGGTTTTTAATTTCCCTGCGGGTATTTCAAGTGTAATTCTATTTACGGGATAACGGTATTGCTCCACAAAAATTATCTTTCCCTCGTCGGTCAGTGGCACAACGGCACTTGCGCCGGGGTGTTTTGTATATACGCGGCTTGCTTTTTGACCGTTTATCAGTTTGACCTGATCTTCATAAAAACTTATAACACCGTCATAAATTTTCTTTTGGCTAATCTTTTTTTCTGCCAGTTTGCTATAATATTTAGGCATAGGTTTTAAAACTCCTTTCAAAGTTTTAATATATTTTATCTTTTTTGGTGTAAATATGGCAGAATTCGTTCATCTTCATAATCATACAGAATACTCTCTGTTAGACGGAATGCTCCGCATTTCCAGCACAAAACCCGGTTCTTTTTTACAGACTTTAGCGGAAAAGAAAGTCCCCGCTATGGCTATGACGGACCACGGTAATATGTATGGTGCGCGCGAGTTTTACAAAAACGCTAAAACTGTCGGTATAAAACCGATAATTGGCTGCGAATTTTATATAACACCCTTAAAATATACTGAAATCGGAGAAGAAAAAGTAAAAAATAATCATATTACGGTTCTTGCCAAAAATTTACAGGGTTATAATAATTTAATGACTTTAAATTCTACGGCGTGGGTTGACGGTTTTTATTATAAACCGCGTATAGATTTTGATTTACTCCAAAAACATAAGGAAGGCCTTATTATTTTGTCCGGTTGTGTGCAAGGTCTTTTGGCGCAAACTGCCTTAAATAAAAGCGAAGAAGATGCTATAAAACTTGTCTTAAAATACCGCGATACTTTCGGTCCGGAAAATTATTATATAGAAATTATGGACCATGGTATTCCCGAAGAGCAGTCCGCTTTAAAAGTTCTTTTGGAAGTTTCCAAAAAGACGGGCATACCTTTGGTTGCCACAAATGACTGCCACTACGAAAAACGCGAAGATTGGCAAGCCCATGATATCCATATTTGTATTGCTACGGATAAAACTTTGGATGACCCAAAGCGCTTTAAGATGAATACCCATGAACTTTTTTTTAAATCGCCCGAAGAAATGGAAAAACTTTTCAGTTTTGCGCCGGACGCTTTGAAAAACACTCTTGCAATAACCGAGAAATGTAATTTAGAATTAAAGGAAGACGGCTTTGTCATGCCGGATTTTCCTATTCCTGCGGAATTTGAAAATCACGCCGAATATTTGCGCCATTGCTGTATAACCGGCTTAAAAAAGAAATTAAAAACCGATAATATCCCCACAGAATATATGCAACGTCTTGATTATGAATTAAAAGTTATTATCGATATGGGTTTTGCCGTTTATTTCTTAATTGTTGCCGATTTTATCAGATATGCCCGAAGCCAAGATATACCGATAGGCCCCGGCCGCGGTAGCGGGGCGGGTTCTTTAGTTGCTTACAGTATGGATATTACCCGTGTGGACCCTTTAGTAAACAAACTGCTTTTTGAACGCTTTTTAAATCCCGACCGTGTAAGTATGCCTGATTTGGATATTGATATTTCCGATGCAGGCCGCGAAGAAGTTATCAATTATATGCGTCGCAAATACGGTATAAAAAATGTGGCAAGTATTATCACTTTCGGAACAATGAAGGCGAAACTCGCTTTAAAAGATACGGCAAGGGTTATGGGTTTTGAACCGTCCGAAGCAAACCGTTTATCCAAACTTATTCCGGATGACCTTAAAGCAACAATTTCCGGTGCTATGGAAACTAACCCCGAAATTAAAAGCGAAATGAGCAAAAACCCTAAAGTAAAACAACTTTTTAATTACGCAACAAAAATAGAAGGTCTTAAAAGGCATACCGGCGTTCACGCCTCCGGTGTTTTGGTAACAAAAGAAGAAGTCACAAAATATACACCGCTTGCCAAAGGGTCAAAAGATATTATTACTACGCAATATGAAGGCAACACCGTTTCCGATATGGGCCTTTTGAAAATTGACTTTTTAGGGCTTCGCACTTTAACCGTTATTGATAATGCCGTTAAACTTATTAAAAAATTACGCGGCATAGATATTGATATCGCCAATATCCCTACCAATGATAAAAAGACTTTTGAACTTTTAGATAAAGCGGAAACAACCTGTGTGTTTCAGTTAGAAAGCGGCGGTATGAAAGATTTAGTCCGCCGTATGCATCCATCTGTTTTCAGCGATATTTCCGCCTTGGTAGCGCTTTACCGTCCGGGTCCTATGCAAAGCGGTATGCTTGATAGTTTTGTCAAACGCAAAAACGGGCAGGAAAAAATAACTTTTGAACATAAACTTTTAGAGCCGATTTTAAGTGAAACTTACGGCACACTGATTTATCAAGAACAAATTATGGAAACTGCCAAACGCTTAAGCGGTTTTACCCCCGGCGAAGCAGATACTCTTCGCAAAGCCATGGGTAAAAAGAAAATGGATATTATGGAAAAATTCCGCCCCAAATTTATTGAAGGTGGCGAGAAAAACGGCGTAAGCGCCAAACTTACCACAAAACTTTTTGACCAAATGGCAAAATTTGCTGAATACGGCTTTAATAAATCTCACTCGGTTGCTTATGCTCTTGTTGCCTATCAGACGGCTTATTTAAAAGCAAATTATCCGATAGAATTTATGTGCAGCGCGCTTACAAATGAAATTGGGCATAATGCAATCGGTTCTGCAGATAAGGAAAATAAAATTGCTACTTATCTTGAAGAAGCGCGAAAAATGGGGTTTGAGATTTTACCTCCCGATATTCAACATTCGGAAGCAACTTTCAGCGTAGAAAAAACTCAAAACGGCAAAGAAGCCATAAGAATAGGTTTAATGGCAATTAAAAATCTCGGTGAAGAATGTTGCTGCAGTATAGTAAAAACTCGTCAGGAAGGTGGGAATTTTAAAGATTTTCTTGATGTCTGTTCGAGAATAGATTTAGAAACGGCAAATAAACGTTGTTTTGAATGTCTTATAAAAGCAGGTGCTTTTGATAGTCTTTATCAAGATATGTCCGCCCAAGAATCGCGCGCAATGCTTCTTGCTAATTTTGAAATGCTTGTTGATAAAGCAAACTTAATAAATAAAGAAAAAGAAAACGCTTCCCAAAGTTTATTCGGCGAAGAAATTATAAATGTAGTCGGTGCTAAAGAAGTTAAATTAAAACCTGCCGCTCCTTTATCAAAAGCGCTTTTGCTTAATTATGAAAAAGATGTTTTAGGTATTTATTTGTCAGGACATCCTTTGGCTAAATACGAGCGCTATTTAAACAAACTTGTTAAAATGAAAATTTCCGATATAGAAAGAAATTCTATTCGCGGGCATGTGGAAGTCGCGGGTATTGTTTCTCGTCTTAAAAAACGCCAAAATAAAAACAAAGAAAATTGGGCACAAATTGTTTTAGAAGACGAAGAACAAAGTATCTTTTGTAATATTTACAGCAGAACATGGGCAAACTTAAACGGAAAAATAAATGTTAACGATATTGTTCTGATCAGCGGAGATATCAGAGGGGATGAATCTGCCGCTAATCCGGAAATTGTTGTGTCTTCGGCGCACCCTTTACTGAACGTATTTTCTTCAAAAGCAAAAAAGATGTTTATTTATCTTTCTTCTGATTTAGCGCAAGAAAAACTTTTTGAACTTGAAAATCTGCTTAATGCCGCAAAAGGCTTTTGCGAGGTTGAACTGATTTTAAAAGAAGGGGAAAATCAAACCCGTATTCATACGCCTAAGCGCATAATGATACATAAGGCATTAGTCGATTTTATCGACGATAATTACCCTTTAATTTCCTGGGATTTTGAGTAAAAAAGGCTCTCTTCTGAACAGTTTTTAAAAATACGACTAAAAAAACACTTGCATATTTTAAAAATATTTATTACACTTTTCTCATAGGGCAACTTGCCCCAATTTAAGTAAGGAGAAATACCATGGCAGAAAAAGTTACCAAACTCGGTGTTGAAAGAGAAGAAGGCTTTTTATACTACATCGACAAAGATGGCGATGTATCCAGAGTCCCGATGGCTCGCGGCGGCAAAAAAGGCGGCAAAGCAAAAAAAGTCGCAAAAGCCGGTATTAAAAAAGAAAAAGGATATCTCTATTTCTTAGATAAGAAAGGTGATGTCTCCAGAGCCAAAATGGTAAACGCAAAATAAGCGTTATATAAAAAATTTAAAGCCCCGCTTCTGTAAAGAAACGGGGCTTTATTATGTTTAGATTTTTTATTCTATATAAACGATAGGTCTGCGGAATTCGTGATTATTCATTCCGTAAGTTCTTCCGTCAAAAAAGATAGTGTCTTCATCTTTGCTGAGATTAAATGCGGCATAAGTTACATGCCAGGCTGCTTGTTCTGCTTCTGTCGTTGCTGTAAGAGGGGTTTCCTGTTCATTGTTTTGTGTAGGAGATATCGTGATAAAAAGACAATTTTGTTCTTTATCTAATTTCATAGAAATTTTATAAAAATATTTGCTGGAAAGAGTGTCCCATTTCCAAATAACATTTGTATCGTATGTGGTAGCAATCTTTTGACCATAGGTCGGACCGTATAAAAGAAGATATTTGCTTTTGGGTAAATTTAATCTAAAAATTTTTTGCTCCACTGTTATATTTTTTCCATTTTGTAAAATTATTTCATTTCCCAAAGATATTTCTTTAGCCGCTAAATAATTTTCTTCCGCAGAAGAGGGCTTATCGGCGGAAGTTTTTTTGACTTCTTTTAATTCATTTTTTAAGTTGCTCATTACTTTTTTATCTTGGGCAGTAGTATCTTTATTAATGGTTTGTATAGTTTTGCTCGCCCCGATAACTAACAATAAAGCCGGTAAGAGAATATAGAGTTTTCTTTTCATAAATAAATACCTCCGTTTTTTTAAAGTATAACACTTATATTATTAAATGACAAATCTTTACTATTAATTTACTTCAAGAATTTTTTTGATAAAACCTTTGTAAGGGTTTTCTTCATAGACCATGGCTTCAAAAGTTACTTCCTTTTGATAGTTATTGAATACGGCATAAGCATAAGGGATTTTTTCTCCTTCTTTAGCAAAAGGTTCTATTTTAATGAAGAGATATTGCTCTTTACTTTTTACCAATTCGAAGTCAAATTTATAGCCGTAAGCACCTTTAAAATCTTTCCAAGTAAGAGAAGTCTTTTTTGTTCGGGATATTTCCATATTTTCCAAATCTATTAAAGAATAACTTTTTGTACCATCCAATTTGATTTTAAAAAATTTTACAGGTGCAGAAACATTATCTCTTGAATCATAAGCAATTTCTTCCAGGTCAATTCTTTGTTTAAAATAAATTTCTGTTGCCTCATTGAAACCTTTTGGCAAAGGGTTTTGCTGCTGATTTTTTGTTTGAACGATTTTACTTTTCAATTGTGTTGAGGAAGTTGTTATTCCGGCATTTTTTTTCGCAAAAGTAAAGTTTGTCATAGAGATAACAAATAAACTTGTAAGACATAAACAAAAAAAATTTTTCATAGAAATCTCCTATTTTTCTACAATAAGTATAGCAGTTATATAGTATATCGGCAAGGGTCAAAGGTCCCAAATTTTATCTAGGTCCTTTTATTTGGCATTAGCGATAGTCATCGCAGGTCCGCTACCAGCGCTGAAATATTTTTCAAGAGCGGTTAAGGTTTTTTCTAGGGCTTGTTTTAAAAGGGGCATTTCTTGTTTTGAGAATTTTGAAAGCACAAAATCTTTACCCGCAAAGGAATCCGGTTTTGGTCCGATACCGATTCTTAAACGCACGATATTTTGCGTTCCCATTTGCTCAATGATATGTTGCATGCCGTTATGCCCGCCGGCAGAACCGTTTAATTTTAAACGAATAGTCCCGATAGGTAAACTCATCTCGTCAAAAATAATCAAAATATTTTGTGGCGGTATTTTATAAAAATTTGCTATGCTTGAAACTGCCGTTCCGGAAAGATTCATATAAGTCAAAGGTTTTAACAGGAAAATTGTTTTGCCTTGCCAGGAAGTCTTGGCATACTCTGCCTTCGCCCCTTGCCACTTTTGCCAAGAAGCCTGTAAATGTTCCGCCAAAATATCAAGCGCCATAAAACCAGCATTATGACGGGTTAAATCGTATTGAACACCGGGGTTACCGAGCCCTGCAATAAGATATGTTTCCATAAAAATATTTTATCAAAAATGTAAATATTGTAAAAATTTTATAAAATTCTAGTATGGTTATTCTTGAAGGCAAAACTTTAGCCGCACAAATAAAAGAAGGTTTGAAAGAAAGAGTACAAACCGTAACTTTTGCTTTGCAAAGAGCGCCGCGCCTTGTCGGTATAAGTTGGCAAGGTGATTACGGTGGTTATCTTTATTTGACAAAAGAAGTTAAAGCCGCCCGTGCTTTAGGTATTAAAGCAGATATTGTTGAACTTGATGAAAACACTTCTCCGAAAGATTTCTTTTTACTTCTTGGCAAAGTTTACGGTGATGAAAGTATTGATGCTTTGTTAATTCCGCGTCCTTTGCCGCCGGCTTTAAATGATTTGGATATTGCACCCTTAATAAACGATAAGCAAGATATTGACGGTGCTTCTTTAGTTTCTATGGGCCGTTTATTTATGTGTAAAACTTGGCAGCAGGTAAAAAATCTAAAAACTTTTGTTCCCTGTTGTGCCTTAGCGGTTATGCGTCTTTTTGAATATCACAAAATTAATTTAGAAGGCAAAAAAGTTGCCGTTATCGGCAGGAGCAATACTGTCGGCGGACCTTTAGCCAAAATGCTTACTTGCGCAAATGCTACAATAACTCTATGCCATACTAAAACAAAAGATTTAAAAAGTATCTTGCTTAATCAAGATATTGTTATAAGTGCTACGGGCAATGCCCGTTTTATAAAGGCCGATATGATTGCTAAAGACACCGTTGTAATAGATGTCGGCACGAATTTAGATGAAAACGGCAAACTCTGCGGCGATTGTGATTTTGAAGCAATCAGTCAAACTAATCCGATTTCTCCTGTTCCAGGCGGTGTCGGACCTTTGACTCTAGCATGTTTGCTTGAAAATATTGTATTATCTTCAGAGAGGAAAATAAAATGAAACAAACCCTACTAGTAGTTTTATCTTTAGTATTTTTCGGCGGTTGTTTGGGAGGTTCTTCTAACACAACAAGTTCTGTAAACGGCCCTTCAAAAGGCGAAAACAAAACTTTTGCCGAACAATATAAAGAACTTGAAAAGCAACCTGTTCCTTCAAGAGAAGAAATGGCGGCAATGCCCAATAACTTGCAAACAGCCGAAGATAGGGCAGCCGATGTTGCTCTTGAAGCCCAGGCTGAAAGAAGAGGAGAACCGCCTTTACTTGAATCTAATTATATTTTCAAGGTAAAACAAAACAAAGGCGTTTACAGTTATGATCAACATAACCAAGTATGGACTGATGAGCGTTCTGCCAGAGAATATAAAGAAACAAAAAGACTTTGGACAAAACCCAAAAAATATGAAGCAAGTAAATATTATGGGGAAAGCAGTTCCAGCAGTTCTTCCGAAGAATATAGTTACGAGGATTAATTTATGAAAAAAACTTTTATCACATTACTTATTTTTTTAGTAGTTGGTTTTATCGCCTTTTTGCTTTTGAGTAAAAACGGCTTTTTAGGTGAAGAATTAGGCGAAAAAGGGGAAAATATTTCCGCTAAAATAGACGAATTCGTCGGGCAAGGAATAGATGCCGTTGCCGATTTTACCGGTCTTAAAGAAGAAAAACCGGTCGAACCGCAAGAAGATCCCAAGATTACCAAATTTTTCCAACAGTTAAAAACAGCAACGCCGGAAACTCTTTCAACAATGGTAGTTAATGGCTTTAATCCTAAGAAGCCAAACCTCGCAGGGGAACCGCCCATTGTCTATATGGCACGCTATAATAATAATCCTGAAACTTATGATGTTATGCTTAACATAGGTGCTAATGTGGGCCAAACCAATAGAAAAGGCGAGAATGCATTAAAAGTTGCCTTAGAGCGTGGCGCTCCTTTGGAAATTATCAGAAAATTGTACGCAAACCAAGAAGCCCTTGATGCAATAGCCAGACAAAAAGAAATTAACAAAGGACCCGGTGCTCAAGTTATAGGTTCCTATTATCCTTCAATTGCAGATGACGCAAAAGGCGTAACCAAAGGTAATAGAATTTATATTGACGGTTACAGCAGAAACAGAAATCTTCAGGGGCTTGAGTAATTAAAGACTTGCGCCCAGCGCAAAATAAGAAGGTTGATTTAAGACGGGGTTGTCGCTGAAAACAGCATCAACTCCGTCTTTTTTTAATTGTTCAAAAAGTTTTAAGTCATTAACGGTATAAATAAAAACTTTTATATTTTTTTTATGGCAAATATCAATTATATTTTTGTTTATTCTTTTATAACTCATATTTACACTATAAGGTTGTAAAAGTTCAATTTCTTTTAAATTAAATTCTTTGGTAAGTCGGCCTATTTTTAAATCCGGCAACAGTTTTTTTATTTTTTGCAGAGAAGGTAAATAAAAAGAAGAAACTAATAAATGGGGATTTTTATCTTGCCCGTATTTTTTTAGACAAAGGGCAAGTTCTTTTTCTATTTCGGGGTAAATATTATCATCATTTTTTATTTCAATATTTAAAAAACTTCTTTTATCCAAAATTGCCAAAAGTTCTTCTAAAGTGCAAAGCCCTAAATTTTTTAACTCTTGTAAAGTATAGTTTTTTATCGCCTTTTTATTTAGTAAATAATCGTGGGCAAGAATTAAAAAACCGTCTTTTGTCAATTGAATATCCGTTTCAAAAGCATTTACACCCATAGCATAAGCGGCTTTGAAAGCCTTTAAAGTATTTTCTTGAAAAAAGGCACTGGCGCCTCTGTGTGCGATTATCTGCATAGATTTTGTTTTATTGATTCAAAAACTTCTTGCGGGACTTCTAATCCGGGAGCATTATCGCGTCCGCTTTTTTTGCCGTGATGGTCAGAACCCGCGCTAACAAGTAAATTATATTTTTTAGCAAGTGATAAAAGAGTTTCTCTCATTGCTTGTTTATGGCTTGGGTAATAAACTTCTATTCCGTCTAGTCCGCTATTTACCCACGCTGGAAAGTTCCAAAACTCTTGCACTATACCAAGATGTGCCATAAAGGCCTTACCGCCCGCTTGTTTAATTAAGGAAATAATTTCACAAACGGTAAATCCTTCATTTGGCACATAACCGGGCTTACCGGGAATTAGAAATTTTCTAAAGGCCTCTTGCCTTGAAGGTGCTATTTTTTTATTTCTTATAGCGTCGGCAATATGCGCTCTTGAAGCAACGGTTTTAACAAGTTTAAAAACATCTTCTTCGGTGATATTTACTCCGGCTTCCTGCAATTGTTTTATTATTTTTCTTGCGCGGATATTGCGGTTTTCCCTATTTTGGGCAAGGGCTTCTTGTAAGCGTTTGTTTTGCGGGTCAATATTATAGCCGAGTATATGCAAATGGTCGTGTTCGCGTGAACTTATTTCCACACCCGGCACAAATAAAATACCCGCCTTTTTGGCAAGTAATTCTGCCTGTGGCAAGGCCTCAAGGGTATCGTGGTCTGTAATAGACATTATTTGCACGCCCGCCATAAGATAACTATGCACAACTTCACTTGGGCTGGATGTCCCGTCGGAAAAAGTGGTATGCGCGTGCAAATCTACAATAGGCATATTAGATTTTTTCTACGGCATTAATTTGCGGAAGGGCTTCTTTTAAATATTTTTCGATACCGTTTTTTAAAGTTAAAGTTGCCATAGGACAAGAACCGCAGGCACCTTGTAATTTTACTTTAACAATACCGGTTTTCTCATCATAAGATACAAATTCCACATCTCCGCCGTCTGCTTGTAGCATAGGGCGTACTTTTTGTAAAAGTTCAACAATTTTCTTTTCCATAAAAATCTCCTTATCTATATAATACCATTTTATAAACCATTGTTAAAATACCCCCAAATATGCTATACTTTTTTTAAGGTTTAAATTAAGGAGTGTCTAATTATGAAAAATATGAATAAAGCAATTTTTGCTTTTGTCGCAATGTTTTTAGCAGTAAACTCTTTTGCCGCCGCCAGATATGCCAGCGTCGGTGTAAAAGAAGGTAATATCCGCAAATGCGCAAGTACAAAATGCGCTGTCAAATTTAAAGTTTGGCAATATACCCCGCTTGAAATGTTATCTGTCAGCAAAGACAAACAATGGGTAGAAGTTAAAGATTTTGAAGGTTTTACCGGTTGGATTCACAAAGATTTATTATCCGAAACTCCGGGTTTAAGCGCAAAAGTTGATGCCAATATTCGCCAAAGCCCCAGCGGTTCTGCCGATGTAGTTTGGGTTGTTGAAAAGGGCTATCCTCTTAAATTCTTAAAGAAACAAGGCTCTTGGCTTCAAGTTTCCGACGGTGAAGGTCTTAAAGGTTGGATAAGTGCCTCTTTAACTTGGGGATTTTTAGAATATAAGAAATAGGTTTTTGTATGAGAGTTTTTCTTATTATCATTACAGTAGCAGTTGCCACTTGGGGAACTTGGGCTTTAAACAGAGAAGTCCCCGTAGAAGGTTTTAACCTTGCCGGCAAAGTGGAAGTCGCTCCGCGTCTTTTAAAAGCGGCTCAGGAAAATAATGTTTCTTGCTCTATAATCGTCAAAAACGAGGCAGATGTTCCCGTTGCTATTAAAAGAATAATAAATCCTCAGTTCCCTTTAGAATTTTCTTTAGACAAAAGTGATTTGCTTATTGAAGGGTATCAAGGCAATTTGAAGGTTGAAGCCCAAATTAATTCGCACGGCAAACTCGGTATTTTAAAAAGCGGTGATATTTTCAGCGAAGAAAATAAAACCTATGTTTCGGGGCAAAAAAATATCGTTATCGTAGCCGATAAAATGATGGGTAAACCCACCCTCGCCGGCGCGAATAAACGTGGCAATTTCTTCAGAACAGCCGCTCGCTAGTTTTCTATAAAACTCCTTGTTTTAATGTTTAACGACATAAAAAGCGGGAGTTTTTTATTTGCTTTCTCTTTTCCTATACACTTAAATAATATATAATATATATACAGAGGTTCTTATATGTGGGAATATACAGATAAAGTGATGGAACACTTCAAAAATCCAAAAAATGTCGGTGAAATCAAAGATGCCGATGCCACAGGCCAAGTCGGCAGTCTTGTTTGTGGAGATGCTTTAAAATTAACTTTAAAAATTGATAAAGAAACACAAGTCATAAAAGATGCGAAATTTTTAACTTTCGGTTGTGCAAGCGCAATAGCATCTTCTTCTGTTTTAACTGAAATGATTATCGGTAAAACTTTAGAAGAAGCCGCAAAAATTACCAATCAGGATATTGCAAACGAACTTGGTTCTTTGCCTGAAGAAAAAATGCACTGCTCCGTTATGGGTATGGAAGCCCTTGAAGCCGCAATTAAAAGTTATAAGGAAGGCGGCAAACCTGTTGTTTACGAGCAAGAAAGTTCTTCTAAAATTATCTGCAAATGTTTTAATGTAAGCGAAGAAACCATAATTAAAGCAATTCACACAAACAAATTAACCACTGTCGAAGATATTACCCACTTTACAAAAGCAGGTGGTGCTTGCGGGCGTTGTAAAGGCGAAATCCAAAGTATTTTAAACAAGGTTCTTGCTTGCGAAAATCCTCTCCCTGCCAAGAAGCAATTTAAGGATTTAACTATCGTAGAAAAAATAAAGGAAGTGGAAAAAGTTCTAAATACAGAAGTTAAACCGCGCCTTAATTTAGATGGGGGGAGTATTGAACTTGTTGATATTCAAGGCAATATAATTTCCGTTCGTATGCTTGGTATGTGTGGCGGTTGCGTTAATGCCAAAAACACAATTAAGTCTTTTGTCGAAAAAGTTTTAAAGGAAAAAATTGACTCTTCTTTAGAGGTTCACCAAGCATGAAAGTAATTTATTTTGATAATAACGCGACAACGCGCACCGCTCCCGAGGTTCTTGAAGAGATGACCCCTTATTTTTGCGAAAAGTACGGCAATGCTTCAAGTATGCATACTTTCGGCGGTTCTAATAAAAGAGCAATTGAAAAAGCAAGAGCGAATGTCGCTTCTTTAATCAATGCCCAGCCGCAAGAAGTTATTTTTACTTCCGGCGGAACGGAAGCAGACAGCACGGCAATTTATTCTTCTGTTAACAGTTATCCGAACAAAAAGCATATTATAACTTCCGCAGTAGAACATCCTGCCGTTTTGGAAGTTTTCAAAAAACTTGCTTCTCAGGGGTATAGAGTAGATTTTATCGGTGTAGATACAAACGGCCGTTTTGATATGGATAGTTTTAAAAAACTCATTGATAATGAAACAGCCCTTGTTTCCGTAATGTGGGCAAACAGTGAAACAGGCACAATTTTCCCAGTTAAGGAAATTGCCAAAATCACCCACGAATATGGCGCCCTGTTTCATACAGACGGCGTTCAGGCACTTGGCAAAATAATAACCGATGTAAAAGAAACGGATGTGGATTTAATGTCTTTTTCTTCTCATAAAATAAACGGCCCCAAAGGGATGGGCGGTTTATATATCAAAACGGGAACAAGATTTTTACCTTTTATGGTCGGCGGACACCAAGAGCGCTTACGTCGCGCCGGTACGGAAAATGTGCCAAGTATAGTCGGTTTCGGTAAAGCCGCACTTTTAGCAAAAGAACATTTAAAAGAAACCGATAAAATCGCTTTACTTCGCGATACTTTGGAAAAAGGCCTTTTGGAAAAAATTGAAAATACAAAAGTCAACGGCGATAGAGAAAACCGCTTGCCAAACACCACAAATATAAGTTTTGGCTATATTGAAGGTGAATCAATTTTGATGATGCTTGATGAATACGGCATTTGCGCTTCTTCGGGTTCTGCTTGTACATCGGGTTCTCTTGAACCTTCCCATGTTTTAAGGGCTATGCAGGTTCCTTTCCAATTTGCGCACGGCTCAATCAGATTTTCTTTAGGTCGCTATAACACTTTAGAAGAAGTGAAAAAAGTTGTGGAGGTTATGCCCGCAATAGTCAGTCGATTAAGGGCTCTTTCTCCGTTTAATCCCGGCACATTTAGTGCAGTAAAATAAGAAGAGGTATTATGATTACAAATTTAATAGAAAAAATTATAGGCACAAAAAGCGAAAGACAATTAAAAAAACTTGCCCCCATTGTCCAAAAAATAAATGATTTGGAAAAAACAATTTCACCTTTAACTGATGAAGAATTAAAACTTAAAACACAAGAATTTAAAGACCGCCTTGCCAAAGGCCAAACTCTTGATGATATCTTGCCCGAAGCCTTCGCGGTGGTCAGAGAAGCCGCCAAAAGAGTGCTTGGTTTGCGTCATTATGATGTTCAACTGCTGGGCGGTATGGTTCTTCACCAGGGTAAAATTGCCGAAATGCGCACAGGTGAAGGTAAAACTTTAGTTGCAACTTTGCCTTCTTACTTAAATGCTTTAACGGGTAAAGGCGTTCATGTCGTAACCGTTAACGACTATCTTGCTAAACGTGATAGAGAGTGGATGGGTCCTGTTCACGAGTTTTTAGGTCTTACAGTCGGTTTTATTAGCCATGATATGGAAAATGCCGAAAGACAAGAAATGTATAAAAAAGATATTACCTATGTTACCAATAATGAACTCGGCTTTGACTATTTAAGAGATAATATGGTTGTTCGCGCACAAGATAGAGTCCAACGTCCTTTAAACTTTTGTATCGTTGACGAGGTAGACTCCATTTTAATTGATGAGGCAAGAACTCCTTTAATTATTTCCGGTCCGACAGATGATAAAACCGATAAATATTATGTGGTAAACCGTTTGGTTCCGCAATTTAAGGTCCGCAAAATTACCGAAAGAGATGAAGTTAATGCAAAATACGCAGGCGAAGACCTTGCCAAAGGTTATGATGCTTTAATTGACGAGAAAAATCAAACTGTTACTTTAACAGACCAAGGTGTTGCCGCAGCGGAAAAAATGTTGGGTGTTGCTAATTTATATGATGATGTCGAATCAGAGTGGGTTCACCATATTAATCAGGCCTTGCGCGCCCATCACTTGTATAAGAGAGAAGATCACTATATCGTAAAAGACGGCGAAGTTATTATTGTTGATGAATTTACCGGTCGTCTTATGCCGGGTCGCAGATGGTCTGACGGTCTTCATCAGGCCATAGAAGCAAAAGAACATATTGCAATTAAAGAAGAAAATCAGACTCTTGCCACAATTACTTTTCAGAACTTCTTTAAACTCTATAATAAACTCTCCGGTATGACAGGTACCGCCATGACCGAAGCCAATGAGTTTTGGACAATTTATAAACTTGATGTTGTTGAAATACCTTCTAATAAACCTTGCCAAAGGATTGACTATCCCGATGTGGTCTTCCGCACGGAAGATGAAAAATTTGACGCTGTTGTAGAGGAAATAGAAAAACTTTGGAGAAAGGGTTTACCCGTATTAGTTGGTACTCGTTCTATTGATAAATCCGAACACCTTTCCGAACTGTTAAGACGCAAAGCCATACCGCACAAAGTTTTAAATGCTAAATATCATGAAATGGAAGCCCAAATTATCAGCCAAGCCGGCAGAAAAGGTGCTGTTACAATCGCAACCAATATGGCAGGGCGCGGAACGGATATTGTTTTGGGCGGAAATCCCGTTAATAAGGAAGAGCAAGATTTTATTGAAAAAAACGGCGGGCTTACTGTTATAGGTACGGAACGCCACGAAAGCCGCCGTATTGATAATCAGTTGCGCGGTCGCTGCGCAAGACAGGGCGATAAAGGTTCAAGCCGTTTCTATGTCGCTTTAAACGATGAACTTATGCGTCTTTATGGTGGGGAAAGAATTTCTTCTATTATGGGACACTTAGGTATGAAGAAAGGCGAGGCTTTGGAATCTTCTATCCTTTCTTCCCAGATAGCCCGCGCTCAAAGAAGGGTGGAAGGCCATAACTTTGATATTCGCAAACATCTGCTTGATTATGATAAAGTTATGAACCAGCAAAGAACAGCAGTTTATAATCTAAGAAATGCTATTTTGGACGGAGTTAATTTTAGCGATAGAACCCATCAGATGATAGAAGAAATGGCAGAAGATCTTTTCTATAAATTTTATAATGAAAAGCATCCCGTCAGAACTGATTTCAATTCTATCAACACTTTGTTTAAGAGAATTTTTACCATCGATGTTAACTTAGATAAAGATAATATTAAAGGCAAAAAACCGGAAGTTATTTTAAAAGACCTTACCGACAAAGCAATCGAAGCCTGCAAACAAAGGGCTGCTTATTTTGAAGAACAAGGTATAAATTTTGCCGAGATTGAAAGGATGCTTCTTTTGCAACTTTTAGATCAGGCCTGGAAACAACATTTATACGAACTTGACCAAATACAAAAGAGTATTAACTTACGCGCTTACGGCCAAAAAGACCCTTTAATTGAATATCAGAAAGAGTCTTTCTATCTTTATCAGGCAATGATGAACAGAATAAGAGATTTATTTGTGGAATATATCTTCCGCTTGCAATTACCCCCGCAGAGAAAACCCGCTCAACAAGTAAGGCAAGCGCAAACTGCTGATAGCAAAGGACAAGAAATCCACAAAATCGGAAGAAATGATTTATGTCCTTGTGGCAGCGGTAAAAAATATAAAAAATGTTGCGGAAAATGAAAAAAGAAGAATTAAAACAAAAATTAGCGGATTTTGCTAAAAAAAGCAAAGATTTCTCAATAAAGAAATACTCTCAAATTAAAAAAAGAGTCCAAGAATTTATTGAAGATTATAAAGATCGCCGGGCGGCAAACAAACTTACTAAACAAATGAAAAGTAAAAAGAATAAAACTGCCAAAATAAAAAATCTTTATGACAAAAAAGAAAGGACTTTAAGTCCTATGTCTCATGGTTTTGATGTAAAACCTATGTCAAAAACGGCAGAAAAAGTTCCTGTAAAAGGTTCTTTCTTTTCTTCTTTTAAGGATTTTTCTTTTTCCCGCTGGTTTCGTTTTACAAGTTTTACCGTAAAGACTATTCTTTTTGGTACAACTTTTGTGTCCGCTTGGCTTTTGGGTTTGAGTTTTGAAATGGAGCCCCAGCCTTTTGCTGCTTTTATAGCCCTTTTTATAATAGCGGTTTCCATCAGATATATAAAAACCTCTTTTGGCAGTATGCTTTATGGTTTATTTACAGGATTTTTTGCAAATATTTTTATTTTCAGTTGGATTTATGATACCGTTCTCTTCGGGACGGGAAACACAGTTCTTGCTTTTGGTTCTTTGTTTGCTTTGTCCTTACTTTTATCTATATTTATGCTTTTGTTTTGCTTCTTTGCTTGGCAATACAAACATAAACTTTTACTTTTCCCGTTGGCAAGTGCTTGTGTATGGGTTGCTTTAGAACTTATTATCCAATTAGTTTCTTATAAAGGACTTGGCTTCCCTTGGTTTGTTTTAGGTTATACTCAATATTCTAACTTAAGTCTTATACAAATGAGTTCCTTTACCGGAGTTTATGGCATTAGTTTCTTTGTTGTTTTCTGCTCGTTTAGCGCTTCTTTGGTTCTGGGTAAAGATGTTGCCTTAAAAGACAGAGCATTATATTTTCTTGCTATTATTGCTATTTACGGTATTTTTAACGCTTACGGTAATCAACAATTAAACCTTCCAACGGAAGATGAAAAAGTTTTACAGGCTGCCATAGTTCAACCTAATACGCATAAAATAATGTTGAACGGGAACATAAACAAGGTAGAGCAAAGGCTTAATGATATTGCTCAATCTCTTAATAATGAAGAAAATCCTGATATCGTTATCTGGCCGGAAAGCACTCTCCCGGGTTATTTAGACGAAGGGCCTTTAAAAGATTTTATGAGCAAAGTTTCTTCTTCCACAAAGGCAGCACAAATTGCCGGTGCTTCTGCCCGTGTAAAGCAAAAAATAGAAAAAACTACTAACAAAAAACAAAATAAAAAGAACAAACAGAAAAAAGAGGAAAAGAACTTACCTCAGCAAGATGTCGTTTCAGCCGGTTTATATTATAAAGGGGAATTGGTTGATCAGCATAATAAACGCAAATTAGTTCCGTTTGGGGAATTTTTACCTTTCTCAAAACAACTTGACGGTTTTTACAAACAAAACGGTATAACTTCTTTAACGGGTTCTTTTGTCGAAGGTAGCGGCCCTGCTAAAGTTTTAACTTTACAAGACGGAGATAATAAAACAACTTTCGGTGCTCAAATTTGTTTTGAAAGTATTTTCCCTATTTTATGGCGTTTGGAGGTTCTCGGCGGGGCTGAATTTTTTGTAAATATATCTAATGACGGCTGGTTCCTTTATACCGCAGCGCCTTATCAACATTTAAGAATAAATGTGTTTAGAGCGGTAGAAAACAGGCGTCCTATTTTACGCAGTGCAAACAGTGGTATTTCCGCTTTTATAGACTCTGTGGGAAATATACAATATCAAACCAAACTTGACGAAAAAGCCGTAGAAATAGTAGAAATCGTTTTGCCAAAAACACCGGTTCAAACTTTCTATACTATTTATGGTGATATTTTCGCTTTTCTTTGTTTATTCTTGGCTTTGGTATTTTCCTATCATTGTTTAGATCTTTCACAGGATTATGATTGAAAATAAAGATATTGAAAATCAGTTGGAAGATTTTGCCTCTCGCCTTGAAACAATTAACAAAGTTCAAAATATAGCCCAAAAGCAAGAAGAACTTAAACAGGAAGAAGCCAAATCTGCCGCGCCTGATTTTTGGAACGACGCTGAAAAAGCAAAAGAAATTTCCAAGAAAATTGATACTTTAAAAACAACCATTTCTTCCTATCAGGACCTTAAAAAAGAGTTGGAAGATAACAAAACCCTTTTTGAACTTGCCCTTGATATGCAAGAAGAAAAAGAACTTGAAAATGTTGCTTCTGCGTTAAATGCCTTCGGTGCAAAATTAAAAGCACTTGAGTTTAAAACAAAACTTTGCCATCCTAACGATAAACTAAATGCTATTGTCAGTATTCACGCAGGGGCCGGCGGCACGGAATCTTGCGATTGGGCAGATATGCTGCTTAGAATGTATACCCGCTGGGCCGATGCGCACGGCTATAAAATACATATAACCGATGTCTTACCCGGTGAAGAAGCCGGTATAAAAAATATAACTTTCTTTGTGGAAGGCCCTTTTGCTTATGGATTTTTAAAGAGCGAAAACGGCGTTCACCGCCTTGTCAGAATTTCACCTTTTGACGCAAACAGCCGCCGACACACTTCTTTTGCCTCTTTGGATGTTCTGCCCGATATTGAAGACGATATAAATATAGAAATTTTAGATAAAGATTTGGAAATTACTCCCTGCCGTTCGGGCGGGGCAGGCGGACAAAATGTTAATAAAGTGGAAACAGCAGTCCGTATTTTACATAAACCAACCGGCATAGTTGTTGCCTGTCAAGTGGAAAGAAGCCAACTTCAAAACAAAACCCGCGCTTTAAAAATGTTAAAAGCCAAGTTATATGAAATGGAACTTGATAAAAAGCGCAGCGAAATGGAACGTCACTACGGCCAAAAAGGGGATATCGCTTGGGGACATCAAATCCGCTCTTATGTCTTTATGCCTTATCAGATGGTAAAGGATTTAAGAACAGGTTATGAAACTTCCAATATACAAGGCGTTATGGACGGCGACCTTGACCCCTTTATGCAGTCATACCTAGAATACACAGCAGGTAAATAATGAACGGGCTTTATATTCATATTCCTTTTTGCGTTTCAAAATGTTTTTATTGTAATTTCGTCTCTTTCAAAACACCTCTTTCTTTACAAAAAGAATATATTAAAGAACTTTGTGCGGAAATAAAAAACAAAAAAAAATTAATGAAACCCAAAACCTTATATATCGGTGGTGGTACGCCAAGTATTTTGACACCTAAACTTTTAGAAGAACTTTTTAAAGCAATAGAAAAGAACTTCGGTCCTATTAAAAATTTTAAAGAAAGCACAATAGAAGCAAATGTAGAAAGTCTTACACCCGCCAAATTAGATTTATTTAAAAAATACGGCTTTACCCGTTTAAGTTTAGGTTTACAAAGTCCGGATAATAAATATTTAAAAATAATAGGCCGCGCGCATACATTTGAGCGTTTTTTAAAAGTTTATGCTCTTGCCAAAAAGTATTTTGAAAATATAAATATAGATTTAATTGCCAATTTACCAAGACAGACTTTGGCGGAATTTTCAAAAGGTGTTAAAAAAGTTATTTCTTTAAAACCCAAGCATATTTCTTTATATGCTCTTGAAATTGAAGAAGGTTGCGTGCTTTATCAAAAAGGTTTTTCTACCGATGATGATTTATGCTTAAAAATGCTAAAAACCGCCGCCGCCTTGCTTGAAAATGCGGGTTTTAAGCAATACGAAATTTCAAACTTCGCCCGGAAGGGTAAAAAAAGTCTGCACAATATAAACTATTGGAAAAGCGGCAGTTATCTAGGTCTGGGCCTTGCGGCATCTTCTTATTTAAAAGGCGTGCGCTCTACTAACACTGCCGACTTAAGAACTTATCTTACGCAAAAAAACAAAACTGCATTTAGTGAAAAATTAAAAGGCAAAGCAAAAGAAGGGGAAAAAATAATTTTGGCTTTGCGTATGCTTGACGGTTTCAAACCGACTAAAAAAATGCTTCAATTATTTAAAGAAGATTTTGATATTTTAATAAAACAAAAATTGCTTATTTATAAAAAGGAAAAACTTGCCTTAACCGAGCAAGGAAAATACTTAGCGAATCAGGTTTTCCGTTATTTTGTGGAGCCGTTTTAATGCAAATAGAAGTTTTTAAAACAAGAATTTTTAAAGAAAGAGAAGATTTGGCTGATTTTGTTTCTTCTTATATCAAAAGTGTGCCGAATAAAAGCATTATTGTAGTTTCAAGCAAATTAGTTGCTCTTTGGCGCGGCACACTTGCGCCGTTAAAAGAGAAAGAAAAACTTATCAAACAAGAAAGTACACACTATCTAAAAACCGCACTTTGCTATTTTACAATCAAAGATAATATGGTTATGACCAATGCCGGTATTGATGAAAGTAATGTCAAAGGTAAACTCCTTTTACTTCCCAAAGATTTATATAAATGCGCCGACGATTTAAGAAAAGAATTAAAGAAAAAATACAAAGTTAAAAATCTCGGTATTATTATAAGTGATAGTATGATTTTGCCGCTTCGCTCAGGTGTAATAAACGCGGCTGTTGCTTATAGCGGTTTTAAAGGTGTTCAAAATAATATCGGCAAAGAAGATATTTACGGCAGAAAATTAAAAACGACCCTTGTTAATGCGGCTGACAGTCTTGCTACTGCCGCCGGTTTTTTAATGGGCGAAGCCGCCCAAAAAACCCCTCTTGCTTTAATTAAAAACGCTTCTGTTATCTTTACGGAAAAATCTGCCAAAGGGGAAATGAAATATCCCTTAAAGCAAGATTTATATTATCCTTTTCTAAAGAAATTTTTTAAAGTTTAACGGAATAATTCAGTGCGCCTTTAATTGCTTCAAGGGCGTAATTATCCGTCATACCGGCAATATAATCGCTTACGATTTGATTTGCGCTTGTTCCTTCTTTTGTATAAACCTCTTTCATTGCTTGTAAATAACGCGTAAACATTTTTGCGGTTTGTTTATGTTCAATGCCGTCAAGCAAAGTCCAACCGTGTTTATCAAAAAGCGCTTTATAATAATCAAATAATTCTTGTAGGGCTTTTTGCAATTTTTCTCTGCCTTCTTTAATTGATGGGTGGCCATAAATATTCTTGTAGTTAAAAGTTTTCAACTCACCCATAATTTCAAATTTCTCTTGGGAAAAGCCGATATAATCTTTATCTTTTGAGTTTTCTATTAAGTCATTAATCAAGGTGTTTATGATTTCGCCGTTGTTTTGGCCGAGTTCTTTTCTGATAATTAAAGGCACATCTTCGGGCGTAATTAATTTTTCGCGCACGGCGTCTTCAATATCTCTACCGAAATAAGCAATTTTATCGGATACGCGCACAATACAACCCTCATAAGTTGTGGGCAAATGTTTGCGGTCTTTAATATGTTCCAAGTCATTTAAAGTTTGGCTCGGTTTTAATTTGTTATTATAAAAATCCTCTCCGCAATGGCAGATAATGCCGTCTTTAACCGCGTAAGTTAAGTTTAGTCCTTGTCCGTAATTTGTTATATGTTCTACAACGCGGTATCCGTTAATTTCGTGCATAAAGGTTTCAGGCGCAATCTTTTTGCTGATTGCACTTTCACCTTCATGACCGAAAGGCGCGTGCCCAAGGTCGTGTGCAAGACCGATAGCATATGCGAGTTCTTCGTCAAGTTCCCAATTGGCGAAAGAATTTAACCCTTTACAAATAGTTTTAGCAATAGTTGCCACATGTAAAACGTGTTCAATTCTTGTGCAGATATGGTCATTATCGGGGTCGGCAAAAACCTGCGTTTTACTTTTTAATCTTCTAAACGGCTGGGAGTGGACAATTTTTGTCTGGTCCCTAAAATATTCTCCGCGTACATCCGTTGTTGTCGGGTGCGTTCTTTTTGTATAAATTTCTTTTGGAAAAGGATTTTTGTTCATAAAAATATTATATATAATTAAATTATGAAGAAAAATATAGCAGTTTACCCCGGTACTTTTGACCCCGTGACTAACGGACATCTTGATATTATTAAAAGGGCGGCACTTTTATTTGATAAAGTTATTGTTGCCGTTTTGGTTAATCAAAACAAAAAAACCATTTTCAGCGTTAAAGAACGTCTTAAACATTTAAAAGAAACCACAAAAGATATACCTAATGTGGAAGTGGATTTTTTTGACGGTCTTTTGGTTGAATATATGAAAAAGAAAGACTCCCATATAGCGGTGCGCGGTCTTCGCGCTATAAGCGATCTTGAGTATGAATTCCAAATGGCAAACACAAACCGCGTTTTGAATAAGGAAATGGATACGATTTTTTTAATGCCGCGCGCCAGGTATACTTATTTAAGTTCTTCTATGGTTAGGGAAGTTTATTCCCTCGGCGGACATCTTAAAGATTATGTCCCTGATATTGTGGAAAAAGCCCTGATAAAGTATTATAAAAATAAATAAAAATTTCTGTTTAATAAAAAATATGCCCCCAAAAACGGAATTAGTAATACAAAAATGTCTGGGTGGAGAAAAGCAAGACAAAATAATAGTAACCATCTCCACCGATGATTATAATTTCGGCAATTACGGTGATCTTTTGGCCAGATATATTACCGAACAACTATCCGGTCTTGGCACTATAAAATACGCGGAAAATTTTATCTATCATTTATGCGCGGTCGGCTCTGTTCTTAACGGCAGCACAATTTGTTCTAATGCGGTTGTTTGGGGTTCGGGTTTTTTATCCCCGTGGAATCATTATAAACTTTTCTTTACAAAAATAAGACAAAAGATACGCGGCAGAGCAGGTAAGCCTGTTTATTTAGCGGTTCGCGGTGCTAAAACGCGTGAAAAATTATTAAAACAGGGCTATGATTGCCCCGCAATTTACGGCGATCCCGCTTTAATAATGCCTAAACTTTATTTGCCCAAAGTAGAAAAGAAATATAAACTCGGTATTATTTTGCATTGGAAACATACCAAATTTAAAGAATTATTTAAGGATATGGAAGGCATAAAAATAATTGAAATTGAAAGAGATTATTCCACTCTTAACACTTTTGTTGACGAAGTTTTATCTTGCGATAATATCCTTTCTTCTTCCCTTCACGGTTTAGTTATAGCAAATGCCTACAAAGTGCCTTGTGCGCGTCTAAAAATTGTCGGCAATCCCATAGCCACTAAAGAATATAAAGATGATTTCAAATTTGAAGATTATCTTTCCGGTCTTAATTTGTGTAAAGATGAGTTGTCTGCCCCAGATTATACTTTGCCGCTTATAATTTTACCGCCGGCAAAACAAGATAAAAATTTAATTTCTTTAGTTCAGAGCAAAGCCGCTAAGCCGCAGTTTATAATCAATTTAACAAAACTCGTTCACGCTTTTCCTTTCTTAAAAGCAGAATATAAAGACAAAGAATTTAAAGTTTAAGTTCTTTCAAATCTTTTGGCAATATCAGATGTGGTGAAAGTTAAAATAGTAGGTCTGCCGTGTGGACAATGCAAAGCATCTTTACATTTTTTAAGATTATTCATTAAGACTTCCACTTGTTCTTTAGGCAGTTTTTCGCCCGCTTTAATTGCGCGTTTACAGGCGCGCTGGGCGATAAGTTTATATTTTAAATCTTCTTCTTGCTCTTTAAAAACTTGCGGCAGGGAAATTATAAAATCTTTTAAGTCTTCCTCTTTAAACTGCAAGATATTAGGCACGGTATTGACCATCAAGCAAGTCGGTGAAAAGCGCGAAATTTCAAAACCTATTTTTAAAAGGAAATCTTTATAATTTAAAATTTGCTCAAGCGCGCTTGAAGGCATTTGAACGGACAAAGGAAACATCAAAGGTTGGCTTGATACTTGCCCGAGTTTCAACTCGTCAAAATATTTTTCAAATAAAATTCTTTCCTGCGCGGCGTGCTGGTCCACTAAAACAAGGCCTTGCGGATTTTCAAAAACTAAAAAACTTTGATGTATCTGCCCTAAATAATTATAAGGGCCTTGCCACCATTTAGGCAAATTATCATTATCTTTTTTTAGAGGAGTTGTTTGCTCATTATTTTGCGGTTTTATTTCGTAATTTTTTCTTGTTTCAAAATCATTAACAAAAAGATTTTGTTTTTTCTCGGCAAGATGTCTGTTAATAATTTCACTTAAATCTAAAGGTATTTCTTTTTCCGGGTTGTCATCTTGCGCGGTTTGGGTTTCTTTTATCGGTGCGACGGGCGCACTTTCAATATGGCTTTCTTCCGTTAAAGGTGCATTTATAACTTCTTGTTCTTGTAAAAGGGTTTTAGTTAATTTATTATAAATAAAATTGAAAATATCATTTTCAAAAGCAAATTTAATATCCTTTTTCTGCGGGTGAATATTTACATCAAATTCTGCCGGATTAAGCGTTAAAAATATAACGGCACAAGGGTGTTTTTCTTTTGCTCGGTATGGCTGATAGGCCTTATATAAAGCCTGTTGTAAAACTTTGCTTGCAACGGGGCGTTTGTTGATAAAGAAAAACTGATTATCCCTGCTTGCGCATAAATTATTTAAGGGGGAAATAAACGCCTTAAAACCAAAACTTTTATCTTGGCAAAAGAGCAAATTTTTGGCAAGTTCTTCACCTAAAATTTTAGTTAAGCGTTGTCTTAAACCCTGCTCGCTTTCTTCTTGCGCGTTTAATCGGTAAACACTTACGCCGTCGGTATTAACATTAAAAGTAGTGCTGATATTTGCTAAAGCGGCTTCTTCTGCCGTTCTAAGCAAATGGGAACGTTCTACATTATCCGATTTTAAAAATTTAAGGCGCGCGGGCGTATTAAAAAATAAATCTTTAACTTCAATTGTTGTTCCTTTGATAGCCGGAGCAGCAGATTCGGCAGAAATTTCTCCGCCGGCGGCTTCTATCATAGCGCCGCCTTCTTCTTCGTTTTGGCAGGAAGATATTTTTAATTTGCTTACCGCCGCAAGAGAATAAAGAGCCTCACCCCTAAAGCCAAAAGTATTTAATTTATTTAAATCTTCAAAAGTGCTTATTTTGCTTGTGGTATGCCTTTTGATTGCAAGGGCAAGTTCTTCTTTTCTGATACCGCAACCGTCGTCGTTAACTCTTATTAAGGTTTTGCCTGCTTTTGATATATCTATATTTATAGTTTTTGCACCTGCGTCAAGGCTGTTTTCAATTAACTCTTTAAGAACGCCGGCAGGTCTTTCAATAACTTCTCCGGCGGCTATTTTACTTGCGGTTTGCGCATCTAAAGTTTTTATACTCATTGAACTCTTTTTTTCCACTCCGTTAAAATTTGTATGGCTTCAAGCGGGGTAATTTTATTTGTATCTAAAAGTTTTAACTCTTCTAAAATCGGGCTGGAAAACAAATCAACGGGTGCGGCCTCTTTTTTAATAATGCCCGTTTGCTCTTTTTCGCCAAGGTCTTTAAGAATTTTTTGCGCCCTGACAATGCAACTTTTTGGCAGACCGGCAAGTTGTGCCACATGCACGCCGTAAGATTTATCGGCCGCGCCTGCTTTGACTTCAAATAAAAAGTTCAGTTTTGTCTGTCCTCTAGCGTCTTTATATTCGCTTGCGTCAACGTGAAAGTTTGCAATTTTTGGGTATTTTTGCGCAAGTTCGGTCAGTTCAAAATAGTGTGTTGCAAATAAAACTTTCGGGCCGGTGCCTTGTGTTTTATAAAGATACTCCGTTATTGCCCATGCAATAGAAATACCGTCATAAGTGGATGTCCCGCGCCCGACTTCATCAAGTAAAACTAGCGTTGACGGTGTTGCTTGTGCCAAGATGTTGGCCGTTTCCTGCATTTCCACCATAAAAGTGCTTTGCCCTTTTGAAAGAGCATCTTGCGCGCCGATACGCGTTAAAATTTTATCTGTTATAGGTATTTGCGCTTTTCTTGCAGGCACAAAACTGCCTATTTGCGCCATAACAGTTAAAAGCGCGGTTTGTTTCAAAAACACACTTTTACCGCCCATATTCGGGCCTGTAATAATAATAATTTGCGGACCTTCTCCGCCGATAAATAAACTGTTTGCGACAAAACTGCCCGAAGGAATATTGTTTTCCACAATAGGATGTCTGCCTTTTTCAATTAAAAGGGCATTTTGGCTTTCGCAAATTTCCGGTCGCACAAAATTGCCGTTTCTGGCTGCGGTGGCAAGCGCGCTTAAAGCATCACTTTTAGCAATTAAAGAAGCAAAATCTTTAAGCAAAGCCAAATTATCATAGACATATTTTTTAATTTCTTCAAACAAGGCAAGTTCTATTCTAAGGGAGCGGTCCTGCGCACTTAAAATCTTTTTTTCAAGTTCTTTAAGTTCTTCGGTAATAAAGCGCTCTGCATTGGTTAAAGTTTGTTTGCGGACATAATTATAAGGCACTTTTGAAATATGGCTTTTTGAAATTTCTATGTAATAGCCAAAGACTGAATTATAACCCACTTTCAGATTGGGAATTTTTGTTTTTTCTCTTTCGTCTTGGCATATTTTTTCAAGCGCGCCGGAAGCATTGTTTTTAAGTTCGTTTAACTCATCAAGTTCTTTATTAAAGCCCTGTTTTATTATTCCGCCGTCACCGAGTTTTAAGGGTTGCTCTTCATTTAAAGAGCGGTAAAGGAAAAGAGAAATTTCTTCAAGTTTGTTTTTATTTCGGCTGAAAAGTTCATAAAGTTCTGGCAAAATTTCTTTATGTTTATTTAGCCATGATTCAATAGGTTTTATTAGTAAAAGGGATCTTCTCAGTCCGGCTAAATCCCTTGGGGTAGCCGCACCTGAAGCAATACGCGCAAGTATGCGTTTAATATCGCTTACTTCCTGTAAGATTATATTTAAATCATCTTGTGCCTGTTGGTTTTGTAAAAATGCGCTTACGATATTTTGTCTTTCGGTAATTTCTTCTTTATCTAAAAGCGGTCTTGCTATCCACTCTCTAAGCAAGCGGGAACCCATAGGTGTTTTTGTGTTATCCAAAATACCCCAAAGAGTGTTTTTTCTGCCACCTTGCGTGCTTGAAATAAGTTCCAAGGTTTCAAGGGCATTTATATCAAGTTGCATATAATCGGTCAATTCTCTGTAATAGGGGGTAAAATACTCTTTAAAATTGGTATTTGTTTTAGTAATATAATCCAGACAATGCTGTGCGCTTTTCAAAGCCAAAGGGTATTTTTCCAGTGCGCTTGACCAGTTTTGCGGTATTTGCGCATTTTGCGAAAGAGAGATAAAAGAAACACTTAAATTTTCCGGCAAAATCATTTTGGTTTTGATTTTGGCAAAGTCTTCTTTTAAACAAATAATTTCACTTGGGTTTATATTGCCGAGTGCTTGGGCAAGATAAGTTAAGGAAGGATCTTGCTGTTTTTCTGTTATCCAAAAATCACCGGTAGAGGCCTCAAGACAGGCAAGCGCCCAATCTTCCTTATTTAACAAAATGCTTACAAGATATCTTGAGGTGTTTGCCTCAAGCATGGCTTCTTCTAAAATTGTTCCCGGTGTAATTATGCGCACTATTTTGCGCGGGCAAAGTTTTGTTTTAGGGTCGGGGATAGTTGTTGTCTGTTCGCAAATAGCCACCTTTAGACCCATTTTTAATAATTTTGAAATATATTGATTTGCGCTGTGATAAGGCACACCACACATAGGTTGACCGTTTCTTGCGGTCAAAGTTAAACCGAGCAGAGCGGAAACTTTTTTGGCTTCTTCGTCAAACATTTCATAGAAATCACCCAAGCGGAAGAATAAAATCACTTCCGGGTTTTGCTTTTTAAGTTCCTGATATTGTTCCATTAAAGGTGTAGCCATAAATTTATTTTACTATTTTACTGTGCTTAATATCTCTTTGACTTCTTTTAAAGTATTTGCCAAAACGAGTTTCTGTCTTAAAATTGCGGCTTGGTTTACGCCTTTTATCCAAAAGCCGACAACTTTTTTAGTGCGCGAAACACCTGTCTTTTCCCCGTAATAAAGGACATTTTGCTCTACCAAACTTTCAAAAAGGGCCATTTTTTCTTTAAAAGTTAAGGCGCTTTTGCCTGTTGCAAGTTCGGTAAATAAAAAGGGATTTCCTATTGCGCCGCGGCCTATCATAACGGCATCGGCACCGGTTTTAAAAAGAGCGTTTACGCTTACCTCATCCACTGCGCCACCGTTAGCAATTAAAGGTATTTTGCAAACTGAGAGGGCTTTTTCAAGGGCGGTTAAATCCGGCTCACCGCTATGCATTTGGCTTGCGTAGCGCGCGTGTAAAGTTATAGCGGCCGCGCCGTTATCTTGGGCAAGTTTAACAAGGTCGCAGGCAAGCAAATTACCGCAAGTTAAGCCTATTCTTGTCTTTAAAGTTACGGGGATATTTACGCTTTTTACTGCTGCGTTAACAATGCGTGCAAGTTTTGGTAAATCTTTCATTAAAACCGCACCCGCACCTGCCTTATTAACTTTTTTTACGGGGCAGCCGGCGTTTATATCAATAATATCCGCGCCTTGCGCTTGAGCAAGTTTACAGGCATTAGCGATAGTTTCTTCTTCTGAGCCGAAAACTTGCATACTAACCGGATGTTCTTCTTTAGAAATGCTTAACATTTTTTGGCTTTTTTTATTATCGTAAGCAAGGGCGTTTGCACTTACCATTTCAGCGCATACAAGACCTGCGCCACCCTTTAAGCACATAATTCTAAAAGGACTATCGGTAATACCTGCCATAGGTGCCAAAAATAAATTTGTTTTACACAAAATAGAGCCGATTTTAATTTCTTTTATATAAGACATTATAAACTTTTCCACTCAGTAGGTTTTTTGGGAGTAACGGCTTTTTCTTTAGATAAACACCAACGCAAAATATCGCGCAAAGTTCTATCGGTATTTTTAAATTCATACATATTTAAAAACTCTTCATTTCCAAAACCGCCTGCCATAATATGATCCGTTGAAGAAATAGAATAAAGTTGGGAATCTTTTAACGGATTGTTATTAACTTTTATACTTTTTATTTTTTTACCTTTCGGAGCGTTTATGTTATAGGTAATTTCAAGTCCGGCAGTTTGCGGCCAGTTATTAGGATTTTCTAAAGTCGTTTCAAGGGCATTTTTTAAATCATCGCCGCGCATTTTTATAAACATAACCCTATCATCATAAGGAATAGCGTTTTGTAAATCCGCTTGGGAAACAGTTCCTTTATTCAAACCGTTGATAAAGACATCGGAATTAAGCAAACCAATCTCTGTTTTACCCCAAGTTTTAATACAGTTAGCAGTATAATAACCAAGTGTGCTCGGTTTTTTTAAATTAGTATCTAAAGGTTGTTCTAAGGTAGTGATTTTATTTGATTGACTTCTTGAAACTGCCTGCCTTAAAGGGTTAATTATTTCAAGTATTTGATTGTTTTGTCCGTAAAGATTTTCTTCAAGTAAAATCGCTTGGGAAGAAACCTCTTTTTTTATTCTATTATTTTTTTCTATGGTTAAAGTTAAAATAGTTTCCTGGACGGATTCTAAGGCTTCTTTACTTCTTGCTATATAAACACCGGTGACTTCCTGAACTTCAAGTGGGGAAATATCGCTGTTTCCGCCTAGAATTAAATCAATTTGGGGGAATTCTTCCGCTAGAGTTTTTTCATCAATAGTATTTTTATCGCCTTGTAAATCAAAACCGATACTGCTTAGAAGAATTATTATTTGCGCACCTTTTTCCTGTAAGATAGGTAATACTTTTTGTAAGGTTTCTATTTCATTTTCAATTTTTATATTGGCATTTCTCTGAGTAGATTTTAAAGTAGAACTTGTTATTAAACCGACAATACCTATTTTTGTCCCCTCAAAATCGATAAGGGTGTAAGGTTTTATATATTCCAAATCTGTGCCATTTGCGGATTTTAAATTGGATACTACTATCGGAAATTTTGCTGCTGCCATAGCCGGTGTTATAGCATCAATACCCAAAAGTAAATCTTTCTCACTTAAAGTTGCGGCTGTGTAGCCAAGCATATTCATCATATAAACGGCATTTTGCATTTTGCCGAGTTTTCCTTCTTCCGTTCCGGCAAAGGTATTACCGCTGTCAAAAAGTAAAAAGGGTTTTTCCTGTTTATCTAAAAAATTTTTTAAAACGGTCATGCCACCGGCATGTTCATTATCAATAGTAGGGTTATTTCTTGTCCAAAAAAAGCCATCAATATCGTTAGTGTGATAAAAAGTTAAAATAATCTTTTGCTCTTTAGCACAAGCACTAAAGAGCAAAAGACCTAAAACTAAAAGACACAACAGTTTTTTCATTTAACTTTTTTAATTCTCCCTGTGGCGGGTGCTTTAATACCTTGTGGATTGGCGGTGATATAATCGGTAAAGTAGTCGCTTAAATATTTATCGCTGATAACCTTTTTATCGGTAATTTTCTTAAACATATAGCCTTCGCTTCCGCCGTTTGCTATGTAGTCATTTACCGCAACAAGATACATTTTATCTTTATCAATTTCCTTGCCATCCACTTTAATACTGATAACTTCCGGTCTGTTATGCTTCCAGCGGTATTCAATTTTTACATTATTAGAATATTGAAAAAGGCTTCTTTTTTCGTGAATAGATTTAGCAATAAGTTTTCTTATAAAAGCGCCGTTTACACGCACGAGCATGACTTTATTAGGGAAAGGGAAAGCATTGGTAACAAGTCTTTTTGTAATATCGCCTTCCAAAATATCTACACGCACGCCTCCTGTGTTATGTAAGGCGAAATCGGCTTGCGGTGCTTGTGCTTTAATGATATCGGCAAATAAGTCGCCAAGAGAGGAATCAAGTTCACTTGGATTATTACTTCTTAATCTAATATCTGTTAAGGCTTTACCTATAACCTCATCAACTCCGGGGATTCTTTGTTCTTCAACAAATTCCTGTATTTTTGTATTGGGTTTTATTTTCGTGCTATCAAGTTCAACATATTTTGCTTTAATATCGGTTAATTTGCCGGTTTCGTCGTCAAAGTTTAAAATAACTTCGCTTAAACCTTTGGTCTCGCTGCCGCTTTCAACATAGGTAACTCCGTCAACTTTTCTTTGCAAAATTTTGTGAGCGTGACCGCCTAAAACAAGGTCAATTTTATCTTCATAATCTTTAACTAATTGCATAGTTGCGCTATCTTTTGCGTGTTTATCATCGGCAATAGAATTATGGATAAGCAAAATTGTAACATCATGCGGTATAGAATCAAGTTCATACAAGGCCTTTTTAAGTTCCTTTCTGCCTTTGGAAGTCTTAATTCTTTTTGAATCCGGCAGAGGATCTTTTGCTATACCGATAACGGCAAATTTTTTGCCCCCCACCTCATAAACATTATAAGGTTTTACACTTTCAGGATAAGTTCTTGTTTCTTTGTCATGGACATTTGCGGCAAGTACATCAAATTTAAAATCTTTAAGATTTTTTAACATTTGTGGCTCTTTGAAATCGCCTTCGTGGTTTCCGATAGTGGTAGCATTATATCCCATTTCGTTCATTATTTTAATAGATGTTTGTCCTTTAGATTCCTTTGCTTCTAAAGTGCCGGAAGTGTAATCGCCACTGTCAAGCAACAAATAAGGTCCTTTATATTCGTCAATATATCCTTTAACAAGAGCAAATCCACCGATGACTTTGCCACCGGAAACTTTGCGGGGGAAATAAAATCCGTGTGTATCGCTTGTATGAAAAATTGCAATTTCACTTGCAAATAAAAATAAAGGTAAAGCCAAAAACCCAAATAATAAAGATGTTTTTTTCAACATAAAAAACCTCCGTTTTTAATATATCTCTATATCAATAGTTTAGCAAATTTTAGAGAGATAAAAAACGGAGGTTTATGCTATTTATTTTTTCTTCTTAAGATTTTTTCTTTGAAAAAACGCGCAAGTCCGCCTTTGGATGTTTCCCTGTAATCACTGTTCATATCCTTGCCTGTCTGCATCATAGTTACCAAAATGTCGTCATAAGAAATTCTGTTTGAAGCACTTGCCGCTATTGCATAAGTAGCGCAGTCGATTGCGCGCGAAGCCGCCATAGCATTTCTTTCTATACAAGGTATCTGTACAAGCCCGTCAACAGGGTCACAAGTTAAACCAAGGTGGTGTTCAAGACCCATTTCTGCCGCATAAGCAATTTGTGCATTATCACCACCTTCAAGTTGGCAGGCAGCGGCCGCTGCCATAGCGCAGGCAACGCCCACTTCGCCCTGACAGCCCACTTCCGCACCGGAAATTGAGGCATTTGCTTTTGCCAAATTGCCTATAAGTCCGGCGGTTGCAAGAGCGCGGATTATCGGTTCCCCGTCCATTTCATAAACTTCTTTTGTTAAACGCAAAACGGCGGGCAAAACACCGCAAGAGCCGCAAGTCGGCGCAGTTACAACGGTTGCGCCGCTGGCGTTTTCTTCGGCGCAGGCAAGCGCATAGGAAAATAATTTATGCACCCTGCGCACATACCTTGGCGAGGTATCCGCTACTTTAAAATATCTTTTGGCTTTTCTTTCAAGTTGCAAACTGCCCGGTAAAATATCGGTTTTTTGTAAACCGCGTGCCATAGTTTCTTGCATAGTTTGCCAAATTTTACGCAAAAAAGTCCAAATTTCTTCACCTTCAACTTGTTCTACATATTCCCAAAGCGCAATTTTATTTTCCTGACAGTAAGTTAAAATTTCCTGCATAGAAGTTAAATTATAAATATCTTTAGGTTCCTTAAAATAATCATTTTCGTCTTCTATATCGCCGCCGCCTATACTGTAAACCTGCCAAGAAGAAAGTTCTTTACCGGTATTATCCAAAGCAAAAAACTCCATAGCATTTGGATGTTTCGGTAAAAAGGTATCATAATTCCAAATAATTTCAACAGGTTTTGGTTCAAGACCGTTTTTAATGGCGATATCGGTTAAATGGCCTTTGCCTGTTAAAGCAAGTGAGCCATATAAAACAACCCGAAAACTGTGAGCAGAGGGGTTTTGTTTGTTAAAAAATTCTGCGGCTTTTTTAGGTCCCATTGAGTGGCTGCTGGAAGGACCTACACCGATTTTATAAAGTTCTGTTAAAGATTTCATACTAAAATGTTATCATATTTATATGCATATTTTTGATATTTTACTTATTTGTGTCGGCTTATCTATGGATAATATGGCAGTTGCGGCGGCAAGTTCCTGCGGTAAAACGGTATATCCTTTAAAAATAAGTTTTAAAGTTGCTCTGGTTTTTTGTATGACTGGTATTATTTGTATGCTTGCTGGTTGGTTCGGCGGGCATTATTTAGATAGATATATCGGTTATTGGGACCATTGGATATCTTTTTTTGTGCTTTTGTTTATCGGTGGCAAAATGATTCTAAATTTCTTTAAGTCCAAAGATATGGAAAATTGTTCTGTTTACAATTTAACAAAAACAACAACGCTTCTTATTTTGGCTATTGCAACAAACATTGATGTTTTTGCTATCGGTCTTACTTTATCTTTTTATCAAATTTCTCTCGGTATTGTTTTATCTTTTTTGATTTTATGTGTTTGTTCTTTTACTTTATTTGGATTTATCTTAGGTAGGAAACTCGGGATACTTTTCGGTAAAAGAGCGGAACTTGTAGGTGGATTGATTTTGGTAAGTATTGGTATAAAAATACTCACGCAAGGTCTTTTGTCTGTTTAAAAACACGAAAAGTATGCTAGAATATATTTATATATAACATTTAGAGAGGTCTAATTATGGGAATGGGATTATTGGTAATATTCATTATCTTGCTTTGTATAGCAACAAGTTTTTTCTCGGTAGGTGCCGTAACGGGTGTCAAACTAGGTAGCAATTATACCAGTGCAGTCAGTTTAAAAACCGCAATAGTTTTTACGGTTATTGCTCTTCTTGCTATGGCGGTAAGTTTTATTTTAGGCAGGATGTTATATTCCGTTTTAATCGATGTTTATGATTGGGTCGGCTTTGCCTTACTTTTGTTAATAGCAATACATTTCTTACTTGAATCTATGGAAAAAACGCCAAGTTTAAATTATACGGATGTTGAAAATAATAATTATATGATTAAAGTTGCCGTTCAAGTTTCTTTAGATTTATTTTTACTTGCCTTTGTCGTTGCTTTGACAAACCATAAAGCCTTTTTATTTACTTTATTATTTGGCGGTCTTTTTGCTTTTTGCTCGGTTCTATTCGGTCTTTCACACGGGTATCATACAAAGGGCAGCGTTATTGCCAATAGACTTGAACTCGTCGCCGGTATAGTAATGACTTTTATAGCAATAAGGTTTTTACTTGTTGCCTTGGGATAACAAATTAAGATAGCGTAAACTTAAAAACGCTGCCACAGTTATGCAGCGTTTTTTATTAACAGGGAGAAAAATTTATGGAATACAAAGTTCCTTTGAAAAAAATACTTATAACACAAGAACAAATACAAAAAAGGGCGGCTGAACTCGGCGAGCAAATCTCAAAAGATTATGCCGGCAAAACGCCCGTTATTGTCTGTATTTTAAGGGGGTCTGTGTTGTTTTTCGCCGATTTGGTGCGCAATATCAAAATTGATTGCAGTTTCGATTTTATGAGTTTATCTTCTTATAACGGCGGAACATCTTCAAGCGGGAAAGTGCGCCTAAATCTTGACTTAAGAGAAGATATTAAAGGCAAAGATGTTATCGTGGTAGAAGATATTGTTGATACCGGTTTAACGGCAAATTATATTTTTGATTTACTTAAAACCAAACAACCTTCTTCCATAGCACTTTGCACTATGCTTGATAAACCGAGCAACCGCGAGATTCCCTTTACCCCTAAATATGTGGCCTTTACTATTGAAAATGAGTTTGTTATCGGTCACGGGTTAGATTATAATGAAATTTACAGGAATTTACCTTATATAGGAGTTTTTGATGAAAGCAAGAAATAAAAAAACACCGCCTTTTCCGGCAAGAAGTATACTTTTTTGGATACTCGGTTTTATTTTAATAGTATCAATCTATTCTAAAATGGGGACAAACGGTCCCGTAAAAAATTTGGACTATTCCGATTTTAAAGCCAAAGTCGCCGCGGGGGATATTTTAGAAGCGCAAATCGGTTCTCAAACAATAACCGGCAAAATGAAAGATGGGGAAAAAGAGGCCTCTTTCTCCACGTTAAAAGTTGAAGATAATACTTTAGTGCCGGATTTAACTGCCGCCAAAGTTTCTTTTAAAGGACAAGAAGACAGAAGTTGGATATATAGTCTTTTAATGAATATCGGTTGGATTTTCCTTTTTGTTTTTGCGTGGTGGTTTTTATTTATCCGTCCGCAAAGAAACGACGGCAGAAGTGCCCTTAATTTTGCCAAGTCAAAAGCCGTTTTACAAGATCCTTCCAAGCAGGAAATCACTTTTAAAGATGTAGCAGGTTGTGATGAAGCAAAAGAAGAAATGCAAGATATCATTAAGTTTTTAAGAGATCCTAAAAAATTCCAAAAACTCGGTGCTAAACTGCCAAAAGGGGTTTTGCTTTACGGCGCACCAGGTACAGGTAAAACTTTGCTTGCAAAAGCAGTCGCAGGCGAAGCAAAAGTTGCTTTTTTCTCTGCTTCCGCTTCGGAATTTGTTGAAATGTTCGTCGGTGTGGGTGCGGCAAGAGTTAGAGATTTATTTAATAACGCCAAGAAAAACGCTCCCGCCATTATTTTTATAGATGAACTTGACGCGGTGGGCCGCAGACGTTTTGCCGGTATCGGTGGCGGCCACGATGAAAGAGAGCAAACCTTAAACCAACTCTTAATTGAACTTGACGGTTTTGAAAGTAAACAAGGTATTATTTTAATGGGTTCTACAAACAGGCCCGATGTCTTAGACCCGGCCTTAACGCGTCCCGGTCGTTTTGATAGACACGTTAATGTTCCTTCTCCCGATATGAAAGGGCGCAAAGAAATTTTGGAAGTTCACGCTAAAAAGGTCAAAATGGCTAAAGAAGTTAATCTTGAAGTTATTGCCAAAAGCACACCCGGCTTTGTCGGTGCTGATTTGGCAAATGTCATAAACGAAGCCGCAATTCTTGCCGCAAGAAAAGATAAACCGGCTGTTGAAAACAGCGATATTGAAGAAGCCGTTGAAAGAGTTATGGCCGGTCCGCAGCGCAAAAGTCGTGTTATCTCGGATAAAGAAAAGAAGGTTATTGCCGCCCATGAATCAGGCCACACTATTGTTGCAAAACGCTCAAAATATAGTGACCCCGTTCATAAAGTTTCTATTATTCCGCGAGGTCCGGCTTTAGGTTATACAATGCAACTTCCTTTGGAAGATAAATATTTAACCACCAAGAGTGAAATTTTAGATAAACTTGTTATTTTACTCGGTGGGCGTGCCGCAGAAGAAATTTTGTTTGATGAAATTACCACAGGCGCCCATGACGATTTATCCCGCGCTACCGCTTACGCAAGAAAAATGGTAGCAGAACTGGGTATGAGCGCAAAACTCGGACCTATCAGCGTACAGACAGATGAAAGCGAAGTCTTTTTAGGACGCGATATTTCTCGTCATAAAAACTATTCCGAAGAACTTGCGCGCGAAATTGATAGTGAAGTCAGTTCTCTTATAAAAGAATCTTACCGCAAGGCAAAAGATATTCTGACATCTAACCAAAAGGAACTTGAAATTTTAATTGAAAGACTTTTGGAAAAAGAAGTTGTTGAGGCAAAAGAAATTAACGATATTTTACATATAGAAGAACCAAAAGAAAAAGAAGAAACTTCCGAAGTTAAAGAAGCAAAGGAAGATTTGGCAGATAAAACAAATTCGGAGGAATTTAATGCCTAAATATTTTGGAACAGATGGCGTTAGGGCTGTTGCAGGCGAGTTTCCTTTAGTCAAAGATTTTATAGAAAAACTCGGCTATGCTGCCCTAAAAGAAATCAGCAAAACCGGTAAAAATAAAAATAATTTTGTTATTATGGCTGAAGATTCCCGCATCTCAGGGCCTATAATCAGCAGGTATTTGATACGCGGTATTAAAGCCGCCGGTTTTAATGTCTGGCATCTTGGCATAGCACCTACACCGGCAGTATCTTATTTAACAAAAAAATATAAAGCAATTTGCGGGGTAGTAATTTCGGCAAGTCATAATCCCGCAGAATTTAACGGCATAAAATTCTTTTCTTCAAACGGAACAAAACTTGGCGAAAGACTTGAAACAAAAATTGAAAACCTTTTGGAAAAAACAAAAAAAATTCCTGCCGTTAAAGCCGGCACAAAAGCCCAAAAGAAACCGCAACTTTTAGAAGAATATAAAGATTTTCTTAAGAGTCTATGGCCCAGAGAAGTTTCTCTAAAAGGAACAAAAGTTGTTTTAGATTGTGCAAACGGTGCAACTTCTCAAATCGCACCGAAAGTTTTTAAAGAACTCGGCGCAAATGTCAAAGTTATTGCAAATAAACCAAACGGCAAAAATATCAACAGACAAGTGGGCGCTTTGTTTACGCAGAAAATGCAAGAAACGACAAAAAAGGAAAAGGCCTTTGTCGGTTTTTCCTTTGACGGCGACGGCGATAGGCTTATTTCTTGCGATGAAAAAGGTAATCAACTCGACGGAGATAATATAATTTCCGCTTGCGCTTTGTTTCTAAAAGAACAAAATTCGTTAAAAAATAATAAAGTCGTTCTAACCGTAATGGCAAATTTAGGTCTTATCAATTATCTAAAGCGCAACGGTATTGAGCCGCTTTTAACTAAAGTGGGCGATAAATATGTTTTTGAATCTTTAAAGAAGGAAAAACTTTCACTCGGCGGGGAAACCAGCGGGCATATTATTTTTAAAGATATTGCAGATACCGGTGATGGTCTTATTTGCGCTTTGCAGTTTCTTTCCGTATTAAAGAAAAGCGGCAAAAAACCTTCCTGGTATAAAGAACAATGGCAAAAATATCCTTTAAATTTAGTGCCTGTTAAGACACCCAAAAAAGTCCCTTTAGAAGAAGTCGACGGCTTTTTGCCCTATCTTGAAAAATTACAAAAACAACTCGGCCAAACAGGGCGTATTTTGGTTCGTTATTCCGGCACAGAACCATTACTTAGAATCTTGGTAGAAGGTCAAAACAAGAAAGAAGTTCAAAAAATTAGTTTAGATATTGCAGATTATTATAAAATAAAAATGAAGATAGGTTAAGAGGTTTTTATGAACATACAATTAGGTGTAAATATAGACCATATTGCAACTTTGCGTCAGGCAAGAGGGGAATCTTATCCCGATACTTTTGAAGCAGCAAGAATCTTGCTTGCTTTAGGTGCAGATTATATTGTTATTCACGTTCGCCGCGACAGAAGACATATGCAAGATACAGATTTACAAAGACTTTGCAGTTCTTTTGCAAAGCAGGTTCATTTGGAAATGTCCCCTACGGAAGAAATGATAGACCTTGCTCTTAAATACAAACCCTATTCCGTTTGTATAGTGCCGGAATATCCTAATGAACTTACGACTTCAGGCGGTTTAAGACTTGGAGATATGGACACCAAAGAACTAAAACAAAAGATTGCCCGCTTGAAAAAAGAAGGCATAAAAGTAAGTCTTTTTATCAATCCGAAGGCAAATGATGTTCGCGTTGCTTATAAACTAGGTGCGGATATTGTGGAACTTTGCACAAAAGATTATAGCAAAGCAAAAACGCAAAAGCAGGCGCAAAGTTTTCTCAATGAAATTTCTTTATGTTCCTTACTGGCGCGTGAACTTAATTTGGAAGTTCATAGCGGGCACGGGCTTAATTATAATAATGTGCGAGACATCGCTTTAATAGATGCTATGCAGTGTTTAAATATTGGGTTTTCTATTATCGCAAGGAGTGTTTTTGTAGGTTTACCTCAAGCCTTGCTTGAAATGCGAAATTTACTTTATAGGGAGTAATTATGTGCGGTATTGTTGCTTATAGCGGCAAACAAGATTGTGCCGGTTTAATTATTCAAGGTCTTAAGAAATTAGAGTATCGCGGGTATGATTCCGCCGGTATTTCTCTTGAAAAAGGAGACAAAATAATAACTTTAAAAGCAATCGGACGTGTGGATAATTTGGAAAAATTAGTTAATAAAGAAAAAAGTCAAATTTTCTGTGCCATAGGGCATACCCGCTGGGCAACGCACGGTAAACCCTGCAAAGAGAATTCCCACCCGCATAATGATTGTGAAAATTTAGTTTCCATAGTCCATAACGGTATTATTGAAAATTATGCTTCCCTTAAAAAACAATTACAAGCAAAAGGTCATATTTTCAAATCTCAAACGGATAGCGAAGTCGTAGCCCATTTAATAGAAGAAAATCTTAAAACCAAAGATTTTACTCATGCTTTTTGCCAAACAATTAAACAAATAAGAGGATCTTATGCTATTGCGGCTTTATATGCCAAAGAAGAAGGCAAAATAATGGCTGCTAAAAATCAAAGTCCTTTAGTTTTAGGGATAGCAAAAGAAGGAATTTTTCTTGCCTCAGATGTTCCCGCTTTTTTGGAACATACAAATAAAGCCGTTTTTATGGAAGACGGAGATATCGCTGAAATTAAAAACAATTCCTATAAAATTTTTAATACCGATTTGAAAGAACAAAAACGCAAAGTTGATACGGTTGATTGGGATGTTTCAACTGCCCAAAAAGGCGGTTATGATCACTTTATGTTAAAGGAAATTTACGAACAACCCCAAAGTGCAAAAGATACTTTGCTTACTTTAAGGAACGGTTTAAAAGATTCTTTCGGTTTTACAAAAGCGCAAGTAAAAAAAATAAAGGGTGTTTATTTAGTTGCTTGCGGAACGGCCTATCACGCTTCCCTTTGTGCAAAATATATGCTTGAAGATGTTGCTCAAATACCTGTTGAAGTAGAAACCGCCTCTGAGTTTAAATATCGCAAAATTGCTTACTGCAAAGATTGGCTTTTTATAGCAGTCAGTCAATCGGGCGAAACCGCGGATACTATTGCGGCTATCAAAAACGCAAAAGCAGCGGGTCTTAAAATTATGAGTGTTTGTAATGTCGTAGGTTCTACTATAACCCGTTTAAGCGATATAACTTTGTATACACATTGCGGGCCGGAAATCAGCGTTGCTTCAACAAAGGCGTTTACTTCGCAACTTGTGATTTTATACAGTTTTGCTTTAAATTTGGCTTTAGCGCTTGGTAATTTAAAACAAGCGGAGTTTGATAAACTTTATAAAGGTTTGGAAAATCTTCCTAAACTTATGAAACAGGTTCTTAAGCAAAATGATAAGATTAAAACCCTTGCAAAAGAAGTTTATAAAAAGGAAGATTTTATTTTCCTTGGCAGGAATTCCTCTTATCCCATTGCTTTGGAAGGGGCTTTGAAATTAAAAGAAATTTCCTATCTTCACGCAGAAGGTTTTGCCGCCGGCGAAATTAAACACGGGCCTATTGCCGTTATAGAAGAAGGGACCCCTGTTCTTGCCCTTGTTGCAAAAGGCGTTTTGGAAGAAAAAATGCTTTCTAATTGCCAAGAAGTTAAAGCGCGCGGCGCAAAAGTTATTATGATAAGCGATGATAAAAAACTTGATAAAGCAATACAAATTCCTTTTGAACAAGAGTTTTTATTCCCTATTTTAAGCGCCATAGTTTTGCAGTTTTTTGCCTACTATATTGCTGTTTTCAGAGGGCGCGATGTGGATAGACCTCGCAATTTAGCAAAAAGCGTAACCGTTGAATAATTATGCAAATAGTAAATATCGGCACGGATATAGAAGAAGTCAGCCGTTTTGAAAATCTCGATAAAAAAATCTTACAAAGACTTTTTACAAAGCAAGAACTTGATTATTGCTTAAAAAGTAAAAACAAAGCACAACATTTAGCGGTTCGTTTTGCCGCAAAAGAGGCAGTTTTTAAAGCCCTTCCCTTTGAAGAAATTGCTTTAAAAAAAATAGAAATTATCAGAAAGCCGGCACAAAAACCTCAAATTCTTATTCACGATGAACGTGCAAAAGATTTAATTTTTAAACTTTCTTTATCTCACACAAAAAATAATGCCGTTGCTTTTGTAATTGTTTTGAAGGCGGACTAAATGCCCAAAATAAAGAAAATAACCCAAACTTTTTTCAAAAATAATTTTCCCAAAAGAACAAAAGACTCATATAAAAATCTTAACGGAAAAGTTTTTATTTTTGCCGGTTCTCAAAATATGCCGGGGGCGGCTGTTTTGTGTGCGAATGCGGCTTATAGAGCAGGTGCCGGTTTTGTTTCTATGGCAGTTGAGAAAGAAATTTTACCTGCCTGTCTTAAAGCCGTGCCGGAAGCCCTTTTTTTGCAAGTTTCCCAAAATCCTTTAAAGGAAATTAAAGAGTATTTAAAAAAAATGCCGCACGACGTTTTGCTCGTCGGTCCCGGTCTTACAAAAGAGCGTGCTAAAATACTTTTACAACTTTTAAAGCAGACAAATTTGCCCGCAGTTATAGACTCTGATGCCCTAAATTATCTTGCGCAAATAGGTTTAGATAAACTTCCCAAAAGCAAAGTAACGAAATATATTTTGGCTCCACACGCAGGTGAAGCGAAACGCCTTTTAAAAAAAGATTTACCAAGTGAAAAGGCGGCTTTGCTTTTATCTCAACAAAGTGGCGCAGTTGCCTTATTTAAAGGGCCTAAAACCAAAGTCGCTTTAGATAAGGAAATTTGGCAAAACACTACCGGTAATGAAGGGCTTGCCAAAGCCGGCAGTGGTGATACTCTAGGGGGGATAATTGCCGCTATTTATGCGCAATTAATAAAAAGAGGAGAAGAAAATCCCGTTTTAAAAAGCGCTCTTTTAGGTGTTTGGTTACACGGTAAAGCGGCAGATATTGCTATCAAACAATATTCCAAAACCGCGCTTATGGCAAGGGATGTTTGTAGGGCGATTCCATTAGTATTAAAACAAAATTACCTTTAAAAATTATAGAATATCCTTATGGTTTTAACAGTAATTTTAATTTTTTTATTAGTTCTAACTTTAATAATAATCTTTATCTCTTATAAACAAAGTGATAGAATTTTATATCGTAAATTTGATAAAAAACCTCTTGTTTTCTCACCGGAGCAATTTGATATTCCTTATAAGGATGTTTCTTTTAAAAATGATGAAGGATTAGAATTAAAAGGTTGGTTTATTCCCGCCAAAGTTCAAAGTGATAAAACAATAATACTTTTACACGGTTGGGGACTTAATAAAGGCGATTTATTTGCTAATACATCTTTTTTAAGAGAACAAAATTTTAATCTTTTTTATTTCGATTTTAGAAGTTCGGGCACAAGTCAAGCAGGGCGCAGTTCTATCGGTTATTTTGAAACAAAAGATGCCCAAAATGCTTTAGATTATATTTGTAAAACTTATCCCGAAGAAACAAAAAATATCGGTATTTACGGGCTTTCTATGGGTGCGGCAGTCGCAATTTATACGGCAGCCCACAATAAATCAATTAAGTGTGTTGTATCCGAGTCCTGTTATTTTTCTTATGAAAAAGTTGTTGCGCGTTGGGCACGTTTACATAAACACGTGCCTTATTTCCCGCTTGTGGCGTTGATTTTGTTTTTTGTTCGCAAGCGTTTAGGTGTTAATCCGGAAGATTTCTGCCCTAAAAATAATATCAAAAAACTTGCCCCAAGACCCATTTTAATCATAGGTGGCAAATCTGATAAACTTACTCCTAGACACGACGCAAGAAACTTGTTTTTAACCGCCCGTCATCCTAAACAACTTTGGCTTATAGAAGGTGCTCAGCATACAGATTGCGCGCAGAAAGCCGCACCTTTATATCAGGAAAGATTAGCGGAATTTTTTAATACAAATCTTGGCAAGTAGAATATTTTATAGATTGCCAAGTTCTTCTTTTGCTACTTTTTTTAGAATTGTTTTTGCTTCCAATATGCTTTGAGGAATATTTTTAGCATATTTTCTCAGTTCAATAATTTTTGTGATATTTTTTTCTTTAAGGATTTTTTTATTTTTCAATTTATTTTGTCCACAAATAAATATGATTGGTTTTTTATACTTTTTGGCTAGGTGGCAAATTTCAAAAGGGGCCTTGCCGAAAAAAGTTTGCTTATCTAAAGAACCCTCAGTAGTAATAATTAAATCGGAATTTTTTATTCTTTTTTCAAGGTCTAAAAGTTTGCTGATATATTTGCTGCCGTCAATTAGTTTTGCTTTAAAAAAGGCTTTTAAACCGCTTGCAATTGCACCGGCAGAGGCACAATATTTTGTATTTATATTTATTTTTAAGTCTTTTTTTACTGTTTTGGCATAATTGCTTAAGGCCTTTTCCAATATTAAAATTTCTTTAGGACCGGCGCCTTTTTGTTTACCGTAAACTTTCGCGGACCCTTGCTTACCGAGCAAGATATTTTTCACATCACATACGGCGGTAATTTTTATATTTTTTAATAAATTTTTTTTAGGTTTTTTTATTTTAGCAAGGTTAAGCAAAGATTTTGCCCCGAGTTCTAAAGTATTATTTTCTTTATCCAGAAATTGCCATCCAAAAACTTTCGCCGCGTCTGCCGCCCCTTCGCTTGAGGCAACGCCGCCAAGTCCTATATAAATTTGCTTTGCTCCGGCATTTATTGCTTCTTTTATAGTTAAGCCAAGACCTATGGAAGAAGCACTCAAAATATTTAATTCTTCTTTTTTAAGATTTGCCATGGGGCAAACTTGCGCACTTTCTATAAAGGCGATTTTATCTACCAATAAAAAGGGGATTTTCTTTGTTTTTAAGATAGCATTCGGAATTCTTATAAATATTTTTTGTGCTTGCGGATAAACTTGTAAAACAGAGTCTAAAAAACCGTCTCCGCCGTCGGAAATTGTAAAGCCTTCAAATTTGTTTAATATTTGGCAGATTTCTTTTGCTTTTAGAGAACCTTTTAAAGCATTAGCCAGAACAAGAGTTTTCATTTTTTAAAAAAACCAGTTTATTTTTGCAGCAATTAAATAAGATAAATTAGAACTTTCTTTTAAATCACCGGAGTAGGTATTATACCTCGCTTTAAACTCAAGTCCTAAATTAAGGTCTGCGATACTTCTTTCCACACCGAGTCCTGCTATTGCACTTATATTGGAAGAGTCTACTGTTTTTGTATCTTCCTGTATCCATTTTGAACCGTCATAGGTATTTAAGTTTTTGTTTACATTTACACTTGCAAACCCTGTTCCTGCTTGTAAATAAAAGCGGGTAGTGCTTTGTGGGTTTAAATAATAATTTGCTTTTAAATCTATATCGTAAACCTGACCGGAAGTTTCAATATGCGTGGATGCGTTCGGATCAAATTTATTTTTGGAAAGCATACCTATCATAAGATCTCCGCCGAGCCAAAGGTGTTTATTCATTTTTCTTAAATAAGAAATACCGAAGGCGACATTTGAAGAAGATATATCTTCACTTTTACCTGCGCCATAGCCGGATAAATTCAACTTTAAAGGCAAATTTTGGTAACCGAGAAGGACTTCAAAATTATTTTTAGAATAATCTTTTTTAAAATCTTGGCTTGTTTCGTCAATTTGTTTTTTTGCTTTTTCCTTTTTTGCAGGGGAGGCTTCTTGTTCTTCCGTATCTTCTTGCGAATCTTTATTATTAAATCTTACATAAACATCTTTTGGCGCTTCTACGACAGGTTTAGAAGGAAAGAGTTTTTCCAAATCTGAGTCAAATTCGATACCGGTTGCCGAAACGGAACTACCTGCGGCGGCTTTAACTTGCGCTTGTTCTAAATCGGTTGCTTGGGCGTTTCTTTCGGCCAATTCTTTTGCTGCCTGTGCTTCTAATTCCTGTTTATTCTCAATATATTTTTTTTGTTTTTCCGCTTCGTTATAGTCGTAAATTTCCATAGAAGAAATTTGTGGAACATCAATGTTTACAAGCCCGCTATCTGTGTTTAGGGATAAGGTAAACTCGTCCATATCAACGATATTACCTATAAATTCGCCACCGCCTTTTAAAATAATACGGTGTAAATCGGGCATAATTTTTTCAACTTCCCTTTGATTTATGGCGATATTACCATAGGAAGTTTTTACATTTAAGATATACTCTGTTTGCCCTACAATTGAGCCATTGATAATCAGGCCATTTTTAAGTTTAATGGCTTCGGCCTGAATTACAAAAGGTAATAAAACAAAAAGCAAAAAAAGGACTTTCTTTTTCATACTTTTACAAATAAGGGCCACGTTTTCTGTTTTTAAAAAACGTGGCCTATTATTATTTTATCTGTGTTCTACTGCGTGTTTGATTTTTCTAAGGGTCTTTAATACTCTTGAAACAGTAATAAAGAATAAAGCAACAAGTAGATAATTAACGGTATATTGAAATAAGACAAGTATACGACCTGAAACAGGATAACCTTGTCTTGTGGTTTCTGCCCAAGCCATAATCAGGGCTATTACCATAAACACTAGAGTTAAGATACTTAATACCTTATAGATGGTTGCAAGCCCTTTGAGGCAAAACAATCTGCTGCAAGCACATTGTTTTTTTGTGCAAGATTGCGGCATTGTTTCTTCTAAGTTTTGATTTTCTTCTGCCATAATTTTTTCTCCTTAATATTTTAAATTGTTTTTCTGGCTTCTTGTAGCATTTCTTTTGCGTGCAGTAAACCTGCTGACGCCTCTTTGCTACTACCTATCATTCTAGCAATTTCTTGGACTTTTTGCTCATCATTTAAAGCCGAAACCTTAACTTGGGTTTTATTTGCCTTAATTTCCTTTGTAATAGCAAAATGATTTTGGGCATATACGGCGGCTTGAGCAAGATGGGTTATACAGAAAACCTGTCTTTCTTTTGCGGCTTTTTTGAGTTTTTGCCCAATAAGTTTACCCGTTTGCCCGCCTATACCGGAATCAATTTCATCAAAAACCATAGTAGGTGTTTGCCCTGCTAAAATAGTTTTAAGCCCCAGCATTAAGCGTGATATTTCGCCACCGCTTGCGATATTCCTTAAAGGTTTTAAAGATTCCCCTATATTTGCGCTGAACAAAAATTCCACTTTATCTTTACCTTTTGTATTTGCCGATTCTTCTTCCTGAATATCTGTTTCAAAGCGCACTCCGGCAAAACCGAGCGGTTCAATTTCTTTAACTACAAGAGTATTTAATTTTTTAGCACCGATAACTCTTTTTTTATGTAAATCTTGGCATAAAATATCCAGTTCTTTTTGCTTTTCTTTTAATTCTTTAAAAAGTTCTTCTGTGTTTTTATCTGCGTTTTTAATATCGCTTATAGACTTTTCAAGTTTTTCTTTAAAAGACAAAACATCTTCTAGAGCGGGACCGTATTTTAATTTCAATTTTCTTAAATCTTCCTGTCTGCTTAACATTTCATCAAGAGTTTGGGGGTCTACTTCCAAAGAATCTTTATACTCAAAAATAGTATTTGCCGAGTCTTGAATTATGTTTTGGGCATTTTCAAGTTCCTGAGCAACTTTTTCTAAATTATTATCAATTTGCGCCATTTGGCTTGTCTGTTGACTTGCTTTATCTAAAAGGGAGCAGACATTATCTTCGTTATCATTTAAGAGACTGTAAATGTTTTGTGCAAGTTCTAAAAGTTTACCGGTATGTTTAAGTTTGGGTAAAGCATTTTCTATTTCGGTATCTTCATTTAAAACGGGGTTAACTTTTTGGATTTCTTCTAACTGATAAGAATAAAAAGCAAGTGCTTTTTGTTTTTCTTCTTCCGATTGATTAGATGCGGCTATTTTGGCTTTTATGTCTTCCGTTTTTTGATAGACATCTTTTACCTTGATAAGTTCTTTTTCAAGTCCGCAGAACTTATCTAGCATATCTATATGCGTTGCGGTTTTAAAAAGTGTTTGATGTTCGTGCTGACCGTGAAAATCAACTAAAAAATCACCGATTTTAGCAAGTTCGCTGACATTAGCGGTTTTATTATTTATAAGTATCTTTGCCTTGCCTTTTTTGTCAATTTCTCTATATAAAGTAAAAGTTTTTTCTTTTATATCATATTTTTTTTGTAAATTTTCCGGTAAACTTTGGCTTGTAAAAATTGCTTTAACAATCATTTTATCGACATTATTGCCGATTAGCCCTAAGTCCGCTCTTGCGCCGAGTACAAAACTTAAGGCTTCAATTACAATTGATTTACCGGCACCTGTTTCGCCGGTAAAAACATTTAGTCCTTCGGAAAAGTTTAAATCAATTTCCTTAATAATAGCAAAGTTATTTACATAAAGATTTTTAAGCATTATCTTTGCCCCCAATTAAGTTTTGTGGTAAGGGTTTCAAAAAAATCATAGTTTTTAGGATATAAAATTTTTAATTTTTGTTTGCTTTGCACTATTTTTACTATATCGTTATTTTGTAAAGCAAAATTCGTTTGTCCGTCTAAAGTCAAGTTGATAGTTATATCTTTTTTTGTTTTATCAAGTAAAATTTTTATTTCTTTATCTGCGGGCAAAACAAGTGGCCTTTGGCTTAAAGTATGCGGGCAGATAGCAGTTAAGATAAAGACATTTAAACTCGGCATAACAATAGGCCCGCCTGCAGCCATATTATAAGCAGTGCAACCGGTAGGTGTAGAAATTATCAAACCATCACCGAAATAATCTTTGACTTGGCTTTTATCTAAGTGTACATTAAGATTTATTGCTCTTGCCTGGGCGGGTCTGATTACGGCTTCATTTAAAGCACAAGCACTAAAAACAATTTTCTTATTTCTGTAAACATCTGCTTTAAGTAAAAACCTTTCTTGCTCTTTAAAATTATCTTTAAGAATATCTTGTAAAGTTTGTTTAAAATCTTTTTGCGTTTTTAAGGCGGCCAAAAAACCTAAGTTGCCACTATTAATGCCGACAATTTTTATATTTAATTTGGCTGCTTTTTGTGCGGCGCTAAGCAAAGTGCCGTCCCCGCCTATACAAAAAATCGAATCTATACCCTTCTTGAAATCTTTACTTTCGGTATTAGTTAAATAATTTTCTATTTTGGCTGAGTCTAAGGCCATCTTCAAAGTTTTTGCGCTTTCAAGACTTAAAGCATTTTTCTTGTTTACATAAATAGCGACTTGTTTTAGTTTCATATAAATAATTTTAGCAAATTAAGCCCTTAATAATATACAATAGTATTATGAAAAAGTTTTTTACCCTTTTAGCAGTTTTATTATTTTCCGTTGTTTTGTTTGCGCAAAACAGCGCTCTTGTTGTTAAACAAGAAGGCCTGAAAGTCTATTTAGATACTACGGAACTTTCTTCTTCGATAAAAAGCGGAGATTCTTTTACTGTAACCCGTTGGGGAGAGGAAATTAAAAACCCACAAACGGGCAAGGTCTTGGGTAGAGATATTGAGGCCCGCGCAAAAGGTACTGTCCAAAATGTAGAACAGTTTTATGCTATCGGTCAACTTGAGAACCCTTTTGACGCCCAAAATCTCTATGCTGTTTTTGATAAGGAAGAAACCTCATCCGTTTCACCGCGGGAAACTTCCGCAAACAGTAAAGAAGAAACACTTAAACCTTTGTGGCAAAGTGAAATTATTGAAGGCAAAATCAGAGCCTCTGCTTCGGGCGATTTAAACGGCGACGGTTTAAGCGATTTGATTTTGGCTTTTGATGATAATACTGTAAAAATCTATTCCTTAAAAGAAGATGTTTTAAAAGAAGAACTCACCCTTTCCGTTAATCCTTTAAGACGCATCATTTCTATGGATGCTGCTGATGTTAAAGGCGTGGGTAGCGCACAACTTTTTATAAGTGTTTTTGATACCAACTCCCAAAGATTTAATACCCTTGTTTATGAAGGCGGAGATAAAAGTTTACATCAAAACGGCATAATAAGCGGTATTGTTAAAGGTATATCTCCGTTTAATCAAAAGCGCCGTTTGTATGTTCAGGAAGTAAACTCTCTTTCCGGTAAAACCAGACAACTTACACCGGGCGTGCTTGTTTATGAAGATAATGCTTACAAAAAAGGGGAAAAAGTAAAATATCCGGAATTTGATAATATCTTCGGTTTTAATTTTGCACCGTTTAAAAAGGGTAAAGAAAATCTTATTTATACGGCTTTTAATTCTCGCTTAAGAGTGCAATATGACAAAAAGAAAAGTTTTGTGGAAAGTCCGAAAGATATAGATTTCGGTAGCACACCGACAAGAGTTAAAGTCAACAGAGATGTCAAAAGAATATATTCTTCCTTGGGTATTTACCAATCTGCGCAAGAAGATATTCTTATAGCCGGTATAGAAAACCAAACAAAATACGGTATTCTTTCGGAAACTTTCGGTTCTTATGAAAGTGCAATTTTATATATCTTAAAGTGGAATAAAGGTAATTTTGAAAAGTATTTATCCGCAACAATTCCCGGCGTGGTCAGCGATATTATTCAGTCTCCGCTTGGCTCTTATGAAAATGTTTTAATCGTTCCTTTTACCAATAGAGCCGGAGATAGCGGTGTAATGCTTTTTGAAATTAAATAGACAAATTAATTATAAAATTATATAAGTATTATATAGACAACTTAAGGAGATTTATTGTATGGCAACCGAGCAAGCAGAAAAAAAGGAAATAATGGAAGTTTTGGATAAAGGCTTTGTAAAATTAGTTGATTTTATGGGCGGTGATATCCGTGCGGTCAGCGCGGCCAGAGTATCTTTCGGCGGCACCAGCAAAGGTGAAGAAAGAGATAAGATGCTCATAAAATACTTAATGGAAAACAAACATTTAAGTCCTTTTGAACATTGTTATTTCCAATTTCATATTAAGTGCCCTATTTTTGTTGCCCGTCAATGGATGCGCCACCGCATTGCTTCATATAATGAAATCAGCGCTCGTTATACCGAAGTTAAAGATGAGTTCTATTTGCCTAAAGCCTTCCGCATTCAAGATATGTCAAACAGACAAGGTTCTGTTGAAAGTGACAAACTTGATAATGCCGCTTTAAGCAAAATTTACGAAGAGGCCATAGAACATTCTTATCAGGCCTATCAAAAACTTTTAAAAGCCGGCGTCGCAAGAGAAATGGCACGTGGTATTTTGCCCGTTGCACAATATACACAATTTTATTGGACAGTTAATTTAAGAAGTTTACTTAATTTTATTTCTTTAAGAGCAGACAGCCATGCCCAGTATGAAATTCGAGTTTATGCTAATGCTATTAAAGAAATTGTCAAGCAAAAAATGCCCTGGAGTTTTGAGGCGTTTGAGGCCTTACAAAATAAATAAAAAGGAGTTTTTCTATGAGAGTTTTAGGGATGATAATGGCAGGTGGTAAAGGGGAACGTCTTTTTCCTTTGACAAAAGAACGTTCAAAACCGGCAGTTCCCTTTGGCGGAAAATACAGACTTATAGATTTTGTTTTATCAAATTTTGTTAATTCCGGAATATTCTCTTCTTATATTTTGGTGCAATATTTATCCCAATCTCTTATAGAGTATTTAAGAACAAGTTGGGCAACAAAAGGTATTACAAAGGATCATTTCTTGACAGTTGTTCCGCCGCAAATGCGTCTTGGTGAAATTTGGTATAGAGGTACTGCGGACGCTATTCGCCAAAATATTAGTTTGATAAATGATTTTGATCCCGATTTAGTGGTTATCTTCGGTGCAGACCATATTTACCGTATGGATATCAGCAAAATGATAGAATTCCATGTCCAAAAGAAAGCAGATGTAACCGTAGCGGCAAATGTTGTTCCGCTTAAAGACGCTTCGGCTTTTGGCGTAATGGCTGCTGACGATAATAATCGCATAGTAAGTTTTGAAGAAAAACCCGCAAACCCACAACCTATACCCGGCAGACCCGATAAGGCCTATGCTTCTATGGGTAATTATATTTTTGATAAAAATGTCCTTCTTAAAATCTTACAACAAAAGTATTGTGATGTTCCTTCTCTTGATTTCGGTAAAAACATTTTGCCGGTAATTTTGAAACAATACCGCACTTTTGCCTATGATTTTGCAAGCCATAAACTAAAAGGTCTTAAACCTTATGAAGAACAGGGCTATTGGCGTGATGTGGGAACAATAGGGGCTTATTGGCAAGCGAATATGGATTTGCTCGGTCCCGAACCGAAGATTGATTTGAATAATCCGTACTGGCCGATAAACACTTCCGTTCATAATACTCCGCCGACAAGTTATATGGGCGGCACTTTACAAAACAGTATGATGAGTAACGGTTGTATAATTTATCCGGAAACGATTATCAAAAACAGCGTTTTGGCCAGCAATGTTGTTGTTATGCCCGGCGCAGTTATTGAAGACAGTATAATTATGGATTCTTGCACAATCGGCAAGGGCAGCCACATTAAAAAAGCAATTGTTGACCGCTTTAATATTATACCGGATAATTCTTCTATCGGCATAGATAAAGAACACGACAGCCAAAATTATTTTATAGATCCTTCCGGCATAGTTGTTATCCCGCGCGGCCGCACGAAATTTTTATAATAAAAAATGCAAATAAATATTTTTTATAAAACAAAAATTTCGCCTTATTATCACAAAACAGGTGTTTACAAAAAGGCTCTTTTGCGCGCTTTAGGTAAACAGGCAAAAGCACAAAAAGAATTAAATGTTTTTGTGGTAAGTCCCAAAGAAATGCTAAAAATCAATACGGAATTTTTAGGGCATAAATATGTGACCGATGTTATAACTTTTCCTTATCCTCAGACGAATTTAAAGGGGGAAGTTTTCGGCGATATTATTGTCTGTTTTGAACAAGCCAAAAAGCAAGCACCGACAGCCAAAACAAGCACACTTTTAGAGTTTCTTATTTTGATGATTCACGGCGCTTTACATCTTATTGGTTATGATGATAATACTTTAGAATTGCGGGATAAAATGAATAGACTAGCGCATTCTATTGCCGAGAAGGCTCTCAAGTCTTAAGGCTTTATAATCAATAATCTTATCTATTAAAGTATTACTGAAACAATATAGCGGACTTAATAACATTGTTAAATAAATGTTTAACTTTGATATTTTTCTGTTTGTTTTTTTGCCTTGTTTGTGTGGTGCAAGACCGAGTAAATAAAGGGTATCAAGACTCCAAAACACAGGCCAAGCAACAGCCGCACGGCTGAATAATTTTCTTCTAGGTATTTGTTTTAAAAATTCTTTTGCAGCAAGAAGATTTTCTTTTGCTTCCTTCATCCAATAAAGCATTATGGGATAAAGTTTTAAATAATTTTCTATCTCAAGTAAATCTT
>DBYY01000012.1 GCA_002311025.1 Candidatus Proelusimicrobium tauri
CGGTGCCGCTTGTGCTACCATTGCAAAGGTCTCACTGGTTAAGGTAAATAACAATATCAGCGCAAGGGCCAGCGCTGTAATTTTTTTGGAAAGTTTTACAAAATGTTTCCCCATACTTATATATTATCCATTTTATGTATATAATACAAGAGACTTTGGTCCTAGTAAAATCTAGGTCCAAAGTCCCATAGTTATAAATCTATCCAACTGATCAGTATATAAAATAATTTTAGTATCTAAGCAAAAGATTTTTTTGCCATAATATCTAGTTATTCCGATATCAACACTATTTTATCTCTATTATTACAACTTCGTTTTATAATATGTATCAACGAAATACTTCTTAAATGTGTTAGGTTGAAGATGCATAGCAGCAATATCTAATTCGCCATGAGGTATAGGTCTTAAACCTGCTTTTTGAAGAAGTGTATTTACTTCATTCATAAATAGCGAATTGTTTATTTGTCCGTAGGGTCGTGCATTTGCGGCATATTGGTAGTGTTCAGCAAGCTTTTCTAAGATTTCTCTTTCTGACGCTTGTTGATTAATAAGCGATACTGCTTCCTTAGCTGTTCTGTGCATCTGTCGATAATATGGACGCAAAGTCTCTCCTCCTTTCGGATAGTAATGGAAAAATTGACCGTCGACATATCTATTTGCCGGCAGATTATTCGTTGGGATGCCGGGCAAATCAACCAAAGAATTCCCCGTAACTTTAAATGGATCGCCATATTTTTTTGCTATTTCTTCAACTTTTTGGGCTTGTTCAATCCTACTATTTCTTGGTCTTCCACCAGTTCTAATTTCACCAGGATTTACAGACATCTTACCTTGTCCTGCATCTTTATACCAATCCAGATTTCCGCTCTTACCATTCGCAGAAACTCTATGCATTTCATTCATCGTTTGCATATAGCTATCGGTGCTTGCTGTATATTCCCCTGATTCAACGGCATCAATCATATATTTGCGAGCATCCTTAGAGGCTTGTATATAATCTTGATTTACAGCTTTTCCGCCGTTACCATTAAAGCGGACTAATTCATTTTCATTTAATTCTACTACACCACTATTGTATGCATTTTTATATGCTTGAGCCGGATCCTTTACCTTGCCTGTAATATTAGATTTTACAGGTGCATTTTCTTCCGCCGGAATCATAACTTTCTTTGAATCTCCGCCAAGCGTATAAGTTTTTTCTACAGCAGGTTCTGCTACACCTTTTTTACCAAATAAATTTTCAAAGAAACCGGGCTTTTTGGCGGCTTGCAAATTCTTTGCAATAATAGGATCATCTTTGGCAATATCCTGCAAGAAACGAAGAGTATCTTTATCTAATGTAACCTCACCTAAATTAATGGTCTCTCCGCGATATAATAACGCCAAATCCTCGCGTGAAAGAGTAGCTGAAACTTTTTTACCAGACGGTGTTTTGATTAAAATATCCACTTCGTTTGCTTTGGGGTTTATTGCTAAATACTCCGGTTTGGCAGGAACATTTTCTTTCACTGGAACCATAACTTTTTTGGGATCCCCGCCAAGTGTGTAAGTTTTTTCTACAGCAGGTTCTGCTACACCTTTTTTACCAAATAAATTTTCAAAGAAACCGGGTTTTTTAGCGGCTTTTAAATTCTTTGCAATAGCAGGATCCACTTTTGCAACATTCTGTAAGAAACTAAGAGTATTTTTATCTAATGTAGCATAGCCCAAGTTAATGGTATCTCCGCGAGATAATATCGCCAAGCCCTCTTGAGAAATATTTTCTGCAAAGGTCTTGCCAGACGGTGTTTTGATCAAAATAGTCACTCCGTTTGCATTGGGGGTTGCTCCTAAATACTTCGGTTTGGCAGTGACTTGCGCATTTGTAGGTGTTGCTGAAACATCTTCAACAGGAACCATAACTTTCTTTGGATCTCCGCCAAGTGTATAAGTCTTTTCCGTAGAAGATTTTGCTGCTGATTTAGAGGCAGATTGCGCATCGCTTGTCATATCCATAATTCTTCTTTGGATACCGCCGACACTACCGTCTAACCCTGATTTAACACCCGGATTAGTAGCACTTGGTTTATATTTGTAATTATCATAGTTCATTCCCCCCTTACTGGAAGTATTTTCATACTTCTCAAAAGGATTACTATCCATTGAATTTTCTTGTAAAGGTGAAACTCTTCTTGCTGGTGCTTGCGGTTTAGCTGCCGCCTTTTGGGCATCTCGCTGAGCCTGTAACTCTCTCATCCTTTTGGCGTGCGCCGGGTTTTCAAAACTCCTACCTGTGTCGGAATCTAGGTAGAAATCATCTTTCGGATTTTCCTTAAAGTATTGTTCGGCACGAGCTGCAGGCGTTCGCGGTTTAGCTGCCGCCTTTTGGGCATCTTGCTGAGCCTGTAACTCTCTCATCCTTTTGGCGTGCGCCGGGTTTTCAAAACTCCTACCTGTGTCGGAATCTAGGTAGAAATCATCTTTCGGATTTTCCTTAAAGTATTGTTCGGCACGGGCTGCAGGCGTTCGCGGTTTAGCTGTTGTAGTAGGTTTAGTCGCGGGTTTTGCCGTTACAGGTTTGGCTGAAATATCTTCAACCGGAATCATCACTTTCTTTGGATCACCGCCAAGCGTATAGGTCGGTTCCCCCATTGATTTACCTGTAACTTGCTCAATAAGACTTTTCTTGCGGGCTTTTGGCATAAACGGAGAGGAATTTACTCTTCCTTCAAACTCTTTAAAGAACAACTCTTTTGCTTGCTCGGGATTTAGACCTTCCTTCTCAATTGCCTTCATAACTTTTTTACTGGACTTATTAAATATTCTGGTAACAAGAGGATTTCTGTTAAAAATTTGTTTCAAAGTTGCTTTACCGGTTAAAAAGTCCATAGCACCAGGCGGCACAGGAACAATAGACATTGCGGCGACACCGCCCCTTTGCCCGAAAAGTTCATATTTTGTGCTGCCTAAACTTCTATTAAAGGCTTCCTGTATATTCTTTATTTGTATGGCATCCAAAGGAACACCGGCAGGAACAGATGGCGTAGCAGTAGCCGGCTTATATGCCTTTTTCATCTTATAAAAATCGTCTAAATCAGTTGATAATTTGGCAATTTGCTGTTTTGTTAAATCCGCATTAAAGATTTTGCTTGTTTTGGCAGGTCTTATGCCATATTGTGCTTTTATATCCGATATTGCTCTAGTAAATATAGTGCCTTGCTGACGCCCTAAAGTATGGCTTGTTCCTCTTAAAGGACTTTTAAATTTAATTTGTTTAAAAGCATTAACATTTGCTTTAGTGGAAGGATTAAGCATAGAACGATGAGCATTAGTCATGGCCTTCATATCACCAACTTTAAAAGCACCTTTTAGCGTTTTACTAACATTTTTTACACTCTTTTTTAACCCTACTTTTGTAAGAGTAATACTTCTTTTACCAAATGCTTTTACACCTTGTTTAAAACCACTCTTAAAAGCGACTTTTATAGAATTTTTTATAACAACTTTTACCGTTGAAGAAATAAATGTTTTTGCAGCATTGGCAATAGAAGCTACCCCGCCCATAAGAATACCTACACCGATATCTAATATGATATCTTTTCCTTCTTCGTGGAAAGATTCTTCTATTTCTTCATAATACTGGGTGGGCATTTCTTCATATTTATCATGCATTTGTTGCCCTAAAGCCGTCATTGCCGCTAGGAAATACATTGCTTCTTCTTTATAGGCACCGTAAGCTAAATTATTCCATGCCTCAAGATTTGGTTTATAAAGTCTATAACTTGTCTGCAAATTGGCATTAAAAACTAATAAATCCATAATAGGTTGCGGTTCTTTCTTTTGTTCAAGATAATGCCAACCTTGCATATTTAAGTCAAAACCTTGTAAAGCACTGCGACGTTCACGCACGAGAGTTCTGTTTCTATCTATAAGATGGCTTGGCCCCATTGCACACATGAGAGGACTAAAAGGTCTTTTTGTAACTTTTGTTTCAACAATACCTTCTTTTTCCTCTTGGGATAAACTGCTGTTTATTTCTTCAACTTTTTCCCTTATAATATCTTTATTAATGTCAAGAAAATCTTCCGAAAAAGAAACGCCGATAGTTTCCAAATACCCGTCAATACCTCTTGCTCCGTTTGAAGCATTACTTGCAAGATAGTTCATTATATCTATCATAAGAATGTTCAATTCATAGAAATAGTTCCTAATGATATCTCTTGTATTCTCATAATTTAAAAGTCTATAATTGTAAGTTTTTTCTAGGGCTACGCCTTCTTCTGTGGTTGGCACTAATTCATAAGTATTGGTTTCTTCCATATCACCAAATTCATTTTCCTCCCAAATAGCGTCTCTTGTACCATACTTGCTCCAATCTTCATAAAAATATTTTGCTAATTTTTTACTTTGATTATAATCTCCGTAAAGCGTATAGTAATAATCTAACCCTCTTTCCGGGTCAATAATAATCATACCGATATTTTTTTTGGCTAAGGCTTGCCCCATTTGCTTTTTTTCCGAATCGGAAAGTTTTTTACCTTCTTCAAAGCTGTATTTAAGCAAATATTCGCCGTATTTAACATCGCCCAGTTCCTTCATAGTAACCGTAGAACCCCAAGATTTTAATTTATCTTCATCCCAAGAAGGATTTGTGCAAGCCAAATAAACACCTTTTATTTTTTCCCATTTAAGACTTTCTTTTACATCACCAACAAGGGTTCCATCAGCACGGCGCAAAATAGAACCGGGTTCTATGGCAACTGCATGCCCATTAACTTTCCCCCATTCCGCAGGTCTTTGATATTTTTCGGCGTCGGCACTTACAGCTTCGCAGTATTCTGCAAGTGTTTGGGTAAATTCATTTTCAAATTTATTTTCCAAGTATTTTTGATAAGCATTATCTTGGGCTGATTCCGCTCTTTCAAATTTTGTTTTTGCCTCTTCAAGCATGGGAATCATTTTATCTGCTTCCTTTTGGGCAGCATCAAAAAGAGCGTCCCAATCGGAATCTAAAGATAAACCGGAGTCTTCCGGCAATAAATCCAAAATAGCTTGTTTTGCTTCTTGAGACCGTTGGGCAGTTCTTTCTTCTAAATCTGATAAACCTTCAAATCTTTTTGCTTCTCCTTGGAGATATTCTTCATCTTGGGAAATATCGTCAAAATCTTTCTTAAATTTATTAAACTCATTTTCATGAGAATAATAATTCTTCTTATATTCATCTAATTCTTGCTTGGCGGCTTTTACGGCAGATTTATCTTCGCTTGTTTTGATAATATTTTCAAGTTCGGCTTTTCTTTGGTCCATTTGAGGTTTTAAATCAATCCATTGTTGGTAAAGGGCATATTGCTTTTCAATATTTTCCATACCGCCAAGTTTATTAACTTTATCCTCGTAAGATTTTAAAACATTATTATATTTTTCAAGGTCTTTTTCTTGTCTTGAAATGGCATTATTTAAAATTTCCCAATCACCATTTTCCACCATTTCCGCAGCAATAGCGGCATTAACCGCATCTTCTAAATTGCCGTAAGCATCGCTGATTTCTGCTAAGTCTTTTAAAGCATTATTATAATTTCTTTCCAAAGCAGCAAAATTAGCCGTGCTGGAGGAACTGCTATTATAGGCAGAGCCTACCGCCGAGCGTATATCTTTTTCTTCTTTCTCCGTAACAAATTGTATAGGTGCGGCAAAAACCTCTGCCGTTAAATTAAACAGCATTATAGAACTGATAAAAAGTGATAAAAATTTTTTCATAATTACTCTTTTCCTTTGCACAGCGTCATCTCGCGCGTAAAATACATTACGTGCGTATATATTATATATTATACTAGTTTAGACTAAAAAAACAAGAGCCTTTGGTCCCAGTTAAATCTAGGTCCAAAGGCCCATACATTTCTATTCGTAATTTTCTACTTTTTGTAATTTAAAACTATATCTAAAACAAGGTCTGCTGTTTTAAAGAAAGTTTCTATATCAAGATATTCTCTTGTGGTATGCTCATTATCATAACCGATACCGATAATCGGCATAGAAAGACCCTTGCCCGCTAAAATATTCGCGTCAAAACCACCGCCACAAGTGGCAGTTTTTATATTGAGGCCTAATTTTTTACCGCAATTTTTAATATGCGTAATTAAAGGAGACTTTGGCTCAATATTTAAAAGAGGATATTTTAATTCGGTTGACCAAATAATTTCCGGCTTAATAGTTTTGCCGTCAACTTTTTTAACAAACATTTTTGCTGCTTTTTTAAAGCAATCTTCAATATGTTTCAGTTCTCTTTCGAGATGGCCTTTTGTGCGGCTGCGCGCTTCACCGCGGATAGTTAATTCCGGCATAACGACATTGGTGCCCTGTCCGCCTTCGACAAAACCGATATTGGCAATTGTCATTGGATCAATACGACCGAGTTTCATCATAGAAATTGCCTTTGCTGCAACTTCTATGGCTGAAATTCCTTTTTCCGGCGCTACACCCGCATGGGAAGCAACCCCTTTAATTGTTACATAGAACAAAACCGCTTTGGGTGCGTTTACAACAAGTTCTTCATTACTTTCGCTATCAAGCAAAATACCTTCTTTGCCTTTGATTATTTTTGTATCAAGATATTTTGAACCATACATCCCTCCTTCTTCGCATAAGGTAAAAATAATATCAACGGGCGGATATTTTGCTTTATTTTCTTTTAAGGTTCTTAAAACTTCAAAAATTATGGCAAGGCCGGCTCTGTCATCAGCACCTAAAATTGTTTTGCCGTCAGTAACGACTTTGCCGCCTTTAATAATGGGTTTTACCCCTTTACAAGGTGTAACGGTATCTAAATGCCCACCTAAAATAAACGGAGCGGATTTAATTGTTCCCTTAAAATTGGCCGTCAAATTGCCCTGCGCCGTAGAACCGAACTTTTTACCTGCTTTATCAACATAAATTTTACAACCGAGTTTAGTTAGTTCTTTTTTGGCATAATCAAGCATATTTTTTTCGTCGCCGGAAGGCGCATATATTTTTGTTATTTCCAAAAAGTTTTTTAACATTCTTTGATGATTTATTTTCATACTTTCTCCTTTTGTAACTGTGGTAAACAGGCAAGTAACTTTTTTGTTTGCTCGCTTTGTGGGTTTTTTAATACTTTATCAACTGCTCCAAATTCTTCTATCACTCCTTTAGACATTATAGCAATATTATCGCAAATAAAGTTGCAAACCGTAAAATCGTGCGAAATAAGAAGGAGTGTTAAATTATATTCTTTTTTAATTTCCAAAAGTAAATTTAAAATTTGCGCCTGCACGGAAACATCTAAAGAAGAAACCGGCTCATCTAAGACAAGAAGTTTCGGTTTTAAGGCAAGCGCACGGGCAATACAAATTCTTTGACGTTGCCCGCCAGAAAATTCGTGCGGATATTTTTTTATATCTTTAAAACTTATACCGACAGAACTAACAAGATTTTGTAAATCTTTTTGCATTACTTTTTTATCGTGAATAATAAAAGGTTCAGTTAAACTTTCTTCTATTGTCATTCTTGGGTCAAGCGAACTGTAAGGGTCTTGAAAAACGACCTGTACTTGTGCGCGCACTCTTCTAAACTCTTTTTTGTTTAAGGTGGAAATATCTTTGCCTAAAATAAAAATTTTGCCGCTAGTTTCTTTTTCAAGTCCTAAAATAATTTTGGCAAGAGTTGTCTTTCCACATCCGCTTTGACCGAGCAAACCGAGATTTTGTCCCTCGTAAATCGTCAAATTTATATTTTTTAAAACTTCTTTATTTTCACCGCCGAATAAAGATGTTGAAGTATAAGTTTTACTTAAATTTTCCACCCGCACAAGTTCTTTCATAGTTTTTCTTCCCCATTAAAAAGATGACAGGCGACAAAATGTTTCGGGCTGATTTCTTTTAATTCCGGTTTTTTTTCTGCGCAAATAGATTTTTTGTTTGGGCAGCGTGGTTCAAAAGGGCAACCTGTAAAAACTTGCCCGCTTTGTGGCGGATTACCTTCAATAGCATTTAATTGTTCCGGCTTTTCATCAAGAGAAATTAAACAGTTTAGAAGTGCTTTACTGTAAGGGTGTTTGGGATTTTTAAAAAATTCTTCTTTTGGTGCCTCTTCCATTTTTTCGCCGGCATAAAGCACTAAAACGCGCTTTGCCAAATCTTGAACGATGGCCAAGTTATGCGTTATAAAAATAACTGCTGTATTTGTCTGTTTTTGTAAAGTTTTTATTAAATCTAAAATTTGTTTTTGCACACTTACATCAAGTGCAGTCGTAGGTTCATCGGCTATTAAAACTTGCGGTTTTAAACATAAAGCAAGAGCAATCATAACTCTTTGACGCATACCGCCGGAAAGTTGATGTGGATATTTTTTTAGACAAGTCTCGTCAATTTCCACTTCTTTAAGAGCGTCTTTGGCTCTTGCTAATGCGGTTTTTTTAGTAATTTTGAAATGGGTCTGAAGAGTTTCTGTAAAATGGCTTTGAATAGTTAAAACAGGGTTTAAAGAACTCATTGGGTCTTGGAATACCATAGCTATTTTTTTGCCAAGAATTGCACGCATTTTACGAGGCGTAAGTTTTAAAAGTTCTTTTTCTTCAAGTTTAACAGAACCCTGCACTTTAGCATTATCCGCAAGCAAAGAACAAATTGCCAAAGCATGCACGGACTTGCCGCTGCCAGATTCCCCGACAAGCGCTAAAATATCGCCCTCTTCTAATTCGTAAGAAAGGTTTTTTAAGACTTTTATTTCTTTTTCTTCTATCTTAAAAGAAACTTGTAAATTACTAACTTTAAGCACACTTAATTATAGCAATATTAGAGGACTTTGATAAGTTTTAAAAAATTATTTTATTTTTTTAACAGGAACCAAAATCGCCGAATGGTCGCCCAATACAACCTCATCTAAAGTAGCATTTAAAAAAATACTACCCCCTATTTTACCAATTAGGCGAAAGTCTAAATTTGAACCAATATATTCTTTATCATAACCTAAAATATTAGAATCGGAAATATAAACTTTTCCTTCTTTAATACCAATATTTTTTGCTAGATCTTCAGCAAAAAGAGAAACTTCTTTTAAATATTTGGATTTATTGTAAGGATGGTTAATTTTTAAATCGTCTATTAACAAAGCAAGTTCCTGCCCTTGGTTATTTGCTTTATTAACGAGTATAGGATAAATCATAGTATTGCCAACAGGTTTTCCGTTGACAACAACTTCTATTGCACCGACAAAAGTATTTGTAATATAAGGTACAGCATATTCAGGATGAGTTCCCCCCATAGCAGTGCAAGTACTTGATTCATTTCCTAAATATAAACTTTTAGAAACATCTCTCATATTAACCTGTCTTATTTCAACAAGGTTATCCCCGTCGTAAAAAGTCTTGGAAGGAAAGACTTTTGGATTTGTATATTTTTTATAATCAAGAGCATACTTTTTAAATTCTTGTTGGGTTACGATATTATGCGGCATAGTGTCTAAAGTTCTGCCAAAATCATCTTTTGATAAAAGATTTAACAATTTTTCAAATTCCGCCTTGAACTCCATTTTTCCAAATGATCTGAAAATATCTATTAAATAAGGACTTTTTAGAAGGTGTAATTTTTCTTCTACTTTTGTGTTGTAAGCCGGACCTAAACGCAAAACAAGCAAATCAGATATTTTTTTATTCCAAATCTCTATTCCTTCAATTTTTATTTGTTTTATATTTTTAAGTAATTCGCCTAACGCGAACCTATCAAATCGTCTCATAATCTCTATCATTTCAATTTTCCCTTGGGGAGAAAGCATTTTCCCTTGGTCAAGTAAAGTTCTTAACTGTTTTGTATAGGTGTTAATTTGGTTTTTTAAATCTTGCAACTGATTTTGCGGGCTATCGGAAAACAGACCTTTAAGTTCTGAAATTTTACTCTCTAATTCTTGGGCTTTTTTACTTTTTGCAGGGTAAAAAATTTCCAGGAAATTTTCTGTGTTATTTGTGTTTTTTAAGTATTCTTTCAAATTTGCCGCTTCTTCAACAAATTGTTCAAATTTTAACATCTTATAACCCATTGCAGCAATTAAAGTTGGTTCATCCACAATTTTCAAAGCATTTTTTATTGGAGTTGCTAACTGATAAATAAAATCTTTAATATCTATATCAGTAAACCGCTTGTTTTGGGCAGATAAAAATATATCTTTTCTCTTAATTGCCTCCCCCGCAATTTTATCAATGGTGTTAAAAATATTTTCATCAAAAATAATTTTTCCAGAATCTCCATCCTCAACATAACATCCATTAAATAGTTTTTCTATACTATAAAAAGATACCCCTTCTTTGAGCAAACTAACAATTTTTTCATAATTATCAAAGTCAAAAGTTTCTGCTTTAAAAACATAACTTGAACTGGCAAGATCCATAACTTTGAAAGGATTTATTTGCGGGAAATTATCCTTCGCATAAAACAAAGCCTCAAGTTGTTCGGGTGTAGCCTCACAATAATGTTGTATTTCATTAAAAGTCATTTGAGGAATTTTTTGGGCAATAGCATAAATTGTGGCGTATTTTTGATAATCAAAAATTTCGCCCTTTAAAGAATAATAAAGTGCTACCATAGCAAAGTTTTTATCCGGTTTTATTTCGTATCCTTTAGCAAAAAGGTCAAAAACTTCGGGTTTAAATTCCTTTTTTGCCTGACACTGCTCAATTACTTGGCGCACATCATATTTGGAAAAGCCGTGTTCCTTTAAATATTTTTCCGCTGCTTCTTGCGTCCATTTCACAGCAGGTGATTTTATATCTTTAAAAACATCAGAAGTTTCCGTTTTTACTAAAGCCACAGGTTTAAAATTAAGTTTTAAATTCTGTTTTTGGAAAGATTCCGGATTTTTTATGTAATCTTTATAACTTTTGCCGCTCCATTCTTTAAATAAACTTTCGGTGTAGAATCCTTTTAATCCGTATTTCATACTCATAGCCAAATCATTTATAGCACCGGATATATCTTTTGAAAACCATTTTTTAAGAAGAGCACGAGAATAATAATATTTACCTTTTCTAGGGTTAAGGGATATGGCTTTATTATAATTTTCTAAGGCCAATTCTTTATAATAATCATCAATATAAACATCATCATAGAATTTCCCTATTTCATAATAGTATTTAGCATTATTAGGATCTTGGGCGATGGCTTGTTTATAAAAATCTTCCGCTAAATCCAGATCTTCTCTCTCGTATGCTGCTTGGGCTTTTTTAAGATAGTCTTCTGCTATTTTTGTTTCTTTAATATAAGATTCTGCTTTCTTTTTAGAATTTTTATTTACTACTTTTGATTTTAATTTAGACCACCACGAAGTTATAGTATTTTCCGGAAGTGCAATTTGACTATTAATCTGTGCTTGAACTTCGTCGACATGAACCAAAGCAAGTTTATTATCTTTATCTAAAGTTGCTTTATACCAACCTTCTATGCCATCAACTCTGGTCCAAACTATAACATCGCCTATCTCTTCAGGCGAGACATCCCTTTGGGAAACATATTCCGTTTTAAACGGATCCGCCGGAGTAAGAACTTTATAATTAACATCTTTTAATAAAACAGGTATCCATTCTTCAACTTCGTGATTATCAGCATAAGCAAAAGCCAAATCTATATTAGGAGCGAAATAAACACCGTCATAATGTGTTTTAGATACAGGCAAACCTTCCTTTAAAATTGTTTCCACTTCACTTAAAGAGTTAACTGTCATTCCCCTAAAATAACCGGAACCCAACTTAAAAGAATCGGGAATTTTCCTTTTTAAACGTCTGCTTATTTCAGAAGGAGATAGGGCTTTATTAACATTGGCATTTATGGCAACGGGTTGAAAATTAGTATTTAAAGCGTTAGGCGTAATATTATCTATAGTTATCAAGGGCTTTTGCATAGGAAAAAGATTATATTTTGTTAAAACATTTTCATATCTTTTGGCAAAAGCAGGATACATCGGTAGATATTTTTGATTTAGTTCCGGCGTAAAAAGGATTTTCTTTATAGTTTCCCCAAGGAAAATTTTTATCTGTGGCAAAGGCACGCTGACTGCAAGAGGCAAATCTTTATCAACTGCGGCAACGACACCGAAAAGTTCACTAGGATATTGGCTTTTACTCAAAGGACTGCCACTTGCACCAAAAGTGATTGTACCTTTGTCGTGTAAATAGAATTTATTATCATTAACTTCTTCTTCTTTATTTAAAAGAGATACTTTGTTTGTTTGTCTTTCTCTTCCATTAGGATAGCCCATTGAGAATAAATCATTGCCAATTTGCGGTTCTTTTAAAGCCAAAGTCCAAGGAGTAACAAAATCTAATTTACCTTTTGGAACACTTAAAACAGCCAAATCAGATTTATCACTGATACTTAGGACTTTGGTTCGCATACTAAAGCCATCATCATTATAAGCGGTAATATAAGGCAAAGAATTATCTTGAACCACATGGGCGGCAGTCAATATAAAAGGGAAATCGCGATATTTTAAATAAAATCCAGTGCCAACGCTATGTTTGTTGTTCTTTATAACATCCAATTTAAAAACAGGGGTTCCAAAGAAATCTTTACCGGTATTAAAACTGTTAAAGTTTTTTATAAACAAAGCAGGTAAAAAATTATTTTCCCCTCCTTTAAGGAAAGATGTTTCTTCCACACCTTCATCTACTAAATAAAGTTGTATTGTGCTAACTCTGTTTCTTGAAGGAACTTCAAAATCATGAACAAAACTGTTAAATATTTTGCCTTCCCCTTCGCCGAGCAAGCGGACTCTGCGCCATTCGGTAGGATAATAACTGGCAACTTTAAGATAGTTGCTCATATATATAGGAATATCGGGTCTGCCTATATCTTTGCGCATTTGGCGGACATAATCTATAACAAGTTCATTTATTTCCTTAGAAACATAATAGGAACTTTTCCTGACGATAGAACCCATAACCATTGCAAGTTTGCCGTTTGCTTGTGCTAAATAAACTAACACATTACCGACAACTTTATTGTTTTGGTTGACGAGTTCTACTTGCTGCACCATTTTATTTTTGATAAGTTCGGGGGCGGCTTCTTTACATTGTCCGTTACCCACCGCACGGCAACAACTTGATTCATTACCGCTTGTAAGCGCCTTTAAGATATTATCCATATCGACTTTGCGGACTGTAAGATATTCTCTTGTTAAAGGTTCTCTTTCGCTATCAACTATAACTTTTCTTGTTATAAAAGATTCGGGATCATAACTACGCCACGCCTCATAACTTATATTATTCTCTCTACAAATTTCGGCAAAGGCGATATTTTCCGGCAGGGCATCAAATCTCTCTTTAAGAGTTTTGTCTGTATCTGTGCTTAGAACTTCAAATAAAGATTTTAAACTTGTATCAAAGAAATAATTGCCCTTCATAATAAGGGAAAGATATCTGCTCGATGCAAAATCAAAAATTTCCGCCATTTCGGGGGAGTATTCCAAATTCAACTGTTTAAAAATGAGACGGTTAATTTCGGCTTTAAAGGCTTTTTCATCACCGATTTTATTTATTAAATCGCTTATTTCTATTGATCTTAAATGTTTTTCCTTTTTATTGATTGAACCGGCAAGCAAAGTAATAACTTCAAGTTTCTTCTCGGTAGTTAAAGGTTCCAAGTTCTCTTTTAATAAAGGCAAATTTACCGGATCAATACTTTCGAATAATTCTTTAAAGATATTGAGATAGCGGTCTTTATTAGCAATTACGGCATCACTAACTATTTTTACACCGAGTAAATCAAACGCCTTCTTTATATCATCTACCGCGTAGAAGTAATCTTTAATACATTCATAAAAATCATCAAATTCATCTTTTGTTTGATTTATTAAATTATCAAAAGCAGTCCAATATTCTTTATTAAAAACGCCGTCTTTATCCGTAAAATCACGGATTGCTCTTGTAGCATAAGAACCATATTTCTTATCCAAACTTAAACCGATTTCAAATAAATCTTCTCTAAAAATGCCGTTTATGGTGCAATCTCTCAACATAAAAACTTCATTGAAAGAAACTCTTTTATCAAACATCTCTGTTATTTTTTTAAAAACGGCAGGGCTGAAAGCACCATTTTGAACAGTATAGGACATTAAGTCTGAAAGTCTTAGGAAATTATTGTGATATTTCTCATACAGTTCCATCATCTTTTCATATAATTCCGGCGCAAATTTGCCGTCTATGGAAAGATTTTCAATTATAAAATCTACATATTTTGCATCTATATATTTAGCAAGCAATTCTTGTCTTGCGAGGTCTACGGCCGCTTGGGTCGTAGGTTCGCTGGCGGCTTCTATGGTAAAGAGTTCAACTATATCTTCCTTATGTAAAGCAGGTATCACAAAATCGTGAGTAAAACTATTAAAAACATTATCGTAGCCATCACCTAAAAGAACAACACTGTGTTCTTGTAAGGGATACTTATAATGATTATTTATTCTTAGATGATTACTGTAATAAACGGGGATATTTTTATTTGTTATTTGTTTTCTTATCTCGTGGACATAATCAAGTAAAAGTTTTGTAACCTCATAGGAATAATAAGGCGGTCTTTTAACAAAAGAGCCAACAATAATAGCAACTTCCCCATCAACTTTAGCAAGATAAATTAAAGCATTTCCGACAGGTTTGTTATTTGCCACAAGTTCCACTTGTTGCACCATTTTATTTTTTGTCAAAACAGGTGATGATTCACCGCATTGTCCTTTGCCAACGCTTCTGCAGGAACTTGATTCATTACCGGCAGTTAAGGCTTTAGACATATCATCCATATCTACTTTACGAACGGTAAGAGGAACTCTCTCTACGGGTTCTTCTCCGCCGTTAATTAAAACTTCTCTTGTGATAACAAAATTAGGGTCATAACTGCGCCACGCCTGATAATCTATACCGTTTTGCGCACACTGCTCGGCAAAAGAAACATTTTCCGGCAATTCATCCAAAATTTGTTTTACCGGTTTGCCTTGACCTGCCTCTATTGCCTTATATAAATTTTTGAAATTTAATTGAAAGCGATAACCGCCCTCTAAAATAGCGTGTAAATAGGGATTAGACGCAAAATTAAATATCTTTGCCATCTCGTCAGAGTATTCAAACCCCATTTGCGCAAAAACTAATTTATTTACTTCTTTTTCAAAAAGTTTTTTATTTGTTATGGTTTGTATTAAGGCCTTTTTGCCCTGCGCATCTAAGAGATTTTTCTTTCTGTTTACAACACTTGTAAGCGTTGTAATGATGCCAAGTCTTTCTTCCACAGGTAAAAAGACAATTATCTCTCTAAGTAAATCAAGATTTTCCTGCTCAAAGACATTGTGTAAATCTCTAAAGACTTTAATATAACGGTCATAATTTTGATTAAGTGCTTTTGATACTGTTTCTATACCCAAAATTCTTATTGCAGGATGTATAAAAGGCATCGAAGAAACATAAAAACTTATCGCAGATCTAAAGGAAGAAAAACCTGATTCTGTTTGTTTAGCAATGTAAATTAATTCACTCCACCCATCTATATCGAAGTTTTTTCCGCCCGTAGCAAAGGCAGCCAAAATTTCTTTTTGGGGTACGGTTATATTTTTAATTATTTTAAGAACATCTTCAGGTGTTTCAGAATTTCTACTGGCAGAGATAATTTCAGAAAAATCAAAATCTTTCTCAAGCAAAGCAGATATATTTTCATAAATTTTATTATCATATCCGTTGATAGAAATACCAATCCCTGTTAAATAAAAACTTACAGGTAAGGAAAGGTTATATTTTTCGTTCAAAGCCATTGCCTTCTTATAAAGATCTAAAGAAAACTTTCCTTTATCCGAGAGGGATATAATCATAGTATCAATATACTGTGGTGCTACACCTTTTTGCATTAACTCGTGAATAGTTTCAAAGACATCCGCATTAAATTGATTATTTCCCCCCAAAAAACAGACTTTGGCAAATCTGGTGGCAAAACGGTTATTTATACCACCTTTACTAAAAAATTCCGCAATAGTTTCAGGCGTCTTTATAAAGATAAAACTATTTTCCTTTGAAGATAAATCTTGCGACGCTTGCGCTTGGACTTGCGTTTGGCTTTGTTCTTCTTTAACAAAAGGAGCAAGGGCTTCTTTAGATTTTTCCAAAATGAAATTAGAGGTTTCTTGATTAGGTTCTTCAAAATTTACCCCACCTTTATATTTCAGTTGTTTATTATTATCAAATATTTGGAAAATATAAGTAAAGTTAGGGAAACCCGTTATATGCGAAAGCGCAATCTGATCTGACGACACAACAGGATTAAGCACAAAAGGCAGTTGCGGCAAAACTTTTAATTCTTCATTGTTTATTTGTGTTATTCCTGTCTTATCAAAGAAATTGGTTATCTTATAATTGTCAAAATTTAATAACAGTTGAAGAATATTTTTAGAAAGTTCTGTTCCCATAGTATCTTTTTTAAGATATATGGTTTTCAAAGTTTCTAATTCTTTTGTTAATTTCTCATTATTTTCTACTGTTTTTGATGCTTGAGCAAGAGGATTATAAACCTTGCCCTCGTAAATTAAATAAGAGCCGTATCTTCCGTCTTCTACGGCATTTAAGTAAGTTGAAGGCAAATCATCACCAAGGAAGTATTTATCGGAAGCATAGCAAACTTCGTTTGCCCCGCTTAAAAGCAAAATATTCAAACCGCTATCTACAAGATTTTTATTAAATCCGGCACCGCTATGGCAACTTGCGGAAATCAAATCAACTTTGGCCTTGCCTTTATTATCGTTTATAAGGTCAACAATTTCCGTCAGGCGAGTCGTATCATTTTTTGAAACTTTTAAAGTCCCCATAACACTTCCATGCATATCAATATAAACCGTAAAGTTATCAAAAACAGAAGCAAAATCTTTTATCTCTGTGGCAATTCTATGTTCATAGTTTTTTTCTTTAGACAGGTTTAAAATACGGAAATTATTTGAAGGAATATGCCCCGGCAACATCACCTGCAGATCTATCCCCTGTAAGACTAAGAAAGGTCTTTCCATATTAAGAAGATAGGTCATTTTTTCCACTTTTCTTAATTCCGCTAAACCTACGGTTGAAGGATGTTTGGCAATTTCTTGTATTTGTCTTCTTACTTGCTGATACACTCTTACTTTTTTACGCGTGAAATTAGTAAAATCAACCTTATTTAATTTATCGATATTTTTATTTATTCTGTCTATTACAAAAGCCTTTCTTTCTTTTAATTTTCTGGTAGGAATTAAAGGCAAATCATGTTCAAGTTTAGGGAAAATATTCATTCTCAAAATATCGTCATCTACTTCCGGATAAAGTGGTGCGCTGTCAAAAATACTTGTTTTAACTTCGTTAAAATTCCAAGCAGGGAAGTTTTTATTTAATTCTTGTTCCGCATTACTAATCAAGAAATCATAAGTTTCCGTGCCGACCTCTTCAAAAGGCATCTTTTTGGTATCTGCTATATAGCCGTATTCATCTAATATATTTAGCACATACTTCCATTGTTTATCTTTCAAAGTCGGTGGCACAATATAGGAACTAAACGAAGAAGACAAATTTGGTGAAGGTGAAAAATCAAAGGGAATAACACTTATATTATGTATAACATCAAAGGGATATGCCGTCATATTGTATTTAGGATAGGTAGATAAAAGGCGGAACAAAGTTAACCCCACAGGATCATCTCCAAAATAGACTTTTCTAAGTAGATTTAATTCTTCTTTTTTGTTTGTATCGCCCAAAGAGATATATTTATAAGAGTCTATAATAGGATTAAACACTTTGCCTTCAAACATCAAATAAGAACCATAATACTTATTTTTTACGGCATTTAGATATGTTGAACGCAAATCATTTACTTGAACAAATCTTGTATCTTCAGCCACACAGACATCATTTGCACCACTCATTAAGAGCAGATTTATTCCTTCTCTCATCAAATCAACACTTAAAGCAGAACCGGCATGGCAAGAAGAAGTAACAACATTTACTGTTGCATCACCTTTATTTGCCTCAACAATATCCAATATATAACTTAGTCTTGTTGATTTATTTTTATCTACATGCAATCTTCCATCTCTTGTGCCGTGCATAGAAATATAAACAGTATACTCATCGCTTAAAGAGGAAATTTCTTTTATCTTATCTGCAATAAATTCTTTATAATTTCCCATTTTTGATAAGTCATAAACAAATATTTCATTTGAACTTAAGTGTGCGGGTTTGAATAAATATAGGTTATAACCTTGCAGAACCAAAAGTGGCTTTTTATCCAAGAAGAAATTAACTTTCTCTACAACAGCATCAAATCTTTTATCGATATCAAGCGGGGTTTCCAACACTTTATAAATATCTTCAATAAGTTTATCATAGGCCAAAACTTTTTTGGGTGATAAGGAATTATTCTTGGCATAGGAAGATAATTCCTTAAGGTAATTATTTAAGATGGGAGCAATAAACATCGGTTTGCTGGAATCGTTTTTATAATCATATGAAACAGGTATTTCTGGCAAATCTTTATCGATAAAAGAGCGCATCTCTGCTTCTGTCTTTTTGCTTGGTTTCAAATCTTTTTTTAATTCCGGCGGAACAATGTTTAAGTCAAGACCTTGTGCTTTTAACTCTTCTTGAACTGCTTTAGCAATATTATATTTAATTATGGTTGAAGGCCCTGATAAGGTTAAAAATCTTCCGTTTTCAAACTTTATAACAAATGGATACCCGTTTTCTATAACTTCATTATCAAGATAAACAAATTCAGATTTAAGATTTTTAATTGCTTTTTCTATTTCTTCAGGGGTTAAATTGCTATTGGCATTTGCAAGAGTTTTTAAATCATCTTCAGAACTAACAAGTCTTAAGGAATAGCCTTCCAATTTGCCTAATTCTATCATTGCTTTTACGGGATCTTCACCAAAGAATAAATCTTGTAAAAGATTTATTTGTGCCGACATAGTGGCATCATTTTTATAATATTCTTTTGCAAAATCAATTGCGCGGTAAATTTTGCCTTCATAAACTAGAAGTGCGCCTAAATATCCCAAAGAAATAATATTCAGGAAAGCCTGCGGAGTAGAATAATTTAAAATAGCGTCGTAGTTTCTCTTATCTACCCAAGTAACATTATTTCTACTGGCAACACCTAAATAATTAAAACCGTATTTTGCAACTTGTTCAGTAAAATCGCCCACTGCCTGTCCATAACAAGAAGTTGTAATAATATTGACTTTTGAATCTCCGGAATTTTTCTTAATTATCTCTAGCATACTGGGAATATCTGTTCCGGCAAGTAAAGGTGCGTTAGGAATCTTTATATTCCCGTTTAAAGAACCATGCATATCAATAACTAAAGTAAATTCCTTATGAGTATTTGCTAATGTACTGACATAAAAGGCCAATCTTTCTTCAAAACTATTAAAGTGTAAGAAAGGAGTATTAATCAATAAATTTGCATATGCTTTTAAGGGGCCGTTATCTATAAAATCTTTTGTTCCGTCAATAACCAAAACGGGATTTGACGTAAAAGATAATGTCCCCTCTATTAGTATTTTTATCGCTTCAGGATTCATTTCCAACAAATGCGAACGGGTAATCGCAGAAAGAAAGTCTTTAAACAATCCTGTTGTTTTGCTAGGTGCCTTGACTTTGAAATATGCTCTCTCTAAATAATACTTAGAATTATTAGGATCCATTAAAATGGCCATATCCATAAAGCCTAAGGCTTCTTCAAAATTTCCTTTACCGGCTTCTTGTTTAGCATTTTCATAATAAATCTTTGCCGCTTCCACAGGAGTTATATTATTATTTTTTTCTTCAACATTATCTTGAGCAACTTCATTTACTTTATGAGCAAACACACCTTCTTTTTG
>DBYY01000007.1 GCA_002311025.1 Candidatus Proelusimicrobium tauri
CATATTTTTCTCCCTTTAGTATGAAAAATTTTGCTTGATAGGTTTGCTTTTTTACTGCTTCACAAATTCTTACTACATTTTCTACTTGGCTAATTTGTCTAATTTATTTTAACGCTTTTGCCAAACTGTGCAGAGGTTGCAAAAGATAGGGTTTGACTGCGCTATTTTTTACGCCTGAGATTTAACTCTTAAAGCACAAAAAAATTTATTTAAAAAATCCTACTTACCCAAGTATACCAATAGTATACATCACATTTTGATATTTTTCAAGGGTTTTTAGATAAATTTTTAGAGGGGGAATTTATTGCCAGAAATTTTACTTTGAAAATATGCACCCACAATATTTTTGAGAATATAAATTTAATTCTTTTATCAGTGCGGTGCGGCGTGCTTCAAGCCCACCTTTGCGCCAATTGGTAAAATCATAAGGAAAGTCGATTTGTTTTGAAACTTTCTGGGCGCAGGCATTAACTTGATCAAGATTTTTGTAGCGGGAAACTCCTAACACGGATGTAAAACAGTCAAAGCCGTTTTCTTTTGCATACTCGGCCGCTTTTTTTAGACGTAAACTAAAACATATAGAACACCTTTTGCCGCGCTCCGGCTCGGCGGAAAAATCTTTTGTTTGCGCAAGCCAAAGTTGCGGCTCGTATGGCAAAGATATAAGAGGTATATTAAAATAATCGCAAAGGCGTTTTTGTTCCCTTAGGCGCAAGGAGTGTTCTTCTGCCGTGTCAATGTTTGGATTATAAAATAAGACACAGGCAGATTTTTTTGTTTTGGCAAAAAACTCCACCACGCCCGCACTACACGGCGCACAGCAAGATAAAATTAGTGTTTTAGTCATTTAGTTTCAGTTGTTGAGGGAAGTTCCTGCTCTTCCTTAGGATAACCGATAGGGTGATTTAAAACCAAATTGAAACCTTTTTTGAGTTTTAAGATTTTTGTAAATTTTTCCCTCGGCATAGAACCTTGCGGAACGGTAGCAAGCCCCATACCGCTTGCAAATAAAGAAATGTTCTGCGAAACTATTCCACCGTCAATAAGACCCCAATCTTTTACACCGGGTATATTGGGTGCTTTTGTTGTATCACTGACGAGAATTAAGGTTATGGGTGCATTTCTAAGACGGCAATCTTCGGTGGAAACCTGTTTTAAGATATTTTCTGCCGCTTGATAGTGATAGGCACCGTCTTTTTGACAGACGTAGATTTCAATTTCCTGCCTGTTCATTGCGCTGGGGGCGGTTCTTTTGCCGTCAGAACGATTAACACCATTGGCCGCCCAAAGTAAATTGGAAAGAGTTTGTAAATCAATTTCTTTATCGGAATATTCTCGGACACTTTTTCTTTGGTTTAAGGCCTGCATCACGGGCAAACCCAAATCGAGTTGAGGTGCTTTTAAAGTGATGATCTTTGCTTCTTCTTCACCGGCACAAACTACACCGAAACAAAAACAAGTCAAAACAGCAAAAATTGCTTTATATATATAGGTATTATAATTTTTCATAAAATCCTCCTTTTTTAAAATTATACAAATTTTATTTTTTTTTGCACATTTTTTGTGGGAGGGGGGTAAAGTATCCGATTTTTTTGATTTTTTATATTTTTTTAGGTTTTTTAATTTTTGATTTTGCTGGAATATTTTTTTAGCCAAAATTATTTTAAAAAGTTGGGTGTATTTTTTGTGGGCAAATCTGGTAGATTTTTTAAGCCACAATTTTGATTTTTCATTTTTACCGGTAAAAAAATAAGGAAGGTTTTTTGTTTTTGTTTTTGGCAAAAAAGAGAGCGTTTTTTTATAAAGTCAGCAGGGAAAGCGGATATTTTTGAAAATTTTTCCGTCTGAAAAAGCCATATATCCACACCTTTTGACATAAAAAGACATAAAATTGACATATATTGACATAAGAAAAAAATATTGCTATTATATGTCTAAAGCGGTGCATAACAGGTTAATAAAACAGCAAAAAACATTTTAAAGGAGTTTTAAAAATGCCACAAGAAAACGAAAATCTTAAACTGCGTTTTAAACTGAAAACCGGTGAAGAATTTGAAGCAGAAGGTGATTTATCTTTTATTTCCACACAAAAAGAGGCCTTTTTAAATTTGGTAAAAAACTCAAAAACTTTAAATAGCGCTTTTACAAACACTTACAAAGCGGAAAATTCTGCGGAATCTCCTACAAGATTACCGCTCAAACCTTCTTACCTGCGTAGGCAGGAAAATTGGTCTAATGAGAAAATAACCCCGCAAAACGATATTTTAAAAACTCCTTCGGGCGAAGTTTGGGATAAAGTTGCTTACTCTGACGGAGAAAACCTTATTTTGCGACGCAAAAGCAAATTGATAAAACCGCAAATCGCCGCTCTTATTATTCTCGGTGCGAATAAAACCTTAAACGCGCAAGATACTTTAAGCGCCCTTACTCTTGCAAAATCTTTAAAACTTTCCGGCTATCTTAAAGACGGTCAACGCCTTGACCGTCTAATAGAACCGGAAATAAAAGAAGGCTTCTTATCCTACGAGGGAACAAAGAGAAACCGCCTCTACCGTATAAGCGCGGCTGGCCAGGCAAAGGCCTATACCTGGGCAGAGAAATTACTTCAGGATTATTAAAATCTTGTTTTTATTACAAAAAAATTTTATAGAATATAAGTATCTTAATATTAAGAAATGAGGTATAAGATAAAATGAAAAGAACATTATTATTCGCAGTAGCAGCAGCAGTAGTTTTATCCGCTTGCACAACCCCGGGCAAAAGAACAGCCATCGGCGCAGGTGCAGGTGCAGCAGTCGGCGCAGTAGCAGGTGCAGTTATCGCCCATAATACCGGCGGTAAAGCAGAAACCGGCGCTTTAGTCGGTGCTTTAGCAGGTGGTACAACCGGCGGTTTAATCGGTAACTATTACGATAAACAAGCAAAAGAACTTGCCGCTATCGCCGATGTCCAAAAAACCGAAAACGGCATTGTAGTTACTCTTAAGAACGAAATCTTGTTTGAAACCGGCAAAGCAGATCTTTCTGCAGCAGCCCAAAAAACTTTGATTGACTTAAACCGCGTTCTCAAGAAATATCCGGAAAACATTATTGAAGTTCAAGGTCATACCGATTCTACCGGTACAGCCGAATACAATCAACAACTTTCCGTACAAAGAGCAAAAGCCGTTTATGATTTCATTTTAGCAAACGGTTTAAAGACCAGCGGTCTTTCCTATGTCGGTTATGGTCAAAACGCCCCTATTGCTGATAACTCTACCGCAGAAGGCAGAGCAAAAAATAGACGCGTTGAACTTAAAATCGTAGCCAACAAAAAATTAGTTGAACAAAACAGAGGTTAATTTGTTTTAAGTTCTAACTTAAATTTGACCCCCTCGAAAAGAGGGGGTTTTTTATTGGGCAAGTTATAGGTGGGGGAAAACTTACCTCAAAGAGAAAAAGAGGGGATAAAGTGCTAATTTCGGCAATAAAAAACCTCTGCTGCCACACACTTAAGCGCCTTGCAGGCCAGCGGCCTATTTTTTAACCCCGAACCGTCTGTGATGAGCGGTGCCGTAGGGTTTTTTACCTCAAGTCAGAACCGTCTACACTGACCGGCACCATAGGCTTATAGGAGGGCTTATTGCCCGTCGCTTACACAAGCCGCGTTCGTGGTAAATAAGTCCTGTTTATGTTATATAAATAAAAAAACTTCCGTCCAATGGTATTTTGGTTGGGGGTGGGGGAATTGTTTTTTAAATTATGATAAACACCCCTTTTTAAGAGTTTTTATAAACCCCGCAAACTTACAAAAACAACCAAAAAGGTAGTTTAAAAATTATAAAAAAACCACCAATTTTTATAAACTTAAATTGTTGTAGCATATTTTTTAATCTACAATATTGTAAAAACACCTAAAAAATGGCTTTTTAAAAGTATTAACAAAAAAGTCAAAACAATATAACGACCCCCATAGTTTTAAGACAGATCGTTTTTTGATATTACTTACTTGTGATAATTTTTATTGTGATAATAAATTTTATCCGCAGTTTTGAAACAAATATAATCTACAACTTTTTTTCTTAGTTTGTCAAGTAGTTCTGGCGCTAATTTTGATTTATAATAACGGGGAATAGGATATTTTAATCCTTTATCAACACAAAAACCATTATTAGAAATCCAAGTCTGATACTCTTTACAATTTGCCAAATTAGAACCTATTCCAGGCCTACGTGACATAACCAAAAATTGAGGTTGTATACCTCGCTTATAACATTCTTCGTCAGTTAAACCACCTTTTACGGTGTACCGTGCGACATAGTTAGCACTATCCACAGTGACACTACCAAGCATAACAAAACCAAGACTCCAAGATTTTTCAACGTAAGAGGTGTGCTTTTCCTTGCTAATACCAAAAATAATAATATGATAATGAGGACGACCATATTGTTCTCCATATTCACCACAAGCAAAATACTTAATCTTGTGACCTCTAAGATTTTCTCTTAAACGTTTAAAAAATAATTGCAAATCTCTTTTGTCAAGAGAATTATCTTTTGGCAAGTGTTCATCATCGTAAGTAAGAGTAACAAAACTAGCCTCTTGCCAGTCTTTTAACTCGTGCATAATGCGTATACTCCACATTTTAGCATAATTTAACTTACAATTTACACATTTTCCGCACGGAACCAACATATACTTTTTATAAGAATAACGAGGGTCTTTTATATCAACCGGACTTAAACACGCTAACATAAACACCTCAAAATTTCCCCGGGGAAATTTCCCGGGGAATTAATTATAATCTAAAACCACCGCGCGGAACTCTTCTCAACCTGCGAGAACGTTTTACACGGCGATAACGTCTTCTTCTATAAGCCATTAGAAACACCTCCTTTAATATCCACTATAACCATAATAACCACCAGGATATTGATAATTTTCAATACCGTCAGAAAAGGCAACAGAACCTCTTTCAAATTTATCAGTTAACTTCTCAAACTGTCCAACAGAAGAACCTAAACCACGCATAACCCAAAACATAGGATTCATCATTTCATTCTCTTCAATAAACTGTTTAGCAAAATCAATTAATTGCAACACTCCAGCACCGCGAGCAGTCTGATGTTTCTTCCAATAATCCAACTCGTAAGATTTAAACTCCTTTTCAAGTTGTGCCAAAGCAACACGAGCTGCCATTAACGATTGACGTTGAACAGAATTAGTTTGGTCTAATAAAAGACGAGCATTTGAATTTTTAATATCATTCAAAATCTTCTGCTTTTGAGCATCTAACAAATCTTTTTCAGAATCTGATTTTTCTAATTGACGTCTAGCAATCATTAAACCTAAATTAACATGTGGTGACTCTAATTTAGGACCAGCAGAAATAGTGTTTTGAACACCACCATTACCATAAATAAGATTAGGATTCATTCCTGCCTCTTGCAAACGAGCCAATTGATTTATAGGACGATTCCATTCTTTCTGTTCTCTCCAAATCTGCAAATTTTGGTCATTGGTCTGTTTACCTAAAATACCACTAACCACAGAAGAAATAGCAGAACCTAAATCTAAACTAAAATCCATTCTTTTTACCTCGCAATAATTTATCTAGCACGAAGAACTTTACAACATCGTGAACTAATGCTATTGCGACAAAAACTCGCCACAATAGGATAAATATCAAGACATTGAAACACAACAAAACAATTTCTATAAAATCTAACATAAAAACTCCTTTTTTATGTTTCTGTCAGTCCGCATATATATATCAAGTAGGTATATATGCGGACTAACTTTCACTTACGGTCACGCTGCCTGCGTGCCGTTTCCGCTCAAATCGGCATTTGAGCGGTCGGGACCATTACCAGATTCAACTTTTTTTGAATCAGAGGGGGGAACAGGCTCAACTTTAGTTTGAGCCTTAGAACCGCGTTTTAGCCTTGCTATTGTTTCTTTCGCTAGTTCTGCGTAAACTTGAACGTCGCTCAAATCACCATATCCAGGCCTAAGCGGTTCATGTTCCACCATAAAAGAATCAACATCTTTTAATGCCGTCACATCTTCAGTATCGTATTCTACATCAGACGGGGGAACCTTTAAAGAACCAGACAACAACTTACGAACAATTACGCCAATAGGTTCATCTTGACTCGGGTCAGTCAAAGAATCTTGTCCTGTGTAATCTTCCATAGCACAGGGCGGGGGATTCGTAATAGAAAAGAATTTGCATTTTTCCATATTTCACCTACCATTTATGGTCAATACGACCAGGATTACCTCTTCTTCCAACTGGACGTAATGCTTGAATGCTATGATACATGTCTAAATAAACATTATCAACACCTGTAACCGCATTGATTCTATCAACAGTATCAGACTTGACAAAAGCACCGTTCAAAACAGGTAAACTTGCAAAGATACGTCCTGTATGCCAATAGTTCAAAGTAGATTTAAACTCACCGTGAACCTCGTTAGGCTTTGTTCTGTAATCTTCGTATCTGCTTTGATAACCAAAAGGCTTATTATCAACAACATTACCGTCAGTATCATAAACTGTATCACCTTGAGCATAAATCTCTTTATTGTAAACAGCCTCTTCACCGATATGTTCAAACATAGGCCAGAAATAAGCCTCTTTCGTATCTCTCGTCCACATCTTAGACAAACCTTGTTGATACATAGTCTTAGGTTGAACATTAACAATAGCAATAACAAAACCGTGTTCAACAAATGTCTTTGTGAAACCGTGAGATTTTTGAGCAGAGAACGCATGACCTGCCATATTACCTTGAGGCGATGTGGTATCAGTAGAAGATGTCTGTAAAACCTCTGAAACAACGACAGGGGATTTACCACCACCGAGATATTCAGGTCTTTGTAATCTGCTATCAGGGATTCTAACACCGAAATGAGCAAGAGTATTTTCAACATACCTATAACCTGCTCTGGCTGAGAGTTCGGCCCAGAGTTGTAATTGAAATGCTTGTCTTAAAGTTCTAATATCAGTAGCAGTTGCCGAAGACAAATCAGCAGTACCTTTTAAACCTTTATTATATTTAAGAGATTCACCAACAGGAATATTACCTGAAGTGTCAACCAAAACAGATTGAGTAGTAGAACCAGAACCACCAACCATACCACCAGTCTTTAAATCAGAATTAACACCAAAATGTTCAATACCTCTTAAATTGAAACCACCGTCACCTTCAATAGCAACAGGAACAGAATCTGAACCAACGGGGATAGTCACGGCAGGACCTCTCTGAGGCCACGGTAAACAACTTGTAAAATAATCGTGATTCCAATTTCTCATTTGAAGAGTAGTATTAGTAGTAGAATCTGAACCACTAGCCGTAGAAAGACCTATCTCAGTTTGTAAATTCTCGTCACGATACCACTCATTATAAATCTTTGCGTATGCTCTAAAAGGCAAAGCACTTACAGTTAAAGCACTAGCCAAACCTGTAGGAACACCTAAATAATCTGCTAAAGAACCTACAGAGGCATTAGTAATACTAATAGTAGGAACTACAGGCGCTTGAGTGGGGTCATTATCTTTACCACCAGTTATAAACTCTTCCCAATCGTCCCAAATAATTCTATTAGGAACAAACCAATAATGCGTAGTAACATCAATTTGCGACATAATAGGTGCGAGAAGAGGGGATAATCTCACAACCATATCTGTCTTAAAATTAATTCTATCACCGGGAAGAACCTCTAAACACTCACAGGGAACCAATTCACCTAATTGCTGTGTCTGTAATCTCTCATGTGATAGATTGTGCATAGCGCGTCTTTTGAACGCTGGACCAATTTCACTAAATAATATACTCATTTATTACACTCCTTCATAATAAGACGTCTACTATCTGCTAAAGTATCTTCTAAATGATGTTCAACCAATACAGATAAAGAAACATAATTAACCAAATCAAAATAATTATCTTCCATTTTTATTCTCCTTTCGTCGGAATAATTTCAATAATTTCTTTAACAAACTTGGCAAGTATGGTAAGACAACTAATGCCAAATGTAATCCACTTTGCGAGGGAAATTTTTTGTTCATTTGCCATTTTTCAACTCCTTAAAATCACAACCGTTAACATTGTTTAAATATTCACCTGCTAACAAAGTTTCATAAGGACATTTATCAGTAAACACCTGTAAACGATAAACACCTTCATATAAAGTAGGCAATAAAGAAAAACCTAAAGCCTCTTTTTTATAAGTTTCCTTAAAATACTGCTTAAGATTTGCGAAAAAATCGCTTAAAATAATATTATCCATCTTGATTTTATCTTCCATAATTACTCCTAAAAAACATCTCTTTTTGTCTTGCTAAAGTAGAATCTATTCTTGCTTTAGTAATACCTCTTTTAATACCTTTGCAAATATCCAAGAGGGGTAGAACAACACTAGCAAAATACAAAACAACCAACATCTTTTGTTTCATAATTTTCCTCTTTTTAAAGAAAGTCTGGAACAACTATTCTTCCACAACTGTTCTTCTCTTTCACGTTCTGATATATGTCTTTCAGAATCGTAATCCAATAACTTGTGATAATTTTTATTATGTTAACTTATTTATGTAAAAAAAGCGTTTTTAATAAACTTACAAATAAAATTAACAAAATCAAAATTGTATCGTTTTTACCATTATTTTTATAGTGTATTTAATAAATTTTCTAAATATTTTTTAATAGCAGAATAGCAACTTATAAAATTAGCGGTTATTTTTGTAATAAAAAAGTAAAAATATGGTCTTATTTTGATTTATAAAGTATCAATATACTATATAATATTGGAATAATTTTTACACCAAAATAAACAAATTATTGATTTTTACAAAAAGCCAAAAAACCGGAAAATTTGTTAAAAAGTTGGCAACAGGCAAACTCCCCATTTTTTTCAACTTGCGATTTAAGCGTTTTGGGGTACCTAGGGTATACCCCATTTTAAAATCGCAAAATGGCAAAATCTGATTTTTAGGATTTTTAGGGTTTATAACATATTAAGCCAAAGCAGAAAGAAGGGCATTATAAAAGAAACTTAAGGAAAAACCTTCTTATTATCTAACTATTCGGATAAAAATTTTGCTTATGGGGGTTACGACGATAAAAGATATCCGCTAAGAGAAAAAATAAAAGGGAAAAAACTATCTTTACGACGATATTTTGCTGAAAAAGGGAAAAACTAATTAAAAAAAAAGAGATCCAGACGGTACCCCTCTGAAGATAATAGAAAAAACAAAGGGGGAATAAGAATTATTTTTTATTTCTTTCCCCCTTTTTCTTTACTTTTTAGACGGAATCCCCCCTGCTTTTTTCTATTTAAAGAATAAAGTTATTTTCCTTTTTTACATAAAGGAAACAGGGAAGTTCCCCCCAGCAATAAAAACGTGTTTTAAGCCAAAATAGGCTCATTTCCCCCCTTATTTAAAACAAGCAAATAATTTTTCCCCCATCCAATTAAACTTTCCGGGATGACAAAGAAAACTCCCCTGCCGGAAAACAGGGGAGTAAGGAACATATACACGGATAAAATTTATCTTTTACAAGGCGTAAACTAATTTACTTTAACATATTTATAATAATCTTGGGAAAGGAGTTTAGCCAAAGAATAAGCGCCCTTAAAATCGTTTGCTTTTGCTTTTTGAACCACCTGTCCGGCGCGGATAAGCAAATTACTTTTTATTTGATAAGAGATATTTCTATCATAACCTTTAAGATAGTTAAAAATTGCGGCACTCTTGCGAAAATACTCTTGTTTTTCCTGAATATCGCTTTCCGCGCGCATTTGTCCGATATAATGTTTAATATACTCATTTTTCTTACGGGCACTGCGTATAACACTGTATTTTGTTTGTGTGATAGGGGCAACATAGACATCGCTTTTAATATTTTTATACATTGTTGAATTAAAAGAACTTAAGACGGAAATAATCTCCGCATCAATGCTCTGTGTATTATTAAGATACTCTTTTTCTACCTGTTGTTTTAGCAAGGCTAATTGTGCCTTAAAGTTAGTTATGTCAAACTCTACTAATCTATTATCTTTTGCATAAACCTGCATAAAGCAGAGTAGAAGAATTATTGTTATTATAGTTTTCTTTATCATTTTATTTTCTCCTTATTTTGTTAGTTTACACTAACATTATATCAAAAAACAAAAAAAGTTGTCAATATATTTTAGCAAGACAAATAATAAAAAATATCTTTTACAAAATTTTTAATATGTTAAATATAACTAACTTTATAAAGAGAATAATAATATATTATTTTTGTGCTTTCTTTGCTATAATAAAAATATGACTATATCGGAATCAAAAGAAAATTATTTGGAAATAATTTATATCTTAAGCCAGAAATCTAATAAGGTTAAAGCGATAGATATTGCCAAAAATTTAAACTTTTCCCGTGCTAGCGTAAGCGTTGCTTTAAAGCAGTTAAAGCAAGCAAAGTATATTAATGTAGGGGAAGATTCTTCCATCACCTTAACACCAAAAGGACGCGCTTTTGCTTTGGGCGTTTACGAAAAGCACGAAATACTTTCCGCCTGGCTTGTTTCCATCGGTGTAAGCCAGCAAACCGCCCTTGAAGATGCCTGCAAAATTGAGCATATAATTTCCGAAGAAAGTTTTACTGCTATCAAAAAACATCTAAAAAAGAAATAGTTTTTAAATTAAATAAACAGACAAAAAACAACCCCGATTCTTTTTTAGAACCGGGGTTGTTTTAGATTCTTTGTTTTAATTAAACTATTATCCGTTGGTACAGCCTTTACTATATTCTTCATTTATCAAAACACCAGCATCATAAGTATAGACACCATAACATTTTTCATTAAATATCATTTTTAATTTTCCGCTCCAACCATATTTTTCAAAGCAGGAACTATTACTACTCGCAGGAACACAAGTATCTATTTGCTGACCATTTTTATAAACATTTAAACACTGTGTAGTACCTCCATAACAATCAACAACAGCGAACGTTATATCTTCTTTAAGTTCTTCTTTACAGCCAGTGCCTTCGGCATTGGCTTGACAGGCATCCATTTTCACACCATCTTTAAAGATAATGCAGGTACCCGTCTCATAACAAACGATTTCTTCGTCCTTACCTTCAATACATCCGCCATGACCATTGCTATAGCAGGTGCCTTGTTCTTTGCCGTTTTCATCATACATAACACACATAGCACTTTCCCCCGTACCACACTTATAGGTATAACCACCACTTGAAGTTTCTTTTTCTTTACAGCCGGTGCCATCGTCATTGGCTTGGCACCAGTCGGTCTTTTTACCATCTTTATAAGTCGTACATTGGCCTTTCATACAGACAATTTCTTCCCCTTTACCTTCAATACAGCCGTCTTTACCGTTGCTATAACATACGTTACCATCAGCATCTTTACATTCCCAGCCATTGCAAGTATAACCACCAGAAGAAGAGCCCTCTTCTTTACAGCCGTCGCCGGTAGTGTTAATAGCACAAATACCTACTTCTTTTCCGTTTTCATACCAGTGACATTCTTCTTTTTCTTTATAGCAGGCAAGTTCTAAGCCGTCACCTTTTATACATTCACCTTTACCGTTGTTATAGCAGGTTTTACCCCAATCGTCTGTGCAGGTAAAGACATCACATTTAAGACCGTTGGAAGAACCGCCTTCATCCACGCAGCCGGTTAACTCATCATTTGCTTTGCAAGTTCCTTCTGGTGTACCACATATTCCAGTAGCACCGTCACACTTAATAGTTTCCTTTCCGTTCTCATAAGTCTTGCATATTTTATTACCATCAGAAAACACAGTGCAATAAAACCCGCTACCACCAAACTCGCTAACACAACTATCCGCATAACCACCATCAAGTGATCCTTGGCATTTGCCAATTTCTTTGCCGTTTTCATCATAGAAAGTACACATGCCTTCGTCGTTACATTTAAACGTTTTGCCACCTGATGAAGAAGAACCGCCTTCTTCCGCACAACCGTTTAAACTGTCATTTGCTGTACATTTACCTATGGGTTTACCTTCACCATCATAAATAGAGCACACACCCTTTTTGCTACATTTATAGGAGTATTTGCCATCAACAAAGGTTTCACAGGTGCCATCGTCATAGCAATATGTTCCGCTATAACCAACTTTCTCTAAACAAGAGTGATCGTTATAGTTGCAGGAATAATATAAAGCACCATTATCGTCAAAACATTCGCATTTACCATTTTGGCAGGTTGTTTGACAGTAGGAAGAAGAACCACTTGAAGAACCGCTTTCTTCTGCGCAACCGGTGAGAGTTTCATTTGCTTTGCAAGAACCACCACTGTAGGCACAAGTTCCATCATCAGCGTAGCATTTCATAACCTCTTCGCCGTTCTCAAAGGTTTTACAGATTTTGTCTTTTCCTTCGCCATAACAGTAAGACCCGTTACCAGCATATTCTTTGGCACAACCGCTTTCTATTTTGCCTTCATCGCATTTTCCGATTTCATTACCTTTTTCATCGTAGAAATAGCAAACACCCTCTTTACATTTAAAGGTTACTCCACTAGAACCGCCTTCTTCTCTACAACCGTTCATAGAGGTATTGGCAGGGCAGGTTTTACCGTCTATAGATTCGCAAGTATTTGTAGCATAATCACACTGTAATATTTTATTTCCGTTGTCATCAAACTGAACACAATATTCTTTAGTGCAGACCTTTCCGCTAAAAGTATATTTCTTTGCACAGTCATAATCTACTTTATCGCCAGCAAGTACAGAACAACCGTCAATTTTTTCCCCTTCTTGTTCGGTCCAACATTCGCCTGTGCCTAAATTGCAGTATGCTTGTTGGGTTACGCAAGCATTACCTTCTTTATTGATCGGGCAAGAGGAAATTTCTTCGTCGTCTTTATAGGTAATGCAAACACCTTTATCTTTAAAACACTTAAAGGTCTGTTTTGCGCAACCTGTGCCTTCTTTGTTAACCCATTCTTTATTACAATCAGTGCCTTCTAAAACCATTCCGTCTTTATATTCCGCACACCAATCCTTTTCACAAATAAAGCCGTTTCTATCATTGGCGCAACCCGTACCTTCTTTATTTCTTCCGTCAAGACATTTACCTATAATTTTATCGCCATCATAAAGATAGCAAGTATACTCATTACAAACGATATTAGTGCTACCTCCTCCAGAAGAAATTTCCGGTATTTCCTTTGTGTTAACATCAAAGCCAAGTGCTTTACAAATTTCATTATCTTCAGGCGTGCAATATAGTTTTCCGGTATCATAATCAATGGCAAGTTCATAGTTCCATCTTGCTTCGCGCTTTGCAATAGATTGCGAAAGGACATCGCCGTAGATAGTATAGTCAAAGTATTGGTCTGAGAAGGTATCCCCTTCAACATCTTTGCCGTCTTTATCCTTTAAGTCTATGGGTAAAGCATACATACTTGAAGTATAACTACCGCGCCTTGCAATGTAGTTTGCTTGCGCTTTGGCAATGTTTTGAAGAGTCGTAACCCCTTGCGCTGCCCTTGTTCTTTCAACAGCGCGATTATAACTCGGTAATGCTACTGCCGCAAGCACACTGATAACAAGCACAACTATCAGTAGTTCCGTAAGGGTAAAACCCTTTTTGTTTTTACGTTTAAATTTAAACATTTTATTTCTCCCTTTATTTCAAAAAACTTTGCTTGTAAACATAAACATACTAACTTAACAAATTAATTTACTTTTTTAACAAGTTAGATAAAAGAAAAATCAGCAATTTAAACACTGCCTTTTTGGGCACAGTACGCCTATTATCTAACTCTATTATAAGTATAGTCTATATTTGCTATTTCGTCAAGTAGTTTTTTGGGGAAAAATAAAAATCTCATTCGTAAATTATGAAGAGAAATTTTGCCAAAAAACAACACTTTTTTGCTTATGCATAAATTGCGGCTTTTTGTGGATTTGTTTGGGCCCTTGTTTTTTGGGGAAAAAGACCTTTTATTTAAGATACTGCGTTTCTATTTGATTATATTTATCAATAACCTTTTTTACAAAAGCGTGTTTGCTTGCATAAGGGGTAAAGAAACTTCCCTTAAAACCGGCAACAACAATGTTTCTTAATTGCTTTCTGGTAAGATTTATATTTTTTGTTAAAAGCAAAAATTCATCAGTTAAAGTAGTATCTGAAATAAGTCGGTTATCTGTGCAAATACTTAAAGATAAACCCATTTCCATCATTTTATTTACGGGGTGGTCTTTAACGCTTTTTATAGCAGGTAAAGTTTGTAAATTGCTGGTTAGGCAGACTTCTACACCGACCCTTTCCCCCGCTAAATAATTGGCGAGTTCTTCAACATACTGTTTTTTATTTTTTACATTTTTGTCTTTGATTAAATTGGTATCAAAAAGAAAAGTGCCGTGTCCGATTCTGTTGGCGTGACATTCGGTTATGGCTTGGAAAATTGATTCCGGCCCGTAAGATTCGCCGGCGTGAACGGTTTTTCTGATAAACGCCTCGTGTACATATTGATAAGCCTTCCAGTGATCTACGGCGGGGTAACCGTCTTCCCTGCCGGCCAAATCAAAACCCACGATAGGCAGTTTTTCTTCTTTCAGAGAAACTGCTATTCTTGCTAATTCTAAAGAAGCAATAGAGGCAATTTCATCTTCCTTTGCGTGTTGTAAAGTATCAATAAGATGATTGTAATAAAGTGAGGTGCTTTTGTTAAAATAACGCATCGCACATAAAATAAGACCGAAGTGAAATTCAATTTCCTGACCGCTTTTTACCTCCGGAGAATTGTTATATTCTTCCTGTGCTTTTTTTAGTCCCCTAAAAGCCGCGCGCACGCTATCGGCCGGTGTCATAGTTTTTGAACAATGTTGCTGCGGTGCAAAGCGCACTTCAATATAACGCACGCCTTCGTTTATATTATCCCAAGCAAGTTCATAAGCGATACGCTCTATATTTTTTTCGCTTTGCATTACGGCGGTAGTATAATCAAAACCCTTTAAATATTCAGGCAAGTTTTTATATTGCTTTTTAAAAACTCTTTCTTTTAATTCTTCTTCGGTGTAAGCAGGCAATTTGATATTATCTTTTTGGGCAAGTTCAATAAGGGTTTTTAACCTTAAAGAACCGTCTAAATGCAAATGCAAATCGGACTTTGGTATTTTTAAAAGGAAATCTCTTGAAAATACGGTCATTTATTTTAAACTCCATTTCGGACCTTGCGGTGTATCTTTTATAAGTATGCCCATTTGTTCAAGTTTTGCCCTTATTTCATCGGACTTTTTAAAATCTTTATTTTTACGGGCAATTTGTCTTTCTTCTATCAAAGCAAGGGCTTCTTTGGGAAGTTCTTTTTCCTCTTTTTTAAGCAAATCTAAAGCCAAAATAGTATCGGCATATTTTATAAGTTCAAGTTTTGTTGCGGGTGCATTTTGCGTCTTTAAAAACTCCCACACAAAAGCAAGCGCTTTAGATGTGTTTAAATCATCGCTCATGGCTTCAAAAAAAGTTTCTTTGGCTGATTTTAAAGCATTTTCATCTAAAGGACCTTGCGGCTGATTTTTTAAATCGGCAATTTTCTGTTTTAAACTTTTTAAACTTGCACGCGCAAAATCAAGCGCTTCCCAAGAAAATTCAAGTTGCGTTCTGTAATGCGCACTAAGGCATAAATATCTGTAATCTAAAGGATTATAACCCTTTTCTTTAAGTGTAGCAACGGTTAAAAATCCGCCGGAACTTTTGGACATTTTACCCGCAGGTAAAACCAAAAATTCGCCGTGTATCCAATTGCGCACATACGGCTTGCCCGTTGCCGCTTCGGACTGGGCAATTTCGTTTGTATGATGAACGGCAATATGGTCTATCCCGCCGCAGTGAATATCTAAAGTTGCGCCGAGATATTTCATAGCCATAGCGGAACACTCAATATGCCAACCGGGGAAACCTACCCCCCACGGGCTATCCCATTCCATTTGGCGCTTTTCATTAGTGGGAGAAAATTTCCATAAAGCAAAATCACTCGCGTTACGCTTTTCGCTATTAAACTCAACTCTGGCACCGCTTTTCAAACCTTCGATATGGCTTTTTCCGACAAGATTATGATAAGTAGCAAATTTTGAAGTATCATAATAAATACCGTCTGAAGTTTTATAAGTATAACCCTTTTCTTCAAGCGTTTTGACAAGTTCAATCATTTCTTTAATATGCTGGGTTGCTCTTGCGGTAATCGTCGGTCTTTTGCAGTTCAAAGAATCAAAATCTTTAAAAAAACTTTCTTCGTAAAATTTTGCAATATCCCACGCGCTTTTGCCTTCGCGCGCAGCACCGAGTTCCATTTTATCCTGACCGTCGTCATTATCGGAAACAAGGTGGCCAACATCCGTTATATTCATCACGTGGCGCACTTGGTAAACTTGCTCAAGCGTTCTTTTCAAAATATCTTCAAAAATATAAGTTCTTAAATTACCGATATGCGCATAATTGTAGACGGTCGGTCCACAGCAATACATACTGACAAGGCTTTCTTTAAGAGGTTCAAAATTATCTTTTCTGCGGGTAAGTGTATTATATAGTTTGATCATATAATATATTTCCTCATTTTATTTTGCGGCTTCTTCTTTGGCTTTGGCATATTCTTGGGATATCTGACCGAAGAAAAGATCGCAGGCACTTTTGCCACGAGAGTTAGCATAATTTTCACTCAAAACGCATTTAACTTCAAATAAAGATAAGGGATTAATTTCCCCCATAGGTGTTAAAGAATAAGTGAAACCCGGCACTTTATAAGTACTTAAAGCATTGTTATAAGATTTTTCAAGAGCAGTTTGTAAAATTTGCATTTCTTTAGAAGTGGCATCTTTGCCGAGATTAATTTTTTTTGTAGCCATTACAACAACGGCTTCGCCGTAAGCACTATTGGTACTTTCCACAACGGAGTCATCATCCATTGCCTCAACTTGTTCAAAAATGGGAGAAGATATATCATTTTGCTCCACTTCCGTCATGTTATTATCTAAAAGTTCTTGTTTTCTGGCGTTTTCCACGTAATCTTCGTAGCGGATGCCGGTGTATCTTTTGTATTTTTTGGGGCTGTAACTGTTACAAGCACAAAAAATTAAGGATAAAGCAACCAAACTAAAAATTATTTTATTCATTTTTTCTTCTCCGTATTAATTTTTACATTTACTACGGCAAAGGCCTCTATGGCTTTGCCCTTACCTATATCGCCAAGTCCTTCATGACTCTTTGATTTGAAACTGATATTTTCAAGTCCGATTTTGAAAATTTTATTTAAAGATTTTCTAACCTCTAAATAATGCGGTTTCATTTTGGGGGCTTGAGCAACAATGGTTGTATCAATGTGAACAATCTCCCCCCCTTTTTTCTTTATAATTTTCAAAATTTCTTTGGTGATAAAAACACTTGAAATTCCTTTTTTAGTTTCTTTGGTAGGCGGAAAATACTCCCCAATTTCCCCGCCGCAAACAGCCCCTAAAGCAGCGTCGCAAATGGCGTGTAAAACCAAATCGCCGTCACTATGACCGATAAGACCTTTTTCAAAAGGTATTTCAAACCCGCCGATAATAAGTTTTTTACCCTTACCCAAGCGGTGTATATCAAAACCGAAACCTGTTCTTATTTCTTGTTTTTGCATAAAGCCTCTAGTATTATTAAGTCTTCCGGCGTGGTAACTTTTAAATTGGTATAACTGCCCAAAACCACTTTAACTTTTACGCCGATTTTTTCTACCAGTTGTGATTCATCCGTGGCATCTGTGTTACCGTATTTTGCTAATGCTTTTTTTAAAACATTTGTTTGATAACACTGTGGCGTTTGCGCACAAAACAAAACGCTTCTTTTTAAAGTTTTTGAAACGAAACCCTCTCTAATTTGTTTGACAGTATCTTTACTCATAACGCCTAAAACAGCGGCTTTATATTTGTTTGCCGCTTTTAAGCAATTTTCAATATCTTCCTTTAAAACAAGCGGACGTGCACCGTCGTGAACGGCAAGCAGTTTATAATTTTTTTTACCTAAAGCAAGGAGTCCGTTTTGTAGGGAAGCAATTCTTGTTTCCCCCGCTAAAGCAAAAGTTATATCTTTATACTTTTTGCTCAAAATATCAATGTTTTCCTGCTTGCTTACAACTATAATTTTAGCCACGCGTACAACTTTTTTAAAGGCTTCTATACTTCTTTGTAAAACAGGCTTTCCGTTGATGAGCAACATTTGTTTTGGCTTGCCCATCCTAGTGCCTTGTCCGCCGGCTAAAATTATAGCGCAAGTATCTTTCATTAATTTTCCTGCTGTTGTTTTATTTTGGCAAAAATCATACGTCCGGTTGAAGTTTGCAAAATAGAGTAAACGGAAACTTCCGCTCTTTTACCTATAAATTTGCGACCTTCTTCCACAACCACCATTGTTCCGTCATCAAGATAAGCAATACCCTGATCTCTCTCTTTGCCTTCTTTCATAACAAAAAGGGCCATACTTTCCCCAGGCAAAACAACGGGTTTTAAGGCGGTAGTTAAATCGCTTATATTTAAGACATTGACATTTTTCAAAATAGCGATTTTGTTGATATTAAAATCTATGGTAACAACTTCTGCATTTAAGTTCTTAGCAAGTAAAACTACATTCTCTTGTAAAGATTCGGATTTGAAATACTTTGAAGTTAAAGAAACGGAAATTGTTTTAAGTTCTTTTAATCTGGAAATAATATCAAGGCCTCTTCTGCCTCTTGCTTTTTCAAGCAAATCTTTTGAAGAAGCATATTCTTCCAATTTTGCGATAACAAATTTAGGAATAACTATCGTTCCGGAAAGGAAACCCGTTTCGCAGACATCAACAATACGTCCGTCAATCAAAGCGGAAATATCCGTAACTTTCAAATGGCGTCCTTTTTTAGAAATACCTTCAAGTTCCGAAGATTTAACAATACTTAAGAAACTTGAAATTAAAACAAACACGCCGGCAAAAGCCGATTTGTAGGCTTCCCAACCATTGCTGATTTCCAGTACATTAAGTCTAAAAATAACATAATCGCAAATAAGGTATAGCAAATAACCGCAAAGACCGCCGAAAACGGCAATCATTATGGCACTTAGACGGAAACTTCTCAAGAACTTCTCCGCGCAAACAATAATTAGTCCACATAAGAACGCAAGGGCAACACTATATAAATCTTTTGCCCAAAAGACATATACGAGAAAAGGTATTCCCAGTAATGCCGAGATTCTGAATATCCATAAAGGCATATAAAAATTCCTCCGAAAATAAAATCCCTTGTAAAAGTTTTTCGGTACGCTTTTATAAGGTATATTTATATTTTACCATTTCCCGTGTTAAATTGCTAAAATAAATTATGCCCTTAATTGATTTTGATTTACAAATGCAACAAAAACATCCCCAAGTAAAATTGATCGGTGTTGATGAAGCCGGCAGAGGTCCTTTGGCAGGACCCATCTGCGCGGCGGCGTGTTATATTCCGCAAGATTTATACAGCCACCCCTTAATGCAACAAATTAACGATAGTAAAAAATTAACCGCATCAAAAAGAGAAAAAATTTTTGAAGAACTTATAAAATTACCTATAATTTATTGCACGGGTTTTGCCTCAAGCAAGCAAATAGATAAATTGAATATTTTACAAGCAACTTTTTTTGCTATGCGCCACGCTTTAACAAAATTTAACGGACAAGATATTTTTGTTCTCGTTGACGGAAACCGCTTTATTTCCAATTTAAAATCTTCCCAACAACCCATAGTTAAAGGGGACGGAACTTCCCTTTGCGTAGCGGCGGCAAGTATTATTGCCAAAGTAAGCAGGGATAGGTTTATGGATATTGTTGCAAAAAAATATCCTGAATATAATTTTGAAGGGCATAAAGGTTACGGAACGCAAAGTCATATTGAAGCCATAAAAAAATACGGTCCCTGTCCTGAACATAGAAAAACTTTTGAACCTATTGCCAGCCTTTACGGCGGACTCTTTGGTAAAGATTTTTGACGGAGTAAATTATGTTTAGTCTTAAAAGATTAATCGGTAACAAAGCGGAAGACAGGGCAACAAAATATCTTAAAAAACAAGGATATAAAATACTTGAACGCAATTATAATTTACCTTGCGGAGAAATTGATATTGTTGCACAAAAAGATAACACCCTTGTTTTTGTGGAAGTTAAATACCGCACAAATGCCGAAGAATTCGGCGGCGCTGTTGCCGCCGTAACAAAAGCAAAACAAAAACGCGTAATAAATGCCGCTATAAGTTATATAAAGGCAAAGAAAGTGTCTTATGATGCTTTAATGTTTGATATAATAGCAGTATCAGGTAATAAGATAGAACATATCCAAAACGCCTTTAGTTCTGATAAATTCTTTATTTAAAAGGGAGTAAATATGAGCCAATTACAAACTATACAAAAAGCCGTAAACTACATTAACAAAAAAACAAAGAATTTTAAGCCGGACCTTGCTATCATAACAGGCAGCGGACTTGCAAACGCTATTCCGCCTTTAGAAAAGAAGATAACAATACCCTATGTCGATATTCCCGGTTTTTTACACAGCACCGTTCAAGGTCATACCGGCAATTTAATTTTCGGCATTTACAAAGGCGTAAAAATTGCTGTTATGCAAGGTAGATTCCATTATTATGAAGGGCACTCCATAAAAGATATTTCTATTGCCATACGCGTTTTAAAATTTTTAGGAACGGAAACTTTGCTTTTATCTGCGGCAGTTGGTTCTTTAGATAAGAATCTCCCCCCCGGCAGCATGTTAATTTTAAAAGACCATATTAATTTTATGGGAACAAATCCTTTAATAGGTAATTGGGACCCCGCTTTTGGACCGATGTTTAAAGATATGACTTGCGCCTACGACGAAAAATTACAAAATATTTTAGTCAAAATCGCTAAAAAGCATAAAATAAAACACAAAAAAGGTGTTTATTTTGCCGTCAGCGGTCCTTGTTTTGAAACACCGGCAGAAATTAGGGCTTACAGAAAACTGGGTGCAGATGTTGTCGGTATGTCCGTCGTGCCGGAAACTATCGTTGCACGCCAACTTGATTTAAAAGTAGCCGGCATTGCACTCGTCAGCAATCTTGCAAGCGGAATGTCCGGTGTCGCGCTTTCGCACAAAGAAACTTTAGATGTAATGAAACAATCCGAAGATAAATTTGCCAAACTTTTAAAAGATTTTATCGTCGCTGTTAAATAAAAAATGGAACTTAAATTAAAAGTTAAAACACTAGGAAAAGAAACTTTAATTTACGGCACTTCTACCATTGTTGCCCGTCTGTTAAATTTCTTTTTAGTTCCGCTTTATACTTATTATCTTGCGCCGCAAGATTACGGTATAATTGCGGCAGTTTTTGCTTTTATGGCACTTGTCAATATTATTTATCAATATGGTATGGATCAGGCCTATTTGCGCTTTGCAAAAGAAAATAAAACAAAAGAACTTTTTGCAACGCCCTTAATAGCGGTTTTTACAAGCGGGGTTTTTATCTCTCTTATTTTGTGGCTTTTAAGCGCTCCGCTTGCTGATTTTTTAGGTATCGGTGCAAAATATAGCAATCTTATAAAACTTGCCTGTTTTGTTATGGCTTTAGATGCCTTAAATATTGTGCCTTTTGCTAAACTTCGTTTTGAACATAAGGCGTGGCAATTTATGCTTACAAGAACCGCTTCCATCGTGGTAAATGTAATAGGCAATGTCTTGGTGCTGGCCTATTTTAAAAGTGGTGTAAAAGGTATTTTTATTGCGGGTATTTTTGCTTCACTCACTTCGCTTCTTTTGCTTTTGCCTATGATACTTAAAAACTTTGTTTGCCGTTTTGATAAAAAACTTTTTAAAGAAATGTTTTTATTTTCTTGGCCTTTTATACCCGCCGGTATGGCAAGTATTCTAGTAAATGTTATTGATAAACCTATCTTAATACATCTTGCCGGTTTAAAAGCGGTGGGTATTTATCAGGCAAACTTTAAAATAGGTGTTTTTATGATGTTGGTTGTTTCTATGTTTGACCAAGCATGGAGACCGTTTTTTATACAATACTCTTCTGAAACAGACGCAAAAGAATTATTCGCAAAGATATTTACTTATTTTACGGCAATAACTACTTGGATATTTTTAGGATTAACTTTTTTAATGCCGGTAATTATCAAAACGCCCGTCTTCGGACATCACTTAATTGCCCCTGCTTATTGGGAAGGAATGAAGATTATTCCTCTTGTTTTGGGCGGATATCTTTTCTACGGCTTTTATATTAATTTTATGATAGCACCCGTTTTAACAAAAAGAACGCGCGTTTTAATGTGGATTACTTTGCTTGGCGCAGCAAGCAGTATTTTGACAAACTTTACGCTTGTGCCTATGGTAGGGATTATCGGTGCGGGCTGGGCAATCTTTGTAAGTTATATCGTAATGGCAGTTAGTTTATTTATATTTTTACAAAGAAATTATCCCATCGAATATGAGTATAAAAAAATTGCTTTTATCATCAGCGTCGTATTAGTTTTTCTTGCTCTGAATAATCTATTTAGAAATGCTTTAAATACACAAATTATTTTGCTCGTAATTTATCCGTTTATCATCAGTTCGATTTTAGAAAAAGATAATTTTTTGAAAATAAAGAAACTCTTTTTAAAGAGAAAACACTAATAAGAATTATTTTTAAAATATTCTATTTTTGCTTTGGTATCTTCAATATAATTATCAAGCAGTTTTTGCGTGCTTGCATCAAAAATACCGCCATAATTTTGTTTCAGTTTTTTAAGGCCTTCAAGTTGCACGGTATAAGCCCTTGTTTCCTGCTCCCCGTAACTTGCCGAAGCAAGACTCGGCTGATTTATAACTTCAAAAGCATGGCCGTAAATTTCGTGAATAAAATTGACAATTGTTTCTAGTAAAAATTCAGACTTGGAAACCTTACTGTAATTTGACGGATTATAAGGAGAATCATCAATAAAAACAAAAACTCTAAAAGTATCTGCTTTCTCCGGAAAAGAGGCTATTGCTCTAGTTTCCCTGTTAGAAGCACCTATCATATCTAAAACATAAGGTTCTGTTTGGCTTTTACGCAAGGCATAAATGGCAAAGTTTTTGACTCTGGGGTAAGAACTTTTTTTGACTTCCATTAAATCTTTGCCATACGGGGCAGCCACTTTTGAGGCATATTCCAAAGCCTGTTTAATTAAGGAAATTTCCGTCGTGGAGTTTGCACTTGAAGGATTAAAAACAAACAAGCGCACAAGCCCGTTAGAACTTTGTTCAATATAGGGTTTAAAAGTGCTGCTTTTTACTTCGGAAGAAAGAATTTCCCTTAATTCCTGATTATCTACCGCAAAAGAGAAATTAGCAAATAAAGTAAAAAACGCCAAAATAAAAAGTAATTTTTTCATATATAAATAGTATAAAAACGATTAAAAATAAGTCAAGGGTAAAAGTTATATTTTCTTGTGTTTTTGTGTATAAAAAGTGAAACCGACGATATAAATAAATAATAAAACGGCAAAAGTTAAAGATAAAAATCTGCTTATATAATCTAAGCCGAACAATTTTAAAATTGTATTACTTAAAACGATACAGGGAATAACGACAAAACTTCTTTGTAAAGTTAAAGAGTGCCCATTTTCGCAAACTATACTATTACACTTTACCCCTAGAGGGAAACCCATCATACCGCCGGCAGCGATAATAATTGTAAGAACAAAAATTTCAAGTCCCACTTGTTTGCCACTGCTAAGAACATAAAAAAGTCCGCCAGTAGAAGTGGTAAGCAAAAGCAAAATGCGCACGGCTCTTGCCGTCCATTGTTCAGGCACTTTAAAGATATTAACTAAAATAGGTCTTATTATCATTGCTCCGCCGATACCCAAAAGAGAACTGAAAACGCCTGTTCCAAGTCCGCCAAGAAAGGCAAGCCAACTTTGTTTACGGGAAAAATTAGGCAAAGCATTTTCGTTCTTAATCGGTTTTGAAAATAAAGTTTGATAACCGATAAAGAGATTAACCAAACAAAAAATAATCATTAAAGCCGTTGAACCAAAAAGCCCGTAGAGATAATCATTTATGAATCTGCCGGTAAAAGCCGTTATAAAACACCCGATACCCAAAGGAATAATCATACGTTTGCCAAAAGAACGTTTACCCCAATTTACTTTAGGAAAATCTTTTACAACTAAAGGCAGGGTTGAAGGAACCATTTGTAAAAGACTTACCCCCACTGCTTCCGCCGGAGAAAAACCGAAAATAAGCATTACCGGCACAATAAGCCATCCGCAGCCTACTCCCCAATAACCTCCGGCAAACATACCCACAAAACCGATTATAGGCAAAATAAAATAAAGATACCAAGCAATAGTCATTTTTTATAAAAAACCTCTCTTATATTTTAGAATATATAGAGAGGTTTTACAAAAAGTTATCTTCTGAAAAAATTATTTTATAAAGAGCGTTCAAGCAATATCTCTTTCTCAAAAGTAAGATGCTTTCCTACCTTGCAAGTTTTTAAGACATTGATAAAATGTGCTTCTTTTTCTTGAGGAAAATCAGCCGGAATTTTAACAATAGTTGTCATCTTGGTAATCAAACCTTTATCATCAAAAATAGGTTCTGCTCTGAAAGAAAAATTTTCTTTTTTCATACCGTTTTTTTCTACAAAAGACATTGCAAATACCGCCTGACAAGCAAGAAAAGAGGCCATAAACATCTCAAAGGGATTAGGCGCACTATTCTCCCCACCGACTTCTATTGGCATATCCGTATAAACTTTATAATTATTTACTCTAACTTCTACTTTTTTCTTTCCCTGATATTTTGCTTCTAACATAAATACCTCCGTTTAATTAATTGTATAAAAATTTTATTTTTTAATTTTGCCGGATGAGGAGGAAGAATATAATGTAGTATTAGATTATATTCCGAACCTCCTCTTGAAGGAAGGTTTCCGGCAGGATTTTAACCTGCACACAAAACGGTAATAATTTATAATTAACCAAACTAATTATTTTATAGTATAAATAAAAAATAAGATTTTTGTCAAGTATATTTTTATTTACCCATAAAAAAAGAGCAATTTTAAAAATTGCTCTTTTTAAATTTACCTTAACATACCTCTTAAGGCGGCTATGCGCTTTTCTATCGGTGGGTGAGTATCAAATAGATGTTTTATTGCCGGTAAGAAACACATACTTGAAGCCAAAGATTGCCCTTGGAAAGCACTTATTTTGCTATTGCCGGAAATGGCTTCAAGTGCTTCAGCCAAAGCCTCAGGATCACGTGTAATTAAGGCTGCGGTAGCATCGGCCTGATACTCCTGACGGCGTGAAAGCATCATTCTGATAATCGGCGCAATCAACAAGCCGTAAAGTAAAAACACAAGTCCAAGTATGAACAGTAGGCCGGCACCTTTACCTTTCGAACGCCCGCCACGCACTCTAATTAAAATTTGCCCTAACAAAGTTAGTACACCGATACCGCTTACTATTAAGACCATTAAAGCGACATCTCTGTTGCCGATATGAGCCATTTCGTGAGCGATAACGCCTTCAAGTTGCGGTTTTGTTAATTTTTTAACAATACCCTCTGTCATAGCCAAAATAGCCGTTTCAGGTTTCACTCCGGCGGCAAAAGCATTGCAACCCTGCTCCGGAATTAAGTAGACCTTCGGAACGGGCAAACCGGCAACCTTTGCAACATCTTCAACCATAGAATAAATGGCAAAATGGGTATCTTTTGTTATTTCTTTTGCTCCTGTCATATTAACAATCATTTTGCCTTCGTTAAGATAGGAAATCCCCATCCAAACAAGAGCAACAACAAAGACAATCGGTATGACTATCGACGCTAAAGAATTTGTGCGTTGAAGAACATTCATTCCGTCAACAACAGGTCCTTCAAAAAAATGCATCACAAGCAGCGTTATATAAATCAATACCGATAGAACTAACGGGAATAAAAGTGTAATCAAAAAGATTTTTGTCTTATTCTTTTGTATATGGTCGTAGATAAGCATATTTAAAATTTAACTTGAACCGGTTTGCTTGCAGAGGCTTTTTCTTCTTCATCGAGTTCAAAGAAAACCGCTTTCTTAAAACCAAACATTGCAGCAATTATATTTGTCGGGAACATTTCGACTTTATTATTTAAAGCAAGAACATTACCGTTATAATATCTGCGGGATGCTTTAATTTTATTTTCCGTATCGGTTAATTCTTCTTGTAATCTTAAGAAATTTTGGTTTGCTTTCAAATCGGGATAATTTTCGCTCAAAGCAAATAAACTTTTAAGTGTACCGGATAAAATGTTTTCACTTTTTGCCTGTTCTGCAGGAGTGCCGTTATTTGCCATAGCCATATTTCTTGCTTGGATAACTTTCTCAAGTGTACCACTTTCATGGGAAGCATAACCTTTAACTGTTTCAATCAAATTAGGAATAAGGTCATAGCGACGTTTCATTTGAACTTGAATATCGCTCCATGCTTCTCTCACGCGGTTTCTCAAGGACACAAATCCGTTATAAGTCGCAACCAAATAGATTACGCCTACAAATAAAACACCCAGTACTACCAGTGATATTATTAACATACTACTCTCCTTTTGTTTTTATATATACAAATTAAACAAAAAAATTAAACAATTATCAATCTTTATTTATGCGATATTTTTCTACATTAGTGGCAGTAAAGAAATCTTGCAGATATTCTTCTTTTGAAGCAAGGAGTAAAACTTTATCCCCCAAAGCGAACTTCGTAGACGGTAATGGAACAATAAAGGAATCTCCTCTTTTCATCATTACTATCCTTACGGGTTCTTTAAAAGCAAGATTTTCCGCCTTTGGATATTTGGCTAAAAAACCTTCCTCTATCTTAAATTCCGCCGTAAGACCGATATCTTCGGGCAAATCAAGAGCAAAAGTTTTTTTATCTTCCTCTTTAGAGGTTAATTTTAAAAGTCTTGCTACATAAGGAACGCTGGTTCCCTGTAAAACAAGAGATATAATGGTTATAAAAAATACTATATTAAAAATTTCCTTTGCATGCGGAACACCTGCTACAAAAGGATAAGTCGCAAAGATTATCGGTACAGCACCGCGTAAACCCACCCAAGAAACAAAAACTTTTGCTTGCCTTGAAACTTTTTTAAACGGCGTAAGGCATAAAAAGACGCTAATTGGCCTGGCAAAAATAATCATAAATAAAACTATCGCAAGAGCAACCCACATAATATCCACAAGTTCCGAAGGGTTAACCAGCAAACCAAGTGTTAAAAACATCACTATTTGAAAAAGCCAAGTTAAACTATCAAAAAAGGTAATAACGCTTTTTTTATAAGCAACTTTCTCATTACCTATAATAAGACCTGCCACATAAACCGCTAAATACCCGTTACCGTTAACTATTGAAGTAAAGGAAAAAGCAAATAAAACAAAAGCCAAAAGCAAAACAGCATACAAAGCGGAATAATCAAGATTTATTTTATTTAGCACTAAAACTGCCATATAACCGATAGCCGCACCAAATAAAGCACCTAAAAATAATTGTAAAAAGAAATTAAAAACAATTAAATTTACCCCTAAAGATTTGCTCATTATTAACTGTATAAAAAATATCGTAAGCATATACGCCATAGGGTCATTACTGCCGCTTTCAAATTCCAGCATAGAGCGGACATTTTGAGAAAGATTTAAGTTTTTAGTTCTCAAAATTGAAAAGACCGAAGCCGAATCCGTAGACGCCATAACTGAAGCAAGCAGAAAGCACCCCGGCAAAGATAAATGTAAATAGGCGGGATAATATTTTGTTATCACAAAAGCAAATAAACCGGTAATTACAGCCGTTAAAATAACCCCAACGGTCGAAAGCAAAAACCCTTGCCAAATGATAGGTTTAATATCTTTGATTTTTGTATCCATCCCACCGGAAAACAAAATAATACTCAAAGCCACCATACCTATAAATTGGGCTTGCTTAAAACTATTAAATTGTATACCGAAACCTTCGCTACCGAAAATAATACCGACTATTAAAAATAACAATAAAGAAGGAACACCAAAGCGGTATCCTGTTTTACCTGAAACAATACTGACAAAAAGTAAAATGGCTCCGATAAGTAAAAAATATTCCGGTGTAGTTATCGGCATTTATTCCCCCTTTGTATGATGGAAAGTTATATACCTAGAGGCCTCATACAAACCTTGTGTAAGATTTTTCATCTTTTCGCATTTTTCTTTTTCTTGCTGGCAATAATCTTTTTGACTATCTTCCTTATATTTGAAAAGGCCTTCTTTGCCGGACCAAGCAAGATAATAATAATCCCCTTGAACAAAACCTATTTCCAGCGGTGCTGCGGGAGAAGTAATAATCAAGGCGCCATCTTCAAGATTTTTATCAAAAATATTTCTGCCGATTGCCGTTTGGGTATGTTCTATACCTAGCAAACCTGCCATAGTTGCCGTAACATCGGCTTGGCTTGAAACTTTATTATTTACAGAGGGTTCAATTCTCGGTCCAAGAACAATAAGCGGAACATTATTGGAAGTTAATCTTAAATCAATATAACTCTGTTTAAGATTTTTTGATTTAAAAGAAGTCAAACCGTGATCACCGTAAATAAGGAAAATTGTATCTTTATAAAAGGGTTCTTTTTTGATTAAGTTAAAAAATTCGCCCATAGCATAATCCTGAAAACGCATAGAATTATATTCAGCATTTCCATTGAAACCATAGGCATCTAAAAGTTTTTCATCAAGATTTTTTACCTCAAAAGTGCCGTGATCATCAGGTATGGTATAAGGTCTATGATAGCCCGAAGTTTGGATAAGCGCAAAAAACGGTTCTTTTGTTTTAGCAAGTTCTTTTGCGGCATATCTGAACATATCCAAATCGGAAAGCCCCCAAACATCATTTCTATCCTGATTTTCATAGGTGCCTTCTTCAAAAATTTTAAGGTCTTTTATATTATATTGTAAAAGGCCTCTGACATTACCCCAGTTAGTGCTACCGCCGATAAAATAAAACTTTTGATAATCAGGTAAATCATCTATCAAAGAATGTTGGGCAACAATCATAGGATTCCTTGAAGAAGTTTTAACAGCGGAAGTATCAGGCAAACCTGTTATAGAGGTAAAAACCCCTCTTGCCGTGCCAACCATAGGAGTAAAGAAATGCGTAAATAAAGCACCTTCTTTTGAAAGTTTTAAAATTTCAGGTGTAGTATCAAGTTCGGGGTTATTAAAAGAAGTTTTATCCCACGAAAGCGACTCCGTAAGCAAAATAACCACATTATATTTTTTAGGATTTTTTGCGGCAATTTCTCTTGAGAAATTAAGGTTTTCTTTATCTTTGTTTTTAACACCCAAAAAGTCCGCAACTTCATCATAATATTGTTTTGTTTTTTCCGTATCAAAACCATAACCTATTTTGGCAAATTTATAGGTATCATATAAATTTTGTAAAGGGTTTAAGGCAATAGAAGTTAAAAAATTGTCATTTGTAAAATAGGCATTACTCCATCTTAAAGGATATTGCGAAAATCTGCCGTGCACAAAACCAGCCGTTATAAGTAAGGCAATAATAAAAAATAACCAACCTCTTTTTGTCCCTTGCTGGGTATAAGCATAGTTAGCAACTTTTCTTGTAAAGAAATAAGCAATCAAAGCACATACCAATAAAGCAAAACTTCCGCTAATAACCGGATAAGTCTGCCAAACCATTTCAAGCGAAGTAACCGTATTTTGTGCAAGTTCGATAATATAGGAGTTTAATCTTTGGTTTAAATAAGCATAGTAACCAAAATCAACAAAGTAAATTAAAACCAATCCGCTAAAAGCAAAAGCATAAAAGAAGCATATTATCTTCTTAAGTATTTTCCTTGCGGGTAAAAGCAAAAAAAGGCCAAAGGGTAAAGAAAATAAAAAAGCGATTCTTGCATCAAATCTTAAACCCGTATAAAAAGCCCTAAAAACACCGTCTTTAAAACCGAGATTATTTATGAAATAAAAAACAACACGGAACATCGCCATCAAAATAAAAGTGGAGAAAACGAAAATAAAATAGGACTTAAATCTTGTCGGAACGGTTATTTTTTTCATTTATTTTTCTCCTCTGCAAGTTGCTGTAAAGCAGGATAATCAATTTTACCTGTTCCCATTAAAAGCATCTTTTCCAAAATTTCAAGTTTTTTGGGAACCCAAAGTTCACTGAAACCTTGCTTTTTAAAATACTCTTGAATTTGTTTTAAGGTTGCATCTTGTTTATCGGTATAGGCGATAAGTTGCTCCCCTCTTTTTTCATCGGGCAAGCGAACAAGCGCCGTTATATTATCGGGCCAGAGTTTCTTTAAAGCAAGTTCGACTGCCGTCATAGAAACCATTTCGCCGGCAATTTTTGCAAAACGTTTTGCTCTACCTTTAATGGTGGCAAAGTTTTCTTCGTCAAAGGCAATAATATCGCCGGTATCATACCAACCGTCTTTAGGCGCTTCTATTTTGCCCGGTGCACTTGCTTTAAGATAACCAAGCATAATATTATCGCCTTTAATTAAAAGTTTACCGCCATCTTCAATACCGTCAACTTTTTCAAGTTTACACTCAATCCCGGGTACCGGCCTGCCGACAGTTCCGCGTTTATAATACATCGGACTATTCATTGTAACTACGGGAGAAGCCTCCGTTGTGCCGTAGGCTTCAATTACGCGAATACCAAACTTTTCGGACCAAATTTTAAAAGTTTCGTCTTTAAGTTTTTCCCCACCGATACCGATATATTTAATATTGTGGAAGTCATATCTATGCGCCATTTTTGCATAAGCGGCAAGGAAAGTATCCGTAGCAAAAAACACGGTTGCGTTTCTATCGTAAACAAGTTCGGGAATAATTTTAAAATGCAAAGGTGAAGGATATAAGAAAATAGATAAACTGTTTAAGATAGGCAAGAAAAATCCACATACCATACCAAAAGAGTGGAAAAGAGGCAAAGCATTAAAGAATTTATCTTGCATATCAAAGTTAAGCGAGGTTGAAAGTTGAAAGCGATTTGCATTGATATTTCTGTGGGATAAAACTACCCCTTTAGGCGAACCTTCAGACCCGCTTGTAAATAAAACTATTGCCGGTTTATTTGGGTTTTGCTCAGGGTCAATAGCCTTATAGGTTTGATAAGGAAAGAAACTTTGCGCTACGGCAATAAGTTTATCAAAAATACTGATTTTTAAATCTTCAAGATAAATCAAACGAATATTTTTATCTTCAAGGGCTTTAACAATCGGTTCAAGTTGTGCTCTTTCAACAAACATGCGCGAAGTTACAACACTTTTGATTTTTGCTGCTTTGCACGAATCTAAAATATTTTTTATTCCGGAAGTAAAGTTAATCATAGCCGGCACTCTGACATGGGAAATCAAAGCAAATAAAACTGCTGCACAAATGTTCATATTAGGTAACATTACACCTATATATTCATCTTTATCGCTTTTATCGGCAAGTTTTTTACCTAGTAAAAATGATGCTATTAACAGTTTACCGTAACTCATCGGTTTTCTTGTCATATCTTCAAGTGCGCGAGCACCACGACCGGCAAAATCGGTTGCCTCAATAAAAGATTTAAACAAAGTGCTGTCAATCTTATTACTCTTATATTTCATTTCGGCCATAAGGTCATACATTTTATCTTCAACGCTTAATCTTCTTGCTTTGCCCTTAAGATTATCTTTAAGTTGAAAATCAACCGGCGGCATAATATTAATTGTAAATTCCACATTTTTAGGAAGATGGCGCATTTTACGACCGAAATAGGCAAATCTTGAATATTGAGTACCTTGCATACAAATAGGTAAAATCGTTGCGCCAGAACGTTCGGCAATCATAGCAGGGCCGGGATAAATCTTCATAATACCGCCGGTGGTGGTAATTCTGCCTTCAGGGAAAATAATTATTTTATTACCTTTTTTAATTTTATCGATAATAGTTTTAACAGCCATAGGGTTTGTGGTATCAACCGCGATATGTTTTGCAAAGCGCAAAAATTGTTTTACCCAAAAACGCTTTGCAATAACACCGTCAACAACAAAGGTAATATCATCAGGTAAAAAGGCGCCTAAAATAAGCGGGTCTAAAAAAGAATTATTGTTCGCAACGATTAAAGTTTTGCCGGTTGCTTTTTCATAATTTTCAAGACCTTTAATCTTAATGTTATAAAAGAAATTAAGCAAGAAATATAAGACAGAACGAACGACATAATCCGGCAGTAAAGTACAAATATAAAGAGCAACAAAAAGATTGGCAATAGCAAGTAAACCTATTAGCGCGGCCGTGCCAAAACCGACATAAAGTAAGCAGAAGGAAATAAAACCAGCAATTATCATACTAAGCGTAGTTAAAACATTACAAACGCCGAGTATTCTACCTCTTATTCTATCGGAAACTAAAGATTGAAGCCATGCATTTAAAGGCACAATATACAAACCTGAAGAAACAGATAAAAGTAAGATATATAAGGAAAATCTTATCCCTTGCCAACTTGTAACAAACTCTTTAAAGGTGATTGGATAATAAGGTCTTACGGTAAAAGCACAGAAGAAGGCAAGCAGAAATAAAGCAAGCCCCATACCTACCGCACTTAAAGGAACATATTTTATACTGACTTCACTTTTAACAAGTTCACGGCAAAGCATTGCACCTATTGCAATACCGAGTGCAAACAGAGTCAACATATAATTTATGATATTGCCCGCAACGTTTAATTTAAACTCGGCGATTGCCTGCATTTGAGTAAAAAATACTGCGCCTACCACCCAGAACCAACATATCGCCAAAATACAAAGAAAAATTCTTTGTGATTTATAGGCAACTTTTATATTTTTCAAACTACTTTTAAAAACATTTACATTGACCTGTGCCGTAGGAGAAGTCGGCTCGAAAGGAGTAAAGAACCAAGTCAAGACATAAGCAAGCAAGGAAACCGCTATTATTACTATACTAAGCGATGTTAAATCAGAAGAGTTTTCAACAGCAAAAATACTACACAAAATAGCACTTATCAAAATAGCGCCGTAACGACCTGTTTCAAGCATACCGTTTGCACTGATTAATTGATTCTTCTTTAAAATTTGAGGTAAAAGAGCATATTTAACCGGCATAAAAAAAGCATTTTGAGCGCCAAGCAAAACTAAAACAAAGTAGAGTAAAACAGAACTTCTTAAATATAAACCTAAACTAACAAGTAAAGCCGTTATGATTTGAGTAAAAACTATCATTTTAATAACTTTTGCTTTGCTGTATTTATCGGTAACTTCCCCTGCGGGCATAGAAAAAATTAAAGTAGAAACAAGATAAATCGCCAAAGCAAACAAAGTGGAATAGGTGCCGTAATTTACCGGTGCTATACGCGCAATAAAAATGGTAATAAACGAGGCAAGTGCCAGTCTAAATAAGTTATCATTAAAAGCCCCTAAAAATTGGGCAAAAAATAAACAGGTAAAATCTCTATTTAAAAATGTGTTAAAAAATTTTGTCATAAATTTCTCCTTGTTTATATTTTATAAAAATATGTAAATGTATGCCATATAGCAGTAGATGTATTCCTAATAATAAAAACCACCATACAAAAGCCGAAGCAAATGCCCCTACCATTTTTGTTAAATAAATGCTACACTAGAATTCTTAAGAGAGGTAATTTTTTATGAGAATGTTAGACATAATTATTAAGAAAAGAGAAAATAAACCCTTATCCTTTGAGGAATTTACTTTCGTCGCAAACGGTGCCGCAAAAGGAACTTTGCCGGATTATCAATTATCTTCCTTTTTGATGGCGTGTTTTTTAAATCCCTTATCACCAAAAGAAACGGCCCTGTTTACAAAAGCAATGGCTTTCAGCGGGCAAAGATTAACTTTTAAAGATTCTAAAATACCTGTTGCGGATAAACACTCAACAGGTGGTGTGGGAGATGGAATTTCTCTTGCTCTTGCACCTTTAGTTGCCTGCGCGGGACTTGCGGTGCCTATGATGTCTGGCAGAGGTCTTGGGCATACCGGCGGAACACTTGATAAACTTGAAAGTATGAAAGGTTTTAATATTTTAACCCCTACAAAACAAATTTACAAACAGATTAAAGAAATAGGCGTTTGTATGTTCGGACAGACAAAGGACCTTGCTCCCGCAGATAAAAAACTTTACGCTTTAAGAGATGCCAGCGGCTGCGTGGAAAGCCGCCCTTTGATTACGGCAAGTATTTTATCTAAAAAATATGCAGAGGGCATTGATAATCTTTTTATTGATGTAAAATTCGGTAGTGGTGCCTTTATGAAAAAATACGAAGACAGCAAAAAACTTGCAAAAATGCTTGTTTCAACTGCAAAACTTATGGGACTTAATTGCCGTGCCTTGATTACGGATATGAACGAACCTTTAGGGCGTGCTATCGGTAATGCAAATGAAATGCTTCAAAGTATTTTAATCTTAAAAGGTGATACAAATATCGCACCTGATTTTTACGAGGTTTTGCTTGAAAGTGCCGCCCAAATGCTTGTTATCAGCAAAAAGCAAAAAGATATAAAACAGGCAAAAGTCCTTTTGAAAAAATTAATAAAAGACGGTTCTGCCGTAAAAAAATTAAAAGAAATCTTAAAATGGCAAGGTGCAGACCCTAAAATTGTTGACGAGCCGCAAAAATATTTAAAAAATGCCAAATATCAAAAAGATTTTGTGGCCCCAGGTAAAGGTTATATTTCTAACATTGATGCAAAGACTTGCGGTATGGCTGCGGTTTTGCTCGGTGCCGGCAGAAATACTATGGAAGATAAAATAGACTACGGTGCCGGTATCTGGCTAGATAAAAAATCTGGCGATCAAGTGGACAAAGGACAAATTATTGCCCGTATATATGCAGATAACAAAAAGAAACTTGAACAAGGTTTTGAACTTTTCAGCAAAGCGGTAAAAATTACCGCTAAAAAACCGATAAAACATAAACTAATACGAGAAGTTATAAAATAAATTCCCCAAACCCCTTATAAAATAAGGGGTTTTTACTTCTTAGACAGACGGAAGATAAGCGTTTTTTTCCGTTTGCTGTTTATCTCTAAATATAGTATTATTAAGTGATAGATGTATTTCGAGGTGTTTTATGGACATAATTTTACCGGCAGTAACCACTTTAATTTTAGTAATGGACCCTTTTGGGAATATCCCATTGTTCATTACCGCTTTAAAAAAAGTTCCGCCCGAAAGACGCAAGAAAGTCTTGCTTCGTGAACTTTTTATCGCATTTTTGATAATGCTTTCCTTCCTTTTTGCAGGGACAAAAGTTTTGGGTTGGTTTGGTATTGCACCTTATTCTATGAGTATAGCAGGCGGTATAATTTTGTTTATTATATCGGTTAGACTCGTTTTTAATTCCTCTTTAGACGAAGAAGCAAAAATGAACCCTAAAGAAGAAGAACCTTTTATTGTTCCTTTGGCCATACCGCTTATTGCAGGGCCGGCAAGTTTGAGTATGATTTTAATTCTTTCCGCAGGGCCTCTTTCCCACGCTTTTTTGGTTTTGATTGCAATACTTATTGCTTCGGCTCTAAATGCGGCGGTTTTGCTTTTATCTTTCCCTATCAGCAATTTGCTTGGTAAGCGCGGGCTTATTGCCGTTGAAAGATTAACCGGTATGCTTTTGATTTTAATGTCTGTTAATATGGTTATGAACGGAATTAAAGATTTTTTGGTTTCTTTACAATAGAGATTTTAGCATGAAGAAAATACTTTTGTTGTTAATTTTATTTTCCCCTTTTCTTATCCTTTTGTTACCTTCAAAACAACCGGAAATGCTTTTATTGCCTTCTAAAAACAACAAACCCAATGTTTATATTTTTACCTCTAAACATTGCCCGTATTCCAGAAGATTTAGAGAGGAATTTTTACCGGAATTGAAAAGGAAATTTGCAGGCGAAGTAAACTTTTTAGATTTAGATACGGCAACCGCACAAGGAAGTTCTTTATACTCTAAAGCAGCACCGCAATGTATGGAGCAAGTCGGTGTGCCGCTTTTAATTGCCGGCAATAAATGTTTTACGGGTTATCCTTATAGTATCAAGGAAAAATCCGTCGACGCAATAAATGCTGCTTTGAAGGCAAATACACAAAGGAAGAAAACAGGTAAATAAATTTATGAAAACATTTTTTTTCTATTTATTTTTATTTTGTTTATTTATTTGTGCTTTTGTAGTTTGGATCTTTTATCCCCAAACAACCCTTTTACCGCAATCTACGGATGATAAACCAAATGTTTATATGTTTCTTTCCCCTTCTTGCGGAACTTGTATACAATTTAAAAGAAAATTTTACCCCCAAATTATAAGTGAATATAAAGATAAAGTCCATTTTGTTAACATTGACAGTGATAGTATGAAAGGGCATAAAATGCTGGTAGATACCGTGCATAAATGCTATGCAAGTGTTTCCCCCGTGCCGCTTATGGTTATAAACAATACATGCTTACAAAATACGGATAAAATACTTTCTTCCTATAAATCAAAAATAAATGCTATGCTATTTAAACATAAAATGAGAGGAAAATTCAAAAAATTATTTTCAAAAAAATAAAAACTTATAAAAGAGGAATTCTAATATGAATATCAAAAAAATTTTATTATTAATGTTAATTTTAATTTCGCCTGTTATTATGTTTGCACAAGAGGCCTCACCTGCTTTACCGCAAAGCCAAAACGGTAAGCCGGATGTTTATGTTTTTACTTCCCCGACTTGCGGACATTGCATTAGATTCAAAAAAGAGTTTTATCCGCAACTAAAAGCCGAGTTTAAGGATAAAGTAAACTTTATTGATATTGATACTTCTGACGGGAAAGGTAATTTACAATTAAGAGATATCCTACACCAATACGGTATTGAATCTTCCGGTGTGCCTTGTATCGTGTCTGGGGAGAAATGTCTGATAGGTTACCCTCATCAAATTAAAGAATCTGCACCGCAAGCAATAAGGGATACTATTAAAAACAACAAAAAATCAAAATCTTTAAGGAATATTGATCATAAAAAAGAATTCTCCAATTTTACTGTGGCGGCAATTATTGTCTACGGTCTTGTTGACGGCATAAACCCCTGTGCTTTTGCCGTAATAGTGTTTTTAGTATCTTTCCTAACAATTTACCACTACAATAAAAAAGAAGTTATTCTGATAGGTTCTTCTTATTGTCTTGCCGTCTTCATAACTTATATTTTGCTTGGCCTTGGCTTATTCAATGCCCTTTATGCTTTAAGTTCCTTCCAGACTTTTATTAAGATATTTTATATCGTAATGGCAGTGGCTTGTATTGTCCTATTTATCTTGAGTTTGTATGATTTCTTAATATACTTAAAAACAAAAAATAGTAAAGAAATGCTTTTAACTCTCGGAACAAATTTAAAAATCAGAATAAACAAAATTATAGGTTTCTTTTTGAGAGGTAAAAAACACTCCACAATCGGTTTAGTTTTTGCTTCTTTAGCGGTAGGATTCAGCGTTTCGTTAGTAGAAGCCGTTTGCACCGGCCAAGTTTATCTTCCGACCATCGTTTCAATTTTAAAAGATCCCAATTTACGTTTGCAAGCATGGGCTTACCTGCTTTTATATAATGTAATGTTTATTTTGCCTTTACTGATTGTTTTTATTCTTTGTGCAATCGGTATAAAATCCGAAGATATAAATAATTTCTTTAAAAAGCATTTGGCACTGGCAAAACTCTTGCTTGCTTTAGTGTTTTTAGGACTCAGCATAATGCTTTTGGTAAATATATTTTAAACTATGGAAACAAAATTTAATTTAAGAAGAAAAATTGCGTTTTTTAGTATTTTAAAGTGGTTCTTTGCTGCAACCTTTATCGGAGTTGTGGTAGGCTGTTTTAATGCATTGTTTCTTCATTTATTAAGCAAATCTATAAAGTTTACAAATTCTTACCACTATTATTATATTCTTCTGCCTTTGGCTTTATTGCTTGTTAATCACTTGGCAAATAAAATTTATCCCAAAGATAAAGGTTTTTCTACCAATGCGGCAATTGCAAGTATTAATGATAAAAAACCTATATCTCTTATATCTTCCATAAAGGCTTTCTTTTTGCCGATTATTACTATTGCGGCAGGCGGTTCCGCCGGTAAAGAATCCCCTTGCGCTGATGTCGGTGCGGGTGTCGCTTCCTTTATCTCAAAATTGTTTTCCTTTAACGAAAACGAAAGACGCAAACTTATGATTTGCGGTGTATCTGCGGGGTTTGCGGGAGTTTTCGGTGTGCCGATATCAGGTGCCATGTTCGGTCTTGAAGTTTTAAGTGTGGGTTCTGTGTTCTACGAAGTTATGTTTCCGGCTTTTATTTCAGGTATAACATCCTTCCAAATAACACACTTACTAGGTGTTGAATATGTTTACCATCCTTTACAATTATCCGCTTTGAATATTGACAGTTCTCTTTGGCACGTCCTTTTAGCAGGTATATTTTTTGGTCTTGTTTCACTCTTATTCATAGAGATTTTAAGAGTTACACAAATTTTATTTAGATATATTTCTTTAAAGTTTTCCGTCTTTTGGAAATGTTTTATTGCCGGTTCCTTAATAATTTTAATAACTCTTTTAACTTCTGATATTTATTTAGGTTTAACAATGCAAAGAGTTGATGCTATTTTAAACGGCGATAATGCTGCTACCTTTGGCTTTTTATTTAAAATTTTAACAACTTCGCTCACTTTTGCAGGTGGCGGTGTAGGCGGTTTGATAACGCCTATCTTCTTTATAGGCGCAAATGCAGGTTACTTCTTTGCCCATTTACTCGGTCTTAACACTATTACCTTTGCGGCACTTGGCCTTGTAAGTATACTTGCAGGCGTTGCCAATACTCCCTTAGCAGCCAGTATTATGGCTATGGAACTTTTCGGTGCAGATATTGCACCTTATGCGGCGGTTGCATGTGTTGTCAGTTTTTTGATTACGGGACAAAGATCAATTTATGATAAACAAAGATTTCATTTTGACAAAACTTTTTCCGATGAAGACGATGAAGAACAGACCCGCCCTCAACTTGAAAACAAATTAAGAAAAAGAAATTTCTTTTTGTCTATGGTGCGCCATTTAATACCGCAAGGGAACTCTTCTTCTGTCACGGAAAAAAAGGAAGAAAAACCTGCCCCTAAAAAAGAAATATCTGCTCAAGCAAAAACAAAAGAACAAAATAAATTTGAAGCCAAACAATCTTTAACGAAAACCCTTTTCGGACACCTTTTTCCACAAGACGAACAGGAAAATAAACCTGAAGATAAATAATTTATTAAAAAATCGGAAAGATTATTTGAGTTGGTAAAATTTTCTGTAAATAAAGATATAAAAAAACAGCAACCCCCGAACAAAAAAGACGGGGGTTGCTGTTTTAAATATTTATTTTTTCTTTGTAACTTTTTTTGCTGTTTTCTTTACAGCTTTTTTAGTTACTTTTTTTACTGCTTTTTTTGCACAAGCCTTTTTTGCACAGGCTTTCTTTGCGCAAGCTTTTTTTGCGCAAGGTTTTTTTGCAGCTTTTTTAACTGCAACTTTCTTTACTACTTTTTTTGCAACTTTTTTTGTTGCTGTTTTTTTCTTTACAGGCATTTTTTTCTCCTAATTTAAGGATGTGTATGTCTTCAAGAAAATAATACAACATATACACAAAAAAAGCAAGTATTTTTTAAAAAATATTTAAAATATTTTTAAAAAATTTTTTATAATGCAAGTTTTATTTTTATTTTTACTGCTGATTTTACGACTGGAAAAATACTTTCTTTAAATATTTTATACCTTTTTAAAAATAAAAAATATTTTTGTAAGTTTTATTTTTTAAAAATAAAAAATGCCGCAACAACTAAAAATAAAAAGCCGGTATAATGATTCCAACGCAAATTTTCTTTTAAGTATAAAATACTGAAAACAGCGAACACAGCAAGGGTAATAATTTCCTGCATACCTTTTAATTCAACTGCGGAAAAATAACTATGCCCAATCCTGTTTGCAGGAACTTGAAAGCAGTATTCAACAAAAGCAATCATCCAACTTACAAGAATAACAAGCCACAAGGCTTTATTTTTAAAACGCAAATGTCCATACCACGCAAAAGTCATAAAGACATTTGAAATAATTAGTAATATCAACGGTTTATACATATATATATTTTACAATTATATGAGCAATTGATAAAATTTAATTATGAACCCAAAAATATCTTTACTGCTGTTTTGGCTTATTTTAGGCTTTTCCCCGATAATAGGTGGATTATCTGTTAATCTTATCGGCCCTGTTCTTTTGGTGCTGCTTGCAAGTATAATGGGGTTTATTTATTTTCTAAAAGATTCTAAAACTAAACCGATTTGGGCAATGTTTGATAGAAAATATATTTTAAAATATTTTCTTATTTCCAATCTCGGTAATGCTTTGCCTTTTTGTGCTATGCTTTATGCTTTGAAATGGACGACGCCTGCAAATATCGCAATTTTAAATCAAGTGGAAATGCTTTATTCTCTTTTATTTTGCGCAATTTTCTTAAAGGAAAAAATAACTTTAAAACAAATTGTTGCTTCCTTTTTGATAATTGCCGGTGCAACAATTTTAATGTTTGAAAAAGGTTTAACCCCCCATTTAAAAGGTGATTTAATTGTTGTTTTTTGCGTGTGGATGTTTCAGGCAAGCCATATTTTGATAAAAAAATTACCTCGTAAAATAGATGATAATTTAATTTGTGCGGCAAAGAATTTTTATTCTATTCCCGTTTTAATAATTTTGATGTTTTTATTTGAGCCAAACCCTGTTTTATCTTATGAACCTATCCTTTTTCTTGTGCTTGTTTATATGGGAGTTATAAGATATGGCCTTTCTTATAATTTATGGGTTTATGCTATTAGGAATTTACCGCTTGCAAAAACAACTGCTGTTGCCTTATCCTTCCCCGCTTTGACTTTGGTTCTATCGGTAATTTTCGGTTATGATAAATTTAGTTTATATAATATTTCCGGTTTAGTTCTTACAATGGCAGGTGCTTTGTGGCTAAACCAATTGATGAATAACAAATAATATGAAAACTTTTGAAATAGCAATACTAGGTGCGGGTGCAAGCGGGCTTTTTAGCGCAAGTTTGCTAGGTAAAACAAATAAAATTATTATTGATAGCGGCATAAAGGCCGGCAGAAAAGTGCTTGCTTCAGGTGGCGGTCTTTGTAATTTTTCAAATAAAAATATGGGCGCAGAGTATTATTTTAGCCAAAACCCGCACTTTATAAAATCTGCCCTTGCCGGTTTTAAACCGCAAGATTTTTTAGATGTTTTAGACGAAAATAATATCTCTTATTATTTACGCTCAAGCGGTCAATATTTTGCCAAAAGTTCAAAAGATATTTTGAATTTACTCTTATCAAAAATAGATAAACAAAGCACAATTTTTGCTCTTGATAATAAAATTATTTCAGTCGTAAAAAATGATGATATTTTTGAAATTAAAACAGATAAAAATGTTTTTTACGCAAAAAAAGTTATTTGCGCGCTCGGCGGACCGACTTATAAAAAACTCGGCGGAACATCTTGCGCTTTTAAAATTGCCCAAAATTTCGGACATAGCATTATTCCACCTTACCCTGCCTTATGTGGCATAATTTGGGATAAAAAACAAAAAAAGATTTTTGAAGATTTAGCAGGGCTTACAATAAAAGCAAAAATTTCCTGCCAAAATTATACTTTTACAGATGATATTTTATTTACCCATGAAGGTTTAAGCGGACCTGCTGTTTTTAAACTTTCGCTTTACGGCTTAAAGAATAAGGAAATCTTAATAAACTTTTTACCGATGGTAAATTTTAAAGATTTTCTTTTACAAAATAAAAACAGCACAAAAACTTTATCAAATATCTTTGCCGAAATTATGCCAAAACATCTCTCTCTAGTTTTGCTAAAAGATTTTAATAAAACCCTACCAAACGCAACTAAGCAAGATTTAAAATATTTGGAAGATTCATTTTGCGCCTATAAATTAAAAGTGCAAAATACTTATGATTATGACAAAAGCGAAGTTTGCGCGGGCGGAATAAATACAAAAGAAATTTCTTCTAAAACTTTTGAGTCCAGAAAAATAGAAAATCTTTATTTTATCGGCGAGTGCCTTGATATAACAGGTCAACTTGGCGGCTATAATTTACACTTTGCTTGGGCAAGCGCGAAAGCCGCAGCAAAAGCTATCTTACAAGATTTATAAAATTACTCTTTTGCTCCGGCTTGTTCTAATAAAGAAATAATTTCAATATTATTTCTCTTTTTAGCTAAAGATAAGGGTGTATGCTTTTCCTCATATGAAGATATCTGAACAGTATTATCTTCATAGTGATCATATGAAGAAAATTCTATATTATTAATCTTACAAATATTAACATCTGCACCAGCATCGATTAAAACTTTGGCTATTTCCGTATGATTATTTATTATCGCATAAATTAAAGCAGTATCACCATCTTTATTTGTTATATCAACATTTGCTTTTGCTTGTACTAAAATTTTAACAATTTCAAGATTTTCATTCCTTGTTGCACAAATTAAAGCTGTATCTCCATAACAATCTTGGCTATCAATATTTGATTCAATATTTATTAGATACTGGACTATTTTATCATTTCCTTTTTCACTTGCTATTATTAGGGGAGTTTTATCGTATCTGTTTTTAACATCTACGTCTACTTTAATTTTAGTATTTAAAAGACTTTCTACTATCTCGGTATTATTTTTTTCCACCGCATAAATTAAAGCTGTATTACTATCTTTATTTATTATATTAACATTTGCTTTTGCTTGTATTAAAATTTTAACAATTTCGAGATTTCCATTCCTTGTTGCACAAATTAAAGCAGTATCTCCATTTTTATTCCTTACATCAATATCTATATCTTCTTTTTTTTGTGTTAAATATTGAATAATTATAATATTCTCATTTATCGCTGCCCAAAGCAACACATTATTGCCATAAACATCTTGATCTTTAACATCTGCACCAGCGTCAATTAAAACTTTGACTATTTCCGTATGATTATTTATTATCGCATAAATTAAAGCTGTATTACCATCTTTATTTATTATATTAACATTTGCTTTTGCTTGTACTAAAATTTTAACAATTTCAAGATTTCCATTCCTTGCTGCACAATTTAAAGCCGTATCTCCATAACAATCTTGACTATCAATATTAGTTTTTATTAAACATTGAACTATTTCAGAGTTTCCATTTTTACTTGCTATTATTAATGGGGTGTTATCAGATTTATCTTTAATATTAATGTCGCTTCCTGCTTTTAATAAAACTTTAACAATTTCGGTATTATTTTTATTTAAAGCATAACTTAAAGCAGTATCACCATCTTTATTTGTTATATCAACATTTGCTTTTGCTTGTACTAAAATTTTAACAATTTCAAGATTTTCATTCCTTGTTGCACAAATTAAAGCAGTATCTCCATTTTTATTCTTTACATCAATATCTATATCTTCTTTTTTTTGTATTAAGTATTGAATAATTATAATATTTTCATTTATTGCTGCCCAAAGCAAAACATTATTACCATAAACATCTTGAGCTTTTATATCTGCACCAGCATCGATTAAAACTTTGGCTATTTCCGTATGATTATTTATTATCGCATAAATTAAAGCGGTATCACCATATATATCTTTATAATTGACATCTACACCTAAGGAGATTAAGGCTTTTACCTTTTCTAGAAATCCATATACACATGCTCTCATTAAGGGAGAACAGTTATTGTTTGGTAAGTACATAAAACTCCTCATATATTAGAATACATCTTTGACTACTATTAAATTTTCTTTGTTTAAATCAAGATTTACCAATCTTTGGAGAGTTTTTCAAGATCGGCTTGGACTTTGGCTTGGTCTTTGGGTAAAACTCTTTCAATAAAAACTTTGCCGTTAAGGTGGTCTATTTCGTGTTGTAAAATGATAGCCAAAAAGCCCTCGGCATTAAGTTCAACGGGTAAACCCTTTTCATTAAGATATTTTACTTTAACTTTTTTAGCGCGCGGAACTTGAATATTTAATCCAGGAAAAGATAAACACCCCTCACTGCTTAAAACAGTGCCTTCTCTATTAGAAATTTCAGGATTAATTAAAACATATCTTTTGTAAGAGCCTTCTTCTTCCTGTGGTAAAAGAACAACTGCAAGAGAAATATCAAGTCCCACTTGGGTTGCTGCAAGACCGACACCGTTATAGGCAAGGCAGGTTTGCGTCATATCATTGATGATTTTGGGCAACTTCTTTTCCATAAAATTGAAGTTGATTCTTTTTGTTTTTTGGGTAAGAATTTCCTTACCGTATCTACATATATTTAAAATAGCCATTTTTAGAATTTGTAGGAAACTTCCCTACCCTCCCAAATAATTTTTGCGACCATAGAAACTTTTTCATTAGGCGCTTGGTTTTGTTGCACCGCACCCCAAGCCATAACAAGTCTTTCAAGTTGGTCATTTGCACCAAACGAACCGGAAACACCCATTATAATTTCTTTTACTTTGGCGGCCAAAGCAACTTGTGCAACGGCATAAGAATAATCATTACACTTAACTAAAAGAGGATGCACGGTTAAACCGTATTTTTCCGCAATTAAAATGACTTTAGTAAATAATTCCTGTTCGTCAACGGCACTTGCTTGGCGGGTTTTACCCACACTCCAAGTATCAAGTGTTTTTGCGTAAAGGACAATGATTTCGGTATCTTCATCATTTACCCCTTTTAAAACTTCTTCAAGGTGATATAAATTTTCCGGATTTTTAACCGGTACTAAAATTCTTTTTTCGCCAACGATATCCGCAAGACCTTTAGCAATATCTTCAACTTCCGTTTGATTTAATTTTTCCCTATGTCCTTCTTCAAAAATATCATTTGCTTTTTTGGCATTTAATCTTTGCGAAATATGGAAAACCAAGAAGAATAAAGCAGCAAAGGAGAAACCAGCAACTGTTGCTACTTTCTTTGTAAAAAGATTAACTACGGCCAGCATAACCACTACAAGCACTACAAAGGCACCACCAAGCGGAATATAATAATGGTCAAATTTGATATTAAAAGGCATCATAAAGCCACGTTTTTGCTCACGGTTTTTGAAACGTAAAATAACAAGAGAAGTCATTTCCAAAACGAAACTCCATAAAACGCCGAAAGCATAAGCCTGACCGATTAAATAGAGTTTTCCGCCCGATAACAAAATAACGCCCACTTGCATAAGACAAATCATATTGATTATGTGATAAGTTGTGCCGTATTTTTTGTGGATTTTTCTGAACCAATCGGTCAAAATACCTGTTTCGGCTACACGGTTCATAATGCCGTTTGCACCGATAATAGAAGTATTAACCGCACCGGCAAGCATTGCTACACCTGCCAGCACAACCGCACCTTGCATAATGAGTTTTAAGAAATTAGGACCGCTTAAATGCATTGCTAAACCGGCCAGCAAATTATCGTGATACTCGCTTGCAATCAAATCCGGCGGAATAATTAAAGAAGAAAGGAAAGTCAAACCGCCCGTAAAAAGTAAAGCAAATAAGAAAACAATTAAAGCCGCTTTTTTAAGATTTTGAATTTTAGGATATTCAATTTCTCTAAAAACTTGCGCAAAAGTTTCAAGACCGCTCAAAGCCAAAACAGAGTGTCCCATTGCCACTAAAACACCCAAAAAGCCGATTTTTTGCATAAAGGTAAACTGACTGGCCCAACCTAAAGAACCTTCATTTAATTGCGGTTTAAAAGGCGGTAAAACGATATTATCCTTTAAGAATAAAGTTATGCCTGCCCAAACAAATAAGATAAGACAAATTACCATTGAAAAACGGATAATTTTGCGGCTTTTATCACTGGAATCTTCTATACCTTTCACATTTTGATACCAAAAATATAAGGTAACAAGCAAAGCAAAGATAACGGCAACGGTTTCGTTCGGTAATTCAAAAGGAAGATGTATTGCCCTTAAAACGGAATTGATTAAACCGGATAAATAGTGCCCCGCTGATAGACCGCTGATAGGTCCTGTTAAGGTAAAATCAAACAAAATAGCGGCAGCAGCGGCTTTTGCGGCATTTTCGCCAAGACCGGCATTAACAACAGGGAAAACCCCCCCTCTTGTGAACATAGAGCAAGACTCTATATACATCATCATCAAAAGGCCGGCAAAAAGCATTACGCCTAGAATATACCACGGAAAAGCCGGACCGAAAGCCCCCATAGCGATTCCGCCTGCGTAGAAAGCGCTTGAAGCAAAATCGCACAAAACAATAGATGCGGCTTGCCAAGCGGTAATGAAAGTAAGCATGGCAGTTGTGATTACCACAACTCCTTTAACTTTAAATTGTGTTTTTAACGGGTCTTGTATCATATTTTACAAATTAACTTTTTTAGCAATTTCCTGCTCGGAAGTGCAAGTAGTAAGTTCCTGTACAAAATCGGGAGTAAACTTTTCCGCCAAACTTGCAAGAAGTTTTAAATGCTGGGCAAAATAGGGCTGCCCCGCAGGTGAAAAGAACAAGAACATCACTTTTATAGGTAAACCGTAGTCATCTTCTATCGGCTTTGGCATAACCGCTAAAGCCGCAAGGAAGGTATCCAAATCTTCTACCCTTGCGTGAGGAATACTTAAAGCACTTTCTAAGGTCGTGCTGATACCTTCTTCCCTTTTAAGAACTGCGGCAAGCATTTCTTTGGAATCTAAAGAAGGGTTTTTATCACAAATAGAGTGAACTAATTTTTCTACAAGTTCTTTCTTGGTAATATTTTCTTTAATAAGAAAAACTTTATCAAGTTCTACTTTTATATTTTTATCTGAATTCTCTATCATACCTATACTTAAATGCTACAAAATACCTAGCACTAGGTCAAGACTTAGCAAAACATAAGACTGTTAAAATATAAAAAATCCGCCCTGTTTAGCAAGACGGATCTTTAAAAATTATAAAAAGCAATTACTCTCTATCAATAATCGCTGTATATGCCAAGACAGAAACAATTACGAAAGATAATACACTATAAGCAATCCACCAAAGTCTTTGTCCTGTAAGTTGCGGGAGAGTGAACGCTTCCCATACAAAGGAACACAAAGTTCTAACTACTACAAGCCAAATAAAAGCAATTATTAAGCGGAAAAGAATATCAAGTATTCCTGTAAAAATACCTTTACTGAACGACACTTTAAATGAATTTAAAAATTTGCTCATAATAAGATTTTAACTATTGTAGCACCTAAAGTCAAGCACTTAATGAATATTTAGCATCTCCTTAGCATTGTTGAAAACCTCATCAACGCTGATATCTTTCATACATTTAAAATGCCCTTGCGGACATTTTTTACCACCGTGTAAAGCACAAGGACGGCAAGGTAAATCTTTAACTTCAACAACTCTATGCCCCTTACCGTAAGGGAAAAAGCCGAGTTCTTTTGTTGTAGGACCGAAAATCGCTAAAGTAGGGATGTTAAAAGCGGTTGCAATATGCATAGGACCGGAGTCGTTGGTAACAAATAATTTAAAATATTTCATTATTGCCATTAATTCGGAAAGAGTTGTCTTGCTGGCTAAATTAACGGGATGGACTTTGGAAAGACGACAGACTTGCTCGCCGAGATCAACATCTTTCGGCCCGCCTACAATAACGGCTCTTAAACCAAGTTCTTTTTCTACTCTTTCAATAAACTTTGCATAATTTTCCGCCGGCCAGCATTTTGTGGGCCAAACCGAACCGGGGTGAACACCTATAATATCTTTACCTTCAAGACCGGCTTCCTTCAACATTTGTTGGACATTTTCTTTAGCATCTTGGGCGGAAGCATCCATTTTTAATTCGGCATTGGCAAAGTTTTCATTAACAATACCCTGAAGAAGGGATAAATTTCTTTCGGCATCATGAATAAGCCAAGAAAACGGCAAGGTTTTGGTATATAAAAAACGCCCTTCACTATTAGAAAAACCAATACGGATTTTTACATCACTTAACCAAGCAATAAGAGCGCTTCTGAAACTTCTGTGCGGGACTAAAATTACATCAACATTGGCCTCTTTTATTTGATGTGCTGTTTTAAATACACCAAAAATCTTACCAAGACCTTTTTTATCATCAATAATTATCTTGGAAACTTCTTTTAAATTAGAGAAAATTTCCCTTGTCTGAGGACGGGTTACCACAATAATTTTTGCTTTAGGGAAAAGGTGGGCCGTCTTTTGAACAAGAGGGGTTGTCAAAACAGAATCACCGATAAAAGAAGTTTGGAAAATACAAATATTTTCCACATCTTTTCCGTTCATTTTAGCCGGCTTAAAAGACCAGTCATTTAATTGCGGAGTGGTATATTTTATAGGAATATCCCAAGGTTTAAGGGCTTCTAAATACTTTTCAAGGGTGTGTTTTTCCAAAGCGGGACTATTGATTTTAAACTTAACATAAAGTCTTCTTTCAACGGAATTTTTATTGTAGCGTTGTTTCTTTGGAATACCGGAAAACAAACTAACAAGTCTGGTTCTTAAGGTTGAGTGTAAATCAAGCAAATGAGTAAATTTTTCCTTTCTTATCTGCTTGATAGTATGGAAATAGCCTTTAAATACAATAATTTCATCCACATCCGGATGCCCGCTGAAAACTTGGGCAAACTGCGGCTTTACCATTAAGGCAATATGAGAATCCGGCCATTTTGCTTTAATGTTTTTAAATACCGGAGAGGCAAGCATAATATCCCCCAGAGAGGATAATCTTAAAACTAAAATTTTATTTTTACTGTTATTTTCCATATTCTTTAATTATACTGATTGTTTTATCAGTCGCTCCTTTAAAAGATAAGGCAACTTCTTGTGCTTTTGCACCTGCCTGCTTAGCCAAAGATGTATTATTTACAAATTTTTTAAGTTGGGTAAGGAAAGTTGTTTTGCCAACTTTTACCCCTCCGCCTTCAGCAAATAATTTTGTAGCGACCTCAGGCGTATTATAAAAATAAGGTCCGCTTAAAATTGCTTTGCCGAGTATGGCTGCTTCTAAAAAGTTATGTCCCCCTTTCTTGCTTATTGTTCCGCCGATAAAAGCAAGTGTTCCCGTAGTGTAAAAAGCGCCGAGCATACCCATAGTATCAACAAGCAAGATTTGAGTTTCGCTTTCCGGAGATTCTTTTATTTTACTAAAAACGGAAAAGGAAAGATTGGATTTCTTGAGATTCTCAATAATTGCATTTTTTCTTTCCAAATGTCTGGGGGCAATAATGAATTTGACTTGACTTAATTTTTTAGCGGTTTTTATAATTAAATCTTCTTCTTCCGCGTGAGTGCTACCGCAGGTTAAAACAAAAGCATTTTGCCAATAAAGTTTTTTAATTATCTCTTTTGCTTCCTCTTGATTTGCCGGCGTTTGGGTAAGCATATCATATTTTATATTGCCGGTATTAAAAACTTTTTCTTCAGAAGCGCCCGAAGCAATATATCTTTGGGCTATATCTTGGGTTTGAGCGCAAATCAAATTAATTTTTCTCAAAATAAGTTTTATTAAGGGAGAGATAAGTTTATAGCGTTTAAAACTTCTCTGGGAAAGACGCCCGTTTATAACGCAAACAGGAACATTGTTATTTGAACAGGCAACAATTAAATTCGGCCACAAATCAGATTCCACAATAAAAAGTTTACTAGGATTATAAAACTTTAAAAAACGTTTAATGAAAAAATAGAAATCTAAAGGCATTAAAAGGGCTTTATCGCATACTTTACTTTTTAAAGCCACTTGACGTCCTGCTTGAGTAGTAGTTGTAATTATAAGAGGTTTTTTATAGATTTCTTTTAGTTTTTCAGCCACGACTAAAACGCTTTTAATTTCTCCTACACTTGCCGCGTGTATCCACAAAGCATTTTTTGGCGTGCCTTTAATAGCCGACCATGTAAATCTTTCCCTTACTTCTGCTTTTAAATTTTTAAGCAAGTTCCTTCTGGGAGAAATAAAGAAATAGAGCAGAAAACCAAGTCCCGCAATAGGAAAAAGCAAATTAATTAAAATTAATAAAAAATAACCCATATTATTTCCCTTTTTTACACATTTCTGACGCTTTTTTGGTGGCCGCATTTATTCTATCGGTCAAAATATCGCAAAGTTCTTTTATATCTTTATCAGGGGTAAAATAAAGCGGTTCTTCATAAACGATTGCACATCTGCCAAAAGGTAACGGAACTTGGAATTTATCCCAAGAATTAACATGAAATTTGTGGCTGCAATCAACAGCACCGGGAACAATAGGTAATTTTGTTTTGCTTGCAAGATAAATAATACCTTGTGAGGCCTTATAAATCGGGCCTCTGGGACCATCGGGGGTAAGAGCAATATTATAACCTTTTTTAGCGTCCTCTATTAAACCTCTTAAAGCGGTATAACCGCCCTTTGAAGTAGAACCGCGCGTTGCTTTCATTCTAAACTTAGGCAAACTTCTTGCAATATATTCCCCGTCGGAACTCATACTAACTAAAACGGAAATTTTACCTTTTTTTCTATATGGGAAAAGTAAAAAAGATTGTTGATTATGCCAAAAAGCATAAATAACCTGCTGATTATCATCTAAAATCTGGGACTCTTTGTTTTTATGATAAATAAACTTTGTAAAAAACCCGACAAAATAGACATAGGCCGCAATTAAATACGCCACTAAACCATAATGCCAAGAGTTATTCTTATTTTTATTTTTTACTTTTTTACTCATTATTTTTTACCTTTTTTCTTTTTCCACGGAATAACAAAAACAATAGTATTTTTAGGCAAAAGTTGTCCTTCTTGATAAGTAATACCTACTTTAGTACTGTTAAGTCTATCAAGCAAAACAGGCAGAAGTTCTTTTGCTTTAAAAACTTCTATCTGTTTTGCCTCTCTTATAAATTTGGGTTGATTACTGTAATTAAACTGCGGAACGGCAATTATAGTATAATTTTCTGTTTCAAATTCTTCTTTTTTGGCATCATCGCTTACCACATCTGCCATAAACATTACTGCCGTTCTTAAAAATTCCATTAAGGCAATACTTGCAATAGCAAGGGCCTGGGGATTAATTATTTTGGCAATTTCTTGGTCAATTTTTTCCCCTAAAGTTAAGGCACATAAACTTGACATTTTATAATCAAGGCCTATCCCCGTAAGTTCCAAATTTTGACCTTCTAAAAACTCATATACTACTCCCGGTTCTAAAGCCGCGTGAAGAGATGTTAAAAAAACCGCAAGTTCGCTTTCATCTTGAAAACCCGCTGCACGCAAATCAATTCCTGCGCCGCGCAAACGGCGCAGGATTTCTTTGTAATGCAAAGTAATTTTAAACTTACGGATTTTACGCATTAATGATGTCTTTTTTTGCTTTTCAAAGCAGGTTCTTGATAACCTTGATTTGAATAGGCATTTTGTTCTGCGGAAAGGCTGAACTTTCCATCTTTAGTCCATTGGTAAACAAGACCGGGAACCAAAACAGCACTGGAATAAGTTCCGGAAGTTAAACCGATTAAGATTGCAAGAGAGAAGTTGTTAAGCACTTTTCCACCCATAAAATACAAAATTGCCGTTGCACCGATAACGGTAATAGAGGTTATTACTGTTCTTGAAAGTGTTTCGTTAACACTGACATTTAATAATTCTCTGATATCCCATTTCGGATGTAATTTAGCATTTTCGCGAACTCTGTCGAAAATAACAATAGTGTCGTTTATAGAAAAACCTGCTATTGTCATAAATGCCGCCACTATAACGAGGTCAACTTCTAACTGGAAGAAAGAGAAAAGACCAATCGTTAAAAACACATCGTGGAACAAAGCAGCAACTGCCATTGCACCCCAAATAATGTTTTGGAAGCGGAAAGCAATATAAACGACCATAGCAAACATAGCAATCACAAAGGCTTTTATAGCACTTTTAGCCAAATGACTACCTATTGTAGGTCCGACAAAGTCTATTTGTTCAATAGTAAATTCAACACCGGTTTTACCCAAGCCTTCTTGAATACTGGCGGAAACCTCATTAACATTTTCTTGGGAACCTTTTACTTTAAGAGCAAAAGAATTTGTGCCGACAAAGGTTTGAATATCTGCTTTTAACCCTTGTTGAGTAAGAGCAGTTCTAACTTGGTCAATGTTCATATTGTCCTTGAACTGAACTTGCACCATTGTTCCGCCTGTAAAATCAATACCGTAGTTAAGGCCTTTGAAAATTACAGAGCATAAACAGGCAAGCATAATTAAGCCGGAAATCCAGAAAAACATTTTTCTTGAGCCGACAAAATCAATATTAGTTTTTGGCAAAATTTCAAAATATTTCATAATCTATATACTAATCTCCTTAGGATTTGCCGTAAGCAACATCTCGTAAATTGCGCGGGTCACAAACACGGAAGTAAACACACCGACTAAAAGACCCAAAGTTAAAGTTAAAGCAAAACCTTTAACAGGACCCGTTCCGAAGTTGAAAAGCAATATGGAAGCAATCCATGTTGTAAGGTTAGAGTCAAAAATTGCGCTCCATGCTTTTTCATAACCTTCTTTTATAACAAGATATAAGGGCTGACCTTTCTGATATTCTTCGCGCATACGCTCCAAAATAAGAACGTTTGCATCCACCGCCATCGCTAAAGATAAAATGATACCGGCGATACCGGGCAAAGTCAAAGTAGCGGAGAAATAAGCCATCGTTGCTACTAAGAAAATGAGGTTTAAAACCAAAGCAATGCTTGAAATAAACCCGGAAGCGCGGTAGTAAATTGTCATAAATAAAACTATGAAAATAAAGCCGATTAAGGAGGCTTTTAAACCGCTCTTAATAGAGTCTTCACCTAAACCGGGACCGATAACTCTCTTTTCAATAATTCTGACGGGAGCAGGTAAAGCACCGGCGCGTAAAACTATGACAAGTTGTTTGGCTTCGTTCATAGTAAAGTTACCGGTAATTTGACCATTGCTTGTAATTCTGGCTTGAATTACAGGAGCACTTTGAATTGTATTATCTAACACGATAGCAAGTTGTTTGTGTAAATTATGTCCTGTTAATTCGCCGAATTTTTTGGCACCTGCGCCGTTAAAAGTAAAGGATACTGCGGGATAACCGTATTCCCCTGTGGAAATGCGAGCATCTTCCAAATCTGCACCGGTAATAGCAGCAGTTGCTGTTACGGCTTGGGTATAATGCTCTCTGTTCTTCATAGCGGTTACGCCTTCGGGCATAAGGGCTTGGGCTTCTGCGGTTAAACTTCCATCCGGATTAAAGGCATTTTCCATTTCATCTATTTTTTGAATAGCCTCTTGCGCTTTTTCAGAATCAACAATAAGCCTAAACTCAAGCATAGCAGTTTTACCTATAAGGGCTTCTGCCTGTTCGGGATTGGCAATACCGGGAAGTTGAACGGAAATCCATTTTTCACCTTGTTTGGTTATGGGAATTTCACCGACACCGTATTGGTCAATTCTGTTTCTGACGATTTCAATCGCGCGCTGCATAGAATCATTTAAGGATTCATTGCCGGATAATTTTGAAACATCAAGTTCCAAAAGCAAGGAAGAACCACCTCTTAAGTCCAAACCTAAATTCAAAATTCTTTTAGGTCTATCACCGGATGCTTCCAGTTTTTCCCTTTCGGCTTGTGTTTTGGAATACCACTCATAACTGGGATATAACAAAGCAACCGAGCCGACAAGGGCAATAATTATTATTGTCCACTTTACTGCTAGTTTATTCATTTTTTAGTAACTCCGTTTGCATTTACATTATCTTTAAAAACATCAACAATGCCGTTTTCTAGGACGGTAATTTTTGTGTTTTCAGAGATTTTTACTTCAAATAAATTATCTTTAAAACCTACTATTGTGCCGATTACCCCACCAATCAAGATAACCTTATCACCTTTTTGTAGGGATTTAATAATTGTTTGCCTTTGCTGTTCGCGTTTCTTTTGTCCTCTTGACGAAACAAATAACATCACACCAACAAAAATAATCAGTATAACCAAAAAACTATTACCTGCTGCTCCTTGTTCCATATAAGAAACTCCTCCATATAATATATATACTTAATTTTAGCATATTTAGAGGAACTAAAGAAGATTTTTATTTAGCGCTGTAGGTTAAATTGGCAAACAAACGTTTAAAAATATCCCTGTTTGGCATAGGAGTAAGGACTCTTGAGTCCCATTTAATAAAATTGCCGGCGGCGTACATATCACATTCGCTTTCGCTTACAAAAGCCCCTTTGCTGGCAATATCAATATAAACCGGCTCAAAAGAAAAAGAATCTTTTAGACGAACTATAATTTTATTATCTGCCTCAATAATATCTCCCTTAACCTCGTAAGGATAAATGAAGATTAAGTAAATTACTGCCATAACAAAAGAGGTTGTCTTTTGATTTTTAAAAATTTCCGGCAGATTAAGTAAACCGGTTTGTTTCGAAAGATTTACAATTTCAAAATTCATTGTTTCAAAAAAGAAATTTTGTAAAACCTGCGCTTTTTGGCTTACCTCAAAAGAAGAATCTATAAGTTTATCAAAATCTTCCCGTGCAATATTAAAAAGAGCCAAAATTTCTTCACGGGAAGTTTTGGGATTAATTGAACGGGCAAGCAAAATCAGACCTTCTAAAAGGTCGGGATTTTTCAAGTTTAAAAAGCGGTCAATTTCTTCTTTTAAAGTATCTTGTTCGCGTTTAAATAAAGCACTAATTTCCGGCGGGAGCGTGCCATAATACTCCTTTGCTAAAGTATAAACACATTGCGGATCTTTTCTGTAAAATTCGACAAGACTTTGGGTTAATTTTTCCTTATGGGCAGATTCCGTTTTAAGCAAACTGAAAATTGCTTTTATTTCGTTTTCGTTGGACATTTAATCTATGTAACCGAATTTTTTGAGTTGTTTAACATTACTGCGCCAAGCGGGTGCAACTTCAACCCTTAATTCAAGACGGTATTTCTTTTGTAAAAATTGGCAAATGCGATCTTCGGCATTTTTGCGAAGTTTACCGATAGCGCTACCGCCTTTACCGATTAAAATTGCTTTTTGGTTTTCCCTTTCCGTATAAATTATGGCGCGGATAAAGTTTTTATCGCCTAGATCTTCGGTAAAAGTTTCCACTTCAACAAAAGTGCTATAAGGTATTTCCTGATTGTAAAGAAGGAAAATTTGCTCCCTTATAAACTCGGCTATATAAAATCTTTCCCAGCGGTCCGTAAGTTGCCCTTTTGGGAAATACGGCGGACTAAAAGGAATATAATCGGCAACGGCTCTTTGCACTTGGTCAACCCCCTCGCCTTTTTTAGCATTTACATAGAAAACTTTCTTTATCGGCAACTGGGCACAAATAGCATTTTTGATTTTTAAGAGTTCATCTTTATCTTTAACTAAATCGACTTTATTTATGACGAGCAAAATAGGGCAATACAGTTCTTTTAATTTTTTAACAAGCTCCAAATGTTTGCTTAAGGTGGAAGTTGCATCATACACAAAAAGAACCAAATCGGCATCTTCGCTTACGGCTTGATTAAGAGAGTTCAGCATAACTTCCTGTAATTTGTATTCCGCATGTAAAAAACCCGGAGTATCAACAAAAACTATTTGATAATCCCTACCTTCGCAAATTGCCAAAATATTTTGCCTTGTTGTTTGCGGTTTATGCGTTACGGGTGATAAATCAACCCCCGCAAATTTATTAAGCAAAGTGCTTTTGCCGGCATTAGCAAGACCGGCAAGAACAGCAAAACCGCTTTTAAAATTGAGATCGTCTTGCAACATAAATTTTATCTTTCTTTTTGACCGCCGATATTGTGAACTATCATATCATCGCCATCATGTTCTTTAATATGAACGTGGATAATATCATCATCTGCAGTGGTAACTTCACGTCCGACATAATCTGCTCTGACGGGTATTTCCCTATGGCCTCTATCAACAATGACCAAGAGTTCCACTTTGTGCGGGCGACCTTGATCCATAATAGCATCTAAAGCACATCTAACGGTTCTGCCGGTATATAAAACATCGTCAACTAAAACGATATCCATACCTTTAATATCAAAACCGATTGAAGCGCCTTTCATTTGAGGGTCTTGGGCAACTTGAGTTAAATCATCTCTATATAAAGTAATATCCAAAACACCTAAAGGTAAATCTATTCTATAGAAATTTTTAATTCTATCGTGTAATCTTTGGGCAATATAAACACCGCGTGTCTTAATACCTACTAAACAAAGTTTATTAGTATCGGTATGTCTTTCCACAATTTCCAGGGCAAGTCTATCTAAAGTTTTTGATAAAGATTTTTCATCTACTATAATTTTTTTCATAAAGATTCTCCTTTAGGACTTTTTGGGTCTTTTTAAATTGTATCATTTTTTATTTGTACGTTTATCTGCTTTTTTATTTAAAGAGGCAAGGGATAAAATAATTTCTTCTTGTAAAGCGTCAATTTCCGCCCTAGATAAGGTAAAATTATTACTAATAACACAAAAGGCAATAAGTTTGTTTTGTCTATCCTGCACATAACCTGCATGGGCGCGAACCCCTTCAATAGAACCTGTTTTTACTCTTGCTTTACCTACTGCAAGAGTATCTTTCATACGGTTTGACATATTGCCTATATCGTTTTCATCCCCAACTACGGATAAAGATTCTATAAAATCTTGACCATAAGGTTGTTTTTGAACCTGCTCCAGCAAAGAAACAATTGTTTTACAAGTGGTGCTGTTTGAACGGGCAAGGCCACTACCGTCAAAAAGATTTGTATCGGTGCTGTCTATACCCATTTTTTCTAAATAAGATTTTATAGCGTCAATACCTTCTTCTGCGCTACCTTTACCTAAATGACGAAGCAAAATATCGGCATATAAATTAAGACTTCTCTTATTGGTTTTTTGGACTATTTCTTTTAACGGCGCAGATAAATGGGTATAAAGTAAATTTTCCGGCAAGTAATTATCACTAGAACCGACTAAGGCTTTGCCTTTTACTTTTATTCCGTTTTCCATAAGTTTTGCTTTAAAAAACTTAGCCGTAAACAAAGCCGGACTTGCTATTGCGCCAAGAACTTCCGTTTTTTGTTTTGTTAAAGGCAAACGACCTCTTATTTGCATCTTTTCTGAAAGAGGGACAAAATTTAAATAAGTATCTTCACGGGAAACCTGACTTGTATAATATGCCTTAACTTCTATTGGAACTTCATATTCCTGAGGAGATATCTTGGCAATTTTTCCAATTTCCCCCTCTTCACCGGAAGGTTCAAAATAAACGGAAAAATTATTGTCTTTTATAGTTAATGCATCCGAAGGAGCGGCAAAATAATTACCTATATTTTGATAAGTTGTGTGAATAGGCAAAGTATTATCTTTAAACAAAGTATTATCACCGTAAATGTTGCCGGTAATTGTGGTTATACCCTGTTTTTTTAAAGCATCTACCCAAGATAAAGCCACCTGTTCTATACTCTTATCAAAATACTTTGAGGCAAGACTCGGATCTCCGCCGCCGACGATATAAATATCCCCTTTAATTTTGTTACCTTTTCTTATGCCGCTAAAATAAATTTTTGTTTCAAAAGTATAATCAGGTCCAAAAGTATCTAAAGCCGCCGCGGTAGTAAATAGTTTGACTATGCTTGCAGGATTTAAACGCCAAGAAGAGTTTTTATCCAAAACAACCTCGCCGTCAATATATTTTGCATAAACACTTGACTGCGCACCTTCAAGCGCAAATAATTTATCTTGCGCAAAAGTCAAAACACCTAAAAAGGTAAAAATAAAAAATAAATAAAATCTTTTCATACTTATAGGATAGCACATTAAGAGGCAGATTAGTATAATATAAGTATGCAAAAAACTTTCAATAATTTCGGTTTATCCAAAAAACTTGTTTTAAATTTAAAAGAACAAGATTTTATAATTCCTACTGAAATACAGCAAAGCGCCATAGAACCTTTTTTGGAAGGTAGCGATATCATTGCTTGCGCAAAAACCGGTAGCGGAAAAACGGCCGCTTATCTTATACCTATTATTGAAATGTTAAGTAAAGAAGAAGATTCTTGCGCTTTGGTTGTTGCACCGACAAGAGAACTTGCCCAGCAAATAAGCCAAGTTTTTATAAGTCTTGCTAAAAATTTTAATATTAAACCTGCTCTTTTGACCGGCGGTAAAATGATGCAGGCACAACTTAGACGCCTTAAACAAAACCCTCGTTTTATAAGTGGCACTCCCGGCAGAATAAATGACCATATCGCAAGAAAAACTTTCCCACTTGAAAAAATAAAATATATTGTTTGGGATGAAACCGATAGAATGCTTGAACTAGGTTTTTTTGAACAAATCGAAAACATTTTAAATAAACTACCCAAAGAAAAACAGAGTTTTATGCTTTCAGCCACTTTTAATAAACGCTTGATAAATCTTGCCTCTAAATACTTGATAGAACCTAAAATAATTTCTATCAGTAAAGGTAATGAAGTGCCCGACCTTATTAAGCAAGAAACTGTTGATACAAGCGGTTCTTACAAACTTGTTGAACTTGAAAAAATTTTAAAAGACAAAAAAGAAAAAATTTTGGTTTTTTGCGCAACTCACGCAAGCACAAAAGAAGTTTGTAACTATTTGCGTAAGAAAAATATGCTTGTACGTTTTATAAACGGTGCTTTAAAACAAAAACAAAGAGATAAAACCATAAAAGATTTTAAACAGGGTAATTTTAATATCCTTTGCGCAACCGACCTTGCCGCGCGCGGACTTGATATCGACGATATAAGTTTAGTTGTAAATTATGAACTTCCTTTACATGCGCAGGAATATATTCACAGAATAGGAAGAACAGGCCGTTTTAATAAAAAAGGTAAAGCAATAACTCTGCTTGCAAAAGCAGATAAACCTTTGTGGAAAGAGATAAAAACTTATCTTAATTCAAATAATTCTCAAGAGCAAAAAGGTATTGATTTAGAAGAAGAATTTAATCAATTAAGACAAACAAAGATAAAACCCTCTTTGCCGATTAAAAAAGAAATAAAGAAAACAGAAATTAAACTTCCACAAAAAATAGAAAAAAAACCTACTTTACCCAAAGAAGAAACAAAACCTATACCTTTGGTTCAAACAGATGTTTGGGGATTCAAAAAAGTGTATGTAGGTAAAGTAGCAAAACAAGAAAAGCAAAAAAAAGAAATTAAAAAAAGAAAATTTATAAACAAAAAAATAACAAAAAAATTCCGCCGTAAGAGATAATTTAAATCGGCTCTGCGTGCACGATAATTACAGTATGTTTACCATATACTTTTTTCAATTCGTTTTCAAGTAAAGTTGTTTTATCGTGGGCCTTGATAAAAGTTGTTTCTTTATCAATATCGATATGTAAATCAATAAAAATTTTATAACCGCTACGGCGTGTCTTAATCTCGTGGGGATTTTTTATTCCCTCAATACTTAAGGCAATTTCTTTTATCTTTTTGATATCTTCCGAAGGTAAGGCTCGGTCAATAATTTCATCTACGGCATTTTTTATCATCTTCAGGGCAATTATAATAATCAAAATACTTATTACTATACCGACCAATGGATCTAAAACCGTCCACTTACCCCCTAGAAAAATGGCTCCGCCGATACCAATTAAAGCCGCTAGAGAAGAAAAAGCATCGCTTCTGTGATGCCAAGCATTTGCCATTACCGCTAAACTGTTTATTTTATGCCCAACCTTAACGGAATATTGATACATAAGTTCTTTAACAACAATAGATAAAAAAGCCATTATCAAGGCAATATAACCCGGTCTTACCAAAGTATTTCCTTTAAACACCTGTAAAATTTCTTTAAAAGAGACAAAGAAAATTGCCCCTGCGACAAAGAGCAAAAACACGGAAATAAATAAAGCACACAAAGTTTCTATGCGGGCATGCCCATAGGGATGTTCTTTATCTGCCGGTTTGCTTGCCCACTCCACCCCGAATAATAAAACAATATCCGTTAAAATATCTGAAAGAGAGTGGCTTGCATCAGCCATCATAGCGGCACTCTTCCCTAAAAAACCGGCAATAAATTTTAAAATCGTAAGTAAAATATTGCCCGCAACACAAATAAAAGTAAGTTTTCTTGTTTCCTTTATTCTTTCCATAATTTATATTATATATTTTTAATTTGCTATACTTTATATATGGGAAAATTTATTTGGCGTTTATTTATTTTGATGGTTATCTTTATTGCCGGTCTATTAGTCGGTAATATCGTTGCGCCAAGACAAGTCTTACAAGAAAAAGATATCGTAGGCATTGTAAAAGTAAAAACTTCTTTAGATTTAGAAAAGGAAGAAGATTTTGCTACTATCACCCAAAGTCAAAACTTTAAAGAAGTTTATCTTGCCTTTTTAAAAGAGTCTTATTTAGCGGCGAAAAAAGAATATGAATATCAATTACAAAACATTACAAAAAATCCGCAAGACATAAAAAATTTTGTAAAAGCCCAAAAAAATTATTCTACCATTGTCAGTTATATAGAACAAAATTATCCGCCTGAAGTAGAACCCGTAAAAGAAGAAATTAATGAAGAACAGAACCAAGAAAATGTTTCTCAAGAAAATGAGCAAGAAGAAGAAATAAAGACTTTAACAAAAGATTCTACGACCCAAGAACCTAAATAAAAAACAAATAGATTTCAGTAAAAAATATCCCCTAATTTTTTAGGGGATATTTTTTGTTAATCTTTTTTATTTAATGAGGCTTTGTGCCGTCATTTCTTTTGGTATGGCTATGCCGAGTATTTCTAAAATAGTCGGCGCAATATCGCTAAGTTTTCCGCCTTCTTTAAGTTGAATTTTAGCGGCATCATCCGCAACATAAATAAATTCAACTAAATTAGTTGTGTGGGCCGTTTTAGGCATATTTATTTTAGAATCCCACATTTCTTCTGCATTACCGTGATCAGCAGTAATCAAGACGGTATAACCTTTTGCTAAAGCAGCACGGGCGACATCTCCGGTGCATTTATCAACGACTTCAACGGCTTTAACTGCTGAGTTAAAATTACCGGTATGACCGACCATATCGCAGTTTGCGAAATTTAAAATAATTAAAGAATACTTTTCTTGATTTATTTCTTCAATGGCTCGCGCGGCAACAGGAAAGGCGTCCATTTCCGGATGGTCCGCGTAAGTTGCGGGGTCAAAAGTTCCTTTAATTTCAATTCTGTCTTCCCCCTCAAAGGGTTTTATGGCTTTACCGTTAAAGAAAGAAGTTACGTGTTTGAACTTTTGCGTTTCGGCAATTCTTAATTGTTTTAAGCCGGCTGCGGAAATAACTTCCCCGAGTAAATTATTCATACCGCCGCCTTCACTCATCGGCGAAAGAGCATTAAATTTAAAACTATCATAATACTTCGTTAAACCGCAGAAAACAATTTTAGGACGGCGGGTTCTTTGACCGGCAAAATCATCCTCCACAAAAGCACGGGTAAGTTGTATTGCTCTATCCTGACGGAAATTAAAGAAAATAATACTATCGCCGTCTTTAACCCCTTTATAATCGCCTATAACCATAGGCGGTATATATTCATCAACCATTTTGTTGCCGTCGGGTGTTTTTAGATTATCATAGGCATATTTTATGGCTTCTTCGGCAGTGTTTACATGATGACCTTTCCCGTCAACAATTAAGTCATAAGCATCGCTGGTAAGTTGCCAAGTTTCGTTTCTATCCATAGCATAATAACGGCCCATAAGCGTAGCAACTTTACCGATTTTATATTCCGCTATTTTATCTTCAAGCATTTTTAAATACCCCAGCGAACTTGTCGGCGGAGTATCACGACCGTCGGCAAAAAAGTGAATATAAACTTGTTTTATACCTTTTTGGGCGGCGTGTTTTAAAATTGCGTAAAGGTGGTCTTGATGGGCGTGAACGCCTTCATCTTGAACAAGGCCCATAAGATGTAATGCACTGTTATTTGCTAAACAATTATCAATTGCCGCTTTGAAAGCCGGCGCATTATAAATTGAACCGTCTTCAAAGGCATCTTTTAATCTTTTAAGTTCCTGAACGACAATTCTGCCTGCTCCCATATTTAAGTGCCCAACTTCCGAAGACCCCATATAACCTTCCGGCAAACCGACTTGCGTGCCTGAGGCCTCAATTAAAGTATGCGGATATTTCGCCATAAAATTATCTATATTTGGCGTCTGCGCTTTTGCAACGGCATTATAGGAACTGTCTTTTCTTTCCCCCCAGCCATCGCGAATTATAAGAATTACTTTTTTCATAAACATCTCCTATTTTGTAAGTTAAATAAATCTTGCAAGGTTCTTGCCCCCATATCTTTGAACTTAAAAAGAAAATAATAAAAGATTTTCTCCGTCATAATTGTATCAGCCATGGCTCTGTGCCAACCTTGACTTGAAACACCTAGTTCTTGCGCTATTAAACCTAGACGGTTACGTTTAAAATGGCCGTGTAAACGGGCATATTTTAAAGTATCTAAAATTGTGCAATTTGGCATAGACTGACCGATTTGCTCAAACTCGTGGCGCAAAAATTTTGTATCGAAATCGGCATTATGACAAATTAAAACATTGCCTTCCAAAAGTTCTCTGATTTTCGGAGCAATATCTTTAAAAACAGGTTTATCTTGAACCATCTCATTGGTTATGCCGTGTATGGCAATAACATCGGGCATAATAAAAACCTGAGGGTTTATAAGTGTGCCGTAACTTGCTATCCTTTTTTGAGCGCGGGAAGCAAGAAGGGCAACTTCACAGATTTTACCGCCGGTATCAGGAGTTAAGCCGGTTGTTTCCGTGTCTAAACAAACAAAAGTAGCATTTTCTATTAAGGTGTTCATAAGTGATATATAAAAAATCGCATAATAAGCGCAAATATCATTGTAATAACCGTTCCGCCGTAAAGACGGTAAGGACAAGTATCTATTACAAAAGGTTTCTTTAAAACAGAACCTGAAAAAGCCCAAGTTAAACCTAGCATATATCCCCAAAAACTAGGCATAAGTAAAAGCAAATATAAAGTTAAACGATAAAGAGTGCTTACAAAACGCTCGTCAAAAATAGGATAAGTGCTGTGGCAAAAATCTCTTTTAAAAAGATAAATCAAAACCATAAAAAAATAAGTGCTGACCAAAGAACCTATTAAAATAAAAATAAATCTATCACCCACAATAAAACTTTCCCCTTTGACGGAAACCAGCGGTGCTACAATAAACAAAAGCATTATTTCTATTGCTTGCCATAGCAAGAATAAAGAAAAATTATACCCGTCAAAAGAACGGGTTTCGCTAGGGTTTATTTTATCAAGCAAGGCGTGTAAAACTGCCAAAACAAAAATACTTTTTGTTCCGTCTAAACTAATAGAACCAAAATTTATCCAAGGAAGATTCAAAAAATTATGGCAGCAAATTAAACCCATTAAAAAAAAGACAACACCGTGAACAAAATAACCGGCAAAAACTTTTGTATTTTTTAATCTGTAAATAAAATTAAAATGAAAAAGGAAATCCGCAAGTAAATGCGCCAAAACTAAACGCCAAAAAATACTCATAAGACTTCCTCCACAGTAAAGCAGAAACAAGCGCCGCCTTCCTTATTGTTTTGTGCTTCAATTTTGCCGCCGTGCGCTTCAATAATATGACGGGAAATATTAAGACCTAAGCCATAGCCTTTTTCTTTAGAATTACCTTTATTATACTTTTCAAATATCTTTGCAAGTTGCGTTGGGGAAATACCGATACCGGTATCTTTTACAAACACTTTGCCTTTTTTATAAGATAGCGTAATTTTGCCTTTTTCGGTAAATTTTAAAGCATTGGAAATCAAATTACTAAAGACTCTTTTTAAAAGTTGTTCGTCGGCATTAACCTTAACATTATTATCTATAAGATTTTCTATTTTTAATTGTTTATTGGCTGCTACTGCCTGCTGTTCTCTGGTAACTTGCTCGGCACAATCTTTGAGGTTGAAGATTGTTTTATTTAACTTAAGAAGACCTTTTTCAAGTTTAGAAATATCTAAAATGTTCTCAATTAGGGAAGTTAAGGTTTGGCTTGATTTTTCCATATTTTCAAGCATTTCTTTTTGCTCTTTTGTTAGAGAAGTATTTTCAAGCATCATTAAATAACCTTGTAAACCTAAAAGAGGCGCCCTTAAATCATGGGCAATAGCATTAAAAATATTTTCCTTCATTTGATTTATTTGGTGTTCATAAGTAATATCTCTAAATAAAATAATACCGACCGCTTGAGCCTTGCTAGGTTTAAAAATATCACTGATAATCTCAAAATAAAATTCTTTATTATCTCTTAAAACGGGCAGAATTTTATTTTGTTTTTGTTTTAAAATATCTTCAAAAAGATTTTTCTCGTCAATAATGTCTTTACCGAAAGCACCGCTTTTTAAAATAAAATCAGCCGTTTCATTAGTAAAAAGTTTTTTACCTTTCAAAGAACACATAGCAAGACCGTCACGCATTAAAGAAACGAGCAAATCAAGTTTTCTTTTTTCGTCTAAAATTTTATCAAGTTGCATACTTTGGTAATTTTTTAGACGCAAAGCCATTTCCTTAAAAGTATTAGTTAAAATTTCAAATTCGCTTAAAGTTTCCGAAGAATCAAGTTTAATATCAAAATCATTATCAGCAATTTGTTTTGCGGCCTTTGTTAAATCTTCCACAGGTTTACTGACTTCTTGAGAAAAAACCAAAGCGGCAAAATAGGAAAGTGTCGTTGTTGCTAAAATAAAGAAAGCAATAAGCCAAGTGATAAGATTTATGTTCCAAAAGGCCTCTTTACGATACTGTAAAAGGGCAATGAATGTTTGCGGAAGAATTGTTTTTTGCCAGGCACCGACGAATAATGTCCCGTCTCGTGCCAAAATTTTCTTTAACAGATAGGATTCTTTTAAATTGCGTTCCAGTTCTTCAGGGGAGATATCCGGTAATAAATTAGAAGTGAAGGAAATAATTTTCCCTTGTTGATTTAAAAAATAAAAACCACCGCTTTTACCAAATTCCTGATTTTCAAGTTTTTTCATAAAGGGTAAAATATCTAAAATAGCAAAGATATACTGACCGTCTTTACGAGGATAAAGAATGGAAACATTACTACCTTCTTCTGAAGAAAGCGGACCTAAAGCAACTTGTTTATCGGTAATATCTTTTAGGTAAGGAAAAGTAGATAAATCAACGGAAAAATTATCTTCTTCCGTATTAACGCTAACGATATTTTTGCCTTGTTTATCTAAAAGAGCAATAAAAGTAAACTGAGGATTTAAGTAAATTGTGTTTTTTACTTCTTCTAAAAATTTTTTTTGTTTGCTGGTATCAATTTGAGATAAATAATCCAGTTTTTGGTAGGAATCTTCTATGCTTTGTTTAAAAAAATCACTGGCAAGAGCAGTTAAATTTCTATAATTTTCCAAAATTACCGTTTTACTGTGATTTTGGTAATAAAACAAAAACACACCCGTTATAAAAAGCGGGGTTATTATTACCATTATAAACAGTTTAAACAAACGGGCAAACATTTTATTTTATATCTTTTGCCTTATCCTTTATTTTTTTGGATAAAGACTCTTCCTTTATTTTTTTAATATTTTCTTCTTCCAGTAAAAAAGATACTTTATTTTGAACAATTTTATCCTTATCTTTTTTGTTTTGTTTTAATTCGTCCTTAAGTTGTTTTATTTTATTTTCCTGTCTTTCAATTCTCTTTTCCTGACGGGAAAAGGCCTCTTCCTGTTTTTTGGTTTGTAATTTAATAATTTCCTTTTTTATATTTTCTTTTTGATTTTCAGGAGCGCTATCATACTTTAAAATAAGTTTCTTAATATCTTCTTCTTCCTCAAGAATATTAGTCGGCGTTTTTTTAATATCAAAAGATTTGGCAACCTGACTGATCGCCACCGGTGAGGACTGCGCAAAAACGAAACTTGCAAAAAATAAAAAGTAAACTACCGCTAAAAAACGAAACATTTTTTATCTCCTATTTATCTAAAATACCTGCTTCCTTAAAACCCTGTGCGCGCAAAAGACAAGCATCGCATTTTCCACACGGTTTTTTGCCTCCTTTATAGCAAGTCCAAGTTAAGCCAAAAGGAACTCTTAATTTAGCACCGAGTTTTGCTATTTGCGCTTTTGACAATTTTAAAAGAGGCGTTAAAATCTTAATACTTTTGCCAGTAACAGCACCGCTTGTGCCTTCTTTAACCGCTTTTGAGAGCGGTTTATAAAATTGCGGTCTGCAATCGGGATAGCCGGAATAATCTATTGCATTAGGACCGGCAATAATCGCTTCTGCACCGATACTATCCGCATAAGAAGCAGCAAGAGAAATAAAAAGCAAATTCCTGCCCGGAACATAAGTTGAGGGAAGTCTCTTTTTATTATGTATATCTCTAAGATTTGAACTGGGTAAAACTTTATTTTTACCGACCAAGGAAGTGGCCTCTTTTAACCAAGGCAAATTTAAAGTAATACTTTGCATTTTTACACCGAGTTTAGTGCAGATTTTTTTAGCGCAAGTTGTTTCTTTTATATGTCTTTGACCATAAGAAATATTTAAGGCCACGCACTCATACCCTTTTGCCAAAGCCCAATATAAACAAGTTGTAGAATCAAGTCCGCCTGAAAATAACACCACGGCTTTTTTAGTTTTTCTATCTATCATCACCGCTTACCACCGCAGTACTTGTAAATTCTATTATTTTCTCCTCATCTTCAGGCGTAAGATTATCAATATATTTTAAGAAATAACTTGAAAGATTCACAGGATAAGAAACATTGTCTTCATTTGTATATTGCCTTAAAATGATAGCATTTGCTCCTCTTTTTGCGGCAAATTTTTTTATTTTTTCAATTTCTCTCTTTATTACGCTTGCATCATTTGGTAATTTTTGCACCTGATAAAAACCTATACGGGAACAAGGCTTGTCAATTTGATTAGGATTTGAAAAAACCGGCATATCCTTAGCATTTTGAACTTGACGCGATAAATCTTGCGGCCCTATGGGGACATAATTAGTCTTGCCCATAAAACTTGTGCAAGCCCCTAATAATAAAGTTGCGACAATTAAATATTTTTTCATTTTTTCCTCCTATTATTTATGGCAAGTTGCCCGCAAGCAGCGGAAATATCGGAACCCAAACTTTTGCGTATGGAATTTTTGATATGCATCTTTGTTAAGGCCTGAGAAAATTTGCGAACAACAAATTCGTCGGTTTCAACGGCTTTTCCTACGGCCTTATTACAAGCGATTAAATTAACGTGAAGCAAATAATTATCTCTTATTTCGCTTATCCATTTACCGAGTTTTCTTAAATGATGTAAGCCATTATTTTGTCCGTCAATAACCGTATATTCCAAAAAAACTTCGCGCGAAGTTCTGGCAAGATACTCTTCCAACTTTTCCTTAATAATATCCAAATCGTATTTTTTATTAATAGGCATAAGTTTGGACCTTTCTTCATTATCGGCATTATGTAAAGAAAGAGCCAAATTAACCTGCGGTAAATCTTGAGCAAGATTTATAAATCTTTCGGCTATGCCGGAAGTAGAAATTGAGATATGCCTTTGCCCGATGGCAAGATAATCATTATTGGAAAGTTCCTTTACCGCCGCTACTACGTTTTGATAGTTTAACAAAGGTTCCCCCATTCCCATAAAAACGACATTGGAAACCCTTTCCCCAAGTTTCTTTTCTTTTAAGAAATCAGACCAAAAAAGGGCTTGGTCGCAAATTTCTTCGGTAGTAAGATTTCTTTTAAAACCCATTTTGCCCGTCGCGCAAAAAGCACAACCCAAAGGGCAACCTACTTGAGAAGAAACACAAATACTCCAAGTTTTGCCCGGTTTCATTAAAACAGTTTCTATCTGAAGGCCGTCTTCAAGTTCAAGCAAGGCTTTAAAAACTTTATCAATTTTTGAGGCCTGTATTAAAACAGGTTTTACACTTAGAACTTTAAAGTTTTTATTTAATAATTCACGCAAATCAAGCGGAAGATTTGTTGCCTTATCCCAAGAATCAATGCCCTGTTCATAGACGGCTGTCCTTATCTGCGCCAAACGATAAGCAGGTATTTTTTGGGTTTTAATAAAATCTTTTATTTTTTCGAAATTCATAATTAAAGCGGGATATTGCCTCTTTTTGTATTAAATTGAGGTTTCCTTTTATCCTTTAATAATCTAAATGCTCTGATGATTTTTTGACGCGCAAAAGTTGGTTCTAAAATTTCATCAATAGAACCGCTTGCTGCCGTCTGATAAGGTGAAGCAAATTTTTGAGCATATTCTTTAGTAAGTTTTTCTTTTAATTCTTCAACTTTATCTTTGGGAGCGGCTTTAATTTCTTTTGAGTAAAGTATTTCTATTGCGCCACGCGGGCCCATAACGGCAATTTCAGCCGAAGGCAAGGCGAAGTTAAAATCTCCGCCGAGATACTTTGAACTCATCGCAATATAGGCACCGCCGTAAGCCTTGCGTAAAACTAAAGTAATCTTTGGCACGCTGGCTTCGCTGTAAGCATAAAGGAGTTTAGCACCGTGTCTGATAATACCACCGTGTTCTTGAGCGACACCCGGCAAATAACCGCCTAAATCAACAAGCGTAAGTATAGGTATATTAAAAGCATTTAAGAAACGAACAAAGCGCGCTGCTTTATCACTTGCGTCCATATCCAAAGCCCCGCCTAAAACATCAGAGTTATTTGCAACTATACCGACAACCTCGCCGCCCATTTTTGCAAAACCGGTAACGATATTTTTGGCAAAATCACGGTGTATCTCAAAAAATTTATTTTCATCGGCAAGTTCCCAAATAATATGCTGAATCCTAAAAGGTTTTTTAGGATTAATTTCGCAAACTTTTTCAAGTAAAGGGGTTTGCCTATCAACAGAGTCTATGGTTGTGGTTGCGGGTGCCTTTTCATAACAGTTTTGCGGTAAGAGAGATAAAAGTTCCCTAACTTGCCTAAAGCAATCTTGTTCGCTGTTTGCAATAACATGGCAGACACCGCTTTTTTGAGAGTGCATTTTGGCCCCGCCGAGTGTATCAAAGGTAACATCTTCGCCCGTTGCCGCTTTTACAACATTGGGACCGGTTACAAACATATGGCTGATACCGTCAACCATAAAAATAAAATCAGTTAAAGCAGGTGAGTAAACCGCCCCCCCCGCACAAGGACCGAGCACCACAGATATTTGCGGTATTATGCCCGAGGCTTTTACATTGCGGTAAAAAATTTCGCCATAGCCGTCAAGACTGTTAACGCCTTCTTGGATTCTCGCACCGCCGGAATCAAGCAAACCGATTAAAGGAATTTTGGCTTCTATGGCAAGATCCATTAAATTAGCAATCTTTTTTGCGTGAGCAAGCCCGAGTGAACCGCCAAGACTCATAAAATCTTGAGCAAAAATAGCAACATCACGCCCGTTTATTTTACCAAAACCGGTAATAACACCGTCGCCTTTAATATTTTTATCTTTTAAGTCAAAATCATTGCTTGCTGTTTGGACTAAAGTGCGAATTTCAAAAAAACTGTTTTCATCAAGCAAATAGGAAAGACGCTGCCTAGCGGTAAATTTGCCTTTTTGATTTTGAATACGCTCTTTTTCCGGTGAACTTTGCACGGCTTGAGCATAAACCTGTCTAAATTTTTTAATACTTGCAGCAAGTTCTTTTTTGCCTTTTGGTTCTTCGTCTGTCTTTGTGCTGGTAATTATTGTATCGTCGTTCATATTAAACCTCTTAAATCTTTAAAATAATGGTTCTTCCGTGGCAAGGGCAAGTTTATAAGAACCTTCCAAATCTTGAACTGTTAAAGTGATATTGGGACTGCCTTGCTTTGCCCAAACATCAAGGGCCTTGCCCTGAAATTCCAATTTGCCAAAAACAAAATTTATATCGGTGCAACTAAGTTTAAGACCAACGCCCATAAATTTTAAAACGGCTTCTTTTTTTGCCCAAAGTTCCGTTAAAAACGGTGCTGATTTTGAAGAAATTTCCCTTTTGTCAAAACATTGTTTTACCCAAGCATTGCTTCTTTGTTCTATTGATTCAATATCTACACCGATTGATTGACCTGTTAACGCAATAGCCGCAGCAGCATAAATACCGCTATGGGTTATGGAAACGGGCAATTTTGTGCCGCCGGGTACATTTAAAACGGGCTTACCGTTGGCAAGATTTTTTACCTCTATATACTTAATATCGAAATTGAAAAGGTCACAAGCAAGCGTTTTTAAAGCATATCTGCCGCCAAGCCACTCTGCTTTGCGTTTATCTATTTTAAACGCTTTATAAGTTTCCAGTTCCCTCTTGTTTAAAAATTCTTCCGCAGGAGGGACTTTTGAAAGTTCTACAATTTTTAATCTATGTGCCATAACAATATAATAGCAAATTACTGACCTATCATTTGATATTCTGAAAGTTCAACCCATAATTTGCCTGTTTCGTCAAAGACAAAGGCATTAAAGATGCTTTTGCCCTCAATATTCTTACCTGTATATTGGGCAAGAACAAATAAATTATCTTTCGGTTTATCTGTTAAGTTTAAAGCAATTGTGCCGATATAATCGGGCAGAGTCATTTTGTTTTCTACAAGAATATCTCTGTAACCGCAAGTTTGAAAGGCCGCTTCTATAAGCAAGGGATTAGAAAGCAAGTTCTTATCGCCATCGGCAAAAAGAGGGGCTTGCGGCTTTTGATAAACAGCAAGGACCTGATCTCCGTCGGCTTGAATAATACCGTCTAGAACCTTAAAACTAGGTCCATGAAACATACCCTGATAGATTTCTTCCTGTTTAAATCTATAATTTGAGGCGCTTTTTATAAGATTGTCAAAATCTATATTATCCTTAACATTTTGCCAATTGCTTTCATAATGGGTTAAGGCCTTTGCGTCAAAGTGTCTTCTTGTTGAACCCATTTTAATACCGCGACTGCCGATAAAATCAGATTCTAAAACAAAAGAAACCAAACCTTGTTCGTTTTTGGCTTTTATCATAACTTCTTGATCTCTCATTCTAAGAAGTTTTATCGGTAAAGAAAAGTGAACATCTTGGAAACCTTTTACATTTTGACCTAAAACTTTTGCGGCTTCAACAAAAGATTCTATACCCATAACGCCCGGAACATACGGCGTGCCGTTTATTGAGTGATCTTTTAAGAAAGGCCATTGTGCTTTATATATTTTTTGGGCAAAAAGTTCTTGATTTTTTATCAGACTTACAATTTCCCCTAGGAAAAAATTATCTTTGTCGGAAGAAGAAGTCTCCTCTTTAATAGGTTCTTGTGTTTTCTTTATTTCTTCTTGTTCGGTAGGTTCTTCTGCTTTTAGGGATGTTGACGTTTCTTCCCGTAAACTAAAAAGTTCGCCTTCTGCCTGATTTTGAACAGGTTCCTCTTCTTGAATAGAAGTTGAAAGTGTGTTGTTTGAGTTGTCATCATTACCGGAATTGTTTTCCTCTTCACTAGTTTCCTCTTCCATTTCTTCTTCTTCAATATTCGGTTCGCTAAAACAAATTTGTTTATCACTATCAAGTGTACCTAAATCATCGGTAAGCACAATTTCCGGCACTTTACCGTAAACAATTTCATCAAGGAAAATTTGCATGCCGACTTCCGGATCAACAAACTTAAGACCTTGTTTTGTTAAGAAATCAAATACTCCCGGACGAACACCCATACCCACTTTAGCATAAGCACTCATAGCAATACTTACTGCCCTTTGGCCTTGCCTGTGTAAACTTAAAGCAAGTTTGGCAAGATAATCGCTGGCACTTGCATAATCACTTTGCCCTAAATTGCCGAATTTACCCGCAATTGAAGAAGCAAAAGCATAAAAACCGCTTTCCTTAACTAAATTAAGCGCTATAAAAGCAGCGGCACTGGTGGCCTTTACACTAAAGATTTTGTAATATTCTTCAATTGTTTTATCGGTAAGGAGTTTAGAGTGTTCAAGACCGGCAAAGTGAATAAGCCCGTCGAGTTTGCCGTATTTATGTTTGATTTTGGTTACAACATCTTTTAACATACTGCTGTTAGTAACATCGCATTGATAATATTCCACTTCGCTGCCAAGCGCTTTTAATTTTTCAATATTCTTGTAAAGATTTGCTGCATCGGTTATTTTGGCAAATTCTTTTTCAAGCAAAACGGGAGTTGCTTTTATAGTCGTATCTGATTTAAGTTTTTGCCATAATTCCTGTTTTAAGGCGGCAAGATCCTGCTCGCTTAAAGTTGCATAATAAGAGGTTTTATCCTGCATTTCTATTATGTCCAAAATTAAGAGACGGCTTTTATATTGTTTTGCAATTTTCTGCGCTAAAATAGCACCTATGCCGCGCGCCGCACCGGTAAAGGCAATTGTTTTACCCTCAAGATCCATACGCTTGAAATCTCTGTTTACTTTTCTGGGTAAGCAAAGAACGGTTTTTCTTTCAAGACCGTCAAAACAGATTAAACCTCTTTCATCCCCGGTAAGAACTTCACCGATAGTTTGCTGTGCCATTTGCTCGGGGGTAACATCTTCCCTAAAATCAATTATTTTAGTTAAGACGCCGGCAATCTCGTGTAAATCTTTTCTAAAACAACTTGCACCGCCATAAACTGCACCGATAATGGGATTTAAAGGTTCCCTTGTTTTATAACCGAAATTACCGTCAATTTTAGAAACAACCGCAACAAAAGTTTCTGCATCGTCACGTTTTGAAAGGTCCTTTACAAAAATCTTACAAGCATTAAATAAAGGCATTAGATTTTTTGTAAGTTCGGTGTTGGGATTGATTCTCTTATCAAATTTTTTAAGTGAGCAAGGTAAAGCATAAATGATACCTTGCACCGCTAAGGGATTTGCCGTAGCAAATTCCTTAAAAGTGGTAATTGTTTCTTCAAGACTATCCCAATTTACTATTGTTGTATTTTTAGTTCTTGACCTTAAAGTTGTAAAAATATGGGTTCTTATGCCTTGTTCCTTAAAAGCATCGACATAGGCCTTTGTTATTGAAGCATTGTCAGACATTATTAAAACAACTCTCTGAGCGGATAATTTGCGCGGTTTTAAAGGGGTAAGCGGCGCTTGCGTTGTAATGGGAACAAAGCGAAGTTTTACATCTTCATCTGCTTTTGGGGATTCATGCTTTTCTTCTGTTTTTTCTTCCTTAGGAAGTTCTGCTTGCTTTGGTTCTTCTTTTTCTAAAACAGGTTTTTCTTCCGCTTTAGGTGATTTTGTTGTTTCTTCCTTTTGGAGTTCTTCTGTTTTCACCTCGGATTTAGGTTCGGCTTTAACTTCGGCAGTTTTGGCGTTGCCTGTTTCCTTTAAAACATATTTTATGCAGTGTCTTATCGTAGGATAATCTTTAAGTTGTAAACCCTGATTTAAGGGTAAATTATATTTTTCACCGAAGAGAGCAAATAACTCTGCTTGTTTTACTGTGTCTATACCGAGATCGGCTTCCATATCCAAATCAAGTTCAAGCATATCTTGAGGATAGCCGGTTTTTTCGGCTACGATATTAACAATTTCTTTTGTTAATTCTTCTTCGGAAAGTGTTTGTTTTACGCTTGCAACTTTAGCCGGTTCTGATACTTTAACAGATTCTGTTTTAATGGGTTCTTCTGTTTTCATCTCGGATTTAGGTTCGGCTTTAACTTCGGTAGTTTTGGCGTTGCCTGTTTCCTTTAAAACATATTTTATGCAATGTCTTATCGTAGGATAATCTTTAAGTTGTAAACCCTGATTTAAGGGTAAATTATATTTTTCACCGAAGAGAGCAAATAACTCTGCTTGTTTTACTGTGTCTATACCGAGATCGGCTTCCATATCCAAATCAAGTTCAAGCATATCTTGAGGATAGCCGGTTTTTTCGGCTACGATATTAACAATTTCTTTTGTTAATTCTTCTTCGGAAAGGATTTGTTTCACGCTTTCAACTTTAGCCGGTTCTGATACTTTAACAGATTCTGTTTTAATGGGTTCTTCTGTTTTAACTTCGGGTTTAGGTTCGGCTTTAACTTCGGTAGTTTTGGCGTTGCCTGTTTCCTTTAAAACATATTTTATGCAGTGTCTTATCGTAGGATAATCTTTAAGTTGTAAACCTTGATTTAAGGGTAAATTATATTTCTCACCGAAGAGAGCAAATAACTCTGCTTGTTTTACTGTGTCTATACCGAGATCGGCTTCCATATCCAAATCAAGTTCAAGCATATCTTGAGGATAGCCGGTTTTTTCGGCTACGATATTAACAATTTCTTTTGTTAATTCTTCTTCGGAAAGGATTTGTTTCACGCTTTCAACTTTAGCCGGTTCTGATACTTTAACAGATTCTGTTTTAATGGGTTCTTCTGTTTTAACTTCGGGTTTAGGTTCTTGTTTAGGAGTATCAGTAATGGTCTGGGCAGAAACTTTTTCCTGCAAGCAAGCAGCAAGACTATCAAAACCGCCGGAAATTTTTAAAGCATATTTTTTATTTTCCGTATTTAAGGCACGAATTGCCAAAACTTCTTCTAAACCGGAACTAAAAGAACAACCGATTAAATTTTGATAATCAGCAAGTTTCACTGCACCTGTGCCGAAAAGTTGTTTTAAGAAGGAAATATCTTCTAAAACTTCCGCATTGGGAATTATCAGTAAGTCTTTTGCAATTTGCTCTTTATTTAGGCCTGCTTTTTCAAAAATCTTTGTAAGCAAGTTCATTAAAGTTTCTTGCTTATTGGAACTTACCGTAGTGAAATCGCTTGCTAGAACTTTTGTTAAAGGTTGTTTGCTTCTTGCTAAAACATCTTGGCTGCGTTCAAGTAGTAAAGCAGTGGCGGCTGAACCTAAAACGGCTTTATTTTGACCTTTTGCCAAGAAACCGGCATAAAGGAAGTCCTGTAAGTATTCACTGGAAGGTTCATCTGCCGCTATGACAAGAACTCTATTAACCTTACCGAGTTTTAACCAATCTTGAGCAAGAGTAATTGCCTGCTCGGCACAAATACCGCTACCGGTAATATGTAAAGCAGGACCTTTTGCTCCGATTAAATTTGCAAGTTGTATATGAGCAAGAGGCAAGGCCTTTGTAAGAAAATCTTGCGTAAAAGTTTTAGGGGTGTGCATTTCATATTTGGCAAAATTTTCCTCATACCAAATTTGGACTTGATTTCTTAAAGTATCATCTGAAATTTTATTGATAAAGGAATCATAAAATGCTCTGATTTCTTTTTTTGTTTTGCCTTTAAGAATATCTGCAACTTTTGTTGAAACTTCATAAACCCAAGTGCTTGCAGTGGGTAAAGACGAAGCAAAAATGATGCCGGTGTCTTTTGCCATATTTTCGGGCAAGGTAAAATTGTTTAAGATAATACCTGCATCTTTTAAGGCAGATAAAGCACTTGTTATTGCCATTTTTGTTGTATCGTTAAAAGTTTTGGCAAGTTCGGTAGAAAGTCCGGTTTCTTTTTCAAAATTAAAAGCAATTTTTGGAGCAGAACTTTTAATAACCTGCTCAAGAGAATTAATTTTTTCTCCTTTGGAAAGGATATTTTTTTCGAGTTGTTTTTCCTTTTCCGTTTGGGAAAGTTCCTTAATCAAACTTTTGCCTTGTAAAACATCTTCTAAACTGGAGCCGAAAATTTTTGCCCCAATACCGCTTACGACAATTTGGTCTGCTTTTAAAACAACTTTTTCTTCAACGGGTTTGATAACGCCGAATTTTTCTTTTAAAGTGTTAAGGTCAAATAATTTTTCTTCTTTGGGTTTTGGTAAATTAAGGGCATCTTTAAAGCAAGGTGTAAAAATAGTATCTTCCTTTGTTACATCTGTTTTAGACCAATCAACGCTGATACCGGCTGCGGCCAAGTTTGCCATTAGGTCGTTAAACTCGGTAATACCACCACGTTTGGGATGGTTTGAAGCAAGAACTCTGATATCTTTTTTATCTGCTAAAGTATTGGTTACAAAAGCACTTAAAACTCTTTTGGGACCACATTCGATAAAGAGTCTTACCCCTCTTTGATAAGCAAGTTCAACTTGTTTTACCCATTCAACGGAACTCATAATTTGAGTTGTCATAATATCTTTAATTTTTTCAATTTCCGTAGGATAAAAATCTGCCGATACATTGGATGTTATAGGCAAAGTCGGTGCTTTAACATCCAGCGTATCTAAAAATTTGCGGTAAGAAGGCATAACGGGTGCAACCATCTTTGAGTGAAAAGCGTGGGAAACAGGTATTTCAACTGCCTGTATACCTAAAGAGTTAAATAAGGCAACGGCATCTTCAACGGATTTACTTTCCCCCGCAATAACTGTTTGGGTAGGACAGTTCTTATTTGCAACCGCTACATAACCGGAAATTTTTGCAAGTTCCGGTTCAATAGTTTCTACACTTGCAGAAACCGCTGCCATTTTGCCTGTATCCTCAAGTTCTATATTTGACATAACGCTGCCACGTATAGTTACGGCTTTAATAGCATCTTCAAAATTTAATATACCTGAAGCAACTGCCGCGCCGTATTCACCAAGACTGTGGCCCATGGTTACATCCGGCTTTAAACCGAATTGATATAAAAGGCGCATCATAGCAACATTACAAGTCAAAATTGCCGGTTGAGTAATTTGGGTTTGTTTAATGGCTTCTTCTCTTTTCTTATATTCTTCTTTTGTTTCACCCTCTTTAGACCAAAGGGTATCGGTTAAAGTTGAGCCAATAATTTCTTTTAAAATTTTATCCGCTTGGGCAAAAGTGTCACGCACAATTCTATATTTGCTGGCAAGGTCCTTCATCATATCAACATATTGCGCACCTTGACCCGGAAACATAAAGCAAACTTTGGGTTTATCAGTAGTCGGATTAAAAGGATAAATACCCTTCATTTTGAGATATAAAGAAGGATCGGACCAAACATCGGCACCGTTGGCTGTCTTAATAAAAAAGGCAATTTTTTCTTTTAGTTTATCAGGATTTTCCGCATTAATAGATACGGCAAATTTTTTATGTTTTTCAGTATGGGTTTTATAGGCAAGCAAAGTTAAAAAACTGTTTTCCTGCTTGATGGAACGAGCGACTTCGTTTAAATTATTAAATAATTCCTGTTTTGTATCACCTGAAAAAATAAGCATATCACCCTGTAATTTTTCAACGGGGACCATAAGTTTATAATCGGTTTTAATGTCTGTCATTTCTTTCTCCTGCTTACAACATATTGTTTTTGCCGTTTCTTGTTTAAAATCATTTTTAGAGGGGTCATATTCTTGAGCAATTAAATGGAAATTCGCTCCGCCAAAGCCAAAAGCAGAAACATCTGCCGTGCGAACTTTATCGGTGACCCAATCTTTTGTTTGAGTAATAACCTTAAAAGGACTTTTAGACCAATCAACTATCGGGTTAGGTGTTTGGAAATTGATTGAAGGCGGTAAAACTTTATTATACAAAGCAAGCATAACTTTTATTAAGGAAGCAATACCCGCTGCCGACTTTGTATGCCCTATTTGACTTTTAACAGAGCCAAGACCAATACTGCCGACTTTAGCATAAGGGGCAAAAACTTCATTTAAAGCACCGAGTTCCGTTGCATCGCCGACTTTTGTGGCCGTGCCATGTGCTTCCATAAGACCGACTTGGGAAGGGTCGAAATCTACTTGTTCAAACGCCCTGTTAATAGCAAGCATTTGACCTTTAGGGTTCGGTGCTGTTATGCCCTTTCCTTTACCATCGCTTGAAGAACCTACCGCACGAATTACGCCATAAATTCTATCACCGTCTTTGACGGCATCAGAAAGTCTTTTTAAAAGAACCATACCAGCACCTTCTGCCATAACAAAGCCGTTTGCTCTTGCATCAAAAGCATAAGAACCGCTGTCAGATAAAGCACCTATTTTACAAAATCTGATATAAGAAGCGGGCGACATCATTTGATCTACACCACCACAAAAAGCCATATCATATTCGCCGGCTCTTAAACCGTTTACCGCCTGATCTAAAGCCGCAAGAGAACTTGCGCAGGCAGCATCAATAGCAAAATTGGCACCGCTTAAATTAAAAACATTTGCGATTCTGCCGGCAATAACATTAGGCAATTCGCCGGGCATAGTGTCCTCATTTACGGGCAAAAATCTTTCATCAACGGAAGTTGTAAGTTCTTTTAAAATTTCGTCTTTTGTTTCCTGAGAAAGATTTTTAAAAGAAGTTCCGTTTTTTAACATATCTATGTAAAGTGCTTTGTAAAGGCGAATATTGGTAAACTCGTTTTTCATACCGCCAACGGAATTGGCAACAATGACGGCTGTTCTTGCACGGTTAAATTCTTTTTTATCATAGCCGCTGTCTTCAAGTGCCATTTGAGCAATATCTAGGGCTAATTGTTGGATAGTATCCATCTGCTTTGCAACAGCAGGTGGAATTTTATATTTTAAAGAGTTAAATTTATAGCCGGTTATAAAACCGCCTATTTTGGAGTAAGTTTTATCCGGCACGGTTCTGTCTGCGGAGTAAAAAAGTGAAGAATCCCATTTTTCCTTTGGAACTTCGGTTATACAATTTTTGCCTTGAATAATGTTTTGCCAAAACTCGTCTTTATTTAAAGCGCCGGGCATTATCGCACCGATACCGATAACTGCAATAGGTTCTAACTTTTTATCCATAAATAAAACTCCTTTTTTACCGTTTGGGTAAAACTCACCATATATAAATGGTATTAAATATAAACAAAGAGAGCAACCTTGTAGCAAAGATTTTTAACAAAAAAGTCTTTTTTTGTGGTATAATATGTAAAAGGGAGCGAAACTCCTTTTATTTTTTGCGCTTTTTGTTTACGCAAAATGCTTAATTTTGTATAATATTTAAGATATGAAAGATTGTATTTTTTGTAAAATCGCTTCCGGCGAGATTCAATCACAAATTGTTTATCAGGATGAAGATGTCGTGGTGTTTAAGGATTTAAACCCACAAGCACCTACACATTTGCTTATTATTCCTGTTAAACATATCGCCAAACTTGATGAAGCAAACCAAGAAGATATGGCTTTACTCGGCAAGTTGCAATTGACTGCCGCTAAAGTAGCAAAAGAACTTGGTTTAAAAGATTTTAGATTAATAACCAATAACGGTAAAGGTGCAGGGCAAACAGTTGAACACTTGCACTATCATTTAATGGCAGGACGCCGCTTTTTATGGCCTGCCGGCTAGATTTTAAAATGAATATCCTAAGGGATAAGGTGGTGAAATAATTAATGGTATTTGTAAAAGTCCGCGATGCTGAACATCTTGAAGAAGCATTAAAACGCTTTAAAAGAGAATGCGAAAAGAACGGTATTCTTAAAGAAATCAAAAGAAGAGAAACCTATACACCGCCCAGCATCAGAAGAAAACTCAAATCTCAAGAAGCACAACGCAGAATGAGACGCACTAAAAGAAAACGCTTTTAGTTAATTAGAAAAATAGATACAATAGTCCGCCTTGATTAAAAGAGGCGGGCTGTTGTGTCTTAGCGCGTGCGCACGCGCGTGTAGTATATATAGGGAAAAAGATGGAAAACAGTATCATAGAACAAATCCGCCAAAGTGTTGATTTGCTTGAATTGATAAAAGAATATGTCCCCAATGTAAAAAGAAGCGGCAGAACCTATAAGGCCTGCTGTCCTTTTCATAGGGAAAAAACCCCCTCTTTTTCCATTTCCCCTGATAAGGGTTTATTTTACTGCTTCGGTTGCCAAGCCGGAGGCGATATTTTTGCCTTTTTAATGCGTATTGAAAACCTTTCCTTTAACGAAGCCGCAAGAAAACTTGCCCAAAGAGCCGGTATTGAATGGAAGCCACAACAGGAATTAACCGAAGAAGAAAAAAAACGCGCCCTTTACTACAAAATAATGCTCTTTGCAAAAGATTATTATCACAAACAACTTTCTTCCGAGCAAGGAAAGACCGCAAGAAATTATGTTAAAGAACGTAATTTAACCGAAGAAACCGTTGAGAAATTCGGACTTGGCTTAAGTTTTTTTAACGGACTCACGGCAGAAGCAAAAACACAAGGGTTCAGCGAGCAAGATTTAAAAACTTTGGGACTTTGTAATTATGCCGGAAGTGATTACTTTAAAAACCGTTTAATGTTCCCCATTTTTAACCATAGAGGCGAAGTTATTGCCTTTGGCGGAAGAGTACTTGGAGAAGGTCAACCGAAATACTTAAATTCGCCGGAAACGCCCTTATTTTCCAAAAGCCGTATTTTATACGGACTTAATTTTGCAGGACCAAGCATAAGAAAAGAAGATTTTGTAATTTTACTTGAAGGTTATATGGATGTTATCGGTGCACATCAAGCCGGTGTGGAGAATTGCGTAGCACCGCTGGGCACTTCTTTTACGGCTTACCACGCAACTATTTTAAAACGCTATACAAACCAAGCCGTTGTTATTTTTGACCCTGATGCCGCCGGTATAAATGCCGCCTTAAGAGCTGCTTTAATTTTGGTGGAACAAGGTCTTTATGTCCGCGTGGCAACTTTGCCCGGCGGTTTAGATCCCGACGAATTTATAACGGAATACGGCGCGGAAGAATTTAAAAATATCGCTAAAACAGCGCCGGATATAATGGATTTTCAAATTAATCTTTTGTTGAAAAACGCAGGTTTAAATATGGATGCGCAAACAAAAACAAATATTGCCGCCAAGTTAAGTGAAACTATAAACAAACAACCTGACGAAATTATTAAAAGAGAGTGGGCCAAAACAGCAGCAGACCGCCTAAACATTGATGCAGATATTATGCTCAAAAAAATAATTAGAAAACCAGTGCAAAATACTGCTCAAACTCAAACTAACAAAGCAAAACAAATTGAGCCAAAGCGGGAAGTTGATTTAATAAAAATACTTCTGTGGAATCCCAGATATTGCCAAGACTGCGCAAATCTGACCGAGCCCCATTTTGAAAATAAGGACTTATGGCATCTTTTAGAAGGTATTACAGCCCTTTATAAAGAAAATCCCACTATCGTGGAGCCCTCTAAACCCCTTACTCAAAAATATCCGGAACTAGAAGGACTTATTTTAAGTCTAACCCTTGAAGTTTTGCCTAAAGAGGCAAGACCTTCAACGGATATAAAAACTTGTATTGATTCAATTGAAAAAGCGTTTTTGGAAAAGCGCTTTGAAAGTTTAAACGCCCAACTTAAGAGTTATCCGGCTGGGCAGGTTCCAGTAGAACTTCTGCAGGAACAGTTAAAATTACAAAAGAAATTAAAGTCATAATTGGAGATAAACAAAATATGGCACAACAAGACAAAGCAATTAAAGAATTAGTTGAAATCGGTAAAGAACACGGATTCTTAACGTTAGACGAAATTAATAAATCTTTAACCGCGGGAGATAATAATTCCGAAGATATTGATAACCTCATGGGAACTTTAGAGGACCTTGGAATTAAAGTCGTTGATAAAAAATATAAAGCCATGACTTCAGCAGAAAAAGAGGCTTATAACGACGAGTGGAGCGCAAATATTGATGTTTCAAACTCTATAAGAATGTATCTTTCCGAAATGGGTAAAGTGCCGCTTTTATCCCGCGATGAAGAAATTGCCCTTGCCCGCAATATCAGAGAACGCGAAAAAGAATTAAGAAAACTTGTCTTGGAATGTCCTATAACCATGCGTGAAATTTGCTCTTGGGAAGAACTAGTTGACCAAGAAGAAATGACCACAAAAGAACTTATGCCGCGCGGTAAAAGAACCTCAAGAGAACTTACCAATATGCGTAAAAAACTTAAAGAGGCGGCGGCTTTTATCTCCAAGAGAGAAAAAGATATTACCGCCCTTTTAAAAGAACTGCGCAATCCCAAAATCAGCGATAAAATGTTAAGCAAATACACCAGCAAACTTGAAGAAAAACAAAAAGAAGTCGTTGACAGGATCTTAAAACTTAACTTGAACCAAAATAAAATTAAAAGGTTAATAAACCGTCTTAAAAATTTGGCAGATAAGATCACCGAATATAAAGGCGATATTGCCCGCTTTGATGAATATTACGGCCCTTATAATGATGTTGTTAAACTCTATAAGCAATTTGAAAAAAAGAAAATAAGCGAAAGAGAACTTGTTAAAAAAACTCACGCACAATCTGCCGCAGATTTAGAAAGAGCAATTAAAAATATCAACGGCGTAAAAAACCGCTATGATAAACTTTTACAAACTCTACCCGTAAGTGAAAAAGAGTTCTTATCATTGAACGACAGAATTGCTTTCTTTGAAAGTATGATTTTACAAGATAAACTCAAACTTATCCGTGCAAATTTAAGACTTGTTGTTTCTATCGCTAAAAAGCACGTAAATTCCAATTTAGAACTTTCCGATTTGATTCAGGAAGGCGGACTCGGTCTGATGAAAGCCGTTGAAAAATTTGAGTATAAAAGAGGATTCAAATTTTCTACTTACGCCACGTGGTGGATTAGACAATCTATTAACCGCGCTATCGCCGACCAAGCAAATACCATCCGTATACCTGTTCACATGAAGGAACTTGTTTCCAAACTAACGAAAGTTTCCAATAAATTCCGTCAGGAAAATGGGCGCGAACCCGAACTTGAAGATTATTCAAAAGCCCTACATTTATCTGTGGAAAAAGTTAAAGGTATTTTAAAAATTATGCAAGACCCGATATCTTTATCTACACCTATCGGCGAAGATGAAGATTCTAACCTTGAGGACTTTATTGAAGATAAAAACGGGCCCAATCCTTCAAACTCCGCAACGGACTTTTTGCGCAAACAGGAAGTTGCCGATGTCTTGGCAACACTTTCAGAAAGAGAAGCAAAAATTATACGCCTGCGCTTTGGTATTGATTCGGGCTACCCCAGAACCCTTGAAGAAGTGGGCAAGATGTTTAATGTTACGCGCGAGCGTGTGCGTCAAATTGAAGCAAAAGCAATTAGGAAATTACGCCACCCCAGTCGCACAAAAATGTTAAAAGATTACGAAAACCACTAATCTTTAAGTAATCATTTATAGAAAAATCCCGCTTATCTTAATAAATAAGCGGGATTTTTTATCTGAAACTTTTTCTATTTAAGATATTTTTTTATTGCGCTTACTTTATCAAGTTTTTCCCAAGGAAATTCCTGACGGCCGAAATGTCCGTAAGCAGCAGTCTTTTCATAAATAGGTCTTTGCAATTTGAAATGCTCAATAATTGCACGTGGCGTCATCTTAAATACTTTTTTACAAATGTCGGCAAGTTTATCATCAGAAATAATACCCGTGCCGAAAGTATTAAGATAAAAACTTACCGGTTCTGCCTTGCCGATAGCATAAGCAATATGAACCTCACATTCGCTTGCGGCGCCTGCGGCAACTAGATTTTTAGCAATGTATCTTGCCATATAAGCAGCGGACCTATCAACTTTTGTAGGGTCTTTTCCGCTGAAAGCGCCGCCGCCGTGTGCTGCTCTGCCGCCGTAAGTATCAACAATAATTTTTCTGCCGGTCATACCGGTATCACTCTGCGGACCGCCGATAACAAATTTTCCCGTCGGGTTAATTAAATATTTTGTTTTAGAATCTACCCATTTTGAAACAATAGGTTTAATTGCTTTGTCAATTAATTCTTGGGCTGCTTCTTTAGTGATTTTTTTGCCGGTTTTATCCAAAATTTCAGTTGTATGTTGAGTGGATAAAACAATAGTATCAATTCTTTGCGGTTTGCCGTCAAGATATTCAACACTTACCTGACTTTTAGAGTCCGGTCCGACATAGGAAAGTTTTTTTGTTTTCCTTAAATTTGCAAGATTCTTTAAAATATCGTGAGCAAGTTGCAAGGGTAAAGGCATATATTGCGGCGTTTCCCTGCAAGCATAGCCGACCATAAACCCCTGATCGCCAGCACCGCCGATATTAACCCCTTGACTGATATCCGGCGATTGTTTACCGATAACATTTACTACCGAGCAGGTTTCATAATTAAAGCCGTATTTAGAATCATTGTAGCCGATATTTTTAATTGTTTCTCTTGCAATTTTATCAACATCGACCCAAGTGTTTGTGGTGATTTCTCCCCCCACAACTACCATACCACGGGTAATGTAAGTTTCGCAAGCAACTCTTGCTGTTTTATCTTTTCTTAAAATTTCATCTAGTATTGCGTCAGAAATTTGATCGCACACTTTATCTGGATGGCCTTCGGAAACAGATTCCGAGGTAAGTAAGTATTTTCCTTTTCTCATATAAAAACCCTCCTAAAATGATATTATATAATTTATGAAGAGGAAATTTCTATCTTGGAATGTAAACGGACTGCGCGCCGTAGAGAAAAAAGGGTTTTTAGATTGGCTTTTATCTACGAAAGCCGACATTGTTGCCTTGCAGGAAACTAAAGCCTGGCCCGAGCAATTAAGCGATAATTTAAAAAATGTAAAAGGATATTTTAGTTATTTCAGCCAGCCCAAGCGCAAAGGTTATAGCGGTGTGGGCGTTTACACAAAGGAAAAACCTTTAAATGTTTCTTATACTATGGATGTTGCGGAGTTTGACGCCGAAGGACGTTATATCTGCCTTGAGTTTGAAAATTTTTACTTCATAAATATTTACTACCCAAACGGCGGACAAGGCCCGCACAGAATTGATTATAAACTGCGTTTTTATGATAAATTTTTACAAATTGCCAAAGAACTTTCAAAAAAGAAATATGTAATTTGCTGCGGTGATGTTAACACCGCACACAAGGAAATTGACCTTGAACATCCAAAAGAAAACCAAGATACTACCGGTTTTCTGCCCGAAGAACGCGCTTGGCTTGATAAATTTTTTAGTCAAGGATTAAATGACAGTTTTCGCCTTTTCAATAAAGAACCCAAACAATATACTTGGTGGGATTATAAGACGGCTGCCCGTACACGAAATGTCGGCTGGCGTCTTGATTATTTTATGGTGGATGATAAGGCCGTTAAACTCTTAAAAAATGCCTATATTTTAAGTGATGTTATGGGTTCGGACCACGCGCCAATAGGCATTGATATTGATTTATAAAAAACCTTTTTTCACTCGTAAAAACTACCTTATAAAAAATTGCTATAATTTTTTTGTGATACTTTTTGTTCTCATGCGTATAATTAGTGGAGGCCGCTGATGAACTTTGAGCAAGTTTATAATGCTTATTTCAAACGTATTTATTCTTATATTAGGGCAAGAGTTTCTGACGAAGCACAGGCAGACGATATCGCCTGTGAGGTTTGGCAGAAAGTGTTTGAAAAACAAAGTTCTTTTGACGAAGGTAAAGGAAATATAGAACAATGGCTTTTTACCATAGCGCGCAATCAGGTTAACAGCCACTTTCGCCTTTACTATATAAAAAACTTTTTTTCTATGACAGATAAGGAAGAAGTTTTTTCTTCAAAAGAAAAACAACCCCTAGATAAACTTGACGAAGAGGAAGACTTAAAACAGTTAAGTGCCGCTTTAGCAGAACTTAATCAAAAAGAGAGAGATTTAATTTCACTCAAGTTTTTTTCTTCCTTAAACAATAGGGAAATTGCAAAAGTAACTTCCCTTAGTGAAAGCAATGTCGGCACCATAATAAACAGAGCAGTAAACAAAATAAAAACTATATTGGAGGATTTATGAAATATACAGACGAGGAAATTATAAAGAAATTTTCCAATGTAGACTATGATAAAGCAGGCTACAAGCAACAGGCCATTTTTGCCAAAGTCAGCCAAAATGTAGCCGCAAGGAGAACAAATAGTATGAAAAAGTATAAAATCATAGCAGCCGCAGCCGTTATCGTGCTGATTGCCGTGCCGGCAGCCTTGCTTATTTCTAAAGCAAAATATCAAGATATGTTTGTAGGGGAAGCACAACTCGAGAAAGCCGAAAAGCCAAGCACCGCAGTTCCCACTAAAATACAAGAATCCGTAGAGCACTTTAATGCAAACGAAAAAGAATCCGTAACTGTTTCAAGTATGTCTGATTCTTTGGCTTTGACAAATTTATCTGCTCCCACAGAAAATCAAAAAGCAGCAAGCCCGGTTACCATTAAACCTTTAAAAAGCGTCGTAAAATATTCTCATAGAGGGCGTCTTGGGGCAGCGAGTATGTCTTCTGCAAGTTTTGACAGTGCCGCCACTTGGTCTTCTGCAACAGAGTCAAGAGCCGGTGCCTATGTTGCCAGAACCGCCGTTGTTCATTGGGAGGAGCCGGAAATGCCAATTTCCCAAGATACAAAAGAATATAATGAAAACGGCTTTAAAAAAGCAGTTTTAGAACCGCTTTCAACCTTCTCTGCGGATGTAGATACCGCTTCTTATAATATGCTTAAAGAGCAAATTAACCGCGGTTGGAATATACAAAAAGAAGGGGTAAGAACAGAGGCTTTAATCAATAACTTTGCTTATGCTTATCCCGCACCTACCGGCGCTGACCCTATCAGCATAAATATAGAATATGCAACTTCCCCGTGGAACGAAAAAAGCCAACTTGTCAAAATCGGTGTGAAAGCAAAAGAAATTGACAGAAGCGAACTTCCGCAAAGCAACTTGGTTTTCTTGATTGATATATCAGGTTCTATGTCTAGCAGCAACCGCTTGCCTTTGGTCAAACAAGCATTCAAAATGCTTCTTAACCAACTTGATAAAGAAGATATTGTTTCTATCGTTACTTATGCTAGCGGCACAGATGTGAAACTTAACGGCGTTAAAGCAAAAAATAAAGAAAAAATTATTGAGGCAATAGATTTTTTACGCGCAGGAGGTGCAACTTCCGGAGAAGAAGGTCTTAAACTTGCCTATAAAGTAGCAAAAGAAAACTTTATCCGCAAAGGTAATAACAGAATTATTATTGCAAGCGACGGTGATTTTAATGTCGGCAGTTACAAAACAGGCGATATTGAAAAACAAGTAACCGAGGCAAAAGAAAGCGGAGTATTTATCAGCGCACTTGGCTTTGGAATGGGCAATTATAGAGATCACATGATGGAAACTATCGCCGATAAAGGTAACGGCAACTACGCCTATATTAACGACCTTAAAGCCGCACAAAAAGCCCTTGTTCAAGAATTTAGCGGAACAATGTTTACTGTGGCAAAAGATACTAAATTCCAAGTGGAATTTAACCCAGCCGTGGTGGAAGAATACCGCCTTATCGGTTATGAAAAACGCTTGCTTAACAATGAAGATTTTAACGACGATACCAAAGATGCAGGCGAAATCGGCTCAGGACATACCGTAACTGTTCTTTATGAAATACGCCCCGTCGGCAGCGACGAAAAAACGGATATTGACCCACTTAAATACGGCAAAACCGAGTTCACAAATAAAGACGAAGTTTTAACCGTAAAAATGAGATATAAAGACCCCGACGGCGACAAGAGCAAACTTATCAGCAAAACGCTTAAAAAGGCAGAGTTCAAAACCTTTGATAAAGCATCTACTGACTTCCGCTTTGCAGCATCGGCAGCCGCCTTCGGCCAATTATTAAGAGATAGCAAATACTTAAACGGACTAACCGCTAAAGAAATTGCAGATATTGCCTCTAAAGCAAAAGGCGAAGATGAAAACGGCGACAGAGCAGAGTTCGTCAAATTAATAAGAACTTACAGTGATACGCCTAGAGAAGAAAAATAAAATCAGTTATAAAAAAATCCCCCCGCTAAAAGCAGGGGGATTTTTTATTTAATACTCTTATTTCTTCTTAAAACTTTCATAAGTTTCTTGGACAAGTTCTTTACCGTATTTACGCTCTAAACGACGAACCGTAAAATGCCCACGTGCCATATCTTGATAATGAGCAATAAAAATATCATTAATCAAAGCGCCTATCGCCCCGCCGACAAAAGGCATTGCTTGCGCGGCGACTTTTTCCGAAAGGGTGATTTCAAAACGAGAAGCAATTTTTGAAATCAATTTAACAATAACAGGCGCATTTTTATCCGCCAGTTTACCGCCGGCTTTAGCAAGAAAATCAAGAGAAGACTTAACTTCAACGGCCATACCCATACGTACGGCATAATAAGCCGTGTCGGCCAAATCATCACTTGAGGAAGTTCCCCCTAAAGCAAAAACCTGTAAGGCCGCCATACGGGTTTCTGGTGAGGTAATATCTTCCCCCTCGCTTTTAGCAATATCAAAAATGGAGCGGAGCATTATCATTGTGCTGATAGGTATTTCAACCAAAGTCGTGCCGATTCCGCCAAAACCGCCGAAAAACCCCGTTCCCCAAGAGAACATACGGTGGCTCCAATTATACGTTTCTTTTGAACGGAATTTTGGCAAGGTAAACAAGGCAACTTTTACCGCCCTTGTAAGAGCGACATTTGAAACTTTGGCTATTTGTCTGTTTACTACTTTAGGCAATAAATCCATACCCTTTTCAAGAGGTTTACCCAAAAGATTCATTAATTTTATACGAAAACCAGGATTTTCTAAAACATCATACGCTTCAAAAAGTTGTTTTTTGTCTGCTTGAGTCATCTTTTCCATAATTACACCTCTTCTGTGTGATAGTCTTATTATATAAAATAAAAAATCACCAGTGTTTTCTTTATAAAAACAATATTTCAAATTAAGTGGTAATATGAGTTTACAATTTAAAAAATAAAACCTTTTTCTCTCTGAAAAATATATTTTGAAAAAGGACTTGACAAAGTTATAAAAATAATATAAATTATTTATGTAAGATAATTATAAAATATTATCTTACAAAAGGGGATAAAGTTGTAAACAGGGGGTTGGGTGCATATCCCAATATGAAAATATTAAGATATGCACCCACAATAAAAAACAAGTTTCTTCCGAGTGGCAAAAAGCAGTACCCGTTATATTGCCCGCCACTCAAAGCACACAAAAAATAGGCGCCATGGGGGTGGCGCCTATTTTTATTTCATAATGTAAATTATTTAATACTTTTTAATAATTCAAATGCTTCTTGCATTGGATTTTGTACATCCAAATCTTTTTCGTGCAAATCTAAAACAAGTAAATCTTTTGATCTTTTAGGTAAAACTTCTTTAATAAAATCTTGCGCAGGCTTTAAAGTTAAAATAAGTTTTTGGGAAGTTTTTTCTTCCTTGTCTATTTGCCAAGCAGGCAAGGCAGCGGCAAAAATTAAAATATCAGTATTTTCTAAATTTTTAAAAATTGCGTCTTTATATTCCGCGCAAGTATGCACTTGTATCTGCTGGTAAGGATATTCACAAATCTTATTATCAATCAAAGTTACTTTTGCCCCGTTTAAATAGGCAGCACGCGTAATTATTTGCGCTTTTTCAGAAGTGTTTTTAACAGAAATAAAATTGTTATTATCAAAATATTCGTATATATTTCCGCCGATAACCAAAACTCTTTTATCTTTTAAATTTTGTTCTAAACTTAAAATATTTTGGGCACTTTCAAAAATATCGGAAATTTTCGCCATAGGACCTTTTGTCGTTTGCCCATCTGAAGTTTGCGCTATTTGCGGACAGATAAAAAGCACTCCACGCTTTTTTAAAGTTCCTATGTTTTGTTGTGTCGTCGGGTTATACCACATACCACCGTTCATCGCAGGTGCAATTAAAAGTGGCTTTTGCCACGCACATAAAACAGAAGTCAAAAGATTATCCGCCACGCCGGTAGCAACTTTGGCAATAGTGTTTGCAGTTGCCGGTGCCAAAATGAAAAGATCAACTTCGGACTGTAAACTTTTGTGGCTTATATCGTATTTTTTAATATCAAATTGTTCGGTTAGAACAGGCGTCTTGGCAAGGGTTTGAAGTGTAGTTTTGGTAATAAAATTTAAAGAGTTTTCCGTCGCAATTAAACGAATTTGCGCGCCCGCTTTTTTAAGTTTGTTTATCAAAAGGCAAATTTTATAAGCAGCAATACCGCCGGTTAAACCAAGAGCAATAACCTTGTTTTTAAAAATATTTTCTATTTTATTTTTATTTTCACTAACCATAGTTTTATTATACAAATTTATATAAATTGTGTTGACTTATTTTTCCTTTAGAAGAAGTAGAACCTTTTCTGAAAAAAATAAATCCCCCCGTAATACTTTTGCGGAGGGAAATTATTTAAAATTAACATCACTAAAATAGATTAGATTTTTTTGCTAGTTTTTTTAGTTGTCGTTTTTTTAGTAACGCTCTTTTTAGAGACCTTTTTAGCAGCAAGTTTTTTACTATCTTTTTTTAATTGTAAATTGGCAGCTCTTAGATTTTTTTGTAAAAGTTTTAACTTTTTCAAACTCTCTTTTGGATCTGTCCTCTTGTCTTCCGGTAAGTATTGTGCTTTATATGCTCCACCGATAAAGGATTCTGCCGTTCCCCAAAAATCTTTAACCGGTATTTTTATAGGTTTGGACTTTCTTTTAGGATTATATAAATAATGTTTATGTAAAACTATGCACCCTTGTCCATCATCTTCACCAACAAGCGAAAATCTCTCTTCACGTTTTTGTATTTCTTCCTTTCCGGACAATAAAACTTCCAAAATATCTGGCATAAATTACTCCCTATATATAATAGACATTTTTAATTATAATATATACTTATATAAGATGTCAATAGTTCTTTTGTTTTCTCTTCTGAAAAAATAAAGTCCTGAGATAATATTATCACTAAAAAAAATTAAAATTACTTTTAATATTTTACATTTTTTGTGCGTTAATTTTCAAAATTTTGTAGAATATATATAGTTACATAAAATCTTTGATTGATTTTATTGTAGATGAATTTAAAGATTTAAGCGCCTATAGCTCAATGGATAGAGCACCAGCCTGCGGAGCTGGGGATACAAGTTCGATTCCTGTTAGGCGCATTGATTGACGGTGGCCCATTCTCAGACGAGAGTGGGCCTTTTCTTATACTTTATCGACGGTGTTTTTTAGGGTAAATGAAGAAAATGAACAACAAGAACTATGAAAGAGGTGGACACTTTTTGGACACTATAACCTATAAAAGAACTGCGCTTTCTATAAATCGAACTTCCCAAAATTATAGTGTCCAAAACTTATACTTGTGGACACTATAAGTATAAAAAAACACCCTCTACTTTTTGTAAAGGGTGTTAATTAATTATTTTAGGCTCTGTCCGTAAATATTGTTGCTTTTTAATATAATATGTTTTATAATAGTAATCATAAGAGGTGATGTCTTATGGCTACATTAAATGATGTATTATTTATGATTCAGACTCTTTCTGCAGAAGATAAAGGTAAGCTTAAAGACTTTATTTCCAACAGCATTACAAGTAATGAAAACAATCTGAATCATTTCATTGCTGAAAAGAGAACTGCATCCGGGATTTTTTGCCCACATTGCAAAGAATCACATATTAAACGCAATGGTCACTACAATGGTGTTCAGCGTTATCTTTGTCTTGGCTGTAAAAAGACTTTTAATATTACTACAAATACAATTGTAGCTTCTTCAAAGAAGGATATTTCAGTCTGGAACAAATATATTGAATGTATGATGTCTGGACTCACAATAAGAAAGTCTGCCGCAATTTGCGGTATTGATAAAGATACAGCCTTTATCTGGAGACATAAAATACTTGATGCACTTCAGAATATGGCAGAATCAGTAAAACTTGATGGGATCATTGAGGGTGACGAAACTTTTTTTCCAATATCGTACAAGGGAAACCACAATAAAAGTGCGTTTGTAATGCCAAGAGAAGCACATCATCGTGGCAAACAGACACATGTAAGAGGACTGTCGCATGAAAAAGTATGCGTTCCTTGTGCGGTAAATCGTAACGGTCTCTCTATTGCAAAAGTATCAAATCTTGGAAAAGTTTCTGAAAAGAATCTGCACAATGTTTTTGATGAACGTATTATTAAAAACTCCATTCTTTGTACAGATGGATTAAACTCTTATGTTAATTTTGCTGCTGCAAACAATATTGAATTGATTCAGCTCAAATCCGGCAAATCAAAGAAAGGAATTTATCACATTCAGCATATCAATTCTTATCATAGTATGCTCAAAAACTTTATTGCAAGGTTCAAAGGTGTTTCGACAAAATATTTGAACAACTATCTAATTTGGAATAACATTCTTAATTACAGTAAAGAAACCTGGACTGAGAAGAAAAATATTTTTGAAACCTTTGTTCTTACAACTGATAAAAAGATATTGAGCAAAAATATTCCAGTAAGACCTGCGTTACCTTTACTTGGATAAAAGGGAGAAAAATATGACACAGACAGAACAGCAGAAAGCAGCAAAGAAGTTCAGTGAAGAATGGAAAGATAAAGGATATGAAAAAGGAGAAAGTCAGAAATTCTGGCTTGATTTGCTTTGTAATGTTTTTGGAATTAAAGACTTTGCTTCTTTTATTACATTTGAGGACCAGGTTAAACTTGACCATACTTCATTTATTGATGGATATATTCCACAGACAAAAGTTCTTATTGAACAAAAAAGTATTGATAAAGACCTTCGGGCACCAATTAAACAGTCAGACGGTACATTTCTCAATCCTTTTCAACAGGCAAAACGTTATATAACAGAACTTCCTGTATCAAAACATCCTCGATGGGTAGTAACAAGCAATTTTAAATCCTTCCTTGTTTATGACATGGAACAGCCAAATGGCGAACCGGAAGAAATCCTTCTTGAAAACCTTGAAAAAGAATATTACAGGCTTTCATTTATAACTGATTTAGGAAGTCAGCATCTTAAAAAAGAAATGGAACTTTCCATAAAAGCAGGAGATATTGTAGGTCTTATTTATGACCAGCTCTTTGCTCAATATCAACTTGCTAAAAACATTGATATGACTACATGCTTAAAAAGCCTTAATATGCTTTGTGTTCGCCTTGTATTCTGTTTTTATGCTGAAGATGCAGGAATATTTGGACATAAGTCAATGTTTGGAGATTATCTCAAACAGTATGAAGCAAAAGATTTAAGAGAAGCCATACTTCAACTTTTTAAAGTATTAGACCAAAAACCAGAAGAAAGAGACCCTTTCTTGAAAGAAGAGTTGGCGGCTTTTCCTTATGTAAATGGCGGATTGTTTACAGAAGAAGACCTTCTTATTCCAAATTTTACTGAAGACTTAAAGGAACTCCTTGTTAATAAAGCAAGTTCTGATTTTAACTGGGCTGATATTTCTCCAACTATTTTTGGAGCTGTATTTGAATCTACATTGAACCCGGAAACAAGACGTTCCGGTGGTATGCATTATACTTCTATCGAAAATATTCATAAAGTTATAGACCCACTTTTTATGAATGAACTTTATGACGAGTATGAAGAAATAAAAGCAATAAAAACTGTTACAAACAGAAATGAAAAACTTCTCAGATTCCAAACTAAGCTTGGTTCCTTAAAGTTTCTTGATCCTGCCTGTGTTTCTGAGATTATGACAGGTATAAGAAGTGATACATCGTCATGGATATCGCTGGGCCAAAGATCCGCACC
>DBYY01000005.1 GCA_002311025.1 Candidatus Proelusimicrobium tauri
TCAAAGAGATTTGCAAACGGTGCCGCCTGTGCTACCATTGCAAAGGTCTCACTGGTTAGGTTAAATAACATTACAAACGCAAGCACTAAAGCCAGCGTTCTTTTATAAAAAATAAAACTGCTTTTTTTAACGAGAAAATTTATTGCTTTTTTCATTTTTACTCTCCGTAAAATTAAAAGAAAATATTTCTTTATACCTTTATTCTATACCAAACTTTAAAAAAAAGAAAGAGTCTTTGGACCTAGACGCATATAGGACTTTAGACCTAGACACTTTTTTAGTTAAAAATTTTAAAATGGGTATACTCCCCATAATTACAGTTATATCACACAAAGTAAAAAAAAGCAAGATGTAACATATATGAGGTAATGACTTAATATAATAAGTTTAGCCAAAGAAGTTTATATAAAGAGGAAAGAAATTTTTGATATCCTCGAAAGCAAATTTAAATGATTTATATATATTTTTTCTAATGTTTCTCTAGGTCTAAAGTCCTATATATGTCTAGGCCTTTATTCTCTTGAAAGACTAAAAAAAATGTGTATAATGTTTTTAGAGAGATGTTATATAAAGTAATGAACAGGAGGCCTTTATGAAAAAATTAATTTGTTATTTTTTTGTTTGCATATTTTTAATAGGATTAAATATGCCTTGTAAAGCATGGGGTATTCATAAATTTTACGAACATGAATACGAAAATTTTCTCATGCGTAAAATACTGAATGGCGAAAACATTGTCTATTATCTGCAAGATTATAGAAAAATAGAACCTTTTGTTGCTAACTCTAAGAATAAAAATGTCATAACCGCACAAAATGTAAACAAAGAAATTTCAGAAAGTTTTAGAGATGAGGAAACAAAAAACAATATACTAGGCGCTCTTAAATTTTTTCTTACAGAAACCCGTTCCGCCATTGTTAATAGCGGGCGCCAAAACCAATTTTCTGATATTATGCCCTATTTTTCCAAAAAAATAAATCTTAGCAGAACTTTTAACAAAAAAAATGCGGATTTAATAGTTTTCATATATGATAAATCTGATAAAATTGAAACAGGACACGCTCCCCATAGCATTATAAAACTTTTCTCTAATACCAAAAAGGATTTCATATATATGTTGGGTAATGACTTAGGGTTAGTTCCTTATGAAGCGGATACATCTTTAACATATTCTGCGAATTTAGATCGTAACATGTATAATTCTTCATATAGCCATTTAACCTGTGATGGTGTTGATGGTGTAATAAACTTAATACACTTAACTTCTTATTTGGAAAAAAAGAAATTTCCTTCCAGTGCTAGAAGTAAGTGGTCAAGTTTTTGTAATGGCAAAAAAAATGATAAGGGAAAGACTTATAAAAAGACTTATTATAAAGAAGCAAAACCTGTAAGTGTAGATGATTGGTATACCGAGGATTCCGCAGGCAAAGGATTTGGTTACAAACGTGATAAAAATGGTAATATTGTAGACAGTTTTCATATTGATCCTTTTGCTTTTAAAAATAAAAAAACTTACAATAGCAATGGGTTAATAGCAACTTTAGAAGCTGATAAAAAAGATGAGGGTTATGATTCTTATTCTTATACTTATAAAAAACAAGGCAATACCCCTACGATCTGTATTACAGGTCATCCAGGAGAGGGCGAAGAATGTATACAACAAAAACTTGAATCGGGTAATATTCGTGTCTGGAATTATATGGATAGTTTAAAAATATTTATAAATCCAAAATCTCAAGTTTGCACAATTAATACATATGCATCTCATAATTCTAAACCGGCAATCTATCAATTTCATAATAATACAAACACCCTATTAACTCACATCTATTATATGAGAGATTATTATATTGCTAATAAAGGAACACAAAGAAACCAGCCAAGTGATCTTTTGGTAAAGAGACAACACCCGAGTAGTCTGGTAAGTTCTTGTAAAATTTATACTGATGGAGCAATTGAAATTCTAGAAGATATTTCTTTACCAAAAAAAGATCCTGTTATTGAAATCAAATATCACACTGATGGTCCTGCTATAAAAGTACCTTTTAAAGGTAATCTTACCCCCATACTAGATCAGTATGCAATAGATGAAAAAACCTTTATAGAGGATGCCAAAAAAGCCTGTAAAGAACCTGTTCCGCAAGCGGAATACTATCAAAATATTTGCAGTTTCTTTGTAAAAGCGGATGGTTATTTTAACAGATAGTATAAGGAGAATTTATGTTTAAAAGAATTATTTGTTTAAGTTTATTTTTATTTTGTGTGCTTTCAACTTTTGCGCAAATTCCCCCTGTGCAAGATTTCAAAAAGGAAATACTTAATAAAAGCCCGGAGTTTTTATGGGGATTAGTAGATTCCTATAAAAAAGATTACAATAAATATCACGGTTTAAATGGGGCTTTAATAACCGGTAGAGTATTTTATACTATAACAGAAAATGGTGCCAGGGAAAAACCGACCAATATATCAGACAAAAATCTTGCAGAAAAAAACGCCTTGGAAAATGAACTTAATAAAAGTAATAGAGAAAAAGATTTATCCGATATGATAACAAAGGCTTTTAAAGTTTGGTTTGAAGATACAAAAGTAGCCATAGAAAAAGCAGGTAGACAACAAGAATTTAAAGATATTATGTCGATTTTAAATAAATCTGTTGAACCGGCAAGTGATGAAAATCTTATTGCTATGGCTAAACTATATGAAATTCCTATGGTAATTTTTTATTTTACTACTGAAAATAATGTACATAAAGAGTGCTGTAAAGGATATCCTGGATGCGGAGGATGTAAAACTATCACTCCTTCTGCCGGAACTAATGTAAGTAAAATTATAACCGTTAACCCTTACACAAATCAAAAATCTTCTTATTTTACTAAAAATAATATCTATAAAACTCTCATACATGAAATAGGCCATTATTATGGTTTAGCCGATCAATATCGTGTTGACGGAGTAAATAGTAATAACAGCAATAAAGAATATTCCACCGGTAATGATAGAGTCAAAAATTATTCTTCCATTATGGCGGCCGGTGATTATATGCATTTGACATGTGATGATGTTGACGGATTTATAAATTTAATAGACTTCACTTTAGCCAAACAAAATGAAGGCAAATTTTCCAAAAGATCGCAAAACGGCTGGGCCAGTTTTTGTAATGGTAAAAAAGGATATAAAAACACTTATTATAAAATGGCAAAACCGGTTAAGAGCGGTGAATCTTCTGCTAAACAAGCAAATAATGCAAACAATAACCCCAGTTCAAACATTCAGATAAAACCCTTTACGTTCTATAGTAGCCAACACAAATATGACTTTACCTATAATAAAGATAATTTAATGGCTACAAAAAATGATGAGGCCTATTCTTATAATTATTCTTATTACAGAAACAATGGCACTCCGACTATAAAAGTTTCTGTTGTGGGTAAAGATTTCTTTGCTACTAATAAAAACAGAGGTACTTGGGAATTACCTGTTGGCTATGAGATAAAAGAAGAAAGATATAACACTGGACATTATATTGATATAAATGGTAATCAATGTAATATAGTTAATTATGTTCCTTTCTCCGATAAGAAAAGTTATTCTGTTAGTTATATAAATGATCAATTACAACCGGAATATACTTATTCTTTTCCTTTAGGCCAAGAAAGCATTAAATTACATAAATATGAAACTTTAGGCCATCCTGTTTGTCTGGTAAAAGACCAGTATGACATGGAAGTAATAAAACTTGTGGGTAGCACTTTTGATAATATAGAAAGTATGGCCGGTGTAAGCAAAAATCAATATATTCTTGACAAAATTGCAAACGCTGAAGGTAAAACCAGAAGAGAAATTATTGACACCCTTAAAACCGAATGCAGAAAAACTTTGCATCATAGTATTACTACCAACACACAAGAATTGTGTTCGTATTTTAAGAAAGTTGATGATTATTTTAATAAATAAGTTATTGGAGCGTTTATGTTGAAAAAATGTGCTTGTTTAGCTTTAATCTTATGTGCTATATCCCCTGCTTTTGCGCTTTATTGGGGTGTTTTTGATGACTATAAGCAAAATATAGATAACTTTGCTATGGTTAAGTTCATAAATAATAAACCGATAGAATATCACCTTACTACAGCCCAAAAGCCTATAAAACCTACTGATGATCTCTCTGAAGCTTTAAAAAATCAATTAAACCAAGAAATAGATTATATAAATTTAATACATACTGCTTTTGATACATGGCCAAAAGATACAAAAAAATTTATTAAACAAGAAGGGAGGACAAGCGAATTTAATGATATTATGCCCTTTTTGGATAAATCATTTTATATCGTCCAAACCTCAAATGAAAAAACTGCGGATTTAATTGTTAACTTTACTTCCAAAGAAGAAAAAACAGATTACTGCGAAAGCTTTGATTCAGAAGGATGTTATACTAAATCCACCCACAAATTAGTTTTAATTGACCCCTTTGTTTATCCTTCTACTTTTGAGGAAGATGTTAATAGACCCTTAGCTATTTTTATTCACGAAATAGGCCATTTTTTCGGGTTAACGGACCAATATTATAATTTAAAAAATAGTGACCCAGAACACTCCACTACAGATAGATTTCAATATGTTTCTTCCGTAATGGCGGCTTCTTTTAAAACAGAATTATCTTGCGATGATGTTGATGCCTTTATCAATCTTATTGATATAACTTTAGCGGTAAAAAACGGCGGACAATTTACCCCCAGAGCCAAAAAAGGGTGGGCAAGTTTCTGTAATGGCAAAAAAGTTCCCTATAGGGATCAATATTACCAAGATACTTTTTACAAAGAAGGAAAAATATTAAATAAAAAAGATACAACAGATAAACTTTGCAAATATTATTACGAGTCTAACGGCAATATAAAACAAATGACTTGTCCGACACCTTATAACTTTCATAATAAAAATTTATCTTATAATAAATATAATCTTATAGGTAAAGCTTTAGAAGAAGACGGAGAATACACTTTTACCTATTACAATACTGACGGACCTCAAATACGCATTGGTTATCTTTCATCTTTTTCCGATCATGTATTTGAATCATTTAAAACAGAAATTAATGGTAAAGAAGTGTGGACCATATCTCCAGGATATAATATATATGCTTTTGATGCCCAAGGTTATGTTGAGGTTAATGATTCCCAATGTAAAATACATAATTTTGTGCCAAATACTGATTTTAAAGCCTATGATTTAACTTTAGTAAACGGAGAAGTGGAACAAAGTTATGGTTATATTTTCCTTACCGATTCTATAAAACCTACGCCGATATCTGTAAAGAAACAAGGCAATTCCTGCATATTTAAAATTTGTGATGAAAAAATGCTTAAAAAACTTGGCAAAAGCGGATGTGTAAATCTTCTTGAAAATAATAATGCCCAATTTACGGCAGCTTATGCCGCTATGAATTATGATGATCTAATTAATCAAGCAGATAGCGTTTGTAATGAAGCCCTGTCTGCTAATGTTATAAATAATGCCAAAGCTTTATGTAAGTATTTTAAGGATGCAAATATCTTCTTTGATGACTTAAAAGCACAAGGTAAAACATTAGGGCTTATTCCCTTATTTAAAAAAACAAAAGAATAAATATAACTATTAGAAGTCAAATCTAAAAAGGCCTAAATTATTTGAAAAATTTGGGCCTTTTTGCCCTTGAAAAAACAAATAATTTATGTACAATATTATATGTATTTAAATAAATATAGTATTATGGGTGTAAGTTATGCAAAGAAAAATTTTAACTTTAGGGCTGTTTTGCCAATATTATGCCAATTTTATACTTAAAAAAATAACTGATAAATACGGCGCAAATATAGACTAGAGGAATAAATTATGAAAAACAAAATCTTTTTTATATTTCTTGCCCTTTTAATAACAACTCCGGCTTTTGCCTTGCGCTGGGGCGTGTTTGAAAGATATACGCGAAATTATGAAGATTTTGCCTTAAGTTATGCTTTAGATGGAGACCCTGTCTATTATTACATAATTATAGATAATGAGGATAAAAAAACCAGAAGATCACAAGACGAAGCATACCTTATACGACAAGAATTAAAAAATGAACTTATAAATGAAGATAAGGCCAATTCTTTTGCATTAGATATAGATAAATCTTTTAAACTTTGGTTTAAGGAAACAGCAACTGTCATAAGAAAAGCCGGTAGAACAGAAGAATTTGCCGACATTATGGATATTTTGAATAATTCTATACAAACTCAAAGAGTTTATAAGAGAGAAGAAGCAGACATAGTTATTCATTACACATCAAACAAAAAGATGCATGAAAAATGCGGTACTAATGCCACAGGTTGTATTACTCTTTATGAAGTGCCAAGAGTCATAGTTATCATTACCCCTGAGCATTATAATCCTTTTAAACCTACACAAAGAAAAAGTGATACAAATGCAGTTTTGTTCCACGAAATAGGCCATTTTTATGGTTTAGTAGACCAATATAAGGATTTTGGCGATAGCAGTTTAATTTATTCTACGGCAGATAGATTTAAAGATTATAACTCTGTAATGGGTGATTCGCATAGCAACACTTTAGGATGTGATGATGTTGATGGTTTTATAAACCTAATTGATATTACTTTATCTCTGGAAAATGGCGGAGAGTTTTCCCAAAGAGCCAAAGAAGGGTGGGCAAGTTTCTGCAATGGCAAACAACAACCTTATACCAATGGCCAAAAATATAAAAATACCTTTTATAAAGAAGGTAAAATCCTAGATAAAGGCACTTATAAAAGAGGGGATTGCATTTATAACTATGATAAAGGTGGAAATGTAACTTATGTCTATTGTCATCTTGATGATAACAGAATAGTAGTGGAGTACAAAAATAAAAAATTTCAGTATGAAAAAAATTCTATGGAAGAAAAAATTTTTACTCCGTATTCACTAGACAAAAGCATTACTCTCAACAAAAATAAAGAGTGCAAAATCATAAATTATTCCCCCGTTTCTGTTGAAGGATATGATGGTTTTACTTTGACTTTAAAAAACGGCCGTTTACAAAAAGATTTCGGTAATACTTTTGTCTTTAAGGGAGATAGAGTTAATGTCATTAAAGATAATGATAATTCTTGCCGCTTCAAAATATGGTCGCACGAACTTTTTACACTTAACGGCAATAATATTACCGATGAAAACGAACTCGGAATTAAAGTTTATACGAAGCGATATTCTTTAACAAAAGATGATCTTATAAATGTCGCTAAAAATAAATGCTATGACGATATACCGCAGAAAGTTATTGACGGGCTTGCGGATATATGTGACTTTATGGAAAACTTAGAAATTCCTGAAGAATAAGAAGAGAATAAATTTTATGCTTAAAAAAAGATATTTTAAATTAATTGTTTTTACTATTATCCTTGTTTTGGCAAGCAGTGCTATCTTTGCGTTTGATTGGGGCATTTTTGATGATTATGAAGATAATATTGAAGATTATGCACTATATAATGCCAATAAGATATTATGTTGAGGATACAGAAACACAATAAGAAAATGCAAAACTTTTAAATAAAGAACCTTATACCAGAGATAATGAAACCTTCGGCTTTGATAAAGAAAGAAATAATGTATATACCACTATATATCGCAGAAGCTATTAATAATTAAACTTTTATTTCCCTTTTAAAACTTTTAAGAAAGTTTCATTACCTTCTTTAATTTCAAGGTTAATAGCCAAAATATAAACTTTGTTTTGAAGTATTTCCTGCCAACCTTTGGGGAATTTTACATAATCTTTAAAAGTGGTAACCAAAGGTAAACCTTTGCGAAATCCTGCTAAAGATTTTATCTCGTCTAAAGTATAGGCATTATGATCCTTAAAACGCCAAGTTTGTTTTATTTTAAGGCCCAGATTTTTTAAAATTTGTTCAAAGGAAGCGGGATCGCCAAGTCCGCAGAAAGATACAACTTCCCCCTTAATATCTTCCAGTTTCATTTTTGTTCTGTTTACGACATCATAAAAATAATCAGGCTTATGGATGGCTTGTAAAACTTCCAAATCTTCTTTATAAGATTTTATTTTTTCTTTAAGATTCAGTCTTTCTTTTTCGTCTACTAAATTACTGTGGGTTAAAATGACCAAATCGGCCCTTTTTAGAGCGGAAATCGGCTCTCTTAAAATACCGTAAGGCAATAAATATCCGTTGCCGAAAGGATCACGCGCATTGACTAAAACTATATTAGCATCTCTTTTAAGTTTATGATGTTGTAAACCGTCATCAAGCAGTAAAATTTCGCTTTTAAATTCTTTTAAAATTTCTTTTGCCGCTTCATAGCGATTGGAAGATACCGCAACCGGCACTTTATATTCGGCAAGCATTTGGCTCATCATATAGGGTTCATCGCCGGTTTCCTGCCAATTTAACATATCATTGTCAAAAAGAATTTTTACTTTTTCTTTTTTATCTCTTTTATAACCGCGGGAAATCACAGCAGTTTTTACCCCTGCTTTGCTTAAAAGTTGCGCCGCAAGTAAAACCGCAGTAGTTTTGCCTGTTCCGCCTGCTGTAATATTGCCGATACAAACAACCCTTGCCTCTGCCTTATTTGATTTCAAAATATTCTTTTTGTAAAGAAATAAAATCAAGCGGACTACTAAACCATAAATAAAAGAACAAAAAGCCAAAAACACGCAGGCAATTTTGTTTTTAAGCAGTTTTTCCCTTAATTTAGCAAAATCCATAAAAACTCCTTTAAAAAAGAAATCCACAATTATTATATATTTTTTGTCCAAATTTAGCAAAAGCATAAAAACTCCTTATTTGCTATAATTTACTTATATGAAGAATTTTATATTTTATATAGAGTACCTGGCTTTAAAGACCCTAGCAATTTGTTTAGGCATACTACCTTGGAAAATGGCACTTAAAATCGGTGAAGGTTGCGGAGTCTTTTTGACTTGGGCTTTGGCAAAACGCTTCAAAAGAAGTGTTTACGATATACAAAAGGCCTTCCCTGCAAAATCTAAAAAAGAAGTAAAGGAAATAGCAAAAGAATCTTGGCGTAATATCGGGCGCATTCTGGCAGAAACGGCGCAAATAAGTCTAATGTCAAAAGAAAAAATGCTTGAGAAAATCGAATTCGTTAATTTTGATAATCTCATAAAGGTAAATCACTCCGGAAAACCTACCATTTTGCACATGGGACATTTTGTTAATTGGGAATTGTTTGCCGTTGCCGGCAGCACTTTGTTTAAAAATATGTTATCTGTGGGAAAACCGCAAACGAACCCTTATGTAAACAAAGCAATTAACAATTTGCGCACAAGATACGGCTCAAGAGTAACAAGTTCTTATAATCCCTTTTTTACTTGTATGAAAGCCCTTAAACAAGGAGCAATGCTCGGTATTGTAAGCGACCAAAGCGTGATATCTTCCCCCCTTTATATGAATTTTCTAAATAGACCGGCGGAAGTTGCACCTATGACTGCTTTTCTTTCTTTAAAATTAAATGTGCCGGTTTATCCTATCAGAATGTATAGAAAAAACGGTAAAGTTTATGCAGAGGCGTATGATCCTGTTCTACCCCCACAGGAAAAATTCTCTCACGAACTGTTGATAAAATATACCGAACAGTTAAAAAATATCTACGAAGATTGGATAAGAAAAGACCCCGCTTCTTGGCTTTGGGCGCATAACCGTTGGAAACGCGAAAAGAAATGCCTTCAAAAAATGAAAGAGGCAGGTTATGTCAAATAAAATTAAAGCCCTTTTTTTAGACAGAGACGGCACCGTAATTAAGGAAAAACCCGGTGTTTACCTTTCTGACCCTAAAAAAGTGGCTCTTTATAAAAACACAAAAGCCGCTTTTAAACTTTTTAAAGAACTCGGTTACAAAATTTTTATTGTTTCAAATCAATCGGGAATTGGGCGTGGTTATTTTACTGAAAAAGAAGTTTCAGCCGTGCATAATAAACTCTTATCTCTGTTAAAACCTTACACGGTGGAAGAAATCATTTATTGCCCGCATGCACCAAGTGAAAATTGCTCTTGCCGCAAGCCTGCACCGGCTATGGGTTTAAAACTAATAAAAAAGTATAATGTTGATAGGGCATCTTCTTTTGTTATAGGCGATAAAAAAAGTGATATAGATTTTGCAAAAAATTTAAAAATGCGTTCTGTTTTGGTTTTAACCGCTAATGGCAGAAAACAACAAAAGAAATATGCCACAGATTTAAAAAATATAAAAATTTGCCTAGACCTACTTGGTGCGGCAAAATATTTACAAAACATATAGAGAGGTTTTTAAATGAGATTTATTGCTTTATTTTTACCTATTTTTTTATTAAATGCCTGCGGAGGTTCTTCTTGGTTAAAACAACATACAACCGATAAAGAAAAAACCGTTCAAACACAAATTATTCAGACGGAAGATTCTGTTCAAGTAAAACAAGATAAAGAGGCAACCAAAGCAGCAGAAGAACAAATAAAAGAAGAACCTAAACAAACTGAAAATACTTCTGTAAAAGAAACATCCGTTGTTACAAAACCCACTAAAGAAGAAACAAAAACAACACAAAGTGTTTCACAAACGCCTTCTAAAACTGAAACAAAAGCAGAACCTAAAAATGAAGCAAAAGAAGAAGCACCGGCAAAAGTTAACGAAAATGACCAAATTTTTCTAACTAAAGAAAACCGCCTTGCCCACCCTTGGTATTATGCTAAAGAAACTACTCCACCGCAAGAAACCCCAAAATGGTTCGGTGAAGAATTAAAATTTGATATTTCTTGGTCCTTTGTAACTGCAGGCAAAGCGCAATTAAACTCTTCAAAATTTGTTGAAGCAGACGGGAAGAAAATGTATCTCTTAGAAGCCTATGCCCAAAGTTACCCCGTAATTGATACCGTTTTTAAGGTGCGAGATATAAATATGTCTTGGATAGCAGAAGATGTAAGCCGTTCCACAGGTTATTGGCAAAGTGTTAAAGAGGGTTCTTATGCCCGCGATGAATGGCTTATTTTTAACTATGATACAAACACTTACACTATCCACAAAAAAGATAAAAAAGGTAGACTTGAACATAAGCCCCACACTTTTGAAGGCAGTGCCGTAGTTGATATGTTGTCTTCCTTATATTTCGTCAGAAATCAAGAACTGCCTTTAAAAGGTGAAGTTTATTTTGATATAGTAAACAGAGGTGACCAATACCCCTTAAAAGTTCGTGTTTTGGGCAAAGAAAAGGTAAAAGTTAAAGCAGGTAAATTTGATTGTATACTTGTTGAACCGATGATAAGCGGCGAAGGTATTTTTGTTTCAAAAGGTAAAAGTTTAAAAGTATGGCTTACCGATGATGAGTATAAAATGCCCGTTAAAATGGCAGTGGAAGTTTTTATAGGTAGCGTAAAAGCGGAACTTACCGAATATTCAAGGAAATAAATTATGAATAAAAATGAACTTATAAAAATTATTGACAACTTTGAAGGTAAAGAAATTATCGTTATAGGCGATATTATGTTAGACCACTTTGTAAAGGGTAGCGTAAGCCGTATTTCGCCCGAAGCACCTGTGCCTGTGGTTAATGTTGAAAAAGAAGATTTTGTTGCCGGCGGTGCCGGTAATGTTGCCGTAAACTTGGCCGTTTTAGGTGCAAAACCGATTTTGGTTTCCGTTGTAGGACAAGATATCAAAGGTAGTATTTTAACCCAATTTTTAAATGATAAAGGCGTAAACGTAGATTTCGTTACAACAGACTCGGCAAGACCTACCACCCAAAAAGTGCGTATAGTTGCAGAACGTCAGCAAGTTGTAAGAGTTGACAGAGAAAGTAAAGCAAAACTCGAACCCAAAACAGCAAAAATATGTATGCAAAACTTTAAACGCGCACTTAAAAAAGCAAAAGGGGTAATAATGTCAGACTACGGCAAAGGTATGCTTTCCGACCATAATATAAGTGAAATTATTTCCCTGTGTAATGCCAAAAAAATACCTGTTTGCGTAGATCCTAAAATTGATAACTTTTTGAAATACAAAAATATAACCTGTATGACCCCCAACACAAAAGAAGCATGGGAAGGCATGGGACTTCCCCCTAAAAAAGAAGAAAAAGCAATTCTTGATTTAGGAAAAAAGATTTTAAAAGCCCTTAAAGCAAAAAGTATTCTCATAACCAGAAGTGCGCAAGGTATGAGTCTTTTTGAACAAGGTAAAAAAATTAAAACAACCACTATCAGCGCAACTGCAAAAGAGGTTTTTGATGTTACCGGCGCAGGAGATACAGTTATTTCTGTTTTGACTTTGGCTCTTGCTTGCGGTGCAACTTTAGAACAGGCTGCCTATATTGCAAATGAGGCGGCAGGTTTAGTTGTTGCTAAACTCGGCACGGCTTGCGTGAATAAGGAAGAAATAAAAGAGGTGCTTAAATGAAAGATACTTTAATTGTTATACCGGCAAGATATGCTTCCACCCGCTTACCCGGAAAAATGCTTGAAAAGATTGACGGCAAAAGCGTAATGCAATGGGTTTGGGAGGCCTGCAATAAAGCAGAGGCAGGGGAAGTTGTTATAGCAACGGAAAGCAAAATTATCGTAGAAGAAGCTGCCAAATTCGGTGCAAAAGCAGTTATAACAAGTGATAAATGTCAAAGCGGAACAGATAGAGTTTATGAAGTTGCCAAAGCAACAGGTGCAAAATATATCGTAAATGTTCAGGGTGATGAACCTTTTGTTGCCCCTTCCACAATAAAAAATACTATTGAAAGATTAAAAACATCTGCGGCAGATATTGTAACGGCTTGTATGCCGACAATAGATCTTAATTCCGTATCAAATCCCAATCACGTAAAAGCCGTTTTAAACAAAGACGGTAGGGCCTTATATTTTTCCCGCTCGGTAATACCTTATAAGAGGGAAAATACAGAGGAAGCCCTAAATGCTCCTTATTATATTCACTGCGGTATTTATGCTTTTAAAAGAGAAGCACTTGAAAAATTTGTTTCCCTTCCCAAAAGCAACCTTGAAAACTTGGAAAAATTAGAACAATTAAGAGCATTGGAAGCAGGTATGATTATTGAAAGTATTTTGATAGAGAAACTCGGACCTGCTATCGATACTATTGAAGATTTATACAAAGCAAAAGAATTTGCAAAACAAACCAAATAGGAGTTAAAAATATGTCAAAATTTATTTTTGTAACAGGCGGTGTAGTAAGTTCCCTTGGTAAAGGTATTTCAGGAGCAAGTATAGCAAAACTTTTACAATTAAGAGGATTTAAAGTTAATATGATTAAGTGCGACCCTTATATTAATGTTGACCCGGGCACTTTAAGTCCTTATCAGCACGGTGAGGTTTTTGTAACAGCAGACGGCGCTGAAGCAGATTTGGATCTTGGCTCTTATGAACGCTTTATTGATGTTCCTATGACAAAACGCAATACAAACACCGCCGGTCTTGTTTATCAAGCGGTTATTGATAGAGAAAGACGCGGTGAATATAACGGCGTTACCGTGCAAGTTATTCCCCATGTTACAAATGAAATTAAACAAAGATTTATCCCCTTTGAAAATGATTTTGACATAACTATTATTGAAATCGGTGGAACGGTCGGTGATATTGAAAGTTTGCCCTTCCTTGAAGCGGCAAGACAATTTAGAACGGAAAAAGGACGCCAAAATGTAATGACAGTTCACGCAACCCTTTTGCCCTATATTGCCTCAGCCGACGAATTAAAAACAAAACCGACGCAACACTCCGTTAATAAACTTAGAGAAATCGGTATTGAACCCGATGTCCTTATCTGCAGAACGGAACACCCGATTTCCCAAAGTATGAAAAACAAATTATCCCTTTTCTGCAGTGTTGAACCTAATGCCGTAATTGAAGCAAGAGATGTTCCTTCCATTTACCAATTACCGGAAAAATTTGAAGAACAGGGTTTAACAGATTTAATTATCAAAAGACTTGAACTTAAACCTAAAGCCAAAAATGACGGTAGTTGGTTTAAGTTTATAAATAAGGCAACTTCTTTAAAGAAACAAATTACCGTTGCTATTGCCGGCAAATATGCAGAACTCCCCGATGCTTATAAATCCGTTGCGGAATCTTTGAGACTTGCAGGTATGTCTAATCAGGTTGCCGTAAAAGTTAAATATGTAAACACTCAAAAGGATGACATAAAAAATGCTTTAAAAGATGTTTCTGCCGTAGTGGTTCCCGGCGGTTTCGGTAAACGCGGAATATCAGGTAAGATCGAAGCAATTAAATATGCAAGAGAACATAAAATGCCTTTTTTGGGTATTTGTTTGGGTATGCAATGCAGCGTTATTGAAACGGCAAGAAATCTTGCTAAACTTAAAGCAGATTCTATTGAGTTTGACCCTTCCACAGATAACCCCGTTATAACTATGATGGAAGAACAAAAACAGGTTAAAAATCTCGGCGGAACAATGCGTCTTGGCAATTATGAAGCAACTGTAAAAAAAGGAACCCTTGCTTATAAACTGTATAAAAAAACGACCATTTTTGAACGCCATCGTCACCGCTATGAATATAACACCGCTTATGTTCCTTTGCTTGAAAAGCACGGTCTTATAGTCAGCGCTTGGCATAAAGGCGTTTTGCCGGAAATTGTTGAACATAAAAACCATCCTTATTTTATCGCAGCGCAATTCCATCCTGAATTTGCAAGCCGTCCGCAAAAACCGCATCCGCTTTTTGACGGACTTATAAAAGCAGCAAAGAAATTTAAAAAGGTTAAATAATTATGAAAACAATTAAAGTAGGCAATATCAAAATAGCAAATAATTTACCTTTAGTTTTTATCGGCGGAACTTGCGTTATTGAATCTAGGGAAAATTATTTAAAAACCGCTAAAAAATTAAAAAGTTTGGTAAAAGAGAATTTTATTTTAAAAGCCTCTTTTGATAAGGCAAACCGCTCTACTTTGCAAGCATTTAGAGGGCCAGGTATTGACGATGGCCTAAATATTCTTGAAGAAGCAAAAAATACCTTTAAACTGCCTGTTTTAACAGATATTCACGAACCTTGGCAAGCAGAAGTCGCTGCGGAGGTGGCAGATATTTTGCAAATTCCCGCATTTTTATGCCGTCAGACAGACTTACTTATAGCAGCAGCAAGAACAGGCAAAATTATCAATATCAAAAAAGGTCAATTTTTAGCACCGCAAGCAATAACACACGCTATTAAAAAAATAGAGGCTTGCGGAAATACTAATATTCTTTTGACCGAAAGAGGTTCTTGCTTTGGCTACGGTGATTTAGTGGTAGATATGCGCTCGCTGGAAATTATGAAAAAAACCGGATATCCTGTTATCTTTGATTTAACACATTCTATGCAAAAACCAACAGGTCTTGAAAGAACCGGCGGAGATAAAAGTTTTGCTATGGCGCTTGGAAGAAGCGCAAGCGCACTTGGTATTGCAGGCATCTTTTTTGAAGCACATGAGGACCCCTCAAAAGCCCTTTCAGACAGCGCAAATTCTTTAGATTTTAAAGAAGTTAAAACTCTGCTTGAGCAGACAAGACAAATAGATAATTTAGTTAAAAAATGGAAAAAGATTTAATAAAAAGACATATAAAAATTTTACTAATAATTTACGCAATACTAGGCGTAATGTTTTTTGCTTTTTCCTATATAGCAGATAATTTAGAAAATCCTTATCATAAAAGAAATATTCCCATGGAGATTACGCCATGGCTAAAATAAGGAAAGGTTCTTATTAATAAAAATGAAAATAGTTTTATTTCTTTTACTTGCTTGTTTTGTTGCCTGTAATTCTAATAAAGCGCAAACGCCTTTAGAAACAGGTCCGCAACAACAAGCGACCAAAGTGATAATAAGCCAAAATCAAAGCGCACAAAACGATTGGAGTTTAAGCGCGGATAAGGCAGAGTTTTTTGATGTCCAAAATCAAGTCCGTCTTTATGATCCGGTATTAATTTACAGCAAGGAAGGCACCCAAGACAGTACTTTAAAAGCAAAAGAAGGATGGTATGATATTTCAAAAAATTTAATTATTTTGACGGGTGACGTCCAAATATCTTCCTTGCCACAAAGCATAAAAATAAACACTAAAGAAGTCTATTATGATACAAATAAAAAGGAATCCTGGTCCGTTACTCCTATAAAAATGAAAAGAGGTAAAACAACCCTTAATGCCAAAGGTTTTAAAGCAAATCAAGATTTTAGTCAAATAGAACTTTTTAAACAAAAAACTAATCTTCCTAAAGAAATGCAGGATTTTCAGCCGGCTCCGCTCACTTTACAGGAGGCCTTAAATGAAAATTAAGATATTTTTTATCTTCATGCTTTGCTTTGCCTCTTTTGCCTTCGCTGAGGAAGATTTAAGTGCTCTTCTCGGCGGTAGCGTGCAAAGTGATAGATGGCTTATAAACAGAGATAAAGAGGAAGAAGAGTTTATAGGAAATGTATCTTACTCAAATGAAATATATTCCTTAAAAGCAGATTATGCTCTATCTCAAAGAAAACAAGACACTTATCTTTTAAAAGGTAATATTACCGCAAGCCAAACTTTACCGGATTCTTTTATACAAATAAAAGCCGAAAAAATTTTTTATAACAATAAAACCTTAAAGGGTTACGCCTTTGGTAAAACAGGTAAACAGGTTGAAGGTATTTATAAAACTCCAAATAATACTTTTAGCATTTTTGGGGATAGAATTGATTTCGATAAAAAGGAAGATCAAATAAATATTTCCTCTTATGCCGAATTAAACGATTTGAATAATACAATTTACGGTGATAGTATTGCTTTTAATACTCAAAGCGGTTTTTTGGAAGTTTTTGGTAAAAGACCCGTCTTGTGGGGTTTTGGTGTAGACGGTGATTATGCTTTACAGGCCGATAAAATGACAGCCGATACAAAAAAAGGTATTTTTAAGGCACAAGGAAATGTTGCCGGATGGATTACTTTAGCAAGTGATTTTGAGAAAATAAAACAGGTAACATCTAAAAAATAGGATAAAATTTTATGGAACTTAAATCGGAAAATATAGAAAAAGTTTATAAAGACAGAAAAGTCGTTAAGGGAGTTAATCTTGTTGTTAACTCCGGCGAAATTGTGGGGTTACTTGGTCCAAACGGAGCAGGCAAAACAACAAGTTTTTATATGATGGTAGGTTTTATTAAGCCAACCAGCGGTAAAGTTTTTATTGACGGGAAAGAAGTTACCGCTTTACCGATGTATGAACGTTCCCGCTACGGACTTGGCTATCTTGCCCAAGAACCTACTATCTTTAGAGGTTTAACCGTAGAAAATAATTTACTTGCCATTATTGAAAGAATTGAACCGAACAAGCAAAAACAAAAAGAAAAAGTTGCTTCTCTTTTAGAAGAATTCGGTCTTACAAAACTTGCCAAACAAAAAGCGTGGAGTTTATCCGGCGGAGAAAAACGCCGTATGGAAATTGCAAGATGTATGATAAGCAATCCTAAAATTATTTTGCTTGATGAACCTTTCGTAGGTATTGATCCGATAACCGTTTCAGAACTGCGTCAAATGATTTTTAAATTAAGAGATAAAGGAATAGGCGTCTTAATTACGGACCATAATGTGCGTGAAACTTTACCTTTAACCCAACGTGCTTATTTAATTTACGACGGTAAAATTCTAGTAGAAGGCGCACCGGAAAAACTATTGAACGACGAAAAAGCCCGTTCCTTATATCTTGGTAAAGATTTCAAAATGTAATTTAGGAGATTTTATGAAAAAATTATTCATATCTTTTATTTTCTTAATCAGCACTGTTTTCTTACAAGCGCAAAGCCTTGCGGAAATTACCGCCCAAAAGGATTTTGCTTTACGCACTCCGCAATATCAACAACAAGAAGAACCTATTGAAGAAGAAAATGAAATTTCCCCCTCAAAACAGGAAACTTTACTTGAGGTAAACAAATTGCCGGATATTAAATTAAATGAAGATGTTTTAAGAAAATCGGTCTTATTTTATGAAAATAATCCTGCTTTAAAAGAGGCCTTTGATTTATACCGTCAGGGTAAAACAGAACAAACTTTGAGCCTTTTAGAGGAAAATGCTACCGATGAGGCATTAGCCAATATGGCTTTAATTTATTTACAGCAAGGTTCTTATCAACAGGCTTTAAAATATATAGATAAAGCAATAGAAATTAAAAACGAAGAAGAAGAGCCTGTTTACCAATTAATAAAAATTTGGATATATGCCGCGCAAAATAATTATACCCAAGCGGAAAAAGAATATCAAAAACTACTCTTTTTAACGGCAGATTTTGAATATATTTACAGTGCAAAACTTGCTCTTGCGACTTCCGCTTTTTTTGCTAAAAAATATAAAGAAATTCCCTCTTTACTTGAAAATATTTATTCTTCCGACCCTTATGCAATCTCTCATGCGGCTTATCTTATCGGAAGAGTGCTTTTTGATAAAAAATCTTACAAAAGCGCACAAACCCTTTTATCTCAAGCGCTTATTCACGATAATAACAATTATCCCGCCCTCATTTATTATGGCTTAACACAGGAGAAATTAAAAGAGTTTATACCCGCTTGGCAATCTTTCGCCAATATTTTAATACTTGATTCGCAAGATAAATTCGCTTTAGATAAAACAAAAAAATTATCTAAATATTTGAAAAACAGACCAAGTGCTTATCTCTTCTATACAAAACTTGACGATCTTTATAGCAAAGAGCCTTCTTCTATTGAAAGTTCTATCGTGCGCTTAGGTTTATTTAGTAATAAAGAAGGTGACCCTGAAAATATAAAAGAATTTATGTTTACCGCAGGGCAAGATTTCGTTGTGGAAGATGAAAAACTCGGAACAATTTTATCAGGTAAGGCCCTTAATCCCAAAACTATTACTTTTAACCCCGAAACAACTTCCGTAGATATAAATAACAAATGGGGACATAAAGAATTTTCTACCAAAAGACCCTTTGCTATTAAAATGCAAAATAACGGTGCAACTTTCTTAATAAAAGAACCCATAACCGATAATATCTTTGCTACTAATTTAGGCGATAAGGAACTTAAAGGAACTTTACTTGTTGTTCCTAATCAAAACGGTATGCAGTTAATCAATTTTACTACGATTGAAGACATTTTACCTTCCGCTTTAACCCATCTTTCAAAAGGACAAAAAAACTCCGAAGTTTTAGAAGCCCTCGCCATAGTTTTAAGAACACAAATAATCAATGCACTTATCCAAAGTCAAAATGCTATTTTTGACTTAGCGGATAATACAAAAGAATTTTACTACGGCGGTATAAATATGCAGACCGGCAAAAATCTTGAAGCCGTAAATAAAACAAAAGACCAAATTTTGGTTGAGAAGGAAACAGCATCCCCTGCGGAAGTGCAAGTTTATCAATCTTGCTCTTATTTGACGGCTAACGGGGTAAAAAATACGGAAGAAAAAATTGATTATACCTTCTCCCCCCTTAATTTGTTTAAATATATGATTTCCAATCCGCCAAAAGATTTAATAAGCGCTCCGCAAGATCCTACACAATGGGCGCGTGTTAAATGGATTTATATGCTACCCTTAAAAGATATGCAAACGCGTCTTAATTTTGCGTTTAAAGAGTTTTTACCCACAAAAATGGATGATTATGGCAGAATAGAAGAAATCCTCTTTAAAACCGCAAAAAAAGAAGTCAATTTACCTTTTACACAAGCCAATCAGATACTCTCTCTTGGAACTTTACGTTCGGACTTTTTCTTCTATATTCCCGTTAATAAAGGCAAAGAATACTTGTTTTTGGGCACAGATACTGGTTCCGGCAAGGGATTATGTGTTGACGGACTTGTTAATTTTGTAAAACAAGGCAAAACCTACAAAGAAACTTTAAAGTATTATTATCCTGATTTTGAGGTTTCAAATATATGGCAAAGCGAAAAATCGCCTTCATAATAACCCAACTGCAACTGGGCGGAGCGCAAAAAAGTGTTCTATACAGCGTTAATAATCTGCCCAAAAAAGAATTTGAAACTTATCTTTTGTGTGGTAAGGGCGGTTCTTTAGACGGAAAAGTAAAAAAAGATATTAAAAATTTGTTTTTTATTCCTTCTTTAGTCCGTCAAATTAACCCTATAAAAGATTTAATCGCTTTTAAGCAGATTGTTACAACTCTAAAGAAAATTAATCCAGATATTGTTCATACTAATTGCCCAAAAGCAGGTATTCTAGGCCGCATTGCAGCCAAAATTTTTACAAAGGCAAAAATAATTCATACAACGCACGGTTTTGTCTTTTATGAAGGACAAAACCCGATAAAAAAGTATTTTTATATCTTTATTGAACTCTTTGCCGCCTTCTTTGCGGATAAAATGGTCTTTGTTTCAGAAAAAGATTTACAAACTGCTTTAAAATATAAAATAACAAATAAAAAGAAAGCCGTTTTAATAAGAGCAGGTGTCGTAGTAAAAACGAAAGAAAATTTAAGTTTTGATAAGGAAAATTTTTTAAAAGAACTGAACCTTAAAAAAGATAATAAAATCATCTTACAGGTTGCCAATTTAAAACCGGAAAAAGCCCCTCTTGAAAGCGTAAAAATTGCCAAAATAGTGTGCCCAAAATACCCTAAAGCGGTTTTTTTATATACAGGTGAAGGACCATTAAGAAAAGAAACAGAAACTTTAGTAAAACAATTTAAACTTGAAAATAATTTTAAACTTATCGGTGAAAGACACGATATCGAAAAGTTGCTGGTCATAGCGGATGTCTTTATGCTTACTTCAGTAAGAGAAGGCTTACCGATGGCTTTATTGGAAGCACTTTTTATGCAAGTGCCGGCAGTATGTTATGATGTCGGCGGAATTAAAGAAGTTTTAAACAATTCAAAAAACGGCTTTTTAATTCCCCCTAAAAATCCTCAAAAAGCAGCAAAAAGTATTTTAGATATTATAGAAGGTAATTTTACTTTCTCTACTCTAGACTTAAAAAAGTTTGATATAAACTTAATGGTTAAAAAACAGGTTGCTTTATACAAGAGTATAAAATAATTAACTCTTTTCTCATATAAATAAAAAGGTCCTAGATTAGAAATAGGACCTTTGACCCTTGTTCATATATCAATAAACCCGTATAATTATTAATAGGAGGCCACCTATGGCAATACAGAGAATCATTTCCTTATTTATAACTTTTGTAATGTTGTTTAATTTATCCTCACAAACCTTTGCCGGCGTAATAAAAGCATCTTCTTTGGGAAAAATTTTTGAAAAAGAAAGAGAAGAAATAAATACTTCTCTTAATACTTTATACAAAAAACAAACTCAAAACACTAAAAATCTTTCTTTACAAAGACGTTATGAACAAGCCCTAGAAAACTATGTAAAAGCAGGACAGGATTATGAGGATTTTGTATATTCTCTCGACATCCTTATTTCATTTAGAGAAGAACTTCAAAGACAACAGGAAGAAACAAATTATAAGGAAAATGAACTATTTGATACTTTGGAAAAGTATAATCAAGATGTTAAAAGACTAAATGCCGAAGTAGCAACATTAGAAACCCAGCAGGAAGATTATATCGCTTGGAAAATTTTAGAACCAATAATGTCAGCGCGTAAAAAAGAAGAAATCCTTCTTCTAAAAGAACTAGAACAATCCGAAAATCAAAAATTAAAAAGAAAAACAAAAAAAGCGCGAGAAGAATTATATGAGAATCTTAAAGAAGAAATTACCTCAACGGAAGATTTTTTTAAATTAGAAAAATATTGGAAGGAATATGAAGAACGTTGGGCAAATGCCGGTAATGAAGAAGATAGACTCTTAAATCAATATAATCAAAATAATATCGTTTATAAAAACTTAAAAGATTTCCAAAAAATCATTACTAAACAGTTAGAAAAAAATGATGAAACATATAACAAAAAAATTGACGAACTATTCGGAATGGATAATACAGAATTAAAAGTAAGCGATCAAACTGATTTTGATGTTTTTATTTCTATGGCGCAAAAAAAAGTGTATGATATGTATGAAAATTATTTAGCAAAGAAAGCCATTTACGAAAAGCTAGAAAACCAGTATTTAGTGTATACTTTAAATATTTTTGAAAATAAAGTTAAAAGATTTAATGGCAGAATAGAAAAACTATGCGAAGAGGTAGAAGAGCAGTATGATAATTATGCTAAAAGCGGTAAAAATGACCGTAGCCTCATAAATATGTACGAAAAGATGACGTTAAACGCCTGTATCGCCCCGGTAATAACTCCCGGTGATTTTGATGGAACGAATGAAACAACAGATTTAACTTTCGCCGATTTTATTGAGATGAAATATAATGAATACAAAGAGACATACAACATGGGAGATAGCCACATATATGATGAAGAGACAGGTGTTGTAGGTTGTAACATCAAGCAAAACTGGGTTCAAACGGAGGAAGAAGATTTAGGAAACTGGAAGAAGAGAATCTGGTGTAAATGGAAGCCTGATATAAAGGCAATAGCAGAAAATAAAGCAAAAAATGTCCTTGGCTTATTATTAATAAGTCCTACGGTAGGGACGCAAGCGTT
>DBYY01000002.1:0-76484 GCA_002311025.1 Candidatus Proelusimicrobium tauri
GATTCAGGCCCGCAAAATGCCACTTATGGTGGTCAACGGATAGGAAGCACGCCATGTTATTGTAAGACTGGTATGATATGGAATACCGAAACAAATAAATGCGAATGTCCTGCCGGTTCTGCTTTAGGTTACGTAGGTGATTATATAGCCGAAGGCAGTTTATGCAGATGTCCCGCCAATACAACAAGAGACCAAACAGGCGGAGTATCAAGTTATGCAACCTGCCATTGTCCTGATGGTATGGAATGGGTAAGTGGAACAGGAAAAGACGGTGGAAGATGTATATGTGCTGCTGGAGAACAGTATACAAGATATGGTGCTGTAAATAACAATACGGCTTCGTCAAGTTATCATTCTTGTAATAATGCAGGATGGGGATCTACTTATTTCTCTGGTTCCAATACAATATACGGAAGAGGATGTTGCCCTGAAGGGACCTATGGTTGGACACTTAATAATGCATGCCCAGGACTTGTTCAAACAGTAAATGGAATAAAGTATAACGGAGCAAACGTATTTAGCGGAGCAAGCAATATGAATGGAAGATGCTTATGTCCGACAGGCACCGGTCCTAGAACGAGCGAATCTTATCAAGGCACAGTAGTAAATGCAACGTGTGCATGTCCGACGGGAACAGTTTGGTATGATTCTACCAAAACTTGTCGTAAATGCCCGCCCGGTAGCACATGGAATGAACACTGCGGAACATGCTTATGCGACCAGACTGACGGTTATTCAACATGGGGTCCTTATGACCAAACCAACGGTTGTACGCAAAAGATGTGTAAAGGTGTAGGTTACTTTGATACAAATACTTGCAGTTGCGGTTGTTTGATATCTGATACGGAATATGATTCAGATCTTGAATGTTGCCGCTGTCCTGCACAAGCAGGTATCAACCACGATGCAAACCACGATATCAACGGTTGCTACATCGGCAATTAATAGCAAATAAAAAGAAGTAAATTTCCCCCCGCTTCAATTAGAAGCGGGGGTTTTGTTTTACAATAAAAAACCCCCGCCTAATAATAAGCAGGGATTTATATTTTTCAAAAATAATTAGTCTTGATTGATTGCACTTACAGGGCAGGTGCCGGCGCAAGAACCGCAACCTACACACTTTGTTGCATCAATGTTTCTTTTTCCGTCTTTTTCGCTGATTGCACCAACAGGGCAAGCGCTTTCGCATGCACCGCAGTTAACGCAGATTTCCGGATTTACTTTATAAGCCATATAATACCCTCCTTAAATAATCTTAATAATTTGTTAATTAAATTATAGCAAAATTTTTTGATATATAAATACTTATTTTAACTAAATTTTACGAATAAGAATATAATGCTTGCAATAACTATAAGCAGTGCTATACATCTGCGCACAAGTGATATCTTTTGTTTTTTACATTTTTCGTAAATAAATGAGTTCTGAGGAACAAGTTTCATAACTTCGTTGTAAATTTTTATTGCGCCAAAAAAATCTGTGCTTAATTCTTTTGTAAGACCGTAGATAAAATATGCTTCAACACTATCGGGCGCAAGCGCAACGATTTTTTGGCAATCTTCTTCCGGTAATTGTCTATTTATATCAAAATTAAAAATTATACGGTAGAAATAGGAAAGCATATTGTTTTGGTCAAGTTCAACGGCTCTGTCTAAATCTTTAAGTGCTTCCTTAGTTTGATTAAGCCCTGCTTTAGTGATAGCACGTTCTTGAAAAAAATCCGCATTGTTTTGGTCAAGAGAAATCGCCCTTGTAAAATCGTCTATGGCTTCGTGATAGTTATTTTGTTTTTCTTTGACAATTCCACGCCAATAATAACTCCAAGCAAATTCCTGGTCAAGTTCAATGGCTTTATTTAAGTCGGCAGTTGCTTCTTGATAATTATTTAAGTTCATTTGAGCAAGCGCGCGGTTAGTGTAAGTATCTACATTGGGATCTGTTTCAAGAATTTTATTGTAATCTTCTATTGCTTTAGAAAATTGCTCAAGTTCGCTATAAGCAATGGCGCGTTGGTAATACGCCTGTAAATCTTCGGGATCGGTTTGAATAACTTTATCTAAATCCTCAATTGCAAGATTGTGGGTTCCCATATCCATTCTCGCAAGTGCGCGGTTAAAATAGGCGTTTGTATAACTAGGGTCAAGTTTAAGAATTTTATTATAATCGGCAATGGCTTCTTCGTGCTTTTTTAATTCATTGTAGGAAATACCGCGATTGTTTAAAGCAAGGATATTGTTCGGATCAATTTTTAGGGCTTGATTAAAATCTTCAATGGCTTCCTGATGTTTGCCCTGTTCTTCTTTGGAAATACCGCGATTAGTCAAAGCAAGAGTGTTTTGGGGGTCAATTTTGAGGGCTTTGTTAAAATCGTTAATGCTTTCTTGTTTATTGCCAAGTCCCGCCTTGGAAATACCGCGCAAAATCAAAGATTCTGTGTTGTTAGGGTCAAAAGTTAGGGCATTATTAAAATCGAAAATTGCTTCTCTGTATTTTTTATTATCAAGTTTTTCTTTTCCACTTTTTATATATTCCGCTACGGGCATATTTATACTCCTGCTTTATTAAAAAACATCTCTACTAAATATTATAACTTATTTGCCGAGAATTATTTTTAACGTAATAACACAACAAACAAGAATAATTAAAGGTTTAATAACTTTGGTGCCTTTTTTCTTGCCGATATAAACGCCAAAACTGCTACCAAGAATAGTAAAAACTCCCATACATAAAGCAAGTTTTATTTTAACCGCGCCGAGTGCTAGAAACACAAACATAGCAAATAAATTAGAAGAAAAATTCAAAACTTTAGCAAGACCGGTTGAAGCAAGCAAATTAAACCCGCAATATTTGCTGAAAAACACAGCAAAAAAAGTTCCTGTTCCCGGTCCTAGAAAACCGTCGTAAAGTGATCCGAAAACCGTAATTTTGCGGGCATTTTTTATGCTCTTTTTTACCCCCACTTTTAAGCGTGTTGATTTTTGCCCAAAATGCTTTGAGGCTATTACAAAATAAGCACTTAAAGGAATAATTATTAAAATTAAAAATTTTAAGTTTTCAGGTGGAACAAGACGGCTTAAAAGTGCGCCTGCTGCGGCAAAGATGAAAGCGATTATTGAAAGTTGTAAAATAAGTTTGCGGCTGATTTTTATGTTCGGTCTAAATTGCCAGGCCGAAACCGCCGCCCCCATAACCGAAGTTAATTTATTTGTGCCAAGCACGAACTCCGGCGGAACACCGAAAGATAAAAAAGCAGGAAGTCTTATTATTCCCCCGCCACCTGCCAGGCAATCAACAAAACCGGCTACAAACATTATTAAAGATAAGATAATATAATCAGTCATTTCATAAAAATTATACCAATAAGAATTGCAATACAAGTGAATAATATAAATAAATCTGCAGGTATTTCAGGCGTAGATGAAAGAATAAATCGAATTCCCAAAAATAATATTATCGGCAAGACTATAAATTGTATAAGAAGTTTAATAATAAGAAATTTAGGTAGATTATAAATTTTAAATACACCTAATTGCTTTACTTTTTTTGAATCTTCGTTTGCTCCGATAGTATCGCCTATTTTCTTTTTGGCAAAACTTCTTTGATTATATGCTATGGAACAATTAGGGTTAAGTCCTATGGCTTTTGTATAGTCTTGTATGGCGGCGCCGTAGTCTTTTAATTTTAGGTAAGTTTCCCCTCTGAAAAAATAATAATTGTAATAATCGTTTGTTAATTCTATTGCTTTATTGTGTTCTTCCAAAGCCCCTTGATAATCTTCTAATTCTTTTTTCAAAAATGCGCGCCAGTCATAAGCGGCGGCATAATAGGGATCAAGTTCTATGGCTTTATTTGCATAGTCAAGGGCTTCTAATTTTTCTTCTTTAGAAGGAGTAAAGTTATTATCAGACTCTTCATCACTAAAGGAATAAGTTAAATGGCTTTTGGCATAATAAAATTCTGCTGTATTTGGTGCAAGTTTGGTCGCTTTAGTGTAATCTTCAAAAAATTCATCTGCCATACCTTCAATATCTTCGGCAGCGGCTCTCTTTAAATAAAGTTTTGCATTGTGTGGCTCTTGTTTTATGGCTTGGGTATAAGATTCTATTGCTTCTTCAGTATCGCCGGATTTTAAAAGTTTATCGCCTTCAATTTCGTAAATGTTTTCTGCCATATTATTTTTCCTTATTTTTTTATTGGCGGGTAAAGATAATCAAAAATATCGTCTCTTCCGCTTAAAGCATAAACAATAAATTTATTTCTTAACTGTTTTGCCGCATTTATAACAAATATTGCAAGCAGTAAAGAAATAAAAGTTATTTTTAAAGAGTGTTCCGTCTTAAGAGAACCGATAACGCCGTCAATAATAGCAACAATTATAAAGGCGGCGTAAACTATATTAAAATCGTAAATAAATTTTAATACTTTTTGTTTTTCTTTAAATTTGATGGCCCTGATTAGTAAAGGTAAAATTGCACTTTTACCGAGTAAAAAAAATGCCACAAATAAAGAACCTTTAAGATATTGCCCATTAAAAATTTGTGCACTGCCCGGTGTCAGTAAACCTAAAATAAGAGCATAAAAAATACTTATCATAAATTTGCTACTGCCGTTGCTACTTTGGAAATGGCGCAAGGTTCAACTTTCGTTTCTAAAGAAACTTTTTGGCAGAATTTTTTGAAATCGTTAAAATTACCGTCAGAAAACTCTAGTTCAATTTCATAAAGTTTTATAGTTTTTTTTGTAGTGCAAATATTACAATCGTCAAAAACGGCTTGTGCGCTGAAAGTTTGTGTTTTAATATCAAGCGCCTGCCTTTTGTTTTTGATAGTGAAAAGCAAATGTAAATCCTTTATTTTTTTAATATTTTGGGTAGCAAGAGTTTTAAATTCTTTTAAAGCACCTTGTGCGGTTTGTGCAGCAATTTTCAAAGTGAGTTCGCTTCTTGAAGCAAGACCGTTTTTGCTTTTACCTTTTGTTTTTAAGGTAAACTCATATTGTTTATTTGATTTGCGTAATCTTAAAGCACTTTGCGCGCGACTTAAAGAGCAAGAATTATCGTCGTAATATTTATCCGTTATTGAGTAGCGACTGATATTATCAACTTGTGTGTTTTGGCAAAAGGCCTTCCTAAAAAGTTTAAAAAAGGCCTTACAGGGAACTTGCCATTTATATTCTTGTTCAAGGCGTTTCATATTTATTTCTCTTTAAAGACTAAAGTTTCTTTGCTGTCTTTAGCATACCCCTCAATTCTATAAGAGCGCTTATCTGCACTTAAACCTATTTTAAAACCAAGTCTTCTGAAAGCATTTTGTAAATCACGGTTTAACTGGACGCCGTCTCCGCTGATTAAAGATAAGCGTCTTAAATCTTCGGTATAATAACCGAAATTTTCTTTATGAAGTTCTTCTAAATAGGCGAGATTTTCAAGTTGTGTTTTTGCCAGGGCAAGTTTTTTCTGGTCAAAGGGTGAAGGTGCTTTAAAGAAAATATAATAAGCAAGTAAGATAAATGCACAGATAGTAATAGTGCCCAAAATTGAAAAAGCAATTTCTTCTGAAGAACTTTTCTTCCTTGTGCTGATGACTATACTAGAAGCTAAAAAATCGGGTAAGGTTCTGTTCTGTTGATTAAAAAAGCCAAGTAAAAAGCCACCGGAAAGTGTAATGAAATTAAGGATATAGCCAAGTACTCTAAAAAGACTTTGTTTAAGAGTTAAATTGCTTTTTCCGTCTTTATTTACAACTTCTATACCTACGAGCATTTTGCCAAAAGTTTTACCTTTTGCCGTAAACAAAACAAGATAAACAAAAAATACAAAATAAAAAACAGAAACTAAAATACTTAAAGTATTTTGGTTATTTATTAAACCTAGTCTAATGAGGATATGTCCTAATACTATTAAGAGAAAATTAAAAAGTGCTAAATCTATAACAAAAGCAACAACTCTTTCAAAAAGAGAAGCAGTAACAAGTTCTTCTGTCTGTTCTTCGTTCATAAAACCTCCAAAGATTCTATATTTAAGATTATACAAACTTTAAGGATAAATTTTAAGGGTATTTGGTAAAATAAAAAACCCGCCTTAAAAAGGCGGGTTTAAAATCAAATCTCTTATACGAGATTAATCCAAACACTGACCGTTTGTCATATTTACCCTATGGCAATCATTGTTTGTTGTTTTGTTTGCGGCATCTTCTTTGCCGTTAACATAAGGTGTTCTGGTAACGGTCCAACTGGTACAACCGGAATCGGTGTAAGAATTGCACTGTATGGTTGTTTTGGATGTTTGTGTTGTGCCATTATCGTCATATTCGCTATAAGTTCCTCTTCCGCCACCATATTTAGTACATTCATTTTGGGAATTGTAAGCATTACAATTAGTAACGGTATGAGTAAGTTCCTTACCTTGATCATTATAGGTAAACTGGTTATCTGAAGAGTTCTTATAAACTGAGCATTGACCGTTTGAACCCCAAGTTTTACAAGAATATTCAAAGCCGTCAACCTGTTTACCTTGACTATTATAATTCTTTTCTGTTGTTTTGCTACAAGTTCCGTTTGGGGTAGAAGATTGACAAGTAGTTTCTTTTCTGCTGCCGTCTTGATTATAATCGTAATTTGTGGTTTTATAATTACTATATTCGCTACATTCCATAGAGGCATTCATTGAAGTGCAGGTATTATCTCTGTAAGTAGAAGTTCTGCCTTGTTCGTCATAATCCCATTCTTCAACGCGCCCGCCGGTATAAGATAAGCAGTTGCCGTCTTCGTCAATAATGCCACAATCAGCGCGAACCCAAACTTTGTGATTATCCTCAAAAGTGGCCATATGGTCATTACCTTTGTTTTGTTGATAAGAAATGCATCTGCCTTGAGAATCCCATTCTATGCAGTAGCGGTTTTTAGCGGCAAGGTGGGTACCGTCTTCATCATACATTTCATCACCTAAGGCTTGGCATCCACTGCCTGAAACATAGTTATTACACAAGTGGTCTGTATAATTTCCATTTTCGTCATAATCTCTTCCATAAGTCCCTTTTTTGTCGGCGATACATTCCCCATCTACAAGACTTGCACGCGAACCATAGCAAATGTTCTGTGAACCGTCGTCATTATAGGTTGTATAAGTACAAGTAGAGATTTTTGTCTTATCGGTACAAGTGGTTTTTGTAACACTTTTGGAATTATTTACTGTTACATCGCAAGATTTCTTGCCGCTGCTTTCATTATCTGCGCAAGAAATATTTGCCAGCCTTTCAGACAAAGCAGACGCGGTACCGTTGCCGGCACCGTCAATAATATAAGAGTTATAACCTGTGCTTATGCCACCACCAAGTAAAACTCCGTTTAGACCACTTTTACAAAGCCAATTTGCTTTCTCATTATCAGCGGCGGCTTCGCAATGGGTTTCACCCGGAAAGTTAGGACTGTTTTTCTGAAACACAAGATGGTGGTTATAAGGCAAACTTATATGAGAAACCGATACATAGGCATAATTTTCATCATTAACTAAGTTGTAAGAGTTTTCTGGAGGTAATCCACTGACAACCGACACATCTAGGTCGTTGATATTTGTTGTGTAATCATGATGTGTGAGATAGAATATTTCATTTCCGTTTGCTACTGCTCTTGCTGCGGGCATTAAATTGCTATAGTGTGCTTTGTAGACGGAACGCTGGTACAAAGGTAAAGCAATTGCCGCTAACACACCAAGCACGAGAACTACTACTAGTATCTCAATTAATGTAAACGCTTTTTTGTTCTTTAACATACTTTTCCCCTTTATATTAGGCATATATAATCTATTAAATTATACATAAAGGCGCTATGTTTTGCAATGGCACCACTTATGCATAAGTATATGCTTTTCTTTGATTTTTTAAAGTCTTTTTCTGATTTTTATAATTTGCTATACTTTAAATGTTAAAGGAGATTTTTTATGAAAAAATTATTAAACAAAAACAATTTATTTTACGTTTTAATGGCATTTATTTTACTTGTTATCGTTGGTTTAACTTGGATTAATATACATCAAGATAAACCCGTTAATTTAGATAGGAACGCAGGCCTTACCCCGAAAGATAATACAATTGTTCTTGAAGTTGAACCTCTTACATCAAGAAATGCTTTTATTAACTCAAATGGAGAAACTATTTTACGTCCTATTCCTACTTTAAATATTTCCGCGAAAGAAGGAAACGAAAGTTCCGGCTCTTCTTGGGATAGTGATTGCGAAGAAGATTGTGATTTTTCTGATACTTCAAGAGACGGAAACGAATTTATTGCTTTTGAGTATCAGGATAAAGATGTTTCTTCTTTAATAACAATGACACCTGAAAGAAGCGGAACTTGGTTTGCGCATGGCGGAAGCAGACTTGTTTTTACCCCCCAAAAAGATTGGTTGCCTGAACAGAAATATACCGTTACCATAAGTAAAGATTTAATAGCACCGGAAGTTAAAGTAGATAAAACAAAATTAACTTTTACAACTCCCGATAATTCAATAATTATTGAAAAATTATCCCTTGATAAAGATTATACGCAAAAGAAGAAATTTGATATAAATGCAAAGGTTTTTGCTACCTATCCTTTAGACGAAAAAAAGTTTGCCAAAGGAGTTTCTTTGACTTTGGATAAAAAAGCCCTTACTCCGCAAATTACTTTTGATACTTATAAAAGATATGCCTTTATCAAATATGAAAATGTTTCAATTTTACCCAAAGAACAAGTAGCAAATTTGGAAATAAAACATAATAAAGAAACAAAGCGTTCTTCTATTAATATACCTTCACAAAGTAAATATTTTAAAATAATTGACATCGCGGCTACCGTGCAGAAAAATGAAAAAAATGTCCCCGAACAATTGCTTGTTATAGAATTTTCCGACTATGTCGATTCAAAACAATTAAAAGATAAAGTTGATGCTTATTTAGTAAAAAAAGGAACTAAAATTACAACTAAAGTTTTAAATACGGCAAAAAAACTTCCATTAGAACAAGTTGTTGCGGAAGAAGAAACTAATATACACTCCTTTAAGTTCGATTTTAACGACGAGAAATCCGAATACAATATTTATGTCAAAGTAAAACCGGTTATAGTTTCTCAAAGTGGTTTTACAATAACAAAAGAACAAGAATCAAGCGTAAGAGTGCCGCAATATCCTAAAGAAATTTCTATTATGGGTGATGGCGCAATTATTCCTTTAAGCAGCAGTAAAGTTTTAAATATGGTTAGTTTGGGAGTAGATAAATTTACTGTTACACTTGCACGTATTCTACCCAATCAAATTAATCACTTGATTTCTCAAACTTATGGGAATATAAAAAATCCTCAATTCAGAAATTACTCTTTTGATGAAAAAAATATGAGTGAAGTTTTTACAAAAGATATTAAACTTAATTCCGATTATAAAACACCCAATTATTCTTCTGTAAACTTGGCCGATTATATGAAACAGGGCAAAGGTTTGTTTTTGGTAAATGCCAAAGCCGATTGGCAAGTAGAGGATAGGCGTTTAATTATGGTCAGCGATATAGGTATAATTTACAAAGAGGCCGAAGATGGTACATCCAAATTATATGCCGTATCCCTTGCCCAAGAAAAACCTTTAAAAAATGCCAAAGTGGAAGTTTTGGCCGTAAACGGAACGGTTATTAAAACCTTATATACAAATGATGAAGGTATTGCTGAAATACCCGATTTGTCCGACTATGAATATGAAAAAGAGCCGGTTGCTTTTATTGTTAAAACGGATAATGACTTTAATTATATTCCTTATAATAGAGGCGATAGATATGTCAGTTATTCTAAATACGATGTTTCCGGTGATATTTACGACAGAGATTTGGAAGTTTTTGCTTGGACTGACAGAGGTCTTTATTTGCCCGGCGAGAAAGTGGATTTTGCCTTAATTGCCAAAAATAAAAATTGGACCACTACCGCAGGCTTACCTATCAATATAAGAATCACCGACCCGCGCGGAACAAAAGTATTTGAGAAAGATTTTTCTCTCACAAAAGAAGGTTTGATGGACTTTTCTTATCAATTGCAAGAAACTTCCCCCATAGGGCATTATGTTATAGATATTTACTTTAGAAGAAAAGATGATAAGGATTATTTAAGTTTCTTAAGCGACACTTCTTTTAAAGTAGAAGAATATGAAGAAGATAAAATAAAAGTTTCTTCTTCTATATCGACGGAAAAAGCAAAAGGTTGGTTCTTGACGAAGGATCCTCTTAAAGTTGATGTGGAAGTGCAAAATCTCTATGGTTCTGCCGCGCAAGGTAATGAGGTTAAAGGAAAAGTAAGATTAGTGCCCAGTGCCTTCTCCTTTAAGGATTTCAGTGATTATAAATTTATTGATAATTCACAAGATGATGAGACTTTAATTTATCCTGAAACAATTTCTTTAACACCGCAAAAAACTGATGTTGAAGGAAAAACAACTTTTGAAATAGATTTAAACAAATATTCCAAAGGAACTTACTCTATGCGCTTTACAGCAGAGGCCTTTGAGCAGGAAAGTTCTAAATCTGTTTCCTCTTATGCTTCTGCTTTAATTTCCCCCCAAGAATATATTGTGGGGTATAAAACAGTTTCAAGTTTATCTTTCTTAAATAAAAATGCGGAAGCAAAAATCAATTATATCGCTTTAAATAATAATCTTGAAAAGATTGATTTAAGAGGTCTTACCCTTGTTTTAAAAGAATTAAAATATGTTTCCGCTTTGACAAAACAATACGATGGGTATCGTTATCAAACAGTTTTGCAGGAAAAAGAAATTTCCAAACAAAATTTTGAGATAGCCAAACAAGGTTTGGATTTTGTTTTGCCTACCGATAAACCGGGAAAATATGCTTTAGTTTTATATAATTCCTCAGGTGAAAGTTTAAGCAAAGTTGAGTTCTTTGTAGCAGGTAACACCAATACATCTTTTAACTTAGAAAAAGATGCCCAACTTACTATGTATCTTAATAAAGATAACTTTATTCCGGGTGAAGAAATTGAAATTAATCTTATAACTCCTTATGCAGGTGTCGGATTGATTACCCTAGAAAGCGATGATGTTTATGCTTCAAAATGGTTTACAACAGATACAAACAGCACCGTTCAAAAGATAAAGATTCCTAATACGGTTGAGGGCGGTGTTTATGTAAATGTTTCTTTTGCAAGAAGGATGACTTCTGAAGAAATATTTGTTTCACCTTACAGTTATACAGTTAAATATGTTAAGGTTGAACCTGTAAACAAAACTTTAAATATTGATTTAAAAATGCCCGAGCGTGTTCAACCGGGAGAAGAACTTAAGATAGAATATAAAACTTCCGCACCTGCAAAAATTATTGTGTTTGGCTCAAGCGAAGGGCTTTTGCAAGTGGCAAGATACAGAACACCTAATCCGTTAAATTATTTCTTCCGCAAGAAAATGCTGGATGTTAGGACTTATCAAATACTTGATTTGTTCTTACCGGATTTTACCGTGATGAAGGAAACCCTTGCAGTAGGCGGTGATACTTCGTCAGAAAGTGCCCTGGATTTGCTTTTGGCAAATGAGTTTAGACGCAATCGTTTAGCGCCGGTAACTTTCTGGAGTTCTGTTTTACAAGCGGAAAAAACGACAAAAACTTATACCTATAAAGTGCCGGATTATTTTAACGGTACAATGAGAATTATGGCTGTTGCCGTTAATGAAAAAGGCGTCGGTTCCGAAGTAAATAATGTAAAGGTAAAAGCACCTGTTATTTTAAATATGTCGGCACCGCGTATGGCGGCCCCGGGTGATATTTTTGAAGTTGGCTTAAGAATTGCAAATGAACACGAAAAATTATCACAAGGTGATTTTACGGCGGAAATAAAGACTACCGAAGGTTTGAAAGTCGTCGGTTCGGAAAAGCAAGATATTTCTCTTGCAAAAGGAGCACAAAAAACGATTTACTTTAAAGTTCAGGCCTTAGATAAGTTCGGCAATAATGATATTACCGCCACCGTTAAGGAGAAATCTTTAAATGAAACTTACAAGACTACATACAGTTTAAGTGTTAGACCGGCAAGTCCCTACAAAGTAAATATAGATATGGGAAATGACTTAAATAAAAAGTTCACCATTAAAGATTTTGTCCTTAGAGATTTATATACTTACAGGGAAAACAGAACTTTATCCGTTTCCCAAAATCCTTTGGCTTTGTTCTTATCTTTAGATACTTTCCTAAAGAATTATCCTTATGGCTGCACAGAGCAAATTTCAAGTAAAGTTTTCCCCCGTTTGGCCTACGGCGTAAATAAAGGTAAAGAAGAACAAAAACAAGTTCAGGAAGAATTAAATGTTCTGCTTGATAAATTGGTATCAAGACAAAATGAACAAGGTGCAATATCTTTGTGGGATAACGGATACGGCGATGATGAACTGACAATGTATGTTTCCGATTTGCTCTTGAGCGCAGAAGAACTTGGCTACAATATCAGAAGACCCGTTTTAAATAAGGCAATGGAGAGAATAAAGAAATATATTTCTCGCGTGCCTTACAGTGATTCCCAAGCGAAATTGATGGTTTACGGGCATTATTTGCTTGCAAAAGACGGTGATAGTTTCGGTTCTTATTTATCTTCTTTGGAAAATTATCTTGATAAAAATATGCCGTCTTACAAACAAAATATAGAAGGTGCTTATTTGGCGGCAACATACCAAATGCTCCAAGATAAGAAAAAAGCGCAAGATTTAATAAAATCTTATGAACCGCAAGATAAAGAAAAATATACTTATTACAGCGATTACGACACAAGTTTAACCCGCAATGCAAAGTATATTTATATAGTTGCCAAGTATTTCCCCGAGCAGTTAAAAAATAAGAAAGAAAAAGAAATTTTAAAACTTATGGTAAGGGATATTGTTATGAATAATTACAATACCTTCTCCGCAAGTTATTCTATGGCTGCTTTGGCCTTGTATGCGCAGCAATTTAAGACGGCTGAAACATTATTTAAAATTACCTGTAAAGATACACCGCTTAAGGTTAAAGAGGGTGATATTACAAGTGTTTCCGCATTGCCTTTATCTTGTAAAAATATAGATGTTTCTGCGGATAAAGAAGCACCGCTTGGGAACTTCTGGTATTTAGAACAATCCGGTTATGATAAACAAGCACCGAAGAAATATTCTAACGGAATAGAAATCTATAAAGAATTTTTAAATGAAAAAGGCGAAGTCGCAAAAGAAATTAAAGCAGGCGAAGATTTAACGGTCAGAATTAAAATTAAATCTCTGACTGGAAAAACAATCTCCAACGTTGCTGTTGTTGATATGTTTGCAAGCCCATTTGTTTTTGTTAGAGATTCCTTGCAAGGCCATTACACTTTTGCCGAACATAAAGAAGACCGCTTGGTTATCTTCGGCGATTACGGGCCGCAAACTTCTACTTTAACTTATAAAGTAAAAGTTGCTAACGCGGGTGAATTTGTTGTTCCTGCCGTAACGGCGCAAGCAATGTATAACAATGCTTTAAATGCAAGCGGCGAAGAAGGCAAATTAATTGTTCAAAAACGTTAAAAAAACTTTTCGTCTTAATACGCATACTATCAAGATTTTTCTAACGGTAGTATGCGTATTATTTATTGTTTTTGTTTGCTGGAGAATTTGCCGCCCGCCCTTACTTAAAAATTACACTTTTTCAAAATCTTTTTTTCTGAAAGATGGCACTTTGGCGCGTTTTACAACTTCCTATGATGATAAATACCGCTTATTTATCCCCCTTGAAGAAATACCTAAAGAAATGCAGGAAGCACTTTTACTTTACGAAGATAAACATTTTTATAAACACTTCGGAGTAAACTTTGTTTCACTTTGGCGTGCTTTTAAGGAAACATATATAAGTAAAAGTCGCCGTGTAGGTGCTTCCACGATAACTATGCAGACGGCAAGAATTTTATTTAATTTAGATACAAAAACTTTCTTAGGTAAAGTAAAACAGATTTTTTATGCTTTGTATCTTGAACTTTTTTATTCAAAAAAAGAAATTTTGGAGGCCTATTTGAACACTGCTCCTTACGGGTATAATATTGAAGGTGTGGGCGCGGCTTCTTTGATTTATTTTCATAAAAGAGTTCAGGATTTGGTTTTAAGCGATATTTTGACACTGACCGTTGTTCCGCAAAACCCTAATCAAAGGCGTCCGTCTATAAAAAAAGGTTATGAAAATATGGCAAAACTGCGCCAAAATCTATTTCAAAGATGGTTGACAACACACCCTCAGGATAAAAAATATGAAACTTTTTTGAAAATAAAAAGCAATATTTTTTCCCCCGCTGATTTACCTTTTTATATACCCCATACCGTTGATTACCTTAACAGTTTTGTTTATGAAACGGAAGTTTTTACTTCGCTTGATTTGCCTTTACAGCAACTTGTGGAAAAGACGGCAAAAGAATTTATAAATAAAAAAGCCTCTTCTAATTTAAGTAATGCCGCCGTAATTTTGCTTAACACAAAAACAATGAAAGTTGAGGCGGCGCTGGGTTCTGTAAACTTTTTTGATAATTCCATTTCCGGGCAGGTAAACGGTTTTGTTTCGCAAAGGATGTCCGGTTCTACTTTAAAACCTTTTGTTTACGGACTTGCTTTAGATCAAGGTATAATACATCCCTTAACTTTGTTAAAAGATACGCCGCGTTATTTTGGTATTTACGCGCCGGAAAACTCCGATAATCAATTTTTAGGTCCTGTTTCGGCAAGAGATGCATTGATAAACAGCCGCAATATCCCCGCCATAGATTTGGGTGTGAAAGTGGGGATGGATAACTTTATAAATATACTTAAAACCGCCGGCGTGCGTAATTTAAAACCGGCTGATTATTACGGAATCAGCGGCGTTATAGGCAGTATAGATATTTCCTTGCTTGAACTTGCTAAATTATATGCGGCTATTGCTAACGGCGGAAAAGTGCAAAATGTAAGTTTTTTAAAAGACGAAGAAATTAAAGAAGAAGGAACAATTTTATCGCAGGAAGCAAGTTTTGTTTTGTTTGATATGATGACTTATAATCCTTTGTTTAATCATAAAAAAATTTATAATTATCTTGGCGAAAAAATAAAAGTTGCGTGGAAAACAGGCACTTCTTTTGCTTTTAAAGATGCTTGGGCTGTGGGTATTTTTGGCGATTATGTGCTTGGCGTGTGGGTAGGTAATTTTGACGGGAGAAGCAATAATAATGTTTTTGGCAGAACCGGTGCGGGCGAGTTATTTACAACTTTAATAGAAAAAATAGTTAAAACAGAAAAATCTTATTTTAATCCGCCTATTTACCCCACCGAAAAAGTGGTAAAAACAACTTTTTGTGCCGTTGACGGTGGCTTACCAAATAAATATTGCCCTACTTTAACGGAAGATTATTTTATTTTAGGTAAATCACCTATAAAAATGTCAAATATTTTCAGACCTGTTTTTATAAATAAAAAAACAGGTTTAAGGGCTTGCTATGAAGAAGAAGGCAAAACCTATACCCGCATTTATGAATTTTGGGAATCAGATTTGGAAGCACTTTTTAATAAAGCAAAAATTTATCACTTAAAACCCCCCTTATATGAAGAAGGGTGTGAAATTAAGACAGATACTAGTACCAAAAATAAACCGGAAATTTTAACTCCGCGCCCAGATATTACCTATTATGCTAACGGCGAAAATATTGCTTTAAGGGCAAGTGCGGGTGCGGACGCTTCAAAATTATATTGGTTTGTTGATGGCAATTTTGCTTGCTCAAGCAAAACGGGCGAACCTTGTTTTATCCACACAGAAGCCGGTGTGCATAAGTTATTACTTTTGGATGATTTAGATAGGTATGCCGCATCTTCCTTTAAAGTTGCAGTAAAATAACCCCCCATATACTTTATATATAACCAAATTAAGAGCAAAAAAACCTAAGAAAAACCCTATTTTCTTTTATTAGCGCATTTTTTGGGTAAATTTTGTATTGTATCGTCTGTAAAAAAATAAAAAAAATCGCTATTTAAAGGGTAAAAATAGGCCTTTTTTTTATTTGTATAAATTTTCCGAAAATGGTATCATAAAAGAGTAGTTAAAATTCATATAGGAGACACGAAATGACTCTAAGAAGTATTAAAAAGATACTTTCTATTACTCTTAGTGTTTTATTTTTGTTGCAGCAAGGCGGATTTGTCTTTGCTACAACAAATGTAAGCACATGGGCTGACTTGCAAGCAGGTATTGCAGGCACCCAAGACGAGTACAATGTAACTACGGCTCTAACTGCAGATACTTCCCCCAATGGGACTTTGAACATCACTGCAGACGGCTATTCAGTTACCGGAGCATCCTTAACCGAAAATGGTACACACGATACTTTAGTTAATATCGCAAGTGCCACTACTTTTGGTTTAGGCAATGATATTTCAGGCAGCATTGTTAACAATGGTGTTTTGAATTATTCCGGCAGCAGTTTAGCAAACGGAACCGTAACAGGAAACGGAACTTTAAATTTCAATGGGGCTAGTGTTACAAATGCAAACACTATTAACCAAAGTGCTGTTTCTGTAAACGCAGCAAGCACATTAACAAATAATGCTGCTGTTAATGCGACAACCTTCACAAATAATGGTGTGGTTGATAATAATGCCGCAATTACCGGCACTATTACCAATACGGGGACGTTAACTTCCTCCGCTGATTATTTAATCGGCGCAGTGGAAAATAACAACACACTTAATTTGGAAGGAGGCTGGATTGACAACTCAATCTCCGGCACCGGTAATACAAATATTAATGGCCACACAGTCAGCAATGCTAATATTACACAAAATAGTGTTAATATCTATAATTCTAATCTTACACAAGATGGTGTATTGACTGCTACTGTCAATAATGATTCCGGTTCTTGGTTTTCAATTGATCCTGATAATTTAGCCGGAGATGTCGTTAATGACGGAACAATGGATTTTTCTATTGGTGATGGCGGCACTTTAGCACAAAATATTACAGGCACAGGTTTAACCCTCGTTAATTATGATATGGAAGTTGCACTTAATGATGCAAATTCTATCAGTCAAGATACAATTCACATTGAAGCGGGTTCTTCTTTAACAGCAAATGCTTCTAATTTAAGTGCAACAACACAAATCCTTAATGATGGTCAATTAAACTTAACCGGCGGTACAAATAATAACGCTATTAACGGCGATGGTGCTGTTGAGTTCAACGGCGAAAGTGTTATTAACAACGGTGCTATTGACCAACAGACAGGTGGCGTAGTCAATAATGCATATACTTTAGAAAACAATGCTTTGATTACTGCTGAAATTACAAATAATGACCTTATGGGACTTTATTCTACTGCCGATAATTTAAACGGCTTAGTTCATAATGCAGGTTATTTATTTTTACAAGGCGGAACTACACAAAACGCTATTGACGGCGACGGTGATTTAATTATCAACACAGCCGCCTTAAGCAATACTTATAATATTGCCCAAACAAAACTTACAGCATATACGGACTTTGAAAACAGCGGTATTGTTTCTTTAACCAATTTAGAAACAGATGCTGCTGCTACCGTTTCTAACACTAACAGTATAACTGTTACAAACAATGTTAACAACGCAGGTACAATTAACAACCAAGCAGGCGCTACTTTTGATAATAGTGCTTCTACTGGTGTTATCAATAATACCGGCACAGTTAATAACTATGGGACATTTAATGCTTACAGCATTACTAACGACGCTACTTTTAATAACAGCAGCGATTTGTCCTTTAACGATGTAACAAATAATGGCACTTTCCATCAGGTTGATGGAACAATGAACGTAGTTGATACAACCGCTACATTTGATAACTTTGGTTCTTTTGTTGTTGATGATGGTAACGTTTATCTTGATACTTTGACCAACATCGGCACTGTTACAAGCGCTGGTTATATTAACGCAGAGAATTTAACCAATAATAATTCACTTGAAAATAATTTCATTGTTGAAACTTCTCATTTTGTCAATAATGCTACAATGACAGGAACAGGAACTACCAGCATTACCGGTGATTCTGAAAACAATGGAACTATTACACAAGGTTTAGTAACTATTGATAATAATGCTACATTTGATAACAACGGCCTTTTAGCGTCAGAGGTTACAAATGCAAGCGGTTCTACCTTGAATTCCGACCCGGATAATTTGGGCGGTAATGTAGCAAACGACGGAACCTTAAACCTTAATGAAGCAGGCACCTTATCTATTAATGTTACCGGTGCAGGCGAAACTAATATTTACGGCGATTTAGATAATCAAGGTTCTGTTTATCAACAATATATTAACATTGATTCAGGCGTTGTTGTAACAACAAACGCTTCTAACTTGACTGCTACCGATACTACCGATGGTATTAAAAACGAAGGTGTAATTAATTATACAGGCGGTACAACAGGTAATGTTATCACTGGTAACGGTCGTGTTGATATTACCGGCTATGTAACAAATACCGGTGATATTACACAAACAACCGTAAGCAATACCGGCGTTTTCACAAACAATGGCACAGTTACGGCAAATCTTAATAATTCACATGATATTGAAGGAACCGGTTCTATTGAAACAGGAACAGGTATTTCTTCAAATACCGGCAATATTACTCAAAATGCTATAACAAACAATGGTACTTTTGATAATAGCGGCCATATTACAGTTAATAACTTAACCAACAACTCCACTTTCAACACTAATGCTGATTTACTCAGCGTTGCAAACGGAGTTGCTAACGACGGAACTTTAAACATCACAGGCGGCACCAATGCCAATGCTATTACCGGTGCAGGTGTTACCAACTTTACAAATGATGTTACTAACGCAGGTTCCATCACTCAAACAACTGTTACAAACAGCGGCAATTTGACCAACAACGGCACAATTACTGCGGCTGTTTCTAACACAGGAACTTTAACCTCTAATGGCGCAGACATTACAGGTGATATTAATAACAGCGGTTCTTATGTAATTACCGATGGTAATAATGCAAATACTATTACCGGCAATGGTTCAACCACTATTTATGGCACTACCGTAAACAGCGGTTCTATTACACAAGAAAATCTTAATATCGGCAATGCAGCAAACTTTACCACTTCATCTGAAACAGTTTCCGCTGCAATCGCCAACGAAGGTACAATGACTTGGAACGCTGGCAGCACAAACGGCAATGTCGTAACCGGCAACGGTTCTTTAATTGTTGACGGCGCAACTGTTGCAAACAGCGCTTCTATCAACCAAGCCAATATCACCATTACCAGCGGTTCTTTGAGCAGCAATGCTGATTTACTTACCTCTGCAAATGGTATTACAAACAATGCAGCAGATGGTTTAATCTTAACAGGTGGAACCAATGCTAATGCTATCAGCGGAACTGGTTCTTTGGTTACAACCGGTGATGTTACAAACAATGCCGCTATTAGCCAAGATTCCATCACCGTAAGCGGCGGTACTTTAACAACTGATGCAAGTTTAATAACTGCTGCAAACGGCGTAACAAATAATTCTAATGTATCTTTAACCGGCGGTACAAATACCAATACCATCACTGGTTCTGGTACAACTTATATTGACGGCACGGTTGAAAATACAGGTACCATTGATACCAATATCGGCGTAGGTACAAGCGGTCATTATGCTACTGAATCCAATATTACAAAAGACTTAGCAAACAATGGTATTACCGATATTACTAACGCCAATGTTAATGCTGCTATTACTGGCACAGGTACCACAAATATTTTAGGTACAACAACCAACAATAGCACAATTACACAAGGCAATTTAAACATTGCTTCCAACGGCGACTTTACTACTGATATTGATAATGTCACCGCAGCAATTGCTAACGAAGGAAGCATGACTTGGAACGGCGGAACCGCAAACAGCAATGTTGTAACCGGCACTGGTTCTTTAGAAATTACCAGCGGCGATATTGCAAACAGCGCTTCTATCAGCCAAAGCGATATCACTATTACTGGCGGTTCTTTAACCAGCAATGCTGATTTACTTACTTCCGCAAATGGTATTACAAATAATGTAGCAGATGGTTTAACCTTAACCGGCGGAACCAACAATAATGCTATTACCGGAACAGGTTCTTTAGTTGCAGACGGCGATGTTACAAACAATGCCGCTATTAGCCAAGATACCATCACCATCAATGGTGGTAATTTGACAACCGATGCAAGTTTATTAACCACTGCAAATGGTATTACCAATAATGCAGGTTTAACTTTAACCGGCGGAGAAAACGATGACGATATCTCCGGTACCGGTATGACTTATATTGACGGCACCGTTACAAACAGCGGTGATGTTACTACAGATATCCAAGTCAATGCAACAGGTAATTATTCCACATTGACCGATGTAACATCTACAGTAGAAAACCGCAATATCGTTCAATTGATTGATGCTGATATTACCGGCGATGGTAGAATCAAAGGTAGCGGCACAATCAATGTTTTGGGCGATACCGAAGTTACCGATAACGGCCAAATCACCGGCAGCGTAGTAAACATTTCTGCAGGTGCTGCTTTACACTCTGATAGTGATAAAGTAACAGCCGCTATTACAAACGACGGCACTTACGAAATTACTGCCGGTACAGGCAATGCAAATGTTATCAGCGGAAGCGGTAATTTAGAAATTACCGGCGGTGATATTGTTAATAATGCTGCCATCAGCCAAGGTAATATTACTATTACAAGCGGTTCTTTGACCAGCAATGCTGATCTTTTAACCTCTGTTGGCGGAATTGCTAACGATGCAGACTTAGTCTTAGACGGCGGCACAAATAATAATGTCGTTACAGGTTCTGGTGATATTGAATTTACAGGCACTACCACAAATAATGCTTCTGTAACTCAAGCAAACATAACCAACAACGGCGATTTAACAAACAATGCCGCAATGACAGGCGCAGTTGCTAACACAAATAATTTAACTAACAATGCCTTAATTACAGGTGATGTTACAAACAGCGGCACTTTAACATCTAATGGCACAAATATTGCCGGTGATATTGATAATACCGGTTCTTATGTCATTACAGATGGCGATAATGCCAATGATATTACCGGCGCAACTGGTACAGTTACCATTCAAGGTAACACAACCAATACCGGTACTATTGATCAAGACAGCATTTCTATCGCTACAGGTGCAAATTTAGTTGCCAGCGATATGACGGTCATCACTACCGCAAACGGTATTGATAATGCCGGCACATTTGAAATGCAAGCCGGCACCAATACCAATAATATCAGTGGTAATACTGGTAATACTAAAGTTACCGGTGATGTTACCAATGACTCCGGTGTAAGCATTAGTCAAGGTACTATTGAAATTTCTACATTAGGTACTTTAACTGCTTATGCTGATGATTTAACTACTGTTGACGGTATTTCTAATACCGGTGCTTTAAAATTAAATGACGGCACCAATAACAATGATATTACCGGCACAGGTAGTTTAACTATTATCGGGGATGTATCAAACAATGGTGCAGTTTTACAAGATTCTATTACCATTGACTCCGGTAAATCTTTAACTTCCGATGCAGACTTGCTTGCTACTACTAGCGGTATTGCAAACGAAGGTGATTTAAACTTAACCGGCGGTACCAATGAAAATGTTATCTCCGGCACAGGTGATACAAACTTTACCAATGATGTCGTAAATAATGCGACTATCGAACAAACTAATGTTACCAATGATACAGGTACATTAACAAACAATGCAGCAATTACTGCTGATTTCACAAATAATGGCGGAACAGTTGATAATAATGCTGCTATTACCGGTGCAATTACAAATGATGGCACAATCAACTCTACTGCTGACAACTTGGTCGGCGCAATCGCAAGCGATGGTACTTTAAACATTGCCGGCGGTACAGTCCAAGATTCAATCAGCGGTTCCGGTGTTATGAATATTACTGATGATTTGGTCAACGATTACACAATCGCCCAAGCCACAGTTAATAATGATGCCAACATGACTAATAACGGCGCAATTACTGCTGACTTCAATAACAGTGGTGTTGTAGATAATAGTGCTGCTATTACCGGTGCAATTACAAACGATGGCACAATCAACTCTACTGCTGATAACTTGGTCGGCACAATCGTTAACGATGGTATTTTAAACATTGACGGCGGCACAGTCCAAGATACAATCAGCGGTTCCGGTGAAATGAACATCACAGCAGATTTGGTAAACGATTATACCATTGACCAATCTGTCGTTACCAACGAAGGTAACTTAACCAATAATAATACTATCACCGCTGCCAATATTAACAATAATGGCACAATCAGCGGTGCAGCAGCCGACCTCGTTGGTGAAATAGCAAACGAAGGAACACTCGTATTCAATACGGCTTCAACCGGTGCAAGCAATATTTCTGGTGCAGGTGATATCCAAGTAACAGCGGATACAACCTTAACTGGAACAAATACTTATACAGGTGAAACCTTAATTGACGGTGTAACCTTAACAATCGCTGGTCAAGATAATATCAGTGTTGACAGCGATGTCTTGTTTGCTAACGACGGCGTCTTACAGGTTACTGCAGCAGGCACTTTAGATAACCTCTTAAAAGGCCAAACAGCAAGTGATAATGTAACCGTTCAAAACGATGCAGACTTAACGCTTAACACTGCTATTGGAGAATCTGCCGATTTCCATAAACTCGGTGCAGGTGTTATGACCTTTGCAATGGATTCCAACGACTATACAGGTGATACCTATGTAGACGAAGGAACCTTAATCGGTAATACCTTAAATATCAATAATACAGTTAACGGCGCAGCCGGCACAACTGTTGAATTTACCGATAACGAAGATGCAGAATTAAATGCAATCAATACCTTGGGCACATTTGTAAAGAGCGGAAGCGCTTTATTTAATGTTGAAGCAAACGCCTTCAGCGCAGCCCAAGCAGATATTAACAGCGGCATCTTTGCTGCTAACCGCGATATCACTGCAACCGTCTTAAACGTTAATGACGGCGCAACTTTACGTGGCAGAGGAAATATCACTGGTACAGTTAACGTTAACAACGGCGGCACAATTGCTCCCGGTAACAGTATTGACACCTTGACCATCACTGGCGATGTCAACTTTGCTAACGGCAGCACAACCGCAATTGAAATTAACGAAACTCCCGCCAGCGACTTACTCGTAATCACCGGAAATGCAAACATTGACAGCGGAGCCAATTTAACAGTATCTAACGAAAACGGCAGATACTTTGAATGGGAATCCTTTGAAATCGTCAATGCCGGTAATGTCACAGGTGAATTTACCTATGACGGCACTATCACCGACTATGATGCAAGCCGCATCGATGTCGAAGTCGATTACAGCGACCCGACCAAAGTCTTATTAGTTGCAAAGAGAAAAGCAACTGATTATGAGTCTACGACCGATGGTCTTTCTCATAACCAATTCCAAGCCTCTAGAGCAATTGATGCTGTTTCTACTGGCTTTGGCGGAGATATTACTAATGCCTTGTTACAACTTGAAGCATTGGGCGGATTAAATCCTGATGAAGTAACTATCATCAACCCTGATGCAACAATGAAAACAGCATTAGCAGACGTTGCAGGTGTAATCTATGCTAATAATTCACTTGCAACCTTATTCAATGCAAAAACGGCACATGTCTATGATAGAATTGCAAAACGCAATCCTTCCAAAGGCGCATGCCCTAACTGCCATGATAATGTATGGGTGGAATACTACAACCAATATGATAAAGTTTACTCCGATTCTAATTCTTCCCGCTATACAAATAACATGTCAGGAGTATTAGTCGGTTATGACCGCTCCTCTGAAGATGTCTTGCTCGGTGTTTACGGCGGATTTGGTAAGAGTGACTTACGTCAAAACGACTATAGCAAAATGGACCTTGACGATACCACATTAGGTATTTACGGCGGATACAGAACAGGCGAATGGTTGTTCAAAGGAACCTTGTTTGGTGGTGTCCAACACTATAATACAAAACGTGATATTCGCTTTATGGGTCGCAGAGCAAATGGTTCTTACGACGGTGTGAGTTTGGCCTTAGACTTAGAAGGTTCTTACTCAGTCCCAGTATTTAACTGGTTAACCGTTAGACCTTTCGTTGGATGGTTAAATAACTATTCTCACCAAAATGCATTTACTGAAAGTGGTGCTGATGCCTTGAACTTACATGTTTTCGGCCATGACCAATTCAATTCTCAAGTGCGTTTAGGTGTTCAACTTGAAGGTAAAGTTAAGAACAGACTCTCTTGGTATGGTTCTGCAGCAGTTAAGCAGTTTATCGGTGATGACTATGCTAGAATGCATATGAAACTTGAAAACTTGCCTGACACAAATATGGATATCATCAGTGCAAAACTCGGTGGTACCTACTTTAGCGGCCAAGCAGGTTTAACCTATGCAGTTACCGACAATTGGAGCATTTTTGGTAACCTTGATACAGGGTTAAGCAACAAATCTACCAATTGCTACGGAAACATCGGTGTAGCATACACTTGGTAAAAACGGGAGATATACAGACATGAAAAAACTTTTAGTATTAACGAGTTCAGTTTTACTTGCAGGTTGTTTTATCTGCCATAAAACTGCTCCCAAAGAAGAACATATTACGATCGTGGAGATTGCTCAGCAGCAATCTCCCGTTCAAGCGGAAAAAATCATCAGTCGTCACAGCATTTCCGAAGTCGCAAACTTTGCTTTTGACAGTAAAGAAATTCGCTCGGATATGAACAAAATGGATGCTTTGATGGCAGATATTAAAGCCCACCCCGACGCAGTTATTTTGGTAGAAGGTCATACCGATAATGTCGGGCCGGAAGAATATAATAAAAACTTATCTCTACAAAGAGCCCATGCAGTTGCAGAGGAACTTGCTAGACATAACTATCCTAATGAAATCCGCACCTATGGTGCAGGGTCTTCAATGCCTATTGCTTCTAATGATACAGAGGAAGGACGCGCACAAAACCGCCGCGTGGATGTTGTGTTAGTTAGAGGTGAGTAATAACTAAACAAATTGTTTAGTCTTAAAAGAGTCCTTCGGTTTTATCCGAAGGACTCTTTTTTTTATGGCTTCGTCTTCTATTATGCTAAAATATTTAAAAGATTAAATCTTATGAATATAAAAAATTATAATATCCGTTTGGAAAAAGAAACAGAACAACGAGAAGTGGAAAACTTGGTAAGAGAATCCTTTTGGAATGTTTATCGTCCGGGTTGTCTTGAACATTATGTTTTGCATACTTTAAGAAAAAATAAAGATTTTGTAAAAGAGTTAAATTTCGTTATGGAGCAAGACGGTAAAATTATCGGACAAAATGTCTTTGTCAGAGGTTTTATTAAAGCAGATAAGAGGCAAGACATACCTGTATTGGCTATGGGGCCTATTTGTATTTCCCCCTCTTTACAAAGGCAGGGGTACGGCAAAATTTTACTTGATTATTCTTTAGAAAAAGCAACCAATCTCGGTTTTGGGGCGGTTTGTTTTGAAGGTAATATCGCTTTTTACGGAAAAAGCGGTTTTAGTTTTGCTAAAAATTTTGGTCTTCGCTATCATGACTTGCCGGAAGGAGCAGATTCTTCCTTCTTTTTATGTAAAGAATTAATAACCGGCTATCTTGACGGAAAAACAGGAGAATATGCCCCCCCTTGCGGTTATTTGGTGGATGAAAAAGAAGCCGAGAAATTTGATAGTACTTTTCCGCCAAAGCAGAAACTCAAACTTCCCGGTCAACTTTTTTAAAACTATTCTTATTCTATCCAAAAAACGCGTTTATCTTTACGCGGCGCGAATTTTAGTAAAGGACATTTGCTATCGTTTATAGTTGCTCTTTTAATAGATAGTTTTATTTGATATCGTCTTTTTTTATTTTTATGGCTTTTTGGTAATTATTTGCTAGTTTCGGGGTAAGATAATCCATAGACCATTTTGCACCCCATTCTTTGGCTTCCTTGCTTTTTTTAGAATGTAAATTCTCGTCTGATAAAAGGTCTATAACTTTTGCGGAAAATTCATTTAAGTCGTTTTTTACCATAAAGCCGCCATTATCGCCTTGCATAACATCAAGGGTTCCCATTTCGCCGATAGCGACAACAGGTAAGGCGCTTCGCATTGCTTCTATCGTAACAAGGCCTTGAGTTTCCGTGCAACTGGGAAAAACGAAAACATCTGCTAAATGATAAAAATAAGAAAGGGAAGTTCTATCCCTATATCCTGCAAAACAAATTGAGGAAGAAAATGAAAGAGTTTTTGCTTTTTCTTTAAGATTATCAAGTTCCGGTCCGCCGCCGACGATAAATAGGACAGAATCTTTAAATTTTTCCTTAACTTTACTAAAAACATCAAAAAGCATATATAAGTTCTTTTCTTTGGCGACTCTTCCGACATATAATAAAATTTTTTTATTTTCTAAAATAGGAAATTCCTTAAAAATTTCTTTTCTAAAAGAAGGAACTTTTGTTTCATCAATTTTGGAAACGTTGTCGTCAATTCCCGTGGGAAGGACTTCAATATCGCGGTTTATTCCGTAAGAACTTAAAAGTTTATACATTCTTTCTGTCGGAGAGATAACAACCTGCGCACGTTTAGCAAAAAAACTGACAAGCATTTTACCAAGTTTTTTGGCAAAGGATAAGGGTAGAAAACGGGCATAATTTTTTATATAACTTTCCCACATGGTGTGGCTTGTATAAACAAGGGCAATGTTTTTTTTGCGAGCGTAAATTCTTGCAAAAATACCGAGAGTAAATTCCGTATGCATATGGATTATATCCGGTTTAAATTTATCTATTTCCTGTTTTACGCATTTCCAAGTTGTGGGTTTTACAAAGCGGTCTTCACTAGAAAAAATGGTGGTCATCGAAGGGACACGCATAATCGTCATATCTTTTATTTCGGTATTTTCAATTGTGATATCGGACTTTGAATCATAATCCGGACAAACGACACAAACCCTATGCCCCATTTTAGCAAGAGCTTCACCAAAACTTTTTACGGAAACCCCGACACCGTTTACACGAGGAAAATATGTATCGGTAAACATTGCAATTTTCATACTGAGTTATTGTATCATTATTGGTTAAATCTATGCAAGTTTTTAGGAGTAAAAATTTTAAAAGAATCCTAGTAAGACAAGAACTTTTAAAATATAGGCCGAAAAGGACTCGCCTTTGCGTCATTTTCCTAACGGAAAATGCTACAAGGCCGGGCTCGCGATGTTCGTCTTTTGCTACGCAAAAACTCACATAACGCTCCGCCTTTCTCGTTCTTACGAAAGCCAAGCAGTTGGCTTTCTTTCAAACCATTAAAAAACCCGCTTTTTTAAAAGCAGGTTTTTTAATGGTGGGGCAGTAATTTTTGATGGTGTCTAGGTTCTTAGAAGGTGTTTGTAGGCGGAAAATTTTTCCCAAAGATAAAAAGAACCCTTCAGATAAAAAATCTAAAGGGTTCTTTTGCTACAAACATTTTTTTATTTATTGTTCATCTTTCACTAAAACAATATCCACACGGCGGTTTTGCGCGCGACCTTCTTTTGTATCATTAGAAGCAATAGGCATAGAATACCCTGCCCCTTGGGTGCGGATTTCGTTGGGATAGTTGTATTTAGCAAGTTCCTTTGCAACGGCATTGGCTCTTTCTAAAGACAATTTTTTATTATATTCTTCCGGTCCGATATTATCGGTATGACCTTCTACCAAAATAACTGCATCTGGGTTGGCTTGAATATCTTCTTTCAAAGCATTTATTTTGTTTATGTTCAAGCGAGGTTTCTTGCTATCAAAAGCAAAGTTTGCCACTTCGGGAATGCTGGTTTGGCTGATAACTTTTTCTTCTTTGATGGTAGATTCCTGTTCGGCAATATCCACAGCCGTAATATGTTCTTCTTCGGAAGTTGTCTTCTCACAATCATAACAATCCTTCTCTGGTGCCTCTATTTGGTTCTGATTAGATTGTTCCTTCGTTTTGTTTCCGCCAAAAGCATATTTCAACCCTAGCATACCGGTATGATTGTAGTAATGCTTGCGCAATTCACCCAAGTAATTAATACTGATAGTTAAGTGATTAGGAAAATGAATCCCCAGACCTAAATTGGCTTCCGCGCTAAATCTACCTAAGCGTTGACCATATACTCTATAGCTTGTCCCATTGTCAATGCTTACAATAGCATCATTGCGATCCGTTAAAACATCATATCCGGCACCTAAATAGATTTCCGGTCTAAGTAAGCCGCTTCCCCATATTTTGCGCAACCCGGAACGCAAGGTAAGAATATCCATAGACTCTTTACTTACTTTTTGGCCTATACCGTCGGTATAATTTTTAGCCGCCAGATACTGGTAACGGACTTCCATTTCCGGGTTAAACCAATTTCCTTCGTAACCCAGCAAGGCGCGTGCCCCATAAAACTGGGCGTTATAATCGTCTTTATACATGGTTCCCATCACTTGTTTCTTCTCATCAACATTTGAACTTCCATACGACAGCAAACCACTCGCATACATATCACCCAAAGCATACTCTCCGTAAACAAAGGCTGTATTGGTTTCAAAATTCATATTGCGTTGGAGGGTGTTTACATCAGCATTATCTCGTTGGAATCCTAAACCTAGTGAAGACCCATTTTCAAAAAGTTTATCAATACCAATAATAATGCCTTGATGTTTATCATCAAATCCGTAATATTTACCCTGAGCAGAAAGTTTGGCTTTTCTGCCATATACTTCTGCCCATACACGCACATATTCTTTATGAAGATCTATATCACTGCGCAAATGACGCGATACGGTGCTGAGTAATATATCTTGTTGCACAGAAGCAACCTCTTGCATGACCGGTATATCTACCGGAGCCAAGGCTGTTAACTCACGCAGCAAAGCCACTCCGTCGTTCTGGGCTAAATCATTCAAGCCGTCTGCCAGCGGACTCGCCGGAGAAAACGGCGGACCATCTATCCAAGCAGCAGCAGCCTCTATATTAGTGCGGGTGCCATTATTTTCAGCAGCAACGTCAGCACCATCTTTAAAACGGGTAATGGTATACCACCCATTTTTATCTTTCTTTTCAAAGAGATAGATATTATTGCTAAACGAGTCTGAAAAATTGTTAAAATCAGTAGAACTAGTTGCTTTCAACAATTGAATATCGGCAGACTCTCCCTTATTGACAATTCCATGCTCTAAAGTGGCATGCAAATTAGCACCGTCAACTACCGTAATGGTATCAGCCTCTAACTGCCCATATTCAGAAAGAGCATTAACTTTAAGTGCTAATGTAGAACCGTTGTCAAAGTTTGCCTCTTGGACTTTGACGTCGTGTTCTTGTATATTGATAGTTGAACCCGAATTCGCATTCAAAATGACGGTTCCATCATTAAAAGTATTCGCCCCGGCAGTAAGCGTTCCATTGTTTATATTAACGGTGTTATTAGAAATTGTTCCGGCGCTAAAATCAGCCACACCGGTAATATTAGTAATACCTGCATAAGATATACTAGCGGATTCGCTGTGCGTAATTCCCTTAACCGAGCTGTTATTCAAATTCAGCACCCCACCGTTTTGCACATTCACATTTAGGGTGGAATTGTTTAATGTCAACTCAGAATTAACAATAGTGCCGCCGTCATCTTCTGCCCCGTTGTAGAGGTTTAATATAGTGCCGGAGGAAGTTGAATTATCAAATGTTGCAGACGCACCCTGTGTGTTATAGAGCAAGTAAGCGGCGGTATTATCGCTAAAATCACCGGAAACGGCAAAGGTTCCTTTTTCGTTATAAAGTAAAGCATTGGAAGCGGTATTGTTTGAAAAATCGCCCACAATAGAAAGTGATGCCGTGCCCACATGGTGAATTAAATCCTCGGCGGTGTTGTTGTCAAAAGTTCCTTTAATATCACCCAATGCTACTGCGTTGGTGTTGTTAATCAAATGACCGGAAGAAGAAGTATTTCCGGTAAAATCTCCAGTCAATTTACCTAAGGTTCCGCTGTCGTTAAAAATAATGTCCAGTTCTGCCGTATTATTGGTAAAATCGCCCGTAATATCCCCTATTGTACCGGTTTTGTTATTAATCAAGTAACTTGTGGTGGAAGTGTTTCCGATAAAATCTCCCGAGATATTGCCGAGTTGCCCGCCATCACTATTTTTTAATATTTCCTGCTTACTTGTATTATCAATGAAATCGCCTGTAATGTTACCCGTCACTCCGATACGATTGTTAAAGATAATACCGTTCACACTTGTATTGTTAATGATATTGCCGGAAATGTCTCCCAGCGTGCCGTCGTTGTTATTAATCAGATTGGACTTGCTCGTGTTTCCGATTAAATCCGCAGACCATACTTTTATCATTCCATCTGTATTATGTATTAAGATGTTGGTATTTACAGTATTATAGGCCAGCAAACCGGAAAATGTGTTTATCGTTCCGGAATAGTTATTAATCATAAATTGTTCTGATGTGTTACCTAGCAGCGTAGTATTTAAGATCTCCGTGGTTCCTTTTCTGTTGAAAATGACAGTATGCCCCATAGTATTATTTACCGCGGTTATATTTGCTGTATTAATTTTGCTCGTATTATTATTTACTAAATAATATGTGGTATTGTTAACAAAAGTGGCTGTAATAGTACCAATCTGGGAAGGAGTTGAAGAAAAGGAAAGTTCGTTGTTGATAATAGCTCCTTCTGTAGCGGAAGCTTGGTTGGCAATAAAATTACCGCTAATATTTCCAAGATAAGCCCCATTGCGATTGGCGATGATAGCATTTCCTTGTATATTGTTACTAATAAAGTCCCCTTTAATAGAAGAAATAGTCCCTTGGTTATTGCTAATTATCCGTGACGAATTTTCACCCGTGTTACCTATAAAATCCCCGGTAATTGAGCCAATCTTTCCAAGATAATTGTTAATAATAGCTCCGCTTCCGACTTGGTTACCAATAAAATTGGAATTAATTTCCCCAATTTGGTCATTATAACTGTTATTAATGATGCTGCCAGTGCTTGTTTCGTTGTTAATAAAATCTCCAGTAATCTTGCCTATTTCATAGTTAGTGCTACCTCCGGTAGAGTTATTTAACACCGAAATGGAACCTGTATTTCCAATAAAATCTGCCGCCACGGTGCCTATTTTACCGGTGTTTCGCAAGCGCGGATTTGTATCATTGAGAAATAGACCTGAAATCGTATCTCCCGAACGGTCAGCCGAGTTAACAATATTACTAAGAGCGGTGTCGTATTTTACTGTAATCGGAGTAGAAGAAAAAGGAACATTGATTGCAACTGTATTTGTACCTAAATCGTAAGTATATGTCGTTTTAGTTAAATAAAGATCATACGCTTTTGTGCCTACTATTTCACCGGTATCACCATTGACCTGCGTCAAGATAATTGAGTTTGCAGTAGGGGTAGTGGTTTCCACTAATGTATAAGCAGACGATAGGAGAGTTGGAGTATCCCCCGGAGTAATCGTAGTGGCCACTAAAGGAATTGCCAACAACAAATAAAACAGAAAAATAATTATCTTTTTCAATGAATAAATATTTTTAGTTTTTTGTTGAGTTTTAATTTTTCTTTTTATTTTCATTATTTTGTCCTTTTAATTTAGTTAATTATTTATCTTCATAAGTTAGTCGTTGTTATTATCATCTTTAACATCATCTTTTACCAAAACAATATCCACACGGCGGTTTTGCGCGCGACCTTCTTTTGTATCATTAGAAGCAATAGGCATAGAATACCCTGCCCCTTGGGTGCGGATTTCGTTGGGATAGTTGTATTTAGCAAGTTCCTTTGCAACGGCATTGGCTCTTTCTAAAGACAATTTTTTATTATATTCTTCCGACCCTATATTATCGGTATGACCTTCTACCAAAATAATTGCATCCGGGTTGGATTGAATATCTTCCATCAAGGCATCCATTTTGCTCTTATCCAAGGAAATTTCTTTGCTGGCAAAAGCAAAGTTTGCCATTTCTGGAGTGTTGGATAAGATGATTAGATTTTCCTCTTGAACGGGAGATTCCTGTTTAGCAATATCTACGGTCGTAATATATTCTTCTTCCTTCACCGTATCCTTTTGGATTTGATTAGATTGTTTCTTTGTTTTGTTCCCGCCAAATGCATATCGGATACCAGCGTGTACACCCCAGCCTTTCACTTTATTGCTGGCCTCATAACTTCCTATGCCATACCAGTAGAGGTTGTCTGTCAATTGCATATTTAGCCCGGCATTAACCTCTGCCGTGCCGCCTTTTAAGTTGCTATCAGCACTTTCACCATCATACGAAATAGTATTTTTCCCGTTAAATTCATATCTGTATGCCAACTCTAACAACGGCTCTATTAGTAGTCCGTTACTGCGAACAACATTGTATGATAACAAGACTGCTGCTTTGGCATTAATATAGTTCGTAGAATCATAGTTTATTTTAGCAGTAGTATTTGATACAGATGCTTCATCAGCTGATGCATTCATATATCCCACTTCTACTTTTGGCTCTATACGGATAAAGCGGTTTCGTGATAGTTCTCGGTTTATGCTTTTTCCGCCTTCTATACTGGTTGTAAACACATTTCGGCTTGGCTTATATGCCAGTTCTGTTCCAAGACTAGAGTAGTTTTTCATATCAAGTTTAGTCCAAAAATTACGTGCTGCTAAGTCCACAAACCATCCGTTCTCATTTGTCAATGTTGCATAGACGCCTACACTTGGGGATTCCCCCTCCCCTTTGTTATAATTCCCATTGTAGTTCTTGGTCTTGATACTGTTGGCTTTTACAAAACCAACTAATACACCGGCATATAACTTTGTAGGTTCTTCAGCTCTGAACAGCCAGTCGTATCCGGCTTCAACACCAAATAAACTCATGTCCGTCTTGATAAAATCGTTAACGCTCATGTCTTTATAGTAGCTACGCACCCATACCCCTTGTTTTGCATCAGTGTTGTTCATAGCGCGTAAATCGCCTAAACGCTTTTGTAGGGAGTTCATACCCATTTGCGCTATTACTACGTTCATAACAGGGATGTTGAGCATGGTTTTAAATAAATCTGTTTTAAGTCCAGTTGAACGTAAGTAATAATCCGGATCGGATTCGTTTTGAAATAACTTATATATGTTGCTGCCTTCATCCCATTGGCCGCCTACTAAATCAAAAGTCCCATTGACTGTGGCACTGCTGTCAAAATCTACTAGTTTAATGCCGTCGCCGGTTGTTTCGTTAGTTCGTGCGGCAACATTGTTCAACTTTAATTTTGCATCACCTGTATAATTGCCCGTAATGTGTAATTGGTCGGCCGTTTGGTTTTCCAGGTCAACGCCCATATCAAAAACAGTATTATTGGCGGTTAAATTCTCTATTTCTACCATAGTCCTACTGCCTAAATATCTCGTATCAATAGTTAGATTTGCATCGGTAAGCGAAATATTTCCTTGCCAAACATTTCTACCATACACCGTAATAGATCCGCCACTAGCAGTTAATCCGTTAATGTTGGCGTTGCTATAAAGCTTAAGCTCGCCTTCATTATAAATCGTTGTATCATTGGCTGAACCGTAGACGAATTGAGTCCCGCCGAAAATAGAGGTATTACTAGCAAGACAGTTATTATAAACATATTGAGTTCCACCGCTGTTTATGGTCGTATCAATAGCCGAACCGCCGGAACCAATTTCCTGCTTCCCTCCGCTATTAATGATTGTAGAGATAGCCTTGGCAGAGCTGCCGTAGATGTATTGATACCCAGAGCCATTAACGATTGTCTCATTAGCCGTGCCATAGGCGTGAAGCAATTGCCCCCCTCCGCTATTAATGGTTGTAGAATTAGCCGTTCCGCCGGAGTAAATTAGTTGTTCCCCAAAACTATTAATGATTGTAGAGATAGCCGTGCCGCCGTTGGAAATGTATTGAGTCCCCAAACGATTAATGATTGTAGAGATAGCCGAACCACCGCTGGAAATTTTTTGATGCCCATAGCTATTAATGTTTGTTTCTTTAGCCAAACCGTTGTCGAAGATGTTTTGATGTCCTCGGCTGATAGTTGTACTGATAGCTACACCGCCGGAATAGATTTTCTGCTCGCCACCGTTTATGGTCGTTATATTAGCGCTACCGCCGTAGTTGATGATTTGATACCCGCCGCTATTTATAGTGGTATCGTTAACTTTACCACCATAAGATATTATCTGCGATCCTGCAGATAATACGATCGTGTCACTAGCACTACCAACTGAGTTAACGATTTGTGATCCATGGGCAGAGATAACCGTGCTATTAGCAAGCCCCCATGCATCAACTTGTTGGTGTCCTCCAGAAAGGATATTTGTATGATATGCTATACCTTCGACAATTTGTGATCCCCCGGATATAAATGTACTTTCAGCAGTAGCATTATAGTCAATATATTGACTTCCAGCACTTATGTGCACACCACGAGCACTACCCCCTTCTTTAATGGTTTGACGTCCTCCGCTTATATGGGCACCATAATCCTTACCACCGCCATAAATATATTGAGAACCACCGGAGTTTATAGAAGTGTCAGATGTTACCCCATATACTGCAATCATATCTCCGGAATTGGCAACCAGCCCCGTAGATGTTTGACCTGCCAAAACAGTTGTACTAGTTGTACTTGCAGCATAAACCGGCAGTGCCATATTATTGGCTAACATCGCACCCATTGTTGCCGTGTAAATAGCTTGCCGCCCTCCATTATAAATACGCGATACCAAGCGTTCGCCAAAGCCACGGCTGGATACAAAACACGGGCTGATTACCGCTGCACTGCAGCTGGAACAATACCGTTGTTCCAAGTCCTGTATAATGGCACTGGAATAAATATTTTCATTCTGTTTATGTTGGCGGTTTGACATTTTATATCTCCTATTTATTTGATGGTTTTTTATCGTCTTTTGGCGCAGTTAATTGGCAATCCTGCATCAATTGTTTAATGTGTCCAATGACTTGTTTGCCCGTTATCAGGCGGGTGCACTCATATTGGCGGTCGTTATCTTTAAATTTGGGACACCAAAAATAGTCATAGTGATCAAAATTAAAATTTACATCATCCCAACAACCATTACAACCGTGGGAATTAAAAACACGATACGGAGTGTAAAACTCACAAGTCGGCAGCGTAAAACCGCTTATAAGAATTATTGGTATATTGGTGCACCACGCTAGCCATGTCAAGCCCGAAGAAAGTCCTATAAAAAAGTCCGCGTGTTCTAATAATTCAATGCGTTCCTGCAAAGGCTTTTCTCCTGTAAAATCTTCCGCGTCGTGTGGCATTCTGTTCCAAGTATATTTGAAACCCGTTACAGGTTCTTTATCTATACAAATTACACGATAGCCTAAATCTTTTAAATACGCTACAACTTGTTCCCAACCATAACCGTTATTCCAAAACTTGGCTTGCGAACTGGATTTTGTGGCGATACATACATATCTCTCTTTAATCTTGCGTTTTCTGCCTAACTTGACTTTTGGTGCTTCCTCGCGCGTGTCCACTCCTAAAATATATCCTGCGGTGCGGTGTAATCCTACTTTTCTAAAATCGATCGGTTGGTGAGTATCATTCCCTTTGAAAAATAATCCCAACATATAACTGGCATAAGGTTTTTCAAAGCGTGTTTTTCCGGGCAAGTGAGTGAAAAATAAATTGGGATATTGTGCTTCAAAAATCTCAGCCATATTTTTTGCCATGGTAATTTCAGCCGCGCATTTATGCTTTTTTTGAAATCTATCTGCGTATGTCATCCAACCGATAATGTCACCAAGCGTGCCCACCGGGAATTTGATTTGCACTTCTTTGCCTGTAAGATTTAAGGTGTGATTTAAGATAGGTTCCTTCTCGCCGCGCACCCAAACTCGGATACGGAACGGAATATAGTATTTTTTCGTGCTTAATACCCATCCTTCGTCGGCATCACATGCAAAAATGATATTATCTGTTTCATCATCTTCAATTTGAACATGCCATTTGCCTTTTGGTAGAAGCACACGCGCACCGTCATTAAAATCGTATCTAATGCCCATCGGACCTTCCTGCGTGGGAATAGCAGGAGCATTTACCACAAACGGATTTTGAGGTTTTGGCTGTTGTTGTGTATTTACAGAGGCGGTTACATCTTGCGGGGCTTGCGTGGAGGAATTGGCTGTCGCTACCCCCTGAGAATGGGTTGAATTGTGGGCAGAGTCAGTATTTGCACTTTGAGTCTGTTTTTCAGACATATATTCTTCTTTGATGTTGACAAAAAAAGCGGCGATTTTATCAAGAGTTGTTCTTATGGCCTCTTAAAAAAATCGCCGCTGCCCAAATCTCCAATTAGGAGAAATGGGCAAAACTTAAGCGATTATTTGCTGGCTGAGAACATGCTTGAGAAAACGAATAATGTTTTTCCTCGCTCGACATGGGCTTTCCCCATGTTTCAACAAATAAATTTTATTACTTAATTTTTCAACTTAACCGCTAAATCTTTTATGTTGACAAAAAAACGGCGATTTTATCAAGAGCTGTTCTCAGTGACTCTCCAAAAATCGCCGTTTCCCAAATCTCCAATTAGGAGAAATGGGCAAAACTTAAACGATTATTTGCTGGCTGAGAGCATGCACGGATAAATGAATAAGATTTTTCCTCGCTCGACATGGGCTTTCCCCATGTTTCAACAAATAAGCTTTACAAAAGGTGTATACTAATTAATTTTTTGACTTAACTGCTAAATCTTTTTAATAAATACAGTTTTATTTTAACATATCTATTCCAAAAAGTCTACTACAATTTTATATATAGGAAAAAACTTACTTAATGAATTAAAATTTTAGTATTACTAGTTGTTTTAGTTAAGTTATTAGATAGGCGTTGGATATTGCAAAATTGGCAGTTAGAGAAAAAGGACTAAAATAGTGTTTATTTCAACCTATCAAAAAGTATTCTATGACCTTGATAAATAGAATATACTAAAAAATTACGACGAAAAAAATAGATAAAAAAGTAAAAAAGGCATCTTTTGAAAGATGCCTTTTAAAATGGTGGGCCGAAAAGGACTCGAACCTTCAACCTTCCGCGTGTAAGGCGGACGCTCTAACCAGTTGAGCTATCAGCCCCTAAATCTTAGGATAATACTATTCTACCAAATTTAAAAAATTTTGCCAAATACCTTTTAATAATTTTTTAAGAAAGTTCTTCTAAAAGTTTTAATGCGGTATTGGCAGCTTGTTTTATAATTTGGGCGCGCGTTCCTTTAAAAATAAATTTTTTTGCCGTCAATTTTTTGGGCGTTTTTACCCCTATCCAAACAAGTCCGACAGGTTTTTTAAGAGTTCCACCGGAAGGGCCTGCTATGCCGGAAGTGGAAACAGCATAATCTGACTTAAAAACTTTGCTTGCTCCCAAAGCCATCGCCAAGACAACTTCTTTACTTACTGCTCCGTGTTTTTTAAGCAAGGCTGCGTCAACACCTAAAACATTCTCTTTTGCCTCATTTGAATAAGAAACAACTCCCCCCTTAAAATAGGCGGAAGCACCGCTTTTTGAAACGATTTTCCTTGCTATTTCCCCGCCGGTACAACTTTCGGCCGTAGCAAGACTTGTTAGTTTGTTTATTTCCATCTTAATTTTTATTGTAGCAAAATATCTTGTGCAATTTATATATTTTTTTTGCTACAATGTTTATATAGAATTATCTATTTAATAAAAGGAGTGAGTATGAAGAAACTTATTGCTGTAACAGTCTTATTCTCTTTATCCTTAGGTGCAAATGCTTATGTGCAAAAATGCTTCTATGGTAAAGATTGCATTGATGGCAAATTAGTAAATTATTGCGACAAAAAATGCGAAGCCAAAAAAGCCGCTGAAGAAGCTGCTTTAAGAGCAGAACAAGAAAGACTTGCTGCTCAAAGAAGAGTTGCTGCTTTAAAAGCACAAAGAGAAGCCGAAGCTGCCGCAAGAAAAGCTCAACAAGAAAGAGATGCTGCTGCTTTAGCCGCTATCGGTGCTGTTAAACAAACCGAAGACGAAATCGCCGTAACCTTAAAGAATGATATTCTTTTTGAATATGGAAAATCTACTTTGTCAAAAGAAGCAAAAAATACTTTGAACAAAGCTGTTGAACTTCTTAACAAAATTCCTAACAGAACTTTAGTTATTGAAGGTCATACCGATTCTGCAGGTTCAGATGAATTTAACAAAGATTTATCTGAAAAAAGAGCAAAAGCCGTTTATGATTATATGAACGCTCAAGGTCTTAACATTAAATCCGTTTCCTATACCGGTCACGGTGAAGTAAGACCTGTTGCAGATAATTCTACCAAAGAAGGCCGCGCAGCAAATCGCCGCGTAGAATTCAAAATTAAATAATGACTAATTATTTAACTTTTAAAAGACCGCTCTTTAAGGGCGGTCTTTTTTATATAATTTATATATGAAGAAAATAAAGAGAATTATTAAATTTTTTGCCTATATATTAGTGTTTTTTGGCTTTTTCCTTTTGTTTGCGGAATTTGCCTTGCGTTATATTTTGCCTTTGCCGTCGGTTAAAAATAAATTATTAAACACGGTATCTTCTTCTGTGGGAGCAGATATTAAAGCAGGTGATATTTCCGCAGGACTTTTCGGTATAGAAATTGATGCTATAACTTTAGATACTCAAAAAGGTAATGTTTTTACTTGTAAAGATCTAAAAATAAAATTAAATCCCTTTAAATTATTAATCGGACAAATTGACATAAAAGATATTTATATCTATGAACCGGTTATTCAAATTATTCGCTTTCAAGACGGCAGTTTTAATTTTAGTCCGCTGGTATCTTCTTCCGAAGAAGAAACTAAAAATTCACAAGAAGAAAATAAAAATGACAGTGACCCTATTGACTTAAAAGTTAAAAATCTTAATTTGATAAATGCCAAAGTTTTTTATTTAGATTTACAGGAAAATATGAAGGCAAATGTAAGAAATTTAACTTTATCGGTGCAACATTTTTCTTATGATAAACCTTTCAATATAAACTTTTCTTTTGACCCTTATTTTGAACAAAAAGATTTGATTCTTGAAGGTGCGCACATTGCTTTAAATGCCAAGACAAATTTAAATAATTTGGATATGGAAAAGGCCTCTTTAAATTTAAAAAATCTCTTGTTTAAGTATAAAGAAGCAGTGTTTGAAGCTAGGGCAGATGTAAATAATTTTGAAAATCCCTCGGTGAAGTTTGATATGAAATTAAAAAACTTTTCAAATGAAACTTTGCTTGCTTTTGGCAAAACCCCTGCTTTTACTTTGCCTTTAACAAGTGCTAAAGGGGCTTTATCTTATCAAAACAAAAACTCCAAATTGGATATACAAAATTTGATTTTACAAATTGCTGATACTAAACTCGATTTTAAAGGCCATTTCCTTTTTGATAAAGATCTTGCGGCACAAGGTAAAATTGTTTTAAACAGTGTTTTGGATACGGTGGAAAATCATTCCCCTGTAATTGCTCAATATAAGCCCAAAGGGCAAATTCTTGCGGATTTTGATTTTTCCTTGCCGCTTGGTTTAACCGGAAAGTTAGATTTAAAAAATATTGGCTTTTTCGTTGATACCGCCGGTACTTTTGAAAATATAAATGCTTCGGCTGAGATTGGCAGTATTGACGAGATAAAAATCAATTCTTTTGAAGGTCTTTTAAATAAAAATCCGTTTACTTTACAGGCAAGTTACTTAAAAAAGAAAGACTTCGCCGATGTGTTTTTAGATTTCAAAGCAGAAAAACTTTATCTAATTAACAGCGCAAATAAAGAAGAAAACAAAACAGAGCAAGTTAGCCAAGAAGAAAGTTCCCCCGCTAAAGAACAGGCAACACAGGAAGAAGAAACTTCTACTTTTGTGCCGATAAATATTAACGCTAACATAAATATCGGCAAAATGGATGTGCCTTATTTAAGAGGAAATAAACTTAATTTTACGGCTAAAGCAAAAAATATTACGCCCAAAATGGATAAAACACACGGAACTTTTAATCTTTCCGTACAAGATGGGCAGATAAAGGATGTTTATACTCTTGCTAACGCAAATGCCGTGGCAAAAGTTATGTTTATGAGTCTTGGCATTGTCAGCAGAGTTATAAATACACTTAATGTGCTTGATTTGCTTAACGGTATGGGTAAAGTGCTATCGGGCAAAAAAGAAACAGAAGAAGATATTCCGCAGCATCAGGAAATTAATGGGAAAATGGATTTTGATTCCTTTGATACCAAAATTGATTTTAACCAAGGGGTTGCGACTATGAAAAAATGTTCTTTTGTATCTGATTTATTTTCTTTCAGAGTCAACGGTAATATCAATTTTGATAACCGCAAAATTAAATTAAATGTTGATAGTGCACCGGGTAAGCATACCGAAGATGGTATTATGCCTTTAAACATTGATATTAAAGGCACTATTGAAGAGCCGAAAGGTTCTTTGAGTGTTTTATCAAGTGTGAGTGCGCTCGTAGGCGATACTGTTATGAATAACCCCGTATCAAATATGCTTAAAAAAGGATGGGGTAAATTGTTCTCTTCTTCAAAAGACGAAGAAGAAGCCATAGCGCAGGAAACTTTGCCACAAGAGCCAAATACAACCGAAAATAAAACGGAAAATACTACCGAAAATACTGCGCAAAACCCGACTGAAGAAAAATAGTTCGTTTAAATTTTATTCAAAGAAAAAAGCACCTGTAAAAAATACAGGTGCTTTTTTACAACGACTTTAAATAATTCTTATTTAATTTTTTCGTTGGAAGATTGGCAATTAATGCAATACCTTGCAAAGGGAATTGCCAAAATTCTTTTTTTAGGTATCGGCTGGCGGCAAGATTCGCAAATGCCGTAAATACCTTTTGAAATGCGGCGCAAGGCGGATTCTATTTGGTCTAAATTTGCGTGGGCGCTACTGTTAAGTTCAAATAAAACTTCTTTATCCAAACTTTGGGAGGCATTATCAATTTCATCGCCGACTTCGGCTTCGGGCATTTCGTTTTCTTTTTTAGCCAAAATACCTTGTTGAATTTTTTTGCGCTCTTCTAAGAGCCAGGCCTCAATTTGTTTAATTTCCTTTGCCGTAAGTTCCGGACCTTTTGCCTTTTTTTTAATAACCATAATAGTAATCCTTCCTTAAAAAATAAAAAACGGATATGCCGTTTTCTGTTTTTCCCATATATCAGGGCCAAGTTTTAAACTTGGCCCTGGTCGGATATCTTCGGGGGGTAAAATCGAAGATGTCCGCGGGGATAAATATATTTAACTATATGTAAAATAAAGACAATTGTCAAGACCCTTTTTGTAATGTATAATGTTAATGTAGTGATTTAAGGAGATTAATCTATGAAAAAAATATTTGTTTTATTTTGTTTTACCACTTGCTTTGTGTTAACCGCTTTAGCACAAGGTTATAAAATAACAGAGCCGTATGGCACTTCTGAAAAGAGTGGGAAGTTATCTTCCAAGTCAACTCAAAAGTATACTTATCTTTATGATACTTCTTTGATACAGGCAATTAAACTTAAAGATGAAGAACGTGTGAAATTATTAATGTATGCGCAAGTTAATCCCAATGAAAAAAATGACGAAGGTTTTACCCCCCTTTACTTTGCCGCACAATATCTTACGCCGGATACTTTAACCTTGCTTTTAGATAGAGGTGCAAGAGTTAATTTAACCAGTAAATATAATTTGACGCCGCTTATGGCTGCTGCCGCTGCAGGCAGAGCAGATAATGTGGAAGTGCTTTTGGAATACGGCGCTGACCCGAATATGCTTGATGATAAAGAATTGACCGCTTTAGACCATGCTTTTAATAATCATCAACTTGAGGCGGCAATTATTCTTAACCCTGTAACAACCGTTAAGAAGCCTACAATGAACGAAGAAAACTTGACAGAGGATAATATAAACGGCAATGCTGTCTTAGAGCATGAGGCTGAACCTCAACAAACACAAGAGCCGGAATTTTTATCAGAAGAAACCATTTCTTTGGAAATAATTCCCGACCAAGAAACATATAACCCGACCCTTGCCGAAATTGACGCTAAAATAGAGCAAACACGCCAAGCCTTAGCAAGACTTATTGCTTTAAGAAAACAAATTGTTGAAACGGAAGAAGCACAAATAGCCCAAGCACAGGCTCAACAACAGGCCATTTCCGCTAAAACAACAAAACCTGCCAAGACGGCAAAACCGGCAAAATCTTCTTCAGCGGTCAAAACAACGACTTACACAAAAACAACCACAACTAAAACTACTTCTGTAAAGAAAGGTAATACCGCAAAATTTGGCGCAAGTAAATAATTTTAAAAGCCCCCTCGTCTGAATTTTGGACAAAGGGGCTTTTTTATGGTATAATTGTTAGTATAGACTTACAATTATAATAAGTTTTAGAGATATTTTATAAATAATTAGTTAGATATAACTTACATTTTTGTGTTTTGAGAAGAGAAAAACTATGGAAGAAAATTTAAAGAAATTAACCCAATTAAAGAAAGGTCAGGAAGGCCATATTGCCGCCTTTGATACAAAGGATAAAAACCTTATTAAAAAGATGGAAGATATAGGCTTGCACATTGGCTGCCATGTGGTGCGCAAAAATTCAAGCACACCTGTTTTTATTAAAGCGGGCGATGTTGAACTTGCACTAGGCAGAGATTTTGCCAAATATATTTTAATAAAAGCCTACTCCAAAACTATTTTTATGCTAGGTAATCCAAATGTGGGCAAGAGCAGTCTTTTCTCGCGCATAACCGGCGTTAAGACGGCTGCCTCAAATTACCCCGGCACAACAATATCTCTTTTAAAAGGCGAAATGGTTATAAATAACACTTCCTACAATGTTTTTGATACTCCGGGCACTTATAGCTTGGATTATGAAGATAATATCTCTAAAGAGGCCTGTGAGTTAATTAAAAAGAAACCTTTTGATATTGCTTTATATGTTTTAGACGCACAACATCTTGAAAGGAATTTGCTTTTTGCTATGGATGTTATTTCGCTTGGCAAGCCGACTATTCTTATTTTAAACAAATTTGATATCGCGCAAAAAAAAGGTATTGATATTGATAAAAAAGTTCTTTCCAAGATGCTCGGCGTGCCGGTTGTTATAACAAACGGCTTAAATGGCGACGGGCTTAAAAAACTTTCCGTTTTAATTGATAAAATGGTGCAGGGTAAAATAGAAACAAATCCCCCCGCCTTACCGCAAAAACAGGAAGAAAAGTGGCAGTTAATCGGCGAAATCAGCAAAAAAGCGCAAACAATAAAGCACCGCCACCCTTCCTTCTTGGAAAAAATTGAAGAAGCCGCCACAACGCCCTTTTTTGGCATTTTAATTGCGCTTGTTATCTTGATTAGTTCTTTTTGTTTGGTGCTTTTCCTTGGCGAGCGTATAATTGATTTTTTAAGCAATCTTTACGAAAGTTATTATTTGCCCTTTATTCAAAATGTTTTTGCGTTTTGTAAAGGCACTTTCTTGTGGGATTTCTTGATAGGGGTTTCCACACCTGAGGCAGAAGGGTTTGGGCTTTTAACAGAAGGGCTTAAAATACCTTTTATTGATGTTATGCCTTATGTCGTTTTGTTCTATGCTATTTTGGAATTTTTGGGTGAACTTGGCTATTTGCCAAGACTTGCTATCTTGCTTGATAGGTTTTTACATAAACTTGGGCTTCACGGTTATAGCGCAATACCTATAATGCTTGGGCTTGGCTGCAAAGTGCCGGCACTCTTGGCCGCAGGCCGCCTTGAAACTAGACGCCAAAAAATTATTGCTATGGCCCTTATTTTTATGATGGCGCCTTGTATATCGCAAAGTGCTATGATGTTTAGTTTAATTGCTCCTTTTGGTATAAAATATCTTATTTTGACTTTCGGTATTATGTTTGTCGTTGCCGCTTTAACAGGCACTATTTTAAACAAAATTTTGCCCGGCGATAGTGCAGATATTTTTATGGAAGTGCCCTCTTGGCAATGGCCTAAAGCAAGCGTGCTTGGGCGCAAAATTTGGCAACGCACAAAAGAATATCTTTTTGAGGCCGTGCCTTTGATTTTGGCCGGTATGGTTATTATAAGTGTGGCACAGATGATTGGGCTTGTTGATTTTATCGGCAAGATTTTTGCCTTCCCAACAACTTTTATGCTCGGCCTTCCGCAAGATACATCTTCTGTGGTAATTTTGGGTGTTTTAAGGAAAGATGTTTCTATCGCGCTACTTGAACCCTTTAATTTGACCGCCAAACAACTTGTTATTGCAAGTATCTTTATGTCAATGTATTTGCCGTGTGTGGCTTCTTTCTTTGTTATGCTAAAAGAAGCCAAATGGAAAGATACTTTAAGAATCCTTGCGATTACTTTATCTGTATCTTTACTTGTTTGCAGTCTGCTTAATATTATTTTGTAAGATTCATTACAAGTATATAGAAAGTTTACTTCATATAAATAGAAAATATAAATCTTAAATGAAAATTAGCAGTGTCTCTTGACTTTTGCTAATAAACATGGTAATATAGAGAAGATAAAAACCCCTTTGGTATTAGATCTCAATGGAATGGAAACTATTACCAAAGGGGACTAGACAAAAGGTATGCTATCAGTTCTAAGCATAACTCCTGCACTTTTAGTATACCTTTTTGTTTAAATAGGTGTCAAGTATTTTTTTGACCCTAAAATTATAAATAAAGAGGATAAAATAACAGATGATTACTAAAAGAAAAATAAGAAATGTAGAAAAATATCTAGTTCATAACCTAGAATCTTTCAGGATTGTTTCTCCTGAATTAACTTCCGAAATTAAAACAAAATTACAACTTGACAAGTATACCAATAACTCTAAATTTTTACCATTGGCTGTTGGTCCTGTTAGTAAATTTAATGCTAAGGGTTCTTGGATAATATTAAAGGACCTTCCTAAAGAAACAAGATATATTATGACCACACATTGGGAATGCACTGATTGGCATGGAAATCATCATGAGGGAGATAGCGATGTGTATAAAGACTGCTATCAGCGAAAACGCCTTCCGCCACCATCTGAAGAATTGATTTTAAGGAACAATAAAGTTTATAGTGATGTTTTAAATATAACAGACAAAGATCGTATAAAATATAATATAAATTTAATGCTAGAATTATTTGGGGAATGTGACTTTGTAAAACCTGATTTCACAGAAACAATAAAGATTATAAGAAAGAACTTTGAGTTGCTTCCTGCTGGAGAATATCCATTTGAAAAAATACGGCCTTTAATTGAAGGTAATTCTCAAGATAACAGGGCGATTCGTTTTCTTAAGGATCGTTTTAAATTTTTTCAAGAAGCCAAACCTACAACTCTTGTAATAGGGTATGGTGGATACAGAGGTTATGTTGGGTTTCAGTATAATAAATACTTGATACTTGATAATACAACCTATGGGAATGCTATTTATGTTTTTCCTGCCAATACTGATCTGCTTCTTTCTTACACAAAAAAGGAAATTCTAGATGGAAATTTACATGTTGATAGAATCCAACATACAAAAGACTGGTGTGTTCGTGTGAAGAAATACTTAAAGTAAAAATATAAGATTGTGATAGAAAGAAGCGAAATTAAATATCAATTTTATAAATCTTCTTTCTATCACAACTACAAAGAGATCATTTAATTAACAAAATTTTGTTTGCCATATCTCGCAAAAAAATGATAAATACTTTTTTCTGCAATTGAATAACATTTTTCAAACATTTCCGATCTAGACCATTTTCTCGCTCTGAAATAGAATGTCCCACGAAGAAAAGAGTTATCTGTTGGAAAAATAGATTCTTCGTTTAAATTGCCATACATCGCCATAGTTTTTACTCTATCTATAATAGAAGAACCCTCTGCAAAATCACACCCATCGCCAAAACAAACAAAAGGGAAAATATCCCATTTCATAGTATATGTTTTTAGCCCTATTACATTCTTTCCTAATCGTTCAATAGCGTTTCCTTTTGCTTGTTTTTTTAAACCTTCTTCTTCTCTTAGGTCATTAGTTCCTTGATTCTTCTTTTCAGCAATTAGAATTGGATACATATTTTCTTGATGATCTATTAAGTATAATAAACCACCATCAGGTTTCATAGTGCTAGAATTAAAACAAGTAGAAAAGGAAGTATTGCTATACCTTTCTTTTAAATTTTTAATTATATCGTTTAAGACAATGCTTTTTTTATGTGTCAAATTTAAAGAGGAAAAATCTTCTTGCTGAAATATTTTTATAATCACATCATTTACTGCAAGTAGTAAATCTTGTTCTTGCTTGCTAGAAATATCAATAAAACTATTGCGCCCAGTTATGAGATTTTTAGTTAGACGAGTTCTTAATTTTAATTTTTGATTTGGCATTTATATCTCCTTTTTCAATAAAAATAAAAATTCTTTTACATATAGATTTCTTTTGTTAAGATTTCTACTTCCTCTAAAAGTGTTATAGTCAATAGAAAAGATCTCTAATTCCCCTAGAGAAGAAAGAAATTTAACAAATTCTTTATATTCAATAAAACCTTCGGAATTATAAGAAATTAAGACATATTTGGCCCTAATATTTTCTATTAGAGAAAATAAAGTTTCTTGTGCTTTGCTTTTTTGATTATATTTTGAGTGATTCCATTCTTTAGGAATACCTGATACTTTTGAAATTTCTCTAGGCTCCTGATAATTGGCTATTAAATTGAGCATAAAATAATTAGATCCATACGGATGTTGATTATATGGTGGATCTAAATAAGCAAAATCTACATACGGAATATCTGTTATAGCGGTATGGGCTTCTTCTTGTAAAATATAAACTTGAGAGAAAAAACTAGAAAAAACAGGCATTTCTAATTCAATATTTCCCAAAATTCTTTGTAAAGCATTTTTCCCTTCACCACCATATTGCCCTATACCAAGTTTATTTTTATAAAAACCTTTAAAAACTCCCGAAGTGTTATTATGAACACTTGCGCTGTAAATTAAAGGTGCTAAAAAGTATTTTTGTATTTCGTAAGGTAATAAAGATATTTCTTGTCTTGCAGTATCTATATATTGAGCATTTCTTTTCGTAAAAAATACCCTATCTTTGCTTGTTATATGCTTATCATCTTTAGGAGCATATAGTTTTGTAATAAAACCATCGTGCAAATTATGTCTTATTTTTTGTTTTAATTGAGAGAGAATATATTTTATTTCAAAATATTCTTTCTCTCTTATATTGCTTAAATAGCAACTATTTATTATTTTGCTATAAAGTTCTAAATCGTTTACATAAAGTGTATGGGAGTATTGTTTTAATAATCTTGCGACAATTCCAGAGCCAGAGAAAACATCAAAAGAAGAAATCTTGTCTTTATCCAATTTCTTTTTTACCTGTATGATAATATTCTCTATATTGTTTAATAAACCTCTTTTGTTTCCTATATAGGTAATAATTTGTTTAGATAGAAAGTCTTTGTTCTCTTCTAAATCAGGAAACAAAGTTTCCATAGAATACATATTTGCCATAAAAGATCTCCTGTTTTTATGGCAATAAAAAAACGGCTGCCATAAATGAGATCTTCCAACGGACCCAATATGGCAGCCGTATCTGTCGCCTAAAAAGGCGACAGAATTAAACACACTTTCCCCCGTCGGGTACTCGCGTGTTCAAAATTACGACTGCTTTTTGGAAGTTGGAAGATACTTTTGATTTCTCAAAAGATCCCCTTGTTTTCACAAGGTTCCAAAAACGCTTTAAAATTGTTATAAATTATCTTGCGATAACTTATATTTTTATTATAACTATTTAACAAAACTATTGCAACATTATTAAAACAGAATCAGTAATATAAGGTTTTCTTTCTTCTTCTCATTCCATCCCCCATATATCCGCACTCACTAGTTTTTACTATTTTTATATAGTATAAACTAGTTAACAACTCTCAAAGGGATAAAGGGATAATATGATATAAAATAAAGAAATTACAAGATATTATTAATGTTCTATAAAAAAACACCCCCCCCTTTTTTAAAGAGAGGGTGTTTTTTACAAGGAGAAAGGAAATGGCAGTTTCCTTTTTCTTTTTTGTTCCTTTGTCTTTCTTATTTCTTTTGCTATTTCTTAATAGAAGCACGCAAGCCAAAAAGGGCAAGGGCTTCCACTAAAAGACTTGTTGCCTCGTTAGTTGGCAAATTCTGCAAAAAAGTAGCAAAATCGGCAAAACTATTAAATGCTACCGCTTGATCTAAATAGCCAAGCAGGGCCTGTAAAAGCAAAATAAGGGCGGCAATATAAGTCTTTTTACCGCGTAAAAACTCCCTTATTTTTAGCAAGAAATTTTTTAGTTTTGCCGGCATTAGAAATTTTAGTATTGTATCTAACATTTTTATTTCTCCGTCATTTTTTTAATTTTTCCAAAAGCAAGGTTTTTGTTTCCTTTACTTCGGAATAAATTAAAGTTGTTTTATTTTCCAAAATATTTTGTTTGGTGTTTATTAAAATAATTTGTTCTTCAAGTTTATCAAGCCGTTTTGGCGTTGAAATTGTGCTTGAAAGCCAAAGCGAAAATGCCACAAGTGCGCTGATAATAAAAACTAAATTTCTTAAAAGCGAACTAAATAAAGTTATTTCCTGTGGTTTTATTAAGTTTTGTATTAGCATTTTTAAATTTCCTTTAAGTCAAGGCGAAGGGTCCAATTTTCAAGGTCAAATTCAAGGCCTTCAACGGACATTTCCGTTTCAAGATAATTTGCATAATCTATTAAAAGAGTATCGCCAAGTTCTATTTGCGGCAGAAATTTTGTGTTAATTACGGCGCGCTTTTTAACTTGGCAAACTTGCGTGTAAATCGCACCGGCCGCCGCTTGGGCAAGGTTTGCGTTTTCGGGCGGTAAAAGCGTGCCTGAAGATATTTTTAATTCTTTTAGACCGTATTTATCAATTAAATTAGGGCGGGTAGAATCTTCGGCACTATTATCTTTAACTTCTTGATAAGAACCGAAATTAACACACACACGGTTAAAAAGTTTATCCGTGCCACTGTTAAAACTTTCAATATCAATAATTTCCCCCTTGCCTAAAGTAAGCACGGCGGAAGAAGAAGCCCTTTGCTTAAATAAAAAAGTGCCGTCTTCTTTGTAGCCGATAATAAAACCGCTCAAACGTGCAAGTTCCTGCATAATTTCAAGACAGTTCATCTGATAAGTTTTAACAAGTGCGATATTAACGCTGTTTGTATAATAAACTAAAGACCAACTGTTTAAAACGGGACTTGAGGTTTGCGCCGTATTGCTTGCGGCAAACCATTTTAACTGCAAATAGCGTTTTTGCGTGCTTGGTATTTGAGAGTTTGTGATTTCCGTCCAAGCGGACCAAGAATCTTCAAGATTATCTTTACCCCGCCAAAAAGTTTGGGCGGAGCCGTTATTTAAAGTTTGGTTTATGCTGAAAACGCCCCAATTTATTAAATAACCACCGCTATCTATGACGGGAGTTAAATAACTGCCGCTTGGACTAAAATCGCCCGTGCCGGTAGCACAAAGCGGACTTAAAGAAATATTTTCTATACCCTGATAGCCGTTATTTACCATTTTTAAGACGAGATAATTGCTTTGTGTGTAAGTGTTATCTGTTGCCAAAAGACCGAGAAATTGCCAATCGCTTGTGCTGGGTTCAAGCGCTTTTATCCAAAGATAGAAATTGCCGCTGCCATCGCGAGAAAGGCGGTATTTAATTTTTGTTATGTGCGAACCGAGCGCATAAGTTCCCGCGCGAAGCAAAACAAGAGAGCCGTTATCAACCCTATAAAGACCGCAAATCATATTATTGCCGTATTTAAAATGAGTAAGGCAGTAGCCGTTTGTGGTGCGGTAGTTATTAGTTGAGGAAATAAAAAAGTTTAACTGGTTGGCCTCATCGGTCCAATTACAACTTGCGTCAATTTGCCAAGTGCCGTAGGCTTGTGTGCTGGGTGTGTAAGCAGCCGCCGGAGAAGATAATAATCCATTTGATAAAAACGCGCTGTTTTGCGTGAAAGTAAAAGAAACATTGCTCGGTTTTTCAAGAGTGGTCCAAGAAAAATCGGAACTCTGCAGAAAATTATTTTTTAGGCGTAAAGTGTTGGAAGATATTTCAAGATTTTCCAAAGTACCTTCTTCAAAAGAGGCAAAGGCTGGCTGTTCAAAAGTGTTTGTTATGTTGCGATCGAAATAGACATCATCAATATCTGTATTTTGGCTTTGCGCTGTTCGCGCTACCTGCGCGGCAAGCCAAGATAAAGGTTTATCTTGCCACCAGTAAATATAAGAACACCACAAACTTTGACCGAACGTAAGAGCAGTGGTAAGTTTGATTTTTGCACCTTGATTTAACTCGTTTAAGGAAGATATTTTATAATCTAAACTCGGCTGAAGAATTCTTGCGTTTTCTAGAGAAGCGCCTTGCTTAACTTCTAAAATTATGCCGACGCCACAGTTAATTGTGTAAAACTCTTGTCCTTCGTTTTGACCGAGAAGTTCATTCGTTGCGCTGTTTGATATTTTTTCTGCCGAGAAGGAAGAAAGTTTTTCAAGTTCGCCTTTAAGGATAAGAGATATTGTTTTTTCTTCTGGGTGTTCTTGCGGTGCTGATAAAATAAAACCGCGAAAAATTAAAGTATCTTCTTTACCTTGCGTTGTGTTCGCTCCACCGAAAATTTCCACTTTAGAACCAAAGAAATTTTCTTCGCTAGTAAAAAAAGAGTTTTGCGCGCTTGGGGTAAATTTTTTATCAAGATTATTTAAAATAAGTGTTGTGTTTGCGCAAGACCAAGTGCAGTAACCCTCGCTATCAAGTTTCCATTTTATCGGGCTGATTTCAATAAGATATTTTGAAATATCTGTTGCCGTGTCAAAATCATACTGCAAAGAAGTGCTGTTCCATATGCGTTTATATAAAAGAATTTTTTTATAATATTTCGGCGTTTGGCTGTTTAATGCATTTAGTAAAAAAGAGGATAAAGTTTTCATTTTCTACCTCTCAAGCAAAGTTAAATTGACGCTGTATAAAGAACTTTGGCGGTTTAGGTTATATGCGGGCATTTCTTTCAAGCCGAATTCCCCCGCAAAATAACCGTCAAATTCGCCGAAAAGGGCATAGGTTAAAAAAGTATTTGTTTTTAAAATATCTTTTAATTGCTCAAGCAAAGTTTGCGGAATGTTTGAAAGATTAAGATTTATTTTCTTCTTAAAATATTCCTGCCAGCAAACCAGAGTGCCATTTGCAAGATAATAGGAGTTGCCTTTAAAAGTATTATCAAGCGTGTAGGAACTTAAAATATTTGTTAAAGTAAGCAGTTTTTTAACAAGAGAAATTTCTTCAAAATCGGCATTGATATTAAAAGTAAGAAGAATTTTTTTTGCCGTAATTGCAGAAGAAAAAATAAAAAATTTATCTTGCTTTTGACTTTGGGTTAAAAGAGAACCTTGCGTCCAATCTGCTTCTTCGTCGGTTGCTTTATAAGCCACCTGAACGCTTGTTATAGCGGTGTTTTTGAGTAAGAGGGCGTCTATCTGCTTTGCTTCTTCAAAAGTTATTGTGATGGTGTTTTGGCTTGTTTGAACCGTTGAAGAACTTGTAATTAAATTTGCAGAGTAAAGAGTTACGGGAGTATTTATCATAAACTTGCCTCCCCGCTTTTTTGCTTGCCTATTTTATAACTTATTTTGGCTTGTTCTACTGCCCAAGAAACGCCTTTACGCGCTGCTTGGGAAATTTCTTCGCAAAGGGCTTTTACATCAGCCGAAGAAGCGGCAGTATGTATTGTTATAGGTGTGTTGACTGTTATATTAACGGGTGTTTCTTGGGTGCGGGCGGCTTCGGGCGATAAAACATATTCCCCCTCGTGCAAAAGATAAGGACCTGTTTGATTTATCGCTCCGCCAGTTCTTCTTGAGCCGAGCAGTCCGCCCAGTAAACTTGTTCCTCCGCCGAAAATTGAGCCGAAGAAACTTTGCGTTGCCATCTGCGCGCCCATAGAAAGAAAAGAAGATAAAATGTTGCTAAAAACATTTTTTGCTAAGTTTTCAAGATTTAAAAAATTCTTTGAAGTAGTATCAAAAAAACTGTTTAAAGAGGCGCTCGATAAAACATTTATTTTATTTGCACCGGAGATAAAATTGCTGCTCCAAGTATCTGTTTGAGTATTTAATTGTTTATAATAAGTTGAAAATTCCTGAGAACTTTCTTTAATTTGTTTTTGCGCCTCTTTAAACCCTTGAGGGTTAAAAAGACTTGATAATTCTATAAAAAAAGAGCCTGCGCTGTTTGTCATTTGCTGATTCCTATTTGTGAAAGTTGGGCGGTGTCTGGCGAAAGAATTTGTTTTTTATAACCAAGTTGTTTTGCTACGCCGCTTGTAGCCCAAATAAGCCAAGAAAGGTTTTGGGCAAGAATATATTCCGTATGATAGCCGTAATAAGACGCACAGAGATTTATGGCACTGCAAAGGGCGTCTAATTCTTTTTTACTTTCAGTGCCTGAGAAAAATTTGCAACTATGGAAGAAAAATCATTAACCTCGCTTAAAGTTTTTGTTAAAAGACTAAGTTCCTGCAGTGTTATTTTATCTTCTAAAGAAGAAATATCCTTAAAAGCATTGTCAGTTAAAAGATTTATAATTTCTTTTGTTTTATTTGTGCCGGCAATTTCAAAAATTTTGGCAAGAATATTTTGGTTATCTTTTAAATCTTTGATTTCGCCGTAAATCTGACCGAGTACCCTGCCGAGTAAAACGGCATTTTTTATACTGATGGGTTTTATTTCGATTTCGCGTTCCATAATTTTTATTGTTTTTGTTTTTGGTAAAAGGGCGTCAATAGGGTTCATAATTTTCTCCTTGATATTTTATATGGGGTTCGGGGGCGGTGCATCTAAAATACCCCCGAACCCGTGTTGTCGGTGTTTTGGTGTTTGCCTAGGCGGAGGTTATATCTTCTATCTTGCCAAAGCGTTTATTTATATCTTTTGAAGTATCACATAAAACATCAAACTCTACTTCAACAAGAGTTTCGCTGTCGCGTTTATAACTTTGGCTTGTTTTGCCGCTGGGGCGGCATTTCCAAAAAGTATATTTGCGGCTTGCGCCGTTAGGGCCTTTTACATTGATGTAAAGGGTTTTATAGGTTTCGGCAGATTTATCGCCGAATTCAAAAGTCGTAGAAGAAGTACTGTAACCAAAAGCAAGAGCAATGTTTGCTAAAGTTGCTTCCGCAAGGGAAAATTTAATTTTTAAACTTTCCGCCGTAGTAATTTTATCAATAATACCAAGACATTGATCAACTTTAACTTCGTAAGCAGTTTCCTGGTGTTCAATGGAAATACCTCCTTTAATAAAACCTAAATCGGTTGCGTTTGCTTCCGTTGTGCCGTAAGCGCCGGCTTTTAAAGTGCTTTGGGCATTTATGCCTACAATGATATTTGTTGGTGTGGACATTTATGTTTCTCCTATATTTCTTTAAATTTAAAAATAAAATTTATAGCGCGCACATGGCGGCCTAGTTCATCTAAAAAATCATTTCCCCCTATCTTTTTTGAGTAATAAATCTTATAGGTTTGGGAAGGTATCTCATTATCGGTTAAATCAAGCAACTGAGTTAGAAGATAACTGATTTGCGTAATCTGTAAATAATTATCCGCCGTAATTGTTAAAGTTATTTGTTCGGTGCTTAAAACTTCATCGGTGGTGCCGCCGGGATTAGTGGAGCGGTAAACAATATAGGGAGTATGCGAAGATATTCTTGCAAAATTGGGATAAATTTTACTGTCTGTTTGCGTGCTTGATAAAACAAGATTTAAGGCTTCGTCCGAAGTTAAATAATTGTAAATATCTTTTAAAATCATAAAGTTTTTCCTATTTCTTTTATTTCTTCTTTTAAGATAAGTGCGTATTTATTTAACGTCGGTAGCATAAAAGGGCGTGCAGCGGTTTTTTGCGTGCCGTATTCCAAATAAAGCGCATAAGGCGCACTATTGGAGCAAAAGACTTTTATAGAGATATTTAGCCCGTTTTGTTCTAATACGTAATCTACGGAGTTTTGTAAATTACCGCTTTCCTTACGGGGTGCCTGTAAAGGTTGGCTACGCACAATTTTTGCGCCGTTTTTACTGACGGGAATATCTAAAATATCTTTTATTTCTTGCTTGATTTGCTCTGCTAAAATTTGAGCAATTTGCTTTTGTCTTTCTTCAAGCAAAGTTAAGTCTGTGCTTAAAGATTGCTCAAGATTTTTAAAAGAAGAATTAAGAGAAAAATTAAACATTAAATAATCCTCTCTAAATATAAGCAAAGGTATCGGCCTTCTCCGCCTAAAGATAAAGAGCCGACAACAGTATAATTTATGCTGTCAATAATAACTCTGAAATCGTTTTGCGGCAAAGGTCTTTGGGTTAGATAAAGCGCGTGGGTTGCCTTTTGATAAGCAGGGCTGCCGTAGCGACGTTCTGTGACGGCACGCGTTCTTAAACGGCAAGGCACATTTTGGGCAAAATCAGTATAGGTTATGGCTTGTTCTCCGCTGTTTTGGGCGGTTTGATAACTTATACTTTGAATACGGCAGGTTTTATTTAAAAGGGTTTTAAAACTCATATATCGCTCCTTCTATAACCTTCTAAAAGAAAGCCGACCTGTTTGGGAACAGAATGTTCTTCATAAAAACTGACGCTGTAATCGCCGAGTGTTTCGCCTTTGATATTGCAGTTTTCCTGAAGATTCAAAATATCTTTTACCCAATGCCAGATAGCAAGTTGTATATTTTTAGGTACACTTGCCGTATTTGCGGCAATTCCGGCGGTATAGGTAATTAAAACAACGCCTTTCCAATTTGTCGGTTTTTTGATAATTCCGTTATGGTTATCAAGTTTTAAAATTGCAGTATCTATGGTTTGCCCGTCCTCAATAAGTGTTGTTATGCTGCTAACGGGGTATTGGTTAAGTTGTAAATATTTTGTTTTAGAACCTTGTTTATCGTGTGGTTCTTCGGTAATGGTTCGTACGACGATATTGCGCCCTAAATATTTTTCAGCGGCTTCGGTGCAAGATTCTATAAGCAGTTCATAAAGAGAATCTTTTGAAGTATCTTGCGCGTTTACGCCGAGAAAAGATTTTAAATTTTCCAAAGTGGTTGCTGCTGTTGTAGGTAAAGACATAAAAAGTTTCCTCCTGTATTTTTTTAGGGCGGCGTTTTCAAAAACACCGCCCTAGAAATAAGGTTATTTGAAGATTAAATAACTAAAAGCACTGCCGTAGGTAACATCAATAGAAAGGGCTTGAGTAAAGCGCAACCAAGTTTGGTCCGTCATAAAAGCGCTTTCTAAAACGCTATCGGTAGAGTTCCAAGAAGCAGCATCTTGGGAAACTTTAACTGTCATACTTTCTCTTGGGGAAATAAGTAAGTTTTTGTTAAATCTGCCGAAGAAGGCAATAGTTTTATCTCCGCCACTTAAAGTGCTGGAAGAGGTAACTTCATTGGGGATTTGGGAACTGACAACATAAGGAGTGTTCCAAATTGTTGCCGGTGTACCTAGTGAAGGCGGTGCCCAAATATAATTGCCGTGAGAATCTTTTAACTTCATTAATTTGCTGAGTCCGGATCTGGAAACGACTAAAACGCCTTCTCTTGCGTTTTGATCATTTAAACTGAAGAGCAAGTTTGCAATATCGTCAAAAGTGACACTTGAAGAAGCCATAGAAACGGCGTTTATACCGCTTGTGTTTAAAATCCCGTTGAAAGGATCGCTGGAAGCGGTTTTACCGATAAGGGCAACTCTTTCAATTTCAAGCGCCATGGCTTCGGCTACAAGTTCAGATAAAAATTGAGTTAAATTAACTGCACTATCTCTTATTAATTCGTCGGTACATTTGATAACAGTTGCTAAAACTTTTGCGGTTTGTTCAATTTGGCCGAAGGTAGGGTTTGTGATGCCTTTTACGCTGTTTTCGCTAACCCAGCCGACTTGTAAATTTGTGAGTTGTTTGGGGATTTGGCGTTTCCAAGTGGACATAGGCATAATATTGGCAATTTTCATAATTGCGCTAGACTCGTTCATTAACTTGAAAACTTGGTTTGAAAATTCACTCGGTACTAAATAACCGCCGCCGGTGGTAGCGGTGTCGCCTTCAGCAAGAACGGCCTTAAAATCGTTTAAAATAGAGTGCTTGTTTTTTGCGGCAAGTAAAAAGTTTTTCATATTGCCGAATTTGCGGCCGTATTCGCTTGTCCAAGGTCTTTCGGGCATATTGCGTCCGCTTTTAGCGAAAACGGAAAATCTTTCTAAAACATCTTCTTCCGTGGTGGGCAAAACTGCTTTACTTTTTTGCGGGTGCAGATTGTTGATGATATCACTTATCATTCTTTCTGCTTTATCTTTGGTTAAACAATCGTTAATTTTTGAATCAAGGGTTTGCCTCAATTCTTTTATGGAACTCATTATTTCGTCCATCAGAAGTTCTCCTGAGTGGGTTCTTGAGTCTTTTTTTTATATAAAAAAGAGCCTTCAAACCCTGTTAGGTTTGACGACTCTCCTCTTTTCTGATACAAATGTATCAAATTTATTTTTTATTGTCAAGAAAAATTTTTTTATTCTTAGAAAGAACTTGCTTTTTACTGCCGTAATAATGTTATAATGAAATTATACGAAGATATTAAGGAGGATTTAATGCAAGAAGTTATTGAAAAACAAAAACAACCTGCAGGGCTTTATCTTTTGTTTGCAACAGAGATGTGGGAACGCTTTAGTTTTTACTCTTTAAAGGCCTTGTTTATTTTGTATTTAACCAAAGAACTTTTACTTTCTAAAGAACAGGCAAGCGGTTACTTTGGGACATTGATGAGTTTGATTTTCTTATCTCCCCTTTTTGGTGGATATATTGCCGATAAATGGATAGGCAAAAGGGCCTCAATTATTATCGGCTCTTTATGTATTATTGCAGGGCAGTTTTGTATGGGGCAGGGCTCTTTAAATGCTGTATTTGTGGCAATGGGTTTAATTGTCATAGGAAACGGCTTTTTTAAACCTAATATTTCAAGTATTGTCGGCGATTTGTATGAGAAAAACGATCCAAGACGCGATAGCGGTTTTACCATTTTTTATATGGGTATTAATTTGGGTTCTTTCCTTGCCGGTTTGATTGCAGGAACACTTGCCGCTAAATACGGTTGGGCTTATGGTTTTGGTTCGGCGGCAGTCGGTATGATTTTTGGTCTTTTACTCTTTGTTTGGGGTAAAGATAAGTATTTACAAGGCAAAGGCAAGGCACCGAAATACTATGCTAAACCAACCGAAATAAAAAAAGAAGTTTCAAATGCCCCCCTTACCAAAGAAGAAAAACAAAGAATTGCCGTTATATTTATTATGGCTTTCTTTTCGGTTTTCTTCTGGGCAATTTTTGAACAAAAAGGTGCTGCTTTGAACCTTATTGCTGATGAACATGTTGACAGAGTAATAAACTTCTTCGGTAAACCTTTTGAAATACCGACAGCGTGGTTCCAATCGGTAAATCCTTTGTTTATTATGTTATTTGCTCCTGTTTTCTCTAAATTATGGGTGTTTTTGGGCAAGAAAGGCAAAGATTTAAGCATTCCAGCAAAATTTATGGTAGCGTTTTGGCTTATTGCCCTTGGTTATGTCATTTTGCTTACGGCAACAAGTGTGTGCGGCGATAATAAAATGGGGATTTTTTGGATTATCGGTGCTTACTTTATGTTTACTATGGGTGAGTTATGTTTATCCCCTGTCGGGCTTTCAATGGTAACAAAACTATCCCCCGTAAAGTTTATTTCCTTATTTATGGGTATATGGTTTTTGGCAAACTCCGCAGCGGGTTGGCTTGCCGGTAAATACTCAGGCAAACTTGGCTCGATGAGTTTACAGGATTTCTTTACTTGGCCGGTGGTTACGGCGGTGGGTGCTTCGCTTTTATTACTTGTGTTAATCAAACCTATTAAGAAATGGATGCACGGCGTAAAGTAAAACAGTTTTAAATGTAAAACAAAAAACAACCCCTTACTAAAAGGGGTTGTTTTTTATCAAAATATTCTATGCCGATATAACTTTATTAGAAGGACATTTAATTTCTGTTAAGGTTTTATAATGGCTTACGCCGTCGCCTAAATCATATTTTATAAAAACTTTTCCGATTTTATTTGGAAAGATAGCAACTTCCGTTTTGAAAGAAACATTAGGCATTTTAATATGTTTTTCTATGGTAATATTTATATTGTCGCCGGAAATTGTTTTGCCTGTTGCCAAATCAATTGCAGGACTTTTTACGATAAATTTTATATATTGTCTTGTGTCAAAACCATGAACTCTTGCAACATCTACATTATAAGTATTGTCAACAGAAGAAGAAATTCTTCTAGATGACCATTCTTTTGAAGTATTCACAATCTCGCAACCTTGTATATCAACCTTAGTTAATGCTAAAGTATAGGTTTGTTTTGTTTTGTTAAGGATAATTTTTTGTCCTAAATGTATGACGGCATTTCTTTCATTAGAAGAAACTGTTTTGTTTTCAGTAGATAATTGCTCTTGTTTTTCTTTTTCTGTTTGAAGGGCGATTTCTAACTCGGTCACTAACTTGGGAGAGAAAGATTTGATTTCTTTTTTTACCTCTTCTTTAGCAAAGGTATTTAAACCTAAAGTCGCTACAAGTATAAAACTTAAGATAAAGAGTTTTGTTCCTTCCATAATTTATCCTTTTATTATAATTAAATTCTAATACTATAAAAGTGTTTTTACAAGTGATAAAAGACCTAAATAAGAATAGGTCTAAAGACCTAGTTGTTTTTTTGTTCTTTTTAGAATGCTTCCCCCCAATAAAAAACCCCTCTTTTACGAGGGGTTTTTACTGCTCAAATTACAAGAGAATTATTTTTGGTATTTATTTCTCTTTGTATAATGAGTGTGGAGCAAGTGGTGTGCTTTTTCGCTTAAAGGTGCGCCAAGATAATCTGCGTATAATTTCTTAATAGCAGGGTTATTGTGGCTGCATCTAATTTCAGCGTGTTCATCTTCTTTATAAAGACCTTTTGCTCTTAAAGTTCTAAGTTCGTCGGTAACGCCATAAGGTTGACCGCCACCGGCCACACAACCGCCTTGGCAGGCCATAACTTCCACAAAGTGATAAGGAAGTTCTTTACCTTCTGCTTTTGCCTTTTTAATTTTCTTCATTAAGGCATCAACATTACCAAGTCCGTGTGCAACGGCAACTCTGACTTCTGTTCCGTTTACATCAACTTTGGCTTCTTTAATACCTTTAAGACCGCGGACTTTCTTGAAATTAACATCTTTAAGTTCAGCACCTGTAACAAGGTTATAGGCTGTTCTTAAAGCGGCTTCCATAACACCGCCGGTTGCACCGAAGATTGTTGCAGCACCGGTATAGGCGGAAAGGATATCGTCGCCTTTTCTGTCTTCAAGATTATTAAAGTCAATACCTGCTTGCTTAATCATTCTTGCAATTTCGCGGGTTGTTAAAACAAGGTCAACATCCGGATAACCGCTGGCGGACATATCTTTATCTCTGCCGATTTCATATTTCTTTGCGGTGCAAGGCATAACAGAAACTACAAAAATATCTTTGGGGTCAATGTTATGTTTTTGGGCATAATAGGTTTTTGCTAAAACGCCAACCATTTCATGCGGAGATTTGGCTGAAGAAATATGATCAAGCATATCGCCGTGATTCTTTTCAACAAAATCAACCCAAGCAGGGCAGCAACTTGTAATCAAAGGCAAAACACCACCATTTGTTAAGCGGTGTTTAAATTCGCTTGCTTCTTCAAGAATTGTTAAGTCTGCACCGGTGTTGGTATCAAAAACAGCATTAAAACCAAGGGCGTATAAAGCACTGGTTAATTTGCCGGTTAAGTTTTTACCAACGGGGTAGCCAAAGGCTTCACCGATTGCAACTCTTACTGCAGGAGCAAATTGCACGACGCAATATTTCTTTTCGTCAGAAAGAGCGTTCCATGCTTCTCTTGTTTCGTCGTGTTCAACGATAGCACCCACAGGGCAGTGTGCTGAGCATTGACCGCAGTTTACACAAGGTGAATCTTTTAAATCAATATCGCCTGCTGCAGATAAATAGGTTTTAATACCTCTCTTTAAGAAAGATAAAGCCCAAACATCTTGCACTTTTTGGCAAACTTGCACGCATCTGCCACATTGGATACATTTGGATGTATCAATGCAGATACCTTTTGCGCTGTTATCTCTTTTGTGTTTGCGGCTGTTTAAGACATTAGGGAAATGATTTTCTCTAATACCAAATTCGGCTGCAAGTCTTTGGAGTTCGCAATTTTGGTTTCTTGCGCAGGTTAAGCAATCTTTAGGGTGATTGGACATAATAAGTTCAAGCACGCTTCTGCGGACTGCAACGATTTCAGGATCATGGGTAATAACTTCCATACCTTCGGTAATTTCGGTTGTGCAGGCACGAAGAATTTTGTTTGAACCTTTAACTTTGACGATACAAAGACCGCAACCGCCGGTTGCTTCAAGGTCTTCGTGTTTGCAAAGCGTAGGGATTTTGACATTTGCTACGCGTGCTGCGTCTAAAATGGAAGTTCCTTCTTTAACTTCAATATCTTTTCCGTTTATTTTTGCTTTAATCATAAAATTCTAACCTCTGATAATAGCCTTAAGTTTGCAAGTATTAAAGCATTGTCCGCATTTAATACATTTAGATTGGTCAATAGAGTGTTTTTGCCTAATTTCACCGCTGATAGCACCAACGGGGCAGGCTTTTTTACACATACCGCAACCAACGCATTTATCGGTAATTTCAAATTTTGCTAAATTTTTACATTTACCGGTGTGGCAGCGTTTATCCTTAATATGTTCATCATATTCGTGTCTGAAGAACTTTAAGGTTGAAAGAACCGGATTCGGTGCGGTTTGACCCAAAGCACAGAGGGAGGCTCTTTTCATTGCTGTTGCGATTTCTTCAATCTTTTGTAAATCTTCTTCCTTTGCGGTACCGTCGGTAATTTTATTTAAATAACCGAGTAATTGATATCCGCCGATACGGCACGGAGAGCATTTACCGCAAGATTCATCAACGCAGAATTCAAGGTAGAATTTAGCAATATCTACCATACAATCTGTTTCGTCCATAACGATAAGACCGCCTGAACCCATAATTGAACCGATTTCCTGTAAAGATTCATAGGTAATAGGCATATGGAAGTGGTCGCCGTCAATAACACCGCCGGAAGGACCGCCGGTTTGAACGGCTTTAACTTTATCGCCGTGTAAAGGACCGCCACCGATATCATAGACAACTTCTTTAACGGTAATACCTAAAGGTACTTCAATAAGACCGGTATTTTTAACTTTACCTGTCATAGCGAATACTTTTGTTCCGGTTGATTTGCCTGAACCCATTGAAGCATACCAAGCACCGCCCTTTGTCATAATATAAGGAACGTTTGCTAAAGTTTCAACGTTGTTAATAGAGGTCGGTTTGCCCCATAAACCTTTAACAGCCGGGAAAGGCGGTTTGGGTCTGGGTGTACCTCTGTTACCTTCAATAGAGGTGATAAGGGCGGTTTCTTCACCGCAGACAAATGCGCCTGCACCGAAGCGGATTTCCAAGTCATAACTAAAACCGCTACCTAAAATATTTTTACCTAAAAGACCTTTTTTATAACAGGCATCAATGGCCTTTTGAACACGTTCAATGGCTAAAGGATATTCGGCGCGGATATAGAAGAAACCTCTTGTTGCACCGATTGCAAAACCTGCAATAATCATACCTTCTACAACTGAGTGCGGGTTACCTTCCAAAAGTGAGCGGTCCATATAAGCACCGGGGTCACCTTCGTCACCGTTACAAATCATATATTTAACTTTGCTTTGCGGTTTTCTTGTTAAATCCCATTTAAGCCAAGTAGGGAAACCTGCACCGCCGCGACCGCGAAGACCGCTGGTTTTCATTTCATCAATAACAAATTGTTGACCTTTTTCAAGGGCTTTTGCCAAACCTTCATAACCGCCGTGAGCGATATATTCGTTAATATCTTCGGGGTTGATTTTGCCGCAGTCAGCAAGCAAAATGCGGTGTTGTTTTTGATAGAAAGGAATATCTTTTAAAGTTTTACAGTGTTTTTGATCGGTAGGATTTACATATAAAAGGCGGTCAATAACTTCACCTTTCATAACGGTTTTTTCTACGATTTCTTCAACATCACTAACTTTAACTTTTGTATAGAAAATATCACCGACGCTTACAAGAGGACCTTGTGCGCAGAAACCTTGACAACCGCTCTTTGAAATATAGGTTGAGTGTTCGCGGCAACCGTCGGTAATTTCTACTGTATAAGGAAGCCCTCTCTTTTTATATTCCTTTTGGAAGGCCTCGTAAACTTGTTGAGAACCGCCTGCAATACAACCGGTTCCGCCGCATACCACGATACGTTTATCAATATTGGCATATTGTTTGTTAAATTTTTCTTTAATATCGTTAATCAATTTTGCCATAAAAGTTATTCTCCCTTAGTTGCCTCATCTAAAATGGTCTTAATATCGCCGGCTTTAAGTTGACCGTGAATTTTACCATTTACGGAAATAACAGGCGCAAGCCCGCAACAACCGATACATCTTAAACCCATAACGGAAAATTTGCCGTCTTCGGAAGTTTGCCCGTCTTTTAAACCTGTATATTTTTCAATTGCTTTTAAAAGTTCGGGGGCGCCTTTAAGATAGCAAGCCGTACCGATACAAACATTAATTTGATATTTTGCCGGCTTCGTTAACTTAAAGAAACTATAAAAGGTTAAAACCTCATATATCTTTGCTAAGGCAATACCTGTTTCTTTGGATATTTCCATAGCGGCCCAGCGGGGTACATAGCCCAACCTGCTTTGCACAGAATGCAGCATCATAACAAGGCTGCCTTCTACTTTCTTCCATTTTTTAATGATATCGCTGATGTCTTCACGCGTATTTGTTCCTTGAGACATTAAAATGCCCTCCATTTATTTTTTATAAAATAAAAATTTTCTTTTTATTTTAATTGTTGTTCAATTGCAACAGGGAAAGGTAATTGCCCGATAGGAGTGTCAAAATAAATATTACCTACTACCTTATATTTAAGCGAAATGCTGTTTGTTGCAACTAAACCGGCAATATTTTTGCCGAGTTTTTCAAAAGGTATAACAACGGTTGCCTTACCTACATTGCTTGCCATAGGTTCAATTTGCATTGCTCCGAAAGCAATATCGGCAATATCATTACCGTTTAAATATAATTTACCTTGAAAACGATTAACTTTTGCCGTGGTTGTTTTGCTGTTATTGGCAACTAAAACGCCAACACCTAAAGTTAAATTTGTTAAACTTACATCTTCGGTAGAAACACCGGCAAGAGAGTATTTGCAGTTTACCATTTGTTCTTGCATGTTTTTTACAGTGGAACAAGAACAAATAAAACCAAGAGATAAAACCAAAAGTAAAAAAAGTTTAAATTTCTTCATATATATATATTATAATATATTTATATCTTTTTTAGGATATGCTTAGGAGGGTATTATGGAAAACTTTAAAGAAGAACTTTTAAATTCTTTAACAAAATATGTTCAAATTGAATCCGGCAGCGAGTTTAATAAAGAAACTTGCCCAAGTACGCCCGGTCAACTTGAACTTGCAAAAGTTCTTGAAAAAGATTTAAAAAATATAGGTATTACGGAAGTTTCAATTGATAGAAACGGCTATTTGTTTGCAACTATTCCCGCTAACATTGATAAAAAAGTGCCGGTTATCGGTTTTCTTGCGCACATGGATACTTATCCCGGTTTCACTATCGGGCGCAAAGTTATTCCGCAGGTTCATAAAAATTATCAAGGCGGTGATATTGTTGTAAGCAAAGAACATAATGTAATTATCAGTCCTAAAAATTGTCCTAGTTTAAAAACTGTTATAGGCCATGATATTGTAACTTCAAGCGGAGATACTTTGCTTGGTACCGATGATAAAGGCGGTATAGTTATAATTATGGCTATGACAAAATATTTATTGAAACATCCCGAGATTAAACACGGTAAAATAAGAATTGCTTTTACCCCTGATGAAGAAATCGGTAAAGGTTCCGACCATTTTGATGTTAAAGCCTTTGGTGCTGATTTTGCTTATACACTAGATGGGCAATGCGGCGAAGGTATTGTTTATGAAAATTTTAATGCCGCAGGTATCACTATTGATATTACAGGTGTTTTGGCTCATACCGGCTATGCTAAAGGTGTGATGCAAAATCCTGTTAGAATCGCAAGTGATATTGTTGCCGCTTGGCCCGAAAAAATGTTGCCTGAAACAACAACAGGTTATGAAGGATTTGTTTGCTTCAATGATTTAAAAGCAGATTTTGAAAAAGCAACTTTAAAAGCAGCCGTGCGTGATTTTACCGCAAAAGGACTTGAAGAAAAAATTAATCTTGTGAAAGAAATTGTTTCAAAAGTTCAAAAGAAATATCCGACAGCAACTTTAAAAGTTGAAGTAAAAGAACAATATAAAAATATGGCAGAAGTCATTGAAAAAAATCCGAAAATTGTTGAACTTGCAAGAAAAGCATTTAAAGAAAACGGACTTAAACCTTCAGGTGAGCCGATTAGGGGCGGCACAGACGGCGCAAGACTTTCTTTTATGGGACTTGCGACCCCTAATATTGACGCAGGTTACTCTACTCCTCATGGTCCGTTTGAGTGGGCAAGTTTAGACTTGATGGATAAAATTGTTCACGCTTTAATAACTATTGTTCAAGATAATATAAAATAAAAAGAGTCTTATAAAAAACAAACCCGCTTGTAAAAACTTACAAGCGGGTTTGTTTTACTTTAAAGACTTAATTATTTGCCAGTTGTTGCTGCTGGACATTTTTTTGATAAGGCGTTAGCATAAGATTATTTGCTTCTGAATTTGTTGCTTCAACAGTGTAAGTGACAGTATTGTAATTGAAGAGATAATTAACTTGTGCATAACCTTCGCTATTAGTCGGGGAAGATACAGTGACTCTATAATAAGTAAGATCGTTTGGCAATTGTGTAGCATCCCATTTAAGTTGACTATATATATTAGGATGGACCAACTTAATTTTTTCATCCAAAGAAATACCTTCCGGAAGTTGATAATCTTTAACCTCTTTTATAAGATTCTTGATACGTAAGGCTGCTGCTTCTTCAAGGTCCTTTTTGGCAAGATCGATAGGTGTTACCGGTGTTTCAATGACAACCTTCTTCTTTTCCCCACCGGTTAATGAAGTATATAAAGCATGGAAAGGACTAAATCCTTTAGGTATAATATTGATTTGTGCAATTAAGGCCACAAAACCCATAACCATAACCAATAACAAGAAGAGTAATCCAAAAGTTTTAAGTAAGTTAATGAAGTTGCTATTTCTTTCAACTTTTGCCATTGCTACTTCCGCATCGTGTAAATGTTGGATTTGTGTTTGAGAGAAAGGATCTTGATGTTCCCCTTCTACCATAGGAACCGTTTTAATTGCAGCGGGTTTAACTCTGCGAACATTTTGAAGAGAAACTTGGTGTTGTCCTTGATCTGATTTTATATCCAAGATTTCAGGTTTTCCTTCTTTTTGATCAGATTCCATTACTTGCAAATTATTTTCTTCACCGGTTTCTGCAGGCGGAATATAATCTGAAATAAAAGCAGTGGGCTGATCTAAAAACACAGTTTCTATATCGGAAGAGAAAGTATTAAGGAAATTATCTTTCTCAGGTATAGTTTGGGTTTTTTGGCTGGGAATATTTTCTTCTGCTTGATTTTCTTCACTGCCTTCTTCTTTTATTTCCTCTACGATAATATCAGGATGAATTTCCGCAGGAATAACGATTCCGGTTGGTTGATTTTCTTCGGAATTGCTTTCTTCCTGTTTGTTTTCTTGAGGTTGATCCGCGGGTGCTTCTTGTTGAACAGGGGTTTCTTCTTCAATAGGATATCTTCCTGTCAATTCTTCTAAGGTTGTTGGATGTTCTTCAATATTATCCGGTTGAGGTTGTGTTTGTAAATCTAAAATATCATTTTCCTGTTTAGGTTCAACTTCTTTTACAGGTTTACTTTCTTGTAATTCAGCCACAAGAGCAGGCGAAGTCTTAAAAGTATCTTCAAGAGGTTTTTGATCTTGAATTTCAACTTCATTTTCTTCAGCAAATTCCTGTAAAACTTCTTGAACTTCTTTTGGTGCAGGAGTATTGTTTTCAATAACAGGTTTTTCCCCATTATTTGTATCTATGATAAAGTTATCATCTTCCAAAGAAATTTCTTCTTCGGGATTAAATTCTTCTTCTTCAACAGGTTGTTCTTGCGGTGTAGGTTGTTCTTCCTGAACAGGTTGCTCTTGTTGTGCGGGTTGTTCTTCCACAACGGGTTCAGAGTCAAATAAACGAGTTAAGGGTTTTTTATCCGCAGCACCTAAGGGAGTCAATTCAGTTTGAGTGAAATCTTGTTTTTGTGCTACTTCATCTAAAACTCTTACTTCTCCGTCTAAAGGCATAACGTTTTTGAGGCTTTCTTCCTGAGATTTTTCTTTAGTAGGTTTTTCTTCTGATTTTACTTCTTCAGGTTTTTCTTCTTCCTCTTGATCGGAAATATCAATATTGTTATTGTTAACAATGTCTATTGCCTGAAGGGTTTGATTTTCCTTTTTAGTTTTTTTACTTGAAATAGTTGTTCTGATAGCAGTTTTTAAGATTTCTTCTTCACTTTCGGTATTATCTTCGTCTTCGTGTTTGTCTACGTCGAAAACTTCCAATTTATCAAAGGAAATAACTTCCGTAGGCGGTTCTGAAAAAAGTTCTTCTTTAATTTTTTCTTCTTCGCTTAATTCTTTATTTTCTTGGGCCGTCTCTTCAGGGAAAATGGCTTCTGTTTGTCCAAAAGGAGTATTAGCATTATTTTGCTGAGGTTGATTTTCCGGTTCTTTCTTTTCTTCAGTACCGAAAATATTGCTCGATAAAATTGTCCCTTTAGGTTCCTTTAAAAAGGTATCTTGAGGTTTTGCGGCAAATTTCTCAATAATTTGTTTTGAGGGCGGCGGGGGCGGTGCCGGTTGTTTATATGCCTCTATTAGCATCTTTGCCGGCATCCATTCTTGTGATTCACCCGGTGCCGGTGTTTCTTTACAAACTAAAGTATCTGCATTAAAACCTTTTATTGCAGATAATTCCCCTTCTTCGAAAGGCATTTCTATAACCTTACCGTTTATATAAACCCAATATCTCATAAAAAGTATCCCTCTTAATTTTTACCTATTACAAAGATAGTCTAGCATATTATTACTAAAAAGTCTTGTTTATTTAATTGAACTTATTTACAACTCTTAAAGATGTTTCCTTGTGCGAGGATGTTTGAGCATAAAAATCTCTATAAGAGTTAATAATTTCAAAAGTGCTTATCGGTTGCTTATTTAATTCTTTTAAAATAGTTTCAACGCTGGTTTCGGGGGCGTCTTCCTGTAATAGCATAAGACAAGTTTTTCCCCAAGTTTCGCTGATGTTACCGTTTAATTGTTCAATAATTAAAGTTAAAGCGTAGCAATATTTTGAACTGTTTTTCTGCCAAAAATCATATTGGCTTAAAGTTGTGTGGAAGAAATTTAAAACTTCTTCTTTTGTTTTTGTTCCTAAATAGGAGTTTAAGGCTTCTTGTTCAAAAGTGTTTGAGAAGAGATTTTTCCTCTTATCAAACAAGAAATTTGCTTGGGCGCTTGCTTCTTTAAAAGTTAATTTGCCAAGCAAAACTTTAAGACCGATATCTGCATTTTCTTTACAAACGCCACCTTTTAAACGAGATGTAATACTTTGTAAAAGTAAAGATAAATCCTGCACGGAAATTTTACCGTAAAAACGCAAAGTTAATTCTTTGGCAAAAGGTGCAAAAACTTTACTTGCGCAAAGAGAACGCAAAAATAGAATTTTTCCTTTATTGTAAGAGGCCATATTTTCCGCTTCTTTTAAATTTTCTTGTGTTGCTTCAAGCATAACTTTTATGGCTAAAGATAAATTTTCAACGGGAGAATAAACATAATCAAATCTTTTTAGCAGAGTTTGCAATATGGCAGAAATTTCCTGCGGTGTTTTTATCGGACTGTATTTTAGATATAAATTTTGTAAGTCCGAAGTCAAAATAGGTAATTTTAAAAAGGATGCAAGTTTTGTAATTTCGCAGGCTTCGCTATAAGTTATATTGCCTTTTAAAACATTTACGGTAAGGTCTTTATTTAAAGTTTTATCGTCATAGATGTTTCTTAATTCATTAAAAAGTTTTTCCCACTCCGCTTTTAAACTGAGGGAAGTTTGATTGAAAAATAAATCAGATAAATCCAAGTATTCCGCTTGATTGATTTGTTTCTCTTTTAATAAGGTATTTAAAAAGTTTTTTTCTGTTTCCAAAGTAGGTAAAAAAGTTTCCTCTTTTTTATTTGCTTCATCAAGCAAAGTATCTATTATGCCGGATAATGCGGAAGAATCTCTTTTTAATTCAAAATCGGGGTTTAATTTATCGCACGCTTCAATAAATAAAGGGTTTGATAAAGGTGAACCGTAAACTTTAAAAAGGAGTTTAACATAGTCTTCATCTAAAACAAGTTCTTGGCAAATTTCACTTAAGGCCTGACGCGATTTTAAGACTTCTATTTTGTGTTTGGCGGCCTCTATTGAGGTAAAACCGAGCAAAACATCTGCTAAAATATTATCCGCTTCAAAAGTTTCTTTTAGAGAAAGTTTTGTTTTCAAAGAAGCAAGTTCTTCTTTTAAGTTATTGATATTACTTCTTTTTAAGGCAAGCCATTTTATAGCATACGGCGTTGCTTTCGGAAGTAAAGTTGAAAGGGTTTCTTCTTTAGTTTGGTTCATAAAACAAGTTTAGCAAAATTTTTTAATAAAATTAACATCTTTTTGCAAATCTTTGTTAAAAACATCATCTTTTATATAGATTTGGTTTGCTTTTATATTTTCAATACAACACAATAAAGCCGTTTTTAAAAGATGTTTTGCGCAGTTTACATCGGAAGTTATACCTTTAGAAATTTTATTTTCTACTTCTGAAAGTTGCTTTAAAACTTCCACAGTGTTTTGGGCGCATTTTACGGGCACAAGGGCGGCTTGTTTTAACGCCTCTTGTAAGAAAATGGCTCTTTCTTTACTTGTTTTTGGAAGTTTGCGCGCGCTGACGACTTTTTCATAGGCCTTGGCATCTTCTTGTGCGCAAAGCAAAAGTGTTTCCTTTAAATTATAAAAGGAATCAACAATTTCTTTTAAAGAACGGGTTTCTTCTTGTGATAAAGAAGGATTTTTTAAAGTGATTAAAAGCGACATCATTACCAAAGCGCAACCCGTTGCCGCACAAAAAGCACCGGCCGCACCGCCGCCAGGAGCAGGATTATCAGAAGCCAAAGCATCAACAAAGGCTTGAGCGCCTTGTTGCCAGTTTACATTTACCATAAAGTTCCGCTCTCCAAATCTTCATATTTTTTGATTCTGAATTTTTTTAGGCTTTCTTCGTCAATACCTGTTCTGCTGAAAAAAACGTGTTCAATAGCGCTTGCAGGCATAATATAAGAACCTTTTTTTACGCCTTTTGGATCAGCCGTTAAGCCAAGCCACATAAACCAAAGTTTAATATCGGTAAAATCTTTTGCCTCAAGTTCGGCTGCGGCGCGAAGGAGTTTTTCTTTATCGGCTAAAGAAGATTCCGTAACTACGGCACTGTGATAGCCGTTTTCTTTGGCTGCTATAATATCGTGATGGGTATCGCCTATCACAAAGACTTCTTCGGGCTTAAAATTATATTTATATTTTTTTGAGGCATTTTTTACGGCGATAGCAAGCATTTTTGTTCTATCTTCGCTGGCCCAACCGAAACCGCCGGTAGTAAAATATTTATTTAATTTTGCCGGTTCAAGTTTTATGCGGGCGGCTTCTTCTGTATTACCGGTAGCAAGACCTAAAACAACACCTTTTTGTTTTGATAATTCTTTTAGAAAATTTTCAATACCCGTAATAAGTCTATATTTTTTATTTTTTATTTGGTGTTGTATTTCTAAAGGTAAAACTTCTAAATAAGCCTTTAGTAAATCTTGCATTATTTTAGCAGAGGGTTTTTTATTAAAAACACTTCTGTAAATTAAATCAAAGTTATGTTTATCTGTTCTGCCGACAATTTCCAAAACATCATAGTTCGGTTTTTTGCCGTATTTTTTATAGATAATTTCATTTATGGTTTTTACACCACTTGCCCCCGTATTTAAAAGGGTTCCGTCAATATCAAATAATACAAGTTTCATTTTATTTTTTACCTCTTATAACTCTTGTGAGTAAATATGCCCCGCTGAAAGCAAGAACAAGTCCCGCAATTTTGTAGCCGGAAATTTGGTCCATACCTAAAGCAACGGATATTATAAAAGTGAAAACGGGGTAAGATAACATAACCGCCGTTGCTTTTGAAAGGTCCATATTTCTAATCGCTTTATACCAAAATATGTTTCCAAAAGTATTAAAAATTGCACCCATATAAACTATAACTATCAAACTTTTTAAAGAAGGTTTTATGATTACAGGCATACCCATAAATGTAAGCAAATAGGTAAGCGGAATCAAAAAGATGGAGCCGTAAAAAGCCCTGCCTGCGGCAATAAACTCAGGCGATAATTCTTTGGGCATTTTTTTGGCAAAAATATGACCTACCTGATAAAGCCATACGCTTGATATAACAATTATATCCCCCTTCCATTGAGGAGTAAAGCGGTTTTGCATCAAAATAATTATTACGCCCGCTATAAGTAAAGCACTGCCCAGAAGTTGCTTTTTGTTTGGCCTTTCACCGAGAAAAATCCAAGTTAAAATTAAAGAATATAAAAGTTCCGTTTGATTTAAAATAGAGGCATTTGACGGAGTTGTGTAAAGTAAAGCAATAAACATACACAAAAAAGGCAAAGCCGTATTAAATAAGCCGACCGCCATTAAAAATTTTGCTTTTTTAGGATTAAAAACTTCCTTTAATTGATTTGTTTTAATAAGCCAGGGTAAACATATAAGAAAGCAAAGCAAAGCGCCTAAAAAAAGTAAAATACCAGGGGAAACATACCCAACAGCCATTTTACCGCATATCGGATAAAAAGCCGTAATAAATAAAGAAATCCACAAGGCCTGAACCGGTGATAAATATTTCGTCATAAATATATTATACAAATTATGAAGACTTTAATCGGGAACTGTATTTTCAAAAGCAAGAATAATTTCCGCAATTTCGGCAGAAGTTTTTGCTTTTAAAATTCTATCTTTGACCACTTTGTTTTGTGATATTGAGGCAAGTTCGGCAAGTATTTTAAGTTGGGCTGCCGGCTCTTTAAAAGGCGTTAAAATTAAAAAGATTAAATTAACCGGTGCTTGGCCTTCGTTAAAAATAATACCTTTTTTACTTACGCCGATTGCTACCATTGCTTTAGAAAGACTTGCAATTCTTGCGTGCGGGAAAGCCACGCCTTTTGCTAAAGCACACGACATAAGTTTTTCCCTTTGTTTAATAAACTGGCTTGCCTGAATTTTAGAAAATACGGGGTGTTCCTTATAAATAGAATCTAAAATTTCATCAAAACAGGCAAGTTTTTCCGTAGATTTTAAATTAGGGATAGAAGCATTGGCTACTAAAAAATTACTCAAAAGGAAAATAGGCTGCTTTTCATATTCATCGCGAATTTCACCGACGAGTTCTTCTAAAACATCTTCCAAAGAAACAAGCCCGCAAACTTGGTCTTTAGAGTTGCGCACAAAAGCAAGATGACGGCGCGTTTTTTGGAACTCTCTTAAAGCACTTTCAACCGAAGTGTTTTCATCAAGATTTAATATGGGGTAAGTATATTTTTCTTCAATAGGTGCTTCACGCTTGATTATAGATTCAAGCGACATTTCTTTTACGGAAACATATTCCGTTGCGTCGTCAATAGTGTTTTCATATAAAGGGTATCTGGAAAATTTGCGCGCATTGATTATGGCAAAGTTTTCTTGCCAGGTATTGCCTTTTTTTAAGGCGGAAATTTTTGATTTAGGCGTCATAATTTCTTTTAATTTTACTTGCTCAAAATCAAAAAGATTTTCAAACATCATAAGACGTCTTAAAGATAATTTTCCCCCTTCTTGCGAAGAAGAAAACATCATGCGGAGTTCCTCTTGGGAAATAGGTGCTTCTTTTGCGTGTGGATCAATACCTAAAATAGATAAAGTTTTATAGGCAATATAAACAAGAAATTTCCTAAACAAACGCGTTACCACATAAAAATAATGTAAAGGAATAATGATATAAGAAAGGGTCTTTTCCGGATATTTTATTGAAAGGAGTTTTGGCACTTGCTCGCCGAAAACAACGTGAAGTGATGTAATTATCAAGAAAGATAAAACAAAGGAAATTGTGTATAAAATCGCAGTATGTAAAAACGGCATAATGCCGGGCAAAAGCCAACTTAAAAGTTTACCTACGCTTGGTTCGCCCACCCAACCAAGAGCAAGACTTGTCATCGTAATAGCAATTTGTATGGAAGATAAATAATCGTCAATCTTTTCGTGTGCCTGAAGCATCAGTTTTTCTTTATAACCGCCTTTTTTGGCAAGTTCCTGAAGGCGCGTTCTGCGCACTTTGACAAGGGCAAACTCCCCGAGAACAAAAAAACCGTTCAGTAAAATAATTAAACAAGCAATTAAAATATATAGTAGAGTAATTAACATATAGTTAGGCTTTCACTTCCTTAATGCGTATATCTTTTGGTGTAATAAGATTTTTTTCTTCTGCGGTGTTACCTTCTAATTTTTCAACTATATTAAAAAGTAAAATACCGCTTGGATTATCGTCATAAATCTTTTTGTTTGCGTTTTCAAGTTTCCAAGGAGCGCCTTCATAATAACCGTCGGGAATATGGGAAATTGCCGCAACCCTGTAAGTCTTTGTGGGGTCAATTTCCTTACCGTCAACAGTAAAAGAAACTATTTTAAAAGCACCGTCTTTACGGCTGAATTTTATATTAACATTTTTTGAATAGGAGAACATAGAGTAGGAGCCGTGAGTTTCATCATATTTTAAAGAATCTTGTGCCGCTTGTAAAATTTTTGCTCCGCTGATATCAACGGTGCTGACATATTCGGTATAAGGCAAAAGTTCGGCAATATCGCGACCGGTCAAATTGCCGGCATTTAAATCTCTTCTGACACCGGGCAACTGGAACATCGCAAAGTCAACTTGTTCGCCTTTAGGATAAAGAAACATTTCATCGGCAATCATTTTGGCAAGAGGGCAACTTCTGTCTGCACTGTCTTTTGCGGGATATTTTGGAATAAACTCGCCTACTTTTGCAAAAACTTCCGTAAGAGATTTATCTTCTATTATGTTTAAGTATTGTTTGATTTCTTCGTTTTCGGGATAAGTGTTTAAATCAAGTTTTATATAAGTTGCCTTTCTGTTTTTTAATTTACCTGTTTCATCATCAAAATCAAAAACAACTTTTGTTGTTCCCTCAAGCATAGAGCCGCTTTCAGCAAATAAAATATCTTCCGGTAAAGGTTTGGACTTTTTTAAATTATGAGCATGACCGCCAAGAACAAGAGAAAGATTTTGGCGTGTTAAAGGGGCTTCTTTTATAATATCAAGCAAGACGGAAGGTTTGCGAGCATCGGAAACAGAATCGTGCGCTAAAATTATAATAGTTTGCGCACCTTTTTTTAACATTGTTTCTGTGATTTGGTCAAGTTCCTGCCCTGTAAGAGGAACTGTTTTAACATTAGGCACGGCACCGGGACCCGTCATAGCAAAGCCGATAATACCGATTTTTACATCGTTAATATTGAAAACTTTATAGGGTTTAAATTTAACACCTTTTGCTTCTAAATTTGCAGCAAGAACTTTGCCTTTGAACTTATTTAACATTTTGGCAAGTTTTTTTGCGCCGAAATCGCTATCGTGATTGCCGACCGTTATAGCACTATAACCTTGATGTTTTGCGTTTTTCTTGCTTTTACCGGCTTTATTTAACAAATTGATGGAATATCTGCCATTTGAAAAATTGGCTTCTTTATTGCCGGAACTGAAATCACCGGAATCAACTAAAATAAAAGGCAAAGTTTCTTGTTCAAGCAAAGTTTCTAAAGCGGCAAAACCGCCGATTTTATTTTTTTGTTTGTCTTCATGGGCGAAATAATAGCCATGAATATCACTTGTGTGATAGAGGGCGACTTCTTTGGCGTTTAAGCCGGCCGCCGCGAGAAATAAAAGAAAAACGGCTATAAGAGTTTTTTGTATTTTCATATTGTTATTATACTATATATGTAAATGATTGTATATGCTTATCTTAGAGGTAATTTTGAGTTGGAAAATTTATCTTTGAAATAAGAATATTTTACAAAGGAATAATTTTTATGATATAATATATACACAATTTAAGTAGTCGCGCGGGTGGCGGAATTGGTATACGCGTGCGTTTGAGGGGCGCATGCCTACGGCTTGGGGGTTCGAGTCCCCCCCCGCGCAAGAAATTTTAAAACCAGACTTTTGTCTGGTTTTTTTGTTTCCCGGGGAGCAAGCAAACTGAGTGTTTTTTTACATAGTAAGTTCACGAATACCTTGATGTCTTCTTTGCTTGTTCTCTAGATCTTCTTTTGTTAGAACCAAAGTGTATTGTCCGTCAATAATATCTTTTGATTGAGTAAGACGGTTATCATAGGCAGCAGACCTTATTGCGTTTATGATTTTGTTTGCGTAAGACTTATTAATACCAAAACGAACAAGATCAAAACGTTTTCTTATTAGAGAAAAGCGAACACATAACATGGCAATACAAAGAAGAGTAATCATAATAGAGAAATAATTTATATAAATCACTAAGAAGTATTTTGCAGAGAAAATTAAAAACACTACGGCAAGTAAAAATTCCTGTATATCTATCGAAAGGAAATTGACTCTTTTTATCTTTTCAAAATATTCTATATAAATCTTTCTGGATTCTTCTTCTACTTCCACTCTTTTAATATCTTGCCAATAGATATTTTCTAATAAGATTCTTAATTTTGCGAGAGTCAACATAAAAATGAAATTTTCTAATAGTCATTATAAGGGCAATAGTCATAAGATTTATCAAGATAAGAACAAATCTCGCATCTAATAAATAATGAGAAAAATGCCCTAATATCAAAATTATAAAACAAATAGACGAGATTGTCCCCCAAATAAGAGCGCTTGTTGTTTTATTATAATAAACAGAATTTTCGTTTGACATGGTTTTATTATACTAAATAAAAGATAAAAAGTTAGTTAGCAATTTTTTTCTTCTTTGCCATTTTTACCATTTGATCATAAAAGCCCAGTTCTTTAGCAAGGTCGCGACGCATATATATTGGCGGATTATCTTTTTCTTTTAATGAGATAGCAATAAAATCATCTTCTGCTTTTGTAATATCAGGCCAAATTTGATTTAAAGGGAAGTTTTCCATTAGTTTAATATCTGGTTTTGGACCTTTTGCCCATTCTTTAAAATAATCTTCATTATTCACCATTTTATGAATGTCATAAGGATATTTATCATCTCCAAAATTTAAATTGTTTATAATATTTTTTTTAAAATAGGGTAGAATAGCAATATGTCTAATATGTGTAGCATTATCATATAACACGGTATCATTATAAATAAATTTCCAAGAAGAGAAAATAATTTTATCTTCTAAATGATATTTTTTGATTAATTTTGCTGATTCACTGGCAAGGTCATATTTGTTAATAATGTCAAATTTACTTCTCTCAAAAGTATATCCAATAGAAAAGAGTAAGGCAACAATAACAAAGATGTTAAATACTTTATTTAAAATAATTTTTTTTCCTTCACTAAAAAACTTAGGATAGGTAAAAGGAGTCTTTTCTAAGGCGATTTGCCAGAAAATAAAAATATAAAATAAGAAAACCAACCCTCTATGCCAAGCGCTAAAATAAACTATTGCGGAAAATAGAGAAAAAAACAAATAAGGAACATAAAAAAGGATCCTTTTTTTAAAGCCTTTTAATATATAATACAAAACGACGAGAAATGGTAAAGAGTGACAAATTAATTTTAATAGGAAATCTAAACTAAAATGAGTTTCTTTTAAAAAATAAAAAAGATAGAAGCCAAAAATAGAATTTAGAGGAATAATCAAAAAAAGTATTAAAAATCTTATTAAAAAAGTATTTTCTATATTGGTTATATTGGTTGCAAAAGCATCTGGAGCAGGAATTATAATATAAATCAAGAACAAAGCAAAAGCCAAAAGTAAAGTAAGGGCTTTAAATTGTCTTTTTTGTAAAATATCCCTTACAGAAAAAGGCCACATCTCCAGCAACCAAACAATGGCAAGCCCACCGCTAAATACTATGCCGTAAGCACTTGTTGCGCAAAG
>DBYY01000002.1:76703-78159 GCA_002311025.1 Candidatus Proelusimicrobium tauri
AAAACAAGCCACCAAAAAGGCGGATGCCCTTCATAATGAGGAATAGAAAAAAACATTTCTTTTAAAGTTGCCGCTCTTGCGATAAGCCAACTTTGCGCCTCATCAAACCAAGGTTCGTGAAAATAGGCAACAAAAGCAAGTAAACCTGTATATAGGCATAAGACAATGATTTCTGGCAGTCTATTTGGAATTTTATCTAAATATTCATAAAATCTTACAAAAATATTTTTATTTGCTTTCATGATATTCTTTCTCCGTATTTGGAAATCAAATAATTCCTTTGGATATTTTTTATCTTAAGTAAATTGTCATCTGCAAGGTAGGCCTTTTTTACTTTTAGATGTACGCTGTCTAAGAAATATTTTTCCTTCGGTATATTCATTTGGGTGAGTTCTTTGGCAAGATCGCGACGTAGATATACAGGTAAAATATATTTACCCTCTAAAGCAATAGGAACAAAATCATCTTCTTCTTTTGTGATATCCGGCCAAATCATATCTAATGGGAAATTATCCCCTAACTTAATATCGGGTTTTGGACCTTTTGCCCATTCTTTGTAATACTCTTCTTTATTAACTACTTTATGAATAGAATAAGGATATTTATTATCCCCAAAATTGAGATTTTTTATAATATTATTATTAAAATAAGGCAGTATTTTTAAACTAACAATATTAATAGGGTTAATGATACTTATTTGTCCGCGTTTGTTAGGATATATCCATTGAGCAAAAATGACTCTGTTTTCTAAATGATTTTCTTTGATAAATTGTGCTGTTGCGCGAGCATTATCATAAACATTAAAAACATCATATTTACTTCGGTCAAAAGTATAACTGATAGAGAAAACTAAGGCAACAATTATAGAAATGTAAAATACTTTTTTTGAAACAATTTTTTCTTCTTCGCTAAAAAATTTTGGATAGATAAAAGGAGTTTTTTCTAGGGCAATTTGCCAGAAAATAAAAATATAAAATAAGAAAACAACCCCTCTATGCCAAGCATTAAAGTAAACTATTGCGGAAAAAAGAGCAAAAAGAGAATAAGGAAGATAAAAGAGACATCTTTTTTTAAAACCTCTTAAGACATAATATAAAACTATTACGAAGGGCAGGGAGTAGCAGATTAATTTTAAGAGAAAATCTATCCTAAAAGTGGTTTCTTTTAGAAACTCAAAAATATAAAAACCGAAAATAGAATTTATTGGAACAACAATAAAAAGAACAAGCAATCTTGTAATAAAATTATTTTCTACAATAGGTAAGTTTATTGCAAAGGTATCAGGTCGTGGCATTATAATATAAATTAAAAATAGCGCAAAAGCCAAAAGCAAGGCAAGGGCTTTAAATTGTCTTTTTTGTAAAATATCCCTTACAGAAAAAGGCCACATCTCTAGCAACCAAACAATGGCAAGCCCACCACTGAATACAATGCCGTAAGCACTTGTTGCGCAAAG
>DBYY01000002.1:78373-87806 GCA_002311025.1 Candidatus Proelusimicrobium tauri
AAAACAAGCCACCAAAAAGGCGGATGACCTTCATAATGAGGAATAGAAAAAAACATTTCTTTTAAAGTTGCCGCTCTTGCGATAAGCCAACTTTGCGCCTCATCAAACCAAGGTTCGTGGAAATAGGCAACAAAAGCAAGTAAACCTGTATATAGGCATAAGACAATAATTTCTGGCAGTCTATTTGGAATTTTATCTAAATATTCATAAAATCTTACAAAAATATTTTTATTTGCTTTCATGATATTCTTTCTCTGTGTTAACGGACCAAATAATTTCTTTTGATAAGTTCTTGTCAAAATAGACACGAACGGCTTCCATCGCACTTAAAATGGAGTGGTCCATATTATTATAGCGGTGCTGACCGTTTCTGCCGATACAATAAAGATTGTTAAGCGTATCCAAATAGTTTTTTACCTTCGGGAAGTCATCATAAGCACCGAAATAGGCAGGGTAGGCCTTTTTTACTTTTAAGTGAACACTGTCCAGAACATCTTTTTCTTCTATCATACCGATTTGGGCAAGTTCTTTTATTGCCATAGAAATAAAATCCTTTTCTTCTGTTTGCCAAAGTTTGTCGCCTTCGGTAGCAAAATATTCAAGCCCTAGCCAAACTTTAGAAGAATCTTTTACCATATAAGGAGACCAGTTATTAAAGATTTGTAAGCGGCCCAAATTAACTTGCGGTTCTTGAATATAAATCCAACAATCGGGGACAAGATTATTTAAAGTCTTTATTTTAGTAGTATTTTTAATTTTTAATTTATTAACTAAAAGACCGACGGCGATATAATCTCTGTAAGGTAAATTTGCGGCAATTTCTTTTACTTCTTGCGGCACCGCTTGCCCTTTGATTGAGGCAATTAAATCCTTTATCGGCATAGAAGAAAAAACAGCATCTGCCTGATAAGTTTTTTCTCCTGCGGTAAGGGAAACGATTTTATTATTTTGGACCTCGATTTGGGAAACTTTTGAATTTAGAATTATTTCTCCCCCCATTTCCTGTATCTTTTTTGCCATAACTTCATAAAGTTGACCGGGTCCTTTTTTGGGATAGTAAAATTCTTCAATTAAAGAAGTTTCCACCTGCTTGTTTTTGGTGAAAGGTTTAAGCAAAATCGTTTGTAAGATTTTTAAGATAGAAAGACCTTTGACTCTTTGAGCACCCCAAGAAGGCGAAATTTCTTCCGGCGAAATACCCCAAACTTTCTTGGTATAGTTTTTGAAAAACATTTCATAAAGCGGCTGACCGAAACGGTTAATATAAAAATCTTCAAGAGAGTTTTCTTTACGTTTAAAAAGAGTTGCTTTAAAATAGCCAAGACCGGCCTTAAAAGTGCGCCATAAACCCATATTTGTAAAAGTTTGTAATTTTAGAGAAATAGGATAATCAAAAAACTTTCTCAAAAAATAAATGCGGGAAATACGCCTTCTTTTAAGCATAACTTCGTCTTGTTTTTCGGGGTTAGGGCCTTTTGGGGCAAGTTCAACTTTCCTTTCAAGCAAAATATCGTCTTTTGCGGGACTGCCCTGTAAAGGCATAATTTCAAGCCAAAGGTCCATAACATCTTTACTTTTTGTAAAAAATCTATGCCCACCTAAATCAATGGAATTACCGTTATAGCGGTGGGTGCGGGATATTCCGCCTATATACTGAGATTCTTCTAAAATAATTGGTTTTATTCCTTTTTTACATAATTTATAAGCCGCACCGAGCCCTGCAGGCCCTGCACCGATAATAATAACTTTATCCATAATTATAAACCTCTTTCTTTTTTTACAATAAGATATTTGCGCGCGCCGTAATTCCAAATTAAAACTATACTTGCTGCAAACACTTTAGTAATTAAATAGTGCCAGTTTAATAGTTCTACTCCTAAAAACATAAGGGCTTCGGTCAAAATTAAGCCGATTATCCCAATTACGGCAAATTGCATGAAGAAAATCATTTGTTTGCCTTTGACGGCTTCTTTTGCACCGGTAAATACAAAAAGGACAGAAAGTATGTAATTTACCGCAAGGCCGACAATAAAACCGATAATAACTGATAAATAAAGACCGAAAGGAACAGAAGATAAAATATATTCCTTAAATATATAAATTGTGCAGGTATCCGCTATAAAGGAAAGGCCGCCGACACAGCAATATTTTATAAATTCAATAAGAAATGCCTTACTTTTCATTTATTAATCCCAAAAATTAACAGTCTTATTATATCATATTATTTGACAAGCCATAATAGTTTTTTATAACATAAAATATTATGAATAAACAACCTTTTCCCTATATAATCTCAACTCTTAAGTGTAATCTATATGACTAACAATCTGCTTATAGTTCTTCTAATTTCATTTTTAATGTTTGCTTGTTTTTTTGTTATAGGAGAAACTTTTTTACCTAGTTATATTAAAAAGTTTCGTACTTATTTTGCGCCTGTTGTAGGTTATGCGATATATAGTTATATCTTTTTTTTATTATTTTATTTTACAACAAATACTTTTATTGTTTGGCTAGTAAACATTTTACTTATAGTGATATCTATTTGTGTTTTTTTAAAAAGGAAAAATTATCCTTCTTGTAAATATTTTATTTCTATTTTTTTCCCCCTAGGTATAGCGTGTTACATAACATATATCTTATCTTTAAAGTATAATTCTGGAGACATTATTTTATCTGAACAAGTCTTTGATCATATGAAAGTTGCTATTACCACTTCGATATTGAGAGAAGGTCTTCCTCTACAGAATCCTTTTTGTGCTTTTCCTTCACAACTGTTCTATTTTTTTTTATATTATGTTCCTAATGCTGTAATTTCTATTTCTTTTAAAGTGAGTGCGTATGAATCAGAACTTATTAGTTTGATTGTTACTACTTTAACAGGAATTGGGGCAATGTTTGGAACGCTATCTGTTTTAAAGAAAAAAGAATGTTCTTATGGAGAAATGGCTATACTAACTTTATTTATCTTAACGGGTTCTATTACTGCGGTTTTTCCATACATATTAACTACAAATCATGGTTTTGATTCTATTCTAACCACATTAACATGGACGCCACAGACTTTTATTGCCATAAGTTATTTATTACTTGTCTCAATTATAATATATGAAAATGAGTTGAAACATATTTTACTACCTGCTTTCTTACTTGCGGTTATAGCGGGAACATCTATTTATATTGCCCTTGTAGCAGCATTAAGTCTTGGTATGTTTTTTTTAGTTAATATTTTCATACAGCATTCTTGGGTAAATTTTAAACCTTTATTTTATTTATCTCTATTGGGATTGGTTTTATCATTTCCCTTTTTATTTAACCAAGTGGGTGTAATGCACTCTCATGGTTTTCCTATAGGAGTTCATATATATCCTTGGAGCACTTTAACAAATCCTTTTTTCCAAATTATAGGCTTTTGGACTGTCTATTATTTTATTCAATCTCCCGTAATTTTTATTATAAATATCTCATTTTTAAAAATAAACTTTATAAAAAAATATTCCATTTTTTATTGTTTGATATTTATTTCTATTCTTATTACTTGTTTTTTTAAAACTACTATAGAAAATAATGATCTAGGTTGGAGAGCAATTTTTGTATCTATTGTAATATTTACGATTTTTGCTGGATACTACTTTTCTTTGATAAAAAGAAAAATTATATCCTATGGCATAATAATGCTTGCATTAGTTTGTTCGTTTTCATCTTTTGAACTTTTGATTAATTCGATGAAGGCCCCTATAAGATATCTTTCGAAAGAAAGTTTACAGGCAATTGAAAAACATATTGCTCCTCAAGATTATTTCTTAAATAACATTACAGTGGTGCATTCTTATGGACTTGCTAGATTGGGAAATTTAGATTTTATAATTTGGTCTAATCGTAAATCTTGCTATTCAGGATTTTTCCAAGTAAATGCATTTTGTAATTTAACATTACGCTCTTATCAAGATACTGTTTCACGTATTTTTCAAAAAGATATCAGACAAGAAGATATAGAAATAGCTCGTAGAATAAATTGTAATAAGTTTATTTTTCATTATACAGATCCAAATTTTCAAAAAGATAAAGAACTAGAGGCCGCAGGTTTAAATAAAATCTATCAAAATGAGCAAATTAAGATTTACGAATGATTCTTATAAACCCTAATTATTACTTGAAGACAATAATTGAATTAAGTACAAGAATAAGTTAACAATATCTAGATAAATGTTTATGGCGAAATCTAAAGCGGTTTCCCAATTATTTGTTTCGGCTATTTGCTTTGCTTTGGCAAGATTATTAAAATCAAATAACAAATAACCAGTAAAAATTATAACGCCGAAAGAAGCGTAAATTTTGCCTAAAGTGCCTTTTATTCTTACAAAAAGGCCTATTATACCAACAATAATCAAACCAATTAAGCCAATAAATAAAAATTTACCCATCCAAGCAAAATCAAGACCACTATAAGTAGCAACAAGGCCTGTAAGCAAAGTAGTCAAAGCAGTTATGCCAAGTGCTTTTTGCGCGACATTTCCGGCAACAAGGGTAATAAGTCCTAAAGTAAACCCGCTTGTAAAGGTAAATAAAGCCATAACAAACATATTTATCGGTGTTATTTTGCGAGTAAACATTAACACAATAAAGATTAGAATATCTATAATAAGAGCAATCCAGTTGTATGCTTTGACTTTACCGAATTGCTGGGTTTCAATTAATTTTCTAAATATTCCTTGAGAAAATAAACAACCGATATACGCGCATAACAAAGATGCGCTTAACAATACAAAAGTTTTTGACATTAAAGTTTCAAACATTTTTCCCCCTTGAGAGTTTTAATATACTAAATATGATACAAATTAACTTTATTGTAATTCAATAATCTTTTTATAAAAAACTACCCCCTAGATTTAATCTTTGGGGGTAGTCAGATTATAATTTTTCAGGCAATTTATTTTGCTGCAACTTTTTTAATTTTGCTGATTAAGAAGAGCAAATATACAACGCCTGCGGTAATAACGATTACAGAACCGTTTTGAGATTTCATAGCATCTGATAAGGCACCCATAATAGGCGGGAAGATTGCACCACCGATAAGGCCCATAATCATTAAGCCGGAAATTTCGTTCTTTTTATCTTGTTTATGCATAATTGCTTGGGAGAAGATAATCGGGAAAATGTTGGAGTTTCCAAGACCGATTAATGCTACACAAGTAAATAAGGCGGCTTGTGTATTGAAGGTAAATAAACCAACCATAGCAAGTAACATAAAGACAACGCTTACGGCAAAAACTACCTTTGCGGAAAGTTTTTGGAGTAAGAAAGAACCGCTGAAGCAGCCAATAGTACGGAAGATGAAATAAATACCAGTTGCTTTCATTGCGGCTTCTGTTGTTAAACCGACTTTATCCATTAAGATTTGAGGAGCAGCGGTGTTTGTTCCGACATCAATACCAACGTGGCACATAATACCGATGAAGCAAAGTAAAATGGTGCCGTCGCCTAAAAGGGATAAGCATTCCCCAAAGGTGGAAGGTTTGCCGGTAATTTCTTCTTCTTTGATTTGTTCTTTTGCAAGGAAGATGATAGCAAGCACACATTCAACTGCGAAGATTGCATACATTAAAGCCCAATTATTGTATTTTGCTGCAACAAACGGTGCGATAACGGTTGCGCTCCAAGAGGCGATTGCTTTTACGAATTGACCAAAGGTCATTGTGCTGGCGAGTTTATCCCCTGTTACGATGTTAGAAACTAAAGGATTTAAGGAAACTTGCATTAAAGCATTACCGATACCGAGTAAAGAGAAGGAAACCATAAGTAAAGCCAAACTCTTTACTGGGATAAGCGGCAAAACTAATGCGCCTAAAGTAACCCACAAACTGATAATAACGGTTTTCTTTCTACCGATTTTATTCATTAACATCCCTGTGGGAACAGAGAAGATTAAGAACCAAAAGAAAACTGCTGATGAACAAAGAAATGCTTGGAAACTGTTAAGCATAAATTCTTTCTTCACGAAGTTTGCTGCCGTGCCGACGCTATCCACAAAGCCCATAGCAAAGAAGGCAAGCATAACAGGAATCAATTTCCCGAGTAATGAATTTGTTTTTTGTTCTGACATATTTTCTCCTAATTATTTTGTGCAAGCAACTTGGTCATATTCCGGCCAAGCACCTGTTTTTGTACAAACAAAAGCGGAAATTTCAACGGCTTGTTTGTGGGCTTCCTTTAAAGATTTGCCTGATAAGATACCTTGAACGAAAGCACCGCTGAAAGCATCACCTGCGCCGACGGTATCGGCAACTGTTACTTTGGGGGGTTCAATATAAGATTTTTCTGTTTGGGAATAAACAACGCTGTATTTTTCCCCAGCGGTCAAAATGACATATCTTAAATTATAGGTATCCATAAAATATTTGCAGACTTCTTCGTCTGTGCCTTTAACGCCGAATAAATCTTTGATTACGGTCAATTCTTCGTCATTAACTTTGAATACATTGGCAAGTTTCAAAAGTTCTTCAATAAGTTCTTTTGAATAATAGTGTTGGCGCAAATTGATATCATAGAATCTTAAAGCGTCTTTTCTTGCGTAAGATAATAGAGTTGTTACGGTATTTCTTGAATCGGGATGTCTTAAAGATAAAGTTCCGTAGCAGATAGCATCTGCGGTTTTAACTAAATCTATGGCTTTTTGGGTTAAGGGAATATGATCCCAAGCGACATTTTCAATGATAGTATAAGAAGGAATACCATTATTTAATTCAACTTTAACGCTACCGGTAGGGTAAGTTAAAGAATCAATATAATTTGCAATATGGTTTTTTGCAAGTTCCTGCAAAATTTCTGTTCCGAAGGCATCATTGCCAACAGCACTAATTGCATAACCGTTTGCGCCGAGTTGTGTTGCGTGATAAACAAAGTTTATCGGTGCACCACCAGCACGTTTACCTGTGGGGAAAACGTCCCAAAGGAGTTCTCCTACACCAACTACTACTGGTTTTTTATTTTCCATAAACATCCTCTTAATAGTAAATATGTTACTGCTACCCTTATTCTATCAGTTTTACTTTATGATGTCAATAAAAAAACCCCTCTTTTTTGAAGGGGTTTTTGGGGAAATATAAAAACAAAAAATACCCGATATAAAAACTATGTTTCATATCGGGTATTTTATAGTGTGATAAATATAATTTATTTTACTATTTTTAATCTGTGACTTTGATTTTCTATCTCTCTAGTACCATCACTTGTGAATCTTCGTTCCACATTATAGATTTTTCTACCGGTTTCCGGATTAACGGGAGCATCAACGTCATTATAGTAATTTTTCATAACTTTATAAGTGGTATTACGTTCTTGGTCTGTTTCAAAAGAGTAAACAACTTCTTTTGTTAAATTCATACTTTTTAAATTACTTGCCTCAAAGAAGCCGTCTAACATGTGATATAAAGCAACTATATAGTAATTATCTTCGAGATTTATGTTTACCCAATGATTGTCGGAAGGAACCCAAGGTGCAGTCTTTGTTTCCACAGGTCTTGATTCCGAAGGTTGCATAGGAATAAAACTAAATTGAGAGGAAGATGTGGATGCTGCAGAATTGTTCACAATTTCCACTTGGATATCTTCAACCTCTACATTATTACCATTTACAATAATTTCTCCGTTTGCGTCTCTTTTGAACTTAATATTTGCCCTAAGATTATTAGAGAAGGTAAAAATTGCCGTAGGAACGCCATCAATTATTTTTATATTATTCTTAATGATCTCAACAATTTGTTCACCGGTAACTCTTACAACTTTTGCATATTCATTATAAGGTGCGGTTTCACCGAGTTTATTAAAAGTCATTGGGCCGTTATAATTGGTTGCTGTTCCTGTTCCTCTGTAATAATTCATTCTGCTGGACATTCCTACAATACTATAAGCAGGGACACCGGGCATATTGCGTGCTTGGCCCATGGCAGCGTGGTGTAAAGCATCGGCCATATTATTTGGGGCAGTCGCATCAACATATTCTGCGCCTTGTGGCACAACATTAGATAAGTTGCCTTGAATTTCTATAATAGGTTCATCAAGTTTCTTAAGATCTCTTTCCCAGATATCATTGGTGTAATTATACATTTCTTTACCTTCTTTGGTTCTTATTTTCATATTTCTGAACCCAAACATATTGTAGGTCGCTGATACAGAGCCTTTTCTGTTTATAAGGAGGTTTACAACCGCCGCACCTTCATAATAATTGCTCGGTTCTACAAATAAGGGACCTTCTTCACCGAAAGGTTTATCTGATATTAATTGGTGTTTGTGTCCACCGATAACAACGTTTATTTGTCTTGCATAATCATAGCCTTCGTCACTTTGTAAAAATTCAATAAGTTTGCCGACGGTATTTTCTCTGGGATCAGTATGAGATTGGTGGGTTAAAACAACTATGGCATCAGGATTTTCACCATTTGCCTTCATATTTTCAAAAGCGGTAGTTAAAATCTCTTTTACTGTCTGCATACCGATATCATCCCCAACAGTTATACCGGGACCGGACATTCCTATCCCTATAACTGCAATTTTTCTGGGAGTGCCGAATTTCCAAGGACCGATATGATAAGGATATACCGTTTCAATATGATATAGTTTAAATTTATCTTCAAAACCTCTGACTAAGCCACCTAATAATGTTAAATCAGTACCTTCATTTCCGACACCTGCTTCTTTGAGGAAATTTGATAATTTTGATAGGTTATCAGTGTCGTGATTACCTAAGATAGCAAACTTTGTCCCTAACATTTTAAATATTTTTGCTACCACACCAGGATTTTCGTTTACTACTAAAGCGCCTGCTGTTTCATCCCCTTCGTTTACTACAATAGTATTAGGATTTGCTCTTCTTTCTCTTGCGACAAGTTCTGCTAAAGCGGCAGCGCCGTTACTATATCTTCTTTTCTTTTTAGTTTTATCTTCTCTTGTAAAAATGTGACCGTGACCATCGCTTGAAGCGACAAATGTAACTTTTGTTCTACCGGCAAAAAAATCACCTATTCTTTTGAAGAAACCCCATCTTATTTTATTAGGACTTTCGGGCGCAATTTGTCCGTTTGCTGTATCATAGCCATAAACTTTAAGGTTTTCGGTAGAAGGCGGTGCTTGTGCCTGATGAGATTTAGCGGCTTCATCTTTTGCCTTTTGAGCGGCAATAGTTGCATCAATATCTTCTTGCGTTTGCATAGGTGATAAATTATCACCTGCGGAAATAAAGGGAATATCGGAACCATTTCCGCCATTGGTTCCGGAACCGTTACCTCCGGGATTAGAAACAGAGGCTCCGTTATCATTGACAGGACCGACAGGGTTCATTTCCGGCGGGGCTTGAGAATGATTAGTATTTTCCGAGCCTTCACCTATAATTGTTTCTTCGGAATTAGCAACAACACCGATTTGGTCCAAAGATTCTTGG
>DBYY01000011.1 GCA_002311025.1 Candidatus Proelusimicrobium tauri
GTTAAATAACATTACAAACGCAAGCACTAAAGCCAGCGTTCTTTTATAAAAAATAAAACTGCTTTTTTTAACGAGAAAATTTATTGCTTTTTTCATTAGATATAAACCTCATTTTATTTTTTCATACTTCGTTACTTATATGTTACAAGTCTTTTAAGCAAATCACAAGGGTTTTTGGACCTAGATGTATCTAGGTCTAAAGTCCTATATTTAATTTATAGAAAATGTAGGTTATAACAAAAATGTTATAATATTATCATACTAAATATGGAGAGAAAAATGCTTAAAAGAACTATCTTACTATGCACCTGCTTACTTATGGCAGGCTTTTCTTATGCTGAAGAGGCCAAAAACGGCGCTTGGCATTTAGAACTTAGGGATTTATCCCTTCAATTAACAAGCACGGACGTTAATAATGCCCAGTATTATCAAGGTTATTCAAATCCGCGCTTAACTGCTGATAGCCAAACCCTTATTCAAGGTAATTTTGATTTAATTTCAAAATACGATAGGGAAAAACTTTTGTGGGCTAATAACTTGCTTATGCAATACGGACAAGTCACTGTAAAACCCGTAGGCGAGGATAAAGTAAAAAACACCAGCGTTGATAAGATTCTGTTTACCACCGACTATACTCACAAATTATTTAAAGCGGATGATTTTCTTGGTGGTTTTACTTTCGGGCCTTTCTTAAATGCCGGTTATCAGACCGAATTTACTAAAGATGACGATACCCCAAGATACAAAGTTTTAAGAGGTAAAGCCGGGCTTCGTTTATTTGAAGGCAAATATCTTAAAGATTTTTATATCGCAAATGTAATAGAGTATGACTTTACTTACTCCGACGAAGTAACAAAATATGCTTGGGAAGCCGGTTTTAGAATAGAACAACCGGTTAATGAAAAAAGCAAAGCCATTTATACTGCTATGTTTAGAGATTTCTATCACTTCAGCAAAGAAAATATAAATAATCTTTCCTATGAATTTGAACTTGACGCAAGACTCAATACCGAAATTATGAAAGATTTGGCTATTGCCCCCTTTATTAACTACTATCAGGGCAAAGGTCAGTATAATGACAGAACCGGTAGCAATCTTTATGTCGGTGTTGCAATATCTTACAAAAAATTATTCTTCTAATTTGACTAAAAACGAAAAAAGGGTAGGAAAATCTTCCTACCCTTTTTTATTTGTATCTTTTAAGAAATTAGTGTGTTCTTGGGTCTAGTATATCTCTAAAAGCATCCCCTAGCATATTCCACGCAAGCACAAAAAGTAAAAGTGCACCGCCCGGCATAACAAGAGTATACCAATACTCAAAAGAATTACCGTGCGTACCAAGTATCCAATTACGCGAAAGGGCAACCAGTTGCCCCCAATCTGCCGTGCCTGTTTGCGAACCAAGCCCTAAGAAACTTAAAGAAGCCGCCGTTAAAACAATATAGCCGATATCAAGACTTGCTACAATTACAACAGGATAAATGGCATTTGGCAAAATATGTCTTAAAAATATTCTTCTTTTGCTTGCACCTAGTGCTTTTGTTGCGCTGACAAATTCCCTTTCCTTTACGCTCATAACATCCCCCCTTATCAAGCGCGCATAAGAAGGCCAAGAAACTATTGTTATGGCTATCATCATATTTTTTAGGTCCGGTCCCAGCATAGCGGCAATTACCATAGCAAGTACCATAGAAGGAACGGCAAAGACAATATCGGTAAAGCGCATTAAAATTTCATCTATCCAGGAGCCGAAAAACCCTGCCGCTCCTCCGATAATTATGCCAATCAATAAAGCAAAGAAAACAACACTTAAACCCACTTTAAAAGCCATCCTTGTTCCCCAAACTATACCATAGTAAATATCATATTGATTTTCCGTCGTACCAAGTAAGTTTTGCGCGTTTGGAGCAGTAGGATTTACCTGATAACTTGCCTGCGGCATTTGGTAAGGATTATTTTTATTTTGAACAGGCGCAAGGACAGGCGCAAAAATAGCAATTAACAAAAACCCTATAACGATTATAAGTCCAATAAGGGAGTTTTTATTTTTTACTATTTGTTTAAATATTTTTTTTGCGTTCATTTTAATCTTATCCTCGGATCAACAAAACTATACAGAATATCTGCCGCAAGATTACCCACAACAAACAAAGCCGCTACCATCAAAGAAAACCCCAAAATACCGGCGATATCAAGTTGTTGAGCGCAAGCAACCCCCCAACGTCCGATACCCGGATAGTCAAAAACACTTTCCACAATAACCGTTCCCCCCAAAAGACGCACGAACTGTATGCTGGCTAATGTAATAATGGGCAAAATGGCATTTAAGGCAGCGTGTTTAAAAAGGACTCTTTTTTCACTAATACCACGCGCACGGGCAGCACGGATATAATCTTTATTTAATTCTTCAAGCATACTTGAGCGCATAACCCTAACCATCAAAGCAAAAGAACCGAAACACAAAGTAAAAGCAGGTAAAATAAGATGTCTCAAAACATCTAAAAACACTTTAAATTGACTATTTAAAAGACTATCTATCAAAAGTAATCCCGTATAAGATTTAAAAGTAGGACTATGTATAATTAAATCGCTTGAAAAGCCATATTCCCCCGGCGGAAACCAACCAAGTTTGCCGTAAAAAATCATTAACAAAAGCAGTCCCAAAACAAAAATAGGTAAAGAAAAACCCGTCAAAGAAACAATTCTTAAAAAATTATCCCAAAATTTATCTCTATAAACAGCACTTAAAACACCGAATAAAACCCCAAAAAATACCACCAAAATAATAGCCGCCAAAGCAAGTTGTAAAGTTGCAGGGAAATAATCTTTTATTGCTTTTGCAACAGGCATATTTGCGCTTTCGCTATACCCTAAATCACCGCTTAAAATATTTTTTAACCAATGTCCGTATTGAACAATAAAGGGTTTATCCAAATTGTATTTTTTAATAACCTCTTCCATAGAACCCATTTGGCGCGGATCTTGGATATAAAGAGAGGCACGCGCCTCAACAGGCAAACGCTGTGTTAAAAAAAACAGAAAGCAAGTTACCCCTAAAATAACAAGGGGCAAAAAAGCGATTCTTCTTAAAATATATTTAGCCATAAATAGTTGCCAAGATAACAGTTGTTTATATAATTATAGTAAATAATTTTAATCATAAAAAAGACCCAAACTCTAAAAAGAACTTGGGTCTTTGTTTTTTACGGTAAATTATTCCTTTGAAGTTAATCTGTCAAATTCTTCTTTATCAATTTTTTGATTTAAGAAAGGTTTATCACTTTTATGCGCAATGGGAACAGATAATCCCTCGCCCCCGTTGTTAGGCGTTATAGAGCCTTGCGTCGAAGAAGCATTTTGGGTATCTTGATTTCCCGCTTGAGAAGCCATCGTTGTAGGCAATTGTTTATAAAAAGTATCGGATAATTCTGAATAGTTTGTATTTGTTTTTTCTTTTTCTTCTTCATTTTCAAGCAATTCCGGATACATAATAAAAAGAGTCATTTTTACAGCAGCAGTTAAGAAGAATGATACATAAGTATAAATTCCCAATATGAACCAGCACACAAAAACAAACATCCTAAGAAGATTTTTTAAACTATCAGGCGAAGATAATGCATACCTAACTATCGCTTCCTGATTATGCTTAACCCACAAACCAAAGAGATATATCCCTAGACGTAAGAGAAGATACATTACAATCCAAAAAACTATTGTTATCAAAAACAGATAAATATATTTCAATATGTTTTTATAATAAATAGCAAAGGATTTTATAAAAGATTTAGCAAGAGATACGGGGAAAGCCCACCAAGGACCTTCATCAGAAAAAACATATACCGCAGGAAACAACATCATAGGCATACTAAATAAAATAATAACAAAAAAAGACAAACATAACTTATTAGTCAAAGACATAGCCAAAACAGTTTGATCCCAATGAAGAGTCGTAAGATATTTTCTTAAGAAAATTCCGCAAATAGTCGTAAGCACAAAGAATAAAGTCGTTTTTCCGATTCTATCTACGCCTTCCCTTATAGTATCGCCCAAACTTATTTTGCCATAGAAAGAGTGTTTTAGTCCGATAAAACAAACAGCATACATAAACAAACCGAAAATTATCATTATCATAACAATAGCCAGCACATAATGATCCCTTAGTAAAAGTTTGATTTGTTCAATAAATAAGGACGTTATTTCATTCTGAGTAGGGTGCTTATGCGTAAGAACAAAATTCATTGTAAGCATTTGCAATCTGCCTATAAAAGCATTCACTCGCGGTGTATAAATAAGCGCCCACATAAAAAGACTAAAAGGCAGATAAAACAGCCAGAAAAACACTTTAAACCATGCGCCAAAAGTCCCAAACAGTGTTGAAATAGGACTATCTTCCTTAAGATTTATACTTCTGATTTCTTTTATTTGATACATTTTATCCTCTTTTACAAATTATTTTTTATTTTGAAGTCCACTTATCAAAATCTTCATTATTAGATCTTTGATTTAGAAAAGGTGTATTACTTTTATCGGAAGGAACAGGATGATAATTATCTAATAATTCAGGATAAGCAATAAAGGTCATAATACCAAGCATAATTTGACTCATATTTGTTAAATAAGGTAATACCAAAATAGCAATTGTCCCAAGAATTATTACAGTTGTATAGTTAATGTTTACAAATTGTCCGCCGAATATAATTGTAATTATTATAAATGCAACCCCTCCCCATATTACAATATTAACAAAAACATAAATAAGAACGACTATCAGCCAAGATAAGAAACTTTTACAAAGGGTTGTAAGAGAAAAATACATTGTGCTAAAAGGATTATTAGCAGCAAATAAGTGAATACAGGGATAGAACATTATTGTTGCACTTAAAAAGAGTGAAATAGCAAGAGATATTACACGGGCTACAATGGGGTCAAAACCCTGTACAAATGATATGACCATGTGGTTTAACATCGTTGCAACAATCATAAGTACAACATATGCCAAAAAGTAGGTAATCATCGTCCATATACAGCGGAAGGTATTATTAAACCCTTCTTTTAAGATAGCCCCCAAATCCATTCTTTCATAGAAAGTGTGTTTAATACCGACAAACAAACAAGAAAAAGCAATAATGCCAATAACAATGTTTATAAGCGCTGTGCACAAAAAAGTCGGTGCTAGGAGTATACTAAAAACGGTGGAAAGCAATCCTTTAAGAGCAGGAATTATTAAATCTTTATTATTAGTCAATAATATCGGTTGCACAGAGATAAGTTGTTGAGAAAGAATTAAAGCCTTATCCTTTAAAACAAAGAACATACTTGTAAAGCATATAATGCTAGGTATTATGCCAAAGCAAAAATAAACCTTAAAATACTTTAAGTAATTTATAAATACCGTCCCCAGTGAATTTACCGGAACACTACCGGTTTGAACTATTTGTTTCATACTATCTCCTATTTTTTATTTTTAAAATCATCTGTACTTTCTTCTGATATCTTAACTTCCGGAATAGTGTTAAAAAACTCTGTAAATTCGTGGTTATTATCCTCTTTATAAGTAACCACATTTGCCGTATTGTAAGTTTTAAAACCCACAGACCACGCTACTTCTAAATTAGTATACACAACTGTAAGCATAATTGCAAACAATAAAGCCTCTATTCCTATAACGGATAAAACTAAAGCATAATGCCAAGCACTAGAAAGATGAATAAAAATAAAAGGAATGTATAGAAGTAGACAGGCAATTGCTAAAGTAAGGATTAAACCTATAACAAAAGTTAAATATCCACTAATTAAACTGGCACTATAACGAACAGCAGGTATAATAGCAATTTTTTTTATAACAACAACCGGTTGCACAAGTATTGCATAAGCGGCCAAAATCAAAGTTACAAGTGTTACAACAAAAGCAAAGGGTATAGCAAATACACTTGAAGGAAAAAATACAACAAGGAAAATAACCAAAAGCGCAGGTATAAGTTCCAGTAAATCTAAACCTTTACGGCTTAAAAATCCGTTTGAAACTTGTTTAAAACAAGCAAACACACTTTGTTTCTCATTATCTATAACAAAACGCGTTTGCCTTATAGAAGTTAAATATAACAAATAAAAAAAAGTATAGGCAAGAATTACTGAGAGAACGACAAAATATTCATTGAAAAACTTTATTAAAAAGGAAAGTAAAAAAGCAAATACGGCCCAACAAATAAAAATTTTTAAAAAATTCAAAAAATTGAGCAAAAGAATCGCTTTCATATAAATGAAAGTATCCTTAAATGTCAACTCTCTTACACGAAGATTTTCTAGTCCCATACACTTAATTATACAAAAAATCTTGCCTAAAGCGAATATATAATATAAAATTAATTATTATGAACATAAATAACGAAATTTTTTCTTATCATTTAGTTCCGAAAATTTATTTTAAACGCGGCGCTTTTGAAGTTGCTATAACGGATTTAAAAGATTATAAATCCGCTTTGATTTTGACCGATAAAACTATTGAACATTTAGGTTATGCCTTAGAAGTTCAAGAGGCCTTAGAAGATCTTGGCTTAAATGTAAAAATGTTCGGAGCAATAAATGAATCCCCATCTTTAGAAAATATGGGTATTTTGCTTGAAATTGTACAAAGTTTTACTCCGCAAATTATTCTTGCTTTCGGCGGCGGAGCAGTTATTGACAGTGCAAAAGCACTTGCTTTTCTTTACGCAAACCCTAAGGCGGATTTAACAAAATTAGATCAAAATGCTTCTTATAAGAAGAAAGCATATCTTATTGCTATGCCTACAACTTCTGGCACCGGTTGCGAGGCAACAAATAATATAGTTGTAAGGACTTCGGAAAATAAAAAAATTACTTTATCCCACTCTGCTTTTATGCCGGATATGGCAATTATTGATCCTGAGTGGACTTACTCTCTCCCCCCTGCTTTAGTTGCACAAGGCGGTTTTAATGCTCTTGCAAATGCTTTAGAAGCGTTTTTATCACCTAAAGCAAGCCAATTCAGCAATGGTTTTGCACTTGAAGCCGTGCGCTTAATTTATAAGTATTTGGCACTTTCCTATCAAGATGCAAAACACATCATAGCAAGAGAAAAAATGCATTATAGCGCAACTTTATCTGGCATGGCATCTTCAAATTCTTCTCTAGGATTAACTTACGATTTAGCATGGCGTTTAAATAATGCTTTTAAAATACCTGTCGGTATTGCTTGTGCACAACTTTTAAAACCGGTTATAAAATTCAATCTCGGCGATGCAAAAGTTTCAAGGAAAGCATGCCATATTTTTGATTATATCTTTAAGGATAAATCAACTTTACCGGCCGAAGAAAAAATAAAAAAATTGCTTACTTCTATTGACGAATTAAAAAAATCCGTCGGTATATCGGCAAGTTTAAAAGAATGTGGGGTTTCTTCTGAAGATTTTAATAAACACTTAGAAGAACTTTGTCAAGAATTAACACCGGAGCAAAGCACTCACGCTGCTATAAAACCAACGCCGGAACAAATAAAACAACTTTTAATTGAATCTTTTGAAGGTTAGTTTTAAATAAGACATAAAAAACCCTGTTGTCAGATAAATTCTGCCACAGGGTTTTTCTTTGTTTAAATTATTTTACTTTATAAGAAGGAACGAATGTGCCTATATATTCCCAATTGCCACCTTTTGCGGGAGCAGATATGGCACTTAGCCAAATCGGATCCAAAGTATTGCCGAGTAAATTAAATTTGGAAATTTCACCTAAATCAAGTTTACTATACCCTTTTACATTAGCATCAGAAATATAAACTTTTGCTTCAGGCACGCCTATTTCTTTTGCAATATTTTCCGCTAATACACTAACTTCCTGGAGATATTTATATTTATTATAAGGTTCTGTAATTTTTAAATCATCAATTAAAAGGGCTGGCTCTCTGATAACTGAACCGGGAACGATTTGTCCGTTTTCAAAAATCTGTATACGATTAATTACAGGTAAAAGCATTGCATTACCAACCACTTTACCGTTTACCACAACCTCTATTGCCCCTACAAAAGTATTCATTACATAAGGAATTGCATAAATATCATAATAACCGCCCACAGCCGTGCAAGTATGAGAATTATTACCTAAAAATAAACTTCTTGAAGGATCTCTCATATTAACTTGTCTTATTTCCACCAAGTTGTTACCGTCATAGAAAGTTCTGCTTAATTTTTGGTTAGGATGTGTCCATTTTTCATAATCTAAACCATACTTCTTAAATTTCTCTTGTGTCATAGTATTATACTGAGTTTTATCGAGATTTTCCCCAAAGTCTCCGCGAACAATCATATTTGCCATTTCTTGGAATTTCAATCTAAATTCTTCTTGCTGAATAGAGGCAAATAAACTACTCAAATAAGGATTTGAAGCGAGGTGTAATGTTTCTTCAAGTTTTTGATTATAAACTCCGCCTAAAGCGTCTTTAATTAATATCATTAGTTTTTCATTATAAAGAACATTTCTCTTGTGGAAATCTTTTTCCTTCATAATATTTATTAAACCTAATAGTTCTTCTTCTCTATTGAAACTGCTCATTAGCGTCATTCTTTCAATTTTTTCTTGAGGTGATATATAATCCCCTTGTTTAAGTAAAGTTCTTAATTCTTTAGTGTATGTATTTATCTGATTTTTTAAAGCGGATAAATCTTCCGGTGCGGTGCTGGCAAATTGTGCTTTAAGATTCTTTATTTCCGTTTCCAAATCTATTACTCTTTCACTTTTATTCGGATATAAAACCTGTAAAAATGACTCTCTTGTTCTTGCATTAAAATTTGATTCTAAAAGCGAAGCCGCCTCAATAAATTGTTCAAACTTTAACATTTTATAACCCATTGCGGCAATTAAGGTACTTTCATCACAAATTTTTAAAGCAGCGGTTATTTGAGGTGATAAAAGATAAATAAAGTTCTTTATATCACTATTACTAAATTTTCTATTTTCTACCGTTAAGAAAGTTCCTTTTCTTTGTATTGCTTCATTTGCTATTCTATCAATAGTATTAAAAGCATTTTCATTAAAAACAGTTTTCCCTTCCAATGTAGTATAACACTCGTTAAAAAGATTCCCTATTGATTCTAAAGATATCCCCTCCTGTAAGAAGTTAAAAACTCTATTATACTTATCAAAATTCAGTTTTCCTGTTTCAAATTTCTCTGTATCACTTGCAAGATTCATTATCTTTAAAGCATCAATTTGCGGGAAATTATCTGATATCTTTAGTAAAGCATTAAGTTCATCTATTGAGGCTTCCACATAATCAAAAGTTTCCTCAATAGAGATGGATGGTATCTTTTGGGCTATTGTGTAAATTTTGGCGTATCTTTCATAATTAAAACCTTGGTTATCAAAGGAATTATTAAACGCCATCATATTAAAATTAATATCCGGTCTTATTTGATTGCCTTTCACAAACAAATCAAACAAAGAAGATTCAAAAATCCCTTCTACCTTACAATTTTGAATTATGTAATAAAGATTTGTTTCATGAACACCTTTATTTTTCAAATGGGCTACGGCTGTTTCTTCTGTCCAAGTTGTGGGATTGGCCTTCATTTTTTCAATTTCGGATAAAATTAAAGCCAAAGGACCGGAAATAATACCATTGGAAGGATTTATTAAAGAATTCCAATATTTATTCAAAAACGAAAAATACTTACCTCTGGAAGAAACAAACTGTTTTTGCTCAAAAGGATTTTGCAAATGATATAAGTAGACGTGGTCAGAAAGGTCTTCCCACGCTCTTTTTGCGGATAAAGAATAACTCAAGTAAATAGGATATTTACCGATGCTTCCCAAAGGGAAAATACTATATCCTTTTTCTTCCGGATAAGTATTTAAAAATTGTGCTATCGGAGGAGGCAATTCTCTTGGATCTGCAAAGTTTTGTAAGGCTTTATCTTGTCCGACAACAGACATATAAATCGGTATATGCGGTTTTCCTATTTCTGCGGCAAACTTTCTTGCAAAAGTTACAACCGCCTCACTTATTTTTTTATTTTCGGCGAAAATAGCACGAGTCTCCAAAGAGCCCAAAACCAAAGCAAGTTCGCCGTTAACAGCAGCCAAGTAAACCATAATGCTACCTACCACTTTACCTTCGGCAAGAATTTCAAAAGCAGTAGACATTTTATTTGTGATTAAAGAAGGTATTGCCTCATCATGAGCACTACCTAAAGCCCTACAACAAGCGGAATTTGCCCCCATAGAAATTATTGAACTGATATCATTTGTATCGGCAAGACGAATAACAATTTCCTGATTATTTTTTGTCAAGGTCCTAAGAAATTCTGCCGTGCGCGGCATATTTTCAACTAATTGCGAAAAGACCAAATTTGTAACTTCATGTTGAGAAGAGGAAAGAATTAATTTCTTTATCAAAGATATACTTTTTGATGCCTGATTAAAATTGTTAACCGCTTGCCCTTCTAAATAAACGATATTGTTTTTGACCGTTATCCCCTTCTTTTCTGCTTCCGAAGCAAGGAAAGGATAATTATTAATTAATAAAGTAATAATTATGTTTACATCTTCAACAAGTTTTTCTCTTTCTTTTTCAGAATCTATTTGTATTTCGGTTTTAAATACGCCTACTTTTTGAGGGTTTGTCCATGCTTCCCAATCAATACCTAATTTTGTAAAAATCTTTTTTGTCTTTTTATTCCAAGAAAGATTTTCCATTATCTGTGCTATATCTTTGTCCGAGTTTTCAACTATCAATTTAAAAATACTTTTTAAATTATCCTGGGTTTCCTGTTTCGCATTTAGGAAAGCAGACATATCGGAATCTTTATCTAAATCCAATCTGTTTAATAACTCATCTGAAACACTTAAGCCCATTTGCTCAAATAATTTGGAAAGATATTTTTCTCTCCACTGGCGTTCATTTTCAGGCGTAGCAGGCAAAATATAATTCACCAATTCTTGGGCAAAAGTCAAATTTGTTTGGGCCATATTTCCGATTACTTTAAATTTTTCTAAAATATCTTGAACAAGCAACCCTTCGCCTTTAGCGGTTCTTCTTTGAAGGGATGTTATATTCCTTCTTTCTTCTCTGTAAGAAGGATCTTTTGCGGCTTTTGCGCGAAGATCATTCATTTGTTTTGTAAGGTCCTTATATTTTTGGCTTTGCGTAGGATTTATCTTCTGTAAAAGTAATTCATATGCTTCAGGAGAAAAGTTTTGTTTAATAAAATTAGCATAGGTAATAATATTATTTATCTCCTGCATCTTACCCTGATAAGAATGAACAAACGCTTTTAGGCCGACAACCTCTAAAGTTACTTTAATTTTGTCTTCACAATTTTCAAAATGTTTTTTAATACTTTCCGCAGAAACGCCTATTTTATCAGATTGCTCTAAGGCTTTCTGCAAGGCTTGGTTATAGAGGTTTTCCAACATTTCCTCATCGGAAACATTTTTCTCTGTTTGAATAGAAGGCAAAGCAATATCTTCCGACACATGAGAAATATGTTTCATATCGGTATAGGTATACCCTAAAGAAGGCAATGCTTCATATTTCCAATTAGGTATTGTTGCTTTTAAATCTTTTTCAGTTACATCGACAATAGCATTATGTAAATTTTCATCGCTCTCATTTAATTGAATTTCCAGATTAACTTTTTCTTCATTAAATTCATTTCTCCCTATGACCTTATATTTCCAACTTTTTGTTATGTTACTCGGAGGAAGAAGGTAGGAATCAAAATGATAAACATTATTTTGTAGTCTAAAAGGATAGGGGACATCCTTCATATCTTTTATTTTTTCTAAAGAAAAATCAGGATTACTCCATCTGTTAGGGAAATGCTGTAAAAGCCAAAAAACACCGACACCCAAAAGGTCTTTATCTAAGAAGATACGACTCAAAAGATTTAACTCTTGTCTGGATTCTTCCAGTTCTTTTTGCTCTGCTGCAATAGTTACGCTATTATACTCCAAACCGTTGTAATACATTATTGCTCCATAGCGTTTATCTTTTACAAGGTCAAAATAAACCGAAGGCATATCATTGACTCTAAGATATTTTGTATCCCCCACATAACAAACATCATTGATTCCGCTCATTAAGAGTACATTTATTCCATTTCTTTTCAAATTCTCTCCGGAAACCACATTAACATTCGCTTCTTCTTTCCGCGTTGTGTTCATTGCGGCACTGCTATGACAAGAACCGGAAATAAAATTAACTATTGCTCCGTTTCTTTCTTCTTCAATAATATCAAGTAAATCTGTAATTTTTGTTTTATTAATATCCGTTATACTGATATATCCGTTTTTAGCACCGTGAATTTGGATATATATCGTATATTCGTCAAAAATAGAAGAAAGAATCTTTATTTTGTCCCTAAATGACTTTTGGAAATCTTTTGCTTTTGACAAATCAAAAGTAAAGAAATTTTCTTCTGAAATATTATTAGGTCTAAAAATGCCGTCAAAGTTATAACCATAGAACATAAAAATAGGCTTTTCGGCAGTAGCAATATCAATTATTTTCTGAAGTTTCTCTATATCTTGTATTTTTAGTTTCTTATAATCAATTCCACGAACATAATTACCAAAAGATTTAAAGAAAAATTCTCTTCTGGGCGACAAAGTATTATTAGCAGCGTAATCATTAATTTGTTCAATCATACCATTGAAAACATCTGCTACTGATTCTTCCGCAGAAGATAAACCTCGTGTGGAAATAGATTCTAAAAGAGGAGATTCTTCATCAGAAAGTGTAGCAAAACCCTTTAAAACAGCCTTCTTATCGCCCGTAAAACCGTTCTGTAAATCTAATGAAAGGATGTTTGTTTCAATATCCTTTTCTTTAAGTTTATTTTGCGCTGCTTTCGCAATGTTATATTTAATTATGCTCGTAGGTCCAGATAAAGCGAGAAACTTTTTATCTCCTAAATTTAATACAAAAGGATATCCTTGTGCCGCAATTTCATTCGCAAAGTAAATAAATTTAGGTTCAAGATTTTCTACTTTCTTTTCTATTTCTTCTGGGGTTAAATTAGTATTGGCATTTGCAAGAGTTTTCAAATCGTCTTCAGAACTAACAAGTCTTAAGGAATACCCTTCCAATTTGCCTAATTCTATCATCGCTTTTACGGGATCTTCACCGAAGAATAAATCTTGTAAAAGATTTATTTGTGCCGACATAGTGGCATCATTTTTATAATATTCTTTTGCAAAATCAATTGCACGGTAAACCTTGCCTTCATAAATTAAAACAGCACCCAAATATCCCAAGGAAATTGCATTCATAAAATTCTGCGGCATATCATAATTTAAGAAAGCACCCAAATTTCTTTTTAATAAATGGTAAACATTATTTTTGCTTGTTATACCAAGATAATTAAAACCATATCTTATAACTTCTCGCGTAAAATCTATTTCCCCTGCTTGACCGACACAAACAAGAGAAACGATATTTACTTTTGAATTACCTGCATTTTTCTTAATTCTTTTCAGGATGTTGGAAATGTCTGTTTCCTCATTTTCGGAAATCATAATTGTCCCATTCTGAAAACCGTGCATACTAATAATCAAGGAAAATTCTTTATGAGATGCCGCTAAAGTGCTAATATAAAAATCTAATTTTTCCTCAAAACTACTAAAAGGCAAGAAAGGATTATTTACCCAATCTCCGATATATCCTTTTACTATTTCTCCACCATCTTTTGTCGTTGTTTCTGATGAATTATTTCCCCATTCATTGATATCGAAAACAGGATTTTCCGAAAGAATTAATTTTACCGCTGTGTTAAACTTTACTAATTCTCCCATCACAGATTTTATTGAATCTGTTTTAACATTTTTGAAGAAAGTTTCCGCCTGTTTTATGACATTGTTAAGAGCATTTTTTTGATTTTCAGTTATATTTCCTAAATTATTTGGAGATACTTTAGTGGAAATGAAATTCAAAACAAAATTGCGTAAATTATCAGATACAGTTAAATCCTTTAGTGATATCGAAGTATATATGTATTTAGTACCTTCATCGGTCCAACCGGATAACACCAAAGAAATAATAATATCTTCGTAAGCACTGTTTAAATCTTTTGAACCTGTCTGTGTAGCCAAATCAAGTTTTATATAAGAACGTTCTAAATAGTATCTGTAATTATTAGGTTCCAGCAAAATAGCCTTATTTATATCTTCCAAAGCCTCTTTGAAATTTTCTTTATTGGCTTTTTCTTTTGCACTCTCATAATAGACTTCTGCCTCTTCACTGGAATTTATGTTTATATCGTTCCTATTTTCTGCAACTTCATTTACCTTATGAGCAAACACACCTTCTTTTTG
>DBYY01000006.1 GCA_002311025.1 Candidatus Proelusimicrobium tauri
CACAGTTATCCGCATTGTTGGCGTTGCAAAAAACCTATCATTTTCCGCGCCACAGAACAGTGGTTTATGTCCGTTGATAAAGATAATTTACGCAAAAAACTCGTAAGCGAAATTGAAAAAGTTAAATGGTATCCCGCAGGCGGTCAAAAAAGAATTACCTCTATGGTTGAACTCCGTCCTGATTGGTGTTTAAGCCGCCAACGCTTCTGGGGTGTGCCTTTGATGGTATTTTATTGTAAGAAATGCGGCAAAGTGCAAATCGACGCAAAACTTTTTAAACTTATCGCTGACAGAGCCAAAAAAGAAGGCAGCGACTTTTGGTTTACCGATACTTGCGAGCAAATTTTGCCTAAAGATTATACTTGCTCTTGCGGCAGTAAAGAATTTACTAAAGAAAAAGATATTTTGGATGTCTGGTTTGACTCCGGTGTATCTTGGAAGGAAACTTTAAAATACAGAGATCTCGGTTTCCCCGCAGATGTCTATCTTGAAGGTTCCGACCAACACCGCGGCTGGTTCCAAACTTCTTTAATTGCGTCTACCGTCTTGGAAGATAAAGCACCTTTCAAAAAAGTTATTACCCACGGTATGATTGTGGACCAAGAAGGTAAAGCAATGCACAAAAGCGCAGGCAATGCTATATCGCCGGACCAAATTATCAATAAAAACGGTGCCGATATTTTAAGATTATGGGTAAGTTTTACTGATTATTCCGACGATGTCCGCCTTTCCGAAAAGATTTTGGAAGGCCCTATTGACAGTTACCGCAAAATCAGGAATACTATCCGCTATGCTCTTGGCAATTTATCCGATTATGAACCTAGCAAACACCAAGTGGCCTATGAAAACTTAAATGACCTTGATAAATATATGCTCGGCCGCCTTGATGATTTAATCAAAGAAGTCCGCCAAGATTATAAGAATTTTGAGTTAAGAAAAGCAATCAGAAGTATAACCGATTTCTGCATACTTGACCTATCTTCGCTCTTGCTTGATGCTTCAAAAGACCGCCTTTATACTTTGGGGGAAAATTCTCCCGCAAGAAGAAGCGCGCAAACCGCACTTAGCCAAATTGTTTTAACAATTTTAAAACTCTTGGCACCGATTCTTTCTTTTACTTGCGAAGAGGCCTGGCAGGAAATTAAAAAACTTCCGCTTGGCAAGAACTTGGAAGAAAGTATTTTCTTATCTGATATGCCGGAAAATACAGGCTATCAAGTAAGTTCTGAAATCGTTGAAAAGTGGACCAAAATGCGCGAAATCCGCAGCCAAGTTTTAAAAGCACTTGAAGAAGCCCGCCAAAAAGGTTTAATAGGCTCTTCACTCGAAGCAAAAGTTGTATTTAAAACTTCCGAACCCAAAATGAAAGAGTTTTTAACAAATACCCTTAATTTATGGCCGGAAGCGGCAATCGTTTCCCAAGTGTCTTTGGCAGATGGGGCAAATGATAAACTGGATATTGCTATTGAACACGCCGAAGGTTCAAAATGCCCACGCTGTTGGCAATGGAGAACGGATATCGGTAAGGATTCAAAATATCCCGATTTATGTTCAAGATGTGCCAAAGTTTTAGAGGAAGAAAAAATAAGTGTCCCCGTTTAAAAATAAGATAACTCCGATAATTTATATCTTGCTTATTTTTGCTTTAGACAGAAAAAGCAAGATATGGGTTTTGTCTTATTTGAAACCGAAAGTTAATATCGATATTTTGCCCTTTTTCAAACTGACTTATGTTCAAAATACCGGTGCAGCTTTCGGTTCTTTTCAAAACGGCAATACGATATTAATTTTCGTCAGTATTATTATTCTTTTTGCTCTGATAAAATATCGAAAAGAACTTTTTACTCTGGGCAAACTTGCAAGTTGGGGATGGCTTTTTATTATAGGTGGCGCACTTGGCAATTTGTATGATAGAATCTTTCTTGGTTCTGTAGTGGATTTTATTAACTTTGTTGTATGGCCTGTTTTTAATGTTGCGGATAGTTTTATAACTGTCGGTGCCATAATGCTTGCTTTGTGTATTTTAAAAGACGAGTATAAAAAAATTAAATCAAAGAAAAAGGAGTAAAATATGAAAAAGTTTTTATTTCCAATATTGATAGCGACTTTGCTTTTTAGTGCCTGCACTTCCAGAAATGACAAAAATTTTATGAAGGCAACTCAACTTGTCAAAGAGAACAAAATAAATCTCGCATTAAAAATTTATAATGATATTTTAAGGAATGATCCTACTTATGTTTCCGCCTTAGTTAACCGTGCGCTTATTTACGAAAAACTAGGTGAAGAAAAAATGGCTCAAGAGGATTATGAAAGGGCTTTGGATCTTGCACCGAACCAAGTAGATCTTTTAAATAATGTAGGCGCTTTTTATTTAGACCACAAAAGACCGCAACTTGCCAAGTATTATTTTAGCAAGGCTTTGGAAATTCAGCCGGAATATACCCCTGCCTATGTAAACAGAGCCAATGCTAATGAAAAATTAGATAAAATTGATGATGCTCTTGAAGATTTACACGTCGCTTTATCTTTAGAACCTGAAAATATAGAAATTATTTTAAGTCAGGCGATGTTGTTTTATAAAAAGGCAATGTTTGCAAAAGCACTTGACGGTTACAGTGAAGTTCTTGCTGCCCGTCCGCAAGATTATAGGACTTATTATAGACGTGCACTTGCTTTTAAAATGTTGGGTGCTTATCAAAATGCTTTTAACGATTTAAATACGGCCTTAAGTATGAATAATTCTTATATCCCGGCTATTTTTGCCCGTGCCGAACTACTTTTTGATAAGGGCGATTTTGAATCGGCTTTATCTGATTTGGATGTTATTAAAACTATTGATAATCAATATGTTCCCGCTTATGAATTTTCCGGTGATATTTGGGCTATTGAAGACCCCGTAAAGGCGGTTTCCAATTATATTGTTGCTAAAAAATTAGACCCCGCTAATACCAAGCGTTATGATGCAAAAATTAAGTTAATGAGGTCTGATAGAGGTCGCCAGGCGGTAATAAAGAAGAAACTTGAAAGGATATAATATGGCTAAAGTTTTTGTTAGTTCTGCGTATAATTTTAGAGGTTGGGTTTCCTTAATAGGTATAATTGTTATTCTAATCGGCTATATGTTTGATTTTTCAAATACTATGCTTTTGATGACAAGTGCTATTTTGTTTTTTTGGGGGGGAGATTTATTTTTGCGCAATGCTTGCAGAGAAAATTCATCCTTCAAATTAGGTTTTAATTTTTTTATTTCCTTAAATGCTCTTGCTTTGTTAATTTTTACCATTACCAATAATTTTGCCGGGCAAGCGGCCTATAAAATTTCCGGTTTATATCTGCTTGTTCCTTTGACTTTTTGTATTGCTAATTTTTTAAAAGCAAGCGAGGTAAAAAACATATCCAATTCTTTTAATTTTATTGAGAGTTTGGACAATTTTATTTCTAAATCGGCTATTTTGGTGGAAGGTGATAAACAGACAAAAGTTTTTGCTTCCGAAGTAAAAGTCGGGCAAAAAATTCTTATAAATGTTGCTCAAAGAGTGCCTTTGGATTGTGTTATTGTTGAGGGCACAACTCTGGCCGATGAACATCTTTTAACCGGTAATATAACGCTTGCCGCAAAAGAAGTAGGGGATAATCTTCTTGCCGGCAGCGTAAATAAAGGTTCTGCTGTTATAGCAGAGGTTATTTGTCCTTTAAAGAGTTCCAAACTTGCCCGTGTATTAAATGCCTTAAAAATAAGCGAGCAGAAAAAAATTACTTCTAAAAGTTATTTAGATTTACACAGTCATTTTATTACTTTGTTTTTTATTGTTTTTGCTGTTGTAAATGTTCTTGCGGGAATGTATCTTTTTAAGAATATAACATCCGCTATTCAAGCCGCAAATATCTTTTTGCTTACACTTGCTTTAAGCGGTCCGGTTATTTATATGGCAAGTCTTTTATTACCGTTTAGGTATTTGATAAAAGGTTGTGCCGGCAGAAAAGTTAAAATTAACAATCCCAATGCTTTAGAGATGTTTAAAAACAGCGATATTATCTATATTGATAAAACCGGCACTCTTACTACCGGCAATTTGGAAGTTGACCAAATTATCCCCGCAAAGGGTTATACGGTGGAAAAAGTTGCTCTCGCTGCGGCAACATCCCAGCAAGGCAGCACAACCATTTTTGCCAAAGCCTTAAAGGAATATTGCCGTGTTAATAAAATTGTGCCTGAAACCATAATTTCTACGGAATTACATCCAAGTTACGGCACGGTAGTTCGCACGCAAAACGATATTATTTTTGCCGGTAGAAAAGCGTGGCTTGAAGGCAAGGGTATTAAAGTGGAACTTGCTAGTAATGTCCAAGAACTCAGAAAAACGGTTTTTTATATCTCTAAAAACAATAAGTTTATGGGTTGTGTCTATTTTACAGATAAATTAAGAGCAAATGCCAAAAGTGTTGTTGCCTATTTGCAGGAACAGGGCAAAAAACTTTGTTTGCTTTCGGGCGATAATACCCCTGCTTTACAAATTGTTGCTAATCGTGCCGGCATAAAGGATTATATAGGTGATATGTATCCGCGCGATAAAGCAGCCAGAATTGCCGCTTCAAATAATTTAGGCAAAAAAACCACAATGATAGGGGATAGTTTTAATGATATTCTTGCCCTTTTACAAGCGAATGCCGCTTTGGCTTTTGCCCGAGAAGATAGTCCTTTTATCAGTTGGGTTGATATGGTTTTGGAAACAAGGGATTTCGGTGTAATAAAAGCAATTTTTAAAATGTATGATAAAACACAGGCAATTATAAGACAGAATATATTACTCACTATTCTTACCGGTTTAATTTTATTCTTCTTTTTAACGCAAAATCAGCAAATGATATCTTGGTATCAGTTGGTTTTCTATTTAATTGCCGTTTTTTTTATAATTCTTATAAATTCTGTGAGGTTAAAATATGAATGATATAGATTTTGGTTATACCAAAGATCACGCCCGTAAAGGAGCAAATACGGTTTTACCGGCAATTCAATGCTGGGAAAATCAATATAACAGAGATTATTTAGTAAAAATCGTCTTGCCGGAGTTTACTTCCGTCTGTCCTAAAACAGGATTGCCGGATTTCGGCATTATAACTATTGAGTATATACCAAATAAACTTTGTTTGGAACTGAAATCCTTAAAATACTATCTTTTGGAATATAGAGATATGGGTATTTTTATGGAAAATATCGCAAATAAGATTTTAGATGATATTGTTAAAGCCTGCCAACCTAAATGCGCCAGAGTTATAGGTGAGTTTACCCCAAGAGGTGGTTTAAAATCTGTAATTACGGTAGAATTTGGAACTTGGAAAAATGAAATCAAATAACTTAATAGCCCTTACTTTAGGTTTAATTTGTGCCGGTTTACTTTGGCAGTATTATCTTTATCCGAAATATGCCAAAAAAGTGCAAGATCCACAAACGATGAGCGACCTTTTTGCCGCTGATAAAGCAAGTATGGATGAAGAATTAGCCAATATACCTGGTGAACTTGTCTTTAGAAGTGATGAGGTCCCTAAGCCCGATCCGGATAATGCTACTATTTCTTATGTAGAAGATCCCACTATTGAAAAAGAAACCATTTCTATCATAAAAGCGCCGGCAAAATATGAACTTATCAAAACCGCAGAAGAATATAAAAAAATAAAAAATTTACTTGCTTCGGATTTGGGGCCGATAAACTTTTCTAAAGAAATGCTTATCTTAGTAGAAAGCGACGGCAATCTTAATGACGGCTTTTTTCAAATAAAAAAGGTTCAAAATACGGGAGAACAAATTATTGTTTCTTACTCTTTTAATATAATCGGAGCCAAAGATAGAGTGGGTAAAATTTCCGCGCAAAAAGTTGATAAAAGCGATTTGCCCATAGTTTTACAACAAAAATGATAGATATTTCTTCTCTAAGTTATCACATAGGAAAAAGAAGCATCTTTGAAGATGCTTCTGCTTTTATTGATAAAGGGCATAAAGTCGGTTTGGTCGGACTTAACGGTTGCGGCAAAACAACTTTATTTAAACTTATTTTAGGGCAGTTATATCCTGACGGCGGTATAATAAATATCTCAAAAGATACGCGTATTGCTTCTGTGGAGCAGGATATAAAAGATATTAACCAAACAATTTTAAACCATGTTTTAAATTCCGATAAACAAATGAAGGCGCTTTATGATGAACTTGAAAAAAAACCCACCGGTTTACGCCTTGCCGAAATTTACGATCAACTTGACACTCTGGGCGCGCACAGCGCACCGGCACGCGCAAGCGCCATACTTAGCGGGCTTGGCTTTAGCGAACAAGATCTAAACAAACCTTTAAAAGAGTTTTCCGGCGGTTGGCGTATGCGTGCGGCACTGGCGGCTGCTTTATTTATGCCTTCCGATTGTTTACTTTTGGATGAACCGACAAATCACCTTGACCTTGAAACCTCTATCTGGCTTGAAGATTGCCTTGAAAAACTTGATAAAACCCTAATAATTATCAGCCACGATAGAGAAATCTTAAATAAAATTTGCGATAAAATAATTTTAGTTGACGAGTGCAAACTAAAAGTCTTTAACGGAAATTATGATTCTTATGAACGCCAACGCCACGAACAAACAGAGCAAATTATAAAAGACGCCAAAAGATACGAAGAAACCCGCCGTCATCTTCAGGCCTTTGTAGATAGATTTAGAGCAAAAGCCACCAAAGCAAAACAGGCGCAAAGCCGTTTAAAAATGCTTGAAAGACTTGGCGACGCTCCCAAAATACCGCTTGAAAGAAGTGTGCGTTTTACTTTCCCCGAGGCACAAGTTTTAGATTCTTATTTGTTTACGCTTGAAAATGTGTCTTGCGGATACGGCGATAAAACAGTTTTAAAAGATATAAATTTAAGTATTTCCCAAGATGATAAAATTGCTTTACTTGGGGCAAACGGAAACGGTAAATCAACTTTTGCCAAACTTTTAAGCGGACACATTTTTGCCCAAAGCGGCAAAATGACTTATGCGCGTAAATTAAAAATTGCCTATTTTGCCCAGCATCAAACCGAACTTTTAGACATTGAAAAAACCCCTTATGAACTAGCGCGTGAAAAAATGCTTGAAACAAAAGAAGCCCAAGTTTATACTCATCTTGCTTCTTTCGGTTTAGAAAAATCTAAAGCAGATACCGTTGTTGAAAAACTTTCAGGCGGGGAAAAGAGCAGACTTTTACTTTCTTTAATTACAATAGAAAATCCTCATATTTTAATTCTTGACGAACCCACAAACCACCTTGATATAGTTTCAAGGCGTGCCTTGATAGAGGCGCTAAATGATTACAACGGCGCTGTTATTTTAGTTACGCACGATTTTCATATTATTGAAGCCGTCTGCGATAGACTTTTGCTTGTGGAAAATCATCAAATCTCTTCTTATGACGGTGATATGGAAGATTATAAAAATTATATTTTACGAAATTGGGGTAAAGTTTCCGATAAAGAACGTGCACAAGGCGGCGCACAGGCACAAAAACGCCGCGCGGCAGCGCAACTGCGCGCCCAAGTTGCACCTCTAAAAAAGGAAATGAAGAATCTTGAAAAGAAACTTGAAACCCTAACCAAACAAAAGGAAATGCTTGAAAAAAGTTTAATACAAAATTTTGATAGTCAGTTAAGTATAGAACTTGCGTTTTTAAATAAGGAGATTAGCGAAACGGAAAATAAGTGGCTTGATTTATCCGGCCAACTGGAACCTTTGCTATAATATATTTATGAGAATAAATAGCACAAAACTAAAAAATTTAAGAAATTTACTCAAAAGAAATAACCTTGAAGGTCTTATTGTATACGATTATACCGATATAAAATACTTTCTTGGAGAGTTTTTTAACGACGGTGAAGCCGTTTTACTTATCACTTTAAAAAATATAATAGTCATTGCCCGCAGTTTATACGAAAGTCCTTTTAAGAAGAAATTTAAAGAGGCACTTTTTATCAGCGAAGATAAAAACCGTCCTTTAGCCCTTGTTGAAGAAGCAAAAAAATTAAAACTAAAAAAACTTGCTTTTGATGCAAATAAAGAGTTTTACTTTGCTGCTAAAATCTATCTTAAGGCGGGTTTTAAAGAAACTTCTTCCCTTGTTTCCTATTTAAGAACAACAAAGACCGAAGAAGAACTTAAACTTATGCGCAAGGCAACGCAAATTTCAATGACGGCTTTTAAAAATATTCAAAAATATGTCAAAACAGGTATAACCGAACTAGAATTAAAACGTAAACTTGAAGACGAAATGACCAGACTTGGCGGGGAAGGTTTATCTTTTGATATGCGCGTATCTTTTGGGGCAAATACGGCAAATCCGCACCACGTTTGCGACGGCACAAAATTGACCAAAAATACGGCTGTTTTATTTGATTGGGGTGCTAAATATCAAGATTATTGCGCCGATATGACGCGCTCGTTTTGGTTCGGTCCAAATGCGCCCAAAGAATATACAACAATTTTATCTTTGGTAAAAAAAGCACACGATAAAGCCGCAAAAGAAGCAAAATATAAAATGAGCGGCGCTCAAATTGATAAGATTTCCCGCGATGTTATTGAAAAAGCCAGTTACGGCAAATATTTTACCCACAGAACAGGGCACGGTATCGGTATGCAAGATCACGAACTTGCCGATATCAGCCAAATCAATAATGAACCTATTTTGGATAATTATTGCTTCAGTATTGAACCGGGTATTTATCTTGAAGGAAAATACGGCGTTCGTTGGGAAGATTGCTTTTATATGACTAAAAAAGGAATAAAACAAATAAAATGAACGAAAAATTAAAACAATTCCAACAATTACTTAAAAAGGAAAAATTACAGGCATTTTGTGTCTTGGAAAACGATACCATAAGATATCTTACGGATTTCTTTTTTTATAGTCCCGATGATGCTTATTTATTAGTTACGCAAAGTAAAGTTTATTGCTTTACAAAAAAGATGTATTTTGCCGATGTAAAACGCAAAGCACCTTATTTAACTTTGGTTGAAAGTTTAGATATCAAAGATGTTTGTAAAAAAACATCAAAGTTAAAAAATAAGGCATTTGACCCTACTTTAGCGCCTTATATTCAAGGCACGGCACTTTTTAAAGCAGGTTTTAAAACTATGCCTAATTTTTTGGAACTTGCCCAAGAAGTTAAAACCGAAAGTGAGTTAAAAATAATTGCTAAAGCGTGTCATATTTCGGCTAGTGCCTTTGACCTTTTTAAGGGTCAATTAAAAACAGGTATGAGCGAAAAAGAAGGTGCTGCCTTGCTTGAAAGCATTATGCAAAAACTCGGCGGACAAGGCCTTTCTTTTGAAACTATTTTGGCCTTTGGCGAAAATACGGCAAATCCTCATCACGTCAGCAGTGATAGAAAATTAAAACAAAATGAACCTGTTTTAGTAGATTTCGGTTGTAAAGTAAAAGGTTATTGCTCCGATATCACAAGAAGTTGGTGGTTTGGTAGCAAAGTTAGCAAAAAGTGGCAGGAATTATATGATTTGATAAAGGATACCCACGACTACGCGGCAACTCTTGCTAAAGATAATATCCTAGCAAAAACTCTTGATACTGCAGCACGCGATTTTATGGATAAAGCCGGCTCTTACAGTGAGGCCTTTATCCATAGTTTAGGTCACGGACTTGGACTTAAAATACACCAAAAACCTTTTTTAAGTCCCAAGAGTCTTGATTTGCTTAAAACAAATTCCGTCTTTACCATAGAGCCGGGTTTGTATTATGACGGAAAATTCGGTATCAGATACGAAGATACTTATGTTTTAACACCGAAAGGTGCAAAAATTTTAACAAAATAAAAAGGAGAAATTATGATTGGAACACCAGACTTTAGAGAAGGTCTAATTTTTGAAAATGAAAACGGAGAAATGGTAGAAATTATTGAATACCAACATCACCGCAAAAGTCAGGCAAGGGCCGTTGTCCGCGTAAAACTTCGCAATTTAAACACCGGTTCAATTATTGAAACAAGTTATCGCCCCGAAGATAAATTTAAAGAAATTGAAATTGAAAAACGCCCGCACAGTTATCTTTATAAAGAAGGCGATATGGTTTATTTTATGGACTCAACCACCTTCGAACAAATTGCAGTTCCGGCGGAAAAACTTAAACAACAACTCAAATACTTAATTGATAATATGGAAGTTATGGGCTTGTTTATTGAAGGACAACTCTTCAATATCGAATTGCCGATAAAAGTTGATTTGAAGGTCGTTTCCACCGTTCCCGGCGTAAAAGGCGATACCGTTGCCAATATGACAAAGCCGGCCACCCTTGAATCCGGTCTTGAAATTAAAGTTCCTTTGTTTATTAACGAAGGCGATAAAATCCGCATAGATACCCGTACCGATTCTTATGTGGAAAGAGTTAATGAATAAACTTTTAATTTTTGTCTTGCTGTTTTTGCCGTCTTATGCTTTTTGTTCACTAGAGGTAAGTGCGGTCAAAAAACAGCAAGATAAAGATTATACAATAACTTTTTGTAAGTTATTTAAGATAGAAAATATCGCTTTAGAGAAAAAGTCTTTCGGCCCGGTTTTACAAATGCCGCGCGAAATAGGCGGTTATAAAAACCTTGCCATAACATCTAAAGATTTAGATTTAAAAATAAAAGATATTCTTGAAGACAGGGCAAAAATAAGTCCTAAAAATTCTTGTTCTTTACCGGTTTTAAAAATGGTTTCTGCAAGAAAAATAAAAGAATCTTCAAGTGTACTTTGCCAAATAAGTTTTGACGATAGTTTAGACATTATTGTTTTTGCTTCAAAATATAAAAAAGGCAAAAAGGAAATTTATAGGGTTTCATACCCGCAAGATTTTAAAATCTTAGATAAAAAATACAAAGCGCAAGTACGCAGTTTTATTTTGAAAAATACAAAAGCGCTTTTAGATGAAAAAATATGAAATGTAAAAATGCCCGAACAGGCAAAATTATCGCAGATAATTTAGAGATGAAAGAAACTTTTTTCGGTCGTCTTGTCGGGTTGCTCGGCACAAAAAGTTTAAAAACGGGGGAAGGTATTGTTTTAAAACCCTGTAATTCTATTCATACTTGTTTTATGCGTTTTGCTATTGATGCGGTTTTTATCTCAAAAGATTTTAAAGTTTTAAGAATTATAAAGAATATGAGGACTTGGAAATTTAGTCCAATAGTGCTAAAATCTTTATATACGTTGGAAGTCGCCGCGGGGGAAATTAAAGACTTAAAAGAAGGCGACACAGTTGAATTTATAAAGTAGGAAAATTTATGAAGAAAATTATTTTATTTTTATCTCTTATTTCTTGTGCTTTTGCGCTAAATGCAAAAGAACTTCGTTTTGATGATTTTTCAACCTATGCAACGGCGCAAAATGTCCGCCATTTTGCAAAGGATGTCAGTGGCCTTTTAGGTTCTTCAAGTTATACCACAGGGCGCATTTTAGGTTGGGGTGGTTTTCAACTTTCCGCGCATAATGTCTATATGTTCCGCCCGAATAAAAAAGATACTGCTTTTGGCACTGATAGTGCCGGCAAGTTTATGCCTTTAGTTCAAGGTGAAATCGGTTTGCCCTTCCGTTTAGACGGTTTTATCCGCGCTACTTCTTGGGATGGTCTTACAATTGCCGGCGGCGGTCTTAAATGGGGTATAACCAAACCGACAGAAATTTTATATTCCTTCCAACCTATGCTTATTATTATGGCGCAAAACGGCGTACACCGCGATTTCAGCATTACCCAATACAGTGCAAGTTTGGCGCTTTCTTTCAAAACGCCTTATGTCGTTCCTTATATCGGGGGCGGTGTTGATTATTCCAAACTTACCATTGAAAGTGCCGACGATTCTTCTTTAATCGGCAAAAGGGAATTTGTTACCACACCTAAAGCCGTTGTCGGTCTTAACTTTAAATTACCTGCTTATTTAGATTTAAGCATTGCCGCAAATTATGCTTACTATGGAGTTGGTGCCGAAATGTCTTTGGGTGTAAGATTTTAACTTCTTCTTTTGGGTTATTTTAAATTTCTTAGAAATTTCGGATATGCGGGCTTTTTGATATGCTTCGCTCCGCAAAGCACCAGCAAACGCAAAATCCTTGCTAAAACGATATGCTGTGCTACAAATGTTATAATAAAATAAAAAGGAGAAAAGAAAATGGATGATGTCTATATAGTCCCTGTATTTATATTGGTTTTTTTGTGTTTTTGGGTTTTTGTATTATTTATAATAAGAAAGATTATGTCCTCTGTTTTTACAGAAAAATATTCTTTATTAAAACAAATATATCCTTATCCTTTACATAGTTATGGCTGGTTATCCGGACGTTTTAAGGGGATGATATCGGTACGCTTTAATGGATTATTAAAAATAGATGTCTACGAAAATATGATAATTGTAAGTTCTTTAGGAAAAGGGGTATGTTTGCCTTATAATGAATATATTTTTGAACACAAACAAATTCTATTTTATAATGCTTTAGTTGTTAAAACTTTGCCTAAATATGATGAAGATCAAGAAGAACCTAAAACTATTTTAGAGATAAAGTTATCATCAAACAAAATAAATACGATTTTAAGTCTGGCACAAAAATAGATTTGTCTAAAAATTCTATCTGTATCCTTTTAATTTTATATAATTTAAGTCTAAGGAGAGGTGTGTGAGTGGTTGAAACAGCAGGTCTCGAAAACCTGTATACCGCAAGGTATCGAGGGTTCAAATCCCTCCCTCTCCGAAAGATTTAATCGTTACTATTTTTTATAAATAAAAAAACACGCTGTCTAAAAACAGCGTGTTTTTCTATAAAAGTAATTTTTTAATTACCTTGTTTTGCTTTTTGCTCAACAAGTTCTTTTACAGCGCCGACGGCACCCAAGATACCGCTTGCTTCATAAGGCATAAAGACAAGTTTATTTTGTTTTCCGTCAGTTATTTGTTGCAAGGCCTCAATATATTTAATAGAAATTAAATAATTTGCGGGGTTAGAATAGTTTTTAACATTGTCTGCGACTATTCTGATAGCATTTGTTTCACCCTCTGCAACTTTCATTTTTGCTTCGGCGATACCTTCCGCTTCCAAGATTCTTGCTTTCTTTTCACCCTCTGCTTTATTGATGGCGGCTTCTTTCAAACCTTCTGCCTGTAAGATTTGCGCTCTCTTTTGACCTTCCGCTTCCAAAATCATAGCGCGTTTTTCCTGTTCGGCTTTTTTCTGTTTTTCCATTGCCTCTCTCATAGCGGGCGGGGGGGTAATATCTTGTAATTCAACGCGGTTTACTTTAACACCCCATTTATTAGAGGCCTCATCAAGAATAACTCTTAATTTTGCGTTAATAGTATCGCGGGAAGATAAGGTTTCATCCAAAGTAAGTTCACCAATGACGTTTCTCAGTGATGTTTGGGTCAACTTTTCAATAGCCAAAGGCAAAGAAGAAATATTATACACTGCCGCTTTGGAATCTGCTACTTGGAAGTATAACAAAGCGTTAATTTGAACGGTAACGTTATCTCTTGTAATAACAGATTGGCTGGGGAAGTCATAAACGTTTTCTCTCATATCAATTCTGTCAACCATTCTTATTGTGGAATAAGAATGAGGCCCGTTGTCATAAGTGACTTTCCAGGCAATTTCGCGTGGGGAATCTATTAACGGAATGATAAAGTGGATACCTGCTTTTAAGGTTTCACTGTAACTTCCTAATCTTTCAATAATCATTTCTTCTGATTGTTGAATAATCCTTACCCCTTTGGCGAGTAAGACTATCCCGAAAACGACAAATATAAACAATACTGTCGCAAGTCCTGTTACCATCTTTTACATCCTCCTTATTACTTTTAATTTACAAATTCTATTTTATGTTTCTCAGTTCTACTTTATTTATTTTTACTCCGAATTTTTTTGCTTTTTCGTTAAGAATTTCCCAAAGTTTATTTTCGGTAACGGAGTAAATACCCTGTATAATATCTTCGCTGATATCTTTACTTTTCAAAGCGGAAGATATTATTTCTTCAAAGACTCTTGGCAGGGAACTAATTTCATAAGTCAGCGCTATGGCTTCTTCCACTGTAAAATAAACCAAGACATCAATTTCTATTTTGGAATAATCTTTTGTTAGAATCGGTTGCTTTAGAAAATAAAAAATATTTTCACCAAGCGGAATTGTATTTACGTTTTTTGTTACGCAGTAAGATTTTCCGTTTTTATCTTTTTCAATAAATTGCCAAGGTATAGTCCTTGTAGAATCTATTATCGGTATTATAAAGTGAAGTCCGGGGAGGAGTTTTCCAAGATAAGCACCGAGTCTTTCAATTATCATTACTTCACCGGGGTGAACAATTTTAATACCCTTTAAAATCATCATTACCAAAATAATAATTAGAAAAACTAAAATACCTAACCGAATCATTTATTCTCCTTATTTCTTATTATTTTTCATCTTAAAAATAATTTTTTCAAATTTTTTCTGATGTCTTAACACGTATAATATGAATAGAAAAAACGAAATTATTATGGTTAAGAGAAGTAAAGGTAGTATTGTTGTCATTATTTCTTATCAACAATTAAGGTAATTCCTTCTATTTTCTTTGCTTCTACAGTATCGCCAACTTTTAAAGTTTCTTTGGCTTTAACTTCCCAAATATCGGCATCGCTTTTTATATAGGCTTTATCGCCTTTAACTTCTGTGACTTTGAAAGTTTTACCGATTAAAGAATCAACGGCGCTGGCCACCGGTTGTTTATTTTTAAAAAAGTATCTTAAAGCGATAGGTCTTAAAGTCATAAAGAGTATAAGCACGCTTATGCCCATAGCACCGAGTTGCCAATAAATACTAGTTCCCATATAAGAAAACAATCCTGCTACAAAGGCGGAAATACCGACACAACTCAAACTGAAATCAGCAGTAAAAATTTCCCCGATTAAACAGAGAAAACCTAAAATAAGCCAAACAGTATAAGGCATTTATATCCTCCTATAAATTACATCAAGATATATAAATTATATATTATTTTGCTATATTATTTTCAATAATTTTTTCGGTAGAGATTTTTAAGATAGGGTGCAAGTGTTTGGGGGCAATTTCAAGCATACCTTTCATAACAAACATACGCTCATGCGCGCGGGGATGGGGGATAGTTAAGTTTTGCGTGTTTAAGATAATATCGTCGTAGTAAATTATATCCAAGTCAATTATACGCGGGCCGTCTTTAAAAGTTTTTTTGCGGCCCATTTCCTTTTCAATTTCTTTTAATTTTTTAAGTAAATCTTGAGGCGTAAGTTCCGTTTCAATCAAACAAACGCCGTTTAAAAAATCCGCCTGCTGTAAAAAGCCTTGCGGTTTTGTTGTATAAAAGGAACTGATTTTTTCTATTTCAGTGAATTTTGCCAATTTTTCTAAAGCAGTGTTTAAATTCTCTTGTAAATTGCCTATATTTGAACCAAACGCAATAAAAACTTTACTCTTCATAAACGGCACCGTAATTTTCTTTTTCGTTCAGTTCTATGCGGCAAATTTGCGGGAAAGTTTTTTTTATTTCTTCAAATAAATAAATTGCTAAAACCTCTGTCGTAGCGGGGGGGATAATTTTATTTAAAACTTTATTTTCAAGTTTTGTGTTTATTTCTTTTAGAAGGTTTTCAACTTCTCTGAAATCCACTAAAAAACCTTCCTTGTTTAGAGGTCCTTTTAGAAAAATTTTATATTTAAAATCGTGGGAGTGTTTTTCCTCGTTTAAAGCACCGTCGTGGTAGTGGTAAGCCGTAAATCCCGAAGATACCCAAATAGTTGCCGTTTTATTTTCCATTTTCCAAAACCTTCAAAAAATCTGCCGTTTCTTTAACATCATGAACCCTTAAAAAATCTACTTTTGCCTTCCAAGCAAGTTGGGCGGCCTCCAAAGAGCGTTCAAGGGTATAATCTGTAAAACTCTTTCTGCTTGCACCGATGAGAAGCGGCAAATCAAGCGCTTTAAAATAATCTAAATTTTCCAAAAGTTGCCAATTTTGCTCGCGCGTTTTGGCAAAGCCCAGTCCTATATCTAAAATAATATTGGTTTTTGGCAAATTCTGTTCGGCGGCAATTTTAATTTTCTCTCTGAAAAATTCAAAAATATCATTTAAAAGATTTTCATAAGTGCAATTTTCCTGCATATTTTGCGGTGTGCCGCGTGTGTGCATTAGTACAAGTTTTATATTATAAGCGGCGGCAAGGCCTGCGAGTTTAGGGTCGGCAAGACCGCTTACATCGTTAATAATTTGAACTCCTTCGTCTGCGGCGGCAAGGGCAGTATCAAAATTAGTTGTGTCTATGGAAAAAATTGCCTGTGGAAAATTATTTTTTAATTCTCTTATAACGGGTATGGTGCGTTTAAATTCTTCTTCTACGGGGACATTATTTGCACCCGGTCTTGAAGATTCCCCGCCTATATCAATAATACTTGCACCCTGCTCTAAAATATCTTGTGCTCTTTTTATGGCATTTGACAAAGTTGTATATTTACCACCGTCGTAAAAAGAATCGGGCGTAGTATTTAAAATACCCATTAACTGCATAAAAATAACTCCTTATATTTTTTGAACAAATTGCAAAAATTCTTGGCGCACTTCGGGTTTTTCAAAGACACCTCTTAAAGCGCTTGTAATCATTTGGGCTTGGTGTTTTTCAACGCCGCGCGAACAAATACACATGTGTTGTGCGCGGCAAACCACCATAACGCCCAGCGGCTTTAAATTTTCCATTAAACTATCGGCAATTTGTGCAACGAGATTTTCCTGTATTTGCAGACGGCGGGAATAAATTTCCACAAGGCGTGCAAGTTTGGAAATGCCGATAACTTTTTTGTTTGGCAAATAACCGATACTTATTGTACCGAAAAACGGCAAAAAGTGATGTTCACAGACGCTGTAAAACTCAATATCCTTTAAAATTACCATTTCCTTACAGGAACCTTCGGTAAAAGTTTTTAAAACGCTTGAAGGGTCTTTTTTATAACCGCTAAAAAGTTTTTCCCAACTTTTAACAATTCTTTTTGGGGTTTCTTTAAGGCCCTCTCTGTTTGGATTTTCGCCGATATAAGAAAGTAAATCGCGCCAATGGCTAAGGGCTTTTTCCTGTGTCATTTTATTTTTATTAGTTTGTGCATTTGCACGCTTAGGCGCATTTTTGGATATTTTTTTACTATTTGAACGCATTTTTCGGTATTCTCCTTTTTGGCTGAATTTGGTTGTAAATATAAGTTATATTTTTTATATTTTAAAATCTCTTTTAAGGGCGTTTTGCCGTCAATAACAAGTTTAATAATATCGGCTTTTTTAAGCATTTGTTTTGCCACATGTTTTTTTGGTGAAACGGCAATAAAATCAAAATATTTCGTGTCAATATCAACGGAACCATTTGTTTCCAAATGAACTTGATATTTTTTTACTTTTAAGAGTTTTGCAAGCGGGATAATGTTTTGCTCGCAAGGCTCTCCGCCGGTTAAAATAACAAGTTTGGCGGGATATTTTTTTATTTCTTTTAAAATCTCTTTTTCCGTCATTAAGAAATTAACTTTTTGGGCGTATTTTGTATCACACCAAGCGCAACCCATTGTGCAAGTTGCCAGGCGCACAAAAACAGCCGCACACCCGCTAAAAGGGCCTTCGCCCTGAAGGGAATAAAAAATCTCATTTACTTTTAATTGCTGCAGCATCTTCATTTTCCCAAACTTCAAGGGTTTTTAAAGTTAAATTCTTTTCCTTAAGTAAAGCGGAAATTTTGTCAAATAAATAGGCACAAATGTTTTCTGCCGTCGGGTTTTCAATAAAGTCATTTAAGTATTTATGGTCCGGCAGAGCATTTTTTAAAAGGGGTTTTAAGAGTTTAAAATCATAAATCATTCCGCTTTTTTGAACAGGACCTTGGACTTCAAAAACGACTTTCCAAGTATGTCCATGTAAATTTGAGCAATCTCCGTCATAAGCGGGCAAACGATGCGCGGCGGAAAATTTAGATTTTATTCTTAAAAACATATTTAATCCTCATCATCCTCTTCTGTTTTTTCTTCAATTTCTTTTTTCTTTTCAGTTCTGCTCTTTTTTGTATCGAGCAGTTTTATTTTTGTAAATATAAGGTTAGAATAAGTCATAAAAATAACAAAGCAAATAAGCCAAATAAGAGGGATGTTCAACGGTATCATTATAACTATAAATATAAAGAGCAAAGCGGGTGCTATCATATAGCAACAAATGCGCACAATATCCCAGAAGGAAGATTCCGTCCTTATAAACATTTGTGAAATTGCCGCCGCGGCAAAAGCCAAAACAAACAAAACAATACTAAAGAAAATAATAACAAACGGCATAGAAAATAAGAATCCCCAGAATAAAAAGGTTTTAATAGTTTCTATCATATCAGCCTTATTTTCTAAAATATATTCCTTGGTTATTGTCTGATTAATTTTGTTATTTACGGGGACAGTTTTTACATTTCCGCCGCCGGAAAAAATATGTATTTTTTCCCCTGTAACGAATATGGCGGTATTATTTTTTTCCATTTGCGTAGGGTAAACAGGTTCCGTGCGGTTTGTTTCAAAAACCACTTTTGGCATTTCGGGGTCCAGTTGAACCTCAATATATTCGCCGTCATTTGCTTTTATTGTGCCGTCTTTTATTTCAATAACAGGGGTAACTTCGGCAATTTGGGTAATAGTTTCATCTAACAAAGGGTCTAAAGAAGGTGTCCTTACAAGTATACCTACAAAGAACACGATACTTGTAAAAACGATTAAGTAAATCAAAAAAAGTAAAATTCTGCCGAAAGATTGCTTCGTTGCCTTGATATAAGTATCAAGGTTATAAATTGCCTTAATAGGCGAAAGTAAAAAATCTGTCATTTAAGAGCCTCCTCTTACTTGTCTATACTTCTAGTATAGCAAAAAAAGACGATAAAAAAAGCGCTGCCAAGCAACGCTGATGATATTTCAAAATGGTGTCACCGGGTGGGCTCGAACCACCGACCTAGCGCTTATGAAACGCTCGCTCTAACCAGCTGAGCTACGGTGACATTAAATTTACTACCTTTATATTATATCAAATCCTTTTCCTTCTTGGCAAGCGAAAAAAAGGAATCTGTTTTTGTAAAATAAAAATATAGCAGAAAAGCAACCGGGGTTTTCTTTTGTTATGGAAGTTTCAAGGCGGTAATAATCCCAACCTTCGAAAGCAAGTTGTTTAGATATTTTTTTATTTGTATAACAATATCAGTTTAATTGGAAAATACTTTTATGTTATAACAAAATATTTATCAAAGCATTTCGTATTTAAAAAACAATTTGATATACTTTATATGAAAATCAAAAATAAAGGAGTTTTTATGCAAGACTTTTCTCAAGTTCCCCAAGAACAACCTAAAAAAAAGAAATCAGGTTTTAAAATAGTTTTTTATTTTATTTTGTTAATTATAATAGGTGTTCTTTATATTAATTTATGGGAAGAATATTCCTTCGTGTTTAAAAAAAGAACCGTCACCCAAGAAGAAAGAGATATGTATAAAAAGGCCTATGATTTATTCCAAAACAAAGATTATTCCACCGCAAAACAACAATGCCAACAGTTAATTTCAAAGTTCCCCAGAAACGCTAATTGTTATGATATTTTATCTATAATAGAGTTTTTGGATAAAAATTATAAACTGGCGGAAGTTTACGCCGGTAAAGCAATAAAAAACACAAGTATTCCTTCTTATTACTATTTTTATCATAGAGGGCAGGCAAGGGAAAAACTAGGTAAAGATTATGCAGCCGCAAAAGATTTTAAAAAAGCAGGTAAAATTACCCCGTCTTTAAATGATGGCTTTTTGCGCGCAGGACATATTTATAAAGAAGATACCCACGACCTTTTTGACGCCATAAAATGTTATAAAAAACATTTGGAGTATCACCCCGATAGTAATGCCGCCGTTTACAATGCGGCCTATATTTATAAAAATGACCTTTTCAGCATTAAAAAAGCCCTGGATTTATTAAGTAATTTTATTGCCAAAAATAAAAAAGTCGAAGATTATGTATATGAATTAAGAGGCGATATTTATAGAGAAGAGAAGGAATATCAAAAGGCCATAGCCGACTATACAAAAGCCATAGAACTTAACCCCAAAAACGGTAGCTATTATAATGAACTTGCTTGGTGCTACCGAGATAGCAACCAACCTCAAAAAGCCATTGAATCCTTTAACAAAGCCGAAGAGGTTGAACCGGGCTTCGGTTATGCTTACAGTAATCTAGGCGATTTATATCAAAGATTAAAACAGCCTGAAAATGCCGTTGCGGCTTATCAAAAAGCGCTTGAAATTAGACCGGATAATTATGATGTTTACGGCTTTAGGTATCCTTCTTATATGGAACTAAACAATTTTGTCCAAGCCAAAGCCGATATTGAAGAATACTCCAAACACCGCAAATTATCTTCTTTAGATGTTTATAATTTAGGCGTGTGTTATTATTTTATGAAAGATTTTACTTCCGCAAAGAGGGAATATGTTAAAGCCATTGACCTAGATAATAATAATTCTTGGGCGCACCTTGAAAGCGGTATAATGAGTTTGTTTTTTTGCGATATTAACGAAGCCTCTAAAGAAATTATAACCTTTTTTGAGTTAGGGGAAAAAGATTCCGACAAACTAAATATGGCTCCCTTTTTTGCCAGAGGTTATGAAGAAGTTCATTTTAAAATAAACGGCACAAAAGAGCAGTTTGAAGATGCCAACTTTTGGTATTATGACGATTATAACGATACGGATAAAACAATTAAACATTTGGAAAAAATGATAGAAAGGCATCCTGCCGATCCTTATTATTATTTTATGCTCGGTATTACTCAAGACAGAGCCGGCATCAGTTCAAAAGAAACTTATGCCAAAGCAGAAGAAATTGACGCGGAAGCCTTAAAAGATATAAGAAAGAACTATCTTACATCTATTTTTAATCGCTCCAGTATAGGAAAAGAAAAATTACATAAATTACAGCAAAAATATCCGGATAATACAATTTGGTATTTCTTTGAACTAGATTCAACTGCAGACTTAACACAAGCAGTCGAAATCGCAAAACAAATTTTAAAAATAAATCCTTTTATGCTGGGGACTTATTCTAAATTATCCCGCAAGTATTATATAGCCGGTCAATATGATAAGGCTTTATCTTTAATAACTCAGGCAATAGACCTCAATCCCGATTTTTCTTCTGCCTATTTACAGCGTGCCTTGATTAATGCCAGATTGGGTAATCAAGCAGCCTCAAAAGAGGATTATATTCAATTCAGAACATTAAGAAATAAAATTCTTTACGACGGGAAACTTCCTGTTATAACAAATTAAATATCTTCTTATCCTTTTATATATGCAATAAAAGTTGCGTGCCAAACGTTATATTAGTGTAAGGCTAATATAAGGCCTGCTGTATAGGAGGATAAAATGAAAACGAAACTCAAACATTTCTATATATTGCTAGGTTTGGTAGGTGCCTTCTGGTTTACAGGTTGTTGCACTTATCCCGGTGGTATGGTGGCTGTCTACGGCAGACCTTCAAGACCACCCGTCCGCCATCATCATCATCGCCATTATAAACCGGTGCCGGTGGTTGTTCATCATCGTGCGCCCGCTCCGCATCATCACCGATACGCCTCTTTACCGCCAAGTTTTAGAGTCAGCCCAGGAGGTGGGCATCACAGGTAGTGTCTCCAAGAAAAACCACGAGTTTTTGAAAACTCGTGGTTTTTTGTATCAAATTAAACTATATTTTGTTTTTTCCAGCGTCCGCTCATATAGAAAACAAGTCCGATAAACAGCGGAGTAAAACCTGCCAAAGCGTCGCCCAGCCAAAAACCGAAATAGCCCATTTTCATACTTAAACCGAAAAGGAAAGATAAACCGATTCTTAAAATAATACCGTCGAGCAAAGCGGTTACAAAATTTACGCCGTAATTACCACTGCCGTTGATAAAAGCGTTCATACCGCTGCGCGCGGCACTACCCCAGAAAATTAATATTGCAATAGGAATAAATGTCATACCAACGGTAATAACTTCTGGGTCGCTTGTGAAGCATTTATAAATATCCTTCGGAAACAATATCATCAATATGGAAAATACAACCGCTATGCCCGAGGTTATTTTGAAAATAGCAAGCATAATTTCCTTTACTCTTGAATATTTTTTTGCACCGAGATTTTGCCCCACCATAGAAGCACCCGCCGTATTAAAAGCATTGGAAATTAAATTTGTCGTGCTGTTAATTTTATTTGCAACACCGGAAAATGCGGAAACCGCCACACCGTAGGAATTTATCCACGAGTTCACACACAATTTAGATAAGTGTATAGAAGCGTTTTTTATAGCCATCGGTACACCCAGTTTAATTAATTGCGTAAGCATTTTTAAATCCCATTTAATGAAATGCAACCAAGAAAAGCGCAAACTATAACGTCTGCGGTAATTATAAATATAAATTATGCAAAATAAGAAGGAAACCCCTTGACTTATAATCGTTGCCAAAGCCGCCCCTGCAGCACCTTTTTTCAAGCCAAGCACCAAAATCAAATCTAACAAGATATTAAGACTTGCCGAAATAGCAACAAAAATAAAAGGACGCATAGAATCGCCCATACCGCGTAAAACTGCGCTTGCCGTGTTATAGCCGTAAATAAAAATAAGACCTATAATTGAAATTGTGCAGTAATCCAGTGCTTGGCTAAAGGCTTCTTGGGGTGTATTCATCAGATGTAAGAAAGGAACTCTCAGACAAAAGCATAAAATACCTATTATTATTGAAGAAACAAAAAGGAAACTAAACATTGTAGCAACAAAACGGCTTAATTTGTTTTGCTTTTTTGCGCCCAGATATTGGGAAATCAGCACTTGCCCGGCATTAGAAAACCCCATAGCAATAAAAGTTAAAAAGTGGGTAATATCTCCGCCGATAGATACTGCCGAAAGCCCTACTTTGCCCATACTTTGTCCGACGATAATCATATCTGCTATATTATAAATAATCTGCAGTAAATTTGAGAAAAATAAAGGCGTAGCAAACACAATAAGTTGCTTAAAAATCTTTCCGTCGGTAAAATCGGCAGTATATTTTTTTATTGTCATATTTAAAACATCTTTATTTTAGGGGGAAAATCTTTTTATTAAAAACGCTTGCTTATATGTAACTGAAAAGTCATATATTCGTATCTTCTGTTGCCGTCACCACAGATGGGAGAGGGAGCATCTTTAACAATTTTTTCGGTATCATACCAAAAGGTATTATAACGTGTTTCAAGTCCCCAACTCCAACCATTATGACCGACATCAAATTCAAGGCCCGCACCGATAAATAAGCCAAGCGAAGTATCCGTTTTTTTCTTGCTATATTCAGTACCATAATAATTTATATATAAATTTTGTCTTGCAAGGGTAAGGCCCAAACCGAAGGGTATATAAAGGCGAAAACGCTTATCCGGATTAACAGTAAAACGCGAAGCCAACATAGCATTAAAAAGGTGGGTAGTATCGTCAACTTTATTTGTAGCGCTCCAAGTAAAATCGCCACCATCAAAATCTCCGTAGGAAATATCGGCACCAAGTCCAAAATGTCTTGATACCAGATAGTAATAGGAAGCACCTATTTCCACGCCTAAAGTTCCCCAGTCGACTCTTCCACCATAGTTTGAATAAGTAATACCGGAATTTACCAATTGAAATCCCAAATCGCCCTTTATATCAAGAATATGTTGACCTTTTTCTAGTTGTGCAAAAGCAGGCAAACTAAGAAATAAAACAGTTAAAAAAAACAATAATTTTTTCATAAAAACTCCTTAATATAAAAACCGCCCTTATTTTAACTTATTTGTTTTTCAATTATTTTGTATACTTCACATCCGCATAAATCATAGATTCGTTTTAGCCTATTCCCTAAATACTTTCCATAATTTCATTAAGCGGCCCCTTTTTTAAGCAAGTCGTGAATATGGATAATACCTATGGGTTTTTTGTTTTTTACGATGAATAAAGAAGTAATTTTTTTCTCATTCATCATACGCAAAGCGGCAGAACATAACATATCTGCGGCAATTTGTTGCGGTTTGGGATGCATCAAATCTTTACCGGTTTTATTAAATAAATCAGAGGATATCTTTCTGCGCAAATCACCGTCTGTAAAGATACCGCTTAATTTGCCCTTTTTATCAACAAAGCCGACACAGCCTAGACGTTTATCGCTCATCGTTACAATAATGTTTTTGAAAGAGGAGTCTTCCGGTAAAATTGGCATTTCATCGCCTTGGTGCATAATTTCTCCTACGGTTTGCAAGACACTACCGAGTTTTCCGCCGGGGTGACGAACGGCAAAATCCGTAGTTGTAAATTGTTTACGAGCCATTAAACATACCGTTAAGACATCTCCTAACACCAATGTCGCCGTAGTAGAACAGGTGGGTGCTAAACCTAAAGTATCTGCTTCTGGGGTGCTGGGTAGTTGTAAAACATAATCAACACATTTACCTAAGGTGCTTTTGGGGTTTTTAGTAATACCTACCATAGGTATTCCAAAACGTTTACAATAATTGATAATATCTACCAGTTCCTTAGATTCGCCACTGTTTGAAATAGCGATTACGACATCATCAGCGGTAATCATACCTAAATCGCCATGGCTGGCTTCTGCTGGATGCACAAAATAGGAAGGCGTTCCTGTGGAAGCAAGAGATGCTACAATTTTTTGTGCTATTATACCACTTTTACCCATACCGGTAAGAATAACACGTCCTTTTGTCTGTTGCATTAAATCTAATACCGAAGAAAGAGAATCTTTACAGCAAGATTCTTCCAATCTTTTTAGACATTCAATTTCCCGCAAAATGAGTTTTTTCATTTCTTTAAAATCTTGTTTAACTATTGTTTTCATTGTGTTACCTTCTTAGTTTAATATTTTAATTTTAAAACATAAAATTTTTATTACAGTAAAGAAATATTTTTTCTTTAAAAATATCGTAGATGTCTATTTATAACGGAGGAAATATAAAAGCCAATTAGCGCCCTATAATTCTTCCTCATTAAACAAAGATTGTAGAATCAATTAAATTATATCAAAATATAACAATACATTTAAGTAAGTTTTTTTAAAAATACGGCTAATTGCAGGTATAAGCAGCAAATAACAAGATAAGGCGAATTCTTATTCTTTTAAAACTTATATTTATGCTCTGTTTTATAAAAGTTGTTCTGCTAAATAATCGGTAATTCCTTTATTGACTGCGGGGGTATCTTGCGTGAAATTATGGTCAAAGCCGTGTAAAGTTTTAAGTATTGCATTTTGATAAATTTGGCTAAACTCTACGCCGTATTTATAAGGCACAAGTTGGTCATCTTGACTATGGACAATAAGAACAGGGCCTTCATAATGGGAAGAAAGTGCGTAAATAGGAACAGTCGGAGTTGTTTCCAAAAAGGCACGGCCTACTTTTAAGCCATTAGATAAAGTGATATATTCCGGCACATTTTTTGGATTATAGCGTACGCCGAATAAATCGCCTTTTGCGGTATCTTCCGGCAGTTCAGGCGCAGGCGACATTAGAACAATAGTTTTAATTTTTTCTTCGCCAAGGCCGCCTGCAAGCATAGCCGCTACCACTGCACCCATAGAGTGCCCCGTAATAGAAATAGATTTAATACGCGGCAATTTCGCAGCATACATATATACACGTCGCGCATCTTCAAGTTCATTTGGAATAGTCATATCCAAAAAAGAGCCTTCGCTTTGGCCGTGTCCGTTAAAATCAAAAAGTAAAGTAGCAATACCACGATTATTTAATTGTTCGGAAAGGTCTGTCATTAAAGACATTTCTTTATTTGCATTAAAACCGTGCATAATTATTACAAGCGGATAAGTTTTATTGTGTTTAGGCGTATTTAAAAGGGCAGATAATTTGCCATGGTCGCCTTGTATGGTAAATACTTTTTTTGTTTGCGTGTTTGCACAACCGACAAAAAATAAAAATACCGATATAAAAAGTAAAGTAAATTTTTTCATATTTAAGTTTTTATTTTATTGCGCCGGCTGGGCATACTAAATGACAAAGGCCACAACCTTCGCAACGCGTTTTATCTACCACGATATTGCCATCGTTTAATTGTAGGGCTTGGTATTCGGATTCCATACAAATACTAACACATTTGCCACAACGGCCGCATTTTGTGTGGTCTATTTGAGGATAGGCAAGCGGTGTTTTGGGCAAATCTTTATGAGCGGAAATAAAAGGTATTGCTCTATTTTTTAACTCGCCGATATTATTAAACCCCTTTTCTTCAAGATAATTTTTCAAGCCTTTTAGCATAGGGCCAATAATCTTATAGCCGTTTAACATAATCTCGGTGCAGACCTGCACGGCATCAGAACCGACAAGCATATATTGCACCGCATCTTGCCAAGTGGAAATACCGCCTTGTCCTAAAATAGGCAAAGCACTTGTTTGGCGCATTTGTGCCACACAGCGTAGTCCAATCGGTCTAATCATCGTGCCAGAGCAGCCGCCAAAAGTTGTTTTACCGTTTACATTAAGAATAGGTTTTAAAGTTTCTAAATCAAAACCCATAAAACCTTGTACGGTGTTAATTGCGGAAAGACCATCTGCCCCGAATTCTTCCACCGCACTTGTAATGCTTGCGATATTTGAAACATTTGGCGAAAGTTTAACAAAAACAGGTTTGTTTGAAACTTCCTTTACCCATTTTGTAATCTCAGCAGATATGTGGGCATCCGTGCCGATAGCCATACCGATACCCTTTTCCGGCATGCCGTGCGGGCAGGAAAAATTTAATTCAAAAGCATCGGCAGGAGTATTATTCAAAGTTTTAACAAGGTCTTGCCAAGCCGTTTTATTAACAGGAGCCATAATGCTTGCGATAATGACTTTAGTTGGGTATTTTTGTTTTAAAAAATTAATACCGTCGCACCAATATTTTATGGTTTTGTGGCTTAAAAGTTCTATATTTTGAAGGCCGATAATATTTTTTTTATCTTGTAAAACAGTATAACGCGGACTTGCTTCAATCATTTCAAGATCATCGGGAGTGATTGTCTTTAAAACAGCACCGCCCCAGCCCATTTCAAAAGCAATATCAATACTTTCAATTAAAGCCGTCGGTGGTGCAGAAGCAAGCAAAAATGGATTTTCAAAATTTATTCCTAAAATTTTAGTTTGTAAAGTTGCAGACATAAAAAACCTCTCTTTAAAACTTAATTATAGCAATTTTAAATTGCGCATTAGCATAAAATATTGCAAAATATATTTTGTGTTTTAGTTGCTTTTTTAAGTAGGAGTAGATAATATGAAAAAATTTTTAGTTTTGTTTGTAATAATCGCAAGTTTTATTGCGCCGGCTTTTGCAGATAAAATTTCAACAGATAAATCTGACTTTGCCGAAATCAGCACCGTTATAGATGATGCCGCTTTTGATATACGCTATTATTCGTCAAATAATTTTACGGGAAATAAAATAGACGGCTACAAAGCACCTCGCGCTTATATGACCAAAAAGGCCCTTGCTGCCCTTAAAATTGCGGCTGATGATTTAAGAGCACAGGGCTACCGCTTGCTTATTTGGGATTCTTACCGCCCGCAAAAAGCCGTTGATAATTTTGTTAAATGGATAAATGACCCCAGTGACCCCGGCGATAAAAGTTTTTACCCCAAACTTGAAAAAGATGATTTAATTGCAGGGGTTTATATTATGCCGAAATCAGGCCACACACGCGGCAGCACTATTGATTTAACTATTATTACAAAAGACGGCGGTTTTGTTGATATGGGCGGAACATTTGATTTATTTTCGGAAGTTTCCCACCCCGATTATAAAAAACTTACCAAAAAGCAAAAAAAGAATAGAAAAATTTTAAGAGATGCTATGGTAAAAGCAGGTTTTAACCCACTTGATTCTGAGTGGTGGCACTTTACCTTAAAGGATGAGCCATACACAGATACTTATTTTAACTTTGATGTTGAATAAGAGATAAATTACAAATTTTTAATGGCCCAATTTTTGGGGTATAAGTTATTTGCTCTATCGCCAAGATTTTTCATAAAACCAAGAGGGGTATTTTTATAGCACACAATAACAAAACCTTTTGGCGTATCGGCGGGTAAAGCAAAACTTTCGCGGTGCAAGAATCGGCGCGTTTGTTCTAAAGTTAAATCAATTTGCGGATATTTTTCTTTGGGAAAGTTCAAAGAAAGAGCCTGCGCGGCAGTGGGTATTTGTTCTTTGCCTTTTTGCTCCGGTAACGGATTTCCGTCATAAAGTAAATGTATAAGTTTGTTTTGTTGTGCGTGGCGGCGCGCCGTTTGCGGTAACATTGCCGGCTTTGAAGACGTACCTTTTTTACGCAAAACTGTCATAAAAAGCCCTTCGCTTTTCGTCGTTCCGGGTATAAAACGGTAAACCGGCTCTTGCCAATCTTTAAGTAAAGAACCTTGAATTTGCCATTCGGGTTTTACTAAAACAGGCAAAATTTCCGCGCCGAGTTCTTCGACTATAAATTTAACATTTTCCTCATTTTCACGGGTGTTAAAAGTGCAAGTGCTGTAAATTAAAAATCCGCCTTCTTTAAGGCATGGCCAAATATCGCTTAAAATCTGACGTTGGCGTTTTTGGCAAAAAAGGACACTATTTAAACTCCACTCTTTTATGGCCTCATTATCTTTTCTAAAAAGCCCTTCGCCCGAGCAAGGAGCGTCCACTAAAATTAAATCAAAATACCAATTTGTTTTATTAAAATCTATGGGATAATTATGTGTTACCAAAACTTCGCTATGGCCTTGTTTTTGTATATTTTCAAGCAAGATATTTGCACGCCTTCTATCCACTTCATTACTAACAAGCAAGGAATCTTGCGGCAAAGCAGCACGCATTAAAGTTGATTTACCGCCAGGGGCGGCACATAAATCTAAAGCAAGAATAGGTTCTTTTACATATTGACGCAAAACTTGGTCTAAGAACATTGAGCCTGCTTCCTGCACATAATAAGCACCGGCGTGTAAAAGCGGATCTTTTGTAAAATTAGGCCTTTCCTTAAGCCAAAAACCATTTTTACACCAAGGCACAGGTTGGGCATTTTTAAAAATAGGTTCAGCAGGCAACTTCCACGGATTTAGGCGGATACTTGTTAGAGTTTCCTCTTCAAAAGCCGATAAAAAACCTTGCCACATTTCTGCGCCAAATAAAGCGGAAGTATAATCTATAAATTCTTTAGGTAAATTCATAAATATTTTTTAGTTGATTGATGACTAACGGCCACCACCGCCACCACCACCGCCGCCGCCACCGCTGCAGCCACCACCGCCGCTACCGCTACCGGAAGGCATAGAAGAACCGACACCGCTTGCCAGTGCCCCTGAAACAGCAGTAATACCACCGGCACAAGCAACACATTTATCTATAGTTGCTTGAGATAAAGTGTTAGTAAATTTCTTAATCCATTGGTTTTCTAAACCCATAGCAAAAGCATAGGGTAAATATTCGCAGAAAATTCTTTCCTCATCCATAGGATTAGAAACAGCAAAGCGGTTAACTTCGGCTGTTTCAATATATTTTTTAAAACCATTTAATTTCTCAAAGAATTCTCTACCCAAAGGAGTCACATTAGGAATTAACTGCATGTAATACCCTAAGCCCCACAGGGATGCGATATAAAATACTAAGCATAAAAAGGCACTTGGAGAGTTTATCATCTGCGACCAAAATAGACTATAAAAACCGATAATGCAAATTCTGATAAGTATTTTAAATAACGGATTCTTAGCAACAAATGGAAATATTACAAAAAACGCCGAAAAATGCAGATTGATAAAAATTGCCGACGGAGAAGTAAAAATAAACGGCACTATACCCAACAAAGCCACAATTATAACAGCTTTTACAATATAACTGCCGTTTCCTACTATATAAGTTTTGCTTTCTTCTGTAAAAGATTTGTTTAATTGTTTTATAATTGCGTTAAGCATAACTCCGGTGGTAAAATCTAGCACACATACATCCCCACCGGAAAAGACAAATAATTTATTAAGGACCATTTTTTCTTCTTGGGACAAATTTTCGTCGGCGGTTTTTTTACGCAACATACTAATTTGAACAGATCCAAAAGTTCTTTTTTCTGTCTGTATTTCAATATAACCTTTCATAGCCAAATCCAAAAGTATGCAGGCTATAAATTTGGAATCTGCCATTTTGTTATATAAAAAATAAGTAAAAGCAGGCGAAATGCCTTGCGGCGGTTCATAACGCACAACATTTGAATAAACAGGGTCGCGCCCGACTTTGAGCCAAGAACATACAGCATATATTATAAGAAAAATAAATAATGCAAAAGAAAATAATACTGAAAAAGAAAAACTATCTTTAAGGCGCGTAAGAAAAGGCGGCTGCTCTACTGCACCTTTATCAAAGGGAACAGCTATTGTAAAACCTTCCCTATAAGAAAGCGGGTGGGTTGTTTCAAAAGTTAAATTGCCGACTTGGCGGGCATTAGATTCTTTAGCGCCTTTGCGGCCTGTATATAAAGAAATATTTTCCGATTGCACGCGAGCATTTGCCGGCAAATTGACCTGGGCGCGCGCCTTATCTATAACAAAATTCCAATCATTACCTGTTATATTCCAATATAATTCGTCATAATTTTTAAAAAATTTTATTGCATTTTTATAGGTATAATTAAAGGAATAAGTATGACGGCCCTGCGGTATATAGTTATTATTACCAAAGTTAATACGCAAATTGCGCCCCTTATTTTCAGTAAAAAAAGGATGTGTTTGCCCGTCCATAGTTAAAGAAATAGAACCTAACTGATTGCCAAACGAAACAGGTATATCACGATAGATACCGCGCCTAATTTGTTGATGTTTGGCATTAAGAGTGATACTTTCTGTAATATTTATTGAGCCATCTGTTTGGACATTTATTTTTACATCAAATAAATAAATCTTTTCCGGATCATGCGCGGGATTACGATAGTTGGGATCAAAAGGATCATCCCAGGCAAAAGCAACACAGGCAATAAGGACAAAAAAACAACTTGCTATTAAGTTAAATATTTTTCTCATATTTAAGATTATATAAAAAATAAACTGATATAATAAAAATATCAGAATTCTTTAAAAACCTAAAAAATTATGAAAAAAACTATATTATACATTCACGGAAAAGGCGGCAGTGCCAAAGAAGCAAACCATTATCAAATGCTTTTGCCAGATTATCATATAATAGGACTAGATTATAAAACTAATACCCCTTGGGAAACTAAAGAAGAATTTTTAAATTTATATAAGGAACTTACCGAAAAATATAAAAGTATAAGTATTATTGCAAATAGTATCGGCGCCTATTTTGCCATGAACGCTTTTGCCGGCGCACAAATTGAGCAGGCCTTTTTTATTTCGCCCATAGTTGATATGGAAAAACTTATAAAAAATATGATGCTTTGGGCAAATATCACAGAACAAGAATTAGAAGAAAAAAAGAAATTAAAACAAGTTTTGGGGAAGTTTTATCTTGGCAATATTTTTGTTATATCCGCAAAAACCCTATTATATGGAAAAAGCCCACACATATTTTATACGGAGAGAAAGATAATTTAACTGATACAGAAACAATTTCCTCCTTTGCCGCACAAACTAAAGCCACCCTTACCGTAATGCCAAACGGCGAACATTGGTTTCACACCGCTGAGCAAATGGCTTTTTTGGACTCTTGGCTAAAGCGATATTCATAATGTTTTAATTTTTGCTACAATTTTTTTATGAAAAATATTATTTCTTTAATGAGTAAAAAAGTTCTCTATGTGATTGTTTTTATTCTTTGTTTTTTTCTTTTACTGGTAAGTTTGGTTGTTCTTTGTACTGTTATTGTGAGTATTTATTCAGTTGAAGCAAGTTCCAATACTCATGGAATAGTTCTTAAACTTTCTCTATCCTTATTTATAATCTTAGTTGTTTATACTCTTGGCACTTGGCTTAAAATAGGGCGTGATCCTTATTATTTAGCCATACCGCAAACAAATCCACCGAAAAATGTTTCGCCCGCATTTGCTTACTATCTGTATAATGAAATGGCAGATGCTAAATTGCTATCCTGTATAATTTTGGATTTGGTTATGAAAGGATATATCGAAATTGAAACAGAAGGAAAAGGCCTTTTTACAAAAGTCGTTTTAACGCGTAAAAAACGTGCCGGAGGAGATGCTCTTAAAGATTATTTACCGCCGGAAGAAGAACTGTTGATTGAAAGATTATTTGATTATTCTGGTTCTTGCGTTTTAGATAGATCTGATGCCAATTTAAGTATACGCTTTGAAGATATAAGAAACCTTATAGAAAATCGCTTTATAATAAGAAGAAACCCATATGTTATCGGTAATCAAAGATATACTATTATTGCTATTATACTTGTTTTGGCGTTGGGGATATTACCATCTCTTTTTTATGCAACGCCGCTAATTACTTTTGTAAATATCTGTTTTGTGTTGTCTTTCGTGATAATTACTGGCATGGTTCATAATCCCTATAAAAAAGTAATTGCAATTATAGTTAACACAATTGTGTTTTTTGGGTTTTTTACTTTTTTCGGTTTGTTTAGAGGATTTCATTATGAGGGGTTTTCCGTTACGCAATTATTGTTGCTTATCGGGCTTTTGATAGTTTCTTTTTATACTTCACTTATTCGCAATGTAACGCCTGAAGGTAAAAAACTTTTTGAAGAGTTAAACGGCTTTAGAAAATATCTCCGAACAGCGGAGATTTATCGTATTTATGCTTCTAATCCGACAGAGGCTGAAAGAGTTTTCTGCGAATATTTGCCCTATGCTTTTGCTATGGAGTTACATAACCCGTGGATTGCAAAATTTTCAAGTAATGTATCTAGGGCAGCCATAAACCAAGTTATAGCAAGTATGGGCAGTATGTATGTCGTTTCCCATACCTTAACCGATATTATTTATTCTTACCTAAACAATAGGCATCTTAACGGTTTTAGCAGTGAAGATAATGTCAGTAAAAAACGCTTTACAAAACGATTGGACAATGTTGATATGCTTAAAGTTATTCAATATGATATAACCAAAATGGAAGTTGACGTAATAGTAAATGCCGCAAATAAAACTTTGCTTGGCGGTGGCGGAGTTGACGGCGCAATACACCGTGCCGCCGGAGCGAGACTACTAGAAGAGTGTCGCAAACTCGGGGGTTGTAAAACCGGCGAAGCCAAAATAACTTCCGGCTATAATTTGCCTTGTAAGTATGTGATTCACACCGTTGGTCCTGTTTGGCATGGAGGGAATAATGGTGAGGCTCTTGCTTTAAAAAACTGCTATATTAACTCGCTACAACTTGCCGAGAAATATGTTTGTAAGAGTATTGCTTTTCCTTGTATTTCAACGGGGGTTTATCACTTCCCAAAAGAGCAAGCCGCAAAAATAGCCGTAAGTGCAGTTAAAGAATTTTTACCTAATCTAAAAGAACTTAAAGAAATTATTTTTGTCTGCTTTTCCGCCGAAGATAAGGCCTTGTATGATAGTTTAATCTAAAAATATAAATATTTAAAATATTAAACTGCTCTATAAATAGGGTAGTTTTTTGTTTGGCATATAAATAATTTATTTTTTGTAGTTAAAAATAATATAATATAGTTATGAAAAAATTTTTTCTACTTCTTATATTTGTCTTTCTTTATAATGTTTTATATGCCACACAAATTCATAAAATAACGGTAGAAACAACGGCTCTGCCGGAGCATTTTGTAAAGGATCGTTTTACTCTAAAAGAAGGCGATTTTTTTTCGCTTCAAAAATACGAACAGGCAAAACGAAACTTGGAAAATACAAAATTATTTAAGTCTTTAGATATTTTATACAAAGAAGGTAAAGAAGGTGTAGATATTCATATAAAAGCGGAAGGACATACTTATATTTTGCCCGTTTTATTCGGTTTAAGCGTGGATAGACATTCTGTCGGTGTTTCTTTAACTGTAAAAAATTTAGCAAAAAAGGGGGAAAGTTTTTATTCTTATTTTGGCTATGGGCGGGATGGCTTTGATACGAAAAATGAAATAAATTTCGGTAGAAATTCTTTTGATATATATTATACTCATTTGGACTTTACCCAACATTTTTACAAAAACGGATGGTATAGCCGTAAAGGTGTTTTTCTTGTTGCTGATAAAAAAGATAAATATACTGATTTTTTGTTTAATAAAGTCAAAGGTATACAAGATAATTTTTTTATTTCTTACACTTACCAATTTTCAAGTATATGGAGTTTTTTTATTACGCCGGAATATGAATATTATCTTTATCAAAATAGGGCGTTGGATAGCGGCAATCACTCTCGCTTAACTTTTGGTTTACGCTACGGAGATCATATCAATGCCGGTATGAGTCTGCGCGGTTTAAATAAGATAGGGCATATAGAAAAAAAAGATATATTAAAAAATTTATCTTATCTTCAGCAGGGAAAACTGCTAGAAATTTCTTACATGGCGGGTGGTAAATGGAGCGCGAGTGATTATAATATTTCAAAACTTGCCGTTGAAGGCAGTTATCTTTGGGAGTTTAAGAGACATAATACTATTGCTTTATTTAGCAAATTTCAAAAGGCCTTTTGCGCGCCTTTCAGTAATTTGGTAGGTTCTTCCGATTTGCTGTTTGATATAGGTATTTACGATAGAGAGCAACGTGGCAAAGAAGGTCTTTCCGCCGGTTTGGAATTAACTTTCTTCCTTTTGCGTAATGAAACAGGCATAATTCTTCTTTCTCCGTTTTATGAACAGGCCTATATTACTTCCGGCGGAAGTTCCTATAAATCGCACAGCGGAATCGGCGCAACGTTTGCTTTGCGTTTATGGAATATTCCTTTACCTATGAGTCTCAATTTTACGCATAATTTAAGTGATTCAAGTCAGCATCTCGGTTTTAAAATTGAAGGACATTTTTAATTTTTATAGCCAATAAAAAATGCCCAGTACAGGATTTGGTCACAAGTCGCCTTACTGACGTGCGGCGCTTGCGACCCCGCCTCGCGATACTCGCCTTTCACTTCGTTCAAACTCGTATAACGCTCCGGCTTTCAAATTCTGCCACGCATAAAGCAGTTTATGCGTTACTGTTCATTTTTTATTGGTAAAAATGCCAATAAAAAATGCCCAGTACAGGATTTGAACCTGTGACCTTTCCCATGTCAAGGGAACGCGCTACCACTGCGCCAACTGGGCTTAAAACTATAAATTTATTATAGCATATTTACACTGGTAAGTAAATTTTTTATTAAACTTATTTTACTTTCTGTGTTTGTAGGCGACTTTTTTACTTTAAATTTTTTAAAGCATCTTGATTGTTTTTGTGTATTTGGGCTACTGTTTTGCAAGTTTTTAAATCGGTACAATCGGCGCAGGTTTCAAAATTTTTACTTTTTACGCATTTGCGCACTTGGCAAAGGGAACTGCAGAAAAATGTTTTTGCACCTTCAGTTCTGCATCCTGTGCAGTTAATCATTTCCGGCGTTATGACGGCATTATTTAATTTACTCCACAATTTTGCGGTTTTTTCTCTTAATTTATTATCGTTATTAAGTGTTGCTTTATATGCGTCGCACTTTTCACAATCAAGTCCGCAACAGGCAATTAATTTTTTCATAAATTTTAATAATTATCATTGGATGAAGTCATTTCTTTATGTATTTCTTTTAGTAAATCAAAAAGGTCTTTTGTGGTAATATCAAGTAAAAATGTCGAACCTAAAATAACAAAGTTCTTTGTTAGTTCGTAATCTCTAATAAGACCCTTTTTGTTAACTTGTTTTTTATGGTTTACAATATTTTGTATGGCTGAATCAATACATTGTAATACTATATAAAAATGAGAGCCCTTGCCACTGTTTACTTCTTGCAGTTTTATATCCAAAATATCTTTCCATACAATAAGCACACAAGAGATATTTCTGCCAGAAAAAACGGGATTATCAAAAATTCCAAGATATTCTTTATTGATAGATAAAACCAGCGAACGTTGGTGTGGTAATAAAACAAGTCCCATTTTTAATGCTATACATAGCAAAAAAAGACCGCCCAAACTGCCAAATATCATAGTAGGTGTGCTACTCTTAACACAACCCCAAGCGAAACTTGCAAGGGCAAATATCACGCACACAACAACCATACCGGTAATTTTTTTCTTACTAACTGAAAAATCAATATTTTCGCCGTGTTTTATTTTTTCTTTAACACATGCTATATCCATTTTAGCATCCACTTTTATATCCTATTTAGTTATATTATATATCATCTTTACTAAACCTGCTCTTAAAATAAAAAAGCCCGTTCTCATAAATAACGGGCTTTTCAATAGGATAAGAGCAACTAATCAAAAGTAAATTCCACGCTGCCGTCTTTATTAACTTTTTGGGTATTTGCGCTGGTATTGCTACCCTTTTGCGTAGCAATTAAATCTTTTGTATCAATTTCGGCAAACATACCTTTGTCAAGAATATCAAGTTGTCCTGTTCTGCCGGATAATTCCACTTCTGCGCGGTCTAAAGAAGAAACACTAATTTTGTTTGCTTCAATATAATCAATATCTACGGAAGAACTTCCCTTTGCATCAATTTTTACTTGCCCGATATTAACATTTTTCAAAGAAACTTCTCCGTTTTTGCGTGTTTTAATTGTTAAATCTTGCCCTTGAAGGTAAGTTTGATTTTTAAAATCAGCCTCGCCGGAAACGACAATTCTGTTTAAAGCAGGGGCATTAACATGAACTGCCACATCATCGTCATCTCCTGTAAAAAACGGCTGATTATATTCAATAAGAAGAGTATTTTCTTTTACTTTAATTTTAATGGCTTTTACCAGTTTAGCAGGTCCGCTTACTGTAAAAGAATATCCTTCTCCCTGTGAGAAAAAAACATTAACATCACCGCCATTTACTTCAATAGCGGAAAAAGCGGGTGCATTAGGCACTTCGCGTGTTTTATATTCTTGTGCCAAAGCGGGAACGATACTTCCAAGCATGGCAATTATTGTTAGCATTTTAATTATTTTTTTCATATTTAATCTCCTTAAATAAATTATAACAAAAACAAATTATTCTTTTGTTATCTTAAAAGTTGTAAAATAAATATAGAGGTGCTTATGATTAGTTTTTTTGTGTGTCTTGGATTATTAATCCTGTCTTTTTTTACTTACGGCAAATATGTCGAGCGCGTTTTTGGCCCGACAAAAGACAAAACACCCGCTATTCGCTTTAATAACGGTGTAGATTATGTGCCTATGCCGCTTTGGCGTATGGTGCTGGTGCAACTTTTAAACATAGCAGGGCTTGGCCCTGTGTTCGGTGCTATTGCCGGCTCTTTATGGGGGCCGAGCGTGTTTTTATGGATTACCCTAGGCACTATTTTTGCCGGTGCGGTACATGATTTTTCTTGCGGTTTCTTGTCTCTTCGTAATGATGGCCAATCAATTTCCGAAATTACGGGTATTTATTTAGGTCCGCGCGTTAGAAATTTTATGCGTGTTTTTAGTGTGATTTTGCTTGTTATGGTGGGTACGGTTTTTGCTGTCGGTCCTGCAAATTTACTTGTATTTTTATTTAAAGGCCATGTTGCACAAGGAACCCTTTTAACAAATAGTTATTTTTGGCTTGCTTTGATTTTTCTTTATTATTTTCTAGCAACTTTTCTTCCCATTGATAAGATAATAGGGCGCGTTTATCCTTTCTTTGGTATTTGTTTAATTGTTATGGCTCTTGGCGTAACGGGGGGGATGTTTGCGCAAGGTTATCAAATTCCAGAAATTAATTTACAAAATCTTCACCCTAACCATTTACCTGTTTGGCCGCTTATGTTTATAACGGTGGCGTGCGGTGCAATATCAGGCTTTCACGCAACGCAATCACCGCTTATGGCGCGTTGTATAACAAGCGAATATCAATCGCGTCAGGTCTTTTACGGTGCAATGGTTATGGAAGGCATTATTGCTCTTATCTGGGCGGCAGCAGGTTGCGCCATTTATGCTAGAACGGGCGGTCTTATGACCGGCTTACAGGAAATGCTAAAAAACAGCGGTCAAGCCGGAGTTGTTTATGATATTTGCTTAAAGACAATCGGCCCTTTAAAAATTGGAACAATTTCTTTTGGCCTTCTATTTGTAATGATTGGCGTAATTATCTGCCCTATTACTTCGGGCGATACGGCTTTTCGCGCTTCGCGCCTTGTACTTGCCGATTGGTTTAAAGTGGACCAAAAACCTTTTTTGAAACGCTTATGTTTGAGCGTGCCTCTTTTGCTCGCGGGCGTGATTATCAGCCAACGTCCCTATGATATTATTTGGCGTTATTTTAGTTGGTCTAACCAAACATTGGCTATGATAGTTTTGTGGGCCGCCACCGTTTATTTGTATAGCAAAAAGAGAAATTATTATCTTACTCTTATTCCGGCTATCTTTATGACGGCAGTAAGTGCCACTTATTTCTTAATCGCACCTGAATGTTTGCATTTGCCGGCCAAAATTGCCTGGCCTTCAGGTCTTGTCTGTGCCGGTATAATTTCCTCCTACTTCATTGCTAAAATGAAAAAAGGTAAATAAAAACGACCGGCTATAGTCTCTTTTATTTTTGTAAATGTCTTCTTGAAATTTCTTTTAAATTTTCATCAAAAGAAATTACATTGCCACCGCGTTCAAAATTGATTGTTGTGGAAATACTTCTAAAATCGCCAACAGTAGATTTATGCTTTTCCGTTATTTTGCGGAATTTCTCGTCATATATTGCATAATAATCTCCGCGCATAAAGACCATATATTCTGAATTAAAACCCTTTAAATCCCCTACAACAGAAGTATGTTTGTCTGCTATTTTTCTTCCGTTTTCGTCGAAAACTTTATAATAATTACTTTGTAATTCAATATCTGATATAGCCATAGAACCTCCTTTTTGTGCCTACCAAATTATACCTTAAAATATAGATATTTGTATAATTTTTATGAATTGTTGAAAAAACTTAATATAAACTAAAATAAAAACTTCTTGACAACCTTTTTAAAAATAATATAAATTATTTATATAAACTTATTTTAAAAATACAAAATAAAAGTATTATACCGATAGGATATTCACAAGGTATACTGCTTTTATAAATAATAATAGTGGGGTAATTATTATATGTTAGATATTAGTGATGTTTTGGCATCTTTAGATATTTGTATGCCAAAAAGGGAAGACCGCTTTTGTGTTTCCAGCGAAGATGACGGTAAAGGTTGCGTGGTTGTGCATAAAAATTATATATACAATCCAAAACGCAAATCCCGTCCTATGAAAATTCCCGTAAGATATTTTTTAGCAACAGCGATAAATTTTGTTGACGGTATTTACGAGGCGCATTATTTACCGCCCGAAAAGAAGGAAAATCCTCAAGTTTACAAACGCCGTTTCAAGCGTTTAAAAAAGTATTTAAAAGATTATCCTATGGAAGAAAATATCTTTTCTTAAAAACTTTTTAACCTATTTATTGGATATTTATTTTTCGGAATTTTCTTTGTGAAATTCTTTGGCTTTTTTGCCGACTAAAGCGTGCAAGTTCCTTTGTGTCGTTTTATAAATTATTTTTCTAAAACGCCACAAAGCCCATATATTGGGAACAGTCATCATTGTCATAGTACAAACGACAAGAGCCCACATAAAGCGAGTGGACATATTGGCCTGTGCCGTGCGTAAAACCGACTGTTCTATAAATAAATCGGTAGAGAAACTTGTGCCGATAATGCCACCTATAAATACCAGTATTACAAATAATATTCTTGATGGTTTTATCAAGATATTAGAACCTTTGCATAAAAATTGAAGGGCTTTTTCCATATAATATCCCCAACCGATAATGGTGGTAAACGAGAATATAACCAAAGAAAATACCAAAATCGGCGTGCCGATATAAGGAACGGTTTTAAAAGCACTGTTACACAAGTTTGCGGCATAAACATTCGGGTTTGTATAATCACCCGCCAAAACAATTACGATACCTGTTAAACTGCAAATAAAAATAGTCCAAAAAACGGAAGTCGCAGAAATAATGGCCATTTGTGTTGCGCTACGTGTGCGCGCAGCGGCTGCTGCAATAGAAGCACTTCCCAAACCTGCTTCAGTTGCCATTACCGCACGGGTTACCCCTGCCGTAATGCCTGGAATCATGGCCCGTATTAAAGCAATAATACCTATTCCCATAGCACCGCCCACAACTGCTTTACCTGTAAAAGCACCTTTTATAACCGTCAAAATAGCAGAAGGAATACTAGCAAAATTCATAAAAATAACAACTATGGTAATAAATAAGTAAAGAGTACCCATAATAGGTACTAACCATTCGGAATAAGAAGCAATACGCTTTACTCCGCCTAAAATAACAACCGCAGAACAAAAAGTTACAAATAAAGAAGAATACCAAGGATTAAGGTTGTATCCTTCCCGCAAAGCATCGGCAATGGAGTTTGTTTGTAAAGAACTTCCGCCGGTAAGTCCCATTAATAAGGTCCCTAAAGCAAAAATAATACCGAGCCATTTTACTTTTAAAATATTGGAAAGATAGTACATCGGTCCGCCGACATACTCTGCATTGTTTAGACGAACTCTGTATTTAAAAGCAATTAAACATTCACTATACTTAATAGCAAAATTGAAAAATCCCGCTATCACCATCCAAAATAAAGCACCGGGACCACCTTCGGCGACGGCTGTTGTTACACCGATAATACTGCCTGTGCCGACGGTCGCGCCTATCATCATAGCAAGCGAACCGAAACTGCTCACCATACCTTCCGCTTCGGCTTTGGATAAAGAAAGTTTCATGGCAGACCACGTATATTTTTGGATAAAACGTAATTTAATCGTAAAGTAAATACCCAAAGATAATAAGAGGAAAATCATCGGAGGTCCCCAAATAAGGGCATTAAAAAGATTCATTACATCATAAAAACTCTGTAAAGAAGGGTTAGAAAAAAGGCGCCCGCAGGCGTCTATTAATTGTAAAAAAATATTCATGAAAATTTATATCTTCTCCTAAAAAGTATAAATACTATTCTACTATTTTTTGAGAAATTAGGTATAGATATGCCTTTATCTTTTTTGTCTTATACCTCGCCAAAAGTATGTAAGTTAGGCACTATTTAATTGATTTTTTGATTTCTTGTTTTACTTTGTTTAGGTCACTACAAGAAAGAAGGGGAATAAGCGCATCAATTTCTTCGATACTTTTATCCCACCATTTTAGTTTTAGAAGTAAATCAATTAGTTCATCGTCAAAGCGTTTGCGGATAATTTTTGCCGGGTTTCCGGCTACTATTGTATAAGGTGGGACATCCCTTGCAACCACACTGTTTAGTCCGATTATTGCGCCATCGCCGATATGTACTCCGGGCAAAATAGTGGTGTTTTGACCTATCCAAACATCATTACCTACAACAGTATCACCTTTTAAGGGTAATTCTTTTGCTACGGGGGCTAAAGCATTGCCCCAATCTCCACCCATAATATAAAAGGGATAAGTGCTTGCACAGTTCATTCTATGATTAGCGCCGTTCATAACAAACTCAACCCCTTTTGCAATTTGGCAAAATTTACCTATAATAAGTTTATCGCCGATAAAGTTATAATGATGGGTTACATGTTTTTCAAATTGCTCTGCGCCGTTTACATCGTCGTAATAAGTAAAATCTCCAACAATAATGTTAGGATTCTTTATTACATTTTTAATGTAGCAAAGACTTGGGATTTTCTCATTTGGAAAAATTTTATTTGGATCAGGTATCTTTTTCATACTTTTATTATAGAACATTAAGCATAAAATTTAAACTCTCTGCCAAAACCTTATTAAATTGATAAAATATAAGTGTAACAATGTTGCGTGGCTTACAAAGCGCGCAAAAACTAGGAGAATATATGAAAAAATATACTGCCGAATTATTAGGCACTTTTGTTTTGACCCTCTTTGGTTGCGGTTCCGCAGCCATTGCAGGTGCAACGCTTGGCACTTTAGGTATTGCTTTTGCGTTTGGTTTATCTATTGTAGCGATGGCTTATGCTATTGGCAACATTTCCGGCTGCCATATTAACCCGGCTGTTTCACTTGGCGTATGGATGAGCGGAAAAATGACCGCCAAAGACTTTTTTGGCTATGTTCTTGCACAATGTGCTGGTGCTTTACTTGCTGCCCTTGTTCTGGCCGCTATTATCAATATGACCGATTTAGGTGGTATTGCTGCAACCGGTTTAGGTGCTAACGGATATGGCGTTGCCTCCTCTGTTGGTTTAACTGCCTGCGGTGCTTTAATTGTTGAAATCATTTTAACTTGTGTTTTTGTGCTTACCATTTTGGGCGTAACCTCTGGCGAAAAAACATCGGCCATTGCAGGTTTGGTTATCGGTTTAACTTTGACTTTTGTGCATATTATGGGTATTCCTTTAACAGGCACTTCCGTTAACCCTGCCCGCAGTTTTGGCCCAGCCTTAGTTTTAGGCGGACAAGCCCTTTGCCAATTATGGGTATTTGTGTTTGGTCCGTTTATAGGTGCTGCTTTAGCGGCATTAATTTATAAAGGTTTTAACAAAGCCAAATAAAGAACTTTAAGCAATCAAAACACAAACCCCCGTAAGGGGGTTTTGTTTTTATGTAAATATCGGTTCTGATATGGCAAAGATATTAGGGGGAGCATCTTTTTGGAATGATAAGTATTTGCTTTTTTATGTTCACACAATGGTAGGGAATATTATATAATATATATAATTCTAAACACTTAAGTAAAGGGGACTTACAGTGTATTTATAGGTAAAAAATGAAAACAGATTTGAAAAAAATATAAAAAAAATTAAAAAATTATTAGTTGTAATAATAACTCTACAATCATTTTGTTGTTACAGTATGAATATTGCGCTAGCGTCGGAATATCCTTCGCTTATAGACGCAATACAAGCATCAACTACTCCTAGGACATATACCCTTGATGCAAACGAAACATCCCCAACTGTCTTGGGAGATATTACCGGTTGGAATTCTGTTCTTACCATAGATGGCGGTACCGGAAATTACGGAATAAATAATACTTCAACGGCAAATGACGTAAGACTGTTCGTAAACAAAAACCAAACCGTTTACTTGCAAAATCTTGGAACTTATACTACAACCACTTCGGATACTATTGTCGACGGTGTAAGTATCATTACAAGCGTTAGTGTAGGAAATTCTGTAAATAATTTCGGGAAAAATAGTGACAGGGTAGGATTCCTTAGGTCTGCAGGAACTTCACACATTTCTAATTCTGTTTTTTATAATAACCGTGCTAAATTCGGCGGGTCATTACAAAACAGAGAAAATGGGACAATGTCTATTACAAATTCCGTTTTTGTAGAGAATACTTCTCCACAGGGTGCAGTTCATAATGATGGCGCAAATAAAATAACTCAAATATCAGGTTCTATATTTTATAATAATACGGCAATCACCCAGACTACCGGAGATACTGACTTGATTAATCGCAGTGGTAGTGCTATTTTCAATAAACCGAATAGGACAATAGACCTTATTTCCGGTTCTCAATTTGTCAGTAACAATACAGTTTCTAATGCTACCGGTCAACAAACCGGGACGATATATAATGGTGGCACAATTACCGAGATATCAGATTCTGTATTTTATAACAATACCAATCAAAGAGGATCTGCCATAAATAATATAAGTGGCAGCACAATAAATACTATATCAGGTACAACATTTGTCCAAAATACCACATCTAACGGATCGGGTGCAGCAATATTAAATGCAATCGGGTCAACCATAGACACAATAACAGGTTCTAATTTCGATTCTAACACGGTAACATCTAACGGCGGTGCAATATATAATGAAGGGGAGATAAACACATTATCAGGTTCTTTTAAAGCTAACAGTGCTGACTCAAACGGCGGTGCAATTTATAATGAAGGCACAATAACTGATTTAGGTGGTACATACATATCTAACAGTGCAGTGTTTGGCGGTGCTTTATATAATGACGGAACAATAACCAACGCGATAGATGCCACCTTCGGCGGTGATAATGGGACCGACGGTAACAGCGCAGACTTGGGTGGTGCAATCTATAATGCGGAAGGCAAAACCTTATCTGTTGCTTCAACATCAATATTTAAAAACAACACAGCAGCATTTGATGGCGGTGCAATAAACAACTCAGGTACGATAAATGCATTAGCGGGTACTTATACATCTAACAGTGCTGACTCAAACGGTGGTGCAATTTATAACTCAGGTACAATAAATAACTTTTTAGGGGTTTACACTTCAAACACGGCTACGACAAACGGCGGCGCTTTATATAATGACGGAACAATAACTAACGCAATAAATGCCACCTTCGGCGGTGATAATATAGCCGATGGTAACAGCGCAGACTTGGGTGGTGCGATTTATAATGCATCAGGCAAAACCTTATCTGTTGCTTCAACATCAATATTTAAAAATAATGCAGCAACTGACGGCGGTGCAATTTATAATGAAGGTACGATAAATGCATTAGCGGGTACATATACATCTAATAGAGCAAACTCAAACGGCGGTGCAATTTATAACACAGGAACAATAAGCAACCTTTCAGGAACTTTCACTTCAAACACGGCTACAACAAACGGTGGCGCAATATATAACACAGGAACTGTAACAATAACTTCATCCGAGGGCGCAGATACAACATTTTCCGGTAACATTGTAAGTGGGTTTTCAAACGCATTGTATAATACAGGGACCGTCAACATGAATGCAGGTATGGAGAGTTCAATCGTTTTTAATGATCAAATAACAGGTTTCAACGGTACAATCAATATCGGTGGTGAAGGTGTAGTTGAATTTAATAGAAACGTAACAGGAAACAGTGTTGCATTAAATTCAGGCACACTAAAGTTAGGCTCAGTAAACAGTATAAAAGATGCAACCACATTTACAGCAAACGGTGGTACATTAGATTTGCGTAACGGCGGAGTTCATAATTATCAGTTAGGTCAAAACACAATAATTAATGATACGGTAGATTTGGCAATAGATGTCAATTTGTCAGGCACAACCCCTGTTGCCGATATGATTACAGCAGCCGGTACAGTTAGCGGAACAGGTAGTTTTGTATTTTCATCAGCAAATATCAATATAATGAGTTATGCCGATGAAAAAATACCTTTATGGGTACAAGTAACAGATGAAAACTTAAGAAATTATGCAGGTTTGGGTACCAATGCAAATATACATATAACAGGCAGTGAACCTGAGAGTTACTTTATAACTTACGAAACAACACACGATAGTGTAAATGCGGGTTTCCTTAAGTTTGAACACGACACATTGTGGAATGCGATAGCCTCAACGGTGGCAGAGAAAGCCTACACAATGGGCAGTGATGAAGATTTAACAAGCACACCGGCATTAGGCGGAACAAGTTTAACGATAAACGGAAATGAGGCAGGACATTCTATAACAGGAGATACCGGCACAGGTATAGTGGTGGGTGATACTCAAACCTTATCATTAAACAATATAGGTGTAGATAATGAAGGGAATGTAAGCGGAGCGGGTTTAAATAATTTTGATACAGCAATAACAGTTGCCGCAAACGGAACAGTCAATATCTATAATACGAAGTTCAGCGGAAATAGTACTGATATAGATAATGATGGAATAGTTAATATGTCCGGAAATGTTATATTTGATAATGCCGAAGGGGAAGGCACAATAAATATAACCAAAGACAGTGAAGGAAATGCTTCTACAATAACAGTAAATAACAGTTTAGAACAAGATAATATAAATGTAGAAAGCGAAAATAGTTTAACAAATGATAATGCAACGATAACAGTAAACACAGCATTGAATAACGCAGGGGCCATATCAGGTACCGGCACAAGTGCCCTAGTGATAAACGGAGATTCTACAAATACAGGCACAATTGAGCAAGGAACAGTTACGGTAGCCTCCTTAATAACATTAGCAAACGAAGGAAGTATCACTGTAAATAGCGTATTAGACAATACAGGTTCAATAATCGGTGATGGTAGTTTGAATATAAATGTGACAACGACAAATGAAGGTATAATCGAACAAAATATCTTATTGACAGATAACGGCATAACATTAACTAATAGCGGTGATATTACAGTAAAAGATACATTAACCAATAACGGAACAATAGAAAACAATAATGACTTAACCTTATCCGGAACTGCTATGACAAATGAGGGTGTTATAACCGGCACAGGAACAACGAATATAACCGGCGCAGTAACAAATGAAGGTACAATTTCTCAAACAGAAGTTAAAATATCTGTTGGAGCGGAATTAGTATCTGATGCAAGCGATATAACAACAACAGGTGGTATAACAAACGACGGTACACTAGAATTAACCGGAGGTAATATTACAAGTGATATATTGAGCGCAAGCGGAACAACAAATATTACCGGTGAAGTAACAAATAATGCTGCTCATTCAATTGCTAATGCTATTGATATCGAAAACAGTGCTAAATTAACCACTAATGCCAATGCCCTATTGAATACCGTAAACAATGACGGCACATTAGAATTAACCGGCGGTACTGTTACGGAAGATATTTCAGGAAATGGTTCCTTAGGATTTACAGACAGTATCCAAAATTCAGCCAATATAGAACAAGGTTCTATGACTGTTAATAGTGGCAAAACACTAACCAATAATAGTGGCGCTTCCATAACAACGACTGATAGTGCCTTAGGTGAAGGTTTCCAAAATAACGGAACCGTATTAAATGATGGTACTATCACTGTTGCCGGTGGCAATAATACAGGTTCCATTACTGGAGGTGGAACATTTGCTAATAACGGAGATTTCACAAATAGCAATACTATAAACCAAAATGCTATTACCAATGACGGGACACTAACTACAAATTCAGAGAACTTGGTAGCCACAAGCGGTATTACCAATAACGGTACATTGGTATATAATGCCGGAAGTAAAACCGTTAGTGATATTATAGGTGATGGTAGTGCAAATTCAAAGGTAGAATTAAGAACAAATGCACCGTTTGTAATTGATAATACAATTTCAAATACTTATGTCGATTTGTATAATTCAACCTTGAAATTCGGTAATAGTGGTAATATCTCAAGTGCTACCGCACTTAATATTAACGGCGGTGGAATAAATACGATTGATGGAAATATCTCATCTACAAATCTTGGAACCGTGAATTTGAACGCACAGTCAAATCTCGAAATAGATATTGATGTGAGCAGTCTTACTTCAGATTCCTTCAATGCTACCGTAAATAATAATGGTGGTATATTTAATATTAATGAAATTAACTTAATTGGCTCAGCAACCAGTGAGAATATAAAAGTTCATTTAGGTGATATGACAGGGTTAGGGCAAGAAAATGTTACTTCCGAAACAATATCATTACCATCTATTATGACGCCTATTCGCAAAATTAACGGAAGCCTAAAAGACGGTTGGTTAATCTATGAAGGGGGATCTAGTTCGGATGTGTCTGATTTCAATCCTGCAGTTTTGGTAACTCCTGTTGCAATGCAAGCAGGTATGCAGGCAATTATGGATAATATCTTCCAATATTCTTATGAGCATGCTGATTGGTACACCAAATTCCCCGAAACGGAAAGATATGCCAGGTTAGCAACAGGTAATGCATACAAAGATAACTCTGCTATATGGTTTAAAACATATTCTACTTTTGAGGATATTGCGCTTAAAGACGGTCCTAAGGTTGATGCAACATCTTATGGTGCTTTAATCGGTTTTGACACTAACTTCCAAGATCTTGGGCGTGATTGGTATGGTGTTACAACCGGATTTGTGGGATATAACGGCGCTCAAATGGATTATAGTGACGTGAATTCTTCAATGAATGGTGGGCTAGTCGGCTTAACGCAGACTTTCTACAAGAATAATTTCTGGACGGGAGTTTCAGCAAATGCCGGAGTTAGCAGTGTAGAAGCCCATACAATGTACGGTCGTGACAGTTTAACAATATTATCTGCCGGAATCGGTACGCAAACTGGTTATAATTTTGAACTTAGTGACGGCAAGTTTATTATACAACCTGTTTGGTATATGACTTACAGTATGATTAATCCTTTTGATTATACAAATGCTGCCGATGTAAAGATTAAATCTGATCCTTTACATACATTACAATTAAGTCCGATGGTAAGATTTATAGGCAATGTAAAAGGTTGGCAGCCTTATGCCTCGGTCGGTATGGTATTCAACTTGATGAACAACACAAGTGTAACGGCAGATTCCATAAAATTACCGAAAATGCACATGAAACCCTATGTCCAATATGATATTGGCGTACAGAAGAAAATCGGAGAAAGATTTACCGGATTTTTACAGTTCGCGGGACATAATGGTGGCCGAGACGGTCTAGGTGTTTCCGCCGGTTTACGTTGGGCTTTTGGTAAAGGTGGCAATAGTTCTCAAGCAATTAAGATAAATAATTACGCCGAAAATACCGCAGTTACCGAAAATAGTCAAGAGGTTCAAACAGAAAAACCGTTCATAGTAACACAAGAAATCGATGTCAAACAAGAAAAGGGTACAGGCGCAGAATCGCTTGCAAATGTAGAGGATATCAATAAAAAACAGCAAGATGTAAAAACTGATAAATCGGTTGCAAACACTCAAAAAATTGATAAAAAACAGCAGGATGCCAGAGAAGAAGAACTGGTCAGAGATGTTCAAAATGTCGATAAAGAGCAGAAAGATACTAAAGAAACCGATGTAAAAGTGCAACAGAGTAAAAACGAACAGAAGTCCCAAGCCGAAGAATCGGTCAAAAATGCTCAAAATATCGATAAAGGGCAGACAAATACCAAAACAGAAGAACCTGCTACAAAGACACAAGAAAATAATAGATTAGCAATGGCTATTGTCATTGGTGTTGCATTACTATTTGTTATATTCGTTCTCAGAAGAAAAGTAGGTAGAAAATAATCGCGAATAAGAATATAATTACCGTAGAATTTTGGGCGCCGTAATTATAAAGTTTAGTACACAAAACTTATATATTAAGGTGCCCAAAGTTTATTTTTTACCTTATAATTTGACACTCGCGTTGCGTACCTTTTTAAAAAAATCAAAAAACTTTATACTTTTTAATTAGAAGTTTGATATATAAAGATATTGTCGGGGGGAGATTTGTCTATGCTCGTCGATTTTGATATAATATTTTGTAAGTTTTAATCTTATTAAAGAGGTAATAAAATAATGAAAATAAATAAAAATATAATTCCATTATTTACTTTTTTGACTTTTTTTGCAGTTGCGTGTTCCAATAACGCAAATATTGCAGCCATAGTAAACGGGACAAAAATAACTAAAAAAACATACGAAGGGACATTAGATAACTTAATATCACAACAAAAACAAAAGAATCCTAAATTTGTTGATAATGAACAAACGCGTTTATTGTTAGGGAAAATGGCCTTAGAACAGATAATCACAAATGAAGTGTTATCTCAAGAAGCCCAAAAAGCAAAAATTACAGTAAAAGACGAAGCCGTAGATCAAAATATAAGTAATCTTAAAAAACTTATTGCTGTTGATCAAAATGGTAAGGCTATTACAGATAAAAAACAAATAGAAGAAAAATTTAATGAAAAATTAAAAACAGACGGAATAACATTAAAGCAATTAAGGGAAAATATCCACAAAGAGTTAAGTGCAAAACTTTTCTTAAAAGACTTGTCTGATAAACAAAAAATAGAATTAACCGAAGATGTTTTAACGAGATTTTATGATGCCACAATGGCAGTTGTAGATAATAATCAAAGTAAAATAAAATCTTTACCTAAAGAAGATTTAGCATTAGTTAATCCTTTTGCTATGGAAGTAAAAAAAGCCACTTCCGAAAGGGTTGCTGTTTCAACAGTATTTTTATCGACTCCAAAAACAATGAGTAATACAGAAATTGCTAATAAAAAGAATTTGGCTAATAAAATCGTACAAGAATTAAAAGATAAAAAGATTGCTTTTATACAAGCAATACAAACATATTCTGACGATAAAAACGCGTTGAAAACAAACGGAGAGCAGATTGTAATACGCGGAATATTGCCCAAAAACTTAAATGATAAAATATTTGAAGCACCTTTAGGCAAAGTTATAGGGCCTATTACTGAGCAAGAAGGTATATATATTTTACGCGTAAATGAAAAACGCGCCGCTAATACTTTGACATACAATCAACTTCGTAATAGTATAATTAATTATTTGGATCCTATACAGTTAAGACAAAAAGTACAGCAACAAGTTAAAGATTTGGTTCAAAAATCCAAAATAGAAATTCTTTTACCAGAATACCAAGTCAATAACATTAAACAGGATACAAAATAGTATCAGTTATACATATATGCATAGTAATGGGGATACCTGCGCAAATAGCAGTGTGCCTAATACTTCAAATAGAGCGCAATGTCGGTAAATCCTCAACGATAATTCTTATACAAAAACTACTGAAACTTTGGCATATTATGTCTGAATATTCCAATATGAAAGAACTTGACATGGGAACAGGCGAATATACTTTAGTAAATATTGATAAATAATACCTTACAAGAGTATAAAAATCTAGGTACTTGGAAATCAAAAGATTAATAAATATTAAAAGAGGAAAAGAAGGTTATAAAAATTTACAACAAAAGAAGATTTTTAAATTATAAAATAGATAAGGAGATTATATGAGGAAAAAAGTTTTTATTATTTCTGCTTCACCGCGCAAAGGTGGCAATTCCGATGTTTTATGTGATCAATTTTTACTTGGTGCAAAAGAAGCAGGCCACGAGGTAGAAAAAGTGTTTTTGCGCGATAAAAAAATAAATTATTGTATGGGTTGCGGTGTGTGTAATAACACTCATACTTGCGTGCAAAAAGATGATATGAAAGACCTTCTTGAAAAAATGGTTAAGGCAGATGTTCTTGTGCTTGCTACTCCGGTTTATTTTTACACAATGGACGGCCAACTTAAAACATTTATTGACCGCTGTGTTTCAAGATATACCGAAATGACAAATAAAGAAGTTTATTTTATCGTAAGTGCCGCCGATACGGAAAAAGCAAATTTAAAACCTACAATAGAGGGCTTGCGCGGTTTTACGCGGGATTGTCTTGAGGGCACAAAAGAAAAAGGTATTATATACGGAACAGGCGCTTGGAAAGTCGGCGAAATAAAAAATTTGCCTGCTTATAAAGAAGCCTATGAAACAGGCAAAAAGTGCTAAAAGGAAAATTATGAAAAAATTATTATTGTTAGCAATTATTTTACTTGGAGGTTTAACAATGGCACCGGCAAAAAGTTGGGATAAAGTATTTACAAAAAGCGATAAAGTTTCTGTTAAGAAAGTTCATTTTAATAATCGCTATGGCATAAAATTAGCAGGAGATTTATATATGCCAAAAAACATTAAAAAAGGCGATAAACTAGCGGCAATTGCCGTCAGCGGACCTTTTGGCGCAGTTAAAGAACAATCTTCCGGTCTTTATGCTCAAACTATGGCAGAGCGCGGTTTTATTGCTCTTGCTTTTGACCCTTCTTATACAGGGGAATCTTCCGGCAAACCAAGAAATGTTGCTTCCCCCGATATTAACACAGAAGATTTTAGCGCAGCAGTAGATTATTTAACTACTTTACCCAATGTAGATGAAGATAAAATCGGTATTATCGGTATTTGCGGTTTTGGCGGTTGGGCTTTAAATGCTGCCGCTATGGATACGCGCATTAAAGCAACGGTTGCTTCTACAATGTATGATATGACGCGTGTTTCCGCAAAAGGTTATAATGATTCTATTGACGAAAATGCCCGCTATGAAATGCTTAAACAATTAAATAAACAGCGCACACAAGATTATAAAAACGGCACCTATGCCGGTGCAGATGGCTTACCTGAAAAATTAACAGGCCAAGAACCGCAATTTGTGCAAGATTATTTTAATTATTACAAAACACCGCGCGGTTTTCACCCACGCTCAATTAACTCTAACGGCAAATGGAACACAACTTCTTCTTTAGGGCTTATAAATCAACCGGCTTTGCAACGTTCCGGTGAAATTAGAAATGCCGTTTTGGTTATCCACGGCGAAAAAGCCCACAGTCGCTATTTTGGCGAAGATGCCTTTAAAAAATTAAAAGGCACAAATAAAGAATTGCTTATCATTCCGGGTGCAAGTCATGTTGATTTATATGATAATATGGCAAAAATTCCGTTTGATAAAATAGAAAATTTCTTTAAAACTAACTTGAAATAAAAGGAGCAATATATGAAGAAAATATTAGTATTTTTAACAGCAGTTTTATTTGTTATGGCTTGTAATGCCAAACCTACTGCAAAAGAGGCCACAAACCCCGCGCCTGCACAAAAGAAAAATGTATTAGTGGTTTATTTCTCCGCCACAGGTACTACAAAAAAAGTGGCCCAAAATTTAGCCCAAATAACCAAGGGCGATATTTATGAAATTAAACCTTTAACTCTTTATACAAGTGAAGATTTAGATTGGACTAATCCCAATTCACGAACTTCCTTAGAGATGAAAGACCAAACTTCCCGCCCGGGCATAGTGCCGGAAAATCTTTCTCTTAAACATTATGATACTATTTATCTCGGTTTTCCTATTTGGTGGGGAACGGCACCCACAATAGTAAGAACCTTCCTTGAAAAACAAGATTTTTCAAACAAAAAAGTTATTATTTTTGTTACTTCCGGAACCAGCGGTATTGGTAATGTAGATCAAGATTTAAAATCCAGTATATCTTCTTCTGCAACAATTATTAAAGGTAAAGCCCTAAACGGCAACCCTTCTGTGGAAGAATTAACAGAGTGGGTTAAAACCTTATTACCAAAGAAATAGCCGGGGTTGGCATGATTGGTATTTTGCAAGCACTGCCACAATAAATATGAAACAATGGTTCCGTGCGCTAATTTTGTTACCGTTTAATGTGCTTGTGATTATCCCAGGCATTATACTGTATTTCATAAATTTCAACTATCAGGTTCCTAGCATTTTACAGTTTATTTGCGGACTTATTGCACTGCTATGCGGAATGTTTCTTTCGGGGTGGAGTATGATGTTATTTTACCAAATAGGGAAAGGAACCCCTGCCCCTTGGGCAGCACCCAAGCATTTAGTAGTGCAAGGGCCCTATAAATTTGTTCGCAATCCCATGATTATCGGGGTAATACTAATTTTGTTGGCAGAAGCCCTTGTGCTGAACACGCGTTATATTTTTTACTGGGCAGTTGTGTTTTTTATCTTAAACAATATTTATTTCCATTATTTTGAAGAGAAGCAACTGGAAAGAACTTTTGGTAAAGAATATTTGGATTATAAGAAAAAAGTTCCCATGTGGCTACCCAAATTTAATAAATAGTTTTTGATAAAGACGCAAGATCCTCAGTTGTAAATTCCAGTGGTTGAACAATGCCAAATAATAAAAAGGATAACTATCAAAAATGCTATAATATATATAAAAGATATGCTAGAACACAACACAATATATAAATCTGTTGCGATTCAACAAAAAGAAGACTTATGTAGTTATTCCTTAAGGATATTTGATAAGTCGTGTAGAAATAGTTTATTGCTTAATAAAAATTTTTATGGTATTTGAATAGAGGGCACCAATTGCGGTGCTCTTTTTATTTAGGAGAAAATTAATGAACATATTCTTATTGACGTTTAATTTGCTTGGTGGGTTGGCCGTTTTCCTACTCGGTATGAAAATGATGAGTGATGGTTTACAAAAAATGGCGGGGGTAAAACTTCGTAAAATACTTTCTGCTGCAACAAGCAATAGATTTGCCGCCACAATATCCGGGACTTTAGCGACTTCCATTATTCAATCATCCAGTGCTACTACGGTTATGGTTGTCGGATTTGTTAGTGCTGGATTGTTAACCTTACAACAGGCATTAGGGGTAATTTTCGGTGCTAATATCGGTACTACCTTGACCGCATGGATTGTTAGTTTATTTGGTTTTAAAATACAAATTTCCCTTTTTGCCTTGCCTGTTATTGCATTAGGTTTTTTTGGACAATTCTTGCCTTCAAAATGGGTGGGTGTACGCCGTATTGCAGAAGCGGCGGTAGGTTTTGGTCTACTCTTTTTGGGTTTAGGTATTATGAAAAATGCAATTCCGGCTGATTTTGCCCAACATCCTATGGTTACACATTGGTTATCTGTATTTCTGCCAAACAATATATTTAACCTTTTTGCTTTAATTATGGTAGGTGCTATTTTAACAGTTGTTTTACAATCTTCAAGTGCTGTTATGGCTATGACTCTTACTTGTGCGGCAGCAGGTATTATTAACTTTGAGGCCGCATGTGCTTTGGTACTTGGCGAAAATATCGGAACAACCATGACTGCAAATTTGGCTGCTATCGGTGCCCCTAAAGATTCACGCAGGGCTGCTTTGGGGCATTTCTTATTCAACTTCTTTGGTGTTATATGGGTTTGTTTATTCTTTCATCCATTTATCCGTTTTATAGATTGGCTTGTTCCCGGCAACCCTTATGTAACAGATTCAAGCGCCTTAACAAGTGTATTGCCTTATCATATCTCCGCCTTTCATAGTGTGTTTAATATAATAAACACTTGTTTAATGTTGCCACTTTTAAAACCATTAGCAAAATTAACTTTGCGAATTCTTCCCAAGGATAAAAATGAAAAGAGAGATAAGGAAGGTGAATTATTATATCTTAATCCGCGTTTTAATCTCACGCCGGAATTGGCTTTATTATCTGCTCGTAAAGAAGTAGACCGCATGTTAGGGTTGGTACTTAAACAATTGGATAAAATTCAATATGTTTTTAAGACGGATAATAAAAATCTTTTTGTCCGCTTGATTACAGATATTAAAAAATACGAGGCTATCACAGATAAATTGGAATATAATATTAATTCCTACTTAACTACATTGATGCATAGTAATTTATCGCGTCACGCAATTGCACAAGTAATGGCACTTTTTGAATTGAATAGTGCCACAGAAAGCATGGCTGATTGTGGTGAGAAAATTGCCTCTTTATTAGAAAAGATTTTACCGATGAAACCGACTGTTTTTTCGGATATGGATTTTGCTGATTTGGAAAGAATGCTTAAAAGCACAAAATCCGCAGTAAAACAAGCGCGTTTTGCCTTATCCTTATTCCCCAGTGAAGGGCATGATTTGCAAACTATACAACTTTTGGAAAAAGCCCTTTCTGATGAAGAAAATCTTGATAAAATGCGTCAGACTTTACGTGAAGAACGCACTAAACGTTTATCTAACGAACAAAAAATTATGCCCATTTCCATTACGGCATACGGAGATTTATTAAATGGCTTTGAACGTATCGGCGATTATGCTTTGCGTTTAACAGAAACCTCTTTGATATGGAAACAATCACCTTTGCATGGTAATATTCCTGTTTCACAAAAAGTACAGAAAAATTAAAATAAGGGATTAACACTTCAAAATAAAACTTCTAAGATATCAAAAACCGCCCTTTGTTTATACATCGGGCGGTTTTTATTTTTTATTTTATTTTATTTTAAACTCTGCCTTTAAATTCAAAGCCGATGGCCTCAACAGCATTTTTAATTTCTGTGTCGGTGACATCGCCTTCAACATAGGCAATCCCTTGGCTCAAATTAACATTAACTGTTTTTACCGATTTTAAAGCACTTATGGCTTTTGTTACATTGTTTTTGCAATGATTGCAATTCATACCGTCAATTTTAAAAGCAATAGTTTTATTTGAAGTGTTTTGCATAAAATTCTCCTTTTGTATTATTGAATTTATAAAAAGGGCAAATAAAATAATTGAGCAAATTATTTTAAAATGATAAAAATGTCCGCCGTGATGTCCTTCCATAGCAAAATTTGAAACATCAAACCAAGCGGCCGGCAAAAAATTATCTATAATTAACCCTGAAGTTATTGCACCTATAACAAGCGTTGTTAAATAAAGCACAAATGTCTTTTTGCCCAAAACTTTGCCGATAACCAACATCGAAGCGATATTTGCCGCCGGCCCAGCCATAAGCAAAACGAGTGCTGTACCCGGGCTCATGCCTTTCATCATCAGGGCTATTGCTATCGGTATAGAACCGGTAGCGCAAACGTACATCGGTATAGCAACTATTAGCACAAGCAACATTGTCAAAATGGTATTATTACCGAAAATCATAAAAAAATTATCCGGCACAAAATAGGAAATTAATCCTGCTACAATCAGCCCGAACATCAGCATTTTGCCGATATCTTCCATCATTTCCACATAGCCGTAGTTAAAAACCCTTTTTATTTTTTGTGTGAAGGTAAGGGTTTCTTGTTTTTTGCTATTTTCCTGTTTTACAATGGCAGAACTTTCTTTTAAAGTAAAAATATTTGTTGTAAGGCCGGCAAACATAGCGGTACACAGGGCGACTATCGGGCGAATAATGGCAAAAGGCAAACCTAGCAAAGAATAAGTGGCGATAATTGAGTCTACCCCTGTTTGCGGTGTTGCTATTAAGAATGCTACCACAGAACCCTTTGAAGCCCCTTCTCTATATAAAGCCATGCCCGTAGGTATTACACCGCATGAGCACAAAGGCAAAGGTATACCGAAAAGTGTCGCATATAAAACGGAAGACCAACTGTTTTTTGAAAGGTATTTTGAAAATAACTGTTGCGGTACCAACACATGCAAAATGCCCGCAAATAAAAACCCGAGCAGTAAATAAACGGACATTTCATTAAATATTGAAAATATTACTATTGCAATTTCTTTTATAAATTCCATAATACTCCTAATTATATTCTACCAAATACGGAGGGAGTCTAATTTGATAATATGTTTAACAAAAAGTATTTTTGTTATAATATAAATACCATACAGAGTGTACGAGGAACAATCAGCACTCTATCATTATGAAAATTTAGAACAGAAGAAAGAATAAAATTATAGGAGCATTTATGAGTATTTACGATCAAATTATAACTGATGCCAAGGGCAAAAATATTTTTTTATCAGAGTATAAGAGCAAAGTATTGCTTATAGTCAATACCGCTACGGGCTGTGGTTAAAGCATTGTGGGAACATATTCCAAACAGTCGTCTTGTAGAAACAAATGTTTTTTATAACTCTCCGCGTCAAACTACCAAAGGGCATAGGGAAACTTTAAGAATAAACGGCTGGACTTTTACCGAAGTTGATATTTTAGACGAGGAAGGAACGGTTATGTTGCCCGTAAAAGGCGGCAAGCATTTTAAAGAAATGTCTATGGGCGGCCATATCCTTAACTATGATTCACTGGTAGTTCTTACTCATTTCAAGGGCCACACTATGGGCGGTTACGGTGGTAGTATGAAGAATATTGCTATCGGCATGGCAGACGGTAAAATCGGTAAAAAAATGATACACCAAAAAGGCGATGACCAATGGGGATATACCGGAGCAGTTTTCCAAGAACGTATGGCGGAATCAGCCAAAGCAACGGTGGACCATTTCGGTGATAAAATTGTCTATATCAATGTTTTACGCCGTATGTCTGTTGATTGCGACTGTGCAGGAACTTCCGCCGCAGAGCCAAAAGCACATGATATCGGTATCTTGGCATCTACCAATATTGTAGCGGTAGACCAAGCATCCCTTGATATGGTTTATGCCTTGCCCGAAAAAGAATTGCATGACTTACAAGAACGCATTGAATCGCGTGAAGGTTTTCGCCAAGTTTCTTATATGAAAGAACTCGGCATGGGAACAGGCGAATATACTTTAGTTGATATTGATAAAAAATAAAGGGGAAATAATATGAACGAAATTATTAAAGCAATGAAGGAACGACGCAGTATCCGTAAGTTTAAGGCACAAATGCCAAAAGAAGAAGATTTGGCACAAATTGTGGAAGCAGGTTTATATGCCGCAAGTGGAAAAAATCAACAAGCAGCAATTATTCTTGCTATCACAAATAAAGAACTGCGTGATAAACTATCCAAAGCGAACTGTAAAATCGGCGGTTGGCCTGATGGGTTTGACCCTTTCTACGGTGCTCCTTCGGTATTAGTCGTTTTAGCAGATAAAAATTGGGTGACAAGTATGTATGACGGCAGTTTGGTTATGGGTAATATGATGCTTGCCGCGCACGCACTCGGTCTTGGCAGTATTTGGATACACAGGGCTAAAGAAGAATTTGAACAAGATACTTGGAAAAAACTGCTTGCCGATTTGGGTGTCAAAGGCGAGTGGGAAGGTATCGGCCATTGTGCCGTCGGCTATATTGACGGGGATATTCCCAGTGCTGCCCCGCGCAAAGATAACCGCGTATTTTGGGTAAAATAAAATTATCAGTATGATAAAAAACCGCTCTTGCTAACTGCTTGAGCGGTTTTTTGTTTTCTAAACCATATCTTAATGCATAAAATTTGTTCGCTATAAGTTCGATGTCTCCTACGGAAATCAAAACTCCCAAAGTCAAAGAAAATATTACAAAAAATTAAGTGAAATAAAATATTATATAATACCTTGAAGGTTATTAAAATAGGGAGATTGTATGACAAATAAAGATGAAAATATGAATTTAGTTCGATACATATTGATGTTGCCCATTAGCATTTTTGTAGCAGGATTATTAATTTTAATAAACGAACATGCTGAGAAATTATATGGGAGTTTTGTTATTTTTGCTGCAATGTTGGCTTTTTTAGGCACATTTGAATTCATAATGCCTAAAAAAATATTTGGTTACGAATAGTAAATATTTTTTTATGTTTAGTCTGTTTCTATGATTATCTTAATTCTAGTAGTATTTCAGGGGCAATATTGTTTTCAATAGTATTTTATACTTTAATTGTATACTTGGAAAAGGTTATAGAGTTTTTTAAAAATTCAGGTGATCTTGAAGATGTGGATGAGTAAAAAAATTCTTCTAAAAATAAGTTGGATTTAAGGAAATTATTAAAAAATAGCACGACCGTATGTTGTCGCTTTGATATTCTACAATATAATTGTTGAGGTATGAATTAACGGGAGGAACACCCGTGTCTCTGCCTCGATAAGCACATTCTCGTTGCGGACGTTGGTTGTGGGTGAAATAGCATACAACGTTTGTGCTTGAGGTACAAGCACCCAATATAGAACGACTAAATGTAGGTTTATATTGCGTAGGGATAGTTTCTTTATCTTTACATGGCACCAGTAGTATAAAGGTGTCCAGAACCATGTAGAGATAGATTAAGCACAAAACTTACTATCTTCACCTTGTGCCTTTTTTAAATTTATAGATATAGTGTCCACATGTATAAGTTTTGGACACTATAATTTTGCCAAGTTCTACTTACTTTTTAATTGCGCCTGAATGTTTGCATTTGCCTGCCAAAATTGCCTGGCCTATAGGTTTAGTATTAACTATCTTTATTTGTATTTTTTATTGGAGAAGAAGCATTTTGCTAGTAAATAAGTAACTTTATAAATAAAAATTAACAAATCTGTTTTAAAATAATTATTCCCGATGATATTTTTGATACTTTTTATTATAAAGTATTATATTAAGAATTAAAATATTTGCTACAATAATATTAAGAACTTTCATATTTAAGTAGAATTTATAAAAAGTATTATTTAAGGAGAGTGTGGATATTATGAAAATTAATTTCACCTGGTTTTTATCTTTTATTTTTACATTGACTTTTTTATCTGCCCAAGCAACCGAAGTTAATAATTTTTCAGATTTAACTTCCGAAGGGGATTTCACTTTTGCACAAGATATTATTGTCGATCCTGGCACCCCTTCCGTAACTTTGCTTAACGCAACCGTTGACGGCGCAAATCATAGCTTAACCGGTGTTCAAGGAACTTATCTTAATATGGGTTCATCCTCTTCTACCACCCCCGTTACACTTAGAAATATAGGTTCTATAGAAGATGGCACTGCGGAGGATAATACTTTTTCCTATCAAAATGCTAATGGGGATACGATTTATAAAAAAATTACACAATCTTTCAATAGCTTTCACAAGACAAGTGATAATCAGAATAATATTTTAGGCACAGTTAATATTGAAAATTCGGTTTTTGCTAATAATCTATCTGATCAACATGCTGGATTATTTTATGCTGATTCAAATGCCCATGTGAATATTATAAATTCTGTCTTTTATAATAACCGAACTGCAGAAAATTTTCTAGCTGGTGGAGTCATGTGGACAGATACAAGTGGGAATTTTATAATAAACTCTTCACTATTTGTAGGCAATAGCGCAGGTGAGGGCGGTGTTTTTAATATTAGTGCGCCAAATTATATTTCCAATTCTGTCTTTGCCAATAACCAAGCAACTGTATCTGGTGGAGGAGCAATTTGGTATGATATGGCGGCTGTTAGCATGCATTATCAAAATTATATCATCAACTCTGAATTTATTAACAATACAGCCCTCAATTATTTAGGGGGGGCTTTATATTTTAATGGTATTAATGATGGGGTGCACATTATGAATACCTCGTTTATTGGTAATTCAGCCTCCTATGGTGGTGCTATTCTTATATCTAAATATCGTGAAGTGCCCTTTTCCATTGTTGATTCTTCCTTTAAGAATAATAGTGCTAATGAAGGTGCCGCTATATACAATGCAAATAATGACTTAAATATTTTTGCTGTTAATAAGGATGTCCTTTTTGACGGAAACACCGCAAGCAATGAAACTTCAGATTATAATGCAGGTAGCGATATTTATTTTGAAGCTAGCGAAAATAACGCTACTTTATCTTTAAATGCTGCCAGTGGTAGAAAAATTATTTTTAATGGAAGTATCGCTTCTTATACAGATGGAACAGTAGCTAATATAGATATTAATAAATCAGGTTTAACTTATTCCCCGGATATTGATGTTATTGTTCCTATGGTATCTGATGATACTAGCGAAATTCAGTTTAATAATCGTGTTGGTGATGCTACTTATAATTTTGATATTAATTTATACGGCGGTGTTTTATCTATCGGGCAAAATGCAACTACTAATGCCTCTATAGATAATCCCGATGGTTTTATTGATGGAAATAACTTAAATGTTGTTAATAATGCAACTCTTTATACAATTAATAATATTGTGGGTTCTGTTAATTTGAAAAACTTAGACCTTGCCTCAAACTTAAATATTCAAGTTGATGCAGATTTAGCAGAATCAGAAATGGATACAATTCATACAGATACTCTTACGGGGGATAGCAATATTGTTGTGTCTGGGGTTAATATTTTAACTGATGCGGAGGAGGATACTACTGTTGTTCAATTTACCGATGGAGATTTAACCGATCATGTTTCTATACAAGATAATCTTGAGGTATCTTCTCCCTTGTATAGATATTCTGTTGCCGATAATGGTGATGGAACTTTAACTTTTACGCGTTCGGGGAATACTCCTGATAGCCCAAGTATTTTTGAGCAACCTGTCGCTGCAAATATGGCTTTGAATATTCAAGATCATATTAATAATTTACTTTTCCATGATTTCAATTTATCTAGGTATAATGAACCTCAAAAAGGCAGAGCCGGTGGCGATGAAGCAAAAAATAAAAATATTTGGTTTAAAATTTATGGCTTTGATGATAAAAGTGATTATAAGAAAGTATCCGATGTTAAAACAAAAACATTTATGGCTGTTTTAGGCTTTAACAAAGAAATGGATATTTTTGAAGATGTTTCTTCTAACTTAAATGTTTATGGCGGTTATGTGTATGGCAATATTCGTTATAATAATATAAAAATTGACCAACCGGGAGAATATTTAGGTTTAAATCTTGATTCAAAATATAAAAATCTTATTTTATCATTTAACTTGACTGGTGGTTTAATGCAACCGCAAATAGATGATATTAATGGGAAACATCATCATACAAATCCTTGGGTTGGTGTTGCTTCAAATATAGGTTATCAATTTTATGTCAATCCTTATTTTATGATAGAACCAAGTTTAATTGCTTCTTATACTTATATTCACACAGATGATTATACAAATATATCAAATGTAAAAGTTAAAGCAGATGACTACCATGTTTTTGAATTAGTTCCTAATTTGCGTGCTGCCTATGGCATAAATAAGAATTGGGATGTTTTCGGTGATGTTCGTTATGCTTTTAGCGATAGTCATGGCGGAACTATCAGAGTGGAAGAAGTCGCAATTCCTGCGTTAAATATGGCGAAATTTGTTGAGTATGGTTTAGGTGTAAGAACTCATTATAATAATTATACTTTTGAAGTTGCCTTATATCGCAGAGATGGAAAGAGGGAAGGCTTTAACGGATATTTAAATTTGCGTTATAATTTTTAAATAGTATTATAGCCTAAAAAAGACCCCTACCTACTTTGGCAGGGGTTTTTTATAAGGAAGAAGATGAAAAGATATTTGTTTATAAGTAATTTCTTGTGCGACACTTAAAGTCCCGCAAGAATTTATATATGCTCCAATACAAGCAAATAATTATGTCCTAGCCTCTTGGCAAAAAATAACTGATAAAGAATCCCCGATTTATATCTATATTGAAGGGGACGGCAATGCTTTTAATTATCAAGGTATACCAAATAAAAACCCCACACCTAAAAGTAAATTTTTAAGAAATATGGCATTTAACGATGATAACGCTAATGTTGTTTATTTGGCTAGGCCATGCCAATTTATCAAAAGTGATACGTGTAGTGTTCAAGATTGGACTGTAGGGCGTTTTTCTGAAGAAATTGTAGAAGATACTGCCTTTGCAATTAAGCAAATAGCGCAGGAAAAAGAAATTATTCTAATAGGATATTCCGGTGGGGCATTATTATCGGGCTTAATTATTAGCAGACATCCGGAAATGAAAATAAACAAATGGATAACTATTGCCGGTCTATTAAATCATAAAGATTGGACGCAGTATTATGGAGATATGCCTTTAAATTTATCTTTAGATTTAGATACCTTGCCTCAAATCGAGCAACAACACTTTGTCGGTGGTAAAGATAAAGTTATTCCGTTGAAATTATCGAAGAAATGGATTAATAGTAAAGATTTAATAATATTGCCTAATGCTACACATAGTACCGTATTTGTAAAAATTAGATAAAATCCTTAAGACCATTAGCCAACAATGGTCTCAATTTTCTTAATTGAGCCTGAGGGGTTGCCTTTGCCTGCCGAAATTGCCTGGCCTTTGGGGCTTATTTTGACAAAGATAATTGCTACTTATTTCATAATAAAAATGAAAAAGGAGAAACAAAAATGAAATATTTTAAACCTTTTAAAGAAAATTTTTCTTCAGAAGAATATTATGAAAAAGTGTATCCTGTATCAGTTTGTATTTTTGCACCACTTGGTATATTGATGGCATGTCTAATGATTGTATTAATAATGGCATTATTATTGGATTTTAACTTTCAAATTATACCGATATTTTTATTTTTAGGTTATCCTTGAATACGCCGACGGTGTCTTAGACGAAGAAAACTCTAATTTTTTATATAAAAAGTGCTGGAAAAATGGGAACTTTTTTGTTTTGAAAAAAATTTTTTAAGCTATATTTATGATCAATTGTTCTATTTATAGGTTAATAAAACGGAAGACCAACTGTTTTTTGAAAGGTATTTTGAAAATAATTGTTGCGGTACCAGCACATGCAAAATGCCGGCGAATAAAAAACCGAGCAACAAATAAACAGACATTTCATTAAATATTGAAAATATTACCAAAGCGATTTCTTTTATAAATTCCATAATACTCCTAAAAATTTTTAATTTGTTGTTTAGCGTGTTCTATATATTTTTTGATAAAATTTAGACCTGTTTCTATATCTTTTTTGCTGAATTGTTTAAAAAACTGTACATCTTTTTTATGATAAGCATAATGCATTTTTTTATGTATATCAAAAACTTTTTTGCCGATAGAAGTTAATTTATAATAAATTTCCTTTCTGTTAGTTTCATTTGTATATATTCGCACCGCACCTTTGTTAATAAGTTTTTTTATTAGGCGGCTTATGCCACCACGTGTAATATTCAAAGCTTTAGATAATTTCGTAACATTTGGGTTTTTTGCTTTTTTTATATAATCAATACAGTGCATCTCGTTAATAGTAAAATTTTTTAATGTATCTTGTGAGTTTTGCATTTGTGTATCTATATCTTCAATAATATAAAGCAAGGATTTCATTAAAGAATCAAACTCTTTAACACTAGTCATATTTCTATTTCCTCTTATATAGAGTATATATTATTTTTTGTTTCCGTGTCAACAAAAATGCTATAATATTTATAGGTTTAGGTAACTTTTTCAGGGGGGTAAATCATGCCAAAATATACAAAAAATTATACTGTTGTTCTAGATGATATGGATATGCAACAATACCGTTTGCGCCCGATATCAGCCATTAGTTATATACAAGATACTTTTGCACGTTATAGTGCCACGCGTAAAATGGCTGCGTTTGATTTGCAAACAAAAGGCCAATATTGGGTTATAAGCGAACTGAATATGCATATAATAGACACGCTCCCCTTTTGGGCAGAAGAGATAAAGGTTGAATTATGGTTTTCGGAAATATCAAAACTAAAAATATATGCGGATTTCCGTTTATATTATAATAATAAAGTTTTTGCACAAGGGGATTCACTTTGGTTAATTATGGATATTAACACCAGGCGTGTTGCCCGGGCTGATGAAATGGCCGCTAAATTTGCCGTATGCAAAGATTTGGCATTGAGTGCCCATTCTAAAATATTATTACCCGATACCGTGGGGGAAATATCTAACTTTTCACATAATATAAATATTTCCGATATTGATTTTAATAATCATACAAACAATAAAAGTTATTTGCATATTGCCGCCATGGCTTTGCCGGAAGATTTTAGAAAAACGCACCTCTTAAAAACCATACAAGTGCGTTTCAACAAGGAAACTTTCCTTGGTGATAGTTTAATTTGCCGCGTTTACAAAACAGGACAGGAAAACCTATTCCTTCACAGGATTGATAAAGACGGTGTGCCTGTATGCGATGTCATTACTTCTTGGAAAAATATTGAGCCATACACAACAATTGTTGATTATGATTTAAAAGTAAAATCTGAGTATCCTTTATAAAAATTATTTAGCCGATTTTTTATACAAAAAGTGCTGGAAAAATGGGAACTTTTTTGTTTTGAAAAAATTTTTTAAGCTATATTTATGATCAACTGTTCTATTTATAGGTTATTCTCGAATACACCGACGGTGTCTTAGACGAAGAAAACGCTATTTTTTTATACAAAAAATGCTGGAAAAATGGGAACTTTTTTGTTTTGAAAAAATTTTTTTAAGCTATATTTATGATCAATTGTTCTATTTATAGGTTATTCTTGAATCTACCGACGGTGTCTTAGACGAATACACGCCTCTTTTTTCATACAAAAAGTGCTGAAACTTGGGCGATATTCCGTCTGAAATTATCAAAAATAGGTACTTGCTAGCGAGCGTTTAAATCGCATGTTGGCAAAAAGCCCCACATTCAAAACGTGAGGCGATTTCATGCTGTTTAGCCGGGAACAGGCCACCCAGCTTAAGAAGTAGCCTTGTGTGCACTTTTCTGCGAATGTAGTTTTACGGTTTAGTTAATATCTTATTTTGAAGTAATCAAGAATAGTTTTAAACCTATCTTGAGCGGTTAAGCAAGTATCTCTAAGACGTTCTTTGTTTTTGGGCCACTCCTGTAAACCCTTGTAGTAGAACATTTTTAAGTCATCTGAAATTATGAAAGGCACGATGCCGGTTTTTAAGCATTCTTTGAATAGAAGTAATCTGCCTATGCGGCCATTACCGTCTTGAAAAGGGTGAATGGCTTCAAACTTATGATGGAAATCAAGCAAGTCGTCAAAAGTTTTGTTTTCTAAGTTGTTATAAGTGCTTAATAAATGTCTTATTTCCTTTGCCACCTGCTCGGGTTTTGTTGTTTCGTGGCCGCCGACCTCATTTGGCAGTTTTTTATAATCGCCTACGGTAAACCAATCTTTACGGCTATCGGTAGTTCCGTTTTTTAGGGTTTTATGCAGTTCTTTTATAAACCTTTCGCTTATTTTACAATTGGCGTTATCAATAATCATATCAATACACTTGAAGTGATTCGCTGTTTCGATAACATCATCTATTTTGACTCCGTTACTTTCAACTCCAAGAGTATTTGTTTCAAAAATAAGGCGTGTTTGGTCTTCCGTTAATTTACTGCCTTCGATATGGTTAGAATTATAAGTTAAATCAACCTGTATTTTGTGATATATTCCACCATGTAATTTGGAAGATTTTTCTGCTTTAATAATTTCAAATAAAGTAGTAGGGATATTTTTATGTTTATTACTTCTTTCCGGTTTAGTGGCATTTTCGGGTATTTGCCAAGTTTTGCCGCTTAAAACGGCCCCTTGTATTTGCCCGTTAGCACAATAATTGCGGACACTCCTCTCGGAGCGTTTCCACATTTTTGCAATTTGGGCTACTGAAAGATATTTCATATTTTACTCCCTTTATTAAATGATAATAGATTATCGGCAAAAAGTCAAGGGTTATTTGTCAAATAAATTTAGAATTTTGCCGATAAATTGAATTGTATAGGGAAACGGCAAGGAGAACTATATTATTTCTTCACAAACTCGCTAAAATCTGATGTTAGTCGAAGGCATGCTTTGTTAGGACCGCAAACCGTTTTGGATTCAATATGCAAAGTCGGCTTAACTTGCGAGGTAGGTTCGGTGTGTTTCGGCAATTTAATAACCGCGTTCTGAAGATGCGCAGGGGCTAAATGGGCATAAATTTCGGTCATTTTGATACTCCTGTGTCCTAACAATTTAGATACCATATAAAGTTCAACACCGTTTTGCACAAGTTGGCTAGCAAAAGTGTGACGCAGTTTATGCATAAAACTCGGGACATTGGCTTTTTGGACCATTCTTCGGTACATGGTCGTTAGAGTGCCTGTGTTGCGCGTAGGCCCCAGGGTTATTACAAACTTGTTTTGTGCCGCAATTTTAGCCCTTTGTAAAGCCTTGCTTAGGGCTTCTGTCATAGGCACATAGCGGAAATATTCCGTCTTGTTTGGGGCAATATAAAGTTGATTGTTTTGAAAATCTACATCTTCCCATTTGAGTTGCATTATTTCGCCGCGGCGTAGCCCTGCATCAGCACCGAGGAGAACAATTATCCGCCATTTTTCGTCTGGGCAGGCGGCCAAAATTTTATCAATTTCTTCCGGAGTATGAAATACCACTCTGCCGCGAGGTGCTTTAAGTCTGGTTACGACACTCCACTCTTGCTTGTGGATAAGTTGCCATTTTTCGCCCAAGTGCATAGCGATTTTCATCCGTTGCACCAAACCGTTTATATGAGAGTTACTGCACCCTTTTTTGATAAGATGTTGCTTATATTTTTGTAATAATTCAGGCGTAACATCTTGTAAAAACCGTGGTTTCTTTACTTCCTCAAAATACCGGATAGCGAGTTCCATATGGTTTATAGTGCATTGTGACCTTTCAACCGACATAAAGTAGAACAGTTTATCTTTGAAAGTTTGCCAAGTTATATGGATGTGTATTTTTTCTTTAATAGCATTTCTGCGCCGGATAATTTCGTCATATTTCATACGCGCAACACGCATATTTTTAGTTTGCAACGAAACGCATCTTCTGATACCCGAGATATCTCTGTATTCCGCGTAATAATACGGAGATTTAGTAGTTTTTCTGATACCCATAATTCCCTCCTTAACTGTTATGTTTTTGGTTTGCCTGGTTATGCAGGGGGATTTCTTCGCCTTTTCTTACTTCGGCATGATCGGATAAAAGGTATCCTTTAACTTTCCAACACTTAATAGTGCGCTTGTTGCAGTTGATTTCATACCAATAATCTAAGTCGGTGTGAATTACGTATGAAATTTCATACTCTTCGTTTTTATCTTTTATTAGGTTATTGACCAGTATACTACCGTTCCAGGACTTGAGTGTTTGCTGTCTTTTTATCAAGTCCGCGCCGACGCCCTCCGGATATCCGTCGTGATGATGATAAAGCAAAATTTCTCTATCCAAGAATTTAACTTGTATTTGGCATCTTGTACTCATAACTTTCTCCTTGATATTATGTTTTTGTATGCATAGCGGGGGCATCTTTTAAAGTACTTTTTAGGTTCTTTTTGAGAAGTGTCTCCCGTCTAGCATCATGAACATATTAACTCTTCTTCGTAGTACTATCAAGTCATTTTTGATTGTATTTGGGGCAATAAATTTATGTAAAGTATTTTTTACATTTAATAGTAAAATATACTTGACATTTTGCTATTCATTTGTTATACTATTAATGTAGTTTGGAGGAAAATGAAAAAATGAATATTATAAAACATTTGAGGGAAAAAGTGGGATATTCTCAGCAAGAATTAGCTGACATAATTAAGGTTAGTAGACAGACCATAATTAATTATGAAAATGGTCAAATACCTTCTGCTCAAAACGTGCAGAAATTGGCTAAAGCATTTGATGTGTCAGAAAGTGATATTTTAAATGGGCACCTACCTGTAGAACCTTCTTATGAAATTATACCTGCCAAAGCACAAAAAAATGAACAACAAATGCGTATTAGTATTCCCCAAGAGAATATAACTAAATTTAAAGAGGTGTTTTTATATATTATTAACAAAATCGGGTCTAAATATAATGTCGGACAAACAGTGCTTTATAAAATTCTTTATTTTATTGATTTTGATTACTATGAAAAGTATGAAGAACAACTAATAGGCGCTAAGTATATTAAAAACACATATGGTCCGACTCCTGTAGATTTTGCTAAAATTGTGCGTGAAATGCTAAAAAATGGTGATTGCGTTGAAGTGAAACGTAAATGTTTTAAGCATGATCAAACCAAATATTTACCTATTAGGGAAGCTGATATATCTTGTCTATCGGCCAAAGAGTTAGAACATATTAACTACACAATGAAAAAATATGCTAATTGGTCTGCAAAAGAATTATCTGATTATTCACACAAAGATGTGCCATGGCTAGCTGCTGAAGATAGAGGTGTTATTGATTATGAGGCGGTATTTTACCGCACACCAGAGACTTCTGTTAGAGAATACACAAATGATTAATTATGAAGCAATAACAACTTTCGAGCGCGAATTTAAACGATTATTAAAAAAATATCCTTCATTAGAAGGGGATTTCACTACATTGCGCAAGACGGTTGTGGAATTAGTTCATACTAAACATGTTTCTCTTCCGTATGTAGTGCGTATAGAAGGATTGTGTGCTAATGATGGACAATATATGGCCATGAAAGTGCGTAAATTTTCTTGCCGCTCATTAAAAGGAAAAGGGTCTAATACCGGTTTACGTTTAATTTATGTTTTTGAACCTTCTAAGAAAAAAGTTACATTTTTAGAGATATATTGCAAGGCTGATAAGGCAAATGAAGATAGAGAAAGAATAAAAGAATTTATCAAAAAGCTGAAATAAAAGATATGTGTTAAATACCAAACATAAAGGTCGAGACGCGAGACGAAATTTTATAAGGAGTAAAAAATGGCTAAAAGCAGTAAAACTACAAACTACAGAAGTGCAATAACTGGTAGATTTGTTACATCAAAATATGCAAATAAGCATCCCAGTACGACTGTAAAAGAAAGAAATTAAAACATTTAGGGGACATATAATTATGGCCCCTAAATTTGACAAACTTAATTTATATATTTACAAGAGAGATTTTTATGGATAATACCACAAAACAAAAACTTTGGAAAACAGCAGACCAACTCCGTTCAAATATGGATGCTGCTGAATATAAACACGTCGTTTTAGGTTTAATTTTTTTGAAATATATTTCAGATTCTTTTTCTTCCACATACAAAAAAATGCAGGAAGATGATTATTACAAAACAAACCCACAATATATAGATGCAGACATCCGCGATTATTTCACAGAACATAACACCTTTTGGGTGCCGGAAATTGCCCGTTGGGAGTTTCTGCGTAATAATGCCCCACAGCCAAATATCGGCAAACTTATTGACGATGCAATGTTATCTATCGAAAAAGAAAACCCAAAATTAAAAAACATTTTAAATAAAAATTATGCGCGCTTATCTCTTCCGCAAGGGCGTTTAGCGGATCTAATAAATACAATTTCCACTATCGGTTTTGAAAATGGCCAAACAGCACCTGATGCTTTAGGTGAAGTTTATGAATATTTCCTTGGTATGTTTGCCGATGCGGAAGGCAAACGCGGAGGGCAATTTTATACAGCAGCTTCCGTAGTAAAAACAATGGTTGCTATTATGGCACCTACTGAAAATCACAGGGTTTATGACCCCTGTTGCGGTAGTGGCGGTATGTTCGTGCAGAGCGAAAGGTTTGTCAAATTACATCAAGGCACAGGTAATTTATCTATTTACGGGCAGGAAAGTAACCCTACAACTTGGCGTCTTGCCGCTATGAATTTGGCAATTCGCGGAATAGAATTTAATTTAGGTAAAGAACCTGCAGACACTTTCCATAATGACCAACACCCAAATTTGCGTGCCGATTATATTTTGGCAAATCCGCCTTTTAATATTTCCGATTGGGGCGGGGAAAAGTTAACCAAAGATGCTCGCTGGCAATATGGTGTTCCGCCTGCAGGTAATGCCAATTATGCGTGGATTCAACATATGCTTTCCCATCTTGCCCCAACAGGTGTTATGGGAACAGTTCTTGCTAATGGTTCTATGTCATCAAATACAGGTGGCGAAGGGGAAATCCGTAAAAAACTAATTGAAAATGATTTAGTTGAATGTATGGTCGCCTTGCCTGGGCAGTTGTTCTTTAATACTCAAATACCTGTTTGCTTGTGGTTTTTACGTAAACAAAAAAAACGCAAAGGCGAGGTTTTGTTTATTGATGCCCGCAATCTCGGCTTTATGGCTGATAGAACCCGTCGTGAATTTACAGATGCAGATATCGCCAAAATAGCAGATACTTATCACGCTTGGCGTGCAGATGAATTTGCCCCCAAAAATAAAGATTATTCCGATATTAAGGGCTTTTGCAAATCTGCCACACTTGCAGAAATAAAAGAAAACGATTATGTTTTAACACCTGGCCGTTATGTCGGAGTAGCCGAAACTGAAGAAGACGATGAGGCCTTTTCCACTAAAATGACCCGTTTTACACAAGCGTTGACGGAACAAATGAAACAAAGCGAAGATTTAGACAAAAAGATTAAAGAAAATTTAGAGAAGTTAGGAGGAATGTAATATATGGTATGTTTTCCAGAATATATATTTTCAAAATTTATAGTAGTAGTTTCTTATTTAACTGATCAATGTTTTATTTTATTAAAAAGTTGGCCTTTTGTTCTTCTTTTAGTGATATTTTTATTCAAATTAGAATTAAAACATTTTTTGTCTGGAATTGAATCTGTAGAAACAGGTAATACTAAGTTAAAATTAAAACAAGGAAAAACAGATAATCAAGGCCTTTTAAATAATTCTTCTTTATTAACAAAAGTTGAGGAAAAAGGCAGTACCACCAATAACACTAAAGTTCCTTTACCGCCATTTCCGGCAGGAGATTTTAAGGCAGTAATAGATGAGCGTGAGAAGGAATTACGAGAATGGATAAGTAAAGTTCCGTATTTTGAACAAGATACTCTTATCAGAGAACTTGCATCTTTTCAATTAGCTGTTGAATACGAACGTATATATAAAATTATATTTAAAAGTCAAATAGACCTTTTACAACGTTTGGAAGGAATGAAAGATACTCTTAGTAGAGAAGCATCAATGGAGTATTATAAAGAGTCAAAAAAGAAATATCCTCAAGCGTATCTTAATTTTACATTTGATAATTGGTTGGCATTTTTAACTTCTAGTTCATTAGTAATAGAAGAAAATTCTTCTCTACAAATAACTAATAATGGACGAGCCTTTTTAACGTATATTATAGTTCAGCGTCAATATGATATTACGTTGAAAAGTTTATAGTTGAAGTAATAAAGCAAACTAAAGATAAAAATGAGAACAATGTATGGTACTGAAAACTAATTTACCTTTTTGTCATGATTTTGTTGTTATCATAGATACAAATAGATTCTTCGTTTCCGATAAGGATTCTTCTTTCTCTCCATTTTTTCCTCATGAGGATTGTGAAAATTTTTTTACAGAACGCAAGAATCGTCCATACGTCAGTTTTGGTAAATATTTTATAACAGAGATGGTTAAACAAGAAATTATTCAACAGAAAAAGGAACAATTTGAAATTAGATATAAAAAAGAGGCAACATATTGGCATTTAGATATTAAGCAACCAGATTTTGAAAAAGACTTAAACGATTATCTGATAAATAACCATATTGAGACTTTACCATACCCAAATGAAAATATCCTTAGTAAGATTATTAATCGGGCTATAGAAAAAAGGGCTCCATTTGAAGGAAAGGAGAAAAAAAGTGATAAAGGATTCAAAGATGTTATCTCATGGGAGAGTATATTAAATTATGATTATGAAAGAAATAGAATTGGTGTCGTTTTTTTAATAACACATGACGGTGTATTTGGAAAAGATGAAATAAAAGAAGAGTTTTATTTAAAACATCCCAGTGTAAAATTAGAAATTTATAAAGATTGGCAAGAGTTTAAGAAACAAGAAAAAATTATACATGCTGAACTAAGTGCTCAGAACAATATAGATTACTCAAGACTCTTGGCATTATTTCAGGAAAATGATTCAGAGGTAGTTGCTTTGGAAAATTATAAAAATAAATTGATAGGAAAAGAAAATAGTCCAATAGTTGAAATTGAAACAGATGTTATTAGAAAGGATAATACTAAATATCACACGAAGTATTATTATGATATAACGGTAAATGAGCCGACATTAGATAATCCAGAGGATAATGAGGAAGCGTTAGATGTGGAGAAAAATTAAATTAAAAGAAGTTGCGGGAATTATAGGAGGAGGTACTCCTGATACTAAAGAACCTCTTTTTTGGGGAGGGGATATTTCTTGGCTAACTCCTAAAGATCTGTCTGATTATCACAATAGATATATCTCTAGTGGTGAAAGACATATAACAAAATTAGGTTTAGAAAATAGTAGCGCTAAGATATTACCTAAAGGAAGTGTTTTGTTAACAAGCCGTGCTCCTATTGGTTACATTGCTATAGCAGAAAATTCTGTTACTACGAATCAAGGATTTAAAAGTTTAGTTCTTAAAAAAGGACATTATTCTTTATTTTACTATTATTTATTAAAAGCGAATATTGAATATATTCAAAATATGGGTTCAGGCTCTACGTTTAAAGAAATATCAGGAAGTGTTGTTAAAGAATTAACATTTTTAGTTCCCGAATATGAAGAACAAAAAAAGATTGCGGAGGTGTTGGGGGCGTTTGATGATAAAATTGAACTTTTGCAAAAACAAAATAAAACTTTGGAAGAAATGGCAAAAGCCATATTTAAAAGTTGGTTTGTAGATTTTGATATTGTTAAAGCCAAACAAAAAGGCGAAAAAAAGGAAGATATTATAAA
>DBYY01000010.1:0-30316 GCA_002311025.1 Candidatus Proelusimicrobium tauri
CAATCAAAAGGTGCAAGAAGCCAAAGTAAGATTAGCCCAAGAATATAGAGCCGAAGCGTTCCAAAATATAATGGAAGGGGAAGGTTTAGCGGAAGATGCCTCATGGGCGCAAAGAGCGGCTTATGCCGATATACAAACACAAATCAACACNNACAAATACACTTTGGTGGATTTATGGTGATAAAGTAGAAAGCATCATAAATGATTACAGTAAAGAGAACAGAAAGAGGTCAAATGACTTTAGAGTAGCAGCCATGTTATTTGTGCCGATGCCTAAAGAATGGGTTGGACATTTGACGGGATTACCGCGCTTGTCCAGTTTATCCGATAGCGAAATGGATGCTCTTAAACAAGCCGTGCAAGACGCTTTTAAAGATGCTAGCGTAGAATATGTGGCCAATTACGACGGCGCACAAGAAAGAATTAACCAAGCAACAGCATCACAAGATGAAAACTTTATAAAAATCTTAAAAGAGAAGATTGATGCTAATGTTTCAGCATTAAATATAAAATCTGCTGATCTTAAAGAAAAAATTACAAAAAGACTATCTAAATTAATTGAACAAATGAAGGACGGGGAAGTTATAGCCGTTAAGAAGGCCTCTTTTGCAGCAACAAAAGATGCAATGCATGAATATGCAAACAAATACGGTAAAGAAGCGGTAAACAGAATAGAAAAAGATGAAGCCATATTTGACCCGAGATTTGTTGCTATATTTATGGAAAAACTTCAAGTTAATTTAGCAAAAACTAAATTGCCTGTATCAAGACAAGATGAATACAGAAGAATGTTTGCCCAAAGATTGAAATATGAAGCACCGGTCAAGAAAACAAGAGAAAAACAGGCAGATGCCAAGAAGATTTCCGAAAAATCCGCTGTTTACGGCGTACAGGTAGACGGTAAAGCCTTTGGCGGCAATGTTATATTAGTCAATTACAGAGGATTAGTTTTAGGGTTTATGCTTAATAACCGTACTGATGCTAATGCAAATAATAAAATCCGTTTGACAAGAGATGGACAAACAGTATCAAGCGGTAAAGTTGTTTATGCCGATAAACAAACCAATACTTCTGTAATTTTAATTGATAACGCCGAAGGTTTAGAAACACCTTATGTCCTTGCGGATGCCTATCCTTTACCGGGCACAGTTTTGTATCTAAACGGCAATACAGAAGATGGCAATCTGTTTGTGGCTGCTAATAAATTTGATAAGAGAAGTTTAGATAACGGATATTTGAATTTCAGAAGCAATATTTCCCGTTCACAATACGGTTCCGCAGTAATAGATGAAAACGGCAAACTTTTTGGTATTGCTATGAAAGGTTCTTCAGTAGACTTTAATACTTTAAGAACTATGTTAACACAAGGTGTTGCTAATATATTAGTTGACAAAGATATTAGAACACAAGCGAAATTAACTTATCCTGATTTTGCCAGCAATTACGAAAATATTATTGATTCTGCCGATAAAGGTAATGTGAGAATTGTTACCGTGCCGGCTACTATTTTTTATAATGGGGCAGTATATGCCGAGGTAGGTACCCACAGAATCTATTTGGATGAATATCACAGAAAACAAGCACAAACTGAAACATCTAAGGCACAAACGAAAGTAGATATTGAGGCCAGTGCTCAAAGAATGACTCATGTGGAAATGGATATTTTGACAGGTAATGTTATCAAAGATATCAGACCTCAAAGCACGACTCCTACTGAAAAACAAGAAGCAGAGACTATTCCGTTAAATATATCTTTTGCTCAGAGACTTTCTGATAGACTTATGGATATTTCAGAGAGATTTGTTTCTTTGTTTACAGAAGATTCTGCTGTGATTGCTAAAGATAATTCCGGCAAATTTAAGGCCAAACTTGAACAAGTTTATAATAAACTCTTTAATAAGAAAAAATCTAATAAATTAAATGCGTATATTGCTCCGCTAACTATGAGCACTATAATAGAAGCCATAGAACTTGTTTCGGATTTTGTAAATAGAATTCCTGCTATTAAGAAGGCCTTTAAACACGCCGATTATAATGTTTCTGATGCTCTAGAAAGCGGGAGTTTATCTTTGGATCAAGCAGATAGAGCCTTTATAGAAAACTTTAGAGAAGAACTTATTGCTGCCGGTTTTGAAGAAAACAGAATTGAGCAAATACTAAAAACTACGGAAATTTATTTAAAAGATACAGATTCTTCAAGTAAATTCGTAAGTGATGGTCTTGCTCCTTACAAGATTTCTGAAGATGGAGTAAAAACGCTTGACCAAATGAGTGCAACTTTGCCGCAAGATTTCAATGTAAGTCCCAGTTTGTTTATCGGCAAAAATCTTGGCTCTATGGAAGAAGCCATAAATATTCTTAAAAACGGCATAGCACAAGATACAGAAATCGGCGGTGTAAGAGTTTCAAGTAAATTAAATACGGCTCTTTCTTATATTAACCCTGATAAAGCGGTAGTTCCTGCTTTGATTAGATATAGACTCCGCGCGGATAATAATAGTTTCTCTAATGTATCCGATACGGTTTTGCCCGGTGATATCCCCGCAGACCGCATAGCAGATGTTTTGATTTGGACCACAGTTAACGGAAAAGAAGGTTGGTACAGACTTAAATTAGATGACAATAAAAAGCCTATTTTAGAAGATGTGGAAAAAGTAAGCGTTGTTGAAGAATCTTCAGCCACAACACAAACGGTAAGCGATGGTCTTGCTCCTTACAAGATTTCTGAAGATGGGGTAAAAACGCTTGACCAAATGAGTGCAACTTTGCCGCAAGATTTCAAAGTAGAGCCCAGTTTATTTATTGGTAAAAATCTTAACTCATTAGAAGAAGTTGAAAGAATTTTGACCCAAGGTATAGCGAGAGATCCTCAAACAGGAACTGTAACAGTTTCCGGCAGACTACGCACAGCATTTGGTTATCTTAATCCAGAGAAAGCGGTTATCCCTACTTTAATAAGATACAGACTTAGTCCAGACAATAATTCTTTCTTTAATGTCTCCGAAGCACATTTACCCGGCGATATTCCAGCAGATAGAATAGCTGATGTGATAATTTGGGCTACTGTTGGCGATAAGGAAGGTTGGTATAGAGTTAAGTTAGATGCTAACAAACAACCCATTATAGAAAATGTCAGTAAACAAGAAGTGGCTAATCCTACACCTATAATAGAGGAATCAAATAAAGTTTCCGATAATTTGCAAGATTATATGGAAATATATAAGGCAATACCGCAATTCTTCACATTTAATCACGGCTATGTAAGAGGGATGAAACTAAAATCTCTAGATGAAGTTGAAGCAGTTTTAAAGGTCGGTTTGCCTATTTCAAAAACTTTATACGGTAAAGTATATTTTGCAAACAATGTAAGGCAGGCCTTTGATTATGCTTACAATAAGCAAGATAGCGGTGTAATATCCATTTTACTACATAACACAAGTGAAAAAGATATCGTTATGAACGGATGGGGTATTGATTATACTGTTGCTAGAGATGTTCCCGCTGAAGATATTGCTGATGTTATAATTTGGACTACTATCGGAGGTAAAGAAGGTTGGTATAAAGCAACTTTAAACGAATCCGGTAGACTTGTTTTAGAATTTATAACCGGTAGAAAAATAGAAACGCCGATATCTCAAGATGATTTTGAAGAAGTTAATGTCAACACAACAGCCGATTATGACCAAACTTTAGTCGTTTTTGCCGATGAGTTAAAACTTTATTACAATCAGGAAAAAGAACTTTGGGAATATACTTATAAAGAAGAAGAGTATCTTAAAAATGCGTATGATGCTCAATCTGCATATATTGCCGGTGTTGATAAGTTTGAAAAAGGCAAATATCAAGAATCAATTCCTTATTTTGATGAAGCAATCAAAAAAGATTCTGAATTAGGAATTGTTTATTATTATCGTGGCCAAGCAAAATTCTATGTCGGTGATTTACAAGGTGCTTTGGATGATTTAACTAAAGCCGTTAAATTTACAACAGTTCCTGAAGCAAATGCCTTATATATGAGCGGTGTAGTAAGACAACAAATGCAAGATTATGAAGGCGCTCAAAAGGATTATGTTAAAGCCATAGAAAAGCTTGATGCTAATGATGATAATTACGGCATCTTAAAGAAAATATATGATAATGCCCGTGCCGATGCAAAGGCAGAAGCCGCTATGTCACCTGAAGAAAAGGCTACTAAATATCAAGCAAAAGCCACTAGATATTTGGATGTTAAAAATTATCAAAAGGCCTTAGAAGCCGTGAACCACGCAATTGCTTTGAATCCTAAATCAGCAGAAAGTTATTTCTTGCGTTTCCAAATAAGAGTAATTCTTGAAGAAGGGAATGTTGAGGTTATTAAAGATTTAGATAAGGCTATTGAGATATCGCCTCGCGATTTCTACTATTTAATGCGCGCTGAGTTCAAAGCAAAAAATAATATTGAAGGTGCTTTGGAAGACTTTAATAAGACCTATTCCGGACGTGATGCCCAGTTTTACTTTGACCGCGCAGAATTCAAATGGTTCTACTTGAACGATAAAGAAGGCGCAATAAAAGATCTAAGAATAGCCGCTGAAGACGCCGATATTAATCCCTATAACGGTACATTATATAAAATGAAGGCAGAAGAACTTTTGCCTAAATGGGAAAAAGAACTTGCAGCCATTAAAGAAAATACAAAAACCTTTAAGGCAAAAGTCAAAAATCTATATAACAGTTTGTTTGCCAAACCGACATCCGGTAAGTTATATGGGACTTTCTTCCCTATCAGTATGTCTATTATAGAGCAGGTAGCGAATTATATTTTAGAATTACAAGACGGCACTGTTGATGCTAAAAAAGCCTTTAAAACTGCTCAAGAGAAAACAGCCCAAGTGTTAGAGAGAGGGGATACTCCTGAAGCGTTGACTCTCTTCCTTGCTTACTTTGAAGCGGAACTTGGCGCGGCTAATTTTAGCAAGGAAAATATTAAAGAAATTTCCACCAGAGCAAGAATCCTTTTACAAGCACAGTTGGAAGAGCAAAAAACCCCTGTTGATATTGAGCAAGCGGTTAATCCTACTTTTGCTAAACCTGCAACAAAAAAGCAAGGACCTATTATTACTTTTGACGATTTGACTCCTCAGGAGATGATTTCTCAAAATCCGCAAGCAACAATAGATGATTTAACAAAAGTTCTTAATCTTATGCCCAGCGATGACGTGGCTTATTTCTACCGTGCTAAAGCACAAGCGGAATTAAAGAACTATTATAATGCAATCAGAGATATTACTGAGGCTATAAAATACAATAAATCAAATCCCGAATATTTTTACGATAGTTCTTGGTATAAGAGATTTGTGGGAGATTATCAAGGTGCCGCAAGAGATTTAAAAGAGGCTTCTAAGTTAAATCAGGGAAGAGCAGAATATGTTTATAATCTTGCTGTTTTACAAAGAGGACACCTTAATCAATTAAGTGAGGCCGTTGAAAACTTTAAAAAAGCAGTTGCCTTGAATCCCGGTAGCGAGTTATACTCTTTATCACTTGAAGAAGCCCAAGATGCTTTGGCAAATGAAGGGGAAACGGAAGTTAATATTCCAAGTATGGCAATTAATAACTTTATTGAAAGTATTAATGCCAAAATCCCTGCGAATTTAACCGAAGCCCAAGAAGTTGCTTTACAAGAACTTGTGAAGCAAGTGCAAAAACTTCATGAAGAAAAGAATATCGCAAAAACCTTAGATAAATTATCAATATACAAAGAGGCCTTATCCGTAATTTTAATGTCAAAGCCCATCTTGAATGTTAACGGCACAAGGATAGGTGATGATATTGTAGACTCTTTCTTAAAGGCAAATTCCAAAGATCTTGTAAATGTTAGCGTCGGCACTGATATGAGAGCAAATGATGATTTGGCTGCACGCTTAATGCCTGATTTTAAGGAAAGACTTAAATTCTATGTTTCCAATATGGCAAATTCTCATGAAGAATTTACCGTAGTTCTTAATATGCACGGTTCAATAAACGGCGTTGTCGTTATGGAAGAAGAAACAAACTTACCTGCTGTTTTGAAATTGATACAGGAAAACTCCGGCAGTTCTAAAATAAACATTATTGCAACCTCTTGTCACGGTCAAGCCGGCGATCCTGCTTTTATCCAGCAAATAATTAATTATGGTTTTAATTATCTTGGCACAACGGGCAAGAATGATTCTTTCCACGGTTATGATATCAAGAATATCTTTAACTATGATTTGCCTACCGCTTTTATAAACGCAATTATGCTTGGTTATTACGGCGCAATTTTAATTTATGAAGGCAAGGTTTACCGTGCCCTTGATTTTGCTAAGGAATATTATAAAGATAATCCCACTAAATTAAAAGAGATTGAACTTTTACAAGAATATTATTTTGGTGAAAAACCGGCCGAAGCAATGCTTCAACTGGGTAATTTATCCAACTACAATTTAAGTTTCTTCCGCTCTATTGAAGAACTGGCAAGAGTTAGTAATATTCAAGAAAATCAATTATCCAAAGAAGAAATTGAAAAGATAGTTCTTAATAATCCTACGGCAAAGCATATGTTCAATAGGATGATATATATGGGTTATCCTTTTGTAATTCTTAATGATGACTATGTTCTTACTTTAACTCAACCCAGTGCAGCAACAAAAAAAGAGATTATTCAAACCGCAAAAACAGCCTTAGCACAAGATAATGTTGAAATTATCAATGAAGATTTGGTAACTAAACCCGGTAATATGGTCCGCAAACAGGAAGGGCAAGAAATTTACGGTGTGCCTTCAACGGTAGACCTTTTCTTAGATCTTACCTCAGATCAGCAGCAACCTATTATAAACGCCAGAGCACCCGAATATACCGAAGCGTGGGCTTCTTTTGCAACTTTACATCCTAATGATATTCTTTTGGCTTTAAATAAAGTACCGAGAAAGAAATTACTCGTCAAAGATAAATATGGTAAATTGCCGGTTGAATATGCTTTGAAAAATGCTCATAAAATTGGGCAAAGTCCTCAAAACAATGCTTTTACCTATGTTTATCTATATTCCGCTCAAGCGGGCTTAAATCCTAACGTAATTGTGGATAAAAAAACCGGTTTAACCCTTGCGATGTTAACCTTAATGTTGGAAGATAACCATTTCCCGTTTGCTATGCTACAAAGTAATATAGATTGGCATATTGTTGACGTAAAGGGAGATAGCATCCTCAAATATATTATAGAAGGCGTAACTCCGATGGAAACAGCGAAGTTCTTATTCAGTAATATGAGTGAAACCGAAATAGTTGAACTTGTCAATATGGTTAATGCGGAAGGCAAAGGCGTTATATACTATATAGATAATGCTAAAAATCTTTCTTCCGACGATAAAATAAAAGTAATAAGATTTTTTAAAGAACGCGGTCTTAAGTTTAACCCCGCAGATGAAAACTTGGTTTCTTCTCTAAAAACACGTGAGTTAAGAGATTATTCCACTGAAATGGTAAAAAAGGCCCAAGAACAAGCCCAAAGAGAAGCCCTTATTGCTAAAGCGGAGCACGAATTTGCTAATCCTACATCTAGCCAAGCGGTTGCTTCCGTAAGGGAAGGGGAAAGTGTTTCTATGTCGCCTTTAAGTTATGTGGATGATGTTTTGGCAATACAATTTATCTATCAGGCTAAAGATATTAACGAAGTCAACGGCGAAGGTATGACGGCTTTAATGTATGCGGCGCAAAATCCTAATCCTAAAGTTACGGAACTTGTTTTGAAAAAAGGTGGTAGGGCAAATATTCAAACTCAAGCAGGTAGGGCCTTGCTTATTGCCCAAGCGGCAAATAATATAGCCGTATTAAAAATCTTGGAAAAGAAAGATAAGGTGTTTAAACGTGAACAAAAAAATCGCAATAATTATACAGAACAACTTGTAAGTTTAGACCCCGAAAAAACTGCTTTTCTCGGACAAAAAAATCTTTTACCTAAAAAGAAAGATTTAAACGGTTTGTACGTAAGTCTTGAAACTTTCGGTGATCCTATTGTGCCTTTACAAAATGCACAAAATTTACGCGCCGTAACAACGGATAATGAAGTTAAAGTTAAAGAAGAAAAGAAACTTGGCGAAGTTTATATGAAAATAGCCAAAAGACCTTTTGAGGGAACACCGCAAACAGTAATGGCTATTTTGCAAGGTAACGGCAGATTGTTTATCTTAAATCACGGTATTGCTTTGAAAGGTGCTATGACAGGTAAACTTGAGGCAGATATTTATCCCGATGTAAGAAGATATTACGGACTTGTCAGAATAATACATAATCACATACCCGGTGTTAAAGCAATATCTAAAAAAGATGTTATGCTTTTGCCGGAAATTGTGCGTTCCACACCTTTCTTTGAAGATGCTAAATTTGCTGTATTCCACGTTTCTCAGACAGACGGTACAGTTTTAAAAGTGGTATTTGCAAAAGTAAGTGATGAAGAACTTATCATTACCTCTATGCAATATATTACTTCAGATGAAGCGGCAAAAGATGCTTTCTCAAAAGAAGAATTAAATTCTATGGATAAGGAAAATAATTCTTCTACTGAAATTCAGGGCGTGGTTAATGAAAACGGGGATCTTCCCGCAGCAAATATTGCACCGGTAACTACTGTAACAGAACAAACTCCTGCAGTTCAAGAAACGCCTAAACAGGAAGCAGCCCCTGTTGTTCAGGAAAGATATGTCAGTCCTCTTGCGGCTTTCTTACCCAATAGTGATTACTATATTGATGATACTCTAGTCAAAAAGGATGTTGCTAATTTCGCAGAGTCTGGCAAACAGATAAGAGGTTTAAAGCCTTATCCTAGTCTTGCTGCTATGACAAATAAAAATAAAGCCTATTTCAATCCGGAAGATTTCTACGGCAAAGAACATTTTGACGGAGAATATTCTGTTGAAAATCCTCAAGATTATACCGTCTTAGTAGTACAAGATGATCTTAATGTCTTTGATAGAACCGTTACATCTTTAAAAATGAAAGGTTTTAATGTTCTTGAGGCTAAAGACGGCGAAAAAGCGGTTTCAATATTAGATGCTACCAAAAAAGGCGGTAATAAAATTCATTTTGTATTTATTGATACTTTTGTTTCCTATGTCAACGGCTATAAAATAGCAGAAAAAATTGAAAAAGAAGGCTTTGATACAATAACAATACTTTCTTCCGGTAGGGGAGAAAAAGAAAGACATTATAAGCAAGGGTTTGACTTCCAATTAAGTGCCTCGGGCAATGATATGTTAAATTCTGGCGATTATATAGGGTATCTTATCCAAAAATACGGTTTTAAGGGAACGCCAAAAGGAACTCCGTCGGCGGATACGGCAAAACCTACCGATAATAGCGTAGGCTCAACAGAAACATTCTATCTTAATCAGAACCAAAATTTAGCAGCACCGATAGAATTATCAGAGTTAAATACCCAAGCAAATTTAACAACAGAAATAAAAGAGGAGTCAAATCCTCTTTTATTTCTAAATGGAAAAACAAATCCGCAAAACCCAATAAACAATGTTTTACCCTTAATATCCTTTTTACCCGATAACCCCTATAACTTAACCGGACAAATAGATTTAGACGATTATGTCGCCGTTACCAAAACTTATGTAAGAGAAAATGATATAAAAACCGCACCATCTGCAGACCCTAAAATAAATAAAGACAGAACCTACTATAACGAAGAAGATTTCTGGGGTAATGAAGGAAAACCTTTTGAGGGGGAATATACCGTAGAAAATCCACAAGAATATAATATTCTTGTAGTTCAAGACGAAGAAAAATATTCAAGACCTTTAAGTTTTTCTTTAAGGCAAAAAGGCTTTAATGTTAAAGTCGCTCAAAACGGTAATGACGCTATGGCTATAATAGAATCCTCTATAAAGTCCCGCACCCCGATACATTTTGTTTTTCTGGATAGTTTTATCCCCGGCACAAATGGATATAGAATTGCCCAGCGAATTAACAATTTAGATTTAGATACTATCGTTATAAGTTCTTCTCAAGGTTCGGCAAATGCTTTAGATAGATATAAAAGAGGATTTGATTTTTCTTATAGCGTTTCTACTAATAATCTTTACAATGCGGGTGATTTTACTTCTTATCTTATACAGAAATACGGTTTTAAAGGCGGGGGTAATCCCGTAAAAATAGAAGGAATTGAATTTAATAAAGAAACAAAAACAGAAGTTAAACAGCGGATAAATAATCCGCAAGATTATACTATTGCAGTAGTAAATGATAATCAAAATTATAAAAATGTTCTTAACACTTTAAGAGAGCAAGGTTTTACCGCTGTGGAAGGGGAAACAGAATTTTCCGGCACGATATCCGTTCTTAGCAGAAATAATAGAACACCTCAATTTATTGTGGTTGATAAAAATAATCAAGAAATTAATACAGAAAAAATTGAACAAGTTTTACAAAATGAGAAAAATAAAGATATTACCATTGTTAAAGTAGATTATAGAAATGCCGATTTCAGTAAGATAAATGATTTTATTTCCGGTTTAATACAAACAAACGTAATAGACGGTGTTCCTTTTGTCAAAAATACAGATTGGACTATTTACGATAAAGAAGATGTAGATTATAAATTAAACACAAAAAATTTGAAAACCTATGTAATTAATAATCCTCAAGATTATACAGTTTTAGTAGCCCAAGATAATTCAAAAGAAACAGAAGCCATAGCAAAAATTTTAAAAGACAAAGGCTATAATGTAATAACCGCCGCAAATAGTTCTGACGTCTTAAAGATATTAGAAGAATATAATAAAAACGGACAAACAATACATTTTGCTTTGCTAGATAATTTTTATTCCGATTTTATTAAAGGTCAGTCAATTCCCGGTAACGGCCAGATAATCAGATATATTAACGAGCAGGGCTTAAATACAATTACCGTAAATATTTCCCATGTCCCCACCTTTGATGGAGATTTTCACTTTGATATAAGAAATAAAAATAAAATAGACGATTTCTTATCTTACTTAATAGAAAAATACGGTTTTAAAGGCAATCCCCAAAAGCCGGAAGATTTGGATTTAGAGGAAAGTTCTCAAACCTATTACTTATACAAAGAAATGGAAAATCTTATGGGTTTATCCCAAGAAGAAGATGTGAATTTAACAACGGAAATAAAAGAGGAATCTAATACTAATCTGTATACTCAAAATATGCCGGCAGATGCTCTTTCGCCTACTTCAGTAACGACTATGCTTGCCTTCTTCCCGTTTATTTTTGGTAGAAAAATTAAATCTTCTCTTTCTCTCAAAAATAATCATAAAAAAACACCTACAAATATACCCTTATATTTTACAGAGGATATTACAAAAGATGAAGAAATTCCTTTGAATTTTCATATTAAAGTCAGTCCGGATATAAAAACAGCAAAAAATTATGACAAAGTTATTTTTGACGCAAAAGGTGTCGCTTATTTTAAAGACAATAACTCCGGTAAGTTAACTTATATTCCCCATTTTTATATGGAAATTCCCGATAGTAAAAATGATTTGAGAATTTTGATGGGTGCAGCAAAAAAAGCAAAACTTGCAACTTCTTTTGATTTGAAATTTATCATGGCAGGGTATGAAACTTCAGAATTTCAAAGAATAACGCTTTACGGCGCTCATTACCAAGTATTAAATGTTGTGGCTTTACTTCCAGATGGCTATTTAAAAGAGGGGGAAAGGTTAATGTATTCCAACGGGGCGTTTTATATTTTCAATAGCAAAACCTTAAAAAGAAAAAGAGAATTAACCGATTTTATTTTAAGAATACCGAAAAAACAAATACCGAACTTAGTAGAAGTTTTAGCCAATGTAACAACAAAACCGACAATTTATTTTAACCCGACAAGGGATAAAGCAAGCGTAGTTTACAGAGAGGCTATGTTTACCAATATCAGTATAGGTAAAACTTTCGGCGGTATTGTTAAAAACGAATTAGGTGTTAGTACAGCAGTATCTAACGGTATGATGTTCGGTATTCAATATGTAGTGCCTGTCTTTGCTTTGTTTATGGGACCGCTTGTAAAAAAACTTGGGGAAAAGAACACTTTGATTTTGGCTTTGTGTTTTTCTGTTGCAGCCGGCACTTTTGCTACGACGGCCGGTTTTTACGGAATGGCCCCCGGTGCCACAAGCGCTGCTTGGCAAAAAGTAGTGTTTTTACTGTCCTTTGGTTGTATGTCCTTATCTACTTTATTTAGACAACTTGTTTCCTCTATTTTAATTAGAGATAATAGCGGTATTTTGAAAGATACCGATGAAAGAGCAAGCAAGCCTGAAGAGGAAGAAGGGCAGGGAACGGTTGAGAAAAACTCTTTTAAGAAAATAGAAAATGAATCTTTTGGAGAATATTTTAAGAGAATTAACAGGCAAATCTTCGGCAGACCTAAGCATATTTACTCTATGACAGATGATCTTATTTTAAGTAAAGCCGCAGTTTTTAAAAGTATAGGAACTTTGATTTTCTTAGGATTCCCGTTCATTGTAAACGGGATTGCTCGCTTGGTAACTTGGGGTAAAGTTACCTCTCTTGTAGACTTCTCGGCAAGTTTTCCTTTACTGGCTTTATACTCTTTATATACCACGATAAAGATTTGGAATACCAATTTAAGAAACAGAACACCAATTCCTACTAAAGCGGAAAGGGTAAAAGCAAAAAAAGAAAGAAAGAAAGAAAGAAAAAAAAGAAGAGAACAATTTAGAGAAAATGTAAGAGATTATGGTTTCTTCCCTATTGTCAATAAGAATATTAAAGACAGAATGGATACTCTAAGAGGAAAAATTAAAGTCAAGAGGGATGCCTTCAATTTGAAAAAGCAAATAAACAAAATACAAAAAACTTTTACTAAGGACAATTTAAACGTAAAAAAGGAATTACTCAAAAACAAATATAAGGAAAATTCAAAGATATACCGTTTCTTCGGTATGTTATCTTTTGCCAATGCTCATGAAGTTGTTATTTCTTCTGCTTTAGCAAATCAGTTAAGCAATTTGTTTACAAACAGTGCAACTTCCAATTTCTTGATAGCCTTAGGTCTTTATGCTCCGCTTTTACTGGGAAGATGGATGTTCGGTATCGTAAGAGGTAAAACCACTAGGGCTTCTTCCACTATCGCCTTTACCACTTTATCCCTTTTAGGTACCCTTATAATGTTGTTTACAACAAAATCTATCCCCTTATTGATAACGGGTGCGGCTATTGCAAGTTTGGGTATGGGTAACTGCTTTACCTTGCTTTACTCCTACATAAGAGATTTGTATCCCGCAAATAAAGAATTACAGATTTCCACATCTAGCACATTGGCTGCAGTGCCGGGTGCAATTTTAGCAATGCTATCACCTATTTTAGTCCAAAACGGTCATTTACAGGGAGCAATACTATATGGGTTGGTTTTATTGACCGGTTTGATAATTCTATCTTGGCCGGCTATGGAAGGATTGGCACCTTTAACAAAGTGGATAAAAGATTTATTTACTCCTAAAGAAGAAAAAACAACAATGCCTAAAGCGAAAAAACCGAGTTTCTTTGATAATTTCGGTAAATGGTGGCATTTCCCACCGGAGAACCAGAACGGTCCGGATATGAATAATCCTGAACCGCAAAATTAAAATACTTGCAAACTATTTTAAATTTGTGCTATAATATTAACAGGATAAGATATGCCCGGGCCTATGGTGAAGTGCCCAAAAATATCTAAGTGCTAACGAGGTAAAAAATACCTTGCTAGTATTTTTTTTATAAAAAAACAGGAATATGAAAACATACGAATCAGTAACAATACTTAAACCGCAACTTACAGATAATGAAGTTGCTGCTTTTGTAGAAAAGACAAAAGCGTTTATTACCTCTTCAAACGGCGAAGTCCTTTCTGAAGAGAAGCTTGGCAGAAGAAGATTCTCCCACGAGATTAACAAAAACCGTGAAGGTTTTTATCTCTATTTGAAATTTAAAGCAGAGCCGACAATCGTTAAAACTTGGAACAATAATATGAAATTAAACGCCAATGTTTTAAGAAGCATTGTCATGGTTGCTGTTGAGCCAAAAAATAAACCGGCAAAAAAAGATAAAGTAACGCCGGCGGCGGTGTAATTATGGCTACGGGAATGCGTCTGCCGGAATTAAATTTGGTCCTTCTTTCAGGCCGCTTAACGCGCGATCCTGATAATAGAATGACACAAAAAGGTCAAGCGGTTTGCAGTTTTGATATTGCAGTAAACCGCCGCTATCTTGATAATGCCAGCGGGGAGTGGAAGGACGATGTTGCTTATGTTCCTGTTACGCTTTTTGGTTCTGCGGCACAAAGATCACAAGATAAACTCAAAAAAGGTGTCCCTGTTGTTGTAGAAGGTCGTCTCGTTCTTAACGAGTATACCGATAAAGCAGGTCAAACCCGCAGAGTTTTAAGAGTCAGCGCCAGAAGAGTGCAAATCTTGCAATCAGGTGATGGCTTAACGACAGAAGATGATGCTTCTGCCGAAATACCAAGCGACGCAACGGAAGACGATGTCCCGTTTTAAACAACCAGTAAACTAAATTTTTTATAGAGGAAAATAAAGAAAATGTCAGAAGAAAATAATACAAATACTCAAAACAGCCAACCTAAAGAGGCTGCTCAAAATCAAGAAAATACACGCACAGCCAAACCTTTTGCCAAGAAACGCTTTGAATCAAGACGCAAAGTTTGCAAATTCTGTGCAGAAAAAATTGATCATATTGATTACAAGAATATTCAATTAATCAAAAGTTTTACAATGGATAGCGGTAAAATCTTATCCAGAAGAATCACCGGAACCTGCGCTAAACATCAACGTCAGGTAACCCAAGCAATTAAGAGAGATAGAAATTTGGCTTTCCTCGCCTATTGCTTACCCAAAAAATAAATTTAAGGAGTTTTTAAAATGAAAGTTATTTTAAGAGAAGATGTTAAGGCCTTGGGCACTATGGGTGATATTGTTGAAGTTAAACCCGGTTATGCAAGAAATTATCTCTTGCCGCAAAACCTTGCTGAAATTGCCACCCCGGCAGTAATTAAGAATTGGGAACTCGGCGCAGAAAGAAGAAACAAAAAAATTCAAGCCGAACTTGCCGCCGCTAAAGAAGAAGCCGCAAAAATTGAAGGTATTGTCTTAAATTATACAAGAACCATCAATCTTGAAGGTATTATTTACGGTTCAGTTACAAAGGCAGATGTCCAAAAAAGTTTAGCCGAAATGGGCCACAAAATCAGCAAAGACCACATTGATATTTTCACACCTATCAAAAAAATCGGCGAAACAGAAGTTTCTATCTACTTTAAACCGACAGTTTATGCCAAAATTAAAGTCAGAATAGAAGCCGTTGAAGAAGAAAAGAAATAAATTTTCTTTACTTTTTTAAAAAATAAAGAACCCTGGATTTTTATAGATTTGGGGTTCTTTTTTTTGTTATAATTTCAAATATGAAGAAAAATAGAATATTATTAGTTTTGGTTTTATTGTGCTTTGGGTTATTGTCCTTACATACTCCGGCACCTGCTTTTTGGTTCTCTAAATCACAAGCAAAAGAAACAAAGGAAGTTGTTTTAGATAATTTCCACAAAGTTTCCGATAAGTTATACAGAGGTGCCAAGCAAAATTCTGAGGGGTATAAAAAATTAAAAGAAATGGGTATAAAAACAGTTGTCAATTTGCGCACCAGCAACAAAGAAGAAAAAATTGTTAAAAAAGCCGGCTTAAATTATGTGTATATTCCGACTAAAACAAGCAAACTGGGCGATGATAGCATTGAAAAGTTTTTAGCGGTAGTTTCTAATCCGGATAATTGGCCAGTTTTTGTGCATTGTTATCACGGCAGTGACAGAACCGGTGCGGCAGTTGCTTCTTACAGAATTGTTTTTGAAAATTATACGCCCGAAGAAGCCCACAAAGAAATGACTAGCGGTAAATACGGTTTTCACTCTATGTGGAAGAACATTGAGGCGTATATCAAAGGTTTAGATAAAGAGAAAATTGAAAAGTGGCGCGCAGAATTTACAAAGAATCTTCCGAAAATAAAATCTAAACAAAATACAAACGAAGATAAATAAAAAACCCCTCGTAAAGAGGGGTTTTTTAGTGATAAACTAAACTTGTTTATATCAAAAGACCGGCGATTAAAGCCCTTAAGCAACTTGAAAGCAAGCCTGCAAGTAAAGCCCTAAAACCGAGTTTTGATAAATCGCCTCTTCTTTCAGGAGCAATAGCACTTATACCGCCGATTTGTATACCGATAGAAGAGAAGTTAGCAAAACCGCATAATGCATAACTCAAAATAACTTTTGTTTTCATTGTTAAAGCAACGGTGTCACCATTAAGAATATTGGTAAAGTTTGTATAGGCAATAAACTCATTTAAAATTGTTTTCTCACCTACCAAAATTCCGGCAGTATGTAAATCTGCTGCATCAACACCCATAAGCCATGAAATCGGATAGAAAATATAACCGAAAATATGTTCCAAGTTTATAGCTTGATTAAAACAAGAGGTTGTAAACCATTCCACGATACCATTAGCAAGAGCAATCAAAGCGGTGAAAGCAATTAACATACCTGCAACATTTAAGGCAAGTTGTAAACCTGTTTGTGTGGAAGAAGCAATAGCATCAAGCACGTTTGCGCTAGGGTCTTTATAGTCAATTTTTGTAAGACCTGAGGTTACAGGTTTTTCTGTTTCAGGTACGATTATTTTTGCAAATAGAACACCGGCCGGTGCACCCATAACGCTTGCCGCCATTAAGTGACCTGCAATACCGGGGAAAGAATCTTTAAGCATACCGACATAGGCTGCTAAAACACCGCCTGCAACGGTTGCCATACCGCCCGTCATAACGCACATAAGTTCGGATTTTGTCATTTTTGCGACATAAGGTTTAATAAGCAAAGGTGCTTCCGTTTGACCGACGAAGATATTTGCTGCTGCACTTAAACTTTCCGCACCGGAAAGTTTGCAAGTTTTGCTCATTATCCAAGCAAAAACATAAATAATTTTTTGCATAATACCCAGATAGTAGAGAAGACCCATCAAGGCAGAGAAGAATACGATAGTTGGTAAAACTTGGAAGGCGAAAATATAACCCAAAGTATTTCCGTGTGCCAAGCTACCAAAAACCATATCAGCCCCAGCAACTTGATAGTTTAAAAGGGCGACAAAAGCATCATTCAACCAATTAAAAACAATTTTTCCGGGAGCGGTTTTTAAAATAATAACCGCAAAAATGAGTTGCAAAGCAAAAGCCCAAGCAACAGTTTTCCAATTAATAGCCTTTCTGTTCGTGCTGCAAGCATAAGCAATAGCAACAAAAACAACAACTGCCAACACAGCTTGAAGATATATCATTATTTCACCTCAATTTTAAATTTAAAGACAACTCTATTTTACATTTTTAATGGCTTTATGTCTAGTTAATTACTATAATATAAATATAGGAAAAAAAGGAGGTTCAAAAGTATGGCAGATTTTTCTTTTGATGTGGTTTCCAAAGTTGATATGAACATTATTGAGGAAGCCATCAATATCGCAAAAAAGGAAGTTTCTAACAGATACGATTTTAAAGGTTCTAATCCTTCTATTGAACTTATTAGTAAAGAAAATTTAATTAAACTTTCCTGCGCGGATGAATATAAAGTTAAAGCCCTTTATGATGTGCTCATTACAAGGCTCTCAAAAAGAGGCGTTGCGCTAAAGAATTTCCAACCGCAAAAAATTGAGGCCGGTCTTGGAGGCAGCGCAAAGCAGGAAGTTAAAGTTCAACAAGGTATTCCGGCCGATAAGGCAAAGGAAATGGTTCGTTTAATCAAAGATTCCAAACTTAAAGTTTCCGCTTCTATTCAAGGCGAGCAATTAAGGGTATCTTCCGCGTCAAAAGATGCTTTGCAAAATACAATTGCTTTACTTAAAAGCAAAGATTTCGGCCTTGACCTTCAATTTACAAATTACAGGTAGGGAAAAAATGAAAAAATACTTTATTTCAGCAGTCTTTTTAACTTTTGCGCTTTTTGTTTGCGCTCAAGACCCGGCAGAAGAACTTGCTTTTTATCAAAAGCAGGCACAAAATAGCACAAAACCGACCCAACAGGTTTTGGTTAATAATTTGCAAAATTGGCTTGAAATAAATCCTACTTCACCGCAAGCAAACAGAGCCTTAATTTTAAAAGCAAATTTGGAAAGAAACTTAAAAGAGTATCCCGATGCCTTAATTTCTTTGCTTAAGTATAAATATGAGTTCGGCACTACTGAAAAAACCAATATTCAAAGCGTTTTAAAAGACGGTGCAAAAGATTTCCCAAGAGGCGAGCAAGATGCTTACAATAATTTAATCAGTGCAAAAATTCCACAAACGGAATTGCCCGAACGTCTTGATACTTTTTTAACCCTTGCCACCAAAGCAAATATCAAAGGAACTTATGAACCTTTAACAAAGGAATATAATGCCTATTTCAAGCGTTTTAAAGATTATGAAGATATTGACCGCCTTGAACTTATGCTCGGCGATTTACATCGTAGTAACAAAAATCCTTACGCCGCTTTAATGCAATATGAAAAAGTTTGGGAAGTTTACCCAAACACAAAATATAAAGCCGCTTCTTTAAGGATGCAGGGCGATATTTACGCAAGCGAGTTAAAAGACTATGAAAGAGCAAGAAATATTTATGAAAAAGTCTTAAATGATTTCCCGACTAGCGTTGAAAGACCTACCGCTTATTATCACTTGGCTCTTATGGAAGAAGGTCAAAAAGAATATCAAGAGGCCTTAGACCACCTTGGTTATGCCGCTAAACTATATCAAGAACAAGGCAATAATAATTCTCTTTATGATGTCTTGCTTTTTAAAGCCGAAATACAAGAAAAGAGATTAAAAGATTTTGACGGCGCTGTAAAAACTTTAAAGCAAACGGCAACTTTATTTAAGAATAAAGAAGAGAAATACAGAGAAACCCAATTTAAACTAGCAAATCTTTATCACTCCAGATTAAAAGATAGCACTTTAGAAAGAAAGGCTTATGAAGATTTCTTAAAAACTTATCCTAATTCTAAACACGCAGATAAAGCCCTTTTTGAAGCCGCTAATTTAGCAAAGGAAGATGGGGAATATGATTTGGCAGCCAATTATTTGGAAAAACTTATTGTTAATAATCCCGATTCCGATTATGCCGGCAAAGCGCAAAGGCAACTTAACAGTTTAAATAAAAAAATTGCCAAAAATAAATAATAAGGTAAATTAAATGCAAAAAATTGATACGGTTTCCCGTCAATTAATGCTGGAAAGTCTAAAACACTATGCCGAGCAAAAATTACCCTTTGATTTTTTGCGCAAAAGTGACGCGGAAAATTATTTTTCGGCAGAAAAAGTTAAAGAAATTTATAAAACTTTAGGTATCAATTTACTTTTAATACCGCGGGAATACGGCGGCCTTGCAAGTTCCACAAGTGATATTTACAGAATTTGCCAAGCGCTTGCCCGTATAGATTTAGGTATTGCAACGGCTATTTTTGCTACCTTTTTAGGTAGTGATCCCATAAATGTCGGCGGAACGGAAGAGCAAAAAAAATATTGGTTTAGTAAAATGGCGCGTGAAAATTTGCTTGTTGCTTACGGCGCAACCGAAGCCGACGCCGGCAGCGATTTAATTGCCCTTAAAACCCGTGCCGAGCAAATTATAAAAGACGGCAAAATTACCCATTATAAAATAAACGGCAGTAAAATGTGGATTTCTAACGGTGGTATTGCTGATTTATATACCGTTTTAGCACTTGCTCCGGGCGGTCCTTGTTGGTTTTTAATACCAAGAGATACAAAAGGTTTTACCCAACTTAAGCATGAAGATAAACACGGTATTCGCCTTGCAAATACCGCAGGTCTTTGTTTTGAAAATGTTATCGTGCCGGCGGAAAATCTTATCGGTTTAAAAGAAGGTCAAGGCTTTTTACAAGCCCAAGCAGTTTTCGGTTATACAAGGTTAATGGTTGCAGCGCTTGCTTTGGGTGCAGGGCAGGAAGCCGTTGAAAACGCTATAATTTACGCAAATAATCGTGTTCAAGCGGGTAGTCCTTTATCTCACAAACAGGGTTATATGCACAAACTAATTACGCCGCACTATATTAAGTTTGAAGCCGCACGTTCTTTTATTGACCAAATTGCCAAAATACTTGACACTAATAATTACGGCCAAGCGACCGAAGGAGCCATCGCAAAATATTATGCAAGCCGCGCCGCAAATGCCGCCGCCGATGATGCAATAGAGGCACTTGGCGGCTTTGGTTATACAAAAGATTTTCCCGTTGAAAAAATTAAACGTGATGTAAAAATAACTTGTATTTACGAAGGTACCAGCGAAATTATGGAAATGACAATTTATCGCGGACGCTGGCAAGAGCATTTAAAAACACGCGGTAATTTTTATTTAGACAAAGCAAAAGAAATCAGTACGGATATTTATAAAGATATCGGTGGCAAAGCGCTTTCGCTCGGATTAAATGCTTTAAATGATATTTTGGAAGAATGTCGCTTAAACCGCTTAACGCGCCATCAACACATCACTTTAGAACTCGGGCGTTTAATTGCCTCTGCCGAAGTTGCTTTTGCATTTATCAAACAAGCGCAAAGCGGAAGTGTTGTGGAAGGTTGTCCTTTTAATCTTGAAACAATAAAAACTATGGCAAGAATAAATGCCAAAAATGTCGCTTTGGAAATTGCTTCAAGCGGAGCAAAACTTTTAAACAGCGCCTTAGAAAAACCGACGGAAAAAGATTTATATATCTCTGAAATAGCAAAAGAATGTTGCGGCATAATTAAAGATATGGACAGTATTTCTTCCGTGTTAAAAGATACTTTTAGGAAATAATTTTATGAATATTATTATTTGTTTAAAACAAGTACCCGATACCGCAAAAGTTAAAATGAATCCCGACGGAACTTTAATCAGAACCGGCGTTCCTTCTATTTTAAATCCTTATGATCATTTTGCTTTGGCTACGGCTTTGGAAATAAAAAAACAAACAGGTGCGAAAATAAAAGTTCTTTCTATGGGACCAAGTCAGGCAAGCAAGGTTTTAAGACTGGCTTTGGCACTCGGTGCCGATGAGGGGTATTTACTTTCTGATAAGGCTTTTGCCGGTTCCGATACTTGGGCAACGGCTTATGCTTTATCTTGCGCGATAAAGAAAATAAGTCCTTTTGATTTAATTTTGTGCGGGCAAATGGCAATAGATGGCGATACCGCCCAAACAGGCCCGGAAATTGCCGGACAATTAAATATACCGCAAATTACTTTCTGTTCCAATATAGAAGAAGTTTCACCAAAAACTTTGACGGTTAAAAAATTAATTGACGGTGGCCATCAAATTTTAGAAATAACTTTACCTGCTTTAATTACTTTAACTACACCGCATAATTTTGTTTTTCCTTATCCTAGTTTTACGGATATTTTTAAAGCGCAGGAAAAGCCGCTTTTTACTTGGACAGCGCAAGATGTCAATGCCGATATAAATAAACTCGGTTTGAAAGGCTCACCGACGAGAGTTGCTAAAATTTATCCTCCTGTTCAAAAACAAAAAGGTGCAGTAAAAACCTTGTCCGCAGATGATACAGCACTTGAGATTATTAAGATTTTACAAGCGCAGAAGGTGATAAAATGACTGATTTAAAATCTTACAAAAATATTTGGGTTTTTGCCGAAATTGACCAAATAAATAAAACTCTAAAAAGTGTTTCTTTAGAACTTTTAAGTGCCGCAAAAAAACTTGCGGGGGAACTTAACTGTAAGACAGCAGTAGTTATAATCGGGCAGGAAAATAAAAAGTTTTTTGACGAGTTTTCAAAATACGGTGCCGATATAATTTATAATATTGAAGATGTTTCTTTTACCCATTATGATACACAAAATTATTTCCAAATTTTATTTGCTTTAACAAAGAAATATAAACCGGAAGCAATTTTATTTCCGTCAACATATATCGGCAGAGATTTAGCGCCAAGACTTGCTTCGCGTCTTTCTTGCGGGCTTACGGCAGATTGCACGGCTTTATCGTCAAAGGATGCTAATTTAGTACAAAGCCGCCCTGCTTTCGGCGGAAATATTATGGCTGATATTATTTGCCCAAACACAAGGCCGCAAATGGCAACAGTGCGAGCAAATATCTTGCCTAAAATTATTCTTGATATACCTACAAAACCGCAAATTATTGAAGAGCATTTTAAAGCAATTCCTTCAAAAGTTCGTTTAATTAAAACCAAAGAAGATAAACGAAGTGAAATTTTAAAACCCGAAGAGGCAGATATTGTTATTTCTATCGGAAGGGGGGTAAAAAATAAAGAAACTTTTTCCCTTATTAAAGAAATTGCCGGCAAACTCGGCGCAGCGCTTGGAGCAACGCGCCCCGTGATAGAAGAAGGGCTTTTACCCAAAAATCATCAAATCGGGCAAAGTGGAGTAACTGTCAAACCGAAGATTTATATTTCTTTTGGTATATCTGGTGCTTTGCAACATACAGTCGGTATGAATAATTCCGATTTAATAATTTCCGTCAACAAAGATGATAAAGCACCTATATTTAATCTTTGTCAGTATGGGTTTGTTGGCGACGTAGAACAAATTGTTCCCAAAATATTACAAGCAATAAATAAATTAAAATAGTGTATAATAAAAGGGTATGGAAGAAAATGTAAATTCCTTAAAGGAATACTTTAAAGAGATAACAAAAATTGTTCAACAGATAGACCGCTCTAAAGAAACGGAACTGTGGAAAAAAGCGCAAAAAGGGGATAAAAAAGCAGAAAATGCTCTTCTTAAAATGCATTTGCGTTTGGTTGTGCCTATTGCAAAAAGATACTTAAAAAACGGTCTTGAATTAATGGATTTAATTGAAGAAGGTAATTTAGGTCTTTTACAGGCCATTCAGAGATTTGACCCCAAGAGGGGATTTAGATTTTCTACTTATGCAGTGCATTGGATAGAGCAATATATAAAAAGATGTGTTGACGAGCAACTTTCAACAATAAAATTGCCACCTCACGCTTGGGATAATTTGCGCGGTTGGATGCGTGCTTGGGATAAACTTAAACTCGAACTTGGCAGAGAACCGACTTTAAAAGAAATGAGCATAAAATTAAATCTTTCCGAAAGGCAAGTCCGCTCCATTTTGGATAGTATGAGCGCTGCCTACGGCGTAGATTCTTTATCCATTACGGTAAATGAAGAAGAAGATTCTTCTTTAGAAAATATTATTCCCGATGTGCCGGAAGCAAACCCCGATACAAAATTGCTTTTACAATCAACCAATACTTTAATGCTTTCTATTTTAAATGAACTTTCTCAAAGGGAAAGAGATGTCTTAATTATGCGTTTTGGCGTTGATAGGCAAGAACCTTATACCTTGATGGAAGTGGCGGAAAAGTTTGGTATTTCGCGCGAAAGAGTTCGCCAAATAGAAGAAAGAGCCATAACCAAAGTTCGTAAACGTGCAAAAGATTTCGGCATTTTGGAAACGACTCGCAAAAATGCTTCTATTTTAGATATTTATAAAGATTTACGTGGTCCAAAAGAAAAAACAAATTTGTTGGGCGATGTTAAAAAAAATAACTCTAAAAAAATAAAAAATAAAAAAGGTTCTAAAAATGAAAAAAGAAGAAATCGTTAGTTTAATTCGCAATGTGCCGGATTTCCCTAAAAAAGGGATATTATTTAAAGATATCACGCCTCTTTTGGCTAATCCGGAAGCATTTAGAGCAGTTATTGATGAGTTTGTTGTCCTTTGTAAAAATAAAGGTATAACAAAAATCGTTGCTCTTGAATCACGCGGTTTTATCTTCGGTGCTCCGCTTGCTTATGCTTTAGGTGTCGGCTTTGTACCTATAAGAAAAAGGGGTAAACTTCCCTATAAAAAACTTTCCATAGAATTTGATTTGGAATATGGAAAAGATATTATAGAAATTCACCAAGATGCTCTTGATAAAAACGATAGAGTTTTACTCGTGGATGATTTGCTTGCAACCGGTGGCACAATGAGTGCAGCCATAAAACTTATTGAACAACTCGGTGCAAAAATTGAAATGTGCGCCTTTATGTGCGAACTTGAGTTCTTAAAAGGTAAAGAAAAACTTTGTGCACCTTCAACAAGTTTAATTAAATTTTAAGGCGTTTATAGACGGCAGTCTACTTAAATTGCTATAATTTAAATAGATAGTTTTTGCCTCGGTAGCTCAACTGGAAGAGCAGATCCGTCCTAAGGATAAGGTTGCAGGTTCGACTCCTGTCCGGGGTGCTTTTAAGAGGGGATTCTGATCCTCTTTTATATTTGTAAAAAAATCCCCTAGTATAAGAACTAGGGGATTTTTAATGTCTTTTTAAATCAATTACTCGCCCAAGATTTCCTTAGGAGTATTGATAATTGCTTTCTTTAAGAAAGGTTTTTTGATAAGTTCTTTCTTTAAAGATTCATCTCTTAAAGAGTTTCTGTAAGAAATATCTTCAAAAGAATATTTAAAGTTTGTATGTATATCGTATGTACCGTTGCAAATGGCTGCAACATCTTCGGCGAATACGATTTCTTCATCAGTCGGGATAACAAAAACTTTAACGGGGCTGTCTTTAGTGGAAATTAAACTTTCCGCATTTTTTGTCATAGCGGCAAAGTTTCTTTCCTTATCATAATGAACGCCCATATATTCAAGACCTTGAAGGGCTTTCTCTCTGTAAATAGGACCTCTTTCACCGACGCCGGCTGTCCAAACAATAGCGTCCACTCTGCCAAGAGCAGCGGCATATGCGCCGATATATTTTTTCATACGGTAGGCTTCCATTTCAATAGCAAGTTGGCATCTTTCATCGCCTTTTTCGGCGGCAATTTCAATATCTCTTCTATCTTGATATTTTTCGGTAATACCTAAAACGCCAGATTTTTTATTTAAAATTTTGTACATTTCTGCGGGGGGAATATTTTCCCTTTCCATCATTTGGAAAGCGACGGAAGCGTCAAAATCTCCGCTTCTTGTTCCCATAATAAGACCTTCAAGAGGAGTCAGTCCCATAGAAGTATCATAAGATAAACCGTTTTTAACAGCGTTCATACTTGCGCCGTTGCCGATATGGCAGATAATCAAATTGCAGTCAAAAGGATTTTTGCCAAGTAAAGCAGCCGCTCTTTTTGCGTTGTATAAGAAAGATGTGCCGTGTGCACCATAGCGGCGCATTTGATATTTTTCATACCACTTATAAGGTAAAGCATACATATAAGTGTGTGGCGGCATTGCCTGGTGCCAAGCGGTATCGGCAATAACCACGTGTTTAATATTTGGCATTACGGAAAGACCTGCTTCCATACCAAGAACATTTGCCGGATTATGAAGGGGGGCAAGTTGCGCAATTTCTTTAAGATAAGCGATAATTTCAGGGGTAATAATTTCAGATTTGGCAAGTTTACCGCCGTGAACGACTCTGTGTCCGGCAGCACCGATAACGCTTACATCTTTAATAACACCGTGTTCTTTATCGGTTAAAGTATCAAGCACCCAAGAAATTGCCGTCTTAAAATCAGGGCAGGATGCAGTTTTTTCAAATTTTTCTTTGCCGGGTGCTTCTTGTGTGATTTGGGCATCATCATAACCCACGCGTTCAATAAGACCTACGGCAATATTTCTTTTATTTGTTTGGTCAAAAAGACTATATTTTACGGAAGAACTTCCGCAGTTAAGGCATAGTATTATCATTTAATTTTCTCCAAAAAATTAAGTGTGTATCTTTATATATTTTACACAATTTTTAGTTCTCTTTAAAGTTATCCTTTTTTATAAAGGTTTTCTGTAAAAAGCCAAAATCTGTGCAAAAATCTTTATTTTTTCCGTCTTAAAAGTTTCTGTTTTACCTTTAAAATCTTTTAAGTTAGTTTCTTCGTTTTTGGCGTAAACTCTTTTAATAGTGTATCCTTTTGGCGTTTTTATCAAATATAATTTACCATTTTGTGTTTGCTCGGCGGAAACGCAAATAACATACTCGCCTTCATTCGCCCAAGGGCAGGCCTCTTGTGTTAATACTTTAAGCGCGAAAGGTTGATAATTTGCCGCTTCAAGCATAATGGGTAAAAATTCTTCCGCTTGAGAATATAAAGGTAAATCAAAAAAATCTTGTCCCGCTTCTCCTAGAACGGCAACTCTTTTTGCCGCCGGCAGAGATGAAAGTAATTCATAAACTTTTTTTTCTGTCAGTTTATAAGCACTGTCCTCCGCGCAATATAAGTCATCATCAAAATAAGATATTGGTTTTTTAAATACTTGGGATAATTTTGTGATATTTTTTCTATCCGGTTTAAAACGATTTTTTACCCAGTGAGATATTACACTTGAATCTTTTAAACCAAGTTTTTTTGCAAGTTCAACTTTCGTCATAGCCGTAGTTTTTAATAACTGTTCTATTTTTTGCCCTAGATTCATAAGAGCCCCCTTTTAATGCCTATAAGTAAATATAAACAAATAAATAGAAAAATGTCAAACTTTAAATTCGTCTGAAAATTTGACAAATTGTTTTTAATTTGATACGATTGTATCAGATTTGATACAAAGCGTGTCAAATCCGGTCTTTTAGACCGCACCTGCGGGTAAAGCAAATCTTTAGGTTTAACTTGAAGATTTGTGAGACGGCTCTCCCCACAATCCCAAAAGGATTAACGCCGCAAAAAAAGCGGCAAAACCCGCAGGTGAATTTTAATTAAGAGGTGCATTATGAAGAGTGTTCGTTCTAATAAAAAACTTAAGTTATCAAGTAAGGGTAGTTGGGCGGAATTATATGGAATACTTTCCGATTTACTTACAAGACGTAGCGATTTATTACCTTTTGTAAAGGAATTTAATTTGATTGATAAGGCCTTAAAGCAATACTTTATCGGTGTTAAAGAGTGCAATATAGGCAATTTTAAAGTTAAAGGAAAATGTGAAAATATTCAAACCTATAAACTACCTGCTTCTTTAAAACGAAAATATGCAATGACTACGAAACAATGGGTTATTGATATAGAAGAAAAGAAATAAAAAAATTTCCACATAAAGCGGTGCCAAAAACTAATCCTAAAGCTTCCACCATAAATCCTACTTCCTCCCAACATGCAACAAAACGCCCCGTGCGCCGCAAACCTCCTACTTTCATAGTAGGGGGTTTTTGTTTATAAAAAACCCCTTGACAATATGCGAAAGTAAGTGTAATATATAAATATAAGTATTAAATTATACCTTTAGGAGAACCTTTATGAAAAGAATATTTCTTTCTTTTGCGGCTTTAGTTTTAGTTTCTTTGTCCTACGGTCAAGCGGTTGAAATGGTAAAAGTCATACCGACCAATCCTGCTGCCGTTGTTGATGAATTAAGAGTTTATGGCACTGGAAATACCGATGTATCATCAATACAATCTATGAATGTCGGTTTACCACTTGATGAAGGAGCAAACAAACCTTTCCAAACGCAAAGTTTAAAAGTTAATCAATTGAATGTTGCAAGTGTCTATGCGGAAAGAGATTTATTTGTTAATAATCCTGCAATTAAATTTCAAAATATCTCGGTAGGAGATAATAATTCTGTCTATACAAAGATAAGTATATTTCCTGTTTTGCAAGCGGGTTTATTGAGAACAAAAACTATTACCGGTCCTTCTGCCGCTAACAATTTGGAATTATTAGATAACAATGATACTAAAGTTTCAGGAGGAAATATCACGGTAGACAGCGCTGTTATTACCTCTCCTTTTAAGAAAGGTAATGAAATCTTAAAGAAAAACATTTATCTTTTCGGGCAAGCTTTAACAGGTGATAATGAGGCAAAACAAGCAAAACAGCATATTTATCAAACTTGGAGTGAAATTTCTGATTCTTCTACCACTGCTCCGACAGTAACTCCTCGTTGTAATGCTAATAATAGATTATGCTCTGTTACAAAATGCGATGCTTGTGATAATGCCAGTAATTCCTTTTGTTACGATGTAAGAAGTAAAACTTTGCCTGCTGTTTATAATGCAAAAGGGGCAACTTATACAAAAGTAGGAACAATAAGACTTTATTGTAGACCTAATGATACTTTTGCAGAAACAGAATCCTTGCAAATAAGATTACAAAATTCTACTTGCGAACAATATATGATTTATGCCTCTAAGAATGGGGGATATATGGAAGGATTTACCACAGGAAGTAATGCCTCTATTACCACAAATCCCTTATCTAATATCTTGATATCTAATGATTTAGCAAATGTTTCAAAAGATGTTGGGGAAAAATGCTATATCAAGTGTGGATCTGTTACGGGTTGCACTTCTTCTCAAGCAGGGGAAAGTCTTATCCTAGTTGACGGAAACGGAGTTTCCGTAGCTTTTTCGGATTTTGCTAATAGCAATTTCTGCGCTAATGCTAAATATGGTCCTGATGATACTCCCAGATGGTCAGAGGGGTCCGGTTTAAGTTGCAGAGCAAATGAAAAAACTTTTGATGTCTATGCTCTTAGATGCCATCAAGGCAGCGGTACCAGATTAAGAGCAGCAAATACCTATTATCAACAAAGAAAAGTTATTTGCAAACAGTATTCCCATGTTAGAGCCGAATTTTCAGATGCCTATGATTCTCTCTCTACTTATTATGCAAAAGACTTTTTCTATCCTTCTTTTGTGATTTCTTTAAATAATCTATATGGTGATTTAACTGCTGTACAGGCTATAAGAGAAATGAGTTTTTCTAATCAGAATTCGGTTCAAGCCCATTAAACAGATATGATAAAAAAAGGTTCAAAAGTTGCAATACATTATACTCTGACAGTTGACGGACAAATTGCAGATAGTTCTCAAGGCAGAGGCCCCCTTGAATATACACAAGGGGCAGGGCAAATAATTATAGGATTAGAAGAAGCCCTTGAAGGTCTTAAAGCAGGTGACAAGAAATCGGTAGATATCGAGGCAAAAAAAGCCTATGGGGAAGTTAACCCTGAAGCCAAAAGACGTGTACCTAAAACGGCTATTACCAATATAGAAACTTTAAAAGTCGGTGATATGGTAGGCGCAAGTGCAAACGGGCATACTTTCCGTGCTAAAATAAGTGAAATTACCGATACAGAGGTTGAACTTGATTTTAATCATCCTCTAGCCGGCAAACAGTTACATTTTGATGTAGAAATTGTAAGTGTAAATTAAGATAATCTTTTAAAAAGAGAAAATCCGTAGGTTGTAAGACCTGCGGATTTTTATTTGTTAAATTGTTTGATTTATCATAAAGGATAAGTATTTTATCTGTAATAGAAAATTTTCCGATTGCGTTGTGTTTTTTTATTCTTGCTTTTGTTTTGCTTTTATTTTGTGTATTAATTTCCCTTCTCGGACAACTTCATTTGCTTCTGTTAAATCTTGGAAGGAATTATTTACATTATTGCTACCTTTTTGTAAATCTGCTTGCATATTGTTAAATTTCTTTATATCAGAAGTGTATTTACGTGTTTCTTTGATTAAACTTTGAATTTCACTTTGTAATTTTTTTAATTCTTGTCCTTTTTGATTTAAAAATTTATTCAATTCTTTTTCTGCTATGTCCAATTCTTTGGTATTTTTTCTTTCTTCTGTCAGACGAATATAATTTTTCAGTAATCTATTGTATTCTTTCATTACAGAGTCGTTTTGTATGGTCGTTATACGTTTAACTATGTTATTATATTTTTTCAAATCATTAACCATTTTTTGATAGTTTTTAGTTTGTATTTCTCCCAAAGATATCATAAAATTATTATTTTCTTTTAAAAGATTTTGAAAATTATGTATGGCTTTTTCATATTTAGGAGTTACCTTACCTATTTTATTTCCTCTTTCTGCGATTTTTATTGCTTCTTTAAAAATCTTATTATTTGTCCTTAAAACTGTTTTTTGAGCATTTAAATGGTCTATAAAGATTGTTTTATTAACATTAACTATAGCACGGCCTTGTCTTAATGTTTCTAGGGCTTTTTGATATTTTGCAAATTCTGTGGTTTTCATAGTTTCCATTACAACTTTTACTGCTTTATTCACTATTCTTTGTTCCAAAGATAAAAATCTTAATGATCTTGACATGCTTACGATGCTTGATAAGATGGATGGTAATTTTATAATACCTGCTCCTGCTAATACCATCAAACAGATATCCGCCGCCATCAAGATATACGGCACCATGTTAAAGTTCGCTACATACGATTCCCTCTGCGCCCAAAATACTTCGTTTTGTAATGTATACGTGTCCGCTAACGTAGACATGTAATTCAATATCGTTTCGTTTCCTTCTACTTCGCGTGCTAC
>DBYY01000010.1:30325-30479 GCA_002311025.1 Candidatus Proelusimicrobium tauri
TAGCATGCGTATTAGGATATGTTACTTTGTAATTGGTGTTATCATGAATTGCTATAAAAAGGACATAGTTTCTCAATAAATTCCTTAAAATACCGTCATTTTCTACAGTATAATTGGCAACTGCTTGCGCATGTTCCCTCTCCCCTTCTTTCTT
>DBYY01000004.1:0-70211 GCA_002311025.1 Candidatus Proelusimicrobium tauri
TCCTGTGCCGTGAAATACGGAATTTGGTTTTATTGAAAGTAAAAAACAGAAAAGAATTTTTTAAAAACTCTTTTTGATTAATTGAATAATTTCTTCAAGAATACTTTGTAGAGAGGCAAAAAGTTCGTCAATAAAATTATCTCTCTTTTTTGTGCTTTTAGGTAGTTTGCACCAGTCAACATCGGCTTTTGTTTCGCCGTAATATTCAACGGCTAAATTTGCCTCTAAAAGTTCTTCGGATAGATTATAACCTTGGTTTGGACCTAACACGGAAACATCACAAAGCAAACGGAAATATTTATCCCTTTTACAATTTTTAAGTATGACAGGTCCTTTTTTTAAAATGCTTTTTGTTAAAACTTGGGCTTCTTTTGCTTTTTGTTTTTCGCAAGAATCTTTGCCTTTAATTTCCGGTGTATCAATGCCGTTTACGCGCACGGAAATATCTTTACAAAAAATATCTTCCGAACAGGGTAAATTAACTTTAAAAGTATCTCCATCATATACGGAAAGCACTTTTACATTATCAAAGTTTTGCGCATTTGCCAAAAAAGGAAAAGATAAAAAACAAATAAGCAAAAAATATTTTTTAATCATAAACTACTTTATGAATTTTGCTAAATAATCTTGCATAGTCGCCATATTCTGTTGTTGGGCGATATCAAGAGCATTTCTGCCTAAAGCGTCTTTTGTTAGAGGATTTGCTTTTCTGCGGAGTAGATATTTTGCGATTTCCTCGTTCCTTCTTAAAAGAGCAAGATTTAATGGCGGCATAATCATAGTGGAATCGCAGTGGCAAATTTCATATTTATTTTCTTGGCAATAACATTCTTTTACACCCATAACAACTTCGCCAAGTTCATTTACCAAAGATTCTTTTTTAAGAACCTTTTTCACTTGTTCAAGATCATCTCGGCAGATGGCATAGTGCAAGGGATATTTATCCGGATCTGCATAGGGATGTTGATCGGAAGATACCACTATATTAGAAAGTTCCGGCAAAGGTTTTTCTATCATTGATTCACTTACTTCTATTATTTGTTCCGGTTCGGGTTTAGGTTCTACCTTTTTAGGAACAATTTTCTTTTTAGGTTCTTCCTTTTTTTCTTCCTGCTTAACAGGTTCGGTCGGCTCTATGGCAACCGGTCTTGAATAATAAAAAAATATAAGGCCCAAAAGGGCTAAAAAAAATAATATCTTTCCCATATAAATATTTTAACAAAAAAAATCGCGTTTTTTTATAGAATATAATTATGGCAGATATTGATATAGAATCAACAATAAGTGATATTAAACTTTTTATTGAAAAACTTAAAACCGATTTGCCCGAAGTTTTTTCCAAAGATACAGAGGAAAATTCTTCCGAGCAACTACAACCCGCTAGCGGTAAAGTTCTCTATGAAGGGCAACTTTTACCGTGCAAAGTCGTTTTAAATACGGAGTTAAAAGAACCTTCTTTTTCTTTGGAAGAGGGAACTTTAACCATAACTATAAATGATAAAAATGCTGATTTACCCATCTTAGCCGAAGAGTGGTCGCGCAAACAAGCGCAGGAAATTTTGCCTAAAAAAGTTGCCGCTTGGGCGCAGAAAATGGGTGTTCAATATAATAATATCGTTATAAAAGATCAAAAAACTTTATGGGCAAGTTGCTCGCAAAAAAAGAATTTGAATTTTTCTTATCGTCTTATCAAAATGCCTTCAAGTATCGTTGATTATTTGATTGTTCACGAACTTTCGCACTTGATACATTTTGACCATAGTCCTGATTTCTGGGCTTGTGTAGAGGGTTATATCCCCAATTATAAAGAAGCGCGCAAATGGCTTAACACAAACCGTTATGCCGTTATGGCGCCGTGTGATATAAAATATATACCGGAAGAAAATGCTTAAAAAACTGTTATTAACTTTTTTTACCCTTAATTTATTTTGTATGGGTTTTGCTCAAGTCAAAACACCTTTTGAATTAGTCGGTAAAAGTAAGGGCAAAATTAAAGTCCTTTTATTACAAAACGAACCTTTTGTCGCGGGGCGTGCTTTTGGTCGTGCTTTAGGGATGCAAAGCACCGCTTACGGGGCTTCCGGCCGTTTGGAACTTAATGACGGTTCTAAAACGGCTTTACTTACCAAACAAGAATCTTACGCTTATATCAATAAGCAAAAAAAGAATTTAACCCAAGCGCCGTTTGAACAAGATAATATCTTATATGTTCCGTTAGAATTTTTTAATCAATTTTCTTCTTATGATATTGTGTTTTTTCAAAATAAAATTATCGCCGAGAGAAGATATACTCTTTCTTTTAAAGAGCAAAAGGACCAAGCAAATAAATCTCAAGTCTTTTTTAGAGCAAAAGGGGAACTTCCTTTCAGAATAGAAAAATCAACAAAAGATAAAGTGGAAATTTTCTTTCCCGGTGCCATAGTTAAACGCGATGAAATTATTTCTTCTAAAAATAATTTCTTACACAGAATAAGGGTAAGCCAAAAAAGTAAAGGGGTTGAAATAGTTGCCCTCTTAAAAAAGGACGGCAAATATTGGGATTTTTATTATGATGGGAAAAGTTTCGTTTTTGAGGTATCTCTTTCTCAAATAGAACGTTCTGTTACATCGGAAGATCAACAGGAAGAAGAACCTATTACAACTTTACGTCCTTCTGTTTTAGATGATAATCAGGAACAAACAGAACCGGAAGAAATTATAGAACTTGGCGATGAGTTTTTTAGTCCCGCTGTTAGTGTTAGCGAGGTTACTTCTGTTCAAAAACCGGCCTCGCGAAAAGATACTCCTTCATCAGGTGCTCTTCCCGCGCCCACAATTTTGCCGGTTGTTGCGTCGTCTGCACAAAATAAAGGTAAATTAAAAATTCTTATTGATCCCGGACACGGTGGTAAAGATCCTGGTGCTACCCGCAAAGGCAGTGCGAGAGAAAAAGAACTCAATTTAAAAGTTGCCAAACAAGTTTATGATATCTTAAGTAAAGAAAAAAATGTAGAAGTAAAAATGACAAGAAGTGATGACACTTTTATTTCACTCGGGGAAAGGGCGCGCCTTTCCGGTAAATATGCTTCCGATATCTTCGTTTCTATTCATACAAATGCCGCTAAGCGTTCAACGGCAAGCGGTTTTGAAGTTTATTTCCGTTCTGATAAAGCATCTGATGACGACGCCGCCCAAACAGCCGCTTTAGAAAACGAGGCCCTTCAATACGAAGGACAAACAAACGGCGGGGTAAGTTTTGCTGATTTGCTTTTACAATCTCTTGCTACTAATGAGAATATAAACCAAAGTTCCAAACTTGCCGCGCATATCCGTTTGCTTGCTTCTAAAAATGCCAATAATACGGGGATAAAAGTGTTTAATAACAGCGCAATAAAACAAGCCAATTTTTATGTTTTAAAGGGTGTTAAATGTCCGGCAGTTTTAGTGGAAATGGGCTATATAAGTAATCTTTCCGACAGAAAACGTCTAAACAATAAAAACACGCAAACCCTTATAGCAAAAATAATTGCTAAAGGTATTTTGACTTATGCTAAAGAAGAAGGATGGAAGTAATTTTTATATAATAATTTTATGGAACAGAATTTACAAAAAACAGCACTTTATGACGCTTGCGTAAAAGCAGGCGGGAAAATGGTAGATTTTCACGGCTGGCTATTGCCGGTTCAATTTGAAAGTATTATTGCCGAACACAAGGCAGTTCGCAGTAATGCCGGTATGTTTGATGTTTCACATATGGGGCAGATAATTTTCAAAGGGCCTGATGCTTATAAGTTCTTACAATATGTGGCAACAAATAATTTTAAGGTAGAATCAGGCAAAGGGGCTTATAGCCATATTGTTAATGAAAACGGCGGTATTATTGATGATATTATTGCTTTTTGCGTGAGCGAACAGGAATTTTTTGTCGTAGTGAACAGTGCCACTTGCCAAAAGGATTATGCTTGGTTCAAAGAAAAAGCCAAAAACTTTAATGTAGAAGTTTCAAATGTTTCCGCTCAGTATAGTATGCTTGCTTTGCAAGGACCTAAAGTTTTGGATATCCTTGAAGAACTTGATAAAGATATTAAAAATTTGAAAAGATTTTATATTAAAAAAGCCACAATGCTTGGCGGAGAAGTCCTTATAACCCGCACCGGTTATACCGGTGAAGACGGAGTAGAAATTATGGGTTCGGCCGCAGTTATAAATAAACTTTTTGCTTGGGGTCTTGAGCATAATATCAAACCTTGCGGACTTGGCGCACGCGATCTTTTGCGTCTTGAATCCGGCTACCTTTTAAGCGGTAGCGATATGGACGAAAGCAAAACACCTTACGAGGCCTCTTGCGGCTGGGTAGTGAAATTAAATAAAGAAGATTTTATCGGCAAAGCCGCTTTGGCAAAACAAAAAGAAACAGGCGTAAGCCAAGTGTGGAGTGGTTTTATTTTAACTCAGCCCGGTATTGCGCGCGAAGGTTGTAAAATTTATCAAGGCGATAAAGAAATCGGCTATTTAACAAGTGCCACTTTTTCGCCCGTATATAAAGCAATTTGCGCAGGTTATGCACCCGCCACGCTTGAAGAAAACGCCGAAGTCGAAATAGAAGTTCGCGGGCGCAAAATTAAAGCCAAAAAAATAAAAATGCCTTTTTATAAAGATAAAATTTAAGGAGAAAATAAAATGTACAATCAAGAAAAATGTAAATTTAGCAAAACTCACGAATGGGCCTATATCGAAGGTGATACTGCCGTCTGTGGTATCAGCGACCATGCCCAACACGAAATCAGCGATATTGTTTTTGTGGAACTTCCTAAAGTCGGCGCCAAAATTGAAGCGGGCAAATCTTGTGCTGTTATTGAATCAGTTAAATCCGCTTCCGATTTTTATGCACCGCTTTCAGGTGAGGTTACCGAAGTTAATACGAATTTAACCGCAGATCCTTCTCTTATCAATCAAGCACCGCACGGCGACGGTTGGATTTTTAAGATGAAAATTGCAAACGCAAAAGAAGAAGAAAATCTCCTTTCCTTTGACGCTTACAAAGCCACTTTATAGTTTTTGGAGGCGTAAATGTTTGACGCAAGCAGCAAAGAAACAAAAGCCGCAATGCTTAAGGAAATCGGCATAGAAAATATTGAGGAACTTTTTAAAGATATTCCCTCAAATTTAAAACAGGCAAAATTTAATTTGCCCGCTGCCCTTGACGAGCAAGATTTAACAAAGTATATCAAGGCGCTTGCGGCAAAAAATAAACCTCTCTTAAATTTTGCGGGAGCAGGTATTTACGAACATTTTATTCCTGCTGCTGTTAATGCTCTTTCTACTAGGGGGGAGTTTTTAACAGCGTATACTCCTTATCAGGCGCAGGCAAGTCAGGGAACACTTCAGGCAATTTACGAATATCAAAGCAGTATTTGCGCTTTATTTGATATGGAAGTTTCTAATGCTTCCCACTACGATGGTGCAACCGCGCTTGCCGAATCCGTCTACGCCGCTTGCCAAATAAAAGGTATTAACAAAGTTTTAATTTCCGCCGGTCTTAATCCTCAATATAAACAGGTTTTAAAAACTTATTTTAACGGCACAAGGGAAATTAAATTTGAAGAAGTTTCCTTAAAAGAAGGTACTTTGGATTTACAGGATTTAAAAAATAAACTTCAAACACCTAGCGCTGCTTTTGTTCTTGCTACACCGAACTTTTTCGGTTGTCTTGAAGAAAGTGAGGAAATTTCAAAACTTGTCCACGTAAACAATGCTCTTTTAATTTCAGTAGTAAATCCTATCAGTTTAGGTATTTTGGAAACACCCGGTTCTTATGATAGTGATTTTGCCGTAGCCGAAGGGCAATGCCTCGGCAATGCGATGAATTTCGGTGGCCCGGGACTGGGTATTTTTACCTGTAAAAAACAATATGTGCGTTATATGCCCGGTCGTCTTTGCGGTATCACAAAAGATGACAAAGGCAACAGATGTTTTGTTTTAACTCTGCAGGCGCGTGAGCAACATATCAGACGTGAAAGAGCCGCTTCAAATATCTGTTCAAATCAGGCTTTATGTGCTTTAAACGCGCTTATTTATTTAAGTTTGCTCGGTCCTAAAGGGTTAAAAGAAGTTGCTTTGCTTAACTTAGAAAAAGCCCATAATTTAGCAAAAGAAATCAGCCAAGTAAAAGGTTTTTCTCTTGCTTATCAAAAACCTTTCTTTAATGAATTTGTTGTTAATTGTCCTATACCGGCAAAACAAGTTATAAATAAACTTGCCAAAAAAGGTATTTTGGCAGGGGTCGACTTAGGGCAAGTTGATAAGTCCTTAAAGAACAGTTTACTTGTTTGTATAACGGAAACCAAAACGCAAGCCGATATCGAAAGATTTATTTCTTGCTTGAGGGGGATTTAATATGGAAAAACTTATCATAGAAAAATCAAACGGAGCAAGAGGGGTTATTTTCAACGGCGTAAAAGATGTTTCTTCTTTACTTGATAAAAAACATTTACGCAAGCAAGAACCCAATTTGCCGCAAGTGAGCGAGTTTGATGTAGTACGCCATTTTACCAATTTATCAAGATTAAACTTTTGCTTGGATACACATTTTTATCCGCTTGGCTCTTGCACAATGAAGTATAACCCTAAGTCCTATGATGTTTTGTGTTCTTTAGAGAATTTTTCTTGCTTACATCCCTTAACTCCCGCTACAAATGCGCAAGGGACTTTAGAACTTATTTACAAATTTGAAGAACTTTTAAAAGGAATTACAGGCCTTTCTTCTTGGACTTTGCAACCTTCAGCCGGCGCGCACGGCGAATTTACGGGCGCGCTTATTGCCAAGACTTATCACAAAAAAGATAAAAATAGAACGGAAATTATTGTTCCCGATACGGCGCACGGTACTAATCCGGCAACGGCAGCGATGTGCGGCTTCAAAGTTGTAAATATAAAATCAAACGCACACGGCAGAGTTGACCTTGAAGAACTTAAAAAAGTGCTCGGTCCTAAAACGGCTATGGTTATGCTTACCTTGCCAAATACGGCCGGTCTTTTTGAAAGAGATATTTTAGAAATTTCAAAACTTGTCCACGCCGCAGGCGCACTTTTATATATGGACGGCGCAAACTTAAATGCTTTAATCGGTCTTGTTAAACCGGTCGATATGGGAGTTGATATTATGCATATTAACTTACATAAAACTTTAGCCGCCCCGCACGGCGGTGGCGGTCCGGGTGCCGGTGCTGTTGGTGTACGCAAGGGATTAGAAGAACTTTTGCCACTCGGCAGAGTTTTATTCGACGGTCAAAAATATACTTTATTAACAAAAAGTAAAAAGAGTATCGGACAAGTTAAAAGTTTTTGGGGAAATATAGCAATTGTCATCCGCGCTTATGCTTATTTAAGGCAATTCGACGGCAAAACGCTTGGCAATATCGCGAGAAATGCCGTCTTAAACGCAAATTATGTAAGAGTTAAACTTAAAAATTATTTTCCTGCTTTCTTTGACGAAGTTTGTATGCACGAATGCGTGCTTACTATTGCTAAAGATATGCCTAATTTAAAAGCCCTTTATGTCGCAAAACGTTTGCTTGATTTGGGATATCACGCACCGACAATTTACTTCCCGCTTATTGTCCCTCAAGCACTTATGGTAGAGCCGACCGAAACGGAAAGTAAGCAAACTTTAGACGGGTTTATTGAGGCAATGAAACAAATTTTTGAAGAAGCAAAGAAAGATATTTCTATGCTTGAACATGCTCCGCATAAAACAGAAATCGGAGTTATTGACGAAGTTTTAGCGGCAAGAGAGCCAAACTTAAAATGGTAATTTTACAAACTCCTTCTTTTGATGTATATAGCCAAATGGCAATTGACGAAATAATTGCTTGCGATAAAACTTTGGAAGATAAAAACTTCTTAAGATTTTTTAATTGGCAAGATAAAAAAGCCATAACTTTCGGCTATGCGCAAAGGAGCAAATCTCTAAAAGAGCAATTTGATTTAGGTTATCAAATAACCCGCCGTCCTAGTGGCGGCGGGGTAGTTTACCACGAGGGTGATTTGACTTTTTCCATCATTTTTACCAGCACCGATAAAGTGGAAGAAATTTATAAAAAACTACATACCGCTATTGCCGGGGAGTTGAAAAAATATATAAAAGAAGTTCAAAATTACGACCAGAAAAATATCTTTAAACCGGTTGAAAACGGACAGAGCAAAAGTTGTTTTGCCAACCCCGTTTTAGATGATTTAATGGTAGACGGTAAAAAAATTTTAGGTGGTGCAATAAGGCGTTTTGGTAATAGAATTTTATATCAAGGCACTTTGCAAATAACAGGTGCGCGCGGTAGAGAAGAATATAAAACCGCTATAAAACACGCTCTTGAAAAGTATTTTCAAGAAGAAACTTCTTTTGAAGATATTTCCTCTGTTTTGCTTGCGCAAATCAAAGACAAAGCAGAGCATATTTATAAAAATCCCGCGTGGATAAACAAATACTAAGGTAAAATTATGACAAAATTTGTTAAGTTTTTAATAGGTATTGTTCTTGCGCCAACGGCGTTATTTACCGTTTTTGCCTTTTTTCAAGGTATTTATTCAATTTTTAAATCTTACAAGATAACTTTATTTTTTGTTATCGGTATGATAGTTTACGGCCTTGTTCACAAATTTATTTATAACTTTTCGCGCCCTTATGTTTTTGCGCACGAAATTACTCATGCCATTAGCGCAATGTGTTGCGGTTATAAAGCGCAAAATTTAAAAGTGGGGGAAGAAAGCGGTCAGGTAAAAGTAAGCGGCACAAATATCTTTATTTTTCTTGCTCCCTATTGTTTGCCTTTATATGCTGTTTTTATTTTGCTGATTTATTTTTTCTGGCATCTTTTAAGTCCGGAAACGGCTTTTAAATATAAAGATATTTTCCTTTTCCTTTTTGGTTTTTTCATTATGTTTCACTTGTGGCATACGGTCAAAACTTTACAGGAAACCGAGCAAAGCGATATTTTACAAGCAGGCGGAACGGTTTTTTCCGTATCAATAATTGTTTTATCAAATGTCTTAATAATTTTCGGTCTTTTGGAAATTTGTTTTCCCGGGATTTTGCCTCTTTTTACTCTTTTTAAACAAGTTGTTTCCAATACTCTTTTCTTCTGGCAGAAGATTTTTGCTTGGCTTTATAATTTAGTAAATGGGATAGGTTCTAAATGACAAAGAAAATTTTAAAAAACTCTTATAGATTTTTTAAATTTCTTACAAGAAATCTAATCCGTTCTTTATTTCTTGTTTGTCTTGGTATTCTAATTTTTATTTGTATAGGTTGGTTCTTACTGGTTATATATTTTAATGCCCACAATCTCGGGCAAATAATCGTGAACAGTTTACAAGATAATTTCGCCCGCCCGGTTGTTATAAACGAGATAAAACTTGCCTCTTTAAACAGTGTAGAAATTAAAGGTCTTAAAATCATAAACGAACATATGGAAGATTATGATGAGTTTATTTCTGTTGATGACTTAATTATTCACTATGATTTATATCCCTTATTAAAAAATCGCGTCCAAATAAATGAAGTCATTTTAAACAGTCCCGTTATTCACATTATAAAAAACGAACAGGGGGTGTATAATATTCAGAATTTAGCGGTATCTTCCAGCGATAGCCAACAAGGGCAAAAGTTTAATGTTAAATCTCTTTCCGGTCAGGATTGGGAAGTTATTATAGAAGACTGGATAATAAAAAACGGTACTTTTGCCTATAAAGATTTACAAACAAAAACCGCCCACTCTTTAAGCGGTTTTAATGCCCACTTTTTAAATTTAAAGTTTAATGATTTTACTAATTTCTCTTCCGATTTCATTGTTCGTAACCGCATAGATGAAAAAATTACCGAAACTCAAATTTCTATGGAAGGCAAAGTAAATTTTGCCAATTTTAAGACGGAAGAAATGTCGTTTAGCGATACTAAAGGCGTAATACAATTCTTAAAAAAGCCACTACCTTTCACGCTTAACTTAACTGATTTTACCTCTCCTAAAATTGAAGCAACTTTTTCTGTGCCGGCTTTCAGTTATGAAGATGTTTCCCTCTTCTACAAAAAACCTTTTAAGGAAAAATATCCTTCTTTCGATGTCAATTTAAAAGCCGCTTTTGAGGATAATTTTTCTCAAGTGTTTTTAAACAATTTGCAGGTAAAAAATAAGAATTTAACTGTTCAGGCACAAGGTGATTTTAATTTTACTTCTCAATCAGGGCAGGTAACTTACAAAACAAAAGAGTTTAATATAGAAAAATTGACTTATTTAACTTTCCTTGAACCTTATAAATTAACGGGTAAATTATCCGTTCAAGGTAAACTTCTTTATAATAGCGGCAAATTGCGCGCGCCGTCTTTCAAAGCGGACTTAAATAAAGTCAATGCCTTTATCAGCAATTTTACTATTGAGGACGCAAAAGGCACTTTCGAAGCGCGTGATAATTTTGATTATATGACGGCAAAAGTGCAAGACGGTATTTTTAAAGTCGGGCGTCAGGTTATTTCCCAAATCAAAGGTACAACAACTTTAGAATATTCCAAACAAAATTTCTATGCCCAAGTTTATGATACTTTACTAAACGATAAAACTATGAAAATGAGCGTCGCAATTTCAAATGTCGCAATTCCTCAAAAGAGGCGCATAAAAACTTTAATTTATACAAGTGTTTTTGAACCTTTGGAAATTTTTGATTTAACGGAAGATTTTGTTATTGCCCTTTCCGATGATGATTCTTCTACCCCACAAAAAGAAGACGGTTCTCTTGCGTGGTTACATAATTTCAAAAATAGTTTACCTACATTTATGCCCAACTTTAGCGGTTCACTTTACGCTAAAGAATTAAAAACGCCAATTATTTATGGTAAAGATTTTTATGCCGAGTTTACTTTGGAAAATCTTTTGCCCGGTATGGATAAACTAAACGGCACCATAGAGACAGAATTAAAAGACGGTATAATTTATAAACTCCAAGAAGCCGCCGAACGCCAGCAGGCGCTTGGTATTGCCTTTCAGCCATTTGTTATAATGAATAATATGGAGCGTGCCGGTTCTTTCAAAATGAGTAAAGTGTTAAAAGATACCCCCGTTGAAATTATGGATGCTTCAGTCAATTTTACAAATGGTAAAATGAGAGTAAACAATTTTTATGTAGACGGCAAAGTTATTGCGGCTACTATTAACGGTTGGGTTGATTGGTTTAAGGAAAACTTGGATTTAGATATTTACACAATGTTTAAGAACACATCTAAGCGCGGTGTCCTTTCCGAAAACTTAACCGACGAAAGCGGCGACCCTGCTTTAGCATTCAGAACCCATAAAACTATGAAAGACCCCGCCGTTCAAATGAAAAGCCCTAAAAAGACGGGTAAGAAAATACAGGAAGCCCGCCAAAAAGGACTGAATACGGATTTTAAACAGATAAAAGAATTTATAGGAGTGTCAGACAATGAGAAAACAGAAAATTGATATGATGAGTATCTTGCAGGAAAATGAAGCCATTATCGAAGGACATTTTGAATTACCCAACGGCTTACATATCCAAAATTATATTGATACTGATGTGCTTTTTCAATACCCCGGTCTTACTACAAAAATTGCGCAAGGTTTAGCAGATTTATTTGAAAGAAAAATTGATGTCGTTTTAGCACCTACCGCGCATAATGCCATTATTGCCCAAGAAGTTGCCCGTGTTAAAGGCGCGCGCGCTTTAACTGCTATTAATGTTAACGGCAAAATGCGCTTAAAAGGTCATGTGAAAATTGAACCTAACCAAAAAGTTTTAATTGTTGATAATGTTTCTATGACGGGCAGAACTTCACGCCAAGCGGCCGCTTTAATAAAAATGCTCCAAGCCGATCCTATCGGTATTGCCGTTATTGTTGATAGGTCAGATAGCGGCGCCGTTGATAATATCCCTTTGCGTTCACTCTTAAATTATCCCTTACAAACTTATTACGCAGGCGATTGTCCTATGTGTAAAGAAGGCTTATCTCTTAAAACACCGGGTGAAGATTTATGAGAGAAATTAAAGTAAAAGCCAAAGAAGAACACCGCATAAAAAAAGGTCATTATTGGCTTTTTTCAAACGAACTTGAAAAAGTTGATACAAGTGCCAAAGCAGGCGAAATTGTGCGTGTGGTTGATTGTCGCGATAATATTTTAGGTTATGGCTTTTTTAATCCGCACAGTTTAATTGCAGTTAGATTTATTACAAAGAGAGAAGAGCCACCCACCAAAAATTTTATTTTTGAAACTATTGATAATACTTTTGAATACCGCAAAACTTTAGGGCTTCGCAAATACGGCCGTATGTGCTATGGCGAGGCCGACGGCGCACCCGGCCTTATTATTGACCGCTACGGCGATTATCTTGTTATAGAAATTTTAACCGCCGGTATGGAAAATCTTAAAGAAGATATTTTATCTGCCGTTAAAAAAGTTTTCAAACCTAAAGGAATAGTCTTTAAAAACGAAAGTAATTTTAGAATGCTTGAAGGCCTTTCCCAAGCAAACGAAACTATCGGGGATATTCCCGAAGAACTTGAAATTGAAGAAAACGGCGTAAAGTTTTTAGTCAATTTAACCTCTTCTCAAAAAACAGGTTTTTATTTTGACCAACGCGAAAACCGCGCATTTTTGAAACCATATTTTAAAGATAAAATTGTTTTAGATTTATATTCTTACAGCGGTTCTTTCGGTATAAATGCCGCCTTAAACGGAGCCGTTGCCGTCTGGGGAACGGATTCAAGCGCGGCTGCCGTTGAACTGGCAAATAAAAATGCCGCTTTAAATAAAGTTAGCGATATTTGCCAATATCAAAGAGATGACGCCGAAAGATTGCTCAGCGCCGCTATGAAAAAGCAACTGCCAAATCAGCCCGATATGATACTTTTGGACCCGCCCGCTTTTGTAAAGAATAGAAAAAGTTTGCCCCAAGCAATTAATTTATATGTTAAATTAAACCGCATGGCACTTGAAGGTCTTGAAAAAGGCGGACTTTTGGCAAGTTCTACCTGTTCGCACCATATCACGCGCGAAATCTTTATTGATATTTTAAAGCAGGCCGCCGCCAAAGCAGGCAAGGAAGTGCGTTTAATTGAACTTCGCACTCAGGCAAAGGATCATCCTATTTTGATTGGTATGCCGGAGACTGAGTATTTGCATTTTGCCCTACTACAAGTCTTATAATTTTGCGGCGGCTTTTATTTATTCTATAAAAATCGTCATTCCCGAGTGTTTTTGTCGGGAATCTCCACGCTTTATTTCTCTAAATGTAAAATCAATAAAAACAATTTAGACCCAAATAAATCTACACATTATGAAAAAGAATAAAAGCATGCTCATAACAATATAAGAGAAAAGATTAACAAAAATAATAGTTATCGCTATTGTTTTTGTTGAATAGTCTTTTATTAAATCTTTTTTAACTACAAAAAACTCTACAATACAAGATTCTATAAACATTATTATAATTGTGGTGAATGACCACGGACCAAGTGCCATTACAGCGACATCATATTTATACTGGGGAATCAAGATTGGCAATATTAAAATTAAAAGACCTATTATCGTAGAATAAAAATTAGCTTTTAGCATTAACTTAAAAAGATCCTTAAATCTTCTTTTATCAAATATAGGATCGACCCATATTGCTTCTAAAGCGGATACCATAAATAAAGCAATTATTCCGCTAATTAAATTGCCAATAAAGAATCTTCCGGATAGGACAGGTATGGATAATACGGAAGATGCTGTTCCTATCCATAAAGGAATACCGCCGTCGGCAAAGGCAGGTTTTGCTAAAAGCAAAGTAGGTATCAAAAGAATAAATTTGTTTATATTTTTATTAATAATTTTAAACATTTTTTCTTCTTATTTGTTTTTTAAATTATATTAAATTTTCTTTTTTACAAAAAACTTTTTGCGTTTTCAAAACCTTCAAGAGCAAAATATTCAGCAATAGTTTGCGCAATATCTGCGTAAGTATCTCTCCCGCCGATAAATTGGCCTAAAACTTTTTTACCAAACATCAAAACAGGCACATTTTCGCGTGTGTGATCGGTGCCTTTATAAGTTGGGTCGCAGCCGTGGTCAGCCGTGATAAAAACAATGTCATCATTTTCTAAAACATTTTGTATTTCGGGTAATCTTTTATCAAAATATTCTAGTCCTGTGGCATAGCCCTCAACATCGCGCCTGTGTCCCCAGACCATATCAAAATCAACAAAGTTTGTAAAAATTAAAGAACCCTTTTCTGCTGTTTTAATTTCCTCTAAAGTTGTATTAAAAAGTTCCTCTAGTCCGCTTGCTTTAACTTTTTTTGTTATACCCTGTGTTGCGTAAATATCGCTGATTTTACCGATACCAATAACCTGTCCGCTGGCATCTTTTATTTTATCTAAAATCGTTTGTGCGGGCGGTTTAACGGAATAATCGTGTCTGTTTTTTGTGCGCGTAAAATTATCAGCACTAGTGCCAACAAAAGGCCGCGCAATTACGCGCGCAATATTATAAGGTTTAACATATTTAAAAGCAATTTCGCAAAGATTATAAAGTTTTTCTAAACCGAAACTTTCCTCGTGCGCTGCAATTTGAAACACGCTATCGGCCGAAGTATAGCAAATCGGCTTGCCGGTTTTTATATGTTCTTCGCCAAGTTCTTTAATAATTTCTGTTCCACTGGCGGCTTTATTGCCAAGTATGCCGGAAAGGTTTGCCTCACGGCAGATATTATCAATTAATTCTTGCGGAAAACTTGGATAATCCGGTTTAAAATAACCCCAGTTAAAAAGCACAGGCACGCCTGCCATTTCCCAATGGCCCGAAGAAGTATCTTTGCCGTGGCTTCTTTCACGCATAAAGCCGTATTTGCTTGGCAAAGTTATTTGCGCGTTTTCTTGTTTTTCTGTTTTAAAGGAACCGTCGCTTGCCTGCGCTGCTCTTTGCAGACCAAGAAAAGTCATATTAGGTATTTTTAAAAAGCCGCGCTTTTCCATAATATGTTTTAAGGTGTTTGCGCCCTCGTCGCCAAATTTGGCCGCGTCAAGTGCGCCACCGATACCAAAAGAGTCTAACATCAAAATTACAACTTTACCTGTTTTCTTCATAAAACATCCCCCATTAACTCCATTGTAGTAAATTAAATCTGTAAAAACACAAAAATATTTGCTATAATTTAATAAGTCAATAATTCAAACCTTTTGAATTAAAGCCGAGGTAGCTCAGTGGTAGAGCACTGGTCTGAAAAACCAGGTGTCGACAGTTCGATCCTGTCCCTCGGCATTTTTTTATGTCGTCTTTTGCGTTTATAGGATGTTGCGGACTCGGTCGGATACTTCGGCCTGCCGGCCTTTTACAGTATACGCTCCCTCATCCGCGCCTACTCTAAACGCAAAATACTAATAAAAAATAGGTCGGTGCGATTTTACCGCACCTAAAAAATATAGCGCAAAAATATACCCTCTATTTTGGACCTCGTCCGCGCCTAGACTAAAAAGGATTTTTAAAAGAAAAAATTTATTATGCGGGGCAGGAAAATTTCCACAAAAACCAACAGCAAAATAATTTGCTCTATTTGGATAATTAATTTTTTCCTTTCTTTTTCTATTTGCCTAAATAGACAATTTTTGATAAAATATCTATATGCGCCTGTAGCTCAGTTGGTTAGAGCAATCCGCTCATAACGGATGGGTCACAGGTTCAAGTCCTGTCGGGCGCATACTTTTACCTAGTAGAAGATTTAATAAGGCCCGAGCAAACGGGCTTTTTTTATAGAGGAATTTTTATGGAAAACCAAACAAAAACCGCGCAAGCAAAACCCGCACAAACGCAAAGTGCTTTAGAAGAAATTATCAAAAATAAATATCAAGAAGTTAACGCTTTAAAAGAAAGTGGTTTTAATCCTTATCCTGCCCATGTTGAGCCAAAACAAAACTGTGCTACGGCAAAAGAAATGCCTGTTGACAGTGATGTTGTTGTTGCTGGGCGTTTAGTGCAACTGCGTTTGATGGGTAAAGCCTCTTTTGCGCATATTAAAGATTCCTCAGCCAAAATTCAAATTTATGTTCAAAGAGATAGCGTCGGCGATGAGCCTTATACCTTCTTTAAAAAGCATATTGCCGTCGGCGATTTTGTGTTAGTAAGCGGTAAAATGTTTTTAACCCACACTAACGAAAAAACTATTAAAGCAAGCAAAGTTGAACTTATCTCTAAAGCAGTTAGGCCCATGCCGGAAAAATTCCACGGCATACAAGATACCGAAGTCCGCTTTCGCAAACGCCACTTAGATTTAATTGCTAACGAAGAAGTTAAAGATATTTTTGTAAAAAGAGCAAAAATAATTTCTTCTATTCGTCGCACGCTTGACGAAAAAGGCTATTTGGAAGTTGAAACCCCTATTTTAACCCCTGATTCAGGCGGTGCAGTGGCCCGTCCGTTCCAAACCTATCACAATGCGCTTAAAATGCCGTTAAGGTTGCGTATCGCCTTAGAGTTGTATCACAAGCGCTTAATCGTGGGCGGCTTTGACCGCATTTATGAAATCGGGCATATGTTCCGCAATGAAGGCATTGACACAACCCACAACCCCGAATTTACTATGATGGAACTTTATCAGGCATACGGTGATGTAAACACTATGGCTGATTTGTTTGAAGAAATTTTAGGTAATGCCGCAAAGGCAATCGGTGTAGAAAAAGTGATGTTCCACGGACAGGAAATTAATTTAGTTCCGCCTTTTAAACGCTTGTATATTCCACAGGCGTGGCAGGAAAAATTCGGCCACGATATTCACGAAGTATTAGACGGCCGCCAGTTTAGAAGAGAGCCTTTAGCCGCTCTTGCCAAAGAACAAGGTATTTCTTTTTCCGCCGATGACCCGGACAGCAAATTGTTTGACGAATTGTTTGAAACCAAACTATTGACAGGTTTCAACTGCCCTGTAATTGCCTTTGATTATCCAACTGCCGTTAGCCCGTTTAGCAAAACCAAACCGGGTGACCCTGAACTTGTGGAACGCTTTGAAGCATTTGTCTGTGGCAGTGAACTGGGAAATGCTTACAGCGAGTTAAATGACCCTGCCGATCAATTACAACGCTTAAAAGACCAAGCCATTGCCAAGGCAAAAGCCAAAGGCGAAGATGCCGAAAACGCCGATATTTTAGACGGCGATTATATTGAGGCCTTAGAATCCGGTATGCCGCCAACAGGAGGTATGGGTATTGGTATTGACCGCGCAATTATGCTACTTACCGGTCAAGATAGTATTAGGGAGATTATCTTCTTCCCCACTCTCAAAAAACAAGATTAAAAATTGTTTTAACATAAAAACCCCTGCCTTTTCAAGCAGGGGTTTTTGTATCCTACTAAATTAAAACGCGAGTTTTAGAAGTATCAAAAGACCTAAAGCAATTCTGTAATAAACAAAGATATCAAAATTGTGTTTTTGAATATATTTCATTAAGAATTTAATTACAAGAAAGCCGCCGATAAGCGCGCTTAAAAAGCCCGCAATTAAAGGTGCGTCAATTTGCGATAATGAAATATGCGATATTTGTAAAACGGCAGCGCCTGCGATTATCGGCATAGATAAAAGAAAAGATATTCTTGCGCTTAAACTTCTTGATAAGCCCAAAAACAAAGCCGCCGTAATTGTTATGCCGGAGCGTGAAACCCCCGGCACCAAAGCAAGTGCTTGCGCACAACCGATTAACATCATAATTTTTAAGGAAAGATTATCTTTTATATTTTGCTTACCTTTTCTGTCTGCGATAAAAAGTAAAAGGGCAAAAACAATTAAGTTTAAGGCAATTATCCAATGCGCTCTAAAGGTGCTTTCCGCTAAATCTTCCAAAAAATAGCCGGCAACGGCAGCAGGTATTGTGGCAAGTCCGATATACCAAAACAAACGCCCGTCCTCACTTTTTGGCTCGGTTAAGCCTTTTTTAGTTAAAACGAGCAAATCTTTGTAAAAATAAGCGCACACGGCAATCAAAGTTGCCAAATGAAGTAAAACATCAAAAGTTAAGCCCTGATATTCTTTACCGGTAAAAAAGGAAAATAAGACAAGGTGGGCCGAACTTGAAATAGGTAAAAATTCGCCAAGTGCCTGTAAAAGACCTAAAATAATGGCTGTTGTTATTGTCATTAATAAAATTATATATTATTTTAATATGGAACTTATAAACGGCTCTTACAAGGCGCTGGAAAAGGAGTTTTTGGATTATTTTCATACCGTTAAAAAAAGTCCTTTAGATAAAGTACTGATAATAACGCAAAGCCAGCGCCTTAACCAAAGATTAAAAGAGGAACTTTTAAGTAGTGAGGAGTGCCTTTCCTGTGTGTTTTGGCAAGATATTTTGGGACTTGTCTCCTGTATTAACCAAAGTAGCAACAATTATATTCCTTTGAAGCAAAAAAGCGCTTTGGATTATTTTAAGTTAAAGGATTTTTTACAAAAAAATAATTTCAATTATTCTGCCGGTTATATAAGTGCTTTACAGGCGGCGTTTATGGATATGCAAAACGCTCTTATTATGCCGCAAGATTTACTCAAAATCGAAGAACTTGATTCCTCTTTGACTTCCAAAGATTTAAAAGATTTAATTTTTGTTTATCAAAATTATTTAACTTTAACCAAGCAAGAAGGGACAAAAAATTATAAAGATTTTTTTGTGTGCGCTTTAGATAATATTGAAAAAAACAGTTATCTTGCGCAGTTTAAGCAAATTATTTTTTACGGCATTTATGATTTGACTTCGCTTCAATATGATATTTTAAAAGCGGTAGGTCAAAATTATCCTGCGGCTTTATTCTTCCCTTACGAAGATATTCCCGCCTACAAATATATACAGGATTTTTATTTAACAAACATTATCGGTATTGGGGCAAAGCACAAAAAAGTTGCTTTGGCTAAAAGTGGTTTGGAAGAACTTTCTTCCCATTTGTTTGAAGTTTCGAAGGAAGAAAACAAATATTCCGCCGATATAAAAATTATAGATACTTCCGGCACCCTTGAACAAATAAAAAGCGCGGCTAAAGAAATTTTACTTTTGCGTAAACAAGGCCTTGCTTTTAAAGATATAGCAGTTTGCGCCCGTTCTTTAGAACCTTACAAAAATGATATTGCGCAGGTTTTTTTACAAAATGATATTCCCGTAAATATCAATTTGGAAGAATCTTTTTTAACCCAGCCCTTAGTTAATGTTTGCGTAAATTTGCTAAATATCGCCAGAAATAATTTCCATAAAGACAGCGTTTTATCTTTTATCACAAGTCCGTATCTCAAAAACACGCAGGCAAATTGGGGACAAATTATAAAAGATATAGGTGTGCAAACGGGCTTTGTCCAATGGATTAATTTGCTTGATATAGCAATCTTAAAAGGCAACACTCAAGCCTCAAATTTAAAGGAATTTTTAATTAATCTTGAAAGTAAAGTTGTTTTGCTTGAAAAGGCCGCATCTTTTAAAGCGCTTGCCTTGCATACCAAGGAAATTTTTAGGACCTTTCTTAATCTTAAAAACCTTACTTTGCCGGAGCAAAATCTCTTTGAAACTCTTGAAAATATTTTAGAGGAAATTTCTTCTTTTGATAAAGTTCGTCTTGCCCAAAAAGGGGAATTCTTGGAAGAATTTAATTATCTTGTAAAACAAAAGACCGTAAACAGCGTTGTTAATTTACAACGTTCTGTAAGCGTGGCTGATATTATGAATTTAAGGGGGAATTCTTTTAAAGCAATAATAATTTTAGGTTTAAATGAAAGTGTTTTCCCCGTAAAAATCAGCGAGGACCCCGTCTTTAAAGATTCTTGGCGTTCGGCTTTACAAAAACTCGGCTATAATATCAAAGTGAGCGCGCAAAGATATTTGGAAGAAAAATTATTTTTCTATTTTGCGCTTTCCTGCGCAAGCCAAAAAGCAATTTTGATTTATCAAAGAAGTGATGAAGAAGGTAAATTAAAAATACCTTCCATTTATTTAAATTGGCTTTTTAAAATTGCGGAAAAGATGGAAACTTTTTCCCTTGCAAGGCGCCCTTTAGAGCAACTTTTGCAGTGGTATAGTGTTTCTTGCGATTTGCTAACCCCGCAAGAAGCCGCCATTTTAGTTGCTTTAGACGGTAAATATACTTTAGCGGCGCAACTGTTAAAAAGAGAGCAGGAAGAAACTTTCCTTCAAGCCTTTAATTTAAGGCATACCGGCGCTTTAGGAGCGCGCGATTTGGTATGCTCGCCAAAAGGTCCGCTTTGGCAACATATAGAGCGTAAAGGTCTTTCGGCAAGTTCTTTAAAAAATGTTTATCAATGTCCCGCAAAATATCTTTTTGATAATGTTTTGGAAAGAGAGGATACAACAGTTTTACAAAGGGATCAACTTGATTCAAGAGATAAAGGCACTTTGGCGCACAGTATTTTAGAACAATTTTACAGATATCTTTTACAGAGAAATTTATTTGATAAAATTTCCGCTGATAATGCCTTAAATATTTTACAGGATTTTATTGAAAAAGAACTACCGCAAACAGATTATAAAAAATACGGTTTATACCCTTTGCTTTGGCTTGTTTTACGTAAGGAAATGGAAGATAATTTAAAAACTTTTGTTGCCGCCGATATCAAAAAAATACAGGAAGAAAAACGAAATCCCGCCTATTTTGAAAAAGATATTGCCTGCTCTTTTAATTCTTTTAAAATACACGGACAAATTGACAGAATTGATATTTCCACAGATAAAAAAACATTTACTGTTATTGATTATAAAAGCGGCAAAATCAGCGGCAAAACTGAAAGGGTTGTTTTTGAAGGGGCCAATTTTCAAGGTCCGCTTTATTTCGAACTTGCTCAAAACTTGTCCGATTTACAAGGCGTTCAGGCAGACAAAATGTATTATGCCTCTTTAAAAGATTCTTCTTTTAAGGAAATTTCTTATGAAGATTATCTTTCTTTCAAAGACAAATTTTGGAGTATTGTAGATTACTTAAGGGGATTAATTGAAGAAGGTTTATTTGTTATTACACCTAGCAAAACCGCCTGCCAGTATTGCCTTTACGGCGATATTTGCCGTAAAAATCACTCTGCTTCGGCTAAAAGGGCTTTTTTCAGCGCACAGGCAAATAAATTAAGGGAGTTTCGCAAAATATGATACCGCAAGACTATAAAGAAAGATTAGCCGCCGCTTTGCCAAGCGGTAAAAATATTATTGTCGAAGCCGGCGCCGGCACAGGCAAAACAACTTTACTGGCCGATAGACTTTGTTATTTGATTTTGGGCAAAGGTATTAAAATTGATGAAATTGTCGCCCTTACTTTTACCGATAAAGCCGCTGCGGAAATTAAACTGCGCCTGCTTGAAACTATGCGCAGTATCTTGGCGGATTTGAAGTTACCGGAGCCAAAACTTGAAGTTACTAAAAACCTTACAGACGGTGAGTATTTTAAAAAGACAAAGGAAGAACTTGCCGAAACAATAGAAACTTCCTTTGAACTTATAGAAAGGGCGCAAATTTGCACTATACACAGTTTTGCTTTGCAGATTTTAAGATTATATCCTCTTGCCGCAGGCCTTGCACCTGATATTGAGATAGATACCGGCTTTATCGCAAATTATATTTTTAATAAAAATTGGTCTGTTTTTTTGGAAGAAGAACTTTCTTTATCAAGTCCGCACCGCGCTTTGTGGGGAAAACTTTTGGAAAAGTTCTCTTTAGAAACTTTAAAAGAATTTGCCTTACTATTGCTTGAACCGTATTTTGATTATTGTAAATTTGACAGTTCTTCAGAAGAAATTCAAACTTTTTTTGCGCGTAAAGTATCTCTTATGAAAAGTTTGCTTTTAAGTAATACTCCGGAAGGCAAAAAACGCAAAATAGAAAACCAGATTGAAGAGGCCATAAACCGTATAGAAAATCTTTCAAAAAATATGGCAACTTTAAGCAAAGCAGAACTTTTAAAATTGCCCGTTCAGGAAGAAATCGTTTTTGTCAAAAGCAGCAAACCTCCAAAAGGTTGGGAAAATGAAGAAGATATTGAGGCAGTTAAAAACTTTATTACCCTTGCCAATACTCTTACACCGACCAATTTGGATTTGCTTGAGCAAACCTATAATCTTTTTTCCGCTTTTACGCAAAAAGTTAAAAGGGAAATGATAAAGCAAAATGTAGTTTCGTATAATCAGAGTATTTTGTTTGCGCGCGATTTGGTTGAAAAAGATTTATCTGTCAGAGCCGAACTTAAAAAACGCTATAAAAGTATTATGATAGACGAGTTTCAGGATACAGACCTTGCGCAAGGGCAACTTTTGCTTTTCCTTTCGGAAGCACAAAACAGCGTTGCTAAAAAATGGCAGGATATTGTGCTTGAACAGGGCAAATTATTTGTTGTAGGCGACCCAAAACAATCAATTTACCGTTTTAGGGGGGCCAATATTTCGGCTTATGAAAAGTTTCTGGAACTTATGCAAAAGCAACAGGCACGCACTTGTTTTTTAACTACCAATTTCCGAAGTCAAAAAAATATAATTTCTTTTGTTAATAAATGGGGGAAAAATGCAATAAAGGAAAAGCCTCTTATACAACCGCCCTATATCGCACTTGAAACGGGCAAAGAAGAACTCGGCGAAAAAGTGGAATTTTTACAAATTACCGGCAAAGAAAAGCAAAAGCAGGATGATTTACGCGCCAATGAGGCCAATATAGTTGCCGCTTGGATAAAAGAAAATGTCGGTATTAAAAAAATTAAACAAGATAAAACCTTATCTTATAAAGACATCACCATTCTTTACTCTGCCGGCACGGGTATAAAGTTTTATACGGATGCTTTGGAAAGATTTAATATCCCCTATAATTTAGAAGCAAGCGGCAATTTTTACGAAGCGCAAGAAATAATAGATATCTTAAATATTCTAAAAGTAATTTATGACCCGCAAGATAAACTGGCCTTACTTGGCGTTTTACGAAGCCCGCTTTGCGCTATGAAAGATGAGGAAATTATTTCTCTTTGGCAGCAGAAGGCTTTAAATATTTTTGCCCAGGATTTTCAAGGTTCTAAAGAAGTTAAAGAAATATATAAACTTTTAAGAAATTTCCACCAAAGAGCAGGACATATAACTTTAAAACAATTGCTTGAAGAAATTCTTTACAAAACGGATTTTTTAATCTTGGAAACCCTTGCCGCAGGTGGCGAGCAGGCTTTGGCAAACTTAAATAAATTTGCCAAAATCGTCTTAAATAATGCCGAGCAAGGTTTTACTTTAGGGCAAATGTTGCTTTATATACAAACTTACGGCAAAGCCGATAAGGATGAAGGGCAAAGTTCTTTGATAGAAGAAAATTTTGATGTTGTAAATATAATGAGTATTCATAAAGCAAAAGGTCTTCAGGCACCTTATGTTATCGTTATTGATACAGGTCATAAAGAAACAACAGAAAAAGAACTTTATTACAAAGATACACTTGGCGGCACTATTGGGGTAGGCTTAGGTCCTTTAAAAAATCTTAATTATTTTATTTTACAAGAACAAGAAATTTTACATAAAAAAGCACAGGCCGAAAGACTTTTATATGTTGCTTTAACCCGTGCCGAAAAGAAACTTCTTATTTGCGTAAGTCAGCAGGAAACATCCGGCAGTATGGAAAAATCTTTAAGGCAGGCAGGTTGCTATCCCACAGAAGAAAATCCTGAAACGGAGATTTTTACTACTACCGATTTTGCTTATCAAGACCCGCAAAGTTTCATTTTAAGGAAAAACAAGGAAATTTCCCTTAAAAAAGATTTAGATTTATCCGGTGCTCTCAGTGTTTGGCAAAAGCGTAAAGAAGAATTTGTTTCCTACCAACAGGAAGAAACCCTTACCCCTTCCAATTTGCCTTTAGATAAAGCGCTGGTCCAAAGGGCTTTAAATATAGGCAGTTTAGTTCATAAAACTTTAAATCTTTACTTTCAAACAGGTTCTTTTGATTTGGCTTTAGCAATGAAAGTTCTAAATTTACACGATACTGCACTCCTTGAACCTTGCCAAGAAATTATTGATACTTTTGCCAAAGGTTCTATTCTAAAAAAACTTAAGACTATGCGTTTTTTAGATTCCGAAATACCTTTCAGTATGTATGAAAACGGTGTTTTGGTCAACGGGGTTATAGATATTTTATTTGAAGATTCAAAAGGACAACTCTTTATTGTTGACTTTAAAACTGATAAGATAGATAGTATAGAGTTAGAAAACTATTCTTTAAAATATGGCAGGCAACTTACGCTTTACAGGCGTGCTGTTGAAAAAATGTTTAAAACAAATAAAGTTAAAACCCTTCTTGCATATTTAAGATTAGATAAAACTTTTGAATTATAGGAGATTTATATGTTTAAAGAAATGAAAGAACTTTTTCAATTAAAAAGCAAAATGAACGAAATAAAAAAAAGACTTGAAGGTATGGAAATCAAAGTTCAAAGTCCTTCCAAATACATTGAAATTACCGTAAGCGGTTCTCAAGAAATAAAAGAAGTTACCTTTTTACAAGATACAAAAGACCTTTCAAAAGAAACTTTGGCAAAAGAAATTAAAGAAGTTACCAATAGAGCCATAAAAGAAAGTCAGGCTATGGCAGCAAAAACTATGAGCAGTGCAGCGGGACTTGGCGATTTAGGCGGGTTTGGCGCTTAAAATATACCCTTAAATTTGATAAAATATAAGTTGTGCGGAAGAATCAATCTCAATTAGCAAGACTTTTGTTTGAGCGAATGGAAATTTCCTTTATGCCGCGTTCATCTAGCGGTTATAAAGTTAAAATATATCCTTGGCTTGCTATTTTGTTTTTAATTTGTTGGGTTTTGTTTTCTGTCTATTGTCTTTTTATTGCCGCGCGTTATATAGACTACGGTATTACAAAAGCGGATAATAAAATTATGAAAACAAAATTTGCCCTTATTGCAGAAGAAGTTGCCAATAACCGCAAGTATTTAAAAATGGCGCGCAATACGGATTTAGAAATGCGCAAATTGCTAGGCATGCAAGCAGGCAAACATGTTAATTTGCCCGCAGGTATTGAGCAGGCCCAGGAAGAAAGAGGCCTTAATTTTAGAGATATTTTTGCTAAAAAAAGTGATGATTTAGATGAGCAGGAAATGCTTTCTTACCTAAATGAAACAACTGCTCTTGCCCAAGATAGACTTGCTTCTTTTAAAGAAATTGCTTTATTTTACGCAAATCAAAGGGATATTAAAGATGCAACCCCTTCAATAAGACCGACAGATAAGACAAGAATAACTTCCGGTTTTGGGTATAGACTTTCACCTTTCGGCACGCATGTGGCTGCTTATCACTACGGTCTTGATTTCGCCGGCAAACCGGGCGCAAAAATTTATGTTACGGCAGATGGCGTTGTCCGTCAAACAGGTTGGGCGCAAGGTTATGGGCAGACTATATTAGTAGATCATGGTTTTGGTTATTCAACTTTATATGGTCATTTGGCTGATATTAAGGTCAAAAAAGGCGATAGAGTTAGACGCGGACAAATAATTGCCGCCATGGGAACGACAGGGCGTTCAACAGGTGTTCACTTACATTATGAAGTCTGGAAAGACGGAACCCCGGTTAACCCGCGCGGATATTTTGATAATGATAAATAAAACGGAGGATGTATGGGATTTTTAAGTAAAGACGCAAAAAACGGGGACTATGTTTCCGTCATAAGCGAGGAGTGCTACTTTCAAGGCACTTTGGATTTGCAAGGCTCTGTTAGAGTCGACGGCAAATTAGAAGGTAATGTCGATAATGCCAAATATGTTACCGTAAGCAAAAACGGTTTTATGAAAGGCAATATCAGCGCAAAAGGTGTTGTTATAATAGGCACTTTGGAAGGCGATATTTGCGCCGATAGTGTGGAAATTTTAAGCACGGCCAAACTTAACGGCAATGTCCGCTCCAAAAAAATCTTAATTGAAGGTGGCGCTGAAGTTAATGCCAGCATTAAAGTAGTCAGCAAAGAAGGCCAGGAAAACTTTGAAGACGAAGAGAAAATCGAAGAAACAGAACAAGGAGAATAATAAATGATTTCGTTCTTAATTAAGTGGAAAAAGTGGATTTTATACACTGTTGTTGCTTGTTTTTTAGGCAGTATCGCTTATGTCGGCGTTGGTGCTATTAGAGAAGAATATACTCCCAATGCTGCTGTTGCTAAAGTTGGTAAAGAAACTATTAAATACAGAGATTATCAACGCGCTTTAAAAAATGCTAATGAGACTTTTTCTTCCCAAGAAACCGAAGAAGAAGATAATCTTTTAAGAAAACAGGTACAACAAATTGTCTTGCAGTCTTTAATTTACGAAAATACTTTGAAACAAGCGGCTATCTCTATGGGTTTTGATGTAAGCAATATGGAAATTGCTTACTATATTCAAAATAATCCCGCTTTTAATACAACCGGTTCTTTTAATAAAGATACTTATTTGTGGATAATCCGCAACAGACTTGGTATGAACGCCGCAGAATATGAAAAAGGTTTAAAAGATGCCAAACTTGCCCAAGATTTTAAACAAACAATATCCTTAGTAGCGAAAGTTTCTCCTAAAGAAGAAGAGTTTATGAAAACCGTTGTTTATAAAGGAGAAGAAGGCTCCGAAGGCAAACTTTTTAATGATAAAATAAACAGTTTGTTAAACAGTTTTTCTCAAGATTTTAACCGCAAAAATCTTATAACTTTTACTAAACTTGCACCTAATTATCAAACAGAAGACTAAGAAGACAAATATGGCAAGAAAAAACGTTTTAATTGTCGGCTCTATTGCTTTTGACAGTATCAAAACCCACAAAGCAAGCGCCAAAAATGTTTTGGGCGGTTCTGCTTGTTATTCCTCTATTTCTTCAAGTTTTTTTGCTCCGACAAAGTTAGTAGCAACAGTGGGTAAAGATTTTACAAAGAAACATATTGATATTTTTAAAAAACGCAATATCAATTTGGATTCTTTGGAAATTAAAGAAGGCAAAACTTTTACTTGGAGTGCTTCTTACGATAAGGATTTTAAAAATGCCACAACTTTATCTACCCAGTTAAATGTTTTTTCCGATTTCTGTCCTAAAATCAAGGAGCAAGATAGAAATACCGAAGTGGTTTTTCTTGCCAATATCGCACCGTCTTTACAACTTGAAGTTTTAAAACAGTTAAAGAATCCCAAACTTATTGCCTGCGATACTATGAACCTTTGGATAAACAATAACAAACCCGAACTTTTGAAATTATTAAAGAAGGTTCATATCCTTTTTGTAAACGAAGCCGAAGCAAGGCAACTCACCGGTTCTTATAATCTTATTGAAGCAGGGCGCAAAATATTGAAAATGGGCCCTATGGTTACAGTTATTAAACTCGGTCCTAACGGCGCACTTTTAGTCAGTAAAGATTGCCTTTGCCAAATACCTCCTTACTTGGTGGAATATCCAAAAGATACCACGGGCGCCGGCGATAGTTTCGGCGGTGGTTTTGTGGGGTATCTTGCCTCTGTTGCTAATTGGCGCAGTTTAAAAAATATTAAACGCGCTCTTGCTATGGGTTCGGTTATGGCTTCTTTTGCAATAGAAAGTTTCAGTGTATCCAAACTTGCCAGCGTAGATAAAACAAAAATTGATAAACGCTTAAAAGAATACTTGGCAGCATCCAAAATCTAATCTAGTTTTTTTAGAATTTTTAAGACGATAGAATTTATAAAGAAAATATCTTCTTTGGTAAAGTTTTTTGCCGCGCTTATCTTTTGTATTTTTTGCGTGCATATCTTTTTGTTTAAAATCGGCGGGAGGTCAAGTTTATCCGTAAGCAGTAAAAGATTATTTAAAGCGATTTCTTTTTCCTTTACGGTTGCGGATTTTTTGATATTTGTGCGCGGTGTTTTTAGATTGTTTTTAGATAGTTCCCAGCAACATAAAATAACCGCTTGAGCCAAGTTTATAGAAGGCACTTTTGCTGTTGTGGGGATATTTAAAATATAATCTGCCTTATCGATATCTTCGGCATTTAAGCCGGTTTTTTCGTTACCGAACAAAAGCGCAATTTTTTTATCTTTATTTTCTTTTAAAAAAGTGTCAATTTTATTTAAAGTTAAAATTTGTTGAAAGGGTTTTCTGTTTTTTAAAGCGGTTGTTGCAATTAAGATATTTGCGTCTTTGGTGGCTTCTTTAATTGTGTTAAAAACTTTTGCTTTTTTTAAAATAGGGCTTGCGCCGACGGCGCTTTTTGCTTCCTGCCAAGTGGGGTCCCAAGGATTAACCAAACGCAAATCTTCAAACCCGAAATTGCCCATAGCGCGTGCTGCTGCGCCTATATTTTGCGGATTTCTCGGTTTAACTAAAATAAAACTTAATTGCATTTTGTTTTTTCTTCCATAATATTTAAAATAGTGCTATCAACGTTTATCATACCGATATTGGAAATTTTGCTTAAGTTTTGAATAGTGGCTTGGGCGTTTTTGCCGACAAAGCCTTCAATTTCGCTAATGCCGTAATTATTGGTTGCCATAAAAGCGGCCCTTAAAGCGCTGTCAACGGAACTGACAACTTTTAAAGCGCAACCGCTTTTAGCCCCGTCGCAAAGCATACCGCCGATATCGCTTATTATGTTATTTATGGCAAGGGTTATTTTTTGTATATCCGCACCCTTTTGCTGATAGACTAAAGCGGCAGCCGCACCCACACCTGCTGCAATAGCGCAGCCGCAAATAGGGGCAAGTCCGCCGGTCCAAGTTTTTACATAGGCATTTAATAAATGGGATAAAGCAATACTTTTTAAAATAGTTTCTTCTTTTACTTTTAGGGATTTCCCTACATTGTAAGGCGCAAGGATTGCCACAATGCCCTGATTGCCGCTTTCGCCGCTGCTCATAACAGGTAAAGCGATGCCGTCCATACGAGCATCGGCGGCCTGTGCGCAAAGTATTTTAGTATTATTTACGATATTTTTACTTAATATTTTTTTATCTACCAAACTTTGTAAATAATAACCGACTTTTTTTAATTTTTTCCCTTCTTTTGAAATTTTTAGATTCATCAAAATACCTTTCTTGATGTATTTTAAATCTTCTTTGTCTGCCTTATTTGCTTCTTTTACCAAACTTACTAAAGTGGCATTTTTTAAAAGGTCATTAAAAGAGTTTGTTTCCTTTTTTATGTTTTTTTCGTTTTTTAAAATTTTTCCGTTTAAAGAAAGATAAACAAAATTAGTGTGATGTGTGCATATAATAGCAGTTGCTTTTTCTTTTTTATCTGTTAAAACTTGGGTTTCAATATAAAAAGTTTTTTTGTTTTTGACTTTAAGTTGTACGATATCATTTGTTAAAAGTTTTTTTGCCTCTTTAACTTTAGCAGGGGTTGCCGCCTTTAGAATTTCCATATCAAGTTCCGGCTTTTTTATAATTAAACCAAGTGCGGCAGCAAGCAAATTGCCTCTTTCCTTTTTTGTGTTCGGTAGACGCACTGCAAGGCCGTTTTTATAAGTCGCATTATCAACAAAGATATTGGCTTTAATAATTTTACCTTTAACCAAACTTGCTGCTTTTGCCGCGCATAGGGCAGTTGATACCGGTTCCGTGCAACCCATAGCAGGATAAACTTGCTTTTTTAAAACTTGTTTTAAAAGAGTAGTCATTTATTTCCTTCCTCGTTAGTAATAAAAGCATTTGCCTTCATACTAAAGAACTTCCCTCTGCCTACGATAATATGGTCTAAAACCATAATTCCCAGCGGGGTTGCAAGACGGCTTAAAGTTTCGGTTAAATGTTTATCTTCATCTGAAGGTTTAGGTTCACCGGAAGGGTGATTATGTATAAAAATCAAACCGGCGGCATTATAAGCAAATGCTTTTTCTAAAATTTTTCTGGGTGATATTTGGGCTTTATCAAGTGTTCCTTGACATAATCTTTCAACGGTGATAACGGTATTTCGGACAGTTAAAAAAATAACTTCAAAGGCCTCTTCCTGTTTGCCTTGTAGGGAAGCCCTACAAAAATCAAGCACGCTTTCCGGCGAAGATATCTCCTTTCTTTCTTGAATCTTTTCCAAAGAATAACTGCGCATTATACCGCGCATGAGTTTTAATAAAACGACGCTTGAAGAACCTACTCCGTCTACTTTTAATAAGTCTTCTTCTTTTGCATCAAGGACATCACTTAAAGAACCGAATTTTTTCAGTAAAGCCCAAGCAATAGGTTTAGTATCTTTTCTGGGTATGGAATAAGTTAAAAGTATTTCTAAAATTTCGTGTGGCAAAAAGGAATCAAGACCGTTTTTTATAAATTTTTTGCGTAAACGTTCTCGGTGTCCTAAAAAAGAAGGTTTTGGGTTCATATAAATATTATATACTTTTATTAAGAACTAAAAACAGGCGGTTTATAAAAATGGAAAAACATATTGTTATTATCGGTGCCGGTCCCGCAGGACAGGAAGCGGCTTTAAAAGCGACAAAACTTGGTGCAAAAGTTACTTTGATAGAAAAAGGGGAACTCGGCGGAGTTTGCTTAAATTGCGGGTGTATACCTTCTAAAACTTGGCTTTCTTGTGCGCATGAATTTGCCTCTTTAAAAGAAATTGCCAAATACAGCACAAAAGAACAAGAACTTTCCGGCTTAACCGCTTCTTATGATTTTTCCAAAATACAAGAGCGTCGCAAAAATGTGATTATGCGTTTAAAGCGCGGCCTAGAGTTTCTATACAAAAGCGCAAAAATAAATGTAATCAAAGGAGAGGCAAAAATAAAAGATAATAAAACAGTTATCGCAAATGAACAGGAAATAACTTTTGACGCTCTTATTCTTGCTTGCGGTTCTATGGCTTTTTATCCGCCTGCTTTTGAAAAATATAAAGATAAACTTTTAGATAACAGTAAAGTTTTTAATCTGGAAAAATTGCCAAAAACTATAACTATACTCGGTGGGGGGGCTATCGGGTGTGAATTTGCTTATTTCTTTAATGCTCTCGGTGTGAAAGTCGTTTTGGTGGAAAAATTACCTGCTATCGTGCAAGTTATGGGGCAGGATATAAGCCGTGCCGTAAAAACCTCTCTTGAAAAAAGCGGTATAACAATAAAAACAGGTATCGGAGCAAAAGATTTAAAAATTGACGGCGAAAATAAAATTGTTATCCTTGAAAACGGTGAAGAAATTTCTTCTGAAGAAGTTTTGATCGCTCTTGGCCGAACGGTTGATTTATCTGCATTAAACTTGGAAGTCCTAAACATTAACTATGATAGAAAGGGGGTAAAAGTTGATCCTCAAACAATGTTAATTCGGGATAATATTTACGCAATCGGCGATATTACGGGCCTTTCCTTGCTTGCCCACGCGGCAAGCGCCCAAGCGCAAGCGGCAGTAAATCATATTTTAACGGGCAAAGGGTCTTATGATAATAATTTAATACCCACCGTCTTATATATCCATCCGGAAGCCGCAAGTATAGGCTTAACAAAAGAAAAGGCCTCTTTTCCAGTAAAAGCGCACAAAAGTTTCTACTTAGCAAACGGTCGTGCTTTAAGCCAAAATGAAAGTGATGGTTTTGCCCAAATTTTAACGGAAGAATCAACAGGAAAAATCGTGGGAGCGCAAATTGTCGGTGCGCAGGCAGGCGAACTTATACATTTAGTTGCTCTTGCTATAAAAAATAAGAATACACTGGAAGATTTTTCAAACATGGTTTTTGCCCATCCGACTCTTGCTGAAGTCCTAAGAGATGCCTCTTTAAAATAATAGGTCTTTTGTCTCTTGCTGGTATTCTAGATTATATGGCATAATTTAATTAAGAGGTTGTAAAGGAGAAAAATATTTATGAAAAAAACAAATATTCTCTTTGTGTCGCTTGTAATGGTTGCCGCTTTAGCCGGTAATGCTTTCTGCACAAAAGTGCAAGATAATGCTAAAGAGTTAAAGAACAGTATTCTTTTTCTTGCTGAGGAAGATAGCAAAATCTTAAAAACGGCTTTGAGTGAAGAAAATAATAAGAAAAATCATAATGCGGTTGATCCTTCTTTTGAAAGAATCATCTTAAAACTTGCGAAAGTTAAGAGGACTTTTCCTAACAGTGCAGGCAGTATTTCCGCAATTTTGGGAGATATAAAAGAAATCATATCCCGTCTTGAAATTGGCGGCACTGGCGAATTTGTATCCCAAAATTTGTTAACTCCGGTAGAAAGTTTGAGTACTCATCTTGTATCATTAAGAAAACAGGATATCGTGGCGTTTAATGCTACGGTAGGTGTTATCGATACCAAATATAATGTTGAAGGCGATTCTTATAGTATTTATAATTTTTATGAAAAAACCGATAGATTCTTGCCCAGTTTGGTAGAAATAAGAGATACAGACGGTCTTATTCGTGCTATGCAAGCGGATGCTTTAAGCGATGTTTCAAACAGACTTACCCAGTTACAAAAAGAATATCCCTCACAGAAACATATTGGACTTGTTAAAGAGAAAATACAATATTTCGCTTTCAATATAGAAAAATTGCTTACTTATAAAAACAAGGAAGATGCTCAAAATTTCGAAGGTAATTTGGAAGATTTGGAAAGTGTTCTTAGAGAATTAAGAGAAACATATTCTCATCTTTTTGATATAGTTTCCAGCATTATTAATCGTGAGTATAATACTAAAACAAAAAGTTCTTACAGTATTTCTACAATGGTTTTTAAAGTGAATGAAATCTTTAGTAATGCGGGTTTGCCTTCCACTGCGGAGGTATATGACCCTGAAAGGATATTGATTTCTATGGATGCTTACAGTCCCTTATACAAATAGAAATTTTAAGATATCGTGTAAAATCCCCTCACTCAAGAGGGGATTTTTTATGGGACTTTAGACCCAAAAGTATATAGGTCCAAAAAACATTTTATTTAGGTCCTTTGTCCCTTGTCCGTATTCTATTTATATGTCATAATTTAATTAAGAAGTTCTAAAGGGAGGATGTTTTATGAAAAAGGGAAATATACTTTTTGTGTCGCTTATATGTATTGCCGCTCTTACGGGCAATGCTTTTTGTGCTAAAGTGCAAGATGAAATGAAAGAAATAAAGGCAAGTATTGCTGCTTTTGCAGGGGAAGATATTAAGACTTTGGCCGAAGAAATAAATCAACAGGATCCTAATGGCATAATGGAACAGGTTTCTGCAAAATTGGAAAAAGTTAAAAAGGAATACCCCGCTTCTGCAGGAGAAATCAACAATGTTTTTGCCGCCATTAAAGAATTGAGTTCTCGCAGAAGTGATAGACTCGATTTTCTTGCTCAAAACTATGTAACACCTTTGGAGAGGGATTTAAGTCCTGCTTTAATAGCACTCAAAAATCAGAATACAGGTGCTTTTTACGCAACAATGAGTGTTATTGATGTGGAAATTCCCACCCAACGTGGTTATAGAAGTCTTTCTAGTATTTTGGATTTTGTAAACGGTTATTTGCCTTTTGAAGGTTCGCAAATAAGAGATACCGATAATCTGATTGATTCTTTAGGTGCTCAACCTTATCAGGATGCTTTGTGGTTGTTTGGTTATTTACAAAAGAATGAACCTGATGTCAAGCAAACTACGGGAATAATTGAAGAAAAATTTAAATGCGTTTTAAGGCACTATAACAGCCAAGATTTCGGTTCTAAAGTTTGGGCTCAAAATGCAGAAGGATGTTTAGAAGATTTTGAATATGTGCTGTCTACCATAAAAGTTTTAAATCCAAGACTTTATGGCAAAGTTTTGGGAATAATGAATCGTAAATATCCGGCCACTAACGGTAAAAAGTTAAGTATAGCAGAAATGAAGGATAAAGTTAATGAATCACTTAGAAACTATATCTTAGCAGATACCGGTTTAGTTCAAGATCCTCATGGCATTTTATCCTCAATGGATGCTTATAGTAAATAAGAGTTTTTAAAAAAATAAAAAATCCCCTCGTATAAGAGGGGATTTTTATTTGCTTAAATAAATAAGTTTATTTAATTTTCCCACCTTACGTGAATAGGTGTGAAGGGATGGGGGATATTTTTATTGAAAGGAATAACCCTCATCGCATAATCGCGACGGCCGCTGAGTTCCGGTCTAATTTCTACTTCATAGATATAGGTATTACCTTCTTTAGTTTTAAAGGTCATTTCTGTATCTTTCATACTTTCAAAAGCACCGCCAAGGCCTCTTAAACCGAGTTGCAGTTGAACAACCACATCTTCGGGCTTTAAATTACCCAAAGTAACTCTTGCGGTAAATTTCAAAGTTTCGCCTACAAGCACATTTCTGTCTATATTGCCTGTTGTATCTTCAATAGAAACTCTTGACCAATTTGCGTCAATTTCGGTTCTCCATTTAGCAAGGGCTGCAGTATTGCCTTTGGTATTTAAGATATTGCCGTAATAATGGGCTTTTGTATAGAAACGGTCATAATACTCTTGTACCATTCTGTTTGTATTAAAGAAAGGAACAATAGTAGCAATGGAAGTTTTCATTTTTTCTATCCATTTTGTCGGCAAATTATCTTTATTTCTGTCATAGTAAATCGGAGCAATTTCCTGTTCAATTAAGTTATAAAGTGCTTGGGATTCGACTTCATCTCTTTCGGTATCATTTTTATAACTTTGTGCGCCTACAATAGACCAACTGAAATCACAAGGACCTACCTCATCCCACCAGCCGTCTAAAATAGAAAGTGCCAAAGCACCGTTTAAAGCCGCTTTCATACCGCTTGTGCCGGATGCTTCCATCGGGCGAACAGGGTTGTTAAGCCAAACGTCCACGCCTTGTACCATATATCTTGCAAGGTTCATATTATAATCTTCGGCAAAGACAATTTTGCCCTTAAAACGAGGGTCTTGCATAATATTGAAAATTTGCTTAATAAATTCTTTACCGGCGGTATCTGCGGGGTGTGCTTTACCGGCAAAAATAAATTGAACCGGTCTTTGCGGATTATTTACGATTTCGGAAAGACGGTTTAAATCTTTAAAAAGCAAGGTTGCTCTTTTATAAGTAGCAAATCTTCTTGCAAAACCGATAGTCAAAATATCTTGTTTCAAAATATGTCCGGCACTTCTTGAGAAGTTAGAAGATAATCTCCTTGACTGAGCGATGGCTTTGCTTCTGATATGGTTGATAAGTTTCTCTTTTCTTACAGAGTGAGTTTTCCAAAGTTCATTATCAGGAATATCTTTTACTTTATTCCATTGGCTTTGTTCAAAGCGGGTCATATCGTCATTGCCACCGTAAACATATTTTTTATAAAGTTCACTTGCTTCGTGGCTGACCCAACTTGGCATATGGACGCCGTTTGTAATACTTGTTATAGGCACTTCGTTTACATTAAGACCGGGCCAAATGTTTTTCCACATTTCTCTTGATACAACACCGTGTAATTTTGCAACACCGTTTAAATAAGCGGATAATTTTAAAGCAAAAACAGTCATACAGAACATCGGAGATTGCGGGGTTTCTTTACCTAAATCCAAAAATGCGTCCCAACCGATACCGAGTTGCGCTACATAAGGTTCCATAAACTTTTTAACTAAATTAAAATCAAAATGTTCATTACCTGCAATAACGGGAGTGTGAGTCGTAAAAACGGAAGTCGCCCAAACAATTTCTCTTGCTTCTTCAAAGGAAATTTTCTTTTCCTGCATAATATCAATTATACGTTGGCAAAGTAAAAAAGCGGAATGACCTTCGTTGATATGATAAACGCTTGGGTTCATACCCATACTTTTTAAGGCTTTTACGCCGCCGATACCCAAAATGATTTCCTGTTTGATTCTGTTTTCTCTGTCACCGCCGTAAAGTTGTTCGGTAATAGTTCTATGGGCGGGAGCATTTTCGGGCAAGTTGGTATCTAAAAGATAAAGGGAAGTTCTGCCTACCGGCACGCGCCAAACCATTGCTTTAACAATTTCTCTGCCTAAAGGAATATCTACGGTTAAATTACTACCGTCTTGATTACGTACGGCTTCAACGGACATGTGCGCCCAGTCATTTTCCGGATATTCTTCGCCTTGCCAACCGTCTTTATTTAAGACTTGTTTTACATAACCTTTTTGGTAAAATAAACCAACACCGATTAAAGGTAAACCAAGGTCGCTTGAACTTTTAATATGGTCGCCTGAAAGCATACCAAGACCGCCTGAATAAATAGGCAATCCTTCGCCGATACCGTATTCCATAGAGAAATAAGCGGTAAGGAAATTTTCCTTTCCTGCGCCTTTATTTTGGTTGAACCAAGTATCTTTGTTGTTTTGATAATTACGGTATAATTTTTCCACAAAATTTAAGTGGTCAATAAAATCTTTATCGCGGCTTAACTCTTCAAGGCGTTTTTGGGAAACGCTTGCCATAAGCCATTTCGGTGTTCTTTGGGATTCTTCCCATAATTTTTCATCTATTTTAAGAAATAAGGTTATTGCCGGCCAGTTCCAAGCAAACCACATATTATTTGAAAGTTCTTCCAGAAATTTCATATTTTCCGGTAAATTCGGTGTAACTTTGAAGGAATGTATTTTCATTTTTTCTCCCCTAATAGTATTATAAATATAGTATATAAAATAATGAGATTCTTTGCCTTATTACTTGTTTTTGTTCGCTCTTTCTTTAAGTTTTGCGGCTTTCCATTGGGCAAGGGCCTCTTCGGGTGTGCTTGCTTTTGCATCACCGAAAACATGCGGGTGGCGTGTAATAAGTTTCTTATTTAAGCCGTCAAGAACATCTTGAAGAGTAAAGCGTTTTTCTTCTTCGGCTATTAAAGCGTGGAAAAACCCTTGTAAAAGCAAATCGCCAAGTTCTTCTTTTAAATTTTCGTCGTCTTGTTTTTCTATGGCGTTAATAACTTCTTGGCTTTCTTCTCTTAAGCATTTAATTAAACTTTGGTGAGTTTGGGCTTTATCCCAAGGGCAGCCGTTAGGACCTCTTAAGGCCTTTAATGTTTTGATAAGGTCATTAAAAGATTTTTCAATTTCATTAGACATTTTTATTCCTCTATTTTTACTACTTCGTAATTGGTATTTTTGAATTTAATATATTCAAAGGTGCCTTCAAAAACTCTTGGCATACCCACATCAACACAAGTAATTTTTTTATCCTTGCTGATTAAGATTTTAGGTACCATAGTATGCCCGACTATTTGTTTGAAAGGGCAAGAGGAGTGGCTTTCCAAAAGTTCATTTATATCCGCCCAAAAAATACCTGCAAATGGGTTAATGCCGCCTCTTGTTTGACTTATATAGAATATAGGATGGGTAAAGTCATCTTTTTTAACACTTTCAAGTAAAATTTCATTTAATAATTTTGCGAAACTTTGCGGAGTAACTTTTGCGGGTAAATCTTTTTTTAGCACATTAAATAAAGCATCGCAACAACCCGCATGGGTAAATAAATAACCTCTGCCTGCCCAAGCGGCTTGTATTTTACCGCACAAAATATCGCCTATTAATTTAGTTCTAAAAGGTTCTATTTCCCAATAAGGCATAGAGGTAACAAAATAATTTTTTCTTAAAATTTCAAGTTCGTGATTACCAAGCAAACGTATAACTTGTCCTTTTTCTTTTTTTGCCTGCGCTTGTAGTAAATCAAGCAGCATATCAATGGCTTTATGATCTTGTCCGCGGTCGATAATATCGCCCATTTGTATAAGAACAGTGTTTTTGCCGGTCCAAATTAATTCCGGGTTAATTAAACCCGCATGAATTAGAACTGCCGATAGAGAATGATAAAAACCGTGTGCATCGCTTAATACCATAAGCGGCTTGAGAGTAGATTTTGCCATACATAAATTATACACTATAATAAGATGATGATAAATAACTTTTACAAGGCAAAGAAAGAAATTGCAGACTTACTTGGTCCTCAAAATGTTTTTTGCGATTCCATAAGTCTTTTATTAAACGGTTTTGACGGCAGTCCGGTAAAAAGCGTGCCACAGGCTGTTTTAAATATAACGGAAGCAGAAAAACTTTGGCCTCTTATTAATCTTTTAATACGTTATAGAATACCTTATACGGCGCGTTCCTGCGGAACTAATCATGACGGCGCAGCCGTGCCTTTAAAAGGCGGGGTAATACTAAATTTAAAACCTTTAAATAAAATAGAAAAAATAGATACTAAAAAAGGCATAGTGGTTGTTCAATGCGGAGTTTTAAACGGCGATTTACAAGAGGCACTTTTTGAAAAGGGGTTTTTCTTCGCCGGTGATCCCGCGTCAAGTGCTTTTTGCTCTATCGGGGCCAATGCTTCTTTAAATTCCGGTGGTGCAAAAACTTTGAAATACGGTTCGACTTTAGCAAATGTTTTAGCGGCAGATTTAATAACTGCACAAGGTGCCTTAATGCATTTAGAGCGTGGTTTTCAAGGACCGGATTTGCTTTCTTTCCTTTTAAAATCGGAAGGCACTCTTTGCGTAATATCCCGTCTGTGGTTAAAGATATTACCTTTGCCTAAAAACAAAATAACTTTACAGGTTGATTTTAAAACTTTAGAACAGGCAATGACAAGTGTCGAAAAAATTATTGCTTCAGGAATAGTGCCCAGTGCTTTAGAAGCCTTAGATGAAGTTTCTTTAAACACTTGTGGCAAGGAAGCCTCTTTGCTAATAGAAATAGAAGAAGATGCCTACCTAGATAAAATTAAAAAAATCTGCAAGGAAAACGGTGTTACAGATTTTATAGTAGCCGAGCAAAAACAAGCCCAAGAACTTTGGGCAAGGCGCAAAACTGCGTGTAGCGCGCTTGCCCGTTTAAATAAAACAATTATTTCTTTAGATCCTTGTGTCGCCAGAAGTGATTTGACTTTGGCTATTAAACAAATTAAAAAGATTTTGGCCGATTATCAAATACAAGCAGGAATAGTCTTTCACGCAGGCGACGGTAATATCCACCCTAATATAGTGTTTGATTCTTCCAATTTATATCTTAATACACAAATCAACAAAGCAACAAAAGAGATATATAAATTCATTTCTTCTATCGGCGGAAGTATCAGCGCAGAACACGGCATAGGTATAGAAAAACGCTCTGCTATGGCTTTAATGTATGATGAAAAAACTTTAAATCTTATGCGCCAAATCAAAAAGACTTTAGACCCTTTAAATTTGGCAAATCCGGATAAAATTTTGCCTTTGGCAACATCAAGTAGTAAAGAACCCTATCAGGCAAAACAACAAAACATTATCGCTTTACAGGAAAAAGTGACACAGGCAAAAGAATTAAAAATAACTGAAAGTTTACTTTCGCAAGCAAAAGAAATTATTGAACTGGATAAGAAAAATTGGCTTGTAAAAGTGCAGGCTGGTTGCCTTGTCAGCGAACTTGAGAGTTTTCTAAATAAACATAATATGAGTTTGCCCATAGACTCTGCCTTTAAAGGAACTGTCGGCAAGGCTTTTGCCGACGGCAGTTTTAAAACTATGGCAGATTATGTAACGGAACTTGAATTTATTTTACCTAGTGGCGAAATTTATAATATCGGCGGCAAAATGCTTAAAAATGTTGCCGGTTATGATTTAATAAGATTTTTATGTGGCTCTTGCGGTGCTTATGCTTTAATAACGGCTTTAACTATAAGAGTTTTTGCCAAAGGCACAAAAGAACCTTTAAAAGCAAATATACAAGGTTCTTTTAGGCCGGCAACTATTCACACCGCTTTAAAAAAGATTTTTGACCCTTCAAACAAATTTAATAAATTAGAGGATTTTTATGTCTTTGAACTTAAAAAACAACCCGTTGAAAAGCCAAGATTTTAGTAAAAATGCTATAACTTTCGCTCGCAGGTATGCTTATCTTAAAGAAGATACCGCGCGTTGCACGCGTTGCGGGGCTTGTTTACAAGGGTGTACTTCTTATAAAACGCTTAATATGGAAAATTTTTCTCCGCGTGGGCGCGTTCAATTATTACAATTTCTTTTAGAGCGTAAAATCGACTTAAAGGAAAATGAAGAAATGCTTTTAAAATGTATTAACTCTTGCGCCCAATGCGGGCAATGCAGTGAGTTTTGCGCCGTAGATTTGAGAATAGATAATTTTATTTTTGATTTAAAAAGTTTTTTTGCTAAGGCAACTTTTAGGACTAAATATTTCAATTTTTATCACAAATATCCTTCCTTCTTATTCTTTTTCTTTACTTTTTTTAAAAATATTAAACAAGCCAAAAAAGAAGAGACAAAAACTTTGCTTTTAACTTCTAAAGAAGGTTTAAAATTTGCTTCTTCGAGTCTTGCTTCGCTAAGTGATGCAAGAGTATCAAAACAGTCTGTTTATATAAACGAAGTGCTCTATCAAGGGGATAAGGATATGCTTGCTTTTATCCTTAAAAACTTAAAAAAAGAAATAAATTCTCTTGGTAAAGTTCGCTTGGTTACGGATAATATTATTATTTGGCGTTTTCTTAAAAAATTTCATAATTTTAAAAAGATTGAGTTACTTTCACCGACGGATAAATCTCTCTTACAAAAAAATAATTTTTACGTTATAAACAATAATTCTTTTAAAGAAAAAGAAGAAAATCTTTTCCCCTGTTGCTTAAAGTCTAATTTTTTTGTAGAGTTTACGCAGAACCTCTTACATACGCCGGCAAATAGGTTTTGGCGTTCTTTATCTTTGGAAGAAGAAAAACTCTTTGCTTCTTCTTTAAAAAAGTATGAGGGTAAAACTCTTCTTGCGCTTTGCGCGGAAGATAAAGTTTTCTATGATAGACTTAAAAGAAAATACAAAGTAAAATTGGATATTTTTAGTTTGGCACAGATTATAAATGGAAACGGAAAAACAAAATAATGGCGTATTAGATGCCCAAGAGAAACTAAACTTACTGACTGAGTTCGGAAGGCAGATTTCGCACCATAATAGTTTGGATAGTTTGCTCAGTTTAATAACAGAACAAATACAAAAGATTATAGGTGTTAAACGTTGCTTTATTTTTATCAAAGACGACAGCCGCAATGAATTTTGGTCTAAAATAGCAAGCGGTAAAGGTTTGAAATATAGCGAAATACATTTGCCTTTGCACGGCAATAATATAGCCTGCGCTGTTGCAAAAAGCGGGCATACAATAAATATTGCCGATGCTTACAGCGATGAAAGATTTTCTAAAGAACTTGATATTATTACCGGTTTTAAGACGACTTCTCTTTTAGCGGTTCCTTTAAAAAATAAAGAAGGCAAAGTTATAGGAGTATTTCAACTGAACAATAAAGAAGATAATACGCCTTTTAATTCCCGCGACGAAGGACTTTTAAAATTGCTTGCGACACTTGCCGGCGGAAACATTGAAATTGCTGCTCTTTACGAAGAAGTCAAACTTGCTAATCTTGAAACGATTTACCGCCTTGCCGTTGCGGCGGAATATCGTGACCAATATGATACCAAAACTCACCTTGCTCATATCAGCGCAATTTGCGAAATGATGGCTGTTGAATTAGGATTCTCTTCTTTAGAAGTAGAACAGATTAAAAATGCAAGTTTGCTGCACGATATAGGAAAAGTTTCTATACCAGACCATATTTTATTAAAACCCGGTAAACTTACCCCGAAAGAATATGAAATGATGAAACAGCACACAGAGTATAGCGAAAAAATACTTAAAGGCGCTAAATCAAAAATTTTGGAAACGGCTTATAAAATGAGCGTTGCCCACCATGAAAAGTGGGACGGCACCGGTTACCCTAAGGGGCTAAAAGGGGAAGAAATACCTCTTGAAGCAAGAATCCTTTCCGTAGCGGATGTCTTTGATGCTTTATGTATGAAACGTGTTTATAAACAGGCTTGGCAACCGCAAAAAGCCTATGATTATATGGTTTCTAAAGCAGGGATAGATTTTGACCCTAAAGTAGTGGAAGTGTTTACAAAAGTATTTCCCAAGATTTTGAAACTATACGAAACTAAGGAGGAAAAATGAATAAATTATTGTTAATTCCGATTGTAATTTCTTTGATTGCTTTACTTACGGCATTTATTAAAGCAATAAATGTCTACAAAAAACCGCGCGGAACAAAAGCGATGAAAGTTATCAGTAATGCTATTCAAGAAGGGGCAAGTGCTTTCTTAACAAGAGAATATAAAGTTCTCTTTGTTGTTGTGGTTTTCGTTGCACTCTTGCTTGCGGTTTCTAATAAAGGTTATTTAAGTTGGGTTGCTGTTTCCTTTATGGTAGGGGCATGTTTCTCCGGTCTTGCGGGTTTTGTCGGGATGAAAGTTGCTACCTTTACCAATGCCAGAACGGCCTGTGCGGCAAAAAAGTCCTTAAATGAGGCCTTAAGGGTCGCCTTTGGCGGCGGAACAGTAATGGGTCTTAGTGTTGTAGGTCTTTCTTTACTGGGTATTTCGACCTTGGCTTATATCTATATTTTGGTTTTTGGTTCTTCAAGAGAAGTTATGCAGGAAACCCTTTTGCCTGTTTTAACAGGGTTTTCACTAGGAGCAAGTTCCGTTGCTTTGTTTGCCCGTGTAGGCGGCGGTATTTATACAAAAGCGGCTGATGTGGGTGCGGATCTAGTCGGTAAAGTTGAAAGTAATATTCCCGAAGATGATGCAAGAAATCCCGCTACTATTGCCGATAATGTGGGCGATAATGTGGGCGATGTTGCCGGTATGGGGGCTGATTTATTTGAATCTTACAGCGGTGCAATTTTAAGTTCTCTTGTTATTGGCGCAACGGCTACTATTTATTCTTCAAAAAATGAATTGAGTTTAATTTACTTACCCTTAATTCTTTCGGCTTTGGGCATAGTTTCTTCCATATTGGGAACTTTTGCTGTAAAAATCGGCAGAAGAATAAATCCGCAATGGGCTTTAAATAAAGGCCTTTATTTGGCGTCGCTATTATTTGCTGTTTTTGCTTTTCCGGCAATAAAAATGTTTGCACCGAAAAAATTTATTTTTGGTTATCGAACTTATTGTTATAGCGGTATTTACTATGCTGTTTTAATAGGTTTAATTTGCGGCATTTTAATAGGTCTTATAACCGATTATTATACGGCAGAAGGTAAAAAACATACAAAATTAATTGCTGAAAACTCTAAAAGCGGACCTGCTACCAATATCATATCAGGCTTAGGGGTTGGTATGCTTTCGACAATGTGGCCTGCTATATTTATTTCTTTAGCGGTTGTTTTATCTTATAAATTTTCCGGTTTATACGGTGTGGCAATTGCTGGGCTTGGTATGCTCTCGACAACGGGTGTTCAACTTGCCGTTGATGCTTACGGACCTATTGCCGATAATGCAGGTGGCATAGCACAAATGACAAATATGGCCCCTGAAGTCCGCCAAAGAACCGATAAACTTGATGCCGTAGGCAATACCACAGCGGCAATCGGTAAAGGTTTTGCCATAGGTTCTGCTGCTTTAACGGCTCTTGCTTTGTTTGAAGCATACAGAGTCTCCGTAGGTATAGACATTGTTAATATGGCAAATCCCTTTATGATGGCAGGTTTATTTTTAGGAGCGATGTTACCTTTCTTATTTTCCTCTTTAGCAATGGATGCGGTGGGTAAAGCGGCTAATGATATGGTTATTGAAGTACGCCGTCAATTTAAAGAAATGCCCGGCATTTTAGAAGGCAAGCAAACTCCCGATTATAAAAAATGTGTGGATATTTCCACGACTTCGGCTATTAAAAAAATGATTTTACCTGCTTTAATAGGTATTATTTCACCTGCTTTGGTAGGTTTTGTATTCGGTCCTTTAATGCTTTGCGGTTTAATTGTAGGGACAACCGTTTCCGGCGTTATGCTTGCTTTGTTTATGGCAAATTCCGGCGGGGCATGGGATAATGCTAAAAAATATATTGAATCACAAGAAGGCGGTAAAGGCACCGAGCAACATAAAGCCGCAGTTATAGGTGATACTGTCGGCGATCCGTTTAAAGATACCGCGGGACCTTCCTTAAATGTTTTGATGAAACTTATTTCAATTGTTGCGCTTACTATTGCACCGCTTTTAAAAATTATTACACCTCTTCTGAAATAAAAGGTTTAAGGAAAATAAAACAGCCCTGATTTTTTAAAGTCAGGGCCGTTTTTATGAGATATTTTGATTTATAGAACTTCTGAAATATTTTTTGTAAGCAAAGCGTTTTCTTCTTCCACAAGTTCAAGTAAGCGTTTATCGCTTGGATATTCCACCATTTCTTTTGCTTTGTTTATTGAAACCCAATTTATTGCCAAAATTTCCGAAGGGTCATGTTTGCCTATACGCCCAAGTTTCTTCATTAAATACCATTGAACCACTTTGCGGACATATCTGCCCTTTAAGGTAAAAGCATAACGCACTTTTAAAAGAGGTTTAACAATAGAGGCCTTATAACCGGTTTCTTCAAGCACTTCTCTTAAAGCGGCCTGACGCGGGGTTTCCCCTTGTTCAATATGGCCTTTGGGGAAAGTCCAAATCTTGCGTCCCTTCATGCTCTTAACCTGAACAAGAAGGACTTTATTGTTTTCTAAAATAACTCCGCCGCAAGAAAATTCCGCAAACATTTTTTACCTCTGCTCTAAAATTTTTGCCAGTCCGTAAAGTTTGTTTTCGTCAAAATAATTACCGTATAACTGAATGCCGATAGGTAAATTGTTTTTATCTTTACCGCAAGGCACAGACAAAGCCGGCAAACCTGCCATATTAGCAGGAACGGTATATAAGTCCGCCAAGTATAATTCCAAAATATTATTTATTTTTTCGCCGAGTTTAAAAGCCGTGCTGGGTGTCGTCGGCATTAAGATAATATCAACTTCCTTAAAGGCTCTTTGGAAATCTTCTTTGATAATCTCTCTAACTTTTTGCGCCTGTAAATAGTAATCTTGTGCGTGTGCGCTGCCAAGAGAGTAAGTGCCGGTCATAATTCTGCGTTTAACTTCCGGTCCGAATTTTGCCCTATCTTTTAAGTAAGTATCTTCTAAATCTTTTGCTGTTTTATCGCTAAAACCATATCTAAGGCCGTCAAAACGGGCAAGATTACTGCTGGCTTCGCTACCGGCTAAAATATAATAACAGGGGGAAGAATACTTCGCGTATGGCAAAGTTATTTCTTTAATTTTTATACCCTGTTTTATAAAAGTTTCTTTAGTATTGTTTATAGCGGCTAGAATTTCTTCATTTAAGCCTTCAAGAAAGTCTGAGGGGATACCGATGGTTAAATCTTTAATATTTTCTTCTTTTAGAATAAAAGGTTTTGTGTAGGAAGAATCTTTTTTATCTTCCGCGCTGATAATACTTAAAATAAAGGCATTATCTTGGCTATCTAAAGTTATGGGAGCAATTTGGTCTAAACTTGAAGCAAAAGCAATAAGTCCGTATCTTGAAACAGAACCGTAAGTTGGTTTTACACCGCAAACTCCGCAAAAAGCAGAAGGTTGGCGTACTGAGCCGCCGGTATCACTACCGAGGGCAACGCTTACCATACCGCTTGCAACGGCTGCGGCACTGCCGCCACTGGAGCCGCCGGGCACTCTTGTTAAATCGTGGGGGTTTTTAACCACGCCGAAAGCGGAGTTTTCATTTGAAGAACCCATAGCAAATTCATCCATATTTGTTCTGCCGATAATTATGGCATCTTCTTTAAGTAGTTTTTCTACTACACTTGAATTATAAGGCGCAACAAAGTTCTCAAGCATTTTGCTTGCGCAAGTTGCTTTGTGTCCTTTGTATAAAATATTATCTTTTATGGCGATAGGCAATCCGGCAAGGCGCCCTCTTTGTTCAAGAGGTTTTTTATCTATTTCTTCGGCTTTTTTAAGGGCTTCTTCTTCGTAAACTTCCAAAAAAGCGTTGATTTTAGGGTTTAATTCTTTGATAACTTTTAAACTTTCTAAAACGGTTTTAACGGCGGTTGTTTTGCCTTCTTTTATTTCGCTAAGTATTTGGCGGGCTGTTTTCATAGAACTTTTTTTACCTTTAAAAAATTATCTTTCTTATCGTTAAAAGCATTTCTTAACGCGGCGGTATCTTCAAAAGATACGGGGGAATCTTCTCTTTGATAAGTGCAAGAAACCCCACCCTGTTTAGTAGGTTGGGTTTTAATTTCTTGTAATTTGGCAACCCACTGTAAAACAGCATCAAGTTGTTTTGTATAAAGGGTTGCTTCTTCTTCGGTTATTTCGATTTTGGCAAGTTTTGCCGTTTTCTTAATTTCATCTAAAGTTATCATATACTACATATTGTAGCAATTTTCTTCAAGGCAGGCATTAAGAGTATTTAAAAAATCGACTTGACTATCATGAAAATATATTTTTTGTAAGGTAGCACCCAGCGGCGTGATATAGCGATAATGCCACGGCTCAAAAGCATAACCGGTTTTTTCTTGTTGACCTTCGGGGAAGGATAAACTAAAACCGAAAGTTTCTGCATTTTCTTTAAGCCAAGCATATTCTTTTGTATTAACGAAAGAATTTTCAACGCTGTTTATATCAACGGCTGTGCCTAGTTGATGTTGTGACTGGCCCGGGCGGGCAATAAATTTATCGGTATGTTCCGGTCCTCTGTTGGCAAGACTTCTGTTATAAATTTCCGTTTGTCTTTGAAAGGAGCGAAAGCCAGAAAGTATCCAAAGATTTATATCTTCTTTTTGTGCGGCTTGTGCCATTTTTTCAAAAGCATCAAAAGTTTCTTGGCGGACTTTTGCTTTACCTTCACCCACCAAATCCGTAGGTGTATAGTTTGAAGGTAGAGAATTGTCTTTATCTACAATATAAAATAAATAAGGGTCCATTCTTGCTTCATTCAATAAATTTTCGGGAAATAAAGCACACATGGAAGAGCAATTTGCTTTTATTTGTCTTAAGTCTTTTTTTAAAGGTGCCATTTGTTCAGTAGTAAAAAGAGCACTTTGATCTGTCAAAGCGCGACAAATCAAAGTGCAAGAAATTAAACAAAATACAAACAAAATAAGATGAACAATCTTTTTCATAAGGTTTTAAATCATTTGCTCAATCAGTTTTTGAGAGTTTAATATGTTTTCTTGATCTAAGAAAGAATTTTCAATTTTCTGTGTAGGATCGGCCTCATTATAACCATAGTAAATATTAAGATCATTATAATTAACAATTGTTATTTTGGGGTGATAATGATTTATAATTTGCTTATAGTTATGTCCTGTCTTGGCATAGTCAATTAAACCATTTTGACAATCGCCTCTTCCACCTGCCGTAGCAGAGCATTTATTATCTTTGCAATAAGAGCAGGTTCCGCAGTAGGCACAGTAATAAATTTCTTCTAATTTACCGTTTTTGCTTACAACTAAGTTTTGAGTGGATTTTACGGCATTATTTACATCATCACTGGGGAAAGCATAATCGTCTAAATCTTCCACACTCATCTTACACAGATAAGCCTGATCTCTTTCATCCGGTCTTAATTGGAAATTTGTCCACAGTGTCTTTTGGTGATTTTTGTATTGGTCAATTCTCTCGGAAGTTTTCTGTAAAGCAAAAGTTCTTGCTAAAATTGCTTGTGCTTTATAGGCCTCGATATTATTGGCTTTTCTAAGTTCGCAATTTGTTACAAAAGATAAATATCGTTCCAAATTCACATTTTCGACTACGTAGAACATTTTGCTGCCGGTTGAAGAAGCATAGAAGGTGGGAATACCCCAGAAGGGGATAGTTCCTTGCAATTTTACTTCATCACCTTCTTTAAATTTGAATTTGAAGAAAGGTGTTGTTTCTTTTAAAATTTGTGAAGAAATAAAACTATCGGTAAAGTTTTTTATAGGGTTACTTGTTTGTTTTACTTTCGGATCAATAGTTTTTGTAAAATCTATATTTTTCCCCAAAGTTTGAACGACATCCACTCTTGAAGATGTTGTGCCAAGGCTTGTATACTTATAAGTATTTCCACTCTTATAACTTAAAGATAGAGAAAGTTTTTTGCCTCCTATTGCTTCCACTTTAAGACGGACATCTTTGCTTATAGGGCCATAGTAATGGTCCTTATTGATTACAATAGCGTAATTTCTCAAAAATGTAAATTCTCTGATTTGCATATTTGAGTTGATTTGAACTTTTAAATCTTTTGCGCCAAGCGGAACAAGGAGCAAAAGTGCAAAAAGGGATACAATTATTCTTTTCATGACTTAACCTCTCTTTTGTTTCTATACTTAATAATATATATCAAATATCTAAAAAAGTCCAGAGTAAAAAGACCCATAGATAAATAGGCCTTTTGACCTAGAGCGCAAAAGAACTATTTTTGTATAATAAATATAAGTCCATATTAAGGGGAATATTATGCCATTAGAAGAGTTAAATTCAATTATAGAAAGAGTAAGAAAAGCACAAAAAGAATATAGCACTTTCAGTCAAAGTAAAGTAAATAAAATCTTTCAAGCGGCTGCTATTGCCGCTTCCCGCGCAAGAATTGAACTTGCCAAATTTGCCGTTGAAGAAACCGGCATGGGTGTTATGGAAGATAAAGTCATTAAAAATCATTTTGCTTCCGAATATATTTACAATAACTATAAAGATACAAAAACCTGCGGCGTAATAAGTGAAGATGACTCTTTTGGTTATGCCCAAGTGGCAGAACCTATTGGTATAATTGCAGGTATTATACCTACAACAAACCCTACTTCTACGGCAATTTTTAAATCTCTGCTTGCTTTAAAAACAAGAAACGGCATAATTTTTTCACCCCATCCGAGAGCAAAAAAATCTACTATTATGGCAGCAAAAATCGTGCTTGACGCCGCCGTTAAAGCAGGCGCACCCGAAGGCATTATCGGTTGGATAGAAAACCCCACAACCGAGTTAAGCGATGCTCTTATGAAGCATCCCGGAGTTAATTTGATTTTAGCAACCGGCGGACCGGGGATGGTTCACGCAGCATATAGTTCAGGCAAGCCTGCAATCGGCGTCGGTGCGGGAAACACACCTGTTGTTATTGATGAAACTGCCGATATAAAAATGGCCGTAAGTTCTGTTATTATGAGTAAGACTTTTGATAATGGTGTCATTTGCGCAAGCGAGCAGGCAATAATAATTTGCGAGCAAGTTTACAAAGAAGTTTTAGAAGAATTTAAATTACGTGGTTGTTATGTCGTAAACGCGGAAGAAAAAGTCCTTCTAGCCAAAACAATTATGCCCGATGGTGTTAAATTAAATTCTGCAATCGTCGGACAAAGTGCTTTTAAAATTGCCGAAATGGCAAGTTTAACAGTGCCGCAAGATACAAAAATTTTAATTGCCGAGTGTGAAAAAATCGGCGGACAAGAAGTTTTTTCGCACGAAAAACTCTCTCCCATACTTGCCTGCTATAAATCAAAAGATTTTAAGCACGCCGTGAAAACCGCAGAAGCACTTGTTGAACTTGGCGGCGCGGGCCACACTTCGGTTTTATATACCGAAGAAACAAATAAAGAAAATATTGAATTTTTTGAAAAGTTTATGCATACGGGCCGCGTTTTAATCAATATGCCTTCTTCGCAAGGGGCTATCGGTGATGTTTATAACTTTAAACTTGCACCTTCCTTAACGCTTGGTTGTGGTTCTTGGGGTGGTAATTCCGTAAGTGAAAATATCGGAGTAAAACACCTTTTAAACATTAAAGCCATTGCCCAAAGACGCGAAAATATGCTTTGGTATCGCGTTCCGCAAAAAATTTATTTTAAACGTGGCGCGCTTGAAATCGGTATCAGCGAACTTAAAGATAAAAAACGCGCTTTAATCATAACCGATAAAAATATGGAAACCTGCGGTTATGTTAAAACCGTTGGAGATATGCTTGAAAAGTTCAATATTTCTTTTGAGGTTTTCAGCGGTGTTCTGCCCGACCCTAATATTGCAACAATCAATTCCGCTTTAAAAATGACGGAAAAATTTAAACCGGATTTGTTTATCGGTCTTGGCGGAGGTTCGCCTATGGATGCGGCTAAAATGATTTGGCTTATGTATGAAAACCCGCACCTTTCCTTTGAAGATATTGCAGCCAGATTTATGGATATAAGAAAGCGTATTTACAGCATACCCGAAGAAGGCAAAAAAGCACTTTTGGTCGCAATACCCACAACTTCGGGCACAGGTTCAGAGGTTACGCCTTTTACCATTATTACCGACGAAAGAACCAATACAAAATACGCCATTACCGATTATGCAATTACGCCCGATATGGCTATTGTTGACCCGGATTTCGTTATGAATATGCCTAAAAAACTTGCGGCTTATTCGGGTCTTGATGTTATGGTCCACGCAATAGAGGCCTATACTTCAATAATGTCAACCAACTTTACAGAAGGTCAAGCGCTAGAGGCCCTGAGACTCATTTTTAAATATCTTAAGGAATCTTATGATAAAGGCGCAGACGCTCCTTTGGCAAGGGAAAAAATGCACTACGCGGCAACTATTGCCGGTATGGCTTTTGCAAATGCCTTCCTTGGTTTATGCCACTCTATGGCGCATAAACTGGGCGGTATGTTCCATGTGCCGCACGGTCTTGCCAATGCTTTGTTAATTAGTTATATTATTGAATTTAACGCAACAGATAAACCGACAAAGCAAGGTCTTTTCCCGCAATATAAATATCCTTTTGTTAAAGGCCGCTATGCAAAAATCGCGCAATTTTTACATCTTGGCGACGGGCTTGATAAAGACGGCCGCGTTGCTTCTTTAGTTAAAGCAATTGAAAAACTTAAAGAGCAACTTGATATACCTAAATCAATTAAAGAATACGGTATTGACGAAAAAGAATTCTTTGCCAAACTTGATGAAATGAGCGAACTTGCTTTTGACGATCAATGCACCGGTGGTAATGCGCGCTATCCTTTGGTTAGCGAAATTAAAGAAATCTTTACTAAAGCATATTACGGCGAAAAACCGAAATCTCTTTTATGAATATAGTTTTAATTAACCCCGAAATTCCTTTCAATACCGGCAATATCGGCAGAACTTGTGTGGCTACAAACAGCGTTTTGCACCTTGTCGGTAAACTCGGTTTTAAACTGGACGAAAAAGAAATCAGACGCAGCGGACTTGATTATTGGCCTAAATTAAATTACAAAAGACATATGTGCTTTGAAGATTTTTTAGCGACAGTTAAAGACCCCTCACGCTTATTTTTCTTTTCCACAAAAGCAACAAAAAATCTTTGGGATATAAAATTTAAGGCAGATGATTATCTTGTTTTTGGTAGCGAATCTTGTGGACTCCCCAAGGAACTTTACAAAATTTATAAAGACCAACTTTATAAAATTGAACAACCCGGTCCTGTTCGTTCATTAAATTTATCAACTTCGGCCGCGGTTTGTTTATATGAGGCCTTGCGCCAGACTTTACATAAATAAAAAATGAAAGCACGCAATATTTTTATAATACTTGCTTTAATAAACCTGCTTAATTATATTGATAGGCAGGTTTTATATTCCGTATTTCCTTTAATCAAAGAAGATTTATTTTTGAGTGATAAAGAACTCGGTTTTTTAGCAAGTGCTTTTATGCTTGTTTATATGTTCAGCGCGCCTGTTTTAGGGTATATTGCCGATAGAACGCCAAGACAAAAAATTATTGCTCTCAGTGCTTTTTTATGGAGTATTGCAACAAGTGCGTGTGCTTGCGTAAGAAATTATTTTGCGCTTATTTTCGCGCGTTCTTTAGTGGGGGTTGGGGAATCGGGTTTTACAAGTGTTTGCCCTTCTTTTATAGCCGAAAAATTCAGTCCGAAAGTCCGCGCGCGCGTGCTTGCTTTATTTGCTTTAGGTTTGCCTTTGGGCAGTGCGCTAGGTTATCTTTTAGGCGGTATTTTGGGTAAACAATTTGGCTGGCGTCTTGCATTTTTAATTTTAGGTTTACCGGGGATAATTTTGGCTTTTATTGTTTATTTCGCAATCAAAGATACACCTAAAAAAATAGAAGAAAAACCGCCCTTCACTAATTATCTTAAATTATTAAAAAATAAAAAATTTGTTTTTGTTTGTTTGGCGCAGGCTATGGGCACTTTTACTTTGGGTGCGCTTGCCGCCTGGGGACCGAGTTTCTTAAACAGATATTTTGCTTATGATATTGCTAAAAGCGGCACAATTTTCGGCGCAATAATAATTATTGCCGGTGCACTTGGCACTATGCTTGGCGGTATTATTGGAGATAGATGGCAAAAAAAGACGGAAAACGGCTATTTTTATACAACGGCTCTAAGTTATTTAATTGCTTTTCCTTTTGGTATTTTGGCATTTCTTATGACGAGCAAAATTTTGTTTTTCCTTTTTCTTATCCTTAGTACAATGTTTGTTTTTATACAAAACGGACCTTTAAACGCAAGTGTTGTTAATTTAACAAAATTAAAAGAACGCTCTATGGCTTTTGCCTTAAATGTTTTTATTATTCACGCACTTGGCGATGCTATGTCGCCTTATCTCGTGGGCTTCATTTCCGATAGTTTTAATCTAAAAATAGCCGTTATTTTAAGTTTATTTTTTGTTTTACCGGCAAGTTTATTTGCCTATCTTGCAAGCAAAGTTAAATAAAAATATGCTATAAAGGTTTTATAAAGATTTTTTTGGGGAGGTCAAAATATGTCAAAAAAATTAGTTGCCTACTTTTCAGCCAGCGGAGTTACAGGGGAAATTGCAAAAACTATTGCAAACATTGCTAAAGCAGATTTATATGAAATCAAACCGAAAGTGCCTTACACAGAGGCAGACCTTGATTGGATGAACAAATCAAGCCGCAGTTCAAAGGAAATGAATAATCTTTCCTTTAGACCGGAAATTGAAAATACCGCTCTAAATGTAGCGCAGTATGACACAATTTATCTTGGCTTTCCTATTTGGTGGTATATTGCACCGACTATTGTTAATACTTTTCTTGAAAAGCACGATTTCAGCGGTAAAAAAATTGTTCTATTTGCGACTTCGGGCGGTAGTGCCTTTGGTAAAACTATTCAGCATTTAAGGCCGAGTGTTAGCAAAGAGACTACTATCGTTGAGGGCAAGATTTTAAATTCCGCCACCGCCGAAGATATTAAAACCTGGCTTGACTCTGTCAATTAAAATTACAAAACTATAAAAAACTACCGAAGTTTTTAAAAAAGACTTCGGTAGTTTTTTGCGGCTGATTTTACAATTGGGATATAGGATAAATAAGTGTGGGGGAAACTTTTTACTTTTTGTATAATACAAAAAAGGAGAGATTTATGAATCAACGCAAAATTAAACTTGTTATATTAACATTTTTTATTTGTGCTATTTTTTCGGTTGTTTGGGCGCATAATTTTTTGGAACAAGACAGAGATAGTTTTAAAAAAGAACTTACAAGTGCGCTTGAAGATATAGGTACCGCTGATAATAATTATCAGCCGACTCCGAAACAAGCCCAAAAGGTATTATCCAAAGCAAAAAATTCTATAAAAAAATTAGATAAGACAAGACAGGTTTATTACGAAGAGTTTTTTAATAAAATTAAAACCCTAAACGGGCTTCCAGATGTGAAAGATGTTGATACAATGAAGGCCTATTTAGCGGCTTATAAATTATTAAAGTATGATCTTAACCCGCCGATAGATAATCGCGCAGATTGTTTTAATGAAGATTCTTCTGTGCTTGGCAGCACAAGTATGGCTTTTGCTCAAATGTATCGAAAACATCAAAAAGACCCTGCTTATTTATGGCTTGAAAAAGAATTATATACAACAGACCATTTTAAAATGCTTCCTATGAATCGCCGTCAAAAAGTGGAAGAAATATCAAATGCTTTAATGCAGCAGCGTTTACAAAAAAGATTTGGTTGGGATAAAACGCAGTTAGACTCTTTTTTAGAGGAAGCAACAGGGCAGTTTAGAAATGTAACTTTTCGCTATACTACAGATACAGATAATGAATGGAATAATTGGACGGTTAATGTTTCCTTATTGCCTAACGGCGTATATGAAGAGGAATCAGGAAAGTTTTTTCCTAGAAGTTTATGCGCTTTGCACGAATTATTGCACGTGCAAGATACCTTTCCCGGAGAAGGCGAAAACTATGAACAACCTTTAGGAGAACTTTCCACTAGTATACAGGATATTGTCCTATCCGATTTTGTTTATAAACAACTCAATGATATTGATTTAATGGAAGAGGTTTCCTATCCGCAACAAAAAAAGGCGGTAGATTATGGTAAACTGGCGGTGTTTTTCCACGAAATGTTACAAAAATATGGAGAGCAAGATATCACTCCTTTACTATCAAAGCCCGAAGTGGAAGAATATATACACTCTCTATATCAGATAAGCAGTTGTTGTCCCACCTGTAAAAATAAGTTGCCAAATTAAGTGAAATAGAGCAAATTTTTTTGTAAAGATTTTGAGCAAAGTTCAAAGCCGATTGCGACTGATAGTATATGTGAAAGGCCGGAGGCCGAAGTATCCGAAGGATCAGAGGCAAAGAAATTTGCCAAAATCGGATACAAAATTTTACGGAGAAGAAGAGATTCGCCCTTCCGTCATTTTCCTGACGGAAAATGCTCCAGGGCCGGACTCGCGGTTTTTGCCTTTCGAATCCCGACGTAATGCCAAGCAGTTGGCATTACTCCATCCATAAAAAAATTAAACCGCCGTAAAGGCGGTTAAATTTTTTTACGGAGAGGGAGGGATTCGAACCCTCGATACCCTTTTGGAGTATACAGTCTTTCCAGGACTGCGCCTTCAACCACTCGGCCACCTCTCCTAACAAAAGGATAAAATTATTATATCAAATTTAAACTTGTCGCTCAACAAACAACATTATCTAATCTAAAAAATGCTGGACTTTAGTATAAAAATTCTATATTATAAAGATAGAGCAAATTGTCTGCTCTTTTGGGAGGGGTTATGAATATTACGGAAATAAATCAAAAAGTTCAGCAGGAAGGCTTTTTCCTGCAAGATTTAAAAAGAGAAATTTCAAAAGTTATCGTAGGTCAACAAGATTTAATTGAAAAAATGTTAATCGGTTTAATTGCCGACGGGCATATCCTTATTGAAGGTGTCCCCGGTCTTGCTAAAACTATGGCGGTTAAAACACTTGCTCAGGCCTTACAGGCAAGTTTTTCCCGCATACAATTTACGCCTGATTTGCTACCGGCAGATATTACCGGTACTTTAATTTTTAACCCTAAAGAAGGTACTTTTTCGCCGCGTCAGGGGCCTGTTTTTGCAAATTTAGTTTTGGCAGATGAAATCAACCGTTCCCCTGCTAAAGTGCAAAGTGCACTTTTGGAGGCTATGCAGGAACGCCAAGTTACTATCGGCGATACTACTTATCAACTCCCCAAACCTTTTATGGTTCTTGCAACGCAAAACCCCGTTGAGCAGGAAGGTACTTATCCCTTGCCTGAAGCACAAGTAGACAGATTTATGCTTAAACTTGAAGTAAGTTATCCTTCTAAAGAAGAAGAAAAACTTATTCTTGAAAGGATGGCTCTTGCTACAAAACCGCAAGTTGAAAGCAAAATAACAACCGACGCAATTTTGCGCGCGCGCCAAGTAGCAGATAACATTTATGTGGACGAAAAAGTCAAAAACTATATCGTTGATTTGGTTTTTGCAACCAGAAATCCTAAAGAATATAAACTTGATAATCTTGCTCCTTATATTTTATACGGCGCAAGCCCAAGAGCCTCAATTTATCTTACCCAAGCGGCAAAAGCGCTTGCCTTTATTCAAGGTCGTGGCTATGTAACACCGGAAGATATTAAGGAAATCGGTCCCGATGTTTTGCGCCACCGTATACTTATGACTTACGAAGCCGAAGCCGAAAATGTTACCCCCCAAGAGATTATTACAAAAATCTTTGCAACCGTAGAAGTTCCGTAATTTACTTGGAGCAGGGGGCTTTATGCAAACTTCCGATATTTTAAAACGCGTTCGCCAGATTGAGTTTAAAACAGGTAAACTTGTAAGGGAAACTTTTGCCGGCGAATATTTAAGCGTATTTAAGGGACAAGGTATAGAATTTGCCGAAGTCCGCCAGTATATTGCCGGTGATGATATCCGCTCTATTGATTGGAATGTCTCGGCAAGAACGGGCAATACCTATGTCAAAAAATTTAATGAAGAAAGAGAGTTAAGTGTTATTATCGCTTGCGATGTTTCCGCATCGCAATATTTCGGTTCTAAAGGTAATTTAAAATCGGAAGCGGCAATAGAACTTGCCTCTGTTTTTGCTTTTTCCGCTATTAAAAATAATGATAAAGTAGGTCTTCTTTTGTTTAGCGATAAGGTGGAACTTTATATCCCTCCGCGCAAAGGTAAAAGGCATGTTTTAAGAATTATAAGGGAACTTCTTGCTTTTGAACCTAAAAGAAAAAAGACCGATATTTCCCTTGCCTTAAGCAGTTTGATACGGCTTATTAAAAGACAGGGCATTTTGCTTTTTATTTCCGATTTTCTTGACGAAAATTATGAAAAACCTTTCAAACTTGCCGCGCGTAAATTTGATTTGATACCTGTTATCATTAAAGATCCGTTGGAGTTTGATTTCCCAAAACTTTCGGCTTTTATTCAAATTGAAGATACCGAAAGTGATAACGGTGGTGTTTTAAGCGGTTCTTCCTTAAGGCAAATAAGTCAAGCACGCGCAGAAGTATTGGAAAAGGCCTTAAATCTTTTTAAGTTAAGCGGTGTTGATTATATAAACATTGATACTTCTAAAAATACTTTAGATCCGGTTATCAAATTTTTTAAACAACGTTCAGGGAAACTAGGTATATGAAAAAGTTTTTATTTCTTTTTTTATTTATAACTTTTGTTCCTTTTTGTTTTGCGCAGGAATTACCACAGAAAGAAGATAAAACCCCGCAAGAACAAAAGAAAATAGCGGATTTCGCCTCTTATCAAGAGCCAGCAAAAGAAGTTTCCTTTGCAACTCCTTTTGATTTAACTATTAATTTACAAAAACCTGCTACTTTTGATACAAGTGAGCAAAAAGATTTTGAGATTATCAATATAAATGAGGAAGATCCTTCAAATATAGTTTTAACGCTCGTTCCGTTTACTTTAGGTATTTCCACTTTTACGGCAAATTTGATTGATAGTAACGGCGAAGTTTTTACCTTGCCTGATTTGCCTTTAAACATTAAAAAACTTAAAACCAAATATGAAGGGCAAAAATTACTTGATATCAGAGGTCCGCATTTTGCCCATCTTTGGGTTTTATATTTGCTTTTATTCTTGCTTCTTTTAGCGGCGATAATTTATCTCATTTACCGTTTGCAGAAACGCAAGAAAAAAGCCATTGCCCTAAGAATTGCCGATCCTTATGCCGACACCACCAAAACGCCCGAAGAAATAGCCCTGAGCCAAATTGACAGTTTGTTGGTGCAAGATTTATGGGCAAGCGGTCAATATAAGATGTTCTATATTTTCCTAACGGATATTTTAAGAGATTATTTGACGGCCCGTTTTGGTTTTAAAGCACATCATTACACTACAAGAGATTTGCTTAAATATATGAAAATGAGAGTAGATTTTAAATCCGAATTGGTAAGTCCGCTTGAAATCTTTTTAAAATCTTCAGACTTTGTTAAATTTGCAAAAGCCCTGCCTACGGTTGAGCAAAGGGATAGAAATATCAGCGATTTGCGCACAATTATTAAAGGTTGTGCTTTGCCTAAACCTGTGCCGGAGCAGACTAAAGAAGAGGGGGAAAAGAAATGACTTTTGAAAATCCTGTTTTTCTTTATCTGTTAGGACCTGTCTTTATCCTCTGTCTTTTAGGTGCTTTTTTAAAGAGCAATTTTATACCGAGAATAAAATATCCTTTACCTAAAGGTGTTAGAATAAAGGTTTCGCCTTTGTTTGCTTTTGCTAAATGGTTGCCGTATATGTTAATTGTGGCAGCACTGGTTTTAATTATTATCGCGCTTGCCCGTCCGCAAAAACAAGGTAAAGCCGTAATACCGCCTGCTAAAGGTATAGACATAATGATGACGGTTGATACTTCCGGCTCTATGTCTGCTTTGGATTTCCAGCCAAATCGTATGGGCGCGGCAAAACAAGCGGTTTTAGATTTTATAGATAAACGTGCTACGGATAGAATAGGCGTTGTAGTTTTTGCCGATAGCGCTATGCTTCAATGTCCTTTAACTTTAGACTATTTTGCTATTGAAGAGTACGTCAAAATGATTCACATAGGTATGCTCAAAAGTCCGGGTGGAACGGCTATCGGTGATGCTATTGCCGTTTCTACTTTACACTTAAAGGATAGTCCTACAAAGAGCAAAATTATAGTGCTTGTTACAGATGGGGAATCGAATACCGGCACTTTAGACCCACTTTCCGCCGCTAAGGCTGCAAACGGTTATGGTATCAAGATTTATACCATTGCAATTTCCGGCGAGGGCTTAATACAACAGCCGATTCAAACTTCTTTAGGAACACGAAAGATTACTTTTAAGGCAGATGATGTGGGCGAAGGACTTTTAAAAGAAATTGCCACTATCAGCGGCGGAGAATTCTTCCGTGCACGCAATAATGCAGAACTTAATGAGATATACAAAACTATCGATCAACTTGAAAAGACGGAATTTGAAAAAGCAATTCAAGTTAATTTTGAAGATGTTTATCAAAAATATTTAGTTTGGGCTTTGATTTTGTTAGTTTGCTCTTTTATTTTAGAAAAATTTGTTTTTATAGAGGTGCCGTAATGGAATTATTTGCTGATTTTAAAGTTTTTGCTTATTTATTTTTTACGGCGTTGCTGATTACGCTCTTATGGCTTTTGGGTATAAAGCGTAAAAATAAAATAATAAATTTGCTTTGGTCCAAGGCAAATTATAAACGCTTGATAGATCCTTCCTTAAAGGTAAGAAGAAAATTAAGAAATATTTTCTTTTTACTGGGTCTTTTATTCTTGTTTATTGCTCTTGCTGGTCCTCAATGGGGAAGAGAAAAAACCGTTGCTTTCGCTACTTATTCTCAAGCGGTGATTGCTTTGGATGTTTCTAATTCAATGCTTGCCCAAGATTTTAAACCAAACAGACTTGAAAGTGCAAAAAGGATGATTAATATGCTTTTAAGCCAAAGTGCCGAGCAAAGACTTGGTTTAATTGCTTTTACTTCTAAGGCCTATTTACAATGCCCTATTACAACGGACACGCTTGCTCTTAAAAGTTTAACGAGTTCTTTTTCCACTGAAAATGTTCCCGTTCAGGGGACTTCTCTTTCTGCCGCACTGGAACTTGCCGCCCAAATGCTTGCGCCTTATAGCGGTAAAAAAGCAATTGTTTTAATTACAGATGGGGAAGATCATTTCCCTCAAGATATTCAGCATGCGGTATCTATTTCAAGAGATCATGAAATAAATGTTATTGCCGTAGGTATCGGCAAGCCCGAAGGTGAACTTATCCCTATAAAAACAGCGCAAGGCAAGGAATATAAGAAAGATAAACAAGGCAATCCCATTTTAACTAAATTAAATGAGAAAGTCTTAAAAGACCTTGCCCAGCAAACAGGCGGTGTTTATATCCGTTATTCCGGCGAATTGAAAACCGCCGGCGATATTCTTGACCAACTTGACCACCTTGATAAAACGACTGACCAAAAAGCAAAATTGTTTAAGTATAAAAATCGTTATCAAATTGCTTTAGTTATTGCCTTACTGTTTTTGATAACCTCTATACTTATCAGTCCAAGAAAGGTAAAATTTAAAAAAGGGGAGAGAAATGTCTAAATATTTATTTTCACTTTTTCTGCTTTGTCCGCTTTTACTTAATGCCGGTGCAAATGCAGATTTAAAACTTGGTAATAAAGCCTATGCCCAAGATAAATACGGCGCAGCGTATGAGTATTATCAAAAAGCCGCTAATGCCGGTGCCGAACAAGGGGTATATAATAGTGGTGCGGCTCTTTATCGTTTGAAAGATTATGAGGGAGCAAGCAGACAGTATTTACAAGCCGCCAAAGACTATGAAAATAAAAATGACCAACTTGTCCAAGATTCTTATTACAATGCGGCTAATGCCCAATATATGGATAATAAAACCGAAGAGGCCCTTTCAAGCGCAAGAAAAGCAATTATGCTTAATAGTAAAGATGAGGCTGCTATTCACAATATGCAATTCATGATTGAGCAATGTAAAAACGGTAGCCAGGACCAAAAAAATAAAGACGGTAAACAAAATTCCCCGCAGGATAATCAAGATAATAGCCAAGATCAAAATCAAAGTGGCAATAATGAGCAAGATAAACAAAATCAGGATCAGCAAGAACAAGAAGATAAGCAACAAGAGCAGGAAGATAAAGATAAATTAAGTCAGCAACAGGCGCAAGATATTTTAAAAATGCTCGGCGAAGGGGAAAAGAAAAACAGTCCTCCGCCTCTACAAGGTAATGCCGGCAAAAATAAGAACAATGAAACACAAGTGGAGAAAGATTGGTAATGCCTTTTAAAAAAATAATTTTATTTATTTGCTTCTTATTTTCTTATATAAGTGTTTTTGCCCAGACACAAGTTTATGTAAGGGTGGATAAAACTTATGTGGAAGTTAAAGAAGAAATAAGTTTAACTTTAAGTGTTTCCAGTGATTCTACGGATATAAAAAGTCCGACTATGCCTTCTTTGCCTAATTTCAATATATATTCTTCCGGTCAATCTCGTAATGTTTCTATGATAAACGGCAAAGTAAGTGTTAATGTTCGTTTTAATTATATTCTTTCTCCGCGTTTTGCCGGCAAAAGCACCATAGCACCTTTTACGATAGAAGTTGGTAATAAAATTTATAAAACCGAGCCGATAGATATTGAAGTTTACCGCGCCGGTCAAAGTAATGCTTCCTCTAATAATGCAAATCAAAATTCTGCTTATGCCGGTGCCGTTGCCTATAAGGATAAAATTAAAAATACAAATAAAAAGGCAAATACTTCTTCCACAAATACTAAGCAAACAAATACAGCAAATATCCCGCAAAGGCAACAACTGCCTGCTTTCTTTATGACTGCCCATGCTGATAAAAAAGAGGCCTACTTAAATGAACAAATTGATTTAAGAATAAGATTTTATCAAAGCCAAAGTACTTTTGGCAATCCTCAATATGACAGACCCAAAATGGAAGGGTTTATCTTTGAAGATATAAAAACAAATCAAGGTTATGAAACGCTTGCCGGTGTTAAATATCACTATATAGAATTTGTAACAGCCCTATTCGGTATTTTACCTGGCAAAGCGACTATCGGTGCTGCAAAAGTGGATTATGTCCCTTCAAACGGTGTTATGGAGGCCTTTGATATGTTCTTTAGTTCCTCTTCAAAGCCAAAAACCGTTGATACAGACCCCATTGATATTATAATTAAACCCTTGCCTCAAGAGGGCAAAACTTCCGCCTTTAGCGGTGCGGTAGGGAGCAATTTTAAAATTGAAACCAGTGTGGATAAACCAACACTTTTTGCGGGGGACACTTTGGTTTTAAAAACAGTAATCAGCGGAGTTGGCAATATGCGCTCTATTGATGCTTTGCCACCGCTTGATTTAGGCCCTTCTTTTAGAATTTATGATTCTACTTCTTCTTCAAACAGTAAAATAACCGAAGGTAAATTAGGCGGGACAAAAGAGTTCCAAACAATTATTGTTCCAAGAACTTCCGGCAATTTTTCCATACCGGCATTTAAACTGCAGTATTTTAACCCCGAAAAAAATGCTTATGAAACTGTTTCAAGTCAAGAGATTCCTCTAAAAGTTTTACCCGCTAAAGAAGATCAGCAGGAAAATTCCGTTCAGTTCTTTTCTCAAGAAAATGCTCCGCAAGGCAAAAGAGTGGAAAAAATTTCAAGTGATATTTATTATTTGAAAAACGAAGGGATATCTCCGTTGACAAAAACTTTAACCGCAGTTAAAGAGTTAGGAAAATATAATTATCTTTTATTTGTTGTTATAGGTTTAGCGCTTTTAATCAGTTTTTTAAAGAAGGGCGAAATTGAATTCTTCTCAAGCCAAAAGACCTATTTGAGAGCAAGAAGAAAAATTTCCAAAGCCCAAACAATGAATGATATCGCGCCTGCTTTACAAGAGTATTTAAGTGCAAAACAAGGGCAGGCACTTGGTATAACTACCGTTGCCCAAAGTGCCAAAAATCTTAAACTTGAACTATCCACAAGCACGCTTTTAAATTCTTTCTGGCAGGAACTTGAAATGCTTAAATATGCTCCCGCCGATACTCTTAAAAATACCGTCGCTTTAAAACAAAGCGTTCAAAAGGCTTTGAACTTGCTTAAACAAATTGAAAAGGAGGTTAAATAAAATGGCTAAACTTTTAAAGAAATTAACTTTACTTATCTTTGTTTTTGCTTTAATTTGTCCTTTGCTTTTTGCGCAGGAAAGTGAGGCACAAAAGGCCTATAATCAAGGGGATTATTTGCAGGCGGCGCAACTTTATCAAGAGCAGTTGCAAAATACATCTAAGCCTAGTGCCGCGCTTTATTATAATTTGGCAAACAGTTATTATAAACTGGGTTTAACGCCCAAAGCACTTGCGAATTATTATAGGGCTTGGCGTTTAAATCCGCGTGATAAAGACATCCGCCATAATCTTACTTTTGTTATGGCGCAAAATGTCCAAAGTCTTATCCCTAGCGATGTGCCGGAATCTGCTTTTAATTTATTTTTCTACTTATCTATAATAGAACTGGAAGGTCTTTTGTGGTTGCTCGGTTGGCTTTTTGCTTTGGTTTTAATTCTTGTTTTGATAACCAGTAATAAGAAATTAAGACAAATTCTAATTCTAACAACAATTTGTATAGGTTTAGTAGGTGTTTGGTATTGGGTAAGACTTCCTTTTGATACAAAACCTTTAGCCGTTGTAAATAAAACCAAAGCCGAAGTCCGCAGCGGTCCGGGTGAAAATTTCCCCGTCAATTTAAGTGTCCCGCGCAATCATATTGTGGAGATTGAAGACAGAAAAGGCCAGTGGTCGCAAATTTTAATACCTTCCGAAAATACTCAAGGTTGGATTTTAAAAGAAGATTTAGAGGAGATATAAAATGTTTACAAAAAAGGAAACGCAGGAATTAATAGAAGTTTTAACTTATGTCGGAGATAATTTAGGTCCGCAAATTGAAACACTTGCCAAACAAATTACGGAATGTTTTAAAAAAGGCGGTAAAGTTATTTTAATGGGTAACGGCGGTAGCGCAGGTGATGCCCAGCATATTGCGGCAGAATTCGTAGGTAGATATAAAAAAGAGCGCAAATCCTATCCTGCCCTTGCTTTAAATACAAATACATCTTCTCTAACGGCTATCGGTAATGATTACGGCTATGATGTTTCCTTTTCGCGCCAAGTGGAAGGTTTGGCCAAAGCAGGTGATGTCGTTATTGGTATTTCCACTTCCGGCAATAGCAAAAATGTTTATAAAGCGCTTGAACTTGCCAAAGAAAAAGGTTGCTATACGGCAGCATTTTTGGGTAAAGACGGGGGAACAATAAAAGATATTGTAGATTTAGCAATAATTGTTCGCTCTAACAATACACCGCGCATACAAGAATGTCATATCTTTATCGGTCACACCGTTTGTGAACTTGTTGATAAGGAGTTAAACTAATATGAAAATTGCACTTGGCTGCGACCACGCAGGTTTTGCCATAAAAGATTTAGTTAAAAAAACTATTGAAGATTTCGGGGCTGAGGTTTTGGATTTCGGCACTTTTTCTACCGATAGTGTTGATTATCCCGATTATGCCTCTAAAGTTGCTTTGGCTGTTTCTAAAGGCGAGGCGGATAAAGGCATTTTAATTTGCGGTAGCGGTATCGGCGTTTGCATTACGGCAAATAAATTTAAGGGTGCGCGCGCTTCTATTGCGCACGATATTTACAGTGCCGAACAGGGCGTTTTACACGATAATATGAACATTTTATGTCTTGGTGCGCGCGTAATTAAGCCCGAACTTGCGCCTGATTTAGTTAAGGCCTTTTTAAAAGCAGATTTCCAAAAAGACGAAGAACGCCACGCTCGCCGTTGCGGCAAAGTTCTTGCCTTTGAGCAAAAAAATTTTAAATAAACAGAAATATTGAAAAATAAAAACTCCTCTTTGTTTTTATAAAAGGGGAGTTTTTTATGTGAAAATTACAAATTTTTTAATATCGGAACAATTTGGCTAAAAGCGTGACCGCGGTGGCTGATTTTATTTTTTTCTTCCGTCGTCAAAGAAGCCATTGTTTTGCCAAGTTCTTTAACTTCAAAAATGGGGTCATAGCCAAAACCTTGCGTGCCAAAATAATCTTGGGTAATATAGCCTTCTACCGCGCCTTCTTTAATAAAAATTTCTCCGCCGGGTAAAGCAAGAATGCAAATTGTTTTAAAACGCGCAGTCCTTTTTTCTTTTGGCAAATTTTCAAGTTCTTTTAAAAGTTTTATATTGTTGGCCGCGTAATCTGCCCTATCTTTAAAAGCATAACGCGCACTAAAAACGCCCGGTGCGCCGTTAAGAGCGTCAACCATTAAGCCCGTATCATCGGCAAGGGTGGCTAGGCCCGTCTGCTCTAGCCCGCTTTTTGCTTTTATTATGGCATTTTCTTTAAGAGTTAAAGCCGTTTCTTCCGGCTGTATAAGAGTGGGAAAATCTAAAAAAGTAAAATATTCAAACTTTTCGCCTTTATTATTTTCTGTCGGTAAAATTTTCAATAATTCTTCTTTTTTATGTTTGTTGGCGGTGGCAATAAAAATTTTCATTTTTTATTTTCCTTTTTCAAAACGACTCCGTTTCTCGGGCAAAGTTTATTTAAGGTGCAAGTGGCACATTCTGGCTTTCTTGCGTCGCAAGGGCCTCTGCCGTGCCAAATAAGGGCGTGGCTTATCCAATGCCAATATTTTTTATCAAGCATTTTCATTAAATCTTGTTCTATTTTTAAGGGCTCTGTATTTTTTGTTAAACCAAGTCTAAAAGAAAGGCGTTTAACATGGGTATCAACCACAATGCCTTCATCAATGCCGTAAAAATCGCCCAAAACAACATTTGCCGTTTTGCGTGCGACACCGCGCAAAGTTAAAAGTTCAGCCATAGTTTTAGGCACCTCACAGTTAAAATCGCTCACAAGTTTTTTAGAGGTTTCCAAAATGCTTTTTGCTTTTGCGTGATAAAAGCCCGTTGATTTAATAATAGTTTCAATATCTTCAATATCCGCTTTTGCCATTTTCTCGGGCGTTGGATATTTTTTAAATAAAACAGGGGTAACTTTATTTACTCGTTCGTCTGTGCATTGGGCCGATAAAATAACCGCTACCAAAAGTTGATAAGCACTGTTATTATAGATAAGCGCGGTTTTTGTTTTTGGATATAATTTCTTTAATTCTTTTAAAAGTTCAGGCAATTTTTCTTTTTTTAAAAGCATATTTTACACCTAGTATTATAAATAAAATTAACAAATTGATTAAAATTATTACCGCCCCGCTCGGCAAATTAAGTAGGAAGGAAAAATATATTCCAAGAATAATACTTGAACAGGAAAATAGACAAGAATAAATAAGAGTTTTCTTAAAGGAATTTGCGATTTGCAAAGCCGCGCTCGGCGGAACAATAATTAAAGCCGAAACAAGCATTATACCGACCGCTTTTAAAGCAATAACAATACAAGCCGCGCTGAAAACAATTAAAAGTGTATTTATTTTATCCGTATTTACACCGGCGGTTTTAGCAAAGTTTTCATCAAAAGTCATAGCCACAAGTTCGTGGTAATAATAAGAAATTAAAATTAAACTTAACACGGCAAGTACGGCAGCAAGCAAAACTTCCGCTTGGGAAATTGTTAAAATACTGCCAAACAAAAATCCCATTAAATCGACATTAAAACCGCCGGCAAGGGCAGCAATAATCAAACCAAGCGCAATCCCCAGTGCGCTTATAATGCCAAGTGCGCTATCGGCGTAAATTTTCTCGTTTTTAGTTAACTTTATTATACCAAGCGCGCTTAAAATAACCACCGGCAAAGCAACAAATAAAGGACTTGTTTTTGTAAGAAAACCGATAGAAACACCGCTTAAAGCAACATGGCTTAAACTATCGCCCATCAAACTTAAACGCTTTAATACAAGAAAAGTACCGATAAGCGAAGTAAAAATTGCAATCAATAAACCGCCCAAAATCGCTTGCCAAATAAAAGAGTAGGAAAAAAGTTCAAAAGGGTTCATTTTGCCTCCGTGGAAGCGTGTTCGTGATTATGTATATGCGCGGGGAAAGGGCAGGACTCTTCCGAGTGTAAATGGTCCATAATATGCTGGGTATAAGAGCCAAAATAATTTGCCACCGCCTCTGATGAGCAAAATTCTTCTTTTGTTCCGCTGAAAATAAGTTCTTTATCAAGCACCATAAAGTCCGTTGCGTATTTGCCTATCTCGGCAATATCGTGCGTGATAAGCAAAATTGTAGTGTTTTGTTCTTTATTTAATTTAGATAAAAGTTCAAAAAAACTTTCGCGCGAAGTGCTGTCTAAAGCGGTGGTTGGTTCATCTAAAATAATAAGTTTGGGTTTATTTATTAAAGTCCTTGCAAGCAAAACGCGTTGTTGCTGACCGCCCGAAAGTTCGGTAAAAAGTTTGTTTCGGTATTTAAAACAATTTGTTGTGCGCATCATATTAAGTGCGGTTTTTAAATCTTCTTTATTAAAAATTTTAAAACCTTTTTTAGTGCTTAAAAGCCCCATTTTAACGACTTCAAAAGCCGTTAAAGGCATAAGGCGCGGCGGAGTGATTTTTTGCTCAAGGTAGCCAAGTTCGCTTGCGGGATTTTTTTGCCATAAAGTTAAGCGCCCGCTTTGTAAGGGTAAAAGTCCTAGTATAAGTTTGATTAAAGTTGTTTTTCCACTGCCGTTTGGACCGATTAGGGCAGTCCAAGTTCCTTCTTTTAAACTAAAAGAAACTTTGCTTAAAACTTGCTGTCCGCGGTAAGCGTGGGAAATGTTTTTGGCTTCAATCAAATTCATTTTTTATTTACACTCAAGCCCTTTGACTAAATTTTCAAGGTTTTTATACATAAAATCTTGATAGGAAATTTGCTCGTCAAATTCTTCTTTTGTTACATGCTCTATTGTATAAAGCATTAAAATTTGCGCGCCTGTTTGCTGAACAATTAAATCTGCCATATCGGGGGGGAGTGCTTCTTCCGTAAAAATATATTTTATATTCTTTTCTTTAATTTGCTTTATCATTTCCAAAATATCTTTTGGACTTGGTTCCTGCGACTGGGAAGAATTAACCAGTGGCCTAAAATTAAGATTATAATTTTTTGCAATTGCCCCAAAAGCAAGATGCCCGATATGGTAAATATCTCTGTATTGGCAATTTGCAAGTTGCTCTGAGTAAGTGGTTTTTAAGGCGTTTATTTGTCTATGGAAATCACTTAAATTGGCTTGCACTTTTTGTGCTAAAGCGGGGTTTTCTTTTTGGATGTTCTGAGAGGCCCTTTCCGTCATTAAAAGTGCTTTATCAAAGTCCATCCAAATATGAATATCTTGCGGTGTTGAAAGATTTTTACCTAGTTCAAAAGCCGCCTCTTTTTTTATATCATAGGCCCAAGGTTCTAAAGTTTTATCTACATAAAAAAAGGTTTTTGCTTTTTTGACTTCCAAAATATCTTTAGGCAATGGTTCAAAGGAATGGGGCTCAACTCCGGGTGGCATTAACATTGTTACATCTGCTTTATCTTTGACTAAATTTTTAACGATAGTATAGGGGACATAACTTGATACTAAAATTTTTGGTTTTGCTTGCGTGGCATTTTGTTCGTTTGAGCAGGCCGAGAAAGCAAAAGCAACTGCCGTTAAAAATATAACGGCAGTCGTCTTAAATAAGTTTTTAATACACGGATTTATCATTAGATAATACCTAATTTTTTACCGCACTTTACAAAGGCTTCAACTGCCTTTTGTAAGTTTTCTTGGGTATGGTCGCTTGTTACAATAGTTCTTATTCTTGCTTTGCTTTTGGGCACGGTGGGGAAAACTATTGCAAGAGCAAAAACACCTTCATCAAAAAGCATTTTGCTTAGTTCTTTTGCTTTTTTCTCATCGCCAACCATAACGGGTGTAATAGGAGTTTGGGATTTGCCGGTATCAAAACCCGCTTTTTTAAGTTCTTCTTTAAAGAATTTTGTATTATCCCAAAGTCTTTTTAAGCGTTCGGGTTCATTGTAAATTACATCAAGCCCTGCTATGCAACTTGCGATAACTGCCGGCGGATGGGAACTTGAGAAAAGAAACGGACGCGCAACACTTTGTAAATATTGTTTTAACTCAAAAGAACCTGCGGCATAACCGCCGATAGTGGCAAATGCTTTTGAAAGTGTGCCTATTTGAATATTCACTTGCCCTTTTAAATTATAGTAGGCAACGGTGCCGCGTCCTTGCGGGCCGATAACGCCGCTTGCGTGGGCATCATCAACCATAGTTATAACATTATGTTTTTTACAAAGTTCAACAATTTCAGGCAGTTTGGCAATATCGCCGTCCATACTGAAAACACCGTCGGTCACAAGCATTTTTCTTCTTGCGTTTTTAACATCTTCGTCGTTTTCCAAAATTTCTTTTAAGTGTGCCATATCGCTGTGACGGTAAATTTTGCGTTTTGCTTTGGAAAGTCTTGCCCCGTCAATAATAGAAGCGTGGTTTAACTCATCTGAAATCAAAACATCTTGAGGGCTTGTCATTAAACTTTGGCAAACGGCCACATTTGAAGTAAAACCCGATTGAATAACAATAGAATCTTCCGTGCCTTTAAATTCTGCAAGGCGTTTTTCCAAAACTTCGTGTAAAGAAGTTGTGCCGATAATTGTTCTGACGGCGGCTGTCCCTATACCGTATTTTTTAGTTGCTTCTACGGCGGCTTCTTTTACTTTTGGGTGGCTTGCCAAGCAAAGATAATTGTTGGAAGTTAAGTTAATAACTTCTTTACCGTTGATTTGGCAAACGGGACCTTGTTCACTTTGTAAAATAGCCGGTTCAATAAAGCGTTCTTCTTTTTTTAGAGTTTGAATTTCTTCTTTTAAAAAATCTAAATTAGCCATTTTTTACTCCTACGGAATAAGTAAAATTTTACCGCATTCTTTTTTAGGATCGAGGGCAATTTCAAAAGCCTTCTGGAAATCTTTCATTTTGAAAGTGTGGGTAATAACAGGGCGCGGGTCAATGGCTTTACTCTTTAAAAGACTTTCCATTTTATACCAACTTCTAAAAATTTCTCTGCCGGCAATACCTTGTAAACGGACTGCCTTAAAAACAATTTGATTGGCATAATCCAAAGTTAAATCGCCTTTAGGTAAACCGAAGGCCACAAATTTGCCTGCCGGTTTAACGGCCTTTAAAGCCGTATTAATTGCCTGCTGATTGCCGGACATTTCAATAACGATATCAATACCGCTCTTTTCGCCGCCGGCATCAATAATTTTTTCTAAAGTATTTTCTTCCGTAGGGTCAATAACAACATCGGCGCCCATTTGCTTGGCGAGATTTTTTCTAAATGCGGAAGTTTCAACGGCAATAACTTCGGCTGCACCGCACGCTTTTGCAATTTGCGTAGCAAATAAACCTTGCGGTCCACAACCGGAAATTAAAACGGATTTGCCGATAATATCTTCCGAAAGGGTTGCAAAAACTGCATTACCCAAAGGCTCCATAATAGAGCCGATGTCTCTTAAAGAATTATCGCTATGTTTCCAAGCGCAGCGGGCCGGCACTGCGGCATATTCGGCAAAACCGCCGGGTACATCAATACCTAAAATTTTCAAATTACTGCAGACATGTCTTTGGTCATTTCTGCATTGATAGCACATACCGCAGAAGATATGGCTTTCAACGGAAACGAAATCCCCTTTCACAAAGCCTTTTGCTTTATCGCCGATTTCAACGACTTCGCCGCAAAGTTCATGACCGAAAACAAAAGGTATCGGCATACGCGCAGCCGACCAAGAAGAGTAAGTATAAATCGGCAAATCGCTACCGCAAATAGAAGTTGCGTGGATTTTAATTAAAAGTTCATCACTTTTAATTCTTGGCATATCAACATCAATATATTCAGCACCGGGTGCCGGTTTTGTTTTACAAATTGCTTTCATAACAGTTAATTCTCCTCTTCTTTTAATTTTACATTATTTAGACAAGGGGTTTTCAAGATATAAGGAATAGTTAAAAGCCCCGGAATAGATAAAATAAGAACAAGCCAATAGAAATTTTTATAACCAAGCTCCATTTGTATTTTACCGCTGAGCATACCCGGCACCATCATACCAAGTGCCATAATGCCCGTTGAAATCGCATAATGCGAAGTTTTATATTTACCCGAACATATAAGCATAACAAAAACAGTGAAAGCCATAAAACCAAGTCCGTAGCCGAACTGTTCAAA
>DBYY01000004.1:70264-160188 GCA_002311025.1 Candidatus Proelusimicrobium tauri
ATGTTCGGTAAAGTTAAAGCCAAAGCAAAAGGCCAAATACATTTTTTAAAACCGTATTTGGCGAGTAAAAATCCGCCTAAAATATTACCGATAATTAAGGCAATCATAGCATAAGTCCCTTTAATTACACCTACAACTTTAAGAGATATTCCCAAAGCGCCTTCGTCTATGGGGTTCATTAAAAAAGGGGTTGTAATTTTTTCTAAAGAAGCCTCTCCCAAACGGTAAAGCAAAATAAAAGCCAAAATGGCAATAATATTTTTCTGTGTGAAATAACTTTTAAAAGATTCATCAAAATCACTATGGGATCTATTATCCGTTTTTACAGGTTTATCGTTTGCCGGTTTTGGTGAAATAAAACTATGCCATAAATAAAAGAGTAAAAATAAAGCACCTATTGTCATAAAAGCAATTTTCCAACTTAAAAAGATATCACCGGTTTGCTCCTTGATAGTGCCGGCAAAAATCGCAATAATGCCCGAACCGTAAATCATTGCCAAGCGGTAAAATAAAGTCCTTATACCGACAAAGAAAGATTGGCCTTTTTCATTTAAAGCAAGCATATAATAACCGTCAATAGCAATATCGTGTGTTGCACTGATAAAAGCACCGGCAAAGAAACCGGCAAGAGAGTAAACTAAATAGTTAGGCATAGAAAAACTTAAAGCAATAAATAAAAATACTACTGCAAGCAAAACCTGCATCATAAGTATCCATTTGCGTTTTGTGCTTTTGGAATCTACTATAGGCGCCCAGAACATTTTTAGAATCCAAGGTAGATAAAGACAGGAAGTCCAAAAAGCAACAATATCATTTTTTACATTTAATGAAGAATAAACCATCACTGCAAGGGAGTTTATAATTATATAAGGTAAACCTTCGGCAAAATAAAGCGAGGGAACAAAAGCCCAAGCATTTTTCATAAAAATCTCCTAAAATTTTATATCATATAGGTATGAATATATTATACTTTATATTACTTGCTTTTTTCTGGGGTAGTGCCTATATCGGAGTTAAATATACACTCGAAGTTGTAGAGCCTTTTACTTCCGCTTTTTTGAGAACTTTTATAGGTTTTCTGTTTTTTGCAATTTGGTATCTTATTGCCAGAAAAAAAGTTCACTTACCTTTAAAACTTGCTTGGCGCCCGTGGCTTGCCGGCACTTTGATAATGACTTTGCCTTTTTTATTTCTCTATTGGGGGCAAAGGTTTGTTTCCGCAGGTATGGGCGGTATTATGAACGGCACGGTGCCTTTGTGGGTATTCATTATTGCCGCTTTAACAATTAAAGGGGAAGATAAATTTACTTGGAAAAAGAGTATAGGTGTTCTGCTCGGTTTTATCGGTCTTGTTTTGACAAAAGGTTTTGCTCCCGTTGAAACAAGCGCTTTGCTAGGTATGGGTTCGCTCTTGCTTATGGCTGTTTGTTATGCTCTTGGTAATGTTTTTACAAAATATATTCTTACCAATAATATAACTATGGAACAAAACATTTATCATCAATTTATGTTTAGTTCGGTCAGTTTGCTGCTAGTGGCTTTACTTTCCGGCGAATCTTTGCCAAGTTCGGCTATTTTTGAACCGAAAGTTTTTGTTTCAATGTTATATGTAGGTATTTGTTCTTCCGCTCTTGCTTTGCTTTTACTTTTTAAATTATTAAAAGAATGGGGCGCTTTAAAAGCAAGCGCGGCCACTTATTTTGTACCGGTAGTAGCAGTTGCTTTAGATTATATTTTAAACGGGGTTATTCCCGGTGTCCATACCATAACGGGTATGGTGATTATTATTGTAAGTTTATTGCTTATAAAATAAATGGTATTATATTTATATGAATAGTTTCATTAAAGTTGCTTCGGCAATACCTTCTTTAAAAGTGGCAGATGTTTTTTATAATGCCGAGCAAATTGTCGCGCTTTGTAAAAAAGCGGCAAAATCAGGCGTGCAAATTATAACTTTTCCGGAAACTTGCCTTACAGGTTATACCTGTGGTGATTTGTTTTTACAAAGCACACTTTTAAACCAAACGGAAGATGCCCTTGTCTCTTTAATTAAAGAAACAAAAAAATTAGATTTAATAATTATTATCGGTATGCCGGTTGATGCGGGTGCGCAACTTGCAAACTGCGCAATAGTTATTTATAAAGGCAAAATACTTGGCGCCGTGCCAAAAACTTATTTACCGAACTATAAAGAATTTTACGAAAAAAGATATTTTACCCCTGCAAATAATCTTTTACAGGAAAAAATAACTTTATGCGGGCAAGAAATTCCTCTTTCAACAAAACTTTTATTTAAAGCCGGCCCTGCCTTATTTGCTTGTGAAATTTGCGAAGACCTTTGGGCGCCGATTGCCCCTTCTTCCATAGCGGCTTTAAACGGTGCGAATTTAATTTTTAATTTATCCGGCAGTGATGAACTTGTCGGCAAAAACGAGTATAGAAAGAAACTTGTTTCCGTTCACTCTGTAAAGAATATTTGTGCCTATGTTTATGCTTCAAGCGGACTTGGCGAATCTACAACCGATTCCGCCTATACGGGTAATGCCTTTATTTATGAAAACGGTACTTGCCTTGCCGAAGGTAAAAGATTTAGCACCGAAGAGCAAATAGTTATAAGTGATATTGATACGGAAAAAATAAATAAATTAAGGCATCAAAATATAACTTTCAGCGATTCAAGTGCAAATTATAAAACTCCTTATACAATAATTGACACTAAGTTAAAAGTAAAAAAAAACTCTTTAAATAGGGAGTTTAATCCTTTACCTTTTATTCCTAGAGATGGAAAAGATTTTGATGATATCTTAAAGATTCAAACTTTTGGTCTGGCAAAGCGCCTTTTACATACAAACGCAAAAACTTTAGTTCTTGGTATTTCCGGCGGACTTGATTCTGCTTGGGCCTTAATTGTTTGCGCGCATACTTTAAAATTACTCGGTCGCACAAATAAAGATATTTTGGCAATTACAATGCCGGCATTTGCGACAAGCACGCGCACACGTTCAAATGCTCTTGCTTTAGCGCGTGCCTTTGGTGCAACTACTAAAGAAATAAATATTTCAAATACCTGTTTATCACAATTAAAAGATATTAAGCACAGTCCGAAAAAGCACGATATTACTTTTGAAAATACTCAAGCGCGCTACCGCACGCAAATTTTAATGAATATGGCTAATCAGACAGGCGGACTTGTGATAGGAACAGGCGATCTATCCGAACTTGCGCTTGGCTGGTGCACTTATAATGGGGACCATATGTCTATGTATGGGGTAAACGCAGGTTTAAGCAAAACTTTAATAAAGGCTTTAACTTTAAATTATGCCGAAAACTCTAACCCTAAAATTTCCAAACTTTTAAAGGATATTTTAGCAACGCCGATTAGTCCCGAACTTGTGCCCGCAACAAAAAAAGGGGCACAGGAAACGGAACTTTCTATCGGGCCTTACGAACTGCACGATTTCTTTTTATATTATTGTATGCGCTATAATTTCGGTCCGCAAAAAATTTTTTATATGGCGCAAAGTGCGTTTAAAAACAAATATACAAAGGATCAAATTAAAAAATATTTACAGATATTTTTTAAAAGATTTTTTGCTCAACAATTTAAACGCTCTTGCTTACCCGATGGAGTTAAAGTTTGCGCTTTATCTTTAAGCCCGCGTGGAGATTTGCGTATGCCAAGCGATGCCAGCCTTGCCTGCTGGCAAAAAGAAATGGAGGAAATCTAAATGTTCAAAAATAAAATGGAACAAAATATCCCTTTAATAAATACTTGTCTTATTATTATTGCGGCAGCCGCTTTAACTTGGATACTTATTTACACAAAAAATATGCTTATGCCCTTTGTTATTGCCTTATTTATCAGTATTGTATCAAATACAATTTCCGCTTGGATGAAAGATAAATGGCAAGTGCCCAGAACTCTCGGTCTTATTTTAAGCGCAACTATTGTTTTGGCGGCTTTATTTTTGGTAGTTTTATTTATTTCAAACTCCATAGAATCGTTTATTTCCGGTGCGGATATTTATTCCCGCAAATTAACAGGCGTTTTGGAGTGGTCTTTTGAAAAAATGCATAAACTCGGCCTAAGTACCAATACGGATGTCTTTATTGATTACTTTAATAAACCGCTTTTTGATATGGTTAAAAGTACAGGCAGTGGGCTTTTATCCCTTTTAACGAGTTCTATGCTTGTTTTCTTATTTGTCATCTTTATGTTAATCGGTTCTTCCACCGAAAAGAGCAAATTTACTTTAGATATTGAAAAGCAAATTTCTTATTATCTTTTAATAAAAATTGCCGTTTCTTTAATGGCGGCATTTTTCGTTTGGATAGTTTTGAGCGTAGTTAAAACCGAACTCGCTTTAATGTTTGCAATTATAACTTTTATGCTCAATTTTATACCGAATATAGGTCCTGTTATCGCAACACTTTTGCCGGCGCCGGTGTTATTTTTGCAATATGGTTTTGCTTGGCAGTTTTGGTTTGCTTTGATAGCGGTAAGTCTTGTTCATTTTGTTGTAGGCAATATACTAGAAACACGTTGGCTTGGTAAAGGGATGGACCTTAACCCCGTTGTCGTACTTGCCTGCTTAATCTTTTGGGCTCTTGTTTGGGGACCGATGGGCGCACTTTTGGCTGTTCCCTTAACTTCAATTATCAAAATTATTTTGGAAAAGAGTTCTTCTACAAAACCCTTTGCCGATATTTTGGCCGGACGTTTACCCTTTAAATAATGATAGATTTAAGTCTTCTTCCTAAAAAGCCCGGCGTTTATATTATGAGGGATAAAACAAACTTCATAATATATATCGGTAAGGCAAAGAATATATCAGCCAGAGTTCACCAGTATTTTACCAAAGGTGAACTTATCAGTCGCGCGTGGAAGATACCCCTTTTAATACCTTTAATTGCAAAAATTGATTATATCGTTTGCGCAAGCGAGCGCGACGCTCTTTTGCTTGAAAATAAACTAATCAAACGCTATCAGCCGTTTTTTAACACAATGTTAAAAGACGCAAAAAGTTATCCTTATTTGAAATTAACTAACGAAGATTTTCCTCGTCTTATTCTAACAAGGCAGTATAAAGAAGACGGTTCTTTATATTTCGGGCCTTATCCAAAGGTTGCTCTTTTAAATAATCTTTTGCGCTTTTTGTGGAAAAGTAAAATAATTTCTTTAAGACCTTGCAAATGGAGTTTTTCCTTAAAAAAACCCTTAGCGGAAAAGAAAATAAACGGCTGTATTTATTATCATACAGGCCAATGCCTTGCCCCTTGCGCAAAGGCGGAAAACAGGCCTTTATATAAAAAAATGGTTAAGCAAATTAAACTTTTTTTAGAGGGTAATTTTTCTGCTTTTCAAAAAATGCTTGAGAGTGAAATGAATAAAGCCAGCAAAAATATGGCCTACGAAGAAGCCGCAAAATATAGAGATTTACTTTCTTCCCTTGATTCTATGAAAGAGCGTGTTAAAATAAGCGAGTTTAAAGAAGAAAAACTTAAAACTTATATTGAAGCCAGCACCAAATTGCAAAGATTGAGCGAAATACTGGGTTCTAAAAAACCTATTCGCCATATTGAGGCCTTTGATAATTCTCACCTGCAAGGTAAACAGGCCGTCGGGGGGATGGTTTGTTTTATTGACGGGCAAAAATATAAAGCGCATTATAGGCGTTTTAAAATTAAATCTGCCTTACCCGAAACCGGCGGGGATGACTTTTTAATGATGAAAGAGTGTGTTTTGCGTCGTCTTAAGCAACTTGCTAAAACGCCAAAGCAAAATCACCCCGATTTATTTTTAATTGACGGTGGTAAAGGGCAACTACACTTTGCGCTTGAAGCAATTAAAGAGCGCGGTTTTGATATTTCTGTTATTTCCCTTGCCAAAAGGGAAGAGGAAATTTTTACTCCTAATTCTTCCACAAGTATTAAACTTGATAAAAGCGACCCTGCCTTGCGCTTAATTATGGAAATCCGCGATGAAGTCCACCGTTTTGCCATAACCTATCACCGCTTGCTTAGAAACAAAGCTCTTTTAAATAAAAAATAGGTCTTTTGCTCTATTTCTGTCTAGGTCTTTTATTCCTTGTAAATAATGTCTTTGTATATTAGAATTTAATTATAAGAAAGATTATTAAAGAAAGGAAAAGAAAATGAAGAAAATTCTTTTATTTTTACTAACCCTTTTTATTATGCCTGTTTTGGCATGTGCTTTTGATTTGAATCATAATAGTGCAGAACAAAAACAATTAGCACAGGAACTGAAAAATATTAAAGAAGATACCTGTGATTTATATGGACTGGTTGAAAATGAGTTATTGAAATATTACGGTAAAAATAATATAAAAGATTTTTATGATCCCGAACACCAAACCGGCTGGTTCAGAGTTTATGATTTTTTATCTTGGTTGAAAAATAATGAACAGGAATTAATAACAAAAATAATAGGAGAATCCGAATATTATAACTACTATCATCATGATAAAGGCATAGCTTTTCCTTTACAAAAGTTCTGTTCTTTAAAAACAGCGGAAACGCGCGGTTTTTTAGGAACTTTTTTAGGCAGAGAATATTTATTAAACAAATATTCCACTAAAAATATAAGAAATGATAAATTTATTATAAGAGCCAATAAAAAGGCTTCCGCAGATATTTTACCGAGGAAAATTTATATTCCACCCTATAATGGGATAATGTCAAAGGGGATTCCTGAAAAGCTGGATTTGGCTCTTTATCCGACAATTAACTATGAAAAATTTAAAAGAATTTCTTTTGTAAATCTCATTAATTCTGCTATACATGAAACTATGCATTTAATAGGTGTTTTTACCACTATCAAATATCAAAAATTATTGCCTGAAATCTTCACAATATATGCCCAAATGGCTTATGCTTTACCCATAAAATCTAAAGAAGATTTTTCTGCGGGAGTTAGAAATTTATATAAGATACAACAAACTTTTCCGGAGCAGATGTATAAAGAATATACGGAAGCTCTTTTTGCTTATATACAATTTAAACAATTAGACAAAATGCCTCTTGAAGAAATATTTTCTTTTTCTGGAAAAATCAAGGAAGTTCCTGATAGTTTTTATGATTTCTTTTCCCAAATGCGTAAGTATGACTATGGAGAAGAAGTTAAAGAGAAAGAAATAACAAAAGATGCCACCGTTAAAATAATTTTTGAAGATAAAGAACAACTTATTGTAAAAGAAGGTTCTTTAGTAAAGCACTATACTAAAATTCCAAATAATTATGTTGAGGAAGTAATAATTAGCACTGTTAATATTGAAGAATATATAAACAAAAAACCTTGGATATTACCACAATACAGACGAGTATTTAAAGAATTAGCGGAAGAATATTTCAAGTTAGAATATAATGCTTTTGCCGAAGATTATGATTATAAAAAATATTTGGATATAAAGGACAATCCTTTAAAATATATTTTAAAGGAAAATAAGAATATTCCACCTACGCCGGAAGGATATATTTAATATTTTTAGGCAAATAAAAAAGCCCTCTTAATTGAGGGCTTTTTTTGTTTTAAATGTTTTTCTAAAAGAAATTAGAAGCGCACAAATCTTTCAACTTTGATTGTGCAACCAAGTTCTTTAGAAGCATTGTCAACATAACCTTGAACGGAAACTTTGCTGTCTTTCATATAAGGTTGATTGAGTAAGCAAACATCTTTATAGAATTTGTTAATTCTGCCGGGAATCATTTTTGCGATAGCGGCTTCGGGCTTACCTTCGTTCTTGGCTTGAGTCATTGCAATTTCTTTTTCTCTTTCAATGATTTCAGCGGGAACTGCTGCTTCGTTAAGATATTGGGCAACCATACCGACTGCCTGCATAGCAAGATTTCTTGCTACTTCTTTTGCGGCTTCTTCTTTACCGTTAACACCGCTAAGTTCAACTAAGGCACCTTTTTTGTTATCGCTGTGGACATAATAACCGATTAAGTTATTGTTTGCGTTCCAGCAAACGGCTTTAGTGAAGGAAACATTTTCCCCAAATTTAGGGGCTTTTTCTTCAATAAGTTTCTTTAAGGTTTCATCGGTTGTATAATCTGCGATGGTCGGGTTTTTAAGCATATAATCTGCGATATTATCGACTAAAGCAATAAAATCCGGGGTTTTGGCAACGAAGTCAGTTTCACAACCGAGATAAGCCATAGCATAAGTTTTGCCGTCGGCGGAAATTTTAAGGGCAAGTCTGCCTTCTTTGGTTTCTCTGCCGGCTCTTTTTGCCATATCGGCAAGGCCTTTTTTGCGTAAATAGACGATAGCGGCTTCAACTTCATTATTGCTTTGGGCAAGGGCTTGTTTGCAAGCACCAAGACCGGCGCCGGTTTTTTCTCTTAATACTTTAATTAATTCTAAAGTGGACATTTATTTCTCCTTCTGAACTTCTACTTTACCTGCGCTCTTAATGAGCGCAGATTTTCAAATAATTTATTTTGCTTCTACTGCTTCTTCTTTGTCTGCTTTTTTAGTGGTTTTTTTGGCAGTAGTTTTTTTAGCGGTTGTTGCTTTTTTAGCAGTAGTCTTTTTTGCAGTAGTCTTTTTTTCTTTTACAGGTTCTGCTGCAACTTCTTCTGCTTCAACTTTTTCTGCAACGGCAACTTCTGCTACTTCTTTAATTTCTTCTTTAGCAGGTTCGGTTGCAACTGCTGCTTGAAGGGCTTCTGCCATAATCGGGTTTTCAACCGGTTTTTCTTCTTCAACGGATTGTTCTGCCGGCTCGGGGTTGGCTTCTGCTCTTGCTTCTAAAATAGAATCTGCAACAGCGGCGCAGAAAAGTTTAATAGATCTTGCGGCATCATCGTTACCCGGGATAGGATAATCGATATTATCCGGGTCAGCGTTTGTATCGCAAACGGCGACTACGGGGATACCTAAAATCTTTGCTTCTCTAACGGCACCTTGTGTATCAACAGGGTCAATAACAAAAAGAACATCGGGAAGAGATTTCATATCTCTGATACCGCCGAGTAATTTTTGTAAGCGGTTAAGTTCTTTTGTTAAACGGGAAGATTCTTTTTTGGAAATTGCTTTTAAAACGCCTTCATTTTCCCATCTTTCAAGTTCGGCCATTCTTTCAACAGATTTGCGAACTGTTTGGAAATTGGTTAAAGTTCCGCCGAGCCATTTTTCATGGATGCAAGGGCAATTAACTCTTGCTGCTTCGGTTTGGATTGCTTCTTGTGCTTGTTTTTTTGTTCCGACAAATAAGAATTTAGAACCTTTTTTTGCTTCTTCTTTAATATAAGCGCAGGCTTTTTTTAATTCTTTTGCGGTTTTTTGTAAGTCTAAGATATGAACGCCGTTTCTTTCACCAAAGATATAGCGACTCATTTTAGGATTCCATCTGGAAGTTTGGTGACCAAAGTGAACACCAGCCTCAAGCATGGCTTTCATTGATATATTGCTCATTTATTTTTTCTCCTTAGTGATAGTTGCCAAAATTTAGGTAGAGGATACCTATGGCGACAACTTATCATGGTTAATGGTAAAAGCATTTGATTTACAAACTTGGTTCGCTTTATACTCACATTTAACCTATATAAATTATAGCATTTTTGCGGCGGCTTTTGGTCTATTTTTAATTTTTTAGAAATTTCGGATACGCGGGGTTGTCACCCGCTCTAGGTATACCTCATTTCTAAAATCGTTTTTTCTAAAGAAAAAACTAATTAAAACTATCTCCAAAATCCTTGCAAAATAATTTGCTCTGCTTGGTAAATAGGAAAATAAAAAAGGCCTGTTTTATCAATACAGGCCTTTGAAAATTCAGTTGAAAAAACGTCTTACCAGCATTTATAGGGTTTTTGTTTAGTTTGTTTTAGAGCTTCCTGATCCCATTTAGGCAGATATTCTTCTACCGCTATTCGTATAAATTTATTGTAATAATTATTAGGATCGGGGGAAAATAATCCGCCTTGCCATTGATCCAAAAATGCTTTTTGCCATAAATCACGCCAAGCAGGATCGGAATCCGCTACGGACATACAGGCAGCAAAATTCTTTATTTCTTCTTCTGTCTGTGGTGTAGGATTAAAAGAAGCTAGTAATAGCTCTCCTAATTTTTGTGTAAGACCGCGCGGAACTGCCATACGCACGGTTTCTTCCGGTTGATTATTATAGGCGCTTACCTTATGGGTAACAATACAAATATCTTGAGGAGCGGATTGGATTTGTAAAGTATCTTCTCTGCCAATTTGATTAGTCCATGCGCTAGAAGCGAGGTCTGCTTTATAATTTACTTTGTAATCCGAGCAATTTTTAAAACTGTTTGCCAATTTTTTTGTTATGGGAACTTCAAAGATTTGATAAACAAAACCTTTATCGGTTTTTAAAGTTTCCGATAATTCTTCTGTCACTTTTTTGGGCGTTTCTTTAGATATTTTTTGAGTAGTATCTGCATCCGCGCTACATCCACAAACTGCTGCCAAGCATAAAGCTAATATCATTACAACTTTGTTTTTATTAATAAATTTCATAAGATATCCCCTTTTTTATTCTTTCAATCTGTCTTTAAACTTTTGGAAGATTAAAGATATTCCAAACAAAATGCCTGCCATAGCAAAAAGTCCGATAATTCTATATAAAATACCAAGCGACCACAAATCAAACAAGAACAATTTTATAATAGAAAGTATCATAATTACTATACCTATTTTTAATACGGTTTTATGCTTATTATAGAAGGCAATAAGGCAAGTGATAGCACCGTATAAAGTCCAAACGATAGTGTAAGTTATCGTTGAAGCAAAATCGCCGAAGAAATTAAACTTTAAAATTTCTCCGCTTGTGCTGAAGTAGTTAGCAATCTCAATGTTAACTAAGAAGAACAGTAAAACCGCACCGGCTATATTAAGGATATTTTTTATTGTATTATTATCTTTTTCTTCCGCAACCCAGTATTTTGCCGAAACAAACATCGCTGCAGCAGATAAAGAATAAACCAACATATACCAATTGAATATTTTTGAATCAACGGTATAGCCGGAGGAAAATTCCCCTATAAAAATAAGTCTTATAAAGGCAATAACCAACAAAACAAAACCGATTTTCGGATTCCAATTTGTAGGCACCTTTTTGTTAAAAACAATTAAAGCGGCCCCTTCTGCGGCTAAAGCCAAAGTAAGCATTTGGTTCGCAAAGAGTAAACTTATTGCTGCCGTTATAAAGAATATGCTTGTTAAACTTACAATCACAAAAGGCGTTTTATATTTATTATTTTGTGTTTCTCTATATAAAACACCGCTGTTAAGCAAGAATAAGGCAGCAAAAGGCAAGGTAATTAAACCTTTATCGGTAGAGGAAGCAAAAGTTTCATAACCTATGGTAATGAACCAAGCCACTAAACCCATATAAACACTTGCAACCCATTGCGGGCAAGAATCTTCTTTGAAATCTTTTTTACAAAGGAAAGGGAAAGCAAAGAATAAAATAAAGAATATACAAGCAATAATAACGGCATAAATATCATGTGCCCTTGCAAAAAGCAAACTAGAGCCTAATGCCGCTATTAAAATAAGAGAAGGTTTTTTGAAAACTCTTGCCAAACTTAGACAAACTAAATTAAGTATACCTGCGGCAAACCAAATATAATACATATTCGTTGTGTTGAACATTGCAAGAAACCAAACTGCCGCAAAAATTAAAGCAAAGTTTTGTTCTTCTTTTTTTGCCAGATGTAAGAAAGTAAAAAGGTTTAAAGTACCGAGCAGTAAATAAGCACTGAAAGCAAAAGGCATTAAGGCCGCCTTTACGGAGAGCATTAAATAAAGAACGATAAAAACTCCAATAGAAGCAAATTTTAAAGGCAGTTTATAGGCATTCCCTTCCTTAAAGGTAAGGAACAGTAAGGATAAGTTTACGATAAAGACATTTACCAAAATAACAATAAAATTTATTTGCGTGCTTGCTTGAATGGTAAATAATAAACTAAATAGTAAAGAAGCCATAATATAAGAACCCAAAGAAGTTTTTAAAGCATTAGTAAATTTATCCTTAAATTTATAGGCAATAGCCAAAAGCGCTAAGTTAAAAATAATTGTGCCGTTGTGAACCAAAGATAAGTTTTCAAGTTTGAAATTCGTTTCCATAAGCATAAGGAAAACAAGGAATAAAGCAATTAAGTTGATAACGGTGGAGAAACTTTCGCCCGTTTTGGAATTTATTACTAAAGAATTTGCTAAACTTGCACCTAAAATCGCAAATAAAAGCAATAATCCGCCTGTTTGCGTGGCATAAATTGTATGCGACCAAGCAAACAAAGATAAAAGAAAGACAATGCCCATAATATAGGCAGGTACTTTGAAAATTGTCGGTTCGCCGTAATATAAAACAAGAACAAGGGCATTACTTACGGTAACCAAAATAAGCAAATTTATAAGAATGAAAGAACTAGGCTCAAGGGTAGAAAATATAGCCATTAATGGTAAAACCATTATTGCTCCCGCAATAATAAAAGTACTAAAAACATATTTAACAAACAGCGGTAAAGTGTTTTTTAATCTCAAATAAGTGCAGGTTAAAGCAATACTGTAAATAGTGAAAATTATTTGGAAAATATTTGCTCTTTGCGGATTAAAGTCTTTTGCGAGCCAAGCAAGTTGGCAAAGGAAAGTAAACACAAAAGAAGTTGTTAAAAGACTATGCCACCCTTTTTTAAGGGAAACAGCGATGGCTGCACCGTTAATAAAAGCAATATAAGTAAAGAAGAAAATATAATTATCATTGCCGTTACTAAGCAAAAGCGGTGTAATAAAAGCCGCTACCATGCCAAGGAAACTGATAAACTGAACATCTTTTTTTACCGAGATAAAGAAAGAAGCAAAAGAAGTAAGAGCCATTAAAACAAAGGCAACCGGTAAGTTAATCATATTATAAAAAGAGAAGGCGCAGTAAGTCGCTATAAAGAAAGTTGTTATACCGCTTGCGCATAAAGTACCTACGGTTGTTTTTAATTTTTCATCCTTTATATATAAACCGGCGCCAAGCAAACCAAGACCGACCATTCCGGCAAAAACGGTAATCATTTGCTTGCTGATAATTTCGTTTTGGACGACATAAACCAAACCAAAAATTACGGCTAAAATAAAGGCGATAGCCGCTATCCAAGAGAAAAGTTTAGCAGCTGTAAATTGCACAGCAGAAGGAGCTTCTTCTTTTGTTTGTTCTTCTAAAATACTGTTTGTGCTTAAAGTGGAGAAAGGAGCATTTTCCGCTTCTCTTTTTTTGTTAGTATATTCTTTAAAGGTAGGTTCTTCTTTTGGGGTTTGATTTATTTTCTCCGCTTTGGTTTGAACGGTTTCTGTTTTAGTTTCAATTAAAGGTTCAAGGAAATTTTCTAATTTTTCTTGCGGGGAAAGTATTTGTTCTTCTCGTTTTTCCTGTTCTGTGTTTTGCGGGTTGAAAGGTTTTTCTTCTTCTTTTATTATAGGGGTATTTTGTGTATATCCCTGTCTGGTTGGAGTAGTCTGCGAAATTCTTCTTGTCAGTTCATCTATTCTGTCATTTACGTTTGAAACTTTTATAAATAGGACTACTATTAAGATAAACAATATAAATGTAAACATTTGTTTCCTCCTTTTTAGAACTCTAAATTATAAAAGTATTATACAAAAAAGGCTTGTCTTTTGGACAAGCCTTTTTAAAGTTTTTTGGTTTAGGTAGATTAGAATCTGCCGTTAACGATTACCATTACGGGTAACCAACCATTTTCTTTAATGATGTTAACTAAACCGATTTGTAAACCACATTCAACTCTTCTTGCATTATTAACAAAACCGAGTTGAAGACCGGTTAAATTTTCGGCTTGGTTGTAGAAACCCCATTGAAGACCTTTCATTTCTTGGCCTAAGTTAACAAGACCAGTTTTTAAACCGGTGAAGGTTCCTTTGTTAATATCAACAAGACCGCCTTCAAGACCGACTGCATCTGTGGTGACATTATAGATAGCGCCTTGGATACCGCGCATTTCATTAGATCTTGCATAACCATAGGCTGCAGACCAACCCCACATTTGGTCGGCTCTGGAAGAACCGATTACCCAAGAAATACCGTGAACGGTCGGGGTGTTTGCGTCAACTAAACCAAGAACGACATTGGCGTGATTGGTTTTAGGCCAAGCAATATTATCATATAAAGATAATTTGATTGGTGATTCTGCGGCTGCTGTGAGGCCTAAAGTGGCTACTAAAACAGCAAGCATTAATAACTTTTTCATTTACATCCTCCTTGTTTATTATCTAATTATATATTACAATTTTTGTATGAAAAAGTTTATATTTTTTTTATTTTTATTTTTTCCTATTCTCTGCTTGGCACAAAATAAATTTGTTCAAGCAGGGCAAAAGGGGGCTTCCCCTTTTAAAGTAAAACAGGTGGAAACGGCGCGGCAAAGTCAATCTCAAGCGGTACAAAAAACACCACAAGTACAACAAAGACCTGTTGTTCAGACTAATTCTTTTGCTACACAAAAACAAATAAATCAGCAAAACTCTGTTCAAAGGGAAGATTCTCATAAGACCCTGTTCAACAGACCGACAAATACACATAAACATGTAAAACCTTCTTTTCAAAGAATGGATTCAGCCAACAAGATTCCTTTTAATAAAGAACAAAAACCTTCCGGCAATAATACAAACAGACCAAAACCCAGACCGGGAAATTATCAGGTTATTTATTGGACTAACTTCCTTGATACAAAAAACCCCAGAGAACAAGAATGGGCAAGCAAAGTTTTAGACACAAAAAATATTTCTCTTGACGGGAGAGGGGTTCAGGTTGCTGTTTTAGACTCCGGCATAAGACAGCATAGTCAATTTAACGGCGCAAACATTGAAATTTTGGATATTACAGGGCAAAATGATCCTTTGGATTTTTGCGGACATGGCACTGCCGTTGCCGGTATTATCGTCGGGCAGAAAGGAAATGATTTTAAAGGTATTGCTCCCGCGGTTAATTTAAAATCTTATAAAATTGCCGATGAAAGCGGAACAACGAACAACAACTATATAATAGACGCTTTGGATAGTATTTTAGAATATAACCGCCAAAATCCTAATGCTAGAATAAGCATTATAAATATAAGTTACGGACTTGAGCAGGATAATTATGAATTAAAAAACAAACTTGCCGAAGCATACTCAAGCGGTATAACAATAATTTCTGCTACCGGTAACGATGGGGTGCAAGGTCTTTTATATCCTGCCGCTTATAATTTTGTTTTTGCGGCAGGTTCTATGGATAAAAACAAACAAGTTTCCGCCTTTTCTAATTGGGGGGAAGGTTTAGATTTTATTTTACCAGGTTCCGGTCTTAAGACTTTAGGTATAAATAATGATTATGTTTGGGTGCGTGGGACTTCTTTTTCAAGTGCTTATTTGACAGGTGTTGCCGCTTTAGCCACGCAGGCTTTTAAAAATAAATATAATCGCTTGCCAAGTCCGCAGGAACTTTATGAGGTCTTACAAAAAATCAGCACAAAACTGCCTTCTGTTCCTTACTTAAAGCAAGGTTACGGTGTTCCTGATGCTTCAAAAATAGTATCATATATATAATGTATCAAGATTACGAAATACCAAAAGACTTGCGCTTTAAAACGCAAGATATTATTAGGATGCATGGCTTAAAATGCAGCCTACTTTTAAATGTCAAAGATTTTAAAGAGGAACTAACTTTAGTCAAAGCAACTTTAAAATTAAGTTTCAGTGTGCTTTCAAAAGAGATTTTAGTTCAAGGTAAAATAACAGGCAAAAGATTGGCACAGTGCTCTCGGTGTTTGGGGGAGTTTGAAAAGCCTTTTGAAGAAGAATTTTCACAATTATTTCCCAATAAGGCTGAAATAATTGATATAATGTATATAACAAGGCAAACGCTTGCCCTTGAGCAAAATATACAGGAGTTATGCTCTCCTAATTGCAAGGGCTTGTGTGCTTACTGTGGTTGTAATAAGAATGAAGTTGAGTGTTCTTGCCAGCCGCCGAAGTTAAATCAATTTGCTTGTTTGAAAGATAAATTTTCAAAAAAATAAGTGAGGAATACAAATGCCTAATCCAAAAAGAAAACATACTAGATCCAGAAGGGATTTACGCCGCAGTGCGAATTCTAAATTAGAAGCAGTTAACTTTGTTGAATGTTCTAATTGCGGTGCTGCCCGTTTGCCCCATAATGTTTGCCCGAAATGCGGTTTTTATGACGGCAAAATGGTAACTGAAGTTAAGGTCAAAAAGACCAAAACTCAAGAAGAAGCAAAATAATAAATCCTATGAGGATAGCACTAGATGCTTTAGGCGGTGATTTTGGAGCGACACCCAATGTTTTGGGTGCCGTTCAAGCCGCCAAAGAATTTGGTTATAATATAATCTTGGTCGGCAATGAAGAACTGATCAAGACGGAACTTGCGAAGGCAGGGGATTATCCGCAAGATAAGATATCTGTTATCCACGCGCCTGATACTATTGATATGGGCGCAAATCCTGCGCGCGAGTGCCGCACTAAAAAAGATGCCGGCATAGTTGTTTGCGCACGCCTTGTTAAAGAAGGTAAAGCAGACGCTATGATTTCTGCCGGAAACTCCGGCGCAACAATGGTTGCCGCTTTATTTGGTATCGGCAGAATTGACGGCGTTGAAAGACCTGCAATCGCTTCCCCTTTACCTACGGAAAAAGGACCGGCGGTTTTGATGGATGCCGGTGCCAATGCCGATTGTGATGCCGTTAATTTACTTCAATTTGCCTTGATGGGCTCAATTTATTCTAATATCGCTTACGGCGTAAAAAGTCCGGTTGTAGGTTTACTTTCTATCGGGGAAGAAGAAGGTAAAGGTAATTTGCTTATAAAAAATACAACAAAATATATTAAGCGTCTTGGTTTAAATTATTTCGGTAATATAGAAGGGCGCGATGTTCACACCGGTATGATAGATGTTATAGTGTGTGACGGTTTTGTGGGTAATATCGTTTTAAAACACGCAGAAGGGCTTGCCAAATCAATGTTTAATATGATAAAAGGTTCTTTAAAGGGACATCCTTTGGCGGCTTTCGGTATGCTTATAGCAAAGTCTGCTTTAAGAAGTATAAAAGATAGAACCGATCCGGAAGTTTACGGCGGTGCGCCCTTACTAGGAGTTAAAGGACCTGTTTTAATTTGCCACGGTAAGAGTGGGCAAAAAGCAATTTATAATTCTATAAAAGCAGCCGCAAAACTTATAGAAAATAAAGCGGTTGAAACAATAGAAGAAAAAATAGTTTCCTATAAAGAAATTTTTAAGAAAGCAAAAGAACATGAACTTGGTTAATAAAAAAGTTATTATTACGGGTGCCGCCCGCGGCATAGGTTATGAAATAGCGCGTGAGTTTTTAAAAGTAGGCGCGGCGGTGGCTTTATGTTCTACTACCGAAGAAGGTGCAACTAAAGCAAAAGAGAATTTGCTTAAAGAATTTCCTTCTTCAAAAGTTTATGCCCAAAAAACAGATGTTTCAAAAGAGACTGAAGTCCAAAGTTTTGTAGACAATGTTTTTAAAGAATTTGGCGCAATTGATATTTTAGTTAATAATGCCGGTATCACGCGTGATACTCTTGCTATCAGAATGAGCGAGCAAGATTGGGACAGTGTGTTAAATGTCAATCTTAAGGGAACATTTTTAATGTCCAAAGCGGTTTTAAAAATTATGATGAAAGCAAAAAACGGCAGTATTGTTAATATGAGTTCTGTCGTAGGTCAAAGCGGTAATGCGGCACAAGTAAATTACAGTGCTTCAAAGGCAGGTATTATCGGGCTTACAAAATCTTTGGCTAAAGAATTTGCTTCAAGAAATATAAGGGTTAATGCGGTTGCTCCCGGTTTTGTCAAAACCGATATGACAGATAAACTTTCCGACCAGATTAAAGAGCAAACTCTTGCTTTAATTCCTTTAAAAAGATTTGCAACAACAACAGACATTGCCAAAGCGGTAATGTTTTTATCCTCTGATGACGGAGGATATATCACCGGCCAGATTTTAGCAGTTAATGGCGGTTTATATATATAGCAATTTGCTATGGAGGAAAAAATGAACGTAGAAGAAAAAGTAAAAAATATTATTGTTGAACAATTAGGTGTTGAACCGGATCAAGTTAAGCCCGAGGCTCAATTTGTTAATGATTTAGGTGCCGATTCTCTTGATACCGTTGAACTTATTATGGCTCTTGAAGAAGAATTCAACATTGATATCCCTGATGAACAAGCAGAAAAAATCAAAACCGTCGGGGAAGCAATTGAACACATTAAATCTAAAGTTAACTAAGTGTATCAAGAAATAGAAAAAGTATTAAATTATACTTTCAAAAATAAAGATATTTTAAGAGAAGCACTCACTCACAGGTCCTATAATCCACATCCTCACGGCATCAATAATGAACGCCTTGAGTTCTTGGGGGATAGTGTTCTTGGTCTTGTTGTTGCCGGGCAACTTTATAATTTGCTTACAACAAAAGAAGAGGGAGTGCTTTCTAAAATAAAAGCGAATCTCGTTTCAAGAAAAAATCTTTATTTTTGGGCAAAACAATTAAATATAGGTAAATACTTATTTCTCGGTCAAGGGGAAATATCTAGCGGTGGCAGAGAACGCGCAAGCATACTGTCTAATGCTATGGAAGCATTGCTCGGCGCGATATATCTCGACGGCGGATTTGAAGAAGTGTCTAAAGTTATACTTGCTTGGTTTAAAACTCAAAAGATAGAAGTAGATTTACAAGATTATAAAAGCGTTTTGCAAGAATATATGCAAAAATTAGCCAGAAGTGTTCCCGATTATGAAATCATTGAAACCATAGGGCCGGAACACGATAAAATTTTTACCGCAGTAGTTTATGAACAAGGTAAAGAACTCGGGCGCGGAAGGGGACATAATAAAAAGGCCGCTCATCAAGCAGCAGCAAAAGACGCTCTTGATAAAATTCACAAGAAGAACAAATAATTTCTAAAGTAAAAAATAGGGGTTTTTATGAAAAAAATATCTTTGGTGTTTTTACTGGCTCTCCCGATAGTTTTTTTAATTTGGGTTACTTTGCGTAGTCCTGAACAAATAAAAAAACCGGATTCTAATGTCATTGATCAAATAGAAGCACAAAATAATAATGAAGTCGTAGACGAAATTGCTAAAACCATACAAGATGGGGATATGGAAACGGCTTTATCTTTGATGGTAGAGCAGTTAAAACATCCTGATATTCCTACATCTAAGGGGGAACCTTTAGTAACTTTAGCCGCTGAAGCAAATAACTATGACTTAGTCGCTTATTTAGTAGATTTCGGTTGTAATGTAGATGCCATTGACAATAAAGGGGAAACGGCTTTAATTAAAGCGGCAAGAAACGGCAACAGAGCGATAATAGAAAAACTTCTTTCCGTTAATGCTAATGTCAACATTAAAAGTTTGAGGGGAATAACCGCTCTGACCGAAGCAGCAGAAGGTCAGCACGGGCAAATTACTACTTTCTTATTGTCACGCGGAGCAATTGCAGGGGTAAGTGAAGAAAATCTTTTACGCTATGCTTTTGATAAAAACTATGTAGGTATAAATGCTATGTTGCTTGGCGGTGCTAATGCAAATTATGCTGATGCCAACGGCAATACCGCTTTAATTATAGTTTGTTCTTACGGCGATTTGGCTGCGGTTAATACGCTAACTGCTTATAAAGCAAATGTAAACGCGGCAAATAAATATGGTATGACACCTCTTTTATATGCAATCAAAGGCGGTCATGATGAAATAACCAGAACTTTAATTAATCGTAAAGGAACAGATATAGACAAAGCCAATAATAATGGGCAAACACCTTTGTTTTATGCTGCTTATACCGGTAATACTCCTATTGCTCAAGATTTGCTTGAACTGGGTGCTGATTATAAGAAAGCCGATAATAAAGGGGTGACACCGCTGGTAGCCGCTCAAAGAAAAGGAAATAAAGAAACAGCTGAAGCAATAAGCAAATTTATTACCTTTAAGAATTTACCACGTGATGAACAAGGCCGAATTATCGCCAAAGATAGACAAACTTCCGCTCCTACGCAAAAAGATATTGCTGCGCAAAAAGCGCAAGAGCAGGCAGTTAAAAGACAAGAAGAAGCAATAAAGAAAGCACAAGAAGAACAAGCAAAAGCAGAAGCACAGACAAAAGCCATGCAAGAACAAATGGCCAAATCATTGACTTTTGGTGAGCAACAAAAGAAATAAGATTTTGAAAGGATATTGACATTTTAAACTTAATCATATATCCTTTAAATTATAGGTCTTAAGAGAGGGGGACTATATGAGTGAAATACATCTTAACGATGAAACCTTTGCAAAAGAAGTTCTTGAATATAAAGGTGTTGTCCTTGTAGATTTTTGGGCGCCTTGGTGTGGACCTTGTAGAATGCTCGGTCCTGTTATAGAAGAATTGGCAACAGAATATGAAGGCAAAGCAAAAATCTGTAAAATAAATACAGATGATGCGCCGGAAAAAAGTGTTCAATATAAAATTGCATCTATCCCTACCGTAATGCTTTTTAAAGATGGTCAAATGGTTAAGCAAATGGTAGGCTTACAAAGCAAAGATGAATTAAAAAAACAAATTGATGCTTTGTTATAATATTTTTTAAAGTAGTTTCTTATCTTAAAGTTGCTTTACCTGTTTTGTTTGGCAGGTAAAGCAACAAAAAATCCCTTAAAATCAGAGGTTGTTATTTTTTAGCAGTTTCCTTATTATTTTTTATTTCCGTTTACTTTATATGTTAAATCCCGAAAAATTATATCTAGTTGATGCGCACGGTTTCTTGCACCGCAATTATCATGCTTTGCCTAAACTTACAACATCAAAAGGTCAAGAAGTGGGTGCTTTATATGGTTTTTTAAATTGGATTTTAAAATTTAATAAAGAAGTAAAACCGGAATATGTTGCTTTTTGTTTTGATTCTAAAGGCCCGACAAACCGTCATAAAATCTATCCTGAATATAAAGCAAACAGACCGCCGACAGATGAGGCATTGGTCCAGCAACTTAAACTGGCTAGAGAACTCGTAGCCGCGCTTGGTTTTAGAGTTTGCGCTTTAGACGGAGCGGAAGCAGATGATATTTTAGCGACACTTGCAACAAAAGCACAAGAACAAGGTTCTCAAGCAATAATAATCACTTCCGATAAAGATATTTTGCAAATTGCTACTGATAAAATACAGGTTTGGAACGGAAATTTAAAAGAGAAACCGAAAAGTGCTTTAGAGTGTAAAGCGAAATTCGGCGTGGAATGTAAATATATTGTTGATTATTTATCAATTGTGGGGGATTCCTCCGATAATGTTCCCGGTGTTGCAGGACTCGGGCCGAAAGCAGCGGTTGAACTTATTACTAAATTCGGTAACTTGGAAAGTATTATACAATCAGCAAAAGATCGTAATCCTCAAATAAAAGAAACTATGGTAAAGAAACTTCTTACGGGTGAAAAAGATGCTCTTCTTTCCAAAAAATTAATTATTTTAGATACGGCTTTACCCATAGCAACGGCCTTGAAAGATTCTAAACTAAAAGAAATTGATTTAGAAAAATTAAAATATTATGCCGGTGAATTTGAATTTAGAAATTTGCTTGCCTATTTAGAAGAATTAAAACAGGAACAAGAAAAAAAACAACAAGAATCTGAGCAAATGCAAGGCAGTTTGTTTGATATGTCCTCTTTTGAAGAAGATGAAAAAGAACAAACAAAGACTTATACCTTAGCGGAAGTATTAGACGAAATTACAGAACAAAAAGAATTTATTGTTTATGCGCAAGACGAATTTTTATTAGTAGCAAAAGATAAAGATTTTTATGCGATTAAAGAAATAGAAAAAATTACTCCGCAGGAAAATGCCTTATTAAAAACTTTGGTTTTGGACGATAAAATTTTAAAGATCGGGCACGATTTAAAATATACTTTCAGATTACTTGAAATTGAACCGGAAGATAAATTTCTAAATTGTTTTGATACCTCTCTTGCGAAATACTGTCTTGATCCGGCGGGTGAGTTTAGTTTGGTCGGTCTTTTAAGCGTCAACTTAAATTTATTTATCAATCCTCAAGCAAGTGAACAAGAGCAACTTGCCTTTTTTGCAAACCATTTTTTTGACTTAAAAAATAAACTTGAACAAGATTTAAGAAAACAAAACCAATATGAAGTTTTTAAGACGATGGAAACCCCTTTGATGAGTGTTCTTTTATCAATGGAATTAAACGGAATAATGATAGATAGGGTTTGGCTTAAAACTTTAAGCATTTTACTTTCTAAAGAAATGGAGCAAGCCCAAAGTCAAGTAGATAAAATCGCAGGCAGACAGGTAAATATAAACTCTCCCAAACAACTTGGCATTTTGCTTTTTGAAGATTTAAAATTGCCTTATTTAAGAAAAACTAAAACCGGTTATTCTACCGATGAAGAAGTTTTAAATGCTTTGGTAAAAGTTCACCCGATTGCAAACCCTATTTTAACTTACCGCGAAAGCGCAAAATTAAAAAGCACTTATGTTGAGGCCCTTTTAAATTTGGCTTCCGATATCACGCATAGAGTCTACACTAATTTTAATCAAACCGGCACTTTAACAGGTCGCCTTTCAAGTTTTAGCCCTAATTTACAAAATATTCCCATTCGCACAGAAAAAGGACGTCTTATTCGTCAAGCATTTATTGCCGGTGAAGGTAAAACCCTTTTATCTTTGGATTATTCCCAAATTGATTTGCGCGTTTTGGCGCACGAATCCGGTGATGAAACTTTAATAAATGCTTTTAAGAACACACAAGATATTCACTTACAAACAGCGTCGGAAATTTTTAATAAAAAACCCGAACTTATAACAAAGGAAGAACGCTCTGCTGCAAAAGCAATAAACTTTGGTATTGTTTACGGACAAGGGCCGATGGCTCTTTCCGATAGTTTAGGTATCAGTGTTGCCAAAGCAAAAGAATATATTGATTCTTACTTCGCGCGATATGATACTTTAAAAGAGTGGATAAATAAAACGGCTGCTAAAGCGCGTCAGGAAGGGTATGTCCGAACTTTTATGGGGCATATCAGATATCTGCCGGAGTTTGAAGCCGATTCCGCTCGTCTTACAAGTTTTGCAAACCGGGCTGCCGTAAATACTATTATTCAAGGCGGGTCTTCCGATATTATCAAAAAAGCAATGCTTGATATTTACGGCGCTTTATCAAAAGATGTAAAAATTTTACTTCAAATACACGATGAACTTGTTTTTGAAGTGCCGAGTGAAAATTTAAAAGAAGTTGCCACTTTTGTCAAAGATAAAATGGAGCATGCCGTTAGTTTAAAAGTGCCTTTGGTTGCAAAAGCAAAGGCAGGCAAAAACTTAAATGAAATGGGGGCAGTTTTGTGAATTTTAGAAAAACAGGTTCTTTAGTTATCGGTTTAAGCGGTGGTATTGCAAGTGGCAAAAGCACTGTCTTAAAAATCTTTGAAGAACTTGGTGCAGAAATTATTTGCAGCGATAATTTGGCCGCACAAAATTTTGATTTACTTAAAGATAAAATAAAAGCATATTTCAATACCGACGAGAAAGAGCAAATTGCCAAAAAGATATTTAAAAATGCTCAAGATAAAAAATGGCTTGAAAAACTCTTACATCCTTTAGTCCTAAAGGAAGCCGAGTCAAAAATAAAGCAAAGCACAAAAAAAATAATTGTTTTTGATATACCTTTGCTTTTTGAGTGTGGCTTAGAAGATGGTTTTGATTTAACTTTATGCGTTTATACCGATTTTAATATACGTTTGAAAAGGGCCTTATCCCGCAAAATGACAAAACAAGACTTTATCAACAGAGATAAAGCACAGATTTCTTTAGAAGAAAAAGCCCAAAGGGCTGACCTTGTAGTTTTTAATAATTCTACAAGACGAGATTTACAGGAGAAAATAGAAAAACTATTTTTGATTTTAAAAAATAAATAAGAGGAAAATTATGGACAACAAAGAAGTAAAAGTAGCAAATAAAACTACTACTCGCAGAAAATATACCCCGCGCACAAATGCGCGCCCGCAGGCACAAAATCCAACCCCTGTTTCTAACGGAACAGCGGCAAATAATACACCTATTACCGCCCAAGTACCCGTGCAAAATACGCCGGCAAAACCGGCAATGCCCACACCAAAAGCAAACGGCGCCAAAACTTTAGATGCTTTGGCACTTTCTAAATTAAGTGTAGCCGAACTTACTAAACTTGCCGTAAATTATAATGTTCAAGATATTTCCGGTTTAAGAAAGCAGGAACTTATCGGTAAAATCGTAGAAGTTCAAGCCAAACAAAACGGCTCTGTTTACGGTGGCGGTGTTTTGGAAATTTTACCCGACGGCTTTGGCTTTTTAAGATCTGAAGAGAATAATTATCTTGCCGGTGCGCAGGATATTTATGTTTCACCTTCTCAAATAAAAAGATTCGGTTTAAGAAAAGGTGATAATATAGAAGGTCTTATACGCCCGCCTAAAGAACCCGAAAGATTTTTTGCGATGCTTCAAGTTCAAAAAGTAAATAATGTCGAAGCAGAAAAAATTTATAATAGACCTTTGTTTGAAAACTTAACGCCTTTACATCCTAATAACCGTTTTGTTTTAGAAGTTAATAAAAACGATCTTACCCAAAGAGTCATTGATTTAATGGCACCTATCGGTAAAGGACAGCGTGCTTTGATTGTGGCCGCACCTAAAACCGGTAAAACCGTTATGATGCAGGCACTGGCTAATTCTTTAACAACAAATCATAAAGATATTGAACTTTTGGTCCTTTTGATTGATGAAAGACCGGAAGAAGTTACCGATATGCGTCGCAATATTAAAGGCGAAGTTATTGCTTCTACATTTGACGAACCGGCCGAAAGGCATGTACAAGTAGCCGAAATGGTCCTTGAAAAAGCAAAACGCGGCGTGGAACACGGCAAAGATGTTGTTATTTTGCTTGATTCTATCACCCGTCTTGCAAGAGCCTATAATACTGTTATGCCGGCATCAGGTCGTGTATTGACCGGCGGTTTAGAGGCAACTTCACTACAAAGACCGAAGAGATTTTTCGGTGCAGCCAGAAACATTGAAGAAGGCGGTTCTTTAACAATTATCGCAACTGCCCTGGTTGAAACCGGCAGCAGAATGGACGATATTATTTTTGAAGAGTTCAAAGGCACCGGCAACAGCGAAATTTACCTTGATAGAAAACTTTCAGATAGAAGAATATTCCCTGCTATTGATATAAACAGAACTTCTACCCGTAAAGAAGATTTGCTTTTGACCGAAGATGAACTAAACAAGGCGTGGATACTTCGCAAGATTTTAGCACCGCTTAGTTCCGTTGATGCTATGACTTTACTGCTTGAAAAACTTTCGGCAACGAAATCTAATAAAGACTTCTTAAAGCAAATGGAAGCCAATCATTTTTAAGAAAAAGGGAAATCTTAAGAGTAAACTTAGACAAAAATAAACCCCGATTTTGTATCGGGGTTTATTTTGTAAAACTTTTTATTTTTTCATTTCCGCTTTTGCTCTGTTAAACAAATCATATTTCGCTGCGTCTTGAAGGAACATTTGCCATTCTTCTTCCGTTAATTCATATCTGTCTATAATTTGTTGCGCGGCTTTTTGTTGATAATCTTTTTCGCCTTGTGCTTTAAAGGCTTCTTCGGCTTCCAAATATTCTTTTGTAATAGACATTAAAGCCTCTTCGTCGCTTATTTCTTCTTCTGTTTCGGTTGCCGGTTTTACAGTTTCGCCGGTAGTGTTTGTTTGCTTTATAGGTTCTTCTTTTTTAACTTCCGGCTCTTGTTTTTGATTCGGCTCATTGGTTTTGTTTGTTTCTTGAACAACGGTAGGAATTGGTTTTAAAGAAATATGCTGACCTTTTCTATTACCTAAAATTACAAATAAGGTAATTATAACGGTGAATAAAATTAAAGCGGTTAAAGCGATACTTGCCCAACCGTGAAAATCTTTATTTGACAATAAAGGGTATGCGGCATAGATTATTAAAAGTATTATGATTATTGCGGCCAATATAGTTGCTAACATAGTATCCTCACTTGGAGCGTTCTTGCTCCGGTTGTTTTTGTATATAACTTATGAACCCGGTTGCAAAGGCAGGGTCATTCATAGCCTGTTGCATTACTTTTATAAAAGCAGGGTCTTTGCTATATTTAAGCAAAATTTTTTGTGTTTGTGTAGAGTCAATTTGCTTTTGTATCTCTTCTATTGACGGTAAAGTATCCATTTTTTGCATGTTCGCACTTATGACTTCATCCATTTCTTGTATAAAATTTTGTATAACCGGTTCTTTACCGTAATCGGCAATTTTATCTAATATTTCTTTAGAGTTAGTAGGTTTTATGAAAGGTTGAGTGCTATAATAAACTTGTAAAACGGTTTTTTGGGTTAAATCTATTTTGGAAATACCTCCCGTAGATTTCGGAGTGTTGATATCTTCATTTGAGGTATTTTTTTCTACATCGGCAAACTCAAATTGATTTATAGGAGAATCCCAAGAAACGGTTTCTTCTGCCTGTTTATCAATTTGAGTTTGCTTAAACTCTGTAAAGTATCTATAAGACATAATAAGTGCGCTTAAAAGCAGACAAATTATTATTATCATTAGTTTTACTTTAACGGATTTTGTCATAAAAATTTTCTATTTGATTTCTAAAAGTTCTACATCAAAAACAAGCAAACTGCCTGCTGGTATAGGGCCGCTTTGTCTATCGCCATAGGCGGTTGCGGGCGGGCAATAAAGTTTTGCTTTAGAACCGGTTTTCATTTCTTGTAAACCGAGTGTCCAGCAACTGATAACTTGATTTAAAGGAAATTCTGCCGGCTGTCCTCTTTTTATAGAACTGTCAAAAACTTTTCCGTTTAATAAAGTTCCTTCGTAGTGAACTTTAACAGTGTCGGTTGCTTTGGGTTGTTTACCTTTACCTTTTTGGGTAATTTGGATAATTGCGCCGTTTGCAAGTTCTTTAGACTTTTTGTCTTTTTTGAGTTTTTCCATGAATTGATTCTGTTCAACTTTGCGTTGATTTAAAATCTTTTTGGAATCTGCTTCAAAACGGGCTTGAATTGCCTTTTGGTAATCTTCTAATTTAACTTTGGAATTTCTGTTAAGTAAAGAATCAAGCATTCCTTGTGAAAGGGCTTTATATTCTTCGTTAGAAGAAATTACAAATTGCTCTTTAATGTTATTACCGAGTTGATAACCAAGAGCGTATAAGGTGCCTTCATCATTTTGGTTGTTTTGTTCTTGCTGAGCAAAAGCCAAAGGGGCAACAAAGGCAAGTATGGATAAGACTAATAATTTTTTCATTTTTTTTCTCCTATTTTTTATTTATATAGTTAAGTAATTTTTCTTTTACTATCGGTGCGCAAACTTTTCCTGCGGCGATTTGGCTTTGTCTTTGTGCTTCTTCGGGCCTAAAAGAACCGGTTCTTTGGCTTTCACTGAAAGTTGCAATAATATTTCCGTTTTTGGCTTCTTTTAAGTTGACATTAGCCGTTGCCGTAGACCAATAAAGTCCGTCGGTAGTTTTGGAAGAAAAATTGTCCAAAACGATATTCATATGTAAAATAATATCTGCCTCTTGTTTAATTTCACTTACACCGAAGCCCAAACTATTTAAGGCCTCAATAACTTTGCTTTTAACAATTTTATCTTCAAAGCCCTCAAATTCATAAATGATTTGAACATCACTAAAGGCTTTGGCATAACTGTTTTTAAAGTTATTTAAAGATTTTTCTTCATAGGCTAGTTTATCGTAGGAAACAATTTTATATTCCTCATCAAGTTCTTGGCGTTGTGCGAACAGATCTTCCATAGCAAAAGCATATTGTAAGGCGCGCCATTTATTTTCTTCCTTTTCAATATTATCCGACATGGTTTTCATTTTGGAATCAATCATCGCATAAGCGGGTTCAATTAATTTTTGGGCTTGCTCTCTTTGGATAACGGCAAGGGCATAGTATTTATTATTTGTTTTGTCCTTCCAAGTTTCCACAACTTTTGCAGAATCTAAAACGGCCTGCCTGCGGGCATCAGTATAAGTATCTCCCGGTTTTAAACCGTTAAAAATACTTTTTATTTCTTTTAAAGCATTTTCTTTGGCGATATCTTTTTGCGTGTCATAAGATACTTTGGTTATATATTGTTTGGCGGGATATTTTTCCGTCTTTTTAACCATAATATGCTTATTTGAGCAGGCACTGATTAACAGAAGAGCAATGCTCAAAGTTAATAATTTTTTCATTATGTTTCCTCCTAATTTATTTAGAACTATAACGCCACAAATAAGTTCTTTGACCTTTTTTAATTTTTACCTTTTCAAAGTGGTAAGTGTCAATAGGTATACCTGCGGCATTATAATTATAAAAATCTATATCATATTCACCTGGTTCTAAAAAGACATTGGCCATTTTTATTTGTGCGGGTAAAGTAAACCACGAACGGGTATCTGCTTGCTCTGTTGCGGTATTAAAAATAGTTGTTGCAATATCAACAAGTAAAGCCACGCCCTTATTGTCGGTATTTTTATTTGTTATGTCATGAACTTGCTTAGATAAGATAAATTTCGTTGCTACGCGGGTAGCGGTTCTTGCCCAGATGGCGGCGCTTTCTTCCTGAAGGGTTAATTTGGCTGCGCTTGCAATATCGGCAACATCTTTTGTTTTTATTTGTTTACCTTCTACAACTATGGCGGAGGTAGTGCCGTAATAGGGAACATCTATATAACTTGGGTAAGAAATAGCAATAGTTCTTCCGAAAAGGCCGGAAAATACAGCATCAATAGTTTGTTTATCCGTTCCTTGTAAAGAGTTGTTTCCGTTTAAAATGAAGCCAAGTCTATCCCAAGAGATGCTCATTTGATTAGATATTTTTACAGGACTTTTGCCACTGTAATGGATAAAAACGATTTCGCCCAAATCTTTATAATTTGCCGGCAAATCGCTGCTTGGCGGATTTGCGTTAAAATAACCTTTCAGATGTTCATAAGCATTAAGGGCATTTGTTCTTGCTATTCTTGCCGAAGAAAGTTGCCCGATGTCTTCAAAAACCATACTTGCGAAATATTGAACAAAGGGGTCATCATTATAAATCTTTTTTGTGCCTTCTCTGTATTTATCTAAAAAGAAAACGGCTTTGCGCATTTCTACGGCGGCATCTTCAAAATTCTCTTTCGCAAGATAGTCTAATGCCGTAAGAACATAAACTAAAGACTGTTCATACATGGGCATTTTGTAGGGCAAGGCATTATCATTAGTCATTAAAGAGACAGCATTTTGAGTAATACTTTTTGCAAAAAGTTCATCATTTAATTGCTGGGCTAAAGTGAAATTGGTTAAAGAATTATCTATATCATAAGCGGCTTGCTGGGCAAGGGCCAAATCAAGTTGGTATAAGACGGCGTTTTTATCGCCATATTGTGAGGATTTATTCTTTTCGATTTTGGCACTTGCATTTTCAAAATTTTGGTTTGACATCAATTTTGAAATATCTTTTTTATACCGTAAAGAAGGTCCCGCACAAGCACAAAGCAAACTTGTCAGAATTATAATAAAAAAGCGGAACCTTCTTACAGTATTCATTATTTTTTATAACTTCAAAGAATTTTTTACAACGTATTTTTTCAGTTTTTGTTCGCCGTTCCAAACAATTTGGTTCGTTTCGATATTTATTAACTTTAAGTTAATTTGATAATAAATAACGGATTTTCTGCCTTCGCTGTCGGTGATAGAATCTAAAACACCGCTTAACATATAATCGGCGCCGACTTCACGACCAAAGGCCTTTCTTGTTTCTTCGCTGGCATATTCTTGTTGCTCAAGTCTTTCATTGCGGACTTCGCCGCGTTCTTCCGGTGAAGCAACGAATTCTACTTTACCGCTGTTAATTAAGGCGCGTTGCATTTCTTCTATGAAGGTAGAAGTATTGATATGTTCCATAGTGTTATTTTTTACTGTGCCTACAATAACAACAGGTTCATTACCGCCTTTTGCCTTAAGGGCTTTATTATACCAATTTCCATCGAGACAATCCGCAATCATTGTTTCGGCGGTTGTTCTTGAATCGGTATCGTTCCATTTACCGCTTAAATCTTTACCGGTATTGGCATCCATACGCTCTACTTTTGTGCCGCAAGCAATAAGCAAGGGAAAAAGTAAAGAGAAAACTAACAATTTTTTCATACACCTTTCTCCTTTTAGTATATAATAAACTATTGTAGCACTTTTAAGGCACTATGTGATAAAATAATATTATGATTATAGTTTTTGACATTGGTAATACCCATATAGTAATAGGATTTTTAAACGGTAGCAAAATTTGCCATGAAATTCGCTACCCTTCTGCTGATTTTAAAAAAGAACTGTTTGAAAAATATATGGCGGAGCAGTTTTCTTTAAAACAGATAAAAACAGAAGAAATAGATTCTTGTGCAATCTCAAGTGTGGTGCCGGTTTTAACCGGTCCGCTAAAAGAATATTGTGTAAAAACTTTTAAAAAAGAACCTTTTATTGTTGATATCACAAAAACGATACTGAAAGCAAAACAGGGGGATATTTCCGAACTGGGAGCAGATAGAATTGCCGATATTGAAGCCGCTTTGTTTTTATACCCTAACAGAGATTTGATTATTTTGGATTTTGGCACGGCAAATACTTTTTGTGCCATAAGTAAAGAAGGTTATTATCTTGGTGGCGCCATAAGCGCAGGACTTAATTTAACAATGAAGGCCCTTGCTTTAGGTGCGGCGCAACTTGGAGAAGTCCCTTTAAAAGAGGTTCAATATACTGCGGGTATGACAACCGAAACCCAGATACAAGCCGGTCTTTATTTTACGATACTTGGCGGCGCAAAAGAAATAACCAAAAGACTTCAAAGCGAAGTCTTTCCGGATTCAAAACCGTTTATTATAGGAACGGGGGGGATTGCTAATCTCTATACAAAACATGGCATTTTTGATGTTTTTGAGCCAAATCTTACGCTAATCGGTATTGCTTATTTGGCCCGAAAATATAAAAAGAGTTGAGAAAATTAGTTAAAATTTCTATAATAAGAATAACATTTAATATCAAAGAGGTTTTTGAATATGGCAAGAAAATCATTTATTGCAGGTAACTGGAAAATGCACAAAACTATTGCGGAGTCAAAGGCTTTGGCTCAGGCAATAAAAGAAGCACAAAATAAAAATGATGCTGATATTATGATAGCACCTGTTTTTACAAGTTTAAATGCTGTTGCCGAAGTTGTTAAAGGCAGTAATATTATTGTTAGTGCGCAAGATTGTTTTTATGAAGAAAAAGGGGCATTTACCTCTCAAGTCGCACCGAATCAAATTAAAGAAGCCGGTGCTACTTGCGTTATTTTAGGCCATAGCGAAAGAAGAAAACTTTTTGGCGATACCAATGAAATTTTAAACAAAAAAGTTAAAGCCGCTTTAGCACAAGGTTTAAGAGTTGTTTATTGCGTAGGCGAAACTTTGGTAGAAAGAGAAAGTGAAAAAACTTTATCCGTCATCCAAGAACAACTTGAAGGCGGTTTGAAAGGTTTTACTACTCAAGAATTAAAAGATTTAGTAATTGCTTATGAACCTGTTTGGGCTATCGGCACAGGCAAAACCGCTACTCCGGAACAAGCACAAGAAGTTCATAAAGCAATCAGAGAAGTTCTTGAACAAAAGTTTGATAAAGATTTTGCACAACAAGTGCGCATCTTATATGGCGGTAGCGTTAAGACAGATAATGTCGATGCTATCATGGCAAAAGAAGATGTCGATGGCGTTTTAGTCGGCGGACAATCTTTAGTTGCGGAACAATTTATAAGAATAATCAACTATAATAAATAAATTATGAACATAGCAAGTTATATAGACCATACCCTTTTAAAGCCTATAGCCCAAAGCAAGGATATTGAGCAACTTTGTAAAGAAGCAAGAGAGCATAATTTTGCTTCTGTTTGTGTTAATCCGTGTTGGGTTTCTTACGCGAGCAAACTTCTTGAAGGCAGTTCCGTTAAGGTTTGCACGGTAATAGGTTTTCCGCTTGGCGCAAATGATTCGGGTGTAAAGGCCTTTGAGGCTAAAACCGCTATTGAACAAGGCGCAAGCGAAGTGGATATGGTTATAAATATCGGTGCTTTAAAAGAAGGCAATTACGAAACGGTGAAAAAAGATATTGAGGCTGTGCGTAAAGCAAGTGCCGGTAAAGTTTTGAAGGTTATTATTGAAACCTCATATTTAACTGACGAAGAAAAACAGAAAGTTTGCGAAATTTGTGCCGCTTGCGGTGCGGATTTTGTAAAGACTTCTACGGGGTTTTCTTCAAATGGGGCTACGGAATATGATGTCGCTTTGATGGCAAAGGCTGCAGGGGAAAAAGTAAAAGTCAAAGCCTCCGGCGGTATCAGAACAAGAGAAGATGCCCTAAAGATGATTAATGCCGGTGCAAGCCGTTTGGGAACAAGTGCCGGTGTAAAAATAATATAGGACTATTATGATAAAACATTGGGAAATTGTAGAAAATAAATGGACACAAGATGCTGCTTATGTATTATGCATAGTGGGAGAAGAATCAGATGCTGCTTTGATTTCAAAGGAGTTATCTTCTTTTTGTAATTTGGTTGATATTAAGGTTTCTTCCTTTAATTATATCTTTGAACTTCTCAATGTTACTGACGACGATATTTTACAAAAAATACGCACCAGAATTGAAGAAATTGTCGCAAAAAGTTCCGCAAAAGATAAATCTTCTTCTTTAAGTGCCGGTCCGGTTCGCGTAAGCGAAGGTGGCCTTGCCTTTTCTACGGAAGATCTTTCAGGGGATAATTTGATAATCAGATCTTCCAGCGAAGGAGATGGTCTTTCTTCTTCAAGTGATGGTTTGCAAATTTCTATTGAAGAAGCAAAATCTTCCAAAATAGAAGAAACAAAAACCCATAATATAGGTCCTATTGTAAATAATCTGCAGGAAGAGCAACCAAATATTGTAGTGCCGCAACCCGTTAAAGAAGTTCCCGCTCCGCAAAAAGTTCAACCTGTTAAAGAAGTTAAAGAAGAAAAAGTCGGCTTTTTTAAACGTTTGTTCTCCTTTGGAAAGAAGAAGGAAATTGAACCTAAAAAACAAGAAAAAGTATCAGAACCTTTACCTATTGAAACACAAAATACTAAAGTAAAAAATATTGTTCCAAACAAAGCAGATACTTTACGTTTGCCCGCAAAAGACGTAAAAAAACACGAACCGGCAGAAGATAAAAAGAATACTATGCATGGAGTTGTTGTTAAAGGAACTGCTTTCCCCACAAAAGAAATGGGTATTCAGGACGTAAAAGAAGTTTCTTTAGATTCAAAACCTCTTTTTGATAAGGAACAATCAAATGATAAAGCACCTTTGGAATCTCAGGTGCCGCTTGATGATATTTTTGCGGCCGAAACTATTTGTCAATTTTACGACGAAGGTAGGGATGCTGCTAGCGAACCTAAAATAGAAAAAATAGTTGAACCTACACCTATGCCGACTCCGCAGATTATACCTATAACACGAAATAAGATTTTAGAAGAAAAATTAAATAAGCCCGCAGAAGAAAATAAAGTGCAGCAAGAAACTGTAAATAATGTTTCTGCCACACCGGTAGAACAGAAACCGCTAGAACCCGCTGCACAGGTGCCGCCGCCGGCAGCAAAACCGGTTATACCTGCAGCACCGATTAAAACTTCTGCTTCGCAAAAGCCTGCTGAGGAAGTAAAGCCGGCTATTCCGCAGGCATCTGTTGCTCCGATTCAGCAAAAAGACGCTACTAATCAAGAGGTTCAAACAGCAAAACCTGTTGCCCCGCAAGCGCCGTTAAGCGAACCGGTAAATACAGAAAAGAAAATACGAAAAGATATTCCTACATTAAGTATATCCGAAGAGGAAACTTTTAAAGTAAAAAATCCGCTTGTTCAAGAACAATCTAAAACTTCCTTACCTAAAGTGGAAGTTGACTCTAAAGATTTAGGACAGAATATGGCTTCCTTATCAAAAGAAGCCGCAGTTGTTGCTGCAACTTTAGCAAGCGCACCTAAACCTGCGGAAGTTAAAGCCGCTCAGACTCCCAAAGTAGAAAAGAAAGTAGAATCGGCACCTAAAAAAGAAAATAAGGTCGCTCAACCTAAACAAAGTGCCAAACAACAAAGACCTATTACAATGCCACCAATAGATAAAACAACAATAGACGGTTTTGACCATACTATACAAACTTCTTCCATACCGGTTTATAAAAAGAGCAATTGGTCAATAGAAATGCCTATCATTCCCTCTTATACACTTGATAATTGGGATATGTCTTCAAACCGCTTTGCTCACGCAGCGGCCATGTCCGTAATAGAAAATCCGGGAACGATGCTTAATTATAATCCGTTCTTTGTTTTTGGCGAAAGCGGTTGCGGAAAAACCCATTTCTTAAATGCAATGGGTGTAGAATTTTCAAAGAAATTATCTCAAGATAAAATCTTTATTACAAACGGTGTTCGTTTTTCAAGAGGCGTACAAAGATCTATAGAAGATGGTTCAATAGAAAAAGTCAGAGGTTTCTTAGATGAGGCACAAGTTTTAATTATAGATGATATACATTTGACTGCTGTTAACGATTCAAACAGGGAGTTTATTTCTCAAGTCTTAAATGATTTTGTTAATAAGAGAAAACAACTTATTATTTCTTCCAAATATCCACCTCAAGGACTTTCCCGTTTTGAAGAATTGACCGATTTTAAATTGAGTCAAGGTTGGGTTTCGGAATTAAAAACTTTAAGACCCAGCCACTTCATTAAGACATATACGAAAATGGCTGAGGATGCCCAAGTTGACTTGACAGAAGCACAATGTAGAGGATTTTTCGGTAGAGAAGGTCTTACTTTAGGTATGATTAACCGTGATATTAAGAGAGCAAAAGTCTTACGCAGACGCATTAAAGACAGCGGCAGTATGCTTATGTCTTATGAACAACTCTTTAACTATATTACGGCGATAACAGGTGAAGATACAACAAGCCAACTTGAAACTTTGGATTTATCAAGTCCCTTATCCATCAGGCGTGGAGAAAATACCAATTGGGGTAATTTCGGTTTCTTCTTCCCTAAAGAAAGTGCCGATAAGTTTAAATGGATAGTTTACGCAACTATGCGCCGTGCTAAAGAACTCGGTATAAAAGGCGGATTCAACTTCGCTTTAAAATCTGCTTATTCAACGGAACATATTATTGCGTCTGCTTTTAAAATTGCCAATGTTTGTGATAGTAAGAGTTTAAAAGCGGCTATCATTCTAGGTCCGGATCCCAAAATTATTCAACCTGCCATTAGGGATAATTTCTGCGATATCTTATCTCACATGTTAGAGGTGATGATGATTCGCTGTGCCATAATCCCTTATGAAGATATTAAAAAGCCCAGCAGTTATGCAAAAGTCTTGGGCGATGTTCTAAAATAAAAGAGGTTTTATGAAAAAGATATCCTTATTATTGTGTGCGGTAATTGCCGTATTATGCGCTTGCCAAAGAATGAATCTTGGCCCTAAGGGCGAAGGGGAATATGTTATAGGTAAAGCGGAAGTAGAATATAATGCTAAAGACTTATCCGGCATGAAAAAAGAGGCCTTTAAACTTGCAAAGCAAGATGCCTTAAAAAATGCCGTGGATGTATTTTTATCCTCTAACAGTAATATGGAATATCCTCAAAACATTCAAGAAGAAATTTTAGCAAAACCGGATAATTACATCAGAAAGGCCTATATTAAACATAGCGAGCAAAGGGGAGAAAATTTCTTGTTAGAAGCACGCGTTATGATTTTAGTCAGTAATCTTGCTACTAAAATTAAAAATTTACAGGATTCTTCTTATATCAAAAAAACGAATATCTTTGTTGCTACAAGAGAACTTGAAAAGGATGAAGTTTCTTTAAATCAATTCTGCAAACAGGGTATTTATAAGGCACTTAAAAATCAACCCTATGTATTAATAGACGGCGGGAATTTGAGCCAAAATAATATAGAAAATAATACCTCAATAGTAGATAAGGCAAAAAAAGAAGGAACAAGATTTGTTATTATTGCCGATGCTTCCGCAAGCCCTATTGAAACTGCCGCACAACTTTCTACCACCTTTAAGTCTATAAGAGCAAAAGTGAATATGGTCGCTTTAGGAACAAAGAATTATCAGTTAATTGCTGAGGAAGCCCAAAGCGCTAGCGGGCTTGACGCTGATGAAACTATGGCTTATCAAAAGGCCTTAAGTAATGCCTGTTTTGAAGCCGCTACGCAAATGATTGAACCTATAAATGCTTCCATAAACAGCGCAAAAACTTTTGAGTTCGTTATAAAAGAAGTGAACACTATTCAAAGACTTGAAAGACTTCAAACAATTTTAAGAGAATTAAAAGAAGTGGAAGATTTTGTTTTAGTTAAATATGTTAATTCCACCGCTACTTTTGAAGTACAGGCAAATGTGCGTACTTCGGAAGAATTTTCCGCCAAAATTATTAGAAAATATTATAATAACTTTACTATTTTGAACACCACTCCTGATGTGGTGGAAATGGTTTTCATCTAATATGCTTTGCTCAATTACTTCGGCTTGTTTAAAAGGGATAGAAGGCTATATCGTTAATGTGGAAGTTGATATTTCTGCCGGTTTGCCTTCCCTTACTTTGGTCGGTTTGCCCGACCAAGAAGTAAAAGAAGCCAAAGACAGAGTCCTTGCCGCGATAAGAAACAGCGGTTTTGATTCCCCCGTAAAAAAAATAACGATAAATTTGGTTCCTGCCGAAATAAAGAAATCCGGCACGCATTTTGATTTGCCTATTGCACTTGGCATTTTAGGTGCCAGTGGGCAACTGTCCGATAAAGCAATAGAAAATCTTAAAAAATATGTTTTTATAGGTTCTCTTGGTTTAACCGGTAAGATACACGGTTGTGCCGGCGTCTTACCTATGCTTATTGCCTTAAGCCGTAAGAAAAAAACAAAAGCAATTATCCCACAAGACAATTTACAAGAATCAAAATATGCCACTATGGATTGTTTTAGTGCGCAAAATTTAAGACAGGTAGTAGATTTACTTGAAGAGAAAATTCCTTTTGAACAGGAAAATAAAAATCAGGAAGAATCTTTTAGTTTACAGGAAGGTTACAGCGAAGACTTTAGCGAAGTCAAAGGGCAAACTCTTGCCAAAAGAGCGCTTGAAATTGCCGCCGCCGGCGGGCATAATGTTTTGATGATGGGACCGCCGGGAACGGGCAAAAGTATGCTTGCCAAAAGATTTGCAACTATTTTACCGCCACTTGAAAAAGAGGAAATGCTTGAGATTTTACAAATTTATTCCGTTTGCGGTCTTTTGAATAAAAGAAAAGGTAATTTTCAAAGACCGTTTAGGGATCCGCACCATACAATTTCAAATATTGCTTTAGTTGGTGGCGGTCAAAACCCAAGACCGGGCGAAGTAAGTCTTGCGCATAACGGTGTTTTGTTTTTAGATGAATTTGCGGAGTTTTCAAGGATCTCTCTTGAAGTTTTAAGAGAACCTTTGGAAACTTTTAAAGTGACAATAGCCAGAGCAAAAGAAACTTTAACTTTTCCCGCAAAATTTACGCTTATTGCGGCTATGAACCCTTGCCCGTGCGGTTATCACGGGCATAATGTAAAAGTTTGCAACTGCACACCTGTTCAGATAAGTCGCTATAAAGCAAAAATTTCCGGTCCTCTTTTAGATAGAATTGATTTGACCGTTAATCTTCTTCCCGTTAATTTTAAAGATTGGGAAAAGAAATCAGAAGGTCCTACCAGCGCGCAAATAAGACAGAGAGTTGTTTCCGCAAGAGAGATACAAAAAGAGCGTTTTAAAAACACTCCTACAACTGCTAATGCTTTTATGAGTGTTGCCCAAATAAAAGAGTTTTGTGCTTTACCAAAAGACGGTGCGCAAGTTTTAGAACTCGCTATGAAGAAACTCGGTCTTTCGGCAAGAAGTCTTGATAAAATTTTAAAAACAGCGCGCACCATTGCCGATTTGGAAGGCGTTAAAGATATTAAAAAAGAGCATCTTATGGAAGTTTTTCAGTATAGACCTTTAGATAGAAAAGGAGTTAGGGATATATGAACTTTGAAGAAAAACTTGCCCGTATAAAAGTGAACTCCTTTAGTTATTTGCGTTCCGATTGGCTGCTTGAAATGATAGCAATTTTCGGTAATGCCGTAGAACTTTTGAAACAAGATGCCCAAACCATCAGTAAAGAAGGCAAAATATCTTTAGATAGTGCCGAAGCCTTTTTAAAATCTTGTGCTATGCTTGACGCCCAAAAAGAAATGGAAAAAACCGAAAAAGTGGGTGGTAAAATTTTGTTTAACGGGGAAGAAGATTTCCCGCAAAGACTGGCCGAAATTAAAGAAGCACCGCTTTTAATTTATGTCAGGGGGGATTTAGGGGACGCGCAAAGGGCCTCTGTCGGTATGGTCGGCACAAGAAAAATTTCCCCTTATGGCAGGCGTGCGGCTACACAACTTGCAGGCGACCTTGCGCAAAGCGATGTCGTTCTTGTCAGTGGGCTTGCACGCGGTATTGATAGTGTCGTTCACGCCCAGGCCGTTAAAAATGAGAGCGCAACTTGGGCCTTAATCGGCACAGGTATAGGGCGTTGCTATCCTGCTGAAAACCGCGAACTTGCAAGAGCAATTTTAGATACCGGCGGGGCAATAATTTCGGAGTTGCCTTTTGACGCACCGCCTTTAGCACACCATTTCCCAAGAAGAAACCGCCTTATTGCAGGTCTTTCCGATTTAGTCGTAGTAGTTGAAGGGGAAATAAAAAGCGGTGCTTTAATAACCGCTAAAATGGCCTTAGATCAAGGAATTGATGTTATGGCTGTTCCTGGTCCTATTGATAGTCCGACATCCGGCGGACCTAATAAACTTATCAAGGAAGGGGCGGGTATGGCTCTATCGGCAAAAGATATAATTGACGCCATCCCAAGCCAGAAAAAATTTGGACTTAAGGTCAAAAAACTCTATAATGAAAGTAAAGAGCCAAGTGAACCTTTGACAGAACAAGAACAAAAGATTTTAGATTTAATAGGCGATGGCTCTAAAAATGTTGATGAATTATCGCTTGAAGCAGATTTGGAAATAACGCAGTTAAGCGCAATTTTATTTAGTTTAGAAGTCGCAGGTATAGTAATCTGTGCAGACGGCAAATATAGCCGAAGTAAATTTAATTAAGGAAGATAATTATGGCTACAAATACAGCAAAAACAACAAATAAAACAACGGGCAAAGCCCTTGTGATAGTAGAATCACCCACGAAACAAAAAACTATAAGCAAGATACTCGGGCCAAATTTTATTGTTCGCAGTTCTTTTGGTCACGTCAGAGATTTACCCTCTAAAGAAATAGGCGTAGATGAGAATAATAATTTTACTCCTACTTATGTCGTCAGCGGAAAACCGCGCATTATTGCCGATTTGAAAGATGCCTTAAAAAAAGTTAGCGAAGTCTACCTTGCTACTGACCCTGATAGAGAAGGGGAAGCAATTGCTTGGCATTTACAGGAACTTTTAAAATTAAAACCGGAAAATACAAGAAGAATTTTTTTCCACGAAATTACTCCGACAGCCGTTAAAGATTCTTTTGCCCACGCAAGAGGTATTGACCATAATTTAGTTGACGCCCAGCAAGCCCGCAGAGTTTTAGATAGACTTGTGGGTTATAAACTCTCACCTCTTCTTTGGCGTAAAATAACAAGCGGTCTTAGTGCGGGCCGTGTGCAATCTGTTGCGGTTAGACTACTTGCCGAACGCGCAAAAGAAATTGAAAATTTTAAGGAACAGCCTTATTGGTCTTTAAAAGTTAAACTTGAAAAGCCGAATCAAAAACCTGCATTTCTTGCCCGTGCTTATAAATGGGAAGGAAAAAATGTGGAAAGAACCACAACTTATAAATTATTTGCCGAAGATTATAAAGTTAAAAATACAATTTTTGATTCAAACGAAAGTTTAGCCGCCCTTAATGCCGTCTTAAGACAAGGACCTTTAAAAGTTGAAAAAATAGAAAAAAAGGAAGTCAAACAAAAACCTAAACCGCCTTTTATTACAAGTTCTATGCAGCAGGATGCTTATAATAAACTTGGCTTTTCTTCCCAAAAGACAATGTCAGTAGCGCAAAGTTTATATGAAGGTGTGGAAATCGGCGGACAGATTACCGGTCTTATAACTTATATGAGAACCGACTCCTTTAATGTTTCAACGCAACTGCAAACCCAAACAAGTAAATTTATTAAGGAAAAATACGGCGAGGCCTATGCTCCTGCAAAACCGCCTGTATATAAAAGCAAAGTTAAAGGGGCGCAAGAAGCCCACGAGGCTATTCACCCGACCGATGTAAATAAAACCCCGCAAGATATTAAAAAATATCTCACTCCGGAGCAATTTAAACTTTATGAACTCATTTGGCTTAGATTTGTTGCCTCCCAAATGGCAGAAGCAGTATTTAATACTGTTTCAATTGATATTTCTGCCGTAAGTGCGGATAAATGTCTTTTGAGAGCAAACGGCAGAACGATTAAGTTCAATGGTTATTTATCTGTCTATCAAGATGAACCCGAAGAAGAAAACGCGGACGAAGAAAAACAGGATGCCCTTTTGCCTCCACTTGAAGAAGGCGATACTTTAAATCTTTTGGATATTCAAACAAAAGAACATAAAACAACCCCGCCACCTTGCTATAATGAAGCAAGTCTTATTAAAACTTTGGAAAAACACGGTATCGGCAGACCTTCCACTTATGCGCCGACCATTAAGACTATTATGGATAGAAAATATGTTGCTAAACAACCTAAAACAAATAAACTTGTGGCAACGGAACTTGGCATAACGGTTACCGAGCAATTAAAAGAATTTTTCAAAGATATTATGGACCTTTCTTATACGGCAGGTGTGGAAGAGACTTTGGACGATATTGCCGAAGGTTCTAAAGGTTGGGTATCTGTTATAAGTAAATTCCACGAAGGTTTTGTTAAAGATTTGGCCAATGCTTCCCAAAATATGAAAAAGCCAACACCTAAAGCCGTTGAAGGCGAAAAATGCCCGCTTTGCGGCGGTGATATGGTGGAAAGACAAAGTCGCTTCGGCAAATTTTTAACTTGTGTAAACTATCCTAATTGTAAAGGTAAAAAGAGTTTAAACGGAGTAAATACTACCGTTGAACAAACCAATGAAAAGTGCGAAAAATGCGGCAGCCCTATGGTTATAAGAAACGGCAAACGCGGACGCTTTATGGCTTGTAGTGCTTACCCCAAATGTAAAAACACTTATTCTATTGACGAACAAGGTAATAAAATTGCATCTACCGGTCCGATAGATTCCGGCAGAAAATGTGAAAAATGCGGCAAACCTTTAGTCTTAAGAAAAAGCGCTAAAGGCGAATTTTTGGGTTGCAGCGGATATCCTAAATGCAAAAATATAGTTAAAATTACCCCTGAAGAAGCCCAAAAAATAAGAGAAAATAACGAAAGCAAATAAAAATGCTAAAGCAAATAGAAAATTTTAAAATTCATATTAAAGGCAGAAACTTATCGCCTCATACTATCCGTGCATATAGCACGGATTTAGATGAGTTTGCCGGTTTTATGAATTATAAAAGTTTGCTTACCGTTAAAGATTTTAACCTATCAAATATAAGAACCTATCTTGTTTGGGAAAGCAATAAAGGCCTTTCCCGCCAAGCAATGTTGCGCAAAATAAGTTCGCTTAGAAGTTTTGCAAAGTTTTTAGCCAACAGAGGGGTTATTGAGGCAAGTCCTTTCAAACTTTTTAACGCACCCAGAAGGGAAAAACTTTTGCCCAAATTTTTAACTCAAACGGAAGCCACTAATTTAATGCAAGCACCCAGCACTTCCCGCTTTGCTTTAAGAAACCAAGCCATTTTGGAACTTATGTATTCCAGCGGCTTAAGACGAAGCGAAACCGTCGGTTTAAATATCGGTGATATTAATTTTTCGCAAGGTACGGTCAGGGTTTTCGGTAAAGGCGCAAAAGAAAGAATTGTGCCTGTCACCGATATCGCTTTAAGTTGTATCAGCGATTATTTGGCAACGCGCACAAATACCGATTATAAGGAACCCTTGTTTTTAGGTTCTAAAGGTACACGCTTAAGCGGCGAAGGTCTTGCCCAAATAGTCAAACAATCTGCCTTAAAAGCCAATCTTGCCCATAAAATAACGCCGCACAGTTTAAGGCACTCTTTCGCAACGCATTTACTGAATAATGGTTGCGATTTGAAAAGTTTACAGGAAATGCTAGGTCATAAAAGTTTATCTGCGACTCAGGTTTATACCCATGTTTCTTTAGAGCACTTAAAACAAGTTTATGACCGTGCACACCCAAAGGGGGATAAATGATAAGCATAGGCATAGATATAGGCGGAACTTTTATAAAATTTATGGCAATTGACGCACAAGGCAAAGTCCTAAAAAGAACGGCAATTGTTACGGATACAACTTTAAGTGCTCAGGCTTTTGTAAAGCAACTTGCCGCCATAGTTAAAGAATGGCAAAAAGAATTTAAAAAAGAAAAATTTGTTATCGGTATGGGCGTTGCCGGTGATACGGATAATACAAAAGGTATTTTGCATTTTGCGCCCAATATACCTTGGCATAATTTTAACATTGTTGATATGCTTAAGAAGGAAACCGGCTTTCCCTGCTGGGCGTGTAATGACGCTAATATGGCCGCTTGGGGTATTTACGACTATGAATTTAAGCGTAAATATAAGAACCTTATGGTTATCACTCTTGGCACGGGTGTCGGTGGCGGACTTATTATTGAAGGCAAATTGTATCAAGGGTTCAGCGGTTCTGCCGGGGAGTTTGGTCATATCAAAGTAGATTATTCCAAAACCGCTCCGAAGTGCGGTTGCGGTCATAAAGGTTGTTTGGAAGCATATATCGGCACAAAAGGGCTTAAAAGGCAAATGCTTAAAGCCGCAAAAAAAGCGCCTAAAAGTGTTCTTGCAAAATTATTAAAGTCAGAAGAATTTTCAATAAAACTTCTTTCCGATGCGGCAAGTAAAAAAGATAAAAATGCCCTTGCTATATGGCGTAATTTCGGGCATTATTTAGCGCTTGCTTTAAGCGATACTGTTTTATTGTTTAATCCCGAAGCGATTGTTCTTGCGGGCGGTGTTTCCAAAGGTTATAAATATTTTATGCCCGCAATTGAGGAAGTTTTTAGCAAGCAGGTAATCAAAAGACCTTTTAAGGATATTAAAGTTTTAATTTCCAAGCAAAAAGATATAGGGGCTTTTGGTTCTGCTTTATATGCTTTATCACAGCAAAATGAAAGGTAAGATAAATCTTTTTTTAATTTTATTTTTAATTCCGCTTTTTGTTTTCGGGCAGGAAAATGTTTTGCCTAGTCCGACACAAGATGATTTTATTTATTTTACCGCAGATGAAGCCCTTTACGATAAAGAACAAGGTGTCGCCGAGTTAAACGGAAATGTTGAAATTGTTTTAGACCAAAACAAAACGCAAGGTCAAATTTCCAAAATCAAAGCCGAGAAGATTCAAATTCTGACCGAACAGCAAGTTCTAATCACGCAAGGTCCCACAATTATAGAACAGGATGGCGGTGTTGTTGAAGTGCAGGATATCCATTTTGATATCGGTTCGCGCCGTCTTATTATGAAAGGTCTTTCTGCCGATTACGGTCCTATAAGAGTTTTAGAGGCAAAAGATATTGAAGTTAAGCAGGATCAATATCTTCTCAAAAAAGCAGAGTTAACTTGTTGTTCTATTGAAAAACCGCACTATACTTTGTATGTAGGCAAAGCGGATTTAATACCCGAGGATAGAATAATTGCCTATAATGCCGTCTTAAAAGTTGGCAAAGTGCCGGTATTTTATTTCCCTTTCTTTTACCGCTCATTAAATACGGATAGACTTTTTACCACCTATCTTGATTTTGACCAAAGCGGCAATACGGGTTTTGGGTTTTTAACTTCCACTGTTTACGCAAGAAATAATTTTAGGGTGGCGGCAAATTTAGATTATTACACAAAATCCGGTATCGGTTATGGTTTAAATATAGGTTATTTGGCACTGCAAAAATTTCGCGGTTCTATTCAGGCCTATACAATTTACGACAGAGAAAAAGACGAACAACGTTGGGGTATTGACGGTGGCTATTGGTGGCAAATGCACGATAGTTCCGATAGTCTTAACAATAAAGGCGGCGCAATTTATTTTAGCCAACTTGAAACGCGTAATGTTTCCGACGCCGATTTTAACGACGATTTCTTCCGCGCTAATCCTTATGTCGTTTCTCCAGATAAACTAACACGCGCCTCAATTGTGCGCCAAACAAGAACAAGCACTTTTAGGGTAAGTTATTCAAACAGAGAACAACTTAATCCCGACGATAAAACATACTCCAATGCTGAAGAGGTTTTGCCTAAAATGGACTGGATATTTAACCCCTTTGTTTTGCCTTATACCGGCGGAGTGGTAAATAATTTTTCCATTTCTTTTAACAATACAAAAAAAGAAGATTATGATTTTGTTCAGTATTTTCAGGCCAAATGGAACAGCGCAAGAGATTTTAAATTACACAAAAATTTTACTTTAACGCCGAGTGTCTTTTATAATCAGGAAATTATTTTAAAAGACCCCACAAATAATGACGAAGATAAATTTGTCGGCCGTTACGGCGGGCAATTAAATTTGCGCTCTAATTTGATTACCGGTATGCTTGATATAGGATACCGCTACACAAGGCGCAATCAAGAAGGTGCGCTTACTTCCGAAAATCCTTTTGATAATAAGGAAGAAGAAAATTTAGTTTATATTCAAAACTATTATTTACCCACGCCAAATGTTTATTTTAAAATGGGTAGCGGTTATAATTTACAAAACAGCCAAGACAGTTGGGACGCAAAATATAGGGTGGAACCTTTGCTTGCCGAAATAGGCTATTTTTCACAAACAAGCGGTTCAAGCATTTATGTTCAAAATCTTTATGACGTTCACACGGCAAATCAGGCTTTTGTAATTGACGCCGTTTTAAAAAATCTTTACGGTAGCAGCGCAAAATTCGGCGTGGTAAATTATAGTACCGATAGAGATAGTTTTTTATTTAATACTCAATTCACCCTTGCACCCAGATATATAACTTGGCGCGCCGATATGGGTATAGATTTTGAAGTTAAAGATTCAACCGTTCACGCTTATTCAAAACACATAAAAATTTATAAAGATTTCCACGATGTTTCTTTAATGGTGGGCGTTAGAGATAGAAATAAAAATTTATCTTTTTCTTTTAGAATAAATGTAATGTGCGGCGGACAGGATAAACGCCAAACCCCCAAACAAACACAGGAAGGAAATTATCCTTGGCAAGATGATCAAATGCTAAGAGATTAGGAGTAAAAAATATGAAAAAAGTTCCCTATGGCAGAATAGAAGTTGTGTGCGGATGTATGTTTTCTGGCAAGAGTACCGAACTTATAAGACGTGTTGAAGTTTGCCTTCAGGCAGGCCAAAAAGTGCAGGTTTTTAACTCTACGCTTGATAAACGCTACGCCAGGCGCGGTATTGCCACCCACGATTTAAAGAAACTTGACGGCATACCCGTAGATAAAGCAGAAGAAATTTTGCCTTTAGTTAAAAATGATACAGAAGTTGTTGCTCTTGATGAAGTCAATTTTTTCAGTAAAGAAATTGTTAATGTCGCCCAAGAACTTGCCAAAAGGGGAAAACGCGTTATTTGCTGCGGTCTTGATATGGATTATCAGGCTGTCCCCTTTGAAAGTACCGCCAAACTCCTAGCCGTTGCAGATAGCGTTTTAAAACTGGCTGCAAGATGTGTTTGTTGCGGTCAACCTGCCCGCAGAACGCAAAGAAAAGTTAATATCAAAAGTAGAATATATGTTGGCGGAGCCCAAGACTACGAAGCAAGATGTGCAGATTGCTTCAAGCCATAACTTCGGCTTTTTTCCTCTTTTTTATTTTTTTAAGACTTCGGATACTCGGGACTGCCGTCCCCTCTAGGTATACCTTGTCTTAAAGAAAATAAAAAATAGGTCGGTGCGTTTTTACCGCACCTAAAAAATCCTCGAAAATTGTTGTGCGCTTTTTAGGCAAAATTTCCGCAAAATCCTTGCAAATTGTTGCGTTGGGGTATTGTCTTATAGTTTTCTTTTCATTTTTTTTGTAGAATATTACTATACAAATAAGAATACAAAGAGGTAAAAAATGAAAAAATATATACTAGCCGTTTTTAGTGCTATTTTCCTTTTTAATTTAGCACAGGCAAAGGACTTTTCCGCAAGTATAACTTTTGACAAAGACAATATCAAACAAATATATCAAGAAGACTTAAAAAATCTTTCCGAATATATTAGCCAAGAAGTTGCCGCGCAAACATCTTTATATGCAAATGAACGTGTTAAAAATATGTGTAAAGAATGGCCCACTTGCGAAGAATGGGCAAAAAATAAACTTGCAAAAGATACCACTTTCCAAGTTATTGATACCGAAGTAGAACGCTGGGTCAAAAAATGGGAAGGTAAAACAGCAATTTGGGGATATAATTTTTATGTCCAAGCAAAAGAAAACGGGCAAACAAAGGCCTATCTTTTCAAACGCGGAGATAAAGGCACATCTTACGCAGCACCTGTTTTAATTAAAAAATTTCCCGGTCATCCTATACATGGTAAGCCGTCGGAACACATACTACACATAGCACAGGTTGATAATCATGCTAATAGCAAATCTTGGCCCGGAGTTAAAGAATGTAATTTTTCTATACGCCGAGAAATAACTTCCCAATATATTTACAAATATGACGAGCAAGGTAATGCTCTTTGGAAACGCCGTTTGTATTTACATGTAAATGAAGGGTTGTTGAATTGGAATGGGAAAGTCTATTATTTCCAGGCATATCAAACAAAAGCAGGCGGAGATTATACTTATGAAGGACCTGTAAAAACAGGTTATTACCCTGCTCCTGCTAATTAATATTATCATTATAAATTCTGAATCTCAAATACAAAGACTTATAAAAAATCTCATAATATTGTATAATATATAGGAACTAATTTTTTTGAGGTATACATAAAATGAAAGAAAAAATACATCCTAAATACGAAGTCGTAGAAGTCGTTTGCGCCTGTGGTGCAAAATTTAAAACTCGCTCTACGATGAAAGCAGTTAAATTAGATATTTGCTCTGCTTGCCACCCGTTCTTTACCGGCAAACAAAAAATGCTTGATACCGAAGGCCGCGTAGAAAAGTTTAATAAGAAATTTGCCGCAACCAAAGGTCAAATGGTTGTTCGCAAACCCAAAACCGAAGTTAAACTTAAAAAGAACACCAAAAGAACAGCAAGCAAAAAAGTAGTTCTTTCAACAGCACCGGTTAAAAATCTCGTAAAAAAACCGGCAAAGGCTGCAAAAGAAACTAAAAAAGAAGCAAAATAGCGAATAAAAATCTTACGGCAGGCTCTCATTATTACTTTGAGGGCCTGCCGTTTTTCAAGGGAAAATAATTATGGAAATGGATACAAGCAAATTTAAAGAAGAATTTTTAAGTATTGAAAAAGAACTTGCCCAAGGCAATATCGCACCGGAAGAGTTTAAGGAAAAAACAAAACGCCACGCATTTCTTCAGCCGATAATTGAAAAAATTTCCGAACTTGAAAAAGTACAAAATGCCATTAAAGAAGCAAAGGAAATTTTGGAAGACGGCACCGACAAAGATATGTGTGACCTTGCCGCCGCTGATTTAGCCGAACTTGAAGGCAAGCCCGAAGCCCTTATGCAAGAACTCCGTATTTTAATTATTCCGCCCGATCCAAACGATTCCAAAAATATTTACCTTGAAATGCGCCCCGGCGCAGGCGGTGATGAAAGCGCAATTTTTGCCGCTGAATTATTGAGAGTTTATCAGCGTTTTGCCGATTCTCGCGGTTGGAAAACAGAGATTTTGGAATATACCCCGACCGGGTTAAAAGGTTGCAAATACGCAAGTATGTTTATTAAAGGTGAGGGGGCTTATTCTTGGCTTCGTGATGAGGCCGGCACCCATAGAGTTCAAAGAGTGCCCGATACAGAAACTTCCGGCCGCGTTCATACTTCAACCGTGACCGTTGCTATTATGCCCGAAGCCGAAGATATTGATATTCAAATTAACCCTGCCGATATTGAACTTGAAACCTGCCGTAGTGGCGGGGCGGGCGGTCAAAATGTTAATAAAGTGGAAACGGCAGTGCGCCTTATCCATAAACCGACAGGCATTGTCGTTAGTTGTCGCGAAGAACGTCACCAAGGTGCAAACCGCGAAAAGGCAATGCGTATGCTTAAAGCAAAACTTTATCAAATAGAAGAAGAAAAAAGAAATAAAGAGATTTATGACGCAAGAAAAAGCCAAGTCGGTACAGGTGATAGGTCAGAAAAAATCAGAACTTATAACTTCCCGCAAAGCCGTGTTACCGACCACCGCTTAAATGAAAACTTCCACAATATCACCGAAATTATGGAAGGCCAAATCGACGAGATTTTGGAACATTTGCGTAAATTAAGAGTAGAAGAAAAACTTAAACATCTTTCCTTATGATAACTATTTTCCAACTTATTGAAGAGGGTTCAAAAAAACTTAGCGACGCAGGTATTGACGAACCCCAAGTGCATAGCGAACTTATCGCCGCTTTTGTGTTAAATAAAAGCAGAACTTATGTGCGCGCTTTTAACCAAAACATTGTTCTTGATAAACAAGAAAAATTATTCAGGACTATTTTAGAAGAAAAACTTAAGGGCCGTCCGCTTGCCCATATTATCGGCTCTTGCGAATTTATGGGCAGAATCTTTAATGTAAGCCCTACCGTTTTAATACCAAGACCTGAAACCGAAGAACTTATAGAACAAAGTTTAAAACAACTTAAAATGCGCTTGCCTAATACTATCCTTGATTTATGCACGGGGTCTGGCTGTATTGCTATAAGTTTGGCGTTTTTGTTTCACAGTGCGCATGTTACTGCGGCAGATATTTCCGCCGAAGCGCTTGAAACCGCTTTAACAAATGCGCGCAACTTAAATGTCGCAAAAAGAATAGATTTTATTAAAAGTAATTTGTTTGATAATATACAAAAATCTTTTGATTTTATTATCTCTAATCCGCCTTATATTCCAACAGAAGTTATTAAAACGCTTTCGCCCGAAGTTTTGTGCGAACCGCATATCGCCCTTGACGGCGGAAAAGACGGACTTGAAATTATTAAAAAAATAGCCAAACAGGCCTGTGAACATCTTAATCCGGAAGGTTTGCTTGCTTTAGAAATAGGGTGCGAACAAGCGCCAAAAGTGGTAAAATTTTTTAAAGAAGATAAATGGCGAATTCCACAGGTTGTGCGTGATTTTGCCGGCATTGAGCGTTTTGTTTTTGTGCGCAAAAAATAATTATTTCTAAAACAAAGGAGATTTTTTTATGGATAAATTTATTATTCAGGGCGGCAGAAAATTAAAAGGCAGTGTTGAAATAAGCGGTTCTAAAAATGCCGCTTTACCTATTTTGATGGCTACCCTTTTGACCGACGAAGATTGTATTATTAACCGCGTACCTAGATTAAGAGATATCCGCACAACAATTAAAATACTTGAAGAACTCGGTAAAGAAGTTACCAACGACAACGGCACCTTAACTATTAAGGCAAAACATAAATTAAAAACTTCCGTTTCCTATGATTTAGTTAAAAAAATGCGCGCAAGTTTTTGGGTAGCAGGTCCGCTTTTGTCCAGATTTAAAAAAACGCAAGTGCCGCTGCCGGGCGGTTGCGCAATCGGCCTAAGGCCGGTTGATATTCACTTAAAGGGCTTTGAAAAATTCGGCGCAAAAATCAGTATGGACAAGGGAAATATCATTATTAAAGCGCGCAAATTAAATCCGGCTAAAATTATTTTAAGTTTCCCAAGTGTCGGCGCAACGCAAAATTTAATGATGTGCGCTTCTTTAATACCCGGCAAAACTATTATTGAAAACGGCGCAAGAGAACCCGAAGTTTTTGATTTGATAGCCGCACTTAATTCTATGGGCGCAGATATTACTTTGGATAACAGAGGGTGCATAATTGTAGAAGGTAAAACCAAACTCGGCGGTATGACGCATACCATCGTTGCCGATAGAATTGAAACAGGCACCTATCTTTTGGCTGCAGCGGCAACGGGTAGTTCTATAACAATTAAAGAGTGTGTTCCAAGTCATAATGAAATTTTAATAGAGTATCTTTGCGAAGCCGGTTTTAAAATTGAAACTACTGATACGGAAATTAAAATATCCAAGAAGACAAAAAATATTAAACCCGTTAATATAAGAACTGCTCCTTTCCCCGGTTTTGCCACAGATTTACAAGCACCTTGGATGGCTTTAATGTGCCTTGCTAACGGCAAAAGCGATATCAGCGAAGATATTTTTGAAAATCGCTTTATGCATGCAGCCGAACTTATAAGAATGGGCGCAAATATTTCTCTAGAACATAACTGCGCGCATATTATGGGCGTTAAAAACTTTACGCCGGCGGTTGTTATGTCTTCAGATTTAAGAGGCGGTGCAGCGTTAGTTATTGCGGCCCTTTGCGCAAAAGGCACAAGCGAAGTCCAAAGAGTTTATCACATAGACAGAGGTTATGAAAGAATTGAGGAAAAACTAACTGCTCTTGGCGCAAAAATTAAAAGAGTGAACCCTTCTCCTTTTGAATAATTATGACCTTTAAAGAGTTAACCGAACTTCTAAAAAAAAGAAGTTGCGGCGGCAAAAAAGGCAATCTTTCTTTACTTAAAAAAACAGCAAAAAAACTTGGTGTTTTGCCTGTTAATTATAAAACAGTTTTAATTGCCGGCACAAACGGCAAAGGAACTGTGGCGCACTTACTTGCTGAAGCGGCAATGAAAAGCGGTTTTAAAACAGGACTTTTTACCTCTCCGCATATTTTTGATATACGGGAAAGAATATCTGTAAATAATAAAGAAATTTCTCAAAGAGATTTTTGTTCTTGCCTTGAAAAAGTTTTATCTGCCGAAGTAAAACCTTTAAAATTTTTTGAACTTTTAACTTTAAGCGCACTTGTTTATTTTAAAGAAAAAAAAGTAGATTTTGCCGTTTTTGAGTGCGGTATCGGCGGACTTAAGGATAGCACAAATATTATTGACGCGGGTTTGAGTATAATAACATCCGTTGCTAAAGACCACGAAAAACTTTTGGGTAATACTCTTGAAGAAATTGCCTTTCAAAAAGCAGGTATTATTAAAAAAGAAAAACCTTGTGTTTTAGGGCAGGTTTCACCGAAAATTTTAAAAATTATTGAAGATATCTGTATCAAAGAAAGCGCACCTTTAATAGTGCCTGTTTGCCAAAATGTAAAACTTGATTTTCTTAAAAACGAGACGGAATTTACCTACCGAAACAAAAAATATATTTTAAATATGCTTGGGGAAAAAGCGGCGCAAAACGCGACTTTGGTTATATCGGCAAGTAATATTTTAGGTTTTAATAAAGGGCTTAAAAATGCTTTGTTAAAAATTGCCTTGCCCGCGCGTTTTGAGATAAAAAAAATAGGTAAAAATTATCTTATTCAAGACGGTGCACATAATCCCGCTGCTATTAAAGAGTTTTTAAATACTTTTGTAAAAAGTCCTTATTTTAAACAAGAAAATATTTTGGTTTACGGGGTAAACGCGGAAAAAGATTATAAAACTTGTGCGAAACTTTTAAACTCTTATTTCAAAAAAATTTGCCTTGCGGAATTTAAAAAGTCCTGCCCTAAAGAAAAGTTAAAAAAATATTTCAAAAATTGTGCGTTTATAAATGTAAAAGATTTGGCAAAAACAAAGGCAAATATTGTTCAAGTGGGCAGTTTTTATTTATCTTGCGAACTCAAAAAATATTTGCCTAAAAAGCAATTATAGCAATATCGTTTTTATCTGCTAAAGCGCAAACTTCTTCAATATCAAGAATAATTGTTTTACTCGCTTCAACTGCAAGAACTTTTGCTCTTGCTTCTATCATAGATTTTATAGTGCCTTTGCCGATAATGGGTAAATCATATCTATCATCTTGCTGAGGGCGGGCAACTTTAACAACGGTTAAAAATTTATTTTTACCCGGATTTTTAGCGACAATCTCGCCCGCTCTTAAAATACAATTATCCGTGCCTTCCATACCTTCCACGGCGACGACGGTTTTATCGCAAATAACACTTGTTAAACCGACATCTAAAGTGGCTAAAGTCGTGGATATGTTTTTGCCCAGTTCAATATCTTTTTCTTCTTCCGCTGTGGGTTTTCTTTTGGTTAGAATACCTTTTTGCGGAACAAATTTTTCTAAAAATAAGGAAGATGATTGAAACTCAATACCTTCTTTTTTAAATTCATTTATAGCGGCTTCCAAAATGCTTTTTGCACGGAAATCCCGTAAGGAAGCAAGAATCTTCGTCGCTCTTAAATCAGCCGCTAAATTAAAAATGTTAAAGTGTTCGACTCTGCCTGCCATAACGGCTTTTTGGACTTCGTTTTCTTTAAAAAATTTAAGAGCGGCACCGAGTTTCCCTATTTTCAGAGTTGTGGTTTTTGCTGCGTATGGTTTGAAATCTTCTTCTTTAGCATTATCTTTTACGCAAATGACAAAAATCTCTTCTCCTTTAGTCTTGGCTTCTTTTGCTATAAGGATTGGAAATTTGCCTTCACCTGCGATAATGCCGAGTTTACTCATTACTGCCTTCCTCTTGAGTATGGAGATGCATTCTTGCGCTCATAATACCGCGCTTTGTATTGCGACAGAAATCAATAAGTTCTTTGACTTCAGGTGTGGGATTCTCTTTCTCAAGAATATCCAAAGTTTCCTTCATTGTGTGGGTGGTGTCAAGGAAAAGTTTTTTATAAGCATTTTTGACGGCACTTATTTGTTCTCTTGTCCAGCCGGCTCTTCTTAAACCGACGGTATTAAGACCTACAAGTTTTGCTCTTGTTCCTGTTGCGCGGCAAAAAGGCGGCATATCAAGAGTAAGACCGCTTAAACCTGATAACATGGAAAATCTGCCTATACGCACAAACTGATGAACGGCAGATAAACCGGAGAGTATTGCATTATTTGCTATATGAACATGACCTGCAACGCCGCAACAGTTAACTAAAATTATGTTATTGCCTAAAACGCAATCATGCGCCACATGGGAATTTGCCATAAGTAAGCAATTATTGCCGATAGTTGTAGGGGTTTCAAGACTGGTTGCACGGTGAATTGTTACATTTTCGCGGATTTGATTATTATCTCCGATAACTACGCGGCTTTCAAGCCCTTTATAACTTAAATCTTGCGGTTTTACGCCGATAAAAGCATTGCCTATAAGGTCATTATTTTTACCCATAGTTGTATTTTCTATAACGCAGTAAGGACCTATTTTTGTTCCTTCTCCGATTTCAACATTTTTACCTATAATAGCGTAAGGACCTATTTGAACATTTTTGCCGAGTTTGGCAGAGGGATCTATAATAGCACTGGGGTGAATAGTTGTTTCTTGCATAAATATCTCCTAAAATTAATTTTCTTCCGTTAATTTTTTGGCAAAAGCCACATTTGTTTTATGTCCGCCGAGTTTGCAAGTTATATGCATAGGACCTAAAACTTTGCCTGTTAATTTAAGGTCGCCGAGCAAATCAAGTATTTTATGACGGACCATTTCATTATCAAATCTTAAAGGTACGCTGAATCCGTCTTTTTTAATTACTACGCAATTTTCAAGACTGCCGCCTTTTGCAAGTCCGTTCGCTTGAAGAAAGGCAATTTCTTCTTCAAATCCAAAAGTTCTTGCGGGAGCAATTTCTTTTAAATAACTTTCCGGCGTTAAAGTGAAAGTATATTCTTGATGTGAAACTAAAGGGTGCCCTTTTCTTTCATAGACAAAAGTTATTTTAAAATCTTGGCAAGGGTTTGCCGTATAAGTAATATCTCCATCTTGGAAAGTAATTTCTTTTTCCAAATGTAGAACTTCGGCTGTTTGATCAATTTCTTTCAGTTCGCCTTCAAGCATTGCTTTTGCGTATGGCAAAGAGGATCCGTCCATAATGGGCGGTTCCGGCCCGTCCATTTCAATAATCAAATCGGTAATACCAAGCCCGTTTGCCGCACTTAAAACGTGTTCAATAGTGTGAACTTCGGCTTTTTCATTGGCGATATTTGTTCCGCGTAAAGTGGAAGAAACATTTTTTGCCAGAGCAATAATCGGTTCTGCTTTTAAATCAGTTCTGATAAAGGAAATATAGCCCTGCTCGCTTGGTTTAAAAGTAATGGAGCAAACTTCGCCGGTATGTATGCCGACGCCTTTTAAAGTTTGTGGGGTTTTAATTGTTTTTCTTTTCATTTTTTCATCCGAAATTATTTTAAAAATTTAAATTTTTTCTTTAAGGCAACAAGTTCTTTATAAAACTCCGGCAATTTACCCATAATGGCGGCAATTCTCATATATTCGCCATAAGGTCTTGCGGGAGATCCGAGCAACTTTTCGCCCGGTTTGACATTGCCGAGTATTCCTGCTTGCGGACCGAGAACTGCCTGATCGCCGATAGTTAAATGTCCGCTTACGCCGACTTGCCCAGCCATAATAACACCGTTACCGACTTTGGTAGAACCGGCAATACCGACTTGGGAAACAAGAATTGTTGCTTTGCCGATTTCAACATTATGCGCAATTTGAACAAGATTATCAATTTTTGTATTTGTACCGATAATCGTGCTGTTTAATTTTGCCCTATCAATAGTTGTGTTTGCACCGATTTCTACATCATCTTCCAAAATAACATTACCGATTTGCGGGATTTTATTGTGCATGCCGTTTTCAAAAACATAGCCAAAACCGTCCGAACCGATAACCGCACCCGGTTGTAAAATAACTTTATTTTTTAAAATACAATTTTCGCGGACAACTACATTAGGGTATAAAATACAAAGCGCACCGATTTGAACATTTCTGCCGACATAGACATTAGGATAAATTATTGTGCCGTCACCGATAACTACGCCTTCTTCAATAACAGCGTAAGCACCTATGGAAACGCCCTTACCGATTTTAGCACTAGGGTCAATAACGGCTTTATCGCTGATTTTTGGGGTTTGTTTGTTTAAGGTATCAATATCTCTTAAAACTTGGGTAAAGGCCCACTCCGGATTTTTGACATATAAAATATTTCCTTTGAAGGGAAGGGGAGTATCTTTTAACTTTTCATTAACTATCAAAGCACCTAAAGGCAAATTTTCAAGATTTTCAAATCTTTCAGTTTGATTTGTATAGGCAATTGCACCCTCTTTAATTTTATCTAGACCGCAAACGCCTGTTGGTGTAAAGTTTTCATCTCCTTTAAGTTGGGCATTACACATTTCAACTATTTGCTTTAAGGTTTTCATATAACTCTCCGTTTTTTTCAATATATTTTTTATGATAGTTCTTCATCCATTTTACAAATTCTTGAGTGGCATCTAAAGGTTTGCCGTAAATAAGTTCGGTTTTATCTACCACTACGCCGACATTTCTTAAAGTTGCATATTCTTCTATGCCGCTGTAAATTTCTCTTAAAATCTGCTGAATAATAAAATCTTGACGGGTTAAAAACTCCTCGCTTGAGCGTGCTTTAAAATTAAGCAAAAAGGCCTGTTTATCAATAATTTCCTGTTCGGTAGAGGCAATTTGTTCTTTTAGCATATCTTGTTTTTCGGGCAAATTAACAGGAGTGTTTTCCAAGTCAGTCCAAGAAGAAAAACAAAGTTCATTAAGCAAAGGTTTAACTTTATTTTCTTCAAAACAAGGATAAAGATTGTTTTTCGGCAAGACATAAAAAGACTTTTCGTAGAAAGGGGCATTTTCGCTAAAAGTATCTTGTAAATTATTAAGTTGTTTTTGTAAAGAGGATATTTGTTTTGTAAGTTGTGCATATTCTACTTGTTTATTTTCAAGAGCAAGTTTCATTTTTTTGCGGGCTTCTATTGTCCAAGGATTTTTATTAAAGGCCTCTTGCATATCAATATAAATTGCTACGGGGGAATCTTTTACGACTTCTTCCTTTTCATTTTGGCTTGATTTAAAAGCGATAAAGCGATTATCTTTTGGCTGAGATGTAGTCTTTGTGCCTTTTGGTTCGGTAGAACCGGGCGTTCCTTGTGGCATATCATTATTAAGTTGCGGGTCAAAAGAAGGATATTCTCGCGGAGTATTGTTATCGGAAGGAACGGGAACAAGGGCGGTAGTATCATATTTTTCAAGCGGTATCTGGCTTGACCCGGCAATTTCATTTTCAATTGCTTTTGTGGCAATACTTTCCTGCGCTGCTATAAAAGCAGGACATAAAAATATTAAAAATATGGTGAACCAAAAATGTTTCATACTTTAATTAAAACAAGTTTGCCATTGAAAAGTAAATATAGCCTCTCTTTTCTCCCGATTTATGATTTAAACCATAACCCCAATCAAGTCTGATAGGTAAAGTGGGGGTAACAAGTCTTAAACCTACACCTGCGCCCATTTTAAACTCATCTAAATTGGAACCCGTTTTTAATTTTATATCATCAAAATTTTTCCAAGAGTTACCGATATCAAAGAAAGCGGCAATTTGCGCAAGAGTTCTTCTGCCTTCTCTGGCTAGGGGGAATTTTAACTCAATATTTGCCATATAGTAAAGTTCGCCGCCTCTTTCAGGGCCGATTTGACCGGTGTTATCATAACCTCTTATAGTATCTGCACCGCCGAGGAAGATTCTTTCGTATGTCGGTACAATATCTGTTCTGCCGTAGGGTTTAACGATACCTGCTCTATTACCTATCATTAAAACGATAGGATAATCTTTGCCGATATTGATTAAAGTTTTATTGTAAGAAGATTTAAAATTGATTTCGTAAATATCCAAATCACCAAACATTGGTCCGCCGGAAAGTTCTACGCCGATTGAATTTCTTGAACCGCTTGTCGGGTCCCAATAATTATCTCTTGTATCAATAGCAAAACTTACGCCGATAGTGGACATATTTGTTTTGCCTTCGACAAGCCCGTCATCAACACCGACAAATTCACTGTCAATATCGTAAATATCAATATTTTTGAAGGAATAAGAGAAACCTAAATTATAAATATCATCATTGAATCTCGGGCCGACATTTATTCTGCCACCTTTGCGTTTTTCCGTATAGGCGGAATAAGTGCCCATATAAGAGCGGTAGCGGCGGGTATTAAACAAATCAATACCGAAAGAAACCGGCCTATCAAATACCCACGGAGTTGACCAACTTAAAGTATAATCCAAAATTCTTTTACCGAAAAGTCCTCTTACGGAAAGTCTTTGTGCTTTACCAAAAAGATTCATGTGTGTTATGGAAACATCGCCGTATAAACCGTCTAAAGAGGACATTGCCACACCTGCGGTAAACATACCCGGTCTGCCTTCAACGATATTATAACCGACATCAACTTTATTTATATCATTAGTAGGGGTGATATCAATTTGGGCATCGTTGACAAAGCCGAGATTCATAATTTTGCTTTGTCCGCGTCTTATTTTTTCATAACTGAAAATATCACCTTCTTTGAAAGGAACTTCTCTTGCGAAAATATAAGTTTTTGTTGATTCATTGCCGGTTATATCAATATGGTCAATAAAAACGGTATTATTTTCGGTAATTTCATAGTCAATATCAAGGGAATTATCTTCGTTTAATTTACGCACCGGCTGAATTTGCGCCCTTAAAAAACCCTTATTTGCATAATTTTCCTGCATATCGCGGATAGTAGCGTCAAACTTTTGCTGGTTAAAGCGTTTGCCTTTTTTGTAAAAAAGCATATTGTCGAGTTCTTCTTCGGTGAAAAGGGTATTACCCGTGAAAGTTGTTTTACCGAAGACGGCATTGTCGCCTTCGTGAACTTTATATTTTAAAGTCACTTCGCTTTTATCTTCGCTAAAGTCTTGGGTGAAATCGGTTATTTTAAAATCATAAAAACCTTCATTTCTGGCATATAAAGTGGCTTTGTATTGGTCTTGGGGTAAGAGTTGTTCTTTATAAATTTTGCCTTCGCGATTTTTTGTTTGTTTTAAAAATTTCTTTTGATTTATTTTTTCTGCACCTTCAATAACTACTTCTTTAATTTTTGTTCTGGTGCCTTCGTCAATAATTAAAGTGATAAGGACAGTATTCTCTTCGGGATCGAAACTTTCTTCGTAGGAAACTTTTGCATTTATATAACCTCTTTGGGCATAAGCATCAATAATTTTGGGGAGATCTGCTTCCATTTTTGAAGAAGAATAAGGATCTTTCAACTTTAAAGCCATCGCACCGGTGATAGTTGATTTGGAAACTTTTTTTCTGCCTTTATAAAGTATTTTTTCAAGAATAGGTTTTTCTTTGACAATTACAGTTATGGCGTGGCAAGGATAAGTTTGGGCGTCTTCATCATCTGCTTTATTTATGCGGGAGCCTTCTTTAGAAGAAATATCAATTTCAATATCATCGAAGTTACCAAGCGCCATTAAAGAAGCCACATCATCTTGTATAGAAGACTTTTCATATAAATGCCCGACTTTGGCTGTAATATTTTTTGTAATAGTTTTTTTGCGTATATTTTTTAAACCGTCAACTTTTATATCGCAAATCATCCACGGGCCGTTTGGGTCAATATCATTTTCTTCTTGTGTATCTTGGTTTTTTTCTTCTTGCGGTGCGACATAATTATCCCTTACCCAATTTATGGAACTTTTGGGGGTTAAACTCTCACCGGAAAGAGTAGTTCTTTGCGCAAAGGCAAAAGAAGTGAAAAACGAAAAAACTGCTAAACAATAAAAAAATTTATAAAGGTTTCTTTTCATATAAATATATTATATTAAATATATGGGAACAAAATAAATAAGCCCTCAAGATTATGCTTGAGGGCTTTTAGATTTTCTAAGGAAAAACCTATTTTTCTTGAGGTACTTCCTTAATTACGGGCAATTCATCTGCGGGACCTTTGCCGAATTTAGGACCTTTGTGTCCTTTCATGCAAGGGCAATCTTTGCCTTCTTTAGCGGCTTTTGCAAAGGGGCATTCTTTTCCGTCTTTACCTGCACCTTTCATGCAAGGGCAACCTTTACCTTCTTTAGCGGCTTTTGCAAAGGGACATTCTTTTCCTTCTTTGCCTTCACCTTTCATACAAGGGCAACCTTTTTTGTGTTTTTTATCCCATTTCATACCCTTTTTGTTACCTTTGAAGTTAGCAGGAGGAACACTGAACATAGGTTTCATTTCGCCGGAAATTATATTTTGGGTGATTTCATCAACATGTTTTGCTTTAAATTCAGGTGTTCTGCTTTCGGCGAGTTTCACTTTGGCTTCATCAAGTTTCTTTTGAGAATCTTTCAAGCGTTCTTCCATTCTTTCAATGTGTTTATCATAATTAGCGGCAACTTTAGCGGCAATTTTTGCCCTAATTTCTTCTTTCTTTTTATCATTTGTTGCTTTATTATATTTTTCTACAAGTTGGGTCATTTCCTGTTTTTCTTTTTCCATCTTTTTCATTTCTTTTTGGTCCGGTTGAGCAAAAGCCGCAACAGATAAACCAAAGCAGAAAGCAAAAGACATAACTATAAGTTTTTTCATACTGTTTCTCCTTATAAATAACTATTGATATCCTCTAGTAGGGAATCAATATCCGTTTCAACATCACCTATTTCGGTATAAATTGAATCGGAAAAATACATATACCCGTCGCTTTGTGTTTGTCTGGGGTAAAACATACTTGCCAAGACAGCCACACAGCATGCCGCCGCACCCCCAAGTAGGACCGGGCGGGATAAATTGATTTTGCTAAACCAATCTCTCACTTTTAATAACCAAGATTTTTCCAAAGAACTATGTAAATCTAAAACAGGCGCTTGGTGTTCCGGCAAGGCTGCGCTTGTCAGAGCGGTTATTTTTATTATGTTCTGGCATTGTTTACACTCTTTTAAGTGATCTAAAAAAGCCATTTCTTTAGAATCGTCAAGCTCGCCATAAGCGTAAAGCAAGGCCTGTTCTTCAAATTTTTTATTATGCGGCATAGTCTTCTCCTAAAGATTTTTGTATTTTTTTAATGGCTCTGTTTAAGCGGGCAAGCACGGTTCCAAGCGGGCAATCAAGCACGGCGGCTATTTCCTTAAAACTTAAATATTGGCGCATTAAAATAACTTCTTTTTGTTCTTTTGGCAATTCGTCAATTAAGTTTTGAATATGCTTAAGTTCAATTGTGCCAAGAGCATTTTTGGAAGTTTCATCGTTTTGTTTTACGGTTTCTTCTTCCAAAGGGACAGTTTTATCTGCCTTTCTGTAAAAGTCCATAACCTTATTTCTGGCGATAGTCCAAAGCCACGCTTTAAACTTGCCTTCTTCTTTATACTTATTAATTTCTTTTAAGGCTTTTATGAAAGTTTCCTGTAAAATGTCTTTCGCGCTGCCTTCGTCTTTAACACTATAAAGAATAAAAGTAAAAAGGGCATTTTGATATTTTTCTATGAGTATGCCAAACTTTTCTTTATTGCCGTTTTTAACTTCATCAATTATAAGTTTTTCATCTTGCATAATAACTGCTCCTCACTTATACAACGCAAAAGGACTTTATTTTATTGCATTTATTTTTTAAAATCCCCTTTTTTTCTCAGAAAGTACAAGAAGTGGAATATAATTTCGTTTCTTTGCAACCTATTGCCATACAGAACTTTTTTTGGCGTTTATCACCAAGTTCATAAAGGCATCTTTTTTCTTTAGAAGAGACAGATATTATTTGAGAATATCTTCTTTCTGTTTCCTTACGAAAAACTCCTATATTTAAAACACCGTTGATATTCTCTAAATCATACAAAAGGCCGTCTTCTTCCATTGTAAGGATATTTTTATTGGCGCGGCATTTGGGGAAATTATTTATACCGATATTCTTAAAATTTGTAGTATACTTTCCTGTTTTTGCTTTATATTCTTTTTCGGCTTTTTGTATTTGATTTAAAGTTGCTAATATTTTTTTTGCTATTTTTTTATCCATAAAATTATGATGTTGCGTTATCATTATACTACCTACAATATAGACGACTAAAATAAAGACTAAACCCCATATTAGACAAGAACCTTTATTTGCTCTGGTAGTTTTCATAAGAATTTCTCCTAATTATTTATACTTCTATTTTACAATAAAACCAAAAATGATGCAGTTAAACAAAAGAGAAATAAAAAACCCTCGTTTTTTACGAGGGTTTAAAAGAGTTCTTTCTCAAAACTTATTTTGCCGGTTTTACGACTTTTCCGGATTTCATGCATTTAGAGCATACATAAGCAGTTTGAGTTTTGCCTTCAAGCACAACTTTTTGTTTGTGAAGATTGGGCTTAAAAGTTCTTTTTGTTTTCATGTGGGAATGACTGTAAGAATTCCCTTGAACGGATTTTTTACCGCAAATTTCGCATTTATATGACATATTTGTATCTTCCTAACCTAATAACTTTATTTTTAAATATTGTAGCAAAAAATGAAATATGATGCAACTAATTAAAAATAGAACTAACCAATTTCTTTGAAATATTCCAAGCCCTTTTAATGTAATTTTTAACTTTCTCAAAGAAAGTCGGTTGTTCTTTCACTATGGGAGCAAAATCTTCCGCAAGATAAATATTTTTTTCTGCCATTAATTGTTTTAAATAATTGGAAGGAATGGCAAAATTTATGTTTTGGTTTTCCTTCCCTTTTAAACTTGAAGTGGCAATAGCGATAACTTCACCTTTTTTATTAAAGACCGGACTGCCGCTTGAACTTGGCGAAATGGGTGCGCTTATTTGATGCCAAATGACGGTGGGGGAAACCTGTCTTATTTGTGAAATAAGACCGTTTGTAATAGTGTTTTGTAAACGTCTTGGGTTACCGATAACGGTTATCTCTTCGCCTGCTTTCACTTGATTTGAATCACCTAAAATAACATAGGGTAAATTTTCATTTGGTATTTGTAAAAGGGCAAGATCGATAGTATCATCTTTGGTTACGGCAAGAATTTTTGCTTCTTCGGAAATAACACCGTTTTTAAAAGTAAAATTTACGGCAAGGGCATCTTTAATAACATGGGCCGCTGTTACAATAATCCCGTTTGTGTCAATGATAAAACCGGTTCCGCTATAAGTTGAAGCATCTTTTTTTATAACATTAACGCTAACGATAGCATCGCCGTAAAGTTCTGCTATTTGGGAGTGGTCTTTTTCTTGGGCAAGAATCGGTAAGGTTAAAAAAAATAAAATTATTGTAAGAAAATTTATTTTTTTCATAAGAATCCAAAAGAAATAGCCGAGGATGGGATTTGAACCCACAACCTACGGTTTACAAAACCGTTGCTCAACCATTGAGCTACCTCGGCATAATCTTATAATAATAAATTATAGCAATTTTGGCTTTTAATGGCAAATAGGTTATTTGGTATAAGGGGCACTGAAAGAGCGGAACTCCAAACTCTCATTTATGTTCTTAAAAAGCCAGCCTTTTTGATTATCATCATAAAGAGAATCAAAATCTTTAAAATTATTTTTCATAGCGGCTTGTAGGTTGGCATACATATTCTTTTTATCTTTTTTAACAGTCCAATAATAACCGGCATTATTTATCAGAGTAGTGGGTGCTTTTGGGGAAAGTTTTAAAGATATATCTAAATCTTTTTTTGCTTCTTTATAATTTTTTAATTTCATTTGGCAATATGCCCTATTATTATAGGGTATCGCCCATTTGGGATTTAATTCTATGGCTTTATCATAATCTTTTATGGCGTTTTGCCAATCTTTTATATTTTCATAAGCAATACCGCGCCTATTATAAGCGGTGGCATCGGGGTTTATTTCTATTAAAGAGGTATAATCTTTAATTACTTCGTCATGTAAATCAATTTCCTTAAAAGCATTTGCGCGCGCTCTTAAGGCTTGTGTGTTTTGCGGATTTCTGTTTAAAACTTGACTGAAATAAGCGATTGCTTCATCATAAAATTCTGTATTATAACTAATTTTTCCAAGATAAAACAGAATTTGTTGATTTTGAGGGTTTTTTGCTAAAAGTTCTTCAAATAAGGGGTGGGCTTTAGGGTAATCGCGTAATTCAAAATAGGCCTGTGCCTGTAAGAATTTCGTATCGGTTTTTTTGACTTTTTCAAAATCATTTAGAGCAAGTTTATATTTGCCTTTTTGCATATAACAATAGGCCCTTTTTAGGTAGAAATCTTCATAATTCTTCTTTAAACTTATGGCTTTGGTCAAATCTTCCATAGCGGGCGAACAGGAACCTTGCTCTATATAAGCAAGCGCGCGGGCATAGTATTTGAAAGGGTCTTTGGGTTTTAATTTAATGGCAGTGGAATAATCTCCAAGTGCTTTTTTATAGCGGTTTTGTTCCTTATAAACATCTGCCCTTGTATGATAAAGCAAAGCCCAACGGGGAGCCTTTTCTATGGCTTTTGTAAATAATTTTATTTTTTCTTGCGAAGTAGTTGCTTTTTTGCCTTGCTCATAATAATAATTTGCGCTTTGAGCAAAAAGCGCCGGACTAAGAAAAATTAAGAATAAAAATAAATACTTTTTCATTTTAGAAACATGTAACTAAAACATAATAACCTAAGGCTTGTACCATTAAGATACCTACACCTATAAAAATACCTATCCACAAGAGTATTTTAGTAAAAAAAGTTAGATTTAGAATAATGGCCACAAGTAAAGTTGTTCTTGCTGAAATTATAGCAAAAGCATCTGCTTTATTTTTTATAATGCCAAGACTTCTGACTATAAAATGTCTTGCGAAAAATAAAATAGTGCTGATAATACCGATTGCCGCAATACCTAAAGCGGTTTTTTGGGCGTATTTTCTTATTTTATAACTGTAATCTGAGAAGGCTTGGGAAATTAAATTTGAAAGTTCTTTTTTGGAAAACATCTCAAAGGAGAGATTGTTTATTCTGTTTTCAATAGAAGTCTTTAAACTGTTAACTGCCTGTCTTATAAGTAAACTGAAGTGTTGTGAAAAGAGTTTTAAACTTGCCGTCATACCCATAAGAAAACCGTAAATAAGACCTAAAACTATAAAGAAACCAAAATGTATTATGCCGAAAATTATTTTGAACCATAACGGGGTAGCGTAATTATAAGCCACTACGGTAAAAATAAAATAAGCACCTATCAAGAAAAGTATGGTAGGTATTATCATATAAGGCAACATAATTTTTACACTTTTTGAAAGCATATTTGTAAAATCTTGCGCAAATTTTTGTTCCTTAGAATGTCTGTGAAAATTTCTTCTATGAAAAAAACGCTTTACAGTTAAAGATTTTTTATTTTCTTTTACCGCAGGCAAATTTTTATTTTCTTCTTTTTTTGTGTTATTTGTTCTTCTATTTTGTTTTTCTTCTTGCATAGCAAACCTCTATCATTTTTGTGTAGCAAAGTCTAAAACTATCAAAAGAGTTAGTTTTAATTGCTGATAAAAATCTTCTAAAGATATATTTTCATTACTTTGATGGGGACCGCCTTTACCGGAATTAATAAGTGGTCCGATACCGTAGGTAGTAATACCGTGCCTTCTCAAAATTTCACTTTCGCTGGAGGCCGGTGTCATTGTTCTTAAAGTTAAGGTATTCGGGAAAACTTTCGTTACGGAATTTTTTATGGATTTAAAAAGGTCATCTTCCTGTAAAGAGGGCTGGGGAAAAGGCATTTCCGGCTTTTCCAAGATGGAAAGGATAATACTTTCGTCTTGGGTAAACAAGCCGTTTAGTTCTTCAAAGAAGGTATCCGGTGAAGTCCAAGGCAAAAGACGGCAATTTAAAACGGCTTGGGCTTGACTTTGCACGATATTATTCTCGTTGCCGCTACTTAAAATAGAAGGAGTAATAGTGTTAACAAGTTGGGTTTTTAAAAAGTTATCATCCATAATGATTTTGGCGGCTTGGGAAGATAATTTTTTATCTTCTCCCAGTAGCATATCGATAGTCGTTTTAGCATCATCATCTTGTAAAGGATAAATTTGTTTAAAAAAGTTTTTTGTCCAATCATTCAAAATAGGTTCTTGCGGGTAATTTTCAATAGTTTGCAAGGCTTGGGATAACTTATAAATGGCATTATCTTCGCTGGAAGAAACCGCGGTATGACTTTCTTCGCCTATAGCGCTGACTAAAATATCCATATACATTTTTGAAGCACTTTCTATAATGAATAAATCTTTATTGCCTTCGGTTTTTATCAATCCGCCGCCTTCGTTTAAGGCATAAGCGGCTTTAAGTTGAGAAGGATATTTATCAAATAAAAATTTTAACCCTTTTTCGTTAGAAGCCTCTTCATCTGCTGAAAAAACAAAAATTATATCACGGTTTAAAGGAATATTGTTTTGTTTTAGCCAAGTTAAAATTGTTAAGTTTATAGCGGCATAATTTTTGGCATCACTTGCGCCAAGTCCGTAGATTTTATTATCTTTGATTTGGGCTTGTGTCGGTGGGGTTTGCCAATTATCATTGATAGCGGCAGTATCTAAATGGGAAATTAAGATAAGGGGTTCTAAAGGGTTTGGGGTATGTGCTTTTAAAACGGCAATAAGATTGGCGCGGGGTTTTTCCATACGGAATATTCGCCAATCGATTTTTTTATCTATTAGATTTTTATAGATATAGCGTTGGGCTAAAATCTCATTAGGGTTTGGTTGTGCTGTATCAATGTTTATTAAACTGACTAAATGATTTAGAGCCGTTTTATTCAAACTCTCATAATCAATTGCGTTTATTTGTGCAAAACAAATTAAAGAAAAAGCAATAAATATCAAAGTAAACAGCGTTTTTTTCATTTTATTTTTAGGTTTAACCTATCTCCCGCTTTAAGATTATGTTTTTTGGCAAAACCGCCGTTTACTTCTAGAACATATTTACCAAAGCCCTCTGCTGTGGCTACTTCTTCTTCCGATGCTGCTATATAGGAATGGGGTACTTCCTCAGCGATATTTATTATTTTGCCTTTGGAATCAATAAAAATGATATCTAGGTCAATGAGGGTATTTTTCATCCAAAAATAACGTTCTTCATCCTTTGAAAAAATAAAGAGCATACCCTTATTTTCCTCAAGGTTTTCCCTAAACATAAGTCCACGTTCCGTTTGCTGTCGAGTTTTGGCTAGTTCTACTTCAATCTTAGTACCATCAGGTAAAATAACTTCATTTTGCATACATCCAACCAGTAAAAAGGAATAAAGGAAAAAAATTAAAAAAAACCTATACATATTTATAGTTTACTAAAAATTTACAAAAAGGACTTGATTTTTTTGTATAAATTAATAGAATATATTTAAGGGAGGATTTAAGATATGAGTAGAAATCGTATTACTTTTTTAGTGTCTTTATTTTTAATTGCCGTTACAGGTTCTTTGTGTGCCCAAACGGTTAAATATGTAGCATATTTTCCGGTGCCTTATTTGTCGCATAAAACTATTAATGCCCAAACGGTTTATTTTGCAGGCAGAGAAAATGGTCTTGCATATAAAAAACCAACTGCTTTAGACCAAAATACTGTGGATGTTAAAGGAACTTTAACCGCTAATAGCGTGCATGCCAAAAAAGATTTAGAATTAGAAGATTCTACAAATACTAGTCCTGTGATAACTGTGGATATCGTTTCCGGCGAAAATGTAGATTGGTCTATGGTAAATGCTAACGGGACTTTTATAGTAGATAAACCTAGCGGACAATTGGGTATTAATTCAATAAGTTCAAGTAGTGCTTCTGGTGTTAAACAGTTAAAAGCAGATGATTCCTTAACTGTAAAATCTATAAATTGGAAAAGTGGCAATAATACCGATCCGACAAATAATGGCTTTGTAAAAACTGCTACTAATGGTAATAACTATTCTTCGGCTACTACTTCAAATGATGGTTTTCCTACCGGAACAACAAGATTTTGCTGGGTGCCTTTAAGAATAAAAGGGACTTATGAATATCAGTATTATTTAATAGCCTATAATGGGACTACTTGCCCGTAATATATAAGCAATTTTCCGTTAAAAAACCTGTCTTTTATAAGACAGGTTTTTTTGTGCGTATATCTTGAATTTCTACCCCGGTATAATAATGCTTCAAAATTTCTTTGTAGTCCTGTCCGGCACTGGCTCTGCCACCGCTGCCGGTTTGGCAAAGTCCGACACCATGTCCCCAACCGCCACCGTAGAAAATGAAAGATTTTATTTCTCCTTTTTCATAATTAGGTTGAACAATAAAATAAGTGCTGCGTAACATACCGGTAGCAAGATATTTTTTTATTTCGTGTTCTCTGGTTAAAACTAAAGTGTTCTTTTTGCCTACGATTTTTACTCCGTGGACATAGCCGGAGCGTCCTCTTTTTAAAGGAATAATTGCCTTTATGGGACCTATATCTTTTTTGCGGTTAGCAACTTCTCTTAATTGGCTTTCTTCTAAGACTCTGGTCCATCTGAAAGTTGCGGGACTTACATTTTTAAAATAACGGCTGTAAGCAGGGCGGCTGTGTTGAAGTAATTCTTTAAAGTGATAAGGTTGAAGATTTTCTTCATTAAAATCTTGATAATCGGAAACAGGTTTTAAATAATTATGGCTAAACCAGCCGGCCTCGGCACTGCTTTGGGTATAGCCACCGCAATTAGAAGAAAATACCGCTTCAATAGGTTTATCCTGATAAGTTAAAATTTGTCCTAAAGTTGCTTCGGTTGCACTATTGGTTCTTTCCCTTTCAGCGCGAACTCCGCCGTAAACTTGGCAGTTTTGCGTATCACAGACATCATATCCCCATTTTTTATGCTTACCTAGTCCTTTTATGGCATAAGTGCGGGCAATAACCGCTTGGGATTTTAGGGCTTCAAGAGGAAAAACGCTTGGCATTTCAGAGGCAACAACCCCATAAACATATTCTTCAATATTTACGTGATTAACAGGAATAATACCGTTTAATTTTTTATTAAAAATCAATTCAAGCGTTCCTCTGTATTCATTATCTTGACGGCTTATCCAAGTGGTGCCGTGTCCGCTTAATAAATCTTTTATTATTATTGTATGGCCTTCGTTTTCATTTGACTGGGGAATAATTTTTACTGATGTTGAAACATAAGTTTTTTTGTTTTCGGGGCTGACTAAATACATATTATTTTTTTCTACAATGGCTTTCCACCAAGTTTTTGCCTTGCCAGATACCAGTAGAGAGCCGTGATTATCAATTGCTTTGAAATCGTGAGAGGGGGAAAATTTAACTTCTTTTAGGCCTATCGGTCCGCCGCTTATTTTCGCGCCAAGTCCTACGCGTATCATAGGCAAAGTTCCCTCAAAAGATTGCGGCTTTTGTACATTAGTGTGAGTTTTGATAATTTGTTCTTTGTTTTGAGGAATATCTGGTTGATTTTTCTTTTTTACAAGAGGGCGTGTTTTCTCTATTTTTTTATTTATAGTTTTATCATTTCTTTCTACGGAGTGAACTCCGATATAATTTTTATAGGCTTCATTATAATCTTTTAACTTTACAAGAACATCGGCATATTTTTCTTTTGCTTCAATAAATTGATTATCATAATCAATAACTTTTTTATAGGCATCGCGTGCTTTTTTATAGTCTTTTTGTTTTGCGTAAATATCGCCAAGCAAGAAATTAGCAAGGGCGGTATGATTATTAAATTTTTCCGCCAGTTGCAGATTTTTTATGGCAAGTTTAGGCATATCTAGACCAATTTGCGCACGTGCTAGATTAATATAGTAAAAATCTGTTTTTGTTTCTTGCCCTACAAGACGTGTAAAAATATTTTCCGCATTAAGATAATAACCGGCATTAAGATAAGCATCACCGGCAAATTCCAAAACGGTTTGATCTTGCGGATATTTTTTTAAAGCAACGGTTATGGTATCAATGGCAAGTTTGTTTTGTCCCAGTTCCAAGGCAATATAAACGGCATTTAAGAAGGCTTCTCTATCTTCCGTTTTTTTTGATATTTCCAAAAATTTGTCTAGGGCTTCTTGTTGTTTTCCGTTAAAATACAAATCAGACGCTTCTTTTATGGTAGTGGCACCGCAAACAAGCGTTAATGTAATAAATAAAAAAGAAAATAAAAGTGCTTTTAATCTTATCATTTACTATAATTATACTATTATGAGAGAAATTCCAAAATGGCTAAAAGATTTAGCCGCCCAAAAAAAAGCGGCTTTTTATACTCAAAAAGCCCAAATTTTAAAGCAAACTTTAGATGATAATTTTTGTACCGTTTGCAAAGAAGCCAAATGCCCAAACCGCGGTGAATGTTTTTGCAGCGGAGAGGCCACAATAATGATACTTGGTTCTATTTGCACACGCTCTTGCCGTTTTTGTTCTGTGCCTAAACATCAAATTCCAAAAGCTCCGGATCCGCAAGAACCGACAAAAATTGCTTCTTTTGTAAAGCAAAGAAATTTAAAATATTTAGTTTTAACAATGCCAACGCGCGATGATTTAAAAGACGGCGGAGCCACACATATTGCCGCAGTTTTAAAAGAAGTAAAAAAACAAAATCCTGCGTGTTTAATAGAACCTTTAATTTCGGATTTAAAGGGCGATATGGAAGCCTTGAGAATTGTTTTAAGTGCCAAGCCGGAAGTTTTAGGACACAATATGGAAACAGTTCCTTCGCTTTATTCAAAAGTGCGTATAGGTGCTTCTTACGAACGTTCTTTAAATTTATTAAAACAGGCAAAAGAAATTAATCCTAATATCTTAACCAAAAGCAGTTTAATGCTCGGTCTTGGTGAAACAAAAGAAGAATTAAAACAAGTCTTCAAAGATTTGCGCCACGTTAATTGTGATATACTTACCTTAGGGCAGTATTTAGCACCAAGTGCAGAACATTTGGAAGTCCAAAGTTATCCTACTCAAGATTATTATGATGAGTTAAAAGACTTTTGCTTATCTTTGGGTTTCAAAGGCGTTTTAGCAGGACCTTTTGTGCGCAGTTCTTATAAAGCCGGTTCTTTATATAAAGAAGCAATAAAAAAAGCGTGCTAAATAAATAGCACGCTTTTTATAAAAACTTATTTTTAATTATCATTAATAGTATAACAAGTCATACCGGCAAAAGTCGGATTTGTTGTTATAGCCTCATCGTTAGCTACAATGCCTGAAGAAACGCTGTTACAAATTTTTCCCGCACTATGGTGATTGACATCATCCCAACAACAATACATATTGGTTTCCGTAGCGTAAATGTAATAATCAGCATTATTGTTATTTTCATTTGTTATACAATTCCCATTGGATGCTCTTCTTCTGCAATAAGCAGCAGCTAGAGTTTGTTGATTGTCTTGGGAATCAGTAGCCGTAAATTCCGAAGAGTAGCAGCAGAAATTAGCAAAAGCAGAAGTCCAACCGTTTGTTTCTGTATGAATAACAGCGTTATCAAAAGCCAAATATTCCATTCTGTGAGCAGAAGTATAGTGCTGCGTTTCTGCATAGATAATTGCTCTGGCGGCTTGCCATTGACGTAAATAATCTGTTGCTTCCGATACTCTAGATACTTCTAAATTTGTCAAATAACGAGGCACGGCAAAAGTCGTCAAAATACCGATAAGTGTTACTACGACTAACAGTTCTGTTAAAGTAAAACCTTTATTTTTTAATTTTTTCATCATAAACTTTTTCCTTATTTAATTTGAAGTTTGCTCAAGTCAGAAACTTGTTTTGTAAGCAATACTTGTATTTCCTTAAGCAAAGCCAAACGATTATTTTTTATTTTGATTTCTTCTACATTAACCATAACTTCTTTAAAGAAATCTTCCAGCGGAGCGGCAAGCAAAGCAAGAGTTGAAAAAATTTCTTTAAAATCTGTTTCGGTTGCTGTCTTTTTTTTGTTTAAACTTTCTTTAACATCTCTTAATGTATTATATAAAACTTTTTCTTGATTGCAAGAGAAAAGTTTTTGTTCTAAAGCAGGCAAAGTTTGTATTTCAGACTTCTTAAGGATATTAGATATCCTTTTTGCCGACTGAGACGCCTGCATTAAAGAGGGACTGTCTTTTGCGCTGTTTAAGGCTCTTGCTATCAAAATAAGTTGATTTAAGGTTTTATCCTTTAAGGGGGCAAGGGCTTCAATTACATCTGCGGAAATTTGTTCTTGTTCAAGAAGAAAGGCAAATCTCTGCCACATAAAACCAAAAAGTTCATCTGTTTTTGAGTTTTCGAGTTTAGGCAAAAGGGCAACTGATTTATTGATAAGTTCTTGTAAGGGAATATTGATATTCTTATCTAAAATAATTCTGACTGCACCCATCGCTTGTCTGCGTAAGGCAAAAGGGTCTTGGCTGCCACTAGGCACTTGATTTGCAGCAAAATTAGCCGCAAGAGAATCCATTTTGCCGGCTAAACTTACTATTGCGCCGCAAAGAGTTTTAGGCAAAGCGGAAGAGGCACTTAAAGGTAAATAAAACTCACCTATGGCGGTGGAAACATCCTTTTCCATAGCGGCTTTTTGAGCATAAACGCCGCCCATATAACCCTGAAGTTCGCTAAATTCATAAACAACACTGCTTGCTAAATCAGCATAGGAATAGTGTGCTGCTTTTTGAATATGCTCTTGGGTTTCTTTAGGTAAATCTTTTGAAATGAAAGTGCAAAGTTCTTCCACCCTTTTTGTTTTTTGGGACATATTACCGAGTCCGTCAATAAAATTGATGGTGGCAAGTTTTTCAAACATTTTATCAAGACCTGTTTTGATATCGTTTTCAAAAAAGAAAACGGCATCGGTTAAGCGGGCTGTCATAACATTTTTAAATCCGTGTCTAACTTCATCTTGATTAACACTGATACCATCTCTTACAGCAATAAAATGCGGTTGCAAATTGCCTTGTTTATCTACAACAGGGAACATTCTTAATTGTTTTTTCAGAACCGTGGTAATAAGTTCTTTTGGTAATTTTAAAAACTTAATATCCATATCTCCGCTTAGAACAACGGGATGTTCGGTAAAAGAGATAGTTTCATTTATCAAATCTTCATCTAAATCTGCCTGATAACCGAGTTTCGCTGCAACAGAGTTTAAGGCCTTTATTAAAGTTTGTTTTCTTTCTTTGATATCGGCAAGTATCGGTTGTTCTAGATTTTTTAATGTGGGTATATAATCTTGCGGTTCATTTATTTTTGCTGGTTTTGCACCGAAAGAAAGCATAGGCAAAGTTGTCTTTGTGCTTTTTACACCGGCGATTTCAAATTTAACAAGTTTGCTGCCGTATAAGGCAAGAATATTTCTTATAGGGCGGGCAAAGTGTAAGCAAGAATCTTCCCAAACCATATTTTTAGGGAAAACCAAACTTTTAATAATGTTTTCAAAAATATTAGGTAAAAGGATATCGGTTTTTTGTCCTTTTACAAGACATTTAGCATAAAGGAAAGGTCCTTTAGGTGTTTCAACAATAACTAAATCTTGCGCTTTTAAACCGTTTCTTTGGGCAAAACCTTCGGCTTGTTTTGTGTAATTGCCGTCTTTATCTTTTAACATAGCGACAGGCGGTCCTTTAACTTCTTTTTGGATATCGGCTGCTTTTGCGGCAAGTTCTTTAATTTCGACACATAATCTTCTATATGTGCCAAAGGTATTTACGGATGAATATGATAGATTGTTTTCTTTTAAAATATTTTCCGTATTCTTTTTTAATTGCTCAAGCGCACCGAATAAAAAGCGGGCGGGCAAGTGTTCTGTTTCTATTGCTAAAAGGGCTGTTTTATTCATAATTTTTCTTCCGGAGTATTGGCTTTTACATATTCTTGCGCGCAAAGTTTTGCAAGTGAGCGAATTTTCGTTATAATGTTTGTTCTGTCGGAAACGGAAATTGCTCCGCGCGCTTCTAAAATATTAAAATAGTGTGAAACTTTCATAGCGCAGTCATAAGCCGGCAAATAAAGACCGAGTTTACAAAGTTTTTTACACTCTTCTTCATTTTCGGCTACATAGCGGCGCAAATTTTCAATATCGGCCTGTTCAAAATGATAGTGGGAAAATTGCCTTTCGCTTTCTTTTACCATTTCGCCATAAGTTGTAGTATCATTCCACATAACATCAAAAACATTATCTTTTTTCTGGCTGAACATGGCAATTCTTTCAAGACCGTAAGTAATTTCCGCTGTGATTGGTTTTAAAGTGAAACCAGCCATAATTTGGAAATAGGTAAATTGAGTAATTTCCATACCGTCAAGCCACACTTCCCAACCGACACCGCTTGCTCCTAAAGTGGGGGATTGCCAATCATCTTCAATCCAGCGGACATCGTGTTTTTTAGGGTCAAGGTCAAGTGCTTTTAAAGAATCCAAATAGAGTTTTTGAACATTTTTCGGCGCAGGTTTTAGGATAACTTGAAATTGGTGAAATTTGCCAAGGCGGTTTGGATTATCTCCGTATCTGCCGTCGGCAGGTCTTCTGCTTGGTTCAACGTAGCAGCAATTTGTCGGTTTTTCCGTAAGGGAACCGAAGAAAGTCGCAGGGTTAAAAGTGCCTGCTCCTTTTTCCAAATCATAAGGCTGAACAATAAGACAGCCCTGTTTTTTCCAATAATTTTCTAATGTATGGATAATATCTTGAAAGTTCATATATCTATATTATATTAAATTAAAACTTAAATGAAACGGCAGTTTAAGCACCGAAGCGTCTTTGGCGGGAAGAAAAATCTTCTATTGCCGCAAGCAATTCTTTTTCCCTAAAATCGGGCCAAAGAGTTTTTGTAAAATAAAATTCACTGTAAGCGGCTTGCCATAAAAGGAAATTGGATAAACGTTGCTCTCCTGAAGTTCTTATAATTAAATCCGGGTCCGGTAGATTATTATAAAGGCATTTTTCAAAATTACTTTGGGTTGGTTTTAAACCTTTTTCCTGTAATTTCGAGATGGCTTCAAGTATTTCTTGCCTTGAACCGTAATTTATGGCGAGATTTAAAGTTAACCCTTTATTTTTTGCGGAAGATTTTTCAACTTGTTTCATTTTGTTAAGAATTTTTTGAGGTAATTTTCTTCTGCTTGAACTGAAAATAATTTTTATTTCTTTATCAGGATGGTTCAGAAATTTATCTAAAGTTTCTTCAAGCAAATTCATTAAAGATAAAATTTCTGCTTTCGGCCTTGCCCAATTTTCCGTAGAAAAAGCATAGAGCGTTAAATATTTAACGCCTAATTTTTTTGCTTCTTTTGCTATTATTTCAACGGAGCGGGCGCCTTCCGCATGACCTTTTGAACGGGCAAGACCTCTTGCTTTTGCCCAACGGCCGTTACCGTCCATTATAATAGCGATATGTTTTGGTATTTTCATAAATTAAAAAGGGTTCGGCCACAATAAAGCCAAACCCTTACTTAGGACAATTAGATTGTCATTATTTCTTTTTCTTTAGCGGATACGATTTTTTCAATTTCGCCGATAGTTCCGTCCGTATCTTTTTGGATTTGGACTTCATATCTCTTTAAATCGTCTTCGGTAATTTCGCCTGCTTTTTGTGCTTTTTTAAGTTTTTCCAAAATATCGCGTCTTTCATTGCGGACTGCGACTTTATAATCTTCACTCATTTTGGAAATTGTTTTTGTTAACATTTTGCGGCGGTCTTCTGTCATAGGGGGTAAAATAATTCTGATGATTTTGCCGTCGTTCATTGGAGTAACGCCTAAATCTGCTTGTTGAAGGGCCTTTTCCACATCTTTAATTGCGCTGATGTCATAGGGTTGAATTTCTAAAGTTTTAGCATCGGCAACATTTAAAAGAGCCATTTGTTTAAGAGGGGTCGGCACGCCGTAATATTCTACACGCACATTTTCCACCATTTGGGGATTTGCACGGCCTGTTCTTAAAGTGCCTAAATCTCTATTTAATTTTTGGGCAACTTGTGTCATATTTTGTTTAGTTTTACTTAAGAGTTCATTAATACTTTCCATAAATACCTCGTTAATTTTAATAAATTGTTGTTCCTATTTTTTTACCTTGTGCGGCCAGTTTGATATTGCCTTTTTTATGTAAGTTAAAAACGCAAAGTTTAAATTTATTTTCTAAGCATAAAGCAAGGGCTGCGGTATCCATAAATTTAAGACCTTTTTTAATAGCGTCCTCATAAGTTATTTTAGCAATTAATTTTGCTTTAGGGTTAATTTTTGGATCGCTATCATATACGCCGTCAACTTGAGTCGCTTTTAAAATCGTATCGGCTTTAATTTCGGCCGCGCGTAAAGCAGCAGCGGTATCGGTAGTGAAGAAAGGGCTTCCCGTTCCGCCGGCAAAAATCACCACTCTGCCTTTTTCTAAATGGCGGATTGCGCGCCTTCTTATAAAAGGTTCGGCAAGTTTATCCATATTGATAGAGGTTAAAACCCTTGTCGGCACGCCGATATCTTCTAAAGCAGATTGCAGGGCAATAGCGTTTATTACAGTTGCTAGCATACCCATATTATCGGAGTTTACACGGCTGATGATACCGCCGCCATCGCGCACTCCGCGCCAAATATTTCCGCCACCCATAACAATAGCAAGTTGGCATTTTGTTTTGAGGGCTTCTTTTATTTCTCTGGAAATGGAGCGCATTTCTTTTGGGTCTAAACCCCTTGAATTAGAGGAGCAAAGCGCCTCCCCGGACAACTTTAAAAGTATTCTTTTTGCCATAAATCAAATTCTCCTAGTTTTCTTTATGATACAAAATATTGATATAATATGTATAGGGTAATTTTAAAATGTTTGCATAATTTAAGCAAAAAAGATAAAATATATTAACACATTTAAGAGGTATTAAAAATGGCAAAATTAAAAACAGGACGTCATACAAGCGCTTTAAAAGCACAACGTCAAGCAGTAAAAAGAACTTCTGCAAATAAAGGTTTAAAGAAAACTATTCACCTTGCTGCAAAAGAAGTTGCTACTACAAAATCTGCAAAAAGCGTAGCAAAAGCATCTTCTGCTTTAGATAAGGCTGCAAAAAAAGGTGTTATTCACTGGAAAGCAGCAGGCAGAAAGAAATCTCGCTTGGCTAAACTTGCAAACAAAGCCGCAAAAGCAACTAAATAACTTTTAGTATGAAAAAACTCCGCCCGTAAAAAGGCGGAGTTTTTTAATGGGATTTTTTTATATTTTAATCGCCTTTGCTTAAGGGTGGGAAGAATTTTAAACTTATCTTAACGAATTTAAAACCGGCAAGTTCAAGTTTATTTCTGTCAATATCCCAGTAATGAATTTTAAGCATTTTGCCTAACTCTTCTATGGATATTTTAAATGCTTTGCAAACAAGTAAGGGCGTTACATCTTTAGTTCTTGCCTGTTGGGGTAAAGTGGTATCGCCTAAATAAAACCCAAAGGCCTTATAGATACGTCCCCTGTAAATAAATTCGAAATCGCATAAGATCTTTCTTAACATACTAATATTAGTATAGCATAAAATTTTTATGTAGTATAGAAATTGCCTTAATTAAAATTTTAATTTTGAGAGATAAAGTTAATCTTTTTGATTTAAAGGAGGATAAAAATCTAATTTTATTTTTGTAAAGGCAAAACCTGCCTTTTCAAATTTGTTTTTATCAAGGTCCCAATAATGAACTTTTATTAATTTAGCAATTTCTTCTTCGGATAATTTTAAAGCATAACAGACAATCTGTGCGGTATAATCTTTTTTTTGTGCAATTGCGGGAACCGTAGTGTCACCTAAGTAAACGCCAAAATCCCTATACCATCTGCCTCTAAAAAAGAATTCATAATCACATAAAATCTTTCTTAACATAAAAAACCTCTCTATGATGAAAAAAGGCTTAAAGTTCAACTTAAGTATAGAAAAAATATCAACCTAAATCAATAAGTTGCCAATATTTTTGGTAGAGTTCCTGTAATCTTTTTTTGAAGGGTTGATGTTCGGGCAACATTAGCATTGGGTCCTGATTAAAAAGTTCTTCTTTGTCTTGAACAACTTCTTCAAGAACATTTTTATCTTTTATTAAATCGGCACTTTTCAGTTCCACTTCGCCGCTTTGGCGCGTGCCGAGTATTTCGCCCGGTCCGCGTAATGCCAAATCTTTTTGACCGATTTTAAAGCCGTCATTTGTTTGGCATAAAATATCAAGGCGTTCTTTAGCAAGTGTGCTTACATGATCGGCAACTAAAACGCAGGTGGATTTGGCTTCTCCCCTGCCTACGCGCCCACGCAGTTGATGTAAACTTGCAAGGCCAAAACGCTGGGCATTTTGAATAATCATAATAGTTGCATTTTTAATATCAATGCCGACTTCAATTACGGGTGTCGCTACCAAAACCTGATATTTTTTATTTAAAAAATCTTCCATTATTTTTTGTTTTTCCTGCCCGCCCATTTGACCGTGAATCATAGCAAAACTAATATCGGGCATAAGTGTTTTTAATTTTTCAAATTCTTCTTTTGCGGCTTTTAACTCAAGTTTATCACTCTCGTCAATTAAAGGATAAACGATATACCCTTGATGACCTTGCGCAACTTCTTTTCTCAAAAGTTCCAAAGCGGAGTTTTGAGTTAATTGTAAAGTTTCAATGGGCTTTCTGTTAGGTGGCATTTCGTCAATGGTGGAAACGGATAAATCACCATACAAAGCAAGTGCAAAAGTTCTTGGTATCGGGGTTGCTGTCATAGAAAGCATATCAATATGGCGCGCTTTTGAGCGCAGTTTTGCACGCTGTTTAACACCGAAGCGGTGTTGTTCGTCAATAACGATAAAGCGTAAATTTTTAAATTTAACTTTATCTTCAATAAGTGCGTGCGTGCCGACAAGTATATCAATTTTGCCTTCCGCTAAATCTTTTAAAATCTTATCTTTATTTTTTTTAGTTGTTTTGGAAGTTAAAATCTCCACATTAACCTTTAAATTTTTAAGTTGGTTTTTTAAAGTTATAAAATGTTGTGTGGCTAAAATTTCAGTCGGTGCCATAAAGGCAGATTGATAGTTATTTTCCGCCGCCAAAAGTAGCGCGCTTAAAGCAACTATTGTTTTACCCGAGCCGACATCACCTTGTAAAAGACGTGTCATAGGTCGGGGGGAAAGCATATCTTTAAAAATTTCATTTATCACGCGTGTTTGCGCTTTTGTAAAAGTGAAAGGCAAGTTTTCTTTAAAGGGTGTTAAGAGATGTCTTTTTAATTCGTAGCGGTGTTGTTTTTCATCTATTTTTTCTTGCTTTTGTTTAAGAGTCCAAGCCATACTCATAAGCAAAAATTCTTCGTAGACCATACGCTTTCTTGCGTTTTCAAGTTCGCTTATGCTTGAGGGAAAGTGTATACCTTTTAGTGCTTGCTTAATTGTTAAAAGTTGCCTTTTTTTTAAAAGTTCGGGCGGCAGTATTTCTTTTTCTTCTTCTAAGTAAGTGCCGAGCGCTTTTGCAACTGTCTGACGGAAAAACTTATTTGTTAAACCTTGAGTAAGCGCATAAATCGGAACAATGGCATCGGCGTGTAAATGCAGTTCGGGGTCTGTTGGCAGGTAGTATTCTTCAACAGTAATTTTATTTGAAAGAAAAGAGTTCTTATCTTCCCTCTTTGCTACCAGCCAAACATAAGAACCTATCTTAAAATCTTTTTTTATTTGTGCAAAGACATCATAGCCGCGAGCGCGTCTTTTAAACCAAGTGGCTTCAAAAATATTATTATTATCGTCTTGGACAAAGGCTTTAAAAATGCCTATTGTTCTAGCCGGGATAACTTGCGTTCTTAAAACTTGTGCTTTAAAACAAACGCTTTGGGTATCTTTAAAATCGCTGATATTTTTATTTGGCCTTCTATCCTGATAAGTGCGCGCATAATAATGCAGTAAATCACTTGTCGTAAAAACATCCAAGCGGTTAAACATTGCGCTTTTTGCCGGACCGACACCTTTAATATACTTAATATCTGCCATAGTCATATTTTATCAAATTGTCTTTAGGGACTTGCAAAAAGACTCTTCTAATGCTTTAATAAGTGTATTAACACCTTTGGAGGTTTTCTATGAAAAAGAAATATATTTTGGATACAAATGTTTTATTGCACGATCCTGCCGCAATTACGCGTTTTGACGATAATGAAATTATTATTCCGATGATAGTTATTGAAGAACTTGATAATTTTAAAACTGCCGCCGATGAAAGAGGCAAGAGTGCGCGCGTAGTTTCCCGCTATATTGATGCTTTAAGATTAAAAGGAAAAATCGCCCAAGGTGTTAAGACTGAAAACGGCGGTTCTATTAAAGTTGAGTTTTCGCGCGATCATATTTTGCCTGGCGGTTTGAATTTTAATAAATCAGATAATGATATTCTAAATATTGCCTATTATTATCATAAGGAACAATCAAATAAATCAAATAAAAAGCCGGTCATAATTGTTACCAAAGATACAAATCTACGTATCAAAGCCGAAGCACTTGGCATTGAAGCGCAAGATTATAACAATGATAAAATTAAATATGATGAACTTTATCTGGGTAGTGCGGAAGTGGAAATTGCCCCTGCTAAAATTGATGAGTTTTATCAAAATAAAAAGATTACTCTGGAAAAAGATAAATATTATCCGAACCAATTTTTAATTTTAAAAGCAAATGACGGAAGTAAAAAATCTGCCGTCGGCAGAGTGGACCAATCGGGAGAAGTTTTAAAGGCTTTAAGCCCGCAAGAGCCGACTGCTTGGGGTATTAAACCTTTAAATAAAGAACAGCGCTTTGCTATGGAACTTTTGCTTGATGACAGCGTGGATTTAGTAACGCTTGTCGGTTCGGCAGGAACAGGTAAAACTTTAATTACCCTTGCAACAGGTTTAAGAAGAACTTTTGATGATGAAACTTTTAGAAGACTTTTGGTTTGCCGTCCTATTGTGCCTGTGGGCAGAGATCTTGGTTTCTTGCCCGGCACTATGGAAGAAAAACTTGATGCTTGGATGGGCGCAATTTATGATAATTTAAGTTTTCTTGCCAATAAGAAAAACCCCGAAGACGGCGAAGAAGAAGTGCGTTATCTTACCACCAGCGGTAAACTTGAAATTGCTTCCGTTACCCATATCCGCGGAAGAACACTTCCTAAACAATATATGATTGTTGACGATGCTCAAAACTTAAGCCCGCACGAAATTAAGACAATTTTATCCCGCGCGGGACAAGGCACCAAAGTCGTTGTAACCGGCGATCCTTATCAAATTGATACACCTTACTTGGATATTGAGTCTAACGGCTTAACTTACCTCGTTGAAAGGTTCAAAGGGCAAAAGAGTTACGGTCATATAACATTTACTAAGACTGAACGCAGCAGTCTTGCTGATTTGGCTGGAAAACTTTTATAAAATAAAAGTTACTAGTAAAAATGAACTCCCCTTGCTTTTGGCAAGGGGAGTTTTACCTTTATATATTTATTTCCCAATTAAAATATGCCACAGATATTCGGTGTTGCCGTGCACACCTGTTATGGGGGAAGGACAAAGGCCGGCTTCAGAAGCGTTAAATTTTTCTTTAATATTCTGGTTAAAAAATTCTTTTAGGGAAGATATCGCTTTTTGGCGGTTTTCTTCGGTTTTTACAATACCGTGCGGCACTTCTTTAGGGGTTAGTTCAAATTGCGGTTTAATTAAAAAAACAATTTCTGATTTTTTTGCCATACAGCCAAATAATGCCTGCATAATCATTTTTAAAGAGATGAAAGAAACATCAACGGCGGCAAATTCAAATCTATCTTCAAACATATCGGGCGTAATATAACGCGCATTTGTGTTTGGTCTAAAAATAAAATTGGGGTAATTCAAAATTTCACTTGCAATTTGTCCTTTACCCACATCAACGCCGTAAACTTTTTTTGCGCCTTCCATAAGCATACAATGCGAAAAGCCACCTGTTGCTACCCCGATATCAACGCAAATTCTATCTTTTAAAGAGATATTAAAATTGTTTAAGGCCCCTTTTAATTTTAAGCCGCCGCGCGAAACATAAGGGCAAGATTTTTCTTTTAAAGTAATAATGTCTTCTTCTTTTATATTTCTATCGGCGCGGGTTTCAACCTGATTATTTACCAAAACTTCGCCTGCCATAATTATGGCCTGGGCTTTGTTGCGGCTTGGCGCAAGTCCCTTTTCTACAAGGGCATTATCAAGACGGAGTTTTGGCATATTTTTTTTAATCTTCCTCAAAAGTTTCAAGTTTAAGTTCAGCACCTTGTTTTTTTAAGATTTCAACTTTATTTTTTACTTCGTCAAGTTGCGCGCTTAATTCTTTAGAAAGGGCAAGGCCTTCTTCAAAAAGTTTGGCACTTTGCTCAAGTTCCAAAGAAGGGTCTTCAAGTTGGGCAATAATTTGTTCAAGTTTTTCAAGTTTCTTTTCAAAAGTTAATTTCATATAGTTTCTACCTCGTATGTATCTTGTGCGCTTTGCACTTTTAGGCGTTCGCCTTTTAAAGAAGATTGAACAATTTTATTATCACTTTTACGGCGAACAATAGAATAACCGCGTTTTAAAACATTAAACGGACTTAAATCTTTTAAGCGGTTTAAAGCAATATCAAGACGTTGCTCTTTTGCGCGAAATAAAACGAAAGGTTCTTTAAAAATTTTATTTTCCGTAGCCATTTTAAGACGGCCAAAAAGTCTTTCGTATTTAATTGTTATAGTTTGCAAAAGATTTTTGTTTAATTGCCTAACACGCTCTATAAGACTCGAAGATGTTTCAACAACAAGTTCTGCTGCGGCCGAAGGTGTCGGCGCGCGCAAGGAAGCGGCAAAATCAGTTAAAGTAAAATCAACTTCATGGCCCACACAGGAAATTACGGGTATCTTGCTTGCCGCTACCGCACGGACGACAATTTCTTCGTTAAAAGCCCAAAGGTCTTCCATACTGCCACCACCGCGGCCAACCAAAATAACATCAATTTTTGGCTTTAAATTATTAAGATTTTTTATGGCTTGGACAATTTCCTGTTTTGCCGCGTCGCCTTGAACGGCGCAAGGGGCAATAATAATTTCTAGTCCGGTTGCGCGACGGTTTAAGACTGATAGAATATCTCTAATGGCGGCACCTGTCGGCGAAGTGGCAACTCCTATTCTTTTTGGATATTTCGGTAAAGGCAATTTTTTATCTTCGTCAAAAAGGCCTTCTTTGCTTAGTTTTTCTTTTAATTTTTCAAATTCAAGGTAAAGATTACCTTTGCTTTGCGTTTGAACGGAGTGGGCAATTATTTGATAGCGCCCTTGTTTAATATAACAGGAAATTTCGCCTTCAACTTGAACTTTTAGGCCTTCTTCAAGTTTAACACCGCGTGCATAACCGCGGAATAAGACAACGGAAATTAAAGCCTGCTCATCTTTTAAATCAAAATAGATATGTCCGCTTGAAGCGGTTTTTAAATTTGAAATTTCTCCTTCAACTTTAATATCGCCAAAGACGCCTTCAAGCATTTCCTTTATTATTTGGCTGATTTCGGAAACAGAAAAAATTTTTTCCGGGTCAAAGGGTAAGTTCATTTTTTCTTCCTCAAAAGTTCTTGGCGTTCTTTAATTATTCTTTCTTTGCCTTGCGTGGTGAGATTTAAAAACTTTTTTGGATTTGGCATATATTCCTGCTCTACATAATGATTAGGAAAATCGTGTGCGTATTTATAGCCGATATTCTTGCCGCCGCTTCTAAGGTGGTCCGGCACGGCGCGGTAAGGACCGTTTTTAACTTCTTCAAGTGCGGCGTCAATGGCCAAGTATGCGCTGTTTGATTTTGGTGCGCAGGCAACATAAATTGCCGCTTGGGAAAGGGGAATTCTAACTTCCGGCATACCAAGAACCTGAGCACTGAAGAAAGCGGCCTGCGCAACCACTAAGGCCGTCGGTTCGGCAAGGCCAACATCTTCACTTGCGCAAATTAAAATGCGGCGCGCAATAAAGCGCGGGTCTTCGCCGGAGTTTAACATTTTGGCAAGCCAATAAACAGCCGCATCAGGATCTGAACCTCGCATAGATTTAATAAAAGCAGAAATAATATCGTAGTGATTATCGCCCTTTTTATCATAATTTAAGTGGCGCACTTGGATACATTCTTTGGCAATATCAAGTGTGATTTCCTTTTGTCCGCCTTCGTAAGGGGTGGTTAAAACGGCAAGTTCAAGAGCATTAAGTAATCTTCTTGCGTCACCGTTTGCTTGAGTGATTAAAAAAGTTTTAGCATCTTTTTTTATTTTAAAATTTTCGGCTTTGGCTGCTTTTTTAATGATTTTATCTAAAGCATTATCATCAAGAGCTTTAAATTCAAAGACGGAAAATCTTGATAAAAGAGCATTATTTATATAAAAATAGGGGTTTTCGGTAGTAAGGCCGATAAGCGTAATTAAACCGCTTTCCACAGAAGGTAAAAGCACATCTTGCTGGGTTTTGTTAAAGTGGTGTATTTCATCTAAAATAAGCAAAGTTCTTTGTGCGCCGGCAAGATTATTTTCCTGCTTAAATTTGGCTTCTTCTATAATTTGTTTTAACTCACTTACCCCGCAGGCAGCGGCGTTTAACTCGCGCACTATTGATTTTGTGTTTTTTGCAATAAGACGTGCAAGCGCCGTTTTGCCCACCCCCGGCGGTCCGAAGAAAACCGCAGATCTTATTTTATCAGCCTCAATTAAACGCCTAAGCATTTTGCCGGGCGCCAAAATATCCTGCTGGCCGGCAAATTCTTCTAAAGTTTGCGGAGCCATACGCGCGGCAAGCGGCATATTTTTTTGCTTAGAGTCGTTTATTTCTTCTTCAAAAAAATCGGACATATCCTTTTTACTCCAAAGGTAAGCGGCTTAAAGCAGAAGAAAGTTTATCAATAGCAATATCAAGTTGTTCTTCTTGGTCTTGTTTTTTTGAGGAAGCATTTTCCCCGTTAGAATAGGCCTGGGCGGCAAAATATAAAGCAGTATGTAAAAAGAGTTTCATAGTATCTACGACTCTTTTTTCTACGGATATTTGGTCTATTTTATTTTCCACCATAGCCGCAAGGGAGTTTACTTCCAAGGGCCCGAGATTTTCAAAATATACATCTTCTAGGGTAAACCCTTTAATGGTAAGAGTCATACTTTCACTTCTCTTCATTTTTTCCTCCCAGATAAGGTTTGCTTGCGCTTTCCTCTATCTTTTTTATTTCTTTGGCTATCTTGGTCTGTACTTGATTTATTATAGCAGTGGTTTTTTGTTGCCACTCGCGCAAAGTTTTATACTTTTCCTGTTCTTTTCTTAAAAAGATAATTTCTTCTTTTGCTTTTTTAAAATCGGCAAGAAGTTTTGAGTTCTCCTGTTCCAAAGAGGAAAGTTTTTTGAGAACTCTATCAGTTAAAGCATTTAACTTTTTATACTTATCTTCCATTATTCTATCTTAATTCCGCACCGAGTTTTTCTTTGAGAATATTTAAAATACCTTCCACAGCACTGTTGACTTCTTTATCGGTTAAGGTTTTATCTTTAGCCGTAAATTCAAAGTGCAAAGTCATACTCTTTTTGCCTTGTGCGAGGTTTTCGCCTTGATAAAGGTCAATTAAGTGATATTTTACTTCAAGCGGATTTAAAACTTTCTGAATTTCCGCATAGGGGATAGTTTTATCAATGATGAAGGAAAGGTCCCTTTCGCTTGAAGGTAAATTGGAAACATCTTTTGCTTTTTTAAAGGTTTGCGCGTCAAAATGTTTTTCAAGATTTTTCAAATTAAACTCAAAAGCCCAGACATCATTTTTAACATCAAAGGCCTTTAAAGTTAAGGGATGTACCTGCCCTAAAATACCGATAACTTTATTATCAAGCATAATATCCATACAGATTTTTGGGTGCATATAAACCGGTGCTTTTTGAGAAGGCACGAGTTTAATTTCATAATCGCGTAGCAAAGTTTCAATAATACCTTTTAAACCAAAAATACCATAATGACATTGCGGACTTAAAAAGAATTTTTGAGTTGGTGTTTTGCCCGTTAAAATACCTGCAATAGTAAAGTTTTCAATAGGATAACCTTTTTGTAAAGAGAAAGTTTTTCCGCTTTCAAAAAGTCTTAAATTATCTCTTGAAAAGTTTTGATTGTGATGAATATTTTTAAGAAGACTCATTAAAATAGAAGGTCTTAAAAATTCCATACCCTGAGCAAGCGGATTTTGAATTTCAAGGCAATTCTTCGTGTCAAAACCGAGCGTTTCAATTTCTTTTTGGGAAACGAAATCATAGTTCTTACACTCAAAGAAACCCTGTCCGATAAGTTTATCAGTTAAAATGTTTTCAATATCAACATTTTTGGGGTTTTCCGCAAAGTATAAATTGGCGTAAGAAGAATCTGCCTTTTGAGCAAGATTATCAAAACCGATAAAGCGTGCGGCTTCTTCGGCAAGGTCCCATTTGTGGTTTAAGTCACGTCTATGGGTAGGCGGGATGAAGAGCCACTTTTCGCCGGAAATTTCAAGTTTACCCAGATGATTAAAAATATCTTTAAGTTTTTGTTCTTCAATTTCCATACCCAAGATTTTTTCAATATCTTTGGGAGTAAAAGTAACTGTTTGCGGTGTATAAGGTGTTGGGTAAACATCATTTACTTTGCTAACTTCTCCGCCGCAAATTTCAACTATAAGTTGAGTCGCAAGGTCCATAGCGCGTGAACAATTTTCAATATCAACGCCTCTTTCAAATCTTTGGGAAGATTCCGTTGAAATTGCCATCTTTTTGGAAGTCTTGTTTATACAAGGCGGGTAAAAATAAGCCGCTTCCAAGAAAATATCTTTTGTTTCGGGCAAAATACTGTCGTTTTCGCCACCGATAACGCCGGCAAGCGCAACGGGTTTTTGACCGTCTGCAATAACAAGATTTTGTTCTGTCAAAGTTCTTTTTACGCCGTCAAGACCTAAAAATTCTTCGCCTTCACTGGCCCAACGCACATTGATTTTGCCTTCTTTTAAGTGGTTCAAATCAAAAGCATGTAAAGGATGGCCGATTTCATAAAGAACATAATTTGTTATATCAACAATGGCGTTTTTGGGGTTAACATCCATAGCGATAAGTCTTTCTGCAAGCCATTTGGGTGAAGGACAATTTTTCACATTTTTGATAATTCTGCCATTATATCTTTGGCAGCCTTTATCGTCTGTTAAAATATTGACTTCAAGACTTTCGCCTGTGCCTTCAATGTGTTTAATCTCTTTGTTTTTAAGGGGGATATTGAGCAAAACGGATAACTCACGCGCAACGCCAAGGTGGCTCATCAAATCGGGTCTGTTGGGGGTAAGTTCCAAATTAAAAATAATATCGGGCTTGCCGTAAAGTTCTTTGATGTTTGTGCCGATAGGGGTATTTTTATCAAGCAACATAATACCGCTTGCATCAGCAGTTAAGCCAAGTTCTTTAGAGGAGCAAAGCATACCTTCGGATGCAACTCCTCTGATAACAGCCGGTTTAAGATATTCTTTACCGAGTCGCGCACCGACTTTTGCTAAAGGAACAATTTGACCTTCTTCTATATTTTTTGCACCGCAAACCACGCGAAGTGCGCCGTCTTTAGTTTCCAAATCTACAAGGTGTAGTTTATCGGCGTTTGGATGGGGGTTGATTTTAACAATTTTAGCGGCGTAAATATCATCAAAATCTGCGCCGGTTTTTATTATTTCTTCAACTTCCATACCAAGCGAAGTGAAATGTTTTTCAAGTTCACTTGCTGTTAAATCTATATCAATAAAGTCTTTTAACCAAGAATATAATATTTTCATTTAAAATTGCTCCAAAATACGAACATCATTATCATAGAAATCTCTGATATCTTTTATGTTAAGCGAGAACATCGCCAAACGTTCAACGCCCATACCAAAGGCATAACCGCTGTAAACTTCCGGATCAATACCGCAGTTCTTAAGAACGTTCGGGTGGACTATACCCGCGCCGAGCATTTCCTTCCAGCCGGAACCTTTGCATACTGGGCAGTTTTGGTCTTTGCCTTCGCAGAAAACGCATTTTACGTCAACTTCAACACTAGGTTCTGTAAACGGAAAGAAGGAAGAGCGAAAACGCACTTGCGCTTTAGGACCGAAAAGACCTTTCATAAATAAAGTTAAATCTCTTTTTAAGTCGGCTAGAGAAACATTTTTATCAACATAAAGTCCTTCAATTTGATTAAATACAGGACTGTGGGTTGCATCTAAAGCATCTTTTCTAAATACTCTGCCGGGGGCAATAATTCTTATCGGCGGTTTTTGCTTTTGCATAGTTCTGATTTGCACGCCTGAAGTGTGTGTTCTTAAAACAAAATCTTTCTTTTGTGTGTTTTTGATAAAGAATGTATCTTGCATATCTCTTGCTGGGTGGTGAGCAGGGATATTAAGAGCATCAAAATTGTGATATTCATCTTCCACCAGCGGACCTTGTGCCCACACAAAGCCAAGACCTTTTAAAATATCTGTCATTCTTTTTTTGGCAATTTCCAAAGGATGTCTTTTGCCTTTTTCAAAAGGGAAAGCGGGCAAAGTTAAATCTATATCGGTAGCGTTTAAAGTTCTATTGATTTCTTCAATCTCAAGAGAGGCGGCTTTTTCTTCAAAGAGAGCCGTTAATTTATTTTTGACCTCATTACTTAAAGGACCGAAGGCCTTTTTTTCTTCTAAGGATAAATCTTTTAAACTTTTTAAGAGTTCAGTCAAAGCGCCTTTCCTGCCAAGCGCCTGCACTTGCAAATCTTGTAATTCTTTTGAGGAAGAACAATTTTGCAATTTGGATATATAGGTATTTTCAATTTCATTAAGTTTTGTTTTAAGTTGTTCTATCATATAATATATTATATAAAAATCTAATAAACATTGTTAAGTTTGAGAATAAAAAAGGGAGATTTAAAAATCTCCCTTTTCTAATGAAGCAGACACTCCGCTTTATATTAGAACCTGCGAGAAAGTTTAAACATTACGGAAATATAATTCAAATCTTCATCAATATCATCTTTATTCCAGTAAGCCTGATTGAATTTTGCTTCTAAGCCGATATTAAGTTTGTCAGGGTTGCCTGCAATAGCAGTCTCTATACCTAGGCCTATGTTCCATGTTAACCCAGTATCATAAATATGATACTCGTCAATATCTTCTCTCATCCTGGCAACACCAATACCCATTGGTAAATAGAATCTAAAAGCATCTCTATTCATCAAATTAATGCGTCCAGTAAGTAAGAAGTTAGAAGTTCTGCCTTCAAACTCAACACCATATTGTTCTTTTTGTCCGAACCAATTTTGATCCAATTCGGCACCTAAAGCAAAATTATCAGTTAAAAAATACTGATATTGTGCGCCTAAACCAAAACCGGTTTTGCCATAGTCAATATCTGTTCCATAATAATCTATAGAGGTTACAGGGATAACTGCTCCTAAATTTACAGATATCATATGTTCGCCTTTTTGTGTACTTTGGGCAAAACCTTGCTGTGTAATAAACAAAGCAAGGGATAAGATCATAAGTTTTACAACATTTTTCATTTTCATTTAATTTCTCCTTTTTTATTTGGCAGGCGTTTTTTATACAAATAAAAAACGGCCGCTATGATTGAGCCTAGTTCAGTAACCCAAACATAGCAGCCGTGGCATACCATATAAATATGATATGCACTCGGCACTAGACAAAAGGCTCATGACTTCCCTTTATCTAGTGCCTGATAACTGCAGTGTTTCTGGACTGAACTAGTGTTTTTGATTTCTCAAAAACTCTCCTTGTTCTAAAAAAACAAGGTCCCAAAAATACTTTCAAATTGTTTTATACTCACAAAGAGTATAAATAAATGCTACAAAAATTTATCATAAAAAAGCAAATAAAATACAAAAAATAAGATTCTCCGTCGTAAAAAATTTTTTAAAAAGGGCCTTGACAAATCAAAAAAAAGGCGTATACTATGGCTATGGGCGGAACATAGGGCTTGCGAAAAGGCAAGCATTTCCTTCTCCTAAAAAAGGAGCCCGCCCGTAAGTTTTAAAGTTCTTTTACAATTTTCTCTGAAGGCTAGGGTTTCTGAAATGAAGTGTTTTGAAAGTAAATGCTTTTTTTGAGGGACTTGAATCTAGGCGTAAAAGTTCCCGCAAGGGTGCTTGGGTTCAAAAAGTAGCCGAAAATGCAGGACATGAGGGAAATGGTAGGGTGTTAAGTTTTTCTCCTTATTGTTTCTTACTAAAGCCGGTTGCTTTGGGTTTTGTGTCCGAGCGAAGAGGGGAATAGTCCTTGTCCCTTATTTCGTGGGCAGGACAAAAGTAGTGCCATAGCCGTTTGGCTGTGGGTCTTGTGGGTTGTTTAAGCGGTGTGGGGCGTGACGTTGTTTGCAGTGGTGGTCACGGGCATTGTTTGGGCGGCTTGCAAGGTTAAAGTAGTAGTAAATGCTAGTCCGTAAAGGAGTGTAGTATATGGAGGAAAACTCCACAAGTGCGGGTTGATAAATTGGACTTTGATGGATAATCTGGTTTGGTTTATCAGCCCGCTTTTTTATTGTTGTAAAAATAAAATTGAATATAAAAATCTCGTCTGAAAAAATAAAAATTTTTAAAAAGCCCTTGCAAGAAAAGGGCTTTTTTTATTATAATATTGTCATAGCGATTTTGGCGCGATGGCCAAGTGGTAAGGCGGCAGTCTGCAAAACTGCTATTCGTGGGTTCGATTCCCGCTCGCGCCTAATAAGGTTTTTCCATTGCGGGCGTAGTTCAATGGTAGAACCTCAGTTTTCCAAACTGATGACGAGGGTTCGATTCCCTTCGCCCGCTTATAAAGATTGCTGGGATAGCTCAGCTGGTAGAGCATCTCCATGGTAAGGAGAAGGTCGTGGGTTCAAGTCCCATTCCCAGCTTATAGATTTGAAAAATAAAAAAATAGGAGTAAAAAATTATGGCAAAAGAGAAGTTTTCAAGAA
>DBYY01000003.1 GCA_002311025.1 Candidatus Proelusimicrobium tauri
AAAACATCAGGGTATTATGGTGCTACAGTAGAAGGAACAAGTTATATAACAGGATACTGCTGGTGCCCGACAGGTACAGGTCCTAGATCAAGCGATTCTTATCAAGGTACAGTAATTAATGCAACGTGTGCATGTCCGACGGGAACAGTTTGGTATGATTCTACCAATACTTGCCGTAAATGCCCGCCCGGCAGCACATGGGATGAACATTGCGGAACCTGCTTATGCGACCAGACTGACGGTTACTCAACATGGGGACCTTATGACCAAACCAACGGTTGCACGCAAAAGATGTGTAAAGGTGCAGGTTACTTTGATACCAATACTTGCAGTTGCGGCTGCTTAGTATCAGATACGGAATATGATAGTGACCTTGAATGTTGCCGCTGCCCTGCCCAAGCAGGTATCAACCACGATGCAAACCACGATATTAACGGTTGTTACATCGGCAATTAATAGCAAATAAAAAGAAGTAAATTTCCCCCCGCTTTCTTTTAGAGAGCGGGGGTTTTGTTTATAATAACAAAGCAAACAATAATTTGTATAATAAAAGTAGCAGTAATCTACACAAAAAGGAAATAAACAATATGAAAAACAGTCATAAACTTTTTAATTCTATGGCGCAACTTGTTGCCCAGCAATCTACTTGTTGCCGTCTTAAAGTCGGTGCGGTTTTGGTTAAAGATAATAGGGTTATCAGTATGGGTTTTAACGGGGTAGCCAGCAAACAGGAACATTGCGAAGATATTTTTAAGAAAATTTACGAAGAAAAATATAAAAACCAATTTGCCACCCTTGAAGATTTTTTAAAGAGTAAAGAGTTTTATGATATGCACGGCCAATTTTCAAATGATAATGAACTTCACGCCGAGCAGAACGCCATTTTATTTGCGGCCAAAAACGGCATTTCAACAAAGGGTGCGCATATTTATGTAACACTTTCCCCTTGCACTCATTGTGCCAAAATTATTACTGCCGCCGGTATAGAAAAAGTTTATTTTAGCGAACTTTATGACCGTTCCCAAGAAGGTGTAAATTTATTGAAGAAAAATAATATTCCTTGTGAACAATTAAAGTTCTAAATAAAATTGTTTTATCGCAAAATAAAACCCTCTACCTAAAAAGCAGAGGGTTTTTATTTTTAAACTTTAAGTAAATTATTTTAAAGTCCTTATTTTATTTTCGGCAAAAGCGGCATTATAGCCGGTAGGTTCTTGTTGAATAATTTGTTTGTAAACTTCTTTTGCTTCATTTGTTTTACCGCTTAACTCAAGAGCAAGAGCCTTGTTTAACAAAACTTGGGTAAAGGCATAATGAGTGCCGTGGTTTTTTGCAAAATCATCTGCTAAAGAAATAACCTCGTCATATTGATTTTGTGCAAGTTTTGCAACCACTAAAGCGGCTTTAGCCAAGGGTTCAAATTCTTTAACTTGGGCGGCTTGGATATAAAAATCTTCGGCTTTTTTATAGTCTTGTTTTGACCAATAAAATTCGCCAAGCATTAAAGCACCTTGTGCAGCAGGAATAGTATTTTTGTTTTGGTTAACAAAAGTTTCCAAAGCAGAAAAATTAGAAGCATTTTCGCTCTGAGCAACTGCATATTGCGCAATGAAGAAATCTTCCCACAATTTTTGATGCTTATTTTCTAGGGAACTTTGCACTCCGCAGATAATTGCTATAAGTGCAATAACACAGACCACACCGATTAGGATGGGTTTTCTGTTGTCTTTAATGAATAAAACGGCTTTATCAATAATGCCTTGATTTTGTTTGTTATTTTTTGTCATATACTTTATTATACAAAAAAAACGGCTCTCGGTTAAGAGAGCCGTTCTAATGTAGAATTTAACTTATTAATTAGAATTTAATTAACATGCCGAGTTGGCCGACATAGAAATCATCTTCATCACCAGTAATGTTGGTTACAACACCACCGCCTAAAGTGAAGGATACATAGTCGTTATGTTGGTAGATGGCTTTCAAATCAAATTCGTTGCCAAGCCAATCTCTATCTTCTTCAGCATTTAAGTAATCAAATGCAAAGGTAACTTTTTCTAAAGATTTGAAACCAAAGTCAATACCTGCATTGAAAACTCTCCAGTCTTCACCGGTCATAGAAAGAGGTCCAACAAGATTTCCAAAAGCAATACCGGGGGCATAGTTACCAGCGGCGAAGAAATCTTTTTCGCTGATGTAATAGGAAAGTCTGGGGGTTAAAGAAATGGCTTCTGCATCAAGATTTAAAGCAGCATCTGCTTTTAACATCCAACCAGCATTGTTGTAACTGAAGACACCATTTTCATAGTTCTTAGCATATTCAACACCAAGTTTTGTACCTTCGTTTTGATAGGCAAGTTTGCCACCCCAAATACCTTGGTGGTCGCTTCCGCTTGCATCATACCAGTAAATACCAGCAACTAAATTGTTGGTGAAGGCATAGTCTAAGGTTAAACCTGTGAGTCTGTCATCGGAACCATCAGAAATTTGAGCATAGAAAGCAGAAAGTGCTAAAGATTCACCTTGATAGGTAAGTAAAGCACCATCCATAGACATAGTAGGTAAGAAAGCAATATTTGCATAGTTACCGTGTCTAGGACCGATATACATTACAGGGCTATCTTCATTGCCATAGAATTGGCGGCCGATTTTGGCTTCTAAAGCACCAAAAAGATTGCTGACAACAACGTTTGCTTCAGCAACTTCAATTTGGTTTAAATATGTATCAACGACGTCACCGTTTGTATCTTGCCAAACATTGTTATAAGCGAAGGTTAAGTTTGCGCGAACGTCTTCAACGAGATCTGCGCTAACACCGAATAAAACTCTGTTTGCAACAGATTTGTCACCGGCATCTTCGGTTTGAGTAAAGCCGATGGTTTCAATTTCACCATAAGTTTCTACATTGCTAAGAACATTACCTGCAAATGCGGGAACTGCAAAAGCAACTGCAAGTAATAAAGCTAGTGTCTTCTTCATTATTTTTTCCTCCATTAGTTTTTCAACTAAGTTTATGAACTACTCTTTTAGTTTATAAAAGAAATTTTATGATGTCAAGATTTTTTTTTATATTTTTTAGAAAACTGTTGCTTTTTAAAAAAATTTTTGTAAAATTGCGCGCCCACTACTTTTACCTATTACACGGATAGACTGTTTTTAGACCGACAATTATAGGTTGACAAATTTAAAAATAAGAGTATATAATTAAGTATGCGGAGGTTTTTATGAAAAAGATTACAATATTAATATTATTCTTTTTTGTTTTCGTTAGTTTTGCACATAGCGAAAATTTTATTGAACAGGAAGAATTAAAAAAGGTACTTGCTCAAACTTTTGAAAAGCAAAAACAAAAAGAAGAACAGAGCAATAAAGAATTAAGAAAACGATTATCAAATATTATGAGACGTTATAAATATATTCCGGAAGTTTCGGATTATATTTATAAAAGCGTAAAGAGCAATCCTAATTGGATGATAAAAAATATTGTTTTTTGGGAATCAAATAATCCGAGTGATAAAACTGTGCCTTGGCTTAAAATTATTTCTTCTGACGGCGAGCGTACTTTTAACATAGATAAACAGAATAGAGATAAATTAGAGAATGCAAGGATATTAGACTATTTGTGGCATAATCCGAAATATTTTGACGAGGTTTCTTCCGCAAGAGAACAATTATTTAAAGATATGCGCCACGAGGCATTGGGCTTTCTTAAAGATCTTCCCCCCTCTTTTGGTTTAAACGAGAAAGGGTATTATGGAGAAGATTATAATGATAAAGGCGAGCGTATTATAAAGTATTATCCTCCTGATTATGTGGCAAGTTTTTCTTTTGCTCCGTATGGAAGTGAGGACTGGTGGTGGAAACTATCCCCCAAGTGCGAACATACTTTATGGTATTTGGATTTAGAGGTACGTGAGGCCGGTATGTCAATGGTTCAAGATGATACTTATAAGTATAAATGTGAACAAATATATTATGAACCCGGCTTGTTTACTTTTAAAGAAAAAAAGGCCGAAGTTTATGCTAGTATCCAGAATCAACATACTACCTTATATATGATATCTTCCGGTGATAAAGATTTTAAAGATGGCATTCCTTTAAATTTTTGGCCCTTAGCAAAATGGGCTAATCAGTTAAATTGTGCAGATGATTATATTTACTATTTCGCTAACCACAATAAATCTAATCGCGTACAAAGCAAATTGCCTTTTAAGTTTAAGAAATATAAAACTTATAGGATAAATGACTATATTAAAGATCCTAAATTTAAGTGTATAGAAGGCTATTTGTTCTGATTTGTAAAGAAAAAATATAAAAGAACCGGATATATAGAGTATTCGGTTCTTTTTTTAGTTTGTTTAGTCTTTTTTTGCTAAAATAATTTTATGAATAAAGATATTTTAAAAACTATCGGCAATACGCCACTTGTAAAAACAAGTGATAAAAATATTTTTGCTAAACTTGAATATTTTAATCCTTCCGGCTCGGTTAAAGACAGAGCCGCTTTCAATATCTTAAATACCGCTTTTAAACGCAAACTTATTAATAAGAATACTATTATAATAGAGGCAACAAGCGGTAATATGGGTATTTCGCTTGCTTTTGTTTCTAGTGCTTTAGGTCTTAATTTTTGCGCCGTCATGCCGGAAAATATGACTATTGAAAGACGCAAATTAATTAGCGCTTACGGTGCAAAAATAATTTTGACACCGGCCAAAGATGGTATGAAAGGTTCTGTTTTAAAAGCAGAAAAACTTGCCCAAGATTATAAAAAGAAAGGTAAAAAAGTTTTTATTCCAAGTCAGTTTGAAAACATCTTAAACCCTCTCGCCCACACACAAACCGCAAAAGAAATTTTAAAAGATACAGCCGGCAAAGTTAACGTCGTTTTTGCTGGTATAGGTAGTGGCGGAACCGCTAGCGGTGTTGGCAGATATCTTAAAAAGATTAATCCCAAAATTAAAATTATCGGCGTAGAACCAAAAGAAAGCCCCCTTTTAACAAAAGGTATTGCCGGTCCGCATAAAATACAGGGTATCGGCGCAAACTTTGTGCCGCGTATTTTAGATTTAAGAGTAATAGACAAGATTGTTGATATAAGTTCAGAAGATGCTTTTAAAACCGCAAGAAAACTTGCAAAAGAAGGTCTTTTTGTAGGAATATCCTCCGGTGCGGTTTTTAAAGCGGCAAAAGATTATGCAAAGAAAAATAAAAATGCCAAAATTGTTGCTATCTTGCCAGATGGCGGCGCAAGGTATCTTTCGGGAGATTTATTTAATGAAAATATTTAAACTAATTAAACAAGAAATTAAAACTATCAAGGCAAAAGACCCCGCCGCCAAAAGCACGCTTGAAATTGTGCTACTCTATCAGGGCTTTCACGCTTTAATTTTGCACCGTTTGGCGCACAAGTTATATAAAATGAAAATTCCTTTTTTACCAAGATTTATCAGCCAATTTTCCCGCTTTATAACAGGTATAGAAATACACCCCGGTGCCAGTATCGGCAAGAACTTTTTTATTGACCACGGCATGGGCGTTGTTATCGGTGAAACTGCTATTATCGGCGATAACTGCCTCGTTTATCAGGGTGTAACCCTTGGCGGAACAGGCAAAGAACAAGGCAAACGTCACCCGACAATCGGCAATAATGTAACACTTGGTGCCGGTGCAATTTTGCTTGGAAATATAACGATAGGCGATAATTCAAATGTCGGCGCGGGTTCTGTGGTTATAAAGTCTGCAAAGGAAAATTCTACTTTAGTCGGCGTTCCTGCAAGAGTCGTTAAAGAAAAGAACTTTGTGCAAGGCAAGTTAATGCACAATAAAATACCGGATCCTGTTTCCGTTGAAATAGAATTTCTTAAAAGCGAAATTGAAATCCTTAAAAAAGCAATTTCTAAATAAATTTGCCGTCATAAAAAAATAACTCTAAAAATGCTAAAATGTATTTTAGAGTGGTTTTATGGCAAATTTAAGTTTTTCCTATTCTAAAATGAGCACTTATAAAGAGTGCCCGCAAAAATATAAATTCCGCTATATCTTAAAAATACCGGAAAAGCCGAAATATTATTTTGCTTTCGGTACGGCTTTGCACAAAGTTATGGAATTTATGTATGCCAACTTAAAACCGCCTTTTCCCCCGCTTGAAGAAACCCTTAAATTTTTTAGACTTGATTGGCAAAAAACTTCTTTTGCCGAGAAAGGCTATGCCAGCGCCCAAAAAGAACTTGAGGGTTACGAAGAAGGCGTAAAAATTATTGAGGCCTATTACAAAAAGCACGAAAAAGATATTTTTAATCCCCTTTCAACAGAGTTTAGAACAACGCAAGAAGTTGACGGACTTTCAATAATAAGTATCGTCGATAGAATTGATTATCTTGGCGAGGGTAAAGTTTCCATTTTAGACTATAAAACCGGCAAAACAGTTAAAAGAGAGCCGGACCAACTTTTGATGTATCAAAAATTAATGAGCCAAAGTCCACAACTTTTGAAACTTGTCCAAACAAAAGATCCTTCTGTGGAAAAAGTTGATGTGGCAAATTTACTTTTTTATTACTTGCCTAAACTTGATGAGCAAATTTATACCCCCGCCCCAAAAGAGGAAATTGATATTTTTTGGCAAGGCGTTTTAAAAGTAGCAGATAATATCAAAGCGGAAAAGTTTAGCGCAACACCGAGTGAACTTGCCTGTAAGTTTTGCGATTATAAGGACCTTTGCCCTGTATGGAAAAATAAAAAGGCAGAAGATTTTGCGCAAGTTAACGCAGAAGAAAAATCTTTAAGCCCGCTTGAGGCCCTTGCTAAAAAAATTGACGAACTTGGCACTTTACAAACAGATTTAACTAAGTTAAAACAAGAAGTTATAAAAGAAATGCAAACCTTGAAACTTCAAAGACATTTCGGCAAAGAATATAATGTAGTTTTAGACGAACAAGAACATCTTTCTTTTGCCGATGAGCAGGCCGTTATTGACTTGCTTAGAAAAGAAAAACTTTTAAATAAAACTTTAGTGCCGACCATTGAAACGATTGAAGATTTATTTAAAAACGAACAAGTTACCTTAGAACAAAAAAAGGCACTTGGCGCACTCGCAAAGAAAATTAAAACTTGTGATTTAAAAATTCTAAAAGATATTTAAGGAAAGAAAAAATGAAACTATTTAAAAAAGACCCCCGTGCAACATTTAGTTTAGGGTGGATAGTCTTATCTTTGTTTTTATTTGAATTTATAAGATTTTTATTATTTGTTGTTTATCACTATGTATTTGCTTCCTTAACTACGGGTGAAATTTTAAATTGTCTCTTAAACGGAATAAGATTTGATATATCAATGATAGCACTTTGTTTAGGGCCGCTTTTAGTTTTGTTTAATATCCCGATAAGAAATAAATATTATGTCAAAACGGTATCGTTTTTATTATGGGTTGTTTTGTGTTCTTTGTTTATATTTTTGGTAGCGGATTTTATTTATTTTCCCAATGTCAAGCGCCATATATCAGAAGAAATAATACATGTTCAATCTGATTTGGGTTTTCTTGTTACCTATGCTTTAAAAAGTGCGCTTTTGCCTCTATTGTCTGTTATTGCTCTTTTTGTTACGGGAGCATATTTTATTTGTAAATTTGCAAATAAAGCCATACAAACAAATATGACTTGGGCGTGGCAAATAGGTAAGTTTGTAGTGCTTACGGCATTTATAGTTATAGGAATAAGAGGTCATTTAGGTTTTTCAAAAGCACTTGGTATTGCCGATGTGTATAAATATGCAAAAACTTCGCAGGAAGCAACGCTGATGTTAAACGGAGCATTTACGGGTTATCATGTTTGGCGCAAAGGCGGAGTAGATATAAAAAACAATTATCCTTTAGATAAAGCAATCAAAAACACACAAGAACTTTTACTTGCTAAAAATGAAATTATACCCGACGAAGATTATCCCTTAATGCGTGTGAGTCAAAAGCAAAAAGAACAAAAAAAATTGAACTTTGTTATTGTTATGTTTGAAGGGTGGAACCCAAATTATATTTTGCCCGAAGTAACACCGAATATGGCACAAATTAAAAAAGAAGGCATCAATTTTACCAACGGTTATGCGGTAGGATTAAGAAGTATTTTTGGTTTTTCCGCTATTTTTGCAAGTGTGCCTTTAGTGCCGGGGTTGCCGTTTTTCGGCTATGGTTTGGAGTTGACGACTTTCTCCCCTCCATTTAAGAATTTTGCCGACAAGGGTTATTACACTTTTTTTGCGCAAACTTCACTTAGACATTCTTACAGATTATGTGCCTTAGCAAATTATTTAGGCGCTGAGGAAAGTTACGGCTGGGAAGATATTCCTATGATTCTTGATTATATGGAAGAAGCACCTTTCGGATATGATTATGAGTTGTTTCAGTTTGCTGCAAATAAAATAAAAAATCGCAAACAAGAAAATTTTTATGTCGGTCTTTTTACCGGAATAACCCACGAACCGTGGACCAAAACCCAAGAACGCTTTTTTAAATTTGACCAAAACACTTGGGAAGGCGGTTATAAAAATTCTTTATATTATGCCGATTGGGCAATAGGCGAGTTTTTAAAAAGAGCAAAAGAAGACGGCTGGTTTGATAACACGGTTTTTGTTTTCCTTTCCGACCACAATGACCACAAAGCAAGAGAGGCAAAAGATTCTATAAAAGAAAATTTTCATATCCCTTTAATTATCTATGCACCTAAAATTTTTGAACCTAAACAAATTGATTATGTGGTTTCACAGACGGACATTGTGCCTACTTTATATAATCTTGCCGGCTTAAATATGCCTTACACGGCTTTCGGTAAAGATTTATTTGATAATTCCACGCCCCGTTTTGCTCTTGTTTCAGAAGGCGTTAATGTTGGTATAATAGAAAAAGACGGCGCAATTCGTTCCGATAGAAAAAATATTATTGAAGAAGATAAAGACGCAGATAATTTTGATTCTGCTCAGGCGCTTGAAAAATTGCTTTCTCTAGATAAAGCCGCCTATGAACTTTTACAAAGGAATAAATGGTTTAAAAATGAGTGATATGATTATTAGCCTTGATCAAGGCAGTTCTAGTTCCCGCGCGGCTTTAATTGAAGCGCGCACAGGCAAAATAATTGCCAAAAAATTTGTGTCTGTTCCCTTTGAGGCAAGCCAAAACACTGTTTCTTACGACGGTGCCGCTTTGTTTAATACCCAAATGGAAGCCTTGCAGGAAATGTTAGATTATACCGGCTCAGGGCAAATAAAAGCAATTGCTTTAACGGCGCAGCGTTCCACTATTGTTTTGTGGGATAAGGAAACTGGCTCGGCCTTGTGTCCTATTTTAAGTTGGCTTGATGGCAGAGCAGCACAAATTAGTGCGCTAAATCCGCTTTCTCAAGAAGTTTTTCACCAAAAGACAGGACTTTATAACACCCCTTATTTCTCCGCTCCTAAAATTAAATGGTGCCTTGAAAATTATCCTCATGTAAAAAAGGCCTATGAGGTAGGGCGTTTATGCGTCGGTCCTGTGGCAAGTTTTATTTTATGGCGTATGAGCGAAGGCAAAATTTTTGCCTGCGACCCTACTTTTGCTCAAAGGACTTTGCTTTTTAACATAAATACACAAACTTGGGACGAAGAACTTTTAAAAAGTTTCGGCTTAACCAAAACGATTCTGCCTGAAATAAAACATAGTTTTGATGATTACGGCTCTTATGAAAATATACCGGTAAAACTTTGCCTTGGTGATCAGCAGGCAGCGAGCGCGGCTTGCGGTCTTTTAGAGCAAGGTAATGCCAATATCAATTACGGAACGGGTGCGTTCTTTCTGTTAAATATCGGGCAGGAAAGGGCTTTTGTAGACGGTATTTTAACTTCTCTTTCTTGGGATAGTAAAGAAAGAAAATGTGATTATATTTTGGAAGCGCCCTTAAATACGGCAGGTTCTCTTTTTACTTGGATGCAGAAACTCGGTTTTGATTTCTCTTTACAAAATTTAAAAGATATCGCTACAAAAGCAAAAAACGATATTTTATTTTTACCGGCACTCGGCGGACTTGGCGCCCCTTTGTGGAATTATAAGTTAAAACCCGTTATTGCAGGACTTGAAGTTTCCTCAACAAAAGAAGATATTATCTTTTCTGCCGTTAGAGGACTTAATTTTGTTATGACCGATATTATTTATTACTTAAAGAGTAAAGGGTATAGTATTTCTTCCCTGCAAATGTCCGGCGGTCTTTCAAAAGACGGTGTTTTGCCACAACTGCAAAGTGATATTTTGCAAATACCTCTTACTCAGCAGGATGAAAAGGAAACAACCCTTATCGGTGCGGCTGCTGTATGTGCAAAAAATATGGATATTGATGTAGACGCTTGGCAAACGAATTTAAAATCTTTTACGCCACAAATCAGTTCGGAAGAAGCCGCCAAACAATATGTGCGTTGGCGCAAGTTTTTTGAGTGGGCAATTAAGCAGTCTTTTTGATTTTAGCAACTTTGTTAAACTGAGAATTTTTAACCTTAAAACAGGGAGATTCTTTATGCAAGAAATTATAAATCTGATAAAAAAAGCAAAATGCCTAACGGCTTTTACTGGTGCGGGGATTTCAGTTGAAAGCGGTATTCCCCCCTTTCGCGGAGCAGGCGGCCTTTGGGAAAAATATGACCCAAAATATATTGAAATAGAATTCTTTTATTCTCACCCGAAAGAATCTTGGGCGGAAATGAAAAAGATATTTTTTAATTCTATGGGTGTAGCCAAGCCAAATACCGCACATAAAACGTTAGCAAAACTTGAAGAACTCGGTTTTTTAAAAGGTATTATTACACAAAATATTGATAATTTACATCAAAAAGCAGGCAGTAAAAAAGTTTTGGAATATCATGGTACGATTGATACTCTTGTTTGCACAAAATGCTACAAACGATATTCGACAAAAGAAACAGATTTAAGTGTAGATTTACCCAAATGTTCTTGTGGTGGTATTTTAAAACCGGATTTCGTTTTTTACGGAGAAGGGATTAACCCACAAATTTATCAAGAGTCTTTAGAACTCGCATTGAACAGTGATGTTATGTTTGTTGTTGGCACTTCGGGCGAGGTTATGCCCGCTTGTAGTTTACCTATGGTAGCAAAGCAACAAAACGGAGCAGTAATTATTGAAGTCAATACTTTGCCTTCAACCTATACAAACGGAATAAGTGATTATTTTTTTGAACAAAAAGCGGGCGATTTTTTCTCCGAAATAGCAAAACGTCTTGATTAGTTCAAAAAAAGTTGTTTTTTGAAAAAGTTTTCAGTCGTATCTAGGACTAAAGACCTAGTTATCTATGGGTCCAAAGTCTCTTGTAGGTGGTATGTAAACTATCTAAAATATATATAGAAGGAAATAAAATAGGAGATAAAATGAAAAAGATTCTTTCTGTTGTTATAGGTAAAAAAGTAAAACTTTTTTGTAGTAAGGCAATTTGTCTTGCCTTATCTTTCACTTTATTAATAGAATTAACATCCCCTGCTTTTGCTGCCTTTAGAGAAGAAATAAACGAAGAAAAACAAGTTCGCGCCGCACTTGAGGAAGCACTTGAAGAAGAATATAAAAAACAAAAGCCCGATCCCTCTAAAGAAGCCCTAAAGGCGTGTCTTGAAAAGGGTTATTATACCAAATGCGACGAATATGTCAATGAAATCACAAAACTCTTTACCGATACAAGAGATAAAATAGAAAACGGCAAACAAGGCAAAGAAGAAAATTTTACTCCTATCTCCTCAAAAGAATATAAAAAACAACTTAAAAAACACATCGAACAAGAATATGAAAAACAATCAAAAGAAATAGAAAAACTCTATCAGGAAGAAAACAAAAAAATTGAGTATGAGTATAGAGGTGTTACTCTTAAATCTGCGGAGAATTCTAACTATTTATTTGCTTTATCGGAGTTAAAAAAATGGCAAAAAGATAATATGGAAAGTCTTGAATCTTGGAAGGAAGAAATCTTTCAAGGGCAGGATAAATACTACCAACAATATTTAAAAGAATTTGAAAAAAGCGTAGAGGGATATAAAGCAGATAAAGAAAAAGTGCTTCAGGATTATTTTAAAGAGTTGGCTAATAATCTAATCCAAGTCTACGATAAAACTTCCGGCGAAACCAAAAGAAAGATGGTAGATCTTTTTGTGATGATACTTTCAATGGAAAGTGAAAACGTAAAATTCTTTGATAGTGCACAAAGAAGTAAAATCTATAGAATTTTTAATAATTTCGTCGCTCCCTATAACAGCGGAAATAAAAGATTAAACCCCTGCCGCTTCCACACAAGAGCAAGAAATGATGACGAGATGGTAAGTTATAACAAGTATATGGAGCAAAAAAGTGCAGCGGAAGAAGAAAGAAGGAGCACTTTATCCGCAAGAGATCAAGTTGCAAGACAAATGCGCGGCTACGAACAAATGGTAGAAGACACTTTAAGAGCGCCGATAACAGAACTTGTAGATGAAGGTGCTTGCCAAGCAGCGCTTTCCTCATTAGATGGATTATCCTTTTATAAGGGCGGTTGGGATATGTCTGCTGTTACCGTATTGATGCTGCTAAATCTCACAGAACCTTTGGAATCGCAAATTTTATTAATGGGAACAAAAACATTAATAGAAACAGGCAGATTAGATCAGTTAGCAACATTCCAACTTGGCTTAGTCACCGAAGAAGCCAAATACTCCAAAACAGATGATTTAAAATTAAAAGAAGAAATCTTTTTCAGTAACAGATTTTACAGAGAACCTTATAAAAACTCTCGCTATTCTAAAGAAGATGGTGGTGGAGATGCTTTTAGAGATATGGCGGAAATGCTCGCCAAAGAAAAGACTTTAGCAGCAAAACAAGTTCAGCATCAGATATTAGATAACTCAGTATATTTTCATAATGGCAGACTCGTATTTAATAATAATTTACCTTTAACTTACGGTATTTTACTTTATAATCCCTCTGTAATAGATAGTTTTATGCCTCAAACGGCAACGGCAAATAATAGTGCTGAACCTTTAGGATATTACTATAACAGTCAAGCAGTATATTCCAATTATATTGACGGATATGTGGAATTATATATAAAGAGCGATAAGGAAGGCACAATATCTTTAGGCGACCAAGCAGTATTAAATTATGATGACGGAACAGGTTTTAAAACGAAATTAGCAGGTTCTTTGCGTAAAGAAATCTTAAACAGTTATCAAAAGACAGAAGCAAAAAGGCAAGAAGATTATGATAAATTCTTTGCGAATAAGAAACCGAGTGTATTTTTTGCTGAAGAATTTTATAAAGCAGATTTCGTAGACTTAACGGCGGAAGAAAAATATGAAATGGATCAGGCCTTACTAAAGAAATATCCTTCTTTAAAGAATATCAGTAAAGGCCACAAAAAGAAATTAGAAAATCACAGAAGGAATTTAGAAATTACAACAGGTGTATTAACGATAATAGATGTCGCTTTAACCGTTTGGTGTGTTGCGGATATTTACAAACTGATAAAGTGGGGCGTGAAAGGCATACAAGGGTTAAGAGTATTAGTTAAAGCAGGCAAAACAGCCGCTGGTTTATCAACAGCAAGAAGAATGGTATTTTTTAGAACCTTAGCAGCGGAAAATAAAAATGTTTTAGATGTTCATAGAAGAATAAAGAAAATCAAAAGTGTTCCCAGCAGAATAGTAAATAAATTCCCCGCTTATAGTTCCGGTGCACCTTTAGTGAGAATGTCTCACGACGGTAGCAGGGCTTTACAGGTAACAAAACTAGATGGCACCCCCGTAATTATCGGCCGCAATACCAAGAAAGGACAGGTTATTGAATCTGAATTTTCAAAAATAATGATGGGAACAAGAGATTATATGGCAACTCCCGCCGGTATGCCTGGGCAAAGACTTGCCGTTCAACATTATAATAAATATGTAGTTGCCGGCGGTACAAATACTTTCTGGAAGAAAGCCCTAAAGACTGTTCAAGTAGCAAAGACCTACGGACCTATTCAAATTTTCAAAAAAGATGGCATAACTCCTCTTGAATATAAAGATCTTAAATTTAATAAAGAAGGATACTTTGAAATTGATGGTGATTTATTTAAAACTTTTAAAGCAACCTTGGAACCTGATGACATTATTAAATATAATAAGTTGCTTGAAGGCACTATTGCAGATTTAGAAAAGACTTTGGCTTTAAATCAAGAAAAAATTGCTTATTATGCAAAAAATGTGAATATTCTCTCCGCAGAGGAATTACTTGAATACGAAAAGTTTAATAATCTTGCTAAATATTTAGAAATGTTAAAGCAAAAACGCTATATCACTTTAAGATCTAAAAATCAGCCTTTCAATATTGCTGAAAAATGGAGACTTCATAAAAAAGAATATAATGTTGTTCCTTTATATGATGTTAAAGGGGATATCGTCGCAAGAGTTTCTTTAGATATGGCTTTGAAAAATTCCATAAGCATTTCTGACGCAATTAATAGTGGCAGTAAACTCCTCTTAAAAGATAATAAAATTATTTTAGGTGGTAAAGCCCTTGATGTTAATATCGGTGTACCTAAGGAAGTTATTACCTTAATGGCTAAATCCGGTGTAAAAGTGGAAGATCTTTCCTTCTTAACCTTAGTTAAGAAATCCAGCAAAATGTGGCCTTTGTTCTTTAATAATATGTTGTCCTTATCAGCCGGTGCAACAAGTTTGAATATGTCTTTAAATCAGGCGCCGTTTAATAATCCAAACGATCCCAACTATATCCCCCAACCTATTATTTTTGGCGTGAGTGTTGGCTTCCCTTATGCCTTCTCTTTATTATCGCCTATGGCTGCTCCTTTTGTAAAACGCTTTGGTGCTGCTAATGTTCAAACTACGGCTTTAATTATAGGCGGTTCCGGTATGGCTTATGCTGCTTTCAACCACTATAATGGGTTTGCCAGTAAGAAAAAAGATGCAAACGGGAATGTAATCTATGATGAAAACGGGCATACAATGACGGCAGAGGTGGCTCCTTCTTATATACCTTTGGTTGTTGCTTCTCTTTCTGCAGGGGTTTCTTCTTCTCTTACAAGAGCCTCTTTAAATGCTGCAATACACAGATATCAAACCACAAAAGCAAGTATGACCATTTCAATGCTTGCTAAAAATGTGGGTTCTTTATCTATGGTTCTTCTCCCTTGGGGCGCGCAAGCAATATGGGGTAAGAATAACGTGGACTTCTCCTTCTCTTATCCTGCTTTAGCAGGACTTGCAGTGCTAGGTATAATAGCGATGAAAGGATTTATTCCTTCTAGTGTTGCTAGAGAATTTAATTATAAAATTATGCCTAACAAGACAACGGTTTTACCCAGATTAAGAGATTTCGGTGATGCCACTAAAGAAATTTTTAAACCCTTTACACTTTTTGCCTCTTCAAAGATAATGCCTTATTATTTAAGTTATCTTTCCTTCGGTGCGATGGAATCTTATGTCTTATTTAAAACTTATAATAGCTTTAGAAGAGATTCTGTAGAAACTTATATGAGCAATCATACCAATAGCAGTAAAAACTTTAATAAACTGCTTGCCTCTACTTTAGTTACTATACCTTCTGCTTTTGTCAGATTTAAAGTAAAGAGAAAAACAACCTTCCCACAAGGTATTCGTAACAGTATTTTACTGACGACAGCAGGTACAATCGGTTTGATGTTACCAAGTGATAAATTCTCTTATCGAACAAACATTGCTATAGGTATCTTAAGCGGTACATTAGTCGGTTTCGGAACAGCAAATATGTATCAATATTTACAAAAAACAATGATTGCCGGTATTGAAGATATTACGGTTAAAGGTGTTTTACCTTTAGCAAGAAAATTTGACGGTGTGACCGGTTTAACAACAACGGCTATATCCTTCTATTCCGGTGCTTATATCGGTTCATTTATACCGTACGGCTACAGTTTGATTTCCGAAAAGAAATTACAAGCCGGTGCCACAGATTTTGAAGCAAACCAATCTGTATTGCCTTTGGCTCTAGGTGTTTATGCTTTGGGTACAGTTCCCTTATTCTTTACTCCTATGGGAAGAAATCTTATTAATAAGGTGAGTCCCTATACCCCGTTTGTTTCTATACCTTTAGGCATAAACTCAATGAGAAATTTGTATAAAGATTATAATGCAAAAATGCCTTTACAAACATATCCCATAATCCCTGTGTTTAATAACAGGTCTTATACTCCGAGTCTTGATATAAGTTTGCCCAGACCTGTTTTAAATTTTGAACCTTATGAAAAGTTCACTTTAAAACCTCTTTTTGATGATATTCAAGTTGAGGAAAGTTCTGAGGATAATACACAGGAAAAATAAGTTTTTACAGATAAAAATAAAACCCGTTTATTCTTTTTTATAAACGGGTTTTATTATTTCTTTTAAAGATAACTATTTCAATGCTTTTGAGTTGAAAGGATAAGGATAATAATCTCTTAGTTTTTTACAAACAATGCGCTTTGCAGTTTTGCCGGATAAATCTGCCGTGCAAACAGGCATATCTTGCGAGCCAAACTCCGCCATAACTTGTCTGCATGCACCGCAAGGCGTGCTTAAAGGACCAAGTCCTTTTTGTTTAAAAACAATTACAATTGCTTTTATGGATTTTTCCCCCGCTGCAATTGCAGAAAAAATAGCACATCTTTCCGCGCAAATTGTTACCCCGTAAGAAGCATTTTCTATATTAGTGCCTTGATACATTTTTCCGCTTTCCCCAAGTACGGCAGCACCTACTTTAAATTTTGAATAGGGCGAATAAGAATTCTGCATGCCTTCTCTTGCCTTTTCAATAAGTTTATTTAAAAGTTCTTTAGATAATTTCATAATCCCCTCCCGTCTAAGAATAAGATACAAATAAATTAAACTTTCGTCAAGAGGTAAATTAATTTAGAGTTTTTTCAATAATATATCTGGGGCGGCGTTTGGTTTCAAGATAAGTTTTGCCAATATATTCGCCGATAATGCCGATAGCAAAAAGTTGAAGCCCGCCAAGCAACCAAATTGAGCAAATTAAACTGGCATAACCTGGAAAGGCCCTATTGCTTAACAGTCGAGTTAAAAAGAAATAAGCAAAAACAATTGAACTGAGAAGGGCAATCGTAATACCTAGTAAACTTATAATTCGGATAGGAATAACACTAAAGGATGTTACGGCTTGCCATGCTAAACCACTTAATTTTAAGAAAGGATATTTTGTTTCCCCTGCGATACGCGGTGTTCTATTATAATACACATAGGCTTTTTTAAAACCGATATCGGCAACTATGGCTCTTAGGAACAAATTAACTTCTTTATAATTCTCAAGAACTTTTAACGGTTCTTTAGCAATTAAACGATAATCTGCATGATTAGGAATAATGTTTATTTTAAGTATTTGCATTAACTTATAAAAGGTTAAGGCCGGAATCTTTTTGAATAAAGAATCTTTAGAGCGGTCCTTTCTGCAGCCGAAAACAACTTGCGCTCCGTTTTTATATTCCTTAATAAAATCTTCTACGGCGTCTATATTATCTTGTAAGTCAGCATCTAAGGAAATAGTAAAATCACAAAAATCTTTTGCCCAAACCAAACCTGCGTATAAGGCGCACTCATGTCCAACATTTTTGGCAAGTTTTATACAACTGAAAGTAGGGTCTTCTTTATGTAAATTTTCTATAATTTGCCAAGTTTTATCTTTTGAGCCATCGTCGACAAATAAAACTTTGCTTTGTTCGGAAATTTCTTTTTCTTTAATAAGTTTTTTTAGTTTTGCTAAAAAAACAGGTGCACTTTTTGGCAAAGCATCTTCTTCATTATAACAAGGAACTACAAAATAACAAATAGGTAACATAGTTTATTTTACTCCTTTCGAAGAAAAGTCTTCTATATAATGTATATCTCCGCCGTCTTTAGATTCTTGACAAACAATATTTTTGTGAGGTGGTTTAATTGCCAACAAAAAACTTTCTGTTGACGGAAAGAAATTTATATGTAATTCAAAGGTGTATTTGTGGCTTCTTTGCTTTGGAACAATTATAATTAAGCGTTTCTTTGTGATACGTCTTAATTCCTTCATACAAGTTTGAATATCTAAAACATGTTCTAAACAATGAGCGCAAATTACGGTATCAAAAGATTTATCCGGAAAAGGTGTTTTTTCTAACTTAGAACTTATGAATTTTATTTGAGGATATTTCTTTATCAACTTAGGAGAAATTATAAAATCCGCACCGGTAACTTCTTTTGTTTTGTCTTCTGCGATTTTTGAAGTTAAAAAACCCTTTCCGCAAGGAATATCCAAAATGGTTTTCCCTTTTAATTCCTTCATTATAAAATCAAGACTATAAGTTGAAAGATCTGTTTGCCTGTTTATTTTACAATTTACAATTTTTTTGTAAGTGTTTAAGTACTCTTCTTCTGAGATAAAAGGTGCTTTGCTCTTAAAGTCTAAAATAAGATTCGTATTTTTTCTGTATAGAATCCATACTAAAGGCTTCATAAACCACCTTTGGTCTAATAAAAGAGGTGGCAATAATTGATCTAAAACAAAATGTATTTTATTAGTTAAATTTCTATGTAGTTTCATTTTCTTTTACTCTTTTGAACACATTACTATTTTTTAAACTGCATTGAATAAAGCGAAGCATAAGCACCGTTTAGTTTTAAAAGTTCTTCGTGCTTGCCGCTTTCAATAATTTGTCCGTCGTTGATAACCACAATTTTATCTGCATTTTGTATAGTGCTTAAGCGGTGTGCTATAACGATAACGGTACGGTTTTTCATTAAGTTATCAAGGGCTTCCTGCACAACTTTTTCTGATTTGGTATCCAGGGCACTGGTGGCCTCGTCCAAAATAACAATCGGAGCATTTTTAACGAATGCTCTTGCTATGGCAAGACGTTGCTTTTGCCCGCCGGAAAGCAAAATGCCTCTTTCACCTATTTGGGTATTAATCCCATCGGGCAGTCCTTTTACAAAATCATAAAGGCAAGCGCTTTTTAAAGCATCCCAAATACCTTCATCACTGATATTAGGGTTACCAAGTAAAATATTTTCTTTTATCGTGCCGGAGAACAAGAAATTATCTTGAAACACCATAGCAATTTGTTTTCTTAAGGAAATTTGAGAGAAGTCCCTAATATCCGTGTCGTCAATTTTAATAGAACCTTGTTGTATATCATATAAGCGTGGAATTAAAGAAGAAACGGTTGTTTTTCCCCCGCCGGAATTACCAACAAGGGCGCAAGTCTGCCCACGAGGAATTTCTAAATTTATATCCTTTAAAACAGTTCTATTTTTATTATAACCGAAGGAAACATTTTCAAAACTTATTCCTTTGCGAATTTCTTTTAATTCCAAAGTTTCCTCTTTATCTTTTAAGCCGGGTTGTAAATCTAAAATTTCAAAAATACGGTCAATAGCAAGGAAGGAATTTTGAATAGAAACATAATTGTTGCCGACAGATTTTAAAGGCGTATAAAGCATCATTAAAGCAGCAATAAAGGCAACAAAGTTACCGCTTGTAATTTTGCCGCTTAGGATTAAATAACTACCGCAGCCGATAACTAAAGCAACCCCTATAGACATAATAACGTGCATTACAGGGGAAAGCCAGTTCGTTCCTTTTACCATGCGCATCGCAAGAGAAAAAGACATATCCGTAACATCGTGAAAGCGTTTTTTAAAAGTTTCTTCTAGTGTAAAAGAACGGATAGTGCGGTTGCCGGAAAAAGTTTCATTGTAAATAGTTACGATGTAGGAAAGATTTCCGACGGTTTTTGTTAATATTTCTTTCATTTTCTTTCGGACAACTTGCATAGGATAAACAAATATACCTAAAATTAAAACGGCAATTAAGGCAAGTTGCCAAGAGTTATACAAAAGCACACACACAAGAGATATTGAAGAACAGGTTTTTGCAATAAACTGTTTTAAGTTGTTTACTAGACCGTTAGAAGCATTTTCGGCATCGTTGGAATAGCGGAACAGAATTTCTCCGGAATTATGCTTGTCAAAATAAGAGGTATCCATAGATAGCAATTTTTCATAAAGTTTACGTTTTACACCGATAGTAATTTTTTGTGCTACCCAAGTGTTCATATAGTTAGAAGCGTAAATTAAAGCCCCTTGTACAACAGTAAAAGCCACAATTAAAAAAGGTATTAAGGCGGAAAAATGAGGTTGCTTATCCACCATAACCTTATCCATAAAAGGTTTTAAAAACATTGCTATAACACCATCAAGTGCACCGACAGGTATAGTCAATAAAACACCTAATATAGCCCTACCAAAATAAGGTTTTACATAGGGCCACATGCGGCGACAATTTTTCATTAAAGTATTTGCTGTTATGACCTGTTTGGCCTTTTCTTTTATTTTATGTCTGATTTTTTTTCTTTTATTCATAACTTAATCTTTATTGTTTGAGAATAAAATACCATATGTTTATATTATACCACATATAGAACAAATGAGGCAAAAAATATCGTCAAAGATATACTTGTAGTTCAAGGGTATTTTTATGAATTTTTATACTTTTTATTTACTAATATATTTTGTATAATAAATTTATAAGTCCTAAAGCAGTATTTTAGGCTTTAATTTGTTTAATAGGAAAGTTTAAGTATGAAAGGTATAATTTTAGCCGGCGGAACCGGCAGTCGCCTTTATCCCGCAACACTTGGCGTATCAAAACAACTTATTCCTGTTTATGATAAACCTATGATTTACTATCCCCTGTCTGTCTTAATGTTGGCAGGGATAAGAGAAGTTTTAATTATTTCTACCCCTCAAGATTTGCCTGCCTTTAAAAAATTACTTGGCGATGGTAGTGCTTATGGTATGCGTTTTGAATATAAAGAGCAACCCAAACCCGAAGGCCTTGCACAGGCTTTTATTATCGGAGCAGATTTTATAGGTAAAGATAGCGTTTGTTTAATTCTGGGAGATAATATTTTTTACGGTAAAGATTTGCCAAGTATGCTAAAAAGAGTTGTTAAAATGGATAAGGGCGCTTGTGTTTTTGCCTACCATGTAAAAGATCCTTCCTCCTATGGAATTGTGGAAATTGATAAGAATAAAAAGGCAATCAGTGTTGAAGAAAAACCTAAAACCCCAAAATCTAATTGGGCTATAACAGGTCTTTATTTTTATGATAACAGAGTTGTCGATATTGCTAAAAATTTAAAACCTTCCGCTAGAGGCGAACTCGAAATAACTTCCGTAAATGATTGGTATTTAAGACAAGGAGAATTAACCGTTGAGATTATGGGGCGCGGTATGGCTTGGCTTGATACCGGTACCCATGCGGACTTGATAAAGGCCTCTATGTTTATTGAAGCATTAGAATCAAGACAAGGACTTAAAATTGCCTGTCTTGAAACCATTGCTTTAAAAAACGGCTGGATAAGTTTAGAGCAAATTGCCGAGCGCGCAAAATTAATGAAAAATACAGAATATGGCAGATACCTTGCTAATATTCCAGAAGATATTGAAAATGGATTTTTTTAATTCTCGGAGTTTAAAATGAGCAAAGAAACTATTTTGATTACCGGAGGCGCCGGCTTTATCGGAGCAAATTTCGTACCTTATTTTTTGGCGGAATTTCCGGAGTATAGAGTTATAAACCTTGATAAATTAACTTATGCCGGTAATTTAGATAATTTAAAAGAGTGCAAAGATAATCCAAACTACACTTTTATACAGGGTGATATTTGCGATGGGGCTTTTGTAAGTAAACTCTTCGCAGAACATGATATAAGAGGTGTCTTTCACTTTGCGGCGGAATCTCACGTAGATAATTCTATTACCGGTCCTTTGCCGTTTATAAAGACAAATATTGAAGGTACATTTAATTTACTTGAAGCAGCAAGAAAGCATTGGATGCTTTCTCCTGGAGAGGTGAAACCCGGATATGAAAAATGCAGATTTCACCATATTTCAACTGACGAAGTTTACGGAACTTTGGGTGCAGCAGGCTTCTTTACTGAAAAGACACCATATGCACCAAACAGTCCTTATTCCGCAAGCAAAGCCTCAAGTGATTTTTTGGTTAGGGCCTATTGTCATACTTATGGCTTAAATGTTACCACGAGTAATTGTTCAAATAATTACGGCCCAAAACAACACGCAGAAAAATTAATTCCTACAATTATCCGCAAGGCCCTTGCCGGTCAAAATATTCCCATTTACGGCGATGGAAAAAATGTGCGTGATTGGCTTTATGTTTTGGACCATTGTAAAGGTATTGCTCTTGTTTGGCAAAAAGGTAAAACCGGAGAAACTTATAATATCGGTGGCAGAAATGAAAGAAACAATTTAGAAATTGTTGATAAAATTTGTACTTTGCTTGATGAATTAAAACCGGCAGCCGATGGCAAAAGTTATAAACACCTTATAACTTTTGTCAAAGATAGGGCCGGCCACGATAGAAGATACGCCATTGATGCTACCAAAATTGAAACAGAACTTGGCTGGAAAGCCCAAGAAAATTTTGATAGCGGTATCGTAAAAACCGTTAAATGGTATTTAGGATAAGCAAAATGAACGGTGTAAAACTTGTTGATTTTGATGTACACGGTAATAAAAGCGGTTATTTAATTGCTTTGGAAAGTCTTTCAGAACAAGTTCCCTTTGAAGTAAAAAGAGTTTATTATATTTTTGGCGTAAACGATAATGCAATTCGCGGTAAACACGCGCACTATCAATTAAAACAACTTTTAATTTGTGTTAACGGTAGTGTTGATATTACCGTTGAAGATGGTAAAACTAAAGAACTTTTTCGTTTGGATAATCCGAGTAAAGGCCTTTATATTGAAGGTTTTATTTGGCGGGAAATGAAAAACTTTTCCCAAAATGCCGTTTTGGTTGTATTGGCAAGCGAACATTATAGCGAGGCAGATTATGTCCGCGATTATGAAAAATTTTTAAAAGAGGCAAAAAATAATGGTTAAAATACTACTTCTTTCTGCCGGAACAAATGCCTGTTATCATTTTGCCAAAACACTTAAAGAAAAATTTAAAACAGATTTTATTATAGTTGGCGCGGATATTAACGAAAGGTATTTAATACCCACCGCAAATTATTTGGATGTTTTTTATAAAGTACCTTATTCTTCTGATCCGAATTATTATAATACGATACTTGATATTTGTAAAAAAGAAAAAATTGATTATATATTTTCAAGTTTTGACTTGGACCAACAATTGTTTTACCCCGAAAATAAAGACCTTTTAAAAATCGGTTGTAAATCTTTAAGCACCGGTGCAAGCACTTTGCCGATATATAAAGATAAGGATACAATGAACAAATTTCTAAATAATAGAGGTTTTATTATTCCCATCTTATATGACTTAAAAGATATTGAAGAAAAAAAAGAATATTTTATAAAACCGAAAAATGGCGTAGGTTCTAATGGGGCAAAAAAACTTATTGGTAAAGAAATTAAAACAATAAAAAATATCAAAGACTTTTTAGTACAGGAAGTTTGTTCGGAACCGGAATATACAATTGAATGTTTTAACTATAACAATGAGTGTAGAACAATAGTCCGACAACGAATTGCTACAAAAGCGGGCGTTTGTGTTAAAACAAAAATATTTAATCAGTCCGAATTAGAAAATATTGCTAAAAATTTTGCGCATACGATAAAATGTCCTTGTTATTTCAATGTTCAAGTTATGAAAAACAGTAAAGGTAATTTTGCCATAACAGATATTAATTTGCGCTCTGCCGGAGGAATGAGCCTTGCTTTTGCGGCAGGATGGGATGTCGTTTCCGCTATTGCTAAAATTATGCTTGGCAAAAAGGAAAAAGATATTTTTAAAACTCTACCTAAAAAAATTCCTACCCAATATGTTATCAGAGCCTATACCGACATAATAACTAAAACGGAAAAACAAATTACTGCTTTTGATTTAGACGGGACTTTGCTTGATAGTAGAAAAAGACATCAAATTGTCCTTAACGATATTTTAAAAAAGTATAAAATCAAACTTAACACAAAAGATTTAATTGCTTATAAACGGGAAGGTAAAAATAATATAGATTATTTGCTTTCAAAAGGAATTGCCGAAAATTTAGCCAAGAAAATCCAAAAAGAGTGGATAGAGAATATTGAAAGAGAAAAATATCTGATACACGATAAATTATATAGAGATACATTTTCTCTTTTAAAAAAATATAAGGATTTTGACAGAATTTTGCTTACGGCAAGAAATAATAAAAAGGGTTTGCTAAAACAATTAAAAACTTTAAAATTGATGCCTTACTTTAAGGAAATTTGTGTCGTGCCTACCGGTAAAGAAGCAAGCAATAATAAGGCTAGAATTTTAAAAGAAAAAAATGCTATTTTAATGATTGGCGATACTTTAAGCGATTATATTGCATCTCAAAAAGCAGGTATCGATTTTGTTTACCATAAGAACGGTTTTCATAGTGAAAAAATAATAGGGAGATAGTAAAAATGGCAAATATTTTGATTTCTTATTATTCCGATTACGGCGAGGCAATGTATGATGCTATAACAAATATTTTGCAAGGTAACGGTAATAATATTTTTCGCTTTAATATAAATAACCCAAGTGTTGATATTACCACCTGGGGTGGGAAAAGCACAATAGTAGATTTAGAAATCTTAAATAAGATAAAAACTTTTAACCCGGAAATTGTTTTAAATTTTAATAATTGCTTGCCAGTAAATGCTTATCAGGTTTTAAATAAAGAATGTAAAATTTGTCTTATCGATGCGGATGCGCCTGAAGTAGCCTTTTGGAATAAAGATATGATAAAGCCGCATTTAAAACAAATTTTATTTTTGGGACTTCAATCTTATTCTAAAACAATGTATGAACGTTATTTGAAGATGAATTTGACAGATAAAAATTATCTTTATTTTCCTCCTGGAACAGTTATTAGAAATGAAAAATTAAAACAGGATAAAAATATTTCTTTTATAGGTTCTAATTTTTATCCTCTTTCAGTTCCTCATGATGAAGATTTTTATTCTGGCGGTGCTTTAAAAGTTTATGATGCTTTGGTAAAGGATTATTTTTTAACTTTTGAAAATGCCAAAAAAATTTTTCCAGCCTGTTCTAAAAATTTGTTTGTTAATATTCGAGCCTATTATTGTGGACAGGAGCGTTTAAAGTATATGCAGCAATTAACTGATTTGGGATTTACTTTTTATGGGGTTAGGTGGTGGAATCATATTGCTTATATAGATTTTGATTTGGCAAAATGTTTTGATCAGACCCCAAAGATAAGTGTGGAAGATAATCAATGGGTTTATAATACTTCCAAAGTATCAGTGAACATTTCTCATCCTTTGGCTAAAAGCAGTTTTTCTTGGCGTGTGATGGATATTATGGCCTCCAATGCCTGTCTTGTTATGGAAGATAAGCCGGATTGGCGTGATTTGTTTGGAAAGTATCTTTCCAAGGAAACTATAAATTCTATAATTTACAAGGATAGATTTGACATGCGTGATAAGATAAAACGCTTATTATCAGATGAAACTTTGCGCCAGAAATGTGTTAAAGAATTAAATAATGCAATAGAGCAAAACGGTCGTTGGGAAATAAGATTTAAAAGTTTGGAAAAAATTTTGGGAATTAAACTTCTTAATTTAAACCAAAAAGGAAAATTAATAAGAATAGAAAGAAAGGAAAATTTTAAAAAGAAAAATAACTTTTTAGCGAATTTTAAATTGAAGAACAGAATTAAAGTTTTTACTTATGGCGGTTTGTTGGTTTTATCTCAAATTCCGATAATAGATATTTGTTTGAATAGGAAAAAACGAGTGAAATTATTAGAAAAAATTAATAAATATTGGAGATAAGAAATGCAAGATACGCAAATTAAATGTACTATTGTAGTCACCGCTTATAATTTGGGAAAGTATATTGCGCAAACATTGGATTCATTGTTGGTGCAAAAAACATCTTTTAATTATCAAGTTTTGGTTATTGATGATGCTTCAACAGATAATACTACCCAAATTTTAAAAGATTATGAAAAGCGTTTTCCAGAGAAAGTCCGTGTCATTTATAATAAAGAAAATAAAGGTTATTTAGCATCTTCCAATATTTGTTTTGATCAGGTAAAAACCCCCTATTTTTCTTTTATAGATGCCGATGATTATTGGTTAACTACCTACAGATTACAAAAAGCCGTTGATTTTTTGGAGAGCCACCCAGATTATTCTATGTATGGTGGAAACACGTATTATTTAAGTGGAAAGAATTTTGAATCTTTACTAATCGGAGAGGAATATTTAGATAAAACGTATGCTTGGGAAGATTATATTAAAGGTGTTTGTCCCTTTGTTCACACTTCTGCCATTGTTTTGCGAAATTGTGTATATAATAAGGGGGTTCCCAAGATATATCACGATAATGAACATACTATTTTAAATTGTGCTTTTAGAGGCGAAAGTATTAGATTTATTGAACACTTAAGGAAAGGTAAATTATTCTTGTCTAAAGAGGTTTTATCTGCATATCGTATTCATTCCGGTGGGATTTGGAGTGGAGCTAGCGAATTCAAAAGAAATGTATGGAATTTAACTTCAAGACTAACTTATATGCATTTATTTCCGGATGGTAGTGATTTTTTCTATCAGACTGCGGAATCATCGTTTAACTACTTAATGAAATTTAATAATAGTATTAATGATTGGAAAAGGATTTCTAGTCGTTATGAAAAACCTCGCGGTTTATATAAAATATACTATAAAATTTGGCGACATTTAGGTAAAAAATTAAAAAAGAAAGGAATATTATGATTAAATTTTTAGACTTACACAAAATTAATGAAAGATTTAGAACGCAAATGGACGAGCGTTTAAAAGAAGTTTTGGATAGCGGTTGGTATATCCACGGCAAGCAAGATGAACTTTTTGAGGAAAATTTTGCAAAATATATCGGCGCAAAATATTGTATCGGTGTAGCAAATGGACTTGACGCTTTAAATATCATTATAAGAGCCTACGGCTTTGGCGCAGGGGATGAAATTATTGTGCCGGCCAACACTTATATTGCAAGTATTTTGGCAATTTCCGAAAATAACTGCACGCCTGTTCTAGTTGAACCGAGTTTAAAAACTTATAATATTGATCCTGATTTAATCGAAGACAAAATCACCCCCCGCACAAAAGCAATTATGGTTGTTCACTTATACGGGCAAGCCGTGCAAATGGAAAAAATTTGGCAAATCGCTAAAAAACATAATTTAAAAATTATTGAAGATAGCGCACAGGCACACGGTGCAATTTATCAAGGTAAAAGGGCAGGAAATCTCGGTGATGTGGCAGGTTTTTCTTTTTATCCGGGTAAAAATCTTGGCTGTCTTGGTGATGGCGGTGCAGTAACAACAAATAATGATGTTTTAGCAGCAAAAATCCGCGCTATTGCAAATTATGGCAGTGATAAAAAATATCATCACATTTATAAAGGTATTAATTCTCGGTTAGATGAATTTCAGGCGGCACTTTTAGATATAAAACTCCCCTTCCTTGACGATGATAATAAACGCCGTAGAGAAATTGCAAAATATTACAGGGAAAATATTAAGAATCCTTTAATAATTTTACCGCAAGTTTACGCGGAAGAAGCCCACGTTTGGCATATTTTTGCTGTCAGAACCACAGAAAGAGAGCGCTTGCAAAAATATTTAGAACAAAATAATATACAAACAAATATTCACTATCCTACCCCCCCGCATAAACAAGGTGCATATAAAGAGTGGCAAAACCAAACTTATCCGATTTCGGAAGAAATACACGCAACTGAGTTAAGTTTGCCCATTTCTCCCGTTTTGACCGACGAGGAAGTAAAAAAAGTGGTAGAGGTTGTAAATGCTTGGAAATAACCCCCTTGTTTCCGTTATTATTCCGGCGTATAACCACCAAAAATATGTGCAGGAAACAATTGAATCGGTTATAAATCAAACTTATCAAAATCTTGAACTGATTATAATTGACGACGGAAGTAAAGATAATACTTGGCAGAAAATACAAGAAATTTTAGAGAATTGTAAAAAACGTTTTAATAATTTAGTGGTTCAAAAACAGCAAAATCAAGGCACAAGCATAGTTTTAAATAAAGCCCTTACGCTGTGTAAAGGGAAATATGTCGCGGTAATTGCTTCGGATGATGTTTATTTACCATCTTGCCTTGAAGAACAAGTAAAAGTGATGGAAGAAAATCCTAATATAGTGCAAACCTTGCCCGATAATATTTCCATTGACGGAGAAGGCAGAACTTTTAAAGGTTTTGAGTGGGATAAAAAATTTTTTACTCTAAAATCAGATTATTGGCTGGCAAGATACCCTTCTTTTAATTTATTAAGCGAAGATTTTCACTCTTATAAAACTGTTTTGGAAAAAGATTTATGGTCTAACGGCTTTTTATGGCGTAAGGATGCTCTGGATAAATTCTTCCCTATTCCGACGGTAAAGATGAGTGAAGATTATTTCATAAACTTACAACTTGCTAAACTAGGACTTGTAAAGTTTATAAATAAACCTCTTTTTTTATATAGAGTCCACAACGCAAATACTCTTAACAATAAAGAGTATATGAACTTTATAGGTACAAATGTCCGCATAGAAGAAATAAAAACCGTTTTAAAACCTTCTTATAAGAAATGGAAGGAAATTTTAAAAGAAACTTGGTTTAAAGAAAAAATAAAATCTTTTGGCTTTAAAAATTTTTGTATACAGAGAATTAAAAGCGAATTTGAAAGTAAAAGGAGACTGAAATTCTTTAATTGTTATTTTACTTTTCACAGAAGAAAAAGATATCAAATTCCCGATGATTTATTAAAACAAATTTTTTACTAATTTTTTAATATCAAAATCTTTATGATCGGTTTTTTCATTTTCTAACAGGGTAGCATTTTTGCTATTAGGTCCCCAAACAACAAGGTTTTCTTTATCTTCGCTGAAATAAACACAGATCTGTTTTTTATCAAAACCGCTTGCCGCGTGAACAATGTAAGTATCCGGTGTTATAAGAATATCTACCTGTCTTAAAAGGGCGATATTTAGCCAAATTTCGCCTTTACGAGCGTTTTTGTAGTCAACAATATGCAAGTTGACGGGCAAGTTTTTATGTCCTTTAAAAAAGTTTTCTAATTTGTTTTCATAACCGATAACCAAAATTTGATATTTTGACAGTAAAGATGCCGTTTGTAAAACTTGCTCTGCGCTAAAGCATCTTCTTTTTGCTGCGGCAAAGGGATTAAAGAGTATAAGTTTCCCCCCTTCTTTCTTTAGGGGTTTTACAATCTTTTCGGCTAGTTTGACACTTTCCTTCGGTATAGGTAAGATATAGCGGAAATCAAAATTATAATCTTTCGGTAAGATTTTAAGCCCTTCGAAAACCGCTTTGTGAAGTTTGGTAATATGACCGCTATCCCAGACATAAGGTCTATTGATATTATAAAGTTTATAACCTGCCTTGTTAAAGCCAAAGGTAAAACGTGCTTTTATAAGACGAAGTAGAAAAAAACTTTGTGCTGTGGGTTTCTTATCTATATCAATAACAAGGTCATATTTTTTCATTCTTAATCTAAGACCGAGTATTAAGATTTTAACCCAATCTCTTGTATAATTAAAAATTTGGTCAACATCCTTATTATTTTCAATAAGTGTTCTTGCTCTCTTACCTGTTATAACGGCAATGTGAATTTTTGGATAAAGGGCTTTTAAATTGTGAAAAGATACGGTGGAAACTATCATATCGCCAAGTTTGTCATCATAACGCAAAAAGAGAACTTTTTTGATAGTTTTAAAAGCACTTGGAGAATAATGTTCCGGAGATTTTCTATCTAGTAAGAATTTAGCAATTTGTGCTTTTTTTGCGCGCATCCACAAATTCATTTTTCTGTTATAAGCTCTTAAGTCCATAAATATATTATACTAATTAACTAAAACGCTTTGCTTATGCCAAATTCCCAACGGGTGCGTTCAAAACCGTAACTTTCAATATTTGAAGTTCTCTTGTTATAAAGAAAGTTAATTCTCGGTGTAAAATCATAGACGCTTAAAAGATTGCTGCTTAAAGAAACAAAAACTCCTTGAGTATTTTCTTTACGTTTTTGTTCTACAAGAGTTCCTTTTGTGATATATGTTCCTTTGTGTAAATACTGGGAATTTGCAAAATTCGGCTCGACATAAATATTGAATCCGTAAGGCAGTTGCATACCGAGTCCGAGAGAATAATTATGACGGAAAAAGGAATTATAATCTGCCCGGGCATCATCTAAACTATAACTTAAACCCAAAGCAAGATAACTCCAACTGTTTAAGAAGAAAAATAAACGCGAGTTAAAAGAATATTCTTTACTATCAAAGACCTGATATAAATCTTTTTCGTAAGAAATATCGGAAAACTCAATTTTTGAATAAAGGGAAAATTTTCGTCCCAAATCCCTTGAAATATCTGCAAAAACAGACCAAGTATTAGCGTAGCGGTGTTCTTCGTTAAATTGTTTTTTATAAGAGCCGGCAAGCCAATATTCCCCCCTTCGTGCCGTATATCGCGGTCCGCTTGCAAGCCCCATAGACCAAAAGGAAAAGCGCTCATCATCATAGTGTATTGCGTCAATAGATAAACGGTTTTTTATGCTCCACTTATTATTAAACTTGTAAGTATAATCAAAAATACCCGAACCTTGAAAACCGACATCACTTTGTATACTTTCAAGTTCGCGACAAAAAGGCAAGCCATACCAATAAAAACATTCAATTTGTTTACCGCTGACGCCGTTTACATTTGTATCCGGTGCGATACCTACTGAAATTTCCGCATTCCAAACTTTTTCTTGGCGTATTTGATAAAGTAAATAAGATCCTTGCATACGCATATCTGCGGGCAAATTTTTTTGAGCAAGGGCAAGTTGCATATTAAATCTTGCGGCAGAATATTCCTTCTTCAAAAAATAAATCCAAGCCAAATTAAAACGCGCAATAGTTAAAGAGGGATTGGAATTTAAAAGTTGTCTGTAAAGGCGGATGGCTTTATTATAGTCTTGTTCTTGTGTTGCAATATAAGCAAGGGTTAAAGTTATTTCTTCTTTTTCTTGTTTTGTTTGGGAATTTTCATAGGCCTGCTCTAGAAGATTTTTTGCTGCGGAATAATTTTCTTCCTGTATTAAAGTTTGAATATTTTGAGGAGTCGGTTGTGTTTGCGGCAAGATATAAGCCAAATCTTGCGCAAAAGTTGCGACGCCCATTAAGATGAATAAAACCGGAAAAATAAAATTTTTAAGCATATCTAAATTATATAAAAAAAGAAAGTCCTTAAAATAAGGGCTTTCTTATAGTGTTGAGTAATTTTTACTAATTGCTTGGCTGTTTTTTTGCACCGAAAGCAAGATGGGTAAGTACAAAGTGCCACTTTTCTTTTTTACCTACAAAGGATAAACCGCCGACGACTTCGTCTTCGTCAATAGTATCGCCTTTTATAACCGCACCGTTACCAAACATATTTGATTCTGTTAAATATCTGAAATCTTCGCCGTTAAGCGGGTTTATACCAACTGACGGAGTTTGTTCCGGATTATAGGTAACAGTGTATATTTTAATAAACTCGTCAGCGCCGCTATTAACTTTAATTGCACCGCTTATAGTTAAATCATACCAAGATTGATTGCCCACTTTTACATTTGTAATAGTACCGGTTAATGAGCCTCTGTGGTAATCTCCGCTGAAATCAAGAGTTAGGTTAATATCGCCAGTTAAATCATAAACGAGGACATTTGTTGGGTCGATGGAATATTCCATTCTTTGTGTGCCAATAACATTTCCGCTGAAAGTAGCAATGTAATTAATATCTTTATAGCGGTGTAAGCGGTCTTGTCCGGTGAACATTCTGGCAGTTTCATACATATATATTTGTTTTCCGCCGGGACGGCTTTTGTAGAAATATGGAGAAATATAAGTAAGAGCGCCCATCCATTTATAATAACCAAAGTCGCTATGTTTAAGACCTAACTTCCTTCCGCCAAGAGCAAGGGTTGAGTCAAAATCCCAAATTGCTTGTCTATTGTCTTCAAGTAATAATTCTCTGCTTATATGTTGAGCGTGATACAAATCTACATACGGCTTGGTTGCGTCTGAAATATTAGTCAAATCAAAATCAACATATACATTTGGTCTTTTGCCGTGATTTGCAATATAACTATCGTAGGATGTACTAGAATCGCCGCTCCACCATAATCTGTTTCCGGGCATTCCGTCTATATTTAATATTGATATAGTGCCGTCATCACCGGGGTAAGTATAACTGTCTACATAGTTCCAATATTGTCTGTAAAATTCACTTAAACTAAGTGGTGCATAAGCAATCATACCTAAGTTAATATTATTGTTTGTCACGGTTCCGTTGGTTTTGATACTAATAGAAGAAGGGTTTGCTAAAGCATTTACGATAAACGGAGAAGTTTCCGGCAAATTAGGATTTACAATTCCGCCGCCGGTATTTCCACCGGTATTTGAGCCACCGCCTGTATTAGAACCGGAGCCGCCGCCTTGGTTTGAACCGCCGGGGTTAACGGTGCTTACAACAGCACTGTCAGAACTGCCGCCGCCTCCTCCTGAAGAAGCGAGCATAACGCCCCCGCCAATGCCAAGGGCCGCTAAAATAGAAATGATAATTGTTGTCATAAATATCTTCCGTATATTAAAAAGCCCTTATCTTTTTAGATAAGGGCTTTTTAAGTTTGTATTGCTTAATTACTTTTTTTAGCACCGAAACCTATATGAGTATTGACGAATAAATTGCCGCCGGCAAGGGTGGTATTGTGACCGGTAAAGGCAATTTCTCCTACGACTTCATCTTTAGAAACACTACTACCTTTTACCACAGCACCGCTGCCGTAATTATTCATTCCGAGTTTATAAACAACATTATTTTCGATAGGCAAGGCACTGACCGTGCCACTTAATACAAGATTGGTTATTGCAAAGTTAGGACTATTGTTTGTTATCTCGTTGTTTATCGTTCCGGTAAGGGCGATGTTATACCAAGTATAATTTCCTAGTTTAGTATTGGTGATATTGCCACTTAATTGTTTGTTATTAAAGTTAAGCGATAAGGTTATATCTCCGGATAAATTATTAGTTGCAGCATTTCCGCCACAATTATTATTTAAGTAGTTTACAGCGCCGATTGCCTTGCCGCTAAAGGATGCTATATTAGAAGTTGCGGAATATCTATCATACTGGCTTGCCATAAGTTGTTTGGAAGTGTCAAACATATAAAACTGTCCGGAACTGTATCTTCTGTAACGTTTAGAATCACTGCTTGATTCCATACTTGAGTTTGTATAACGGGATAACCAAGTATAATAACCAAAATCACTGTTTTCTAATCCAAGTAATCTGCCACCCAAAGCAAGATTTGATGTTAAAGTCCAAGTAACATTTTCATTAACAAAGTTGAGCATAGAGGATTTTTGTCTTAAAGAAGTCGTTGATAAGGTACCTAGATATTGTGTCACAGTATTTCCGACATAAAAATCCGCTACGGCGGAAGATGATTGTATAGTTCCTAAATCAAAAGTAACTTTAACAGGTGGAGTTGTTTGCGTAAATCCCCAAACATATTTGCGAGATCCTGCCGTCTCAAAAATATCATTTGTCTGATAGGAATTTTTGCCCACCTTAAGTGGAGCATAAGCAGATAAAGTCAAGGAAATATTCTTGCCATTTTTAAGCATATCAACCTGTGAACCTTCGGTTATGGTTCTTATTTTACTTGAGGAAACAGACTTTAATAATTTCCCCGCTTGAATAGATCCGCCGGAACCTGAACCACCGGGAGTGACAGGGCCGACAGCAGCACTACCGCCGCCACCACCTCCGCCACCGGAAGATGCTATCATAACGCCCCCACCGATACCGAGGGCGCATAAAACGGAAATGATAATTGTAGTCATAAATGCCTCCTAATAAAAAGTCTTATTAATAGTATATGCTGAAAGAAATAAAAGTCAAGGTTTCGTAATAAAAAAGGCAGTCTTTTTAAGAAGACTGCCTTTATACCTTTTGTTTTATAGAGAATATAATATTTATTGTTTCTTTGCTCCGAAAGCAAAGTTAACAAATTTAGAGCCATTACTATAAGCAAAGGATAAATCACCAACAACCTCGTCTTTATTTAGAGTTGAACCTTTAACTATAACACCTTGACCATAAGTTCCATCACTATTTAATGCGGTATAATTTCCACTAATAGAGTTTATAACAAAGTTAGGTGAGGCAGAGTTATTTGAAACATTATATATAACACCTGTAAAAGAAGGATTTATGCCGAAAGTATATTCTCCTGCATCAAGACTATATTTCGTATTACTAAGAGATCCACTTAAGGTTTTGGAGTTAAAATCTAATGTAAGAGAGATGTTTCCAAAAACATAATATTTAGTATTATTTCCGCAACTTGCAAATGAGTGTTCCTGTCCTATAATATTTCCATAAAAAGTAGCAGTATTGTTAATATATCTATTATAATCTGCAGTCTTAAGTTGTTTTTCGGCATCAAAAATATAAAATGTTTGAGTGCCTAATCTTTCACCACGGCGGTGGTCTAAATCATTGTGAGAGAACTTTGCAAACCATTTAATATAACCGAAATCGCTATTTGAAAGGCCAGCCACTCTTCCTCCTAAAAGTAGTTCAGCCGAGGTTAAACTCCAATTAGCATTAGTAAAAGTACCTAATTTAGTTTCTCCACTTGAGGTAATATAGTAAAAATCAAGCGTAGGCAATACCTTTGAAATATTCGGATTTACTGAAAAAATATCGGCTCTGTAAGAGGTTCTTGGATTTGCGGTTAAATCAAAAGTAACCGAAACATTTGGATTAGTAGGGGTATAACCGGACATAAATTTGTTATTGCCGATAGGTGAATAAGTTTCATTAGTCCTATAAGTATTTGCGCTGACAAGTATCGGTGCAAAAAGATTTAACTGCGTAGTTATTTTTCCGTTTTGAAGACTTGCAGAACTTACTCTACTTGCTAGAATGGTAGAAGCCGGAGCAGAAGCAAGAATACCACCTGTTTTTATGGAAGAGTTATTTCCGCCGAAAGAAATGGTTGAATTTACCATACTAATAGCATTTGAAAGAGCAGGATTAGTAGTACCACCACCGGTGCTGCCACCTGTATTGCCACCAGTAGAACCGCCGGTATTACTTCCGCCGGTGTTTGAACCACTACCGCCGCCTCCGACTTGTCCCCCACCGGAACCGCCAGGACTGACCGGTCCGACAACGGCACTATTGCTGCCGCCGCCACCACCGCCGCTGTTAGATGCAATCATAACACCCCCGCCGATACCGAGGGCACATAAAATAGAAATGATAATTGTAGTCATAAATGCCTCCTATTAAAACAGGAAAAGTATATAATATATAACTGTGCTCCATTTTTAATAAGTTTCAAGTGTAAAACTATTTTGTTTTTTAAATAAAACTCCTTTTTACTATTATTAGACTTATATCTATTGCTTTTTTGCGCCGAAAGCAAGGTAAGTGTTTAAGAACTGATGAATATTTTGCGATTGTACGGTAAAGGCAATTTTTCCAACTAATTCATCTTCAGCGGGAGAATTACCTTTTACTATCACGGCACTGCCAAAATTATCGCTATTATTCATAGGATGCAAATCTTGTCTATCAGTAGGATCTGTAACATCTTGTTCTTTGATATAAGTAACATTTGTAAAGGTTATATTTGGCGTGCCTTGACTAACATTATTTATATTTCCTGTTAAAGTCAAATTATACCAAACACTTCCTGTATAAGAATCGGCCAAATAAACATCCCCTATTGCTCCGGTACGAATAAACGGAAACAGTCTGGTATTGTTTATAGTTCCGCTAACAGTTTTGTTTGCTAGGTTGAGAGATAAACTAATATCTCCTGCAAAAAGTTTAGAGAAGTTATTTGCGCCATTAGTATAAGTCATGATATGTTGTATACCAGTAACATTACCTGTAAAGGTTGCGGTATTTCCGTATCTTGTTTGATAATTATTAGTTAGTTGATCTGAAGTTTTGAACATATAAAATGGCTCAGCCCCATATCTTGTCAAGAAATTCTTGAGAGTGCTATTAGCATTAATAGTTGCATTGGAATAGGCTGATTTCCAAGCATAATAACCAAACTCACTGTTTTTTAAGCCAAGTTGTCTTGCCCCTAAAGCAAATGCTTCTATATTCAAACTCCAAGTAACATTGGTTAAGGTAGCATTGAAAGGTTGTGTTTGATCAATAGAAAACTTTAAGTAAGATGCCTGCAGAGTTCCGATTTGCATTGTTTGAACACCTAAACCCAGACGATAGAAATCCGCGTTTACTTTAGATAAAGAACGACCTATACTACTTAAGTTTATGGTCTGGGTTACTGCAGGATTATTTTGTGTATAACCGGAAACAAATTGATATTCTTCAACATTTCCTTGTAAGTTTCTTGCCATAGTGGTATCATATTCTTCATTAGTTCTATAAGTTGTTCCACTTACATGAATAGGCGCATAAGGAGACATGCCAATGGTTAAAGTTGTTCCGTTTAAGGTAGTATTTCCGGTTGCTCCTTTACCAATAGTTGTTACAGAAGGAAAAGGAACAGAAGCAAGCAAAGCGCCTGCTTGCACGGTAGCATTAGTTCCTCCACCTGTGGACCCACCGCCTGTAGAACCACCACCTGTGGAACCACCCGTATTAGAACCACCGGAAGAACCGCCACCACCGCCTCCGACTTGTTCTCCGCCGGAAGAACCACCATCACCGGGAGTGACAGGGCCTACTACTGCACTACCGCCACTGCTACCTCCGCCGCCGGAAGATGCAAGCATCACACCGCCACCGATACCAAGTGCCGCTAAAATAGAAATGATAATTGTTGTCATAGTCCGTCTCCTATTAAATAAAAAATAGTAAGTGTATAGTTAAAGTATATGCAAAAACAAAGAAAAGTCAAGATTTTTTACATAAAAAAAACCCTTATCTTTTTTAGATAAGGGCTTTTAAAAGTCATTAGTTTTTGCTATCTTTTTGCACCGAAAGATAGGAACACATTGTCAAAACTAGTGGCAGTTGTTTCTGCGGTATGTCCAGTAAAGGCAATTCTTCCTACCATTTCGTCTTTAGAAGCACTACTACCTTTTACTATAACGGCATCACCGAAATTTCCGTTTTCATTAATAGGGGTTAAGTTGTTACCGTCATAACGATATTCATAAGAGTTTATAGAATTTGTTTGCTCTCTATTATAATCTACGTTAGTAAAGGTAATATTGTTCGGTGTTGAAGTGCCGACATTATTTATGACACCCGTTAACGTGAAATCATACCAAGAGGTATTAGTTATACTACCGCTTACAGTTTTGTTTGCCAGATTAAGATTTAAAGTAATATCACCCGCAATGTTTGCAACATTATTGACACCGCAAGTCGTTCTGAAGAAATTTCTAAAACCGATAACATTGCCCTTAAATGTTGCTGTATTGCCATATCTGGCGGTATAATTATCTTTAAATTGCCTTGAAGTGTTAAACATATAAAATTGTTGTCCGCCATATCTGGTATAGCGTTTTTGCAAACTTGAGGATGCTATTGCCCAACCAGTGCCGCTTGAATAGCCGTGTTCAATAATATAATTGGTAAATACAGATTTCCAAGTATAATAGCCAAACTCACTATATTGCAAGCCAAGTTTTCTGGCCCCCAAAGCAAAGTTCGTTAGATTAAAAGTCCAAGTAACATCCGTTAAGTTTGTGTAAGGCAGATTTTCCAAAATATTGTTGCTTGTAAGAAACGAAGCATTAAGCGTTGGAATGTTTTTTGTCTGTTGAGCCGGAAGATTATAAAAGTCAGCATAATTTGTGGAACTCTTAATGGAACTTATATCGATAGTCTTTTTCATTACAGGGCTATCAGGAGTATAACCTGAAACGAATCTATAATTCCCATCAACAGTATAGGCACGTTCTTCGTTCGTTTTATAAGTTGTTCCGCTGACAAGGATTGGCGCAAAAGAAACAATACCGATACTTAAATTTTTTCCGCTTAAAGTAGTATTGCTTTTGGCCCCTTTACCTATTGTGGTTACTCCGCTTAAAGAGCCGCTTGCAAGCAAAGCACCCACATTGGAAGAACCTGCTGTTGAGCCACCGGTATTAGAACCTCCTGTTCCCCCACCGGTGCTACCACCTGTATTAGAGCCACCGGTATTACTTCCGCCGCCTGAACCTCCGGGGTTTACCGGTCCGACAGCAGCGCTACTTCCGCCACCGCCACCGCCACCGTTAGAAGCAACCATAACCCCGCCACCGATACCGAGGGCACATAAAATAGAAATGATAATTGTTGTCATAAATACCTCCTATTACAAAGGTAATTTATACCTAAAATCTTATAACAATATTATATCCGTAATATATAAAAAATCAAGAGTGTTTAATAATATAAAAAAGGAAGTCCCGTTAAAAAAGGACTTCCTTCAAATTTTCCAAACAATGTTTTATTGTGGTTGAGTGTAAGTACTTCCAAAAGCAAGGTAGTTAAATATATGAGTATCTTTATCAACTTTTCCAACAAAAGCAATACCGCCCACAAGTTCATCTTCGGAAGGATTGCTCCCTTTAACTATCGCAGCAGTGCCGAATAAATTATCAGAAGATAATTTTTTTAGACCTTCTCCGTTTAATTTATAACCTGTTATAGAATTTGTTTGTCCTGTATTATAAGAAACACTTTTTATTTGCATATTAGGGGTTTGAGCACCGAGGTTTGGCAAATAGATTTCTCCTGATAAATTTAAGTCATACCAAGTTTTATCTCCTACCATAACATTTGTAATCGCGCCGGAAAAAGTTCTCTTATTACTAACTAAGTTAAAGTTAAGACTTAAGGTTATATTTCCCGTTAAATTATAATTGCTGTAACCGGTATTACAATTGGAATGTTCTTCGTGTTGAAGGCCGATAACTGTTCCCGTAAAAGTTGCTCTGTTATTGGGATAACGGTTTTTAAATTCCTGCCCGACAAGTTGTTTGGATTTATCAAACATATAGAACTGTTCCCCTCGGCTTTTACTGCGGATATATTGTTCATAAGGTATATAGGGGTATCCTTCAACATATCCGCCGGTAATACCGGTAGTCCAAACATAATAACCAAAATCACTGTTTTTTAGACCTAATTTTCTACCCCCTAAAGCAAGACTAGCCGAAGTAAAATTCCAAGTAGATCCCTTAAGTTGTAGGAAATAACTGTTTCCTTCTCCTGTTGGAATATTTAAATAGAATTGTGATAAAGGCATAGTATTGGGAGTAGCAGAAGTATGCTGATAGAAATCCGCAAAATCACTTTGAGAGGATATTTGGTTTAAATTAAAGGAAATTTGCATATTGGGAGATGATCCGTATTTTGCTAAATAGGAGCCATCACCCCAACCGACAAAACTTTGCGGGAAAGAATACCAAGTTCCTTGTAAAGAAGCATAGGGTAATTGGGTTACCAAATAAGGAACAAAAGCCGCAACCCCAATAGTTAAAGTCTTATTTTCTAAGGTTGTATTATTTTTTGATGTCGGCCCAAGGGTTGTAATAGAACTTGTGGAACCATTTTCAATAAAAGGTGAGACTGTTGGTAAATTTGGATTTGTTTGTCCGCCGGAGTTGCCTCCACCGGAAGAACCGCCACCTCCGCCGATTTGTTCCCCACCGCTTGAGCCGCCGGGATTTGCAGGAGCGACAACGGCACTGCTTGAGCCACCACCGCCACCGCCGTTAGAGGCAATCATAACACCGCCACCGATACCGAGTGCTGCTAAAATTGAAATAATAATTGTTGTCATAAACTATCTCCTAAAAGACAGATCTTTTTAAACATATATAATATTATACAGAAAAGTGCAAGAAAGTCAAGATTTTAATAAAATTATTTTTTTAAAAAATAATTACTTGACATTAGTTTAAATAATTACTATAAATTATAAAGCGATATTTTATCGCTAGGGGGTTAAATGAAGAAAAACATAGTTATATTACTATTGGCAATTCTATGTCTTTTATGCTTTGCTGTATTTATACAAGCAGAAGAAAATAAGACAAGCCAAAATCAAAACGCAAGCCCTATGATTATTCTTACAGAAGATGACTGGGAAGATACGGGAATTATTACTCCTGTTAAACATCAAAGGCGTTTGCAAGAAAATAAACAAGCCCATCAACAACTTGAAGATCCTTTTGCTTTTTATTCCGATTTCAAAGAATCGGTAGAAAAAATAATTGGTCTTCAGTTTGGTGCGGATATTTCTTTTACGGCGCAAAGGCTTTCGCCAAACGGAAAGCAAACAGCCATACAGGCAATTTACTATCCTTATGCCACTTGGACTTTATTTAAGGATAAAGGTTTTATGGGAACGGCCGAATTAAACTTCAATTATAATTTGGTTCGTTATTGGGGGCAGGAAGCAGGCGTTCTTCAGGAAAGAGGCGGAATTGTAAACTCTATCAATGATTATCCGACAAGAGAGGATACTTTTAGCCAAGCCTCTTTTACTCATACTTGGGGTGGCGCTTTTAGTTGGCTTTCTTGGACTGTGGGGCAGTTCCCTATTTATAACTTTGACGGAACAGATTACGACGCAAACGAGCAAACAGGTTTAATAAACTATGTTCTTGCTCAAAATGCGACGCAGGCCTATCCTTCGGCAAGTTTGGGTGCTTATATTCAAATTACACCGACGGAAAATCTAACTATAAGCGGCGGTTACCAAGATGCCCATAATGTAAGCGGAAATAAAATTGAATTCGACACCGCCTTTGACGGTAAATATACCGGTTTTGCTTCCATAAGTTATAGTTTTAATTTATTTGGCAAACCGGGGCAATATAGCGCACTGGGGTATTATCAGCCTTCCGTTGAAGAACAAGAAGGATATACTTGGGGTTGGTCGCTTAACAGTCAGCAAGGTTTGACGGAAAAATTAACTATCTTTAACAGAATAAACGGTATTAGCGAGCAAATTTTGCCTATCAGCCGTTCTTATGTTTTAGGTCTTGCTTATAAAAATCCTTTGGATAGAAATCCTTTGGATGTTATAACTTTTGCTGCGGCTTATAATCAGTTAAGTGCGCAGGGGTTAGGTTACCCTGTTTATAACCGCGCTTATGAAATGGCTTTTGAAGCGCAATGGGTTTGGGGGTTTTCTCAATACCTTACAATTACGCCGGATATTCAGGTTTATCCTAATGCCGGTTTAAATTCCGAAGAGGAATTTGTGACAGTTGTTTCCTTAAGAACAACATTTATGTTTTAATTACGGGGGTTTGTTTTATGACAGAAAATTGTAATCAGGAATACGGAACAAGATATCCGACTTTATGTTTTTATAGCGGCGGTGCAGGCCAAGCGCAAGACGGTATTCCGCCACAACCTTTTGAAACTTTTTGCTATGATTCCGCATTAAAACAGGCAAAAATAGAAAACTTTAATGTTATTCCTTATACTTCGGTTTTACCGAAAGAATTATACGGCAATATCGTGCCGGTGGATATGGTAGCGGATAGTTTTCATCACGGCGCGGTGTTAGAAGTTATTATGGCAGGCAATGGCGCAAATATCAACGAGCATAAAGCAATTGCAACCGGCATCGGCATTTGCTGGGGTAAAGATAAAAAAGGCAATTTAATCGGTGGATGGGCGGCAGAATATGTAGAATATTTTAGCACACCTATTGACGATGAAATTGCCGAAGGTCACGCAAGAATGTGGCTTAATAAATCTTTAAACCACGAACTTATGTTAAGAGGTGTTGAAAAACATAGCGAGTTTCAGTTCTTCCATAATTATCTTAACTTAACTCAACCTTTTGGTTATTGTCTAACGGTGCTTGGCTTTTTGAACTTCAAAAATGCTGCACCGGTGATTATTAAAAAATAGGTGATTTATGGGAAACAAGAACAATAATACAGCAGGTAAATTAGGCGTTATAGGTCTTGCCGCCATTGTTATAAGTTCTATGATCGGGGGAGGAATTTTTTCCCTCCCCCAAAATATGGCGCAAGGGGCTTCTGTCGGCGTTATTTTGATAGCGTGGCTGATAACGGGTATAGGTATGTACTTTATCGCAAATACATTCAGCATTTTATCGGAAGTTAAACCGGATTTAACTTCGGGTATTTATATGTATGCTAGGGATGGTTTCGGTCCTTTTACCGGTTTTACTATCGGTTGGGGATATTGGCTTTCGCAGATATTCGGTAATGTCGGTTATGCCGTTATAACTATGGATGCTTTAAATTACTTTTTCCCCCCGCATTTTGTAGGCGGAAATAATTTGCTTTCCATATTTTGCGGTTCGCTCTTAATTTGGTTTTTTAACTTTGTTGTTTTAAGAGGTGTTAAACAGGCCGCCATAATGAATATTATGGGAACTATCGGTAAACTTGTACCGCTTGCGATTTTTATAATTTTACTTATTTTGGCTTTTAATTTTGATAAGTTTAATTATGATTTTTGGGGCCATTTAAGAACGGATAATCTTGGACCTTTTTCCGCGCAACTTAAAAGCACAATGCTTGTGACCTTGTGGGCCTTTATCGGTATAGAGGGCGCCGTGGTGCTATCTAACAGGGCCAAAAGCCAAAACGAAGTAAGCAAAGCCACCTTTCTTGGTTTTATAGGGTGTTTGGTTATTTATGTTTTGCTTTCCGTTTTGCCTTTTGGTTTTATGGATCAAGAACAAATTGCCAAAATCGCCAATCCGTCAACTGCGGGTATTTTGGAAAAACTCGTCGGTCCTTGGGGTAGTTGGTTAATGAATATAGGCCTTTTGATTGCCGTTTTATTCAGTTGGCTTGCGTGGACAATGATTTCGGCCGAAATACCTTTTGCCGCTGCTAAAAACGGCACTTTTCCACGTCAATTTGCTAGGGAAAATAAAAACGGCGCGCCGAGTGTTTCTTTATGGGTAACAAGTGCTATTATGCAACTTGCTATACTTATGGTTTATTTTTCCAATAATGCTTGGAACACAATGTTAAGTATTACAGGTGTTATGGTTTTGCCTGCTTATATCGCAAGCACAATGTATCTGTGGAAACTGACTAAAAACGGAGAGTATGAAAAGGCAAAAAAAAGCGGTAAAAAACTTGCCATTATGACGGGTATTTTGGGCTCTTTTTACGGTTTTTGGCTAATTTACGCAGCCGGTTTAAAATACTTGTTTATGGCATTTATTTTTCTTGCTCTTGGTATTCCTTTCTTTATTATGGCAAGGAGACAATCTGCCGACGGAAAAGCGATTTTTGCTAAAAAAGAAAAAGGATCAGTTTTATTTATCCTTGCAGTTGCCCTTGCGGCTATAATTGCTTTTGCAAGCGGCTTGCTTAAGATATAAGATAAATTCGTAAGATAAATATAAAGGACTGCTTTACAAAGCAGTCCTTTCTATTTGGGTCTAAAGACCTAGTTTTATATGGGTCCAAATACTCTTGCGAAGCATTTTAAAATAAATCTATAATGTACTTATAAGAGTTTCAAACAGGAGATTTAGAAGTGAAAAAATTATTAATTGTTTGTTCAGTTTTTTTCTTAGCAAGCGGTTTTACTAAAGAAGAAATTGCTTCAAAAATAGACGAAAATATTGTGAAAGAATTTAAAACGGAATTAACTCAACTTCAAGTACGACAAGTAGGCCCCGCAGATATTGTTGAAAAAGTTCAAAACAATGATTATGAAGGCGTTAAAGCATATCTTGCTAAAGGCGGAAAACCCAATATGAAATGGGCAGACAATACCCTTTTAATGATTGCCGCTAAAAGAGGTTATAATGATATTTGCGAACTTCTACTCTCTTATTATAAACCAAATATGAGCATAGATGAAACTAACAAATATGGTTGGACTGCTCTTATGTTTGCGGCAGGAAGTAATCAGGGTAAAACCGTGGATTTATTAATTAAAAAAGGTGCAGATAAAAATCATAAAACGAGCAGTTTTTTGGAAACGGTAATCGGTATTGCTGCGATAAACTGTGCAAATGACGCTCTTGTGGCTTTGTTAGATAATGGCGCAAATATTGAACAAACAAGTTCTTATAATTATACTCCTTTGATGGCAGCCATAGATTCATATGTTGTCAAAGATGAAGTAAAAATATTGGCGACAGTAAAACTTCTTAACTCCAGAAAAGCAAATGTTAATGCAAGAGCCGAAGAAGGCGAAACACCTTTAATGATAGCCGCCGCAAAAGGATATTATAATGTAGTAAACTTTTTATTATCCAAAGAAAGACTTGATCAAGGTGACGGCAAAAAAATAGAAATAAATGCAGAAGATGCTTATGGTAGAACGGCTTTACAATATGCTAAAGATAACGCCCATCCCAAAACAGCAGATCTTATTAAACAACGTGGCGGAAAATAAAAAAAGATTTTAATATGAAAAAAACCCTATTTCAAAGATAGGGTTTTTTTGTTGTTATATTTGTGACAGTTGTTCTATCTCAATTTTAAAAAAGTAGGGCAATACCCCGGATTCTGTTGCTTTAGTAAACTAAAGCCGGAAACCATTTGTCTAAGCGGTCCACTTTACCTTAACGCAGGGGCCCTGCATCGGCGTCTTTGACCTTGCTCCAAGCGGGGTTTGCCTTGCCATAAAGATTACTCTTTATGCGGTGGTCTCTTAAACCGCCATTTCACCCTTACCTGTTAAAACAGGCGGTATTTTTTCTGCTGCACTTTCCGTCGAACAGGGTAATATAGCCCTGCCCTCCCGCGTTTTCACACGGCGCTTTTGCCCTAGGAGTCCGGAAGTTCCTCCCCCACAAAAATATGGGAGCGATTTCCTTGCCCTAATTATATTTTATCAAATAATTCAAGTTGAACGGGAGTTCTTTTGCTTGCTTTTTTTGCTTTTGTTTTTTTTACGGCAGAAGTTTTTTTGAATATAGGGTCTTTTTCTTCTTTTTTAATTGCTGAAACTTTTTCTTCTTTTACTACCGTAGGTTGTAATTTTTGAGGTTCTGTTTTTGTTACGGGTGTTGGGTTAATTTCTTCTTTAACTTCGGTAGAAACGTCTTTTGCGCCTTTTAAAGCCCTATCCATAATAAGATTACAAATTGCATCTGCTTCTTTGTTCTGTTCGCGCGGAACATGGTTGATATTTATTTGTTTAAAATTTGTGGCAAGTTTTTTTATTTCCCCCATCAAAACTTGCAATTCGGGGTTTTTTATTTTATATTCCCCTAGATATTGGCGCACCATTAACTGGGAATCTGCTTTGATGTTTAAGGAACATTTACCATATTCGCTTGCGGCTTTAAGAGCCATTTTTAAAGCGGTAAATTCTGCCTGATTATTGGTACATTCTTTAAAGAATAAACCTTCTTTAACAAGCACTTTGCCGTTCTTATCTTTAATAATCCATCCGCTTGCGCCCGGTCCGGGATTTCCGCGGCTTCCGCCGTCAACATTGATAAATAGTTCCATAATTTTAAATTTAATCCTACAAAAAATTAACGGGCGGAGGCACACATTCTCCGCCCGTTTTTACTACTGTTTTAAATTACGCCTTGTGCAATCATAGCGTCGGCAACTTTTTTGAAGCCTGCGATATTTGCACCGAGTAAGTAATCGTCTTTCTTACCATATTTTGTTGCAGCGTCTACGCAAGAATTATGAATACCTATCATAATCTTGTGTAGTTTATCTTCAACTTCTTCTTTGGTCCAAGAAAGGCGGATAGAATTTTGTGTCATTTCCAAACCGGAAACGGCAACCCCGCCTGCATTGGCTGCTTTGCCCGGAGCATATAAAACACCTGATTTTTGGAAGAGTTCCACAGCATCCGGAGTGCAAGGCATATTTGCGCCTTCGCAAACAAGTTTAACGCCGTTTTTAACGAGAGTTTGGGCATCTTCAAGTTTAAGTTCGTTTTCGCAAGCAGTCGGGAAGGCCGCAAAACAAGGAATGAACCAAGATTTTTTGCCTTCGTGGAATTCTGCTTTAGTATATTTTTTAACATATTCTTTAAGACTTGCTCTCTTGACGAAAACGAGTTCTTTAAGGAAAGCGATTTTTTCAGCATCAAGGCCGTCTTTATCATAAACTGCGCCGTCATAATCATTGAACCCGACGACTTTTCCGCCAAGTTGCATAATTTTTTCAGCAGTATGAATACCAACATTACCTGTACCGGAAATAATGCAATTTTTACCTTTAACGCTTTCATTAACGCGTTTGAGCATTTCTTCTGCAAAATAGACAACGCCGTATCCGGTGGCTTCAGGTCTGATAAGACTTCCGCCGAAGGACGGCCCTTTACCTGTAAATACGCCGACAAATTGGTTAGTTAATTTTTTATATTGACCGAACATATAGCCGACTTCTCTTGCACCGACACCAAGGTCGCCTGCGGGAACATCAGTAAATTGCCCGATATGGCGATAAAGTTCGTTCATAAAAGATTGGCAAAAGCGCATAACTTCCATTTCGCTTTTACCTCTGTAATCAAAATCTGAACCGCCCTTACCGCCGCCCATAGGCAATCCGGTAAGACTGTTTTTGAAAGTTTGTTCAAAACCTAAAAATTTGAGCATACTTAAAGTTACGGTTTCATGGAAACGGCAACCGCCTTTATAAGGCCCGATTGCACTGTTAAATTGGACTCTATATCCACGATTTACGCGGATATTGCCCTTATCATCACACCACGGAACGCGGAAAGTGATAATTCTTTCAGGTTCAACTAACCTTTCAAGAATTGCGTATTTTTGGTATTTAGGTTCGGCCTCTAAAATAGGCTCTAATGTGGAAAGAACTTCCTTTACTGCTTGTTGGAATAACTGTTCTGCGGGATCTCTTTTAGCAACTTGCTCCAAGATATCTTGCAGATATGTTTTGGTTGACATTTTTTACTGCCTCCGTTTTTATCGTTATATATATGATAACATTAAAGTAAATTATAATCAAGGATGATTGTTTCTAGTTGTAGGGGTCCTCAATGTTTTAAGTATTTTTGCAGATTCTTCATCTATATAAAGAGCTTGTCTGTAAGCATATCTTGAAACGCCGTTAGCGTCTTTAACCGTTTTATTTAATTCTTTAATAATTCTGTTGCTGGAACTAGCCTCATAATTTGTTACTACAACATTTACACCTTTAAGATTATCCACTTCAAGCACAATAGCGTTAGGTATATTCTTTTCATTCCAATTTAATACTACAAACTCTCTTAACTGTCCACCTGCTTCTTGGCGTTCAAAAACGCATTTAACATCTCCTGTTATTAGTTTATAAATATTTTCTCCAACCTTCTCTTTATGAGGATTAACAACCTTTAAACCATAATTTTCATCAAGAATAATAATTCTTTTATCACTTTGGGCGGCTATGGCTTTTTCTATAGACATTGCTGTTTCGTAATTTGGATTCATACCCGGAATATTCATTTCCTTAAAAACAATCATATCGGAAGGTTCAAGTATCTTAGAAAGGTATTGGTTATAAAATTCGATTGCGTTTTTATCGCCACATCTCATTGCCTCTTTTAAGTTTGTATAAAAATTACCCCAAGTTTGATTATCTGTTAGTTTTTTCGGGACTACAACTTTCTCTAATAAACCGCCGGCTTTCTTTTCATTGTAAATTATTTTTCTTAAATCTTCTTCATAAATAATAGCTCCTTTTTCTTTATAGGAGTTTATAATATCATCTACATACTTTTGAATATCTTCCGCGGGGGTAGCAATTTCTTTTTTTGTAATATTTCCGACAGGAGCCAGCTCGCCTTTATTTAAATGTTCCACAAAGGATTTATCTCCACTTGTTGTAGAAGGATTATAATTATACCATCTGTTCATAAGTTTTTGATTGACTTTTTCTTTAGTTTGTGCCTTTATGGCTTTATTAGTCAACGAATCTTTGCTTTCAAATCTTACAACAGTTTTTGAAATACCTTCCTGTTCTAAAGTCGGCATTTTGGGTTTAACGGGGGTTTCTTTTACAACCGTTTCGACATTTTTGCCGATACTTACAGAAGTTCCGTCAAGTTTTGTTATGGTTAAAACTCTTTCTCCGTTGTGTGATAAACGTTGTAAAGGAACTCCCACGCTATAAGAAGGATATTTGTTTGTTATTCTGGCAGGTATACTTTTTATTTGCTTTATTTTTTTATTTGCTTTAATAATATTTGGGTGTTTTTTTAGTAAAGTCCTAAGGAAACGCGCTTTTCTGGCAGGGGCTAAGTTGCTGGCAATTTTACCCGCTTTTATAAGCCCTCTAATGGCTTTTATACTTTTTATCCCCAACTTGGCAAGCTTATATACATCTGCGACGCACCACACAGTTAAGGCAATATCTATCACCATCGCACTGACATCTATTACAACTAAAGCCGTTCTATGATTTTCCAATTTATCTTTATGCTTTGGACTATATTTTTTAAGGTGAGGATATTTTTTTTCTAGGGCTCTATCCATAGCCAATTTTTCTTCTGTAGTTAAATCTACAAAATCCTGTTTATAAAATACCTCGGCGAAAACGGCACTGGGTTCAAGATTTTTCTTAGAAATCGACTCGCGATACTTTTGTTGTTTATTACTTAAATTGTTTTTATATTTTTCATATTCTCTTTTGCGAATATCGCCGGCTTTTTTTTCTACTTCATAAAGTCTATCTCCGTCGGATAACATTTCTTCAATTGTATCACTGTCGTTTATATAAATTATTCCTTTTTCTTCATCAATGATATACATTTTCACTTTATCTGTAAGATAAGTGAAATGAACAGTTCTTCCTCTATATCTATATCCCATGCCATGTCCACCGACAGTAGCCGCACGAGGAACAAAATTATCAAATATATCCGGATGGTATAATAAGATTCCATATATAAAGGGAATATTGTGGGTAAATGTAATATCTGAAGCTAAAACCTCGGAATTTCCTGAAACCCGAACGTTAACAGATAGGTCTACAACTTTATCTAATACTTGCTTAATGACATAATCTTTTGGATTCTCTTTACGATAATTAGAAAAAATTTCCGCTATATCTTGCCAAACATCTCCACCGCCGTTTTCTTTGGACCAACGGGAATATTGGAACGGAGATCTGTAATATCTATCGTCAAAAACCATACTTTCTTTAAGATCTAAATTTTCTCCGCCTTCATCTTCATCGTCATGAGCGAATGTTTGACTTATTTCTGCAGTTTTGTAAAATACGACCTCAAGTAAATAAGTATTATTTGTTTGGAGTAAAGTATCTGTTCCTAAAAGTAAAATTTCAGCAGATGTCGGCTCTTCAAGATGACTTATCATAAAATTCATAACTGCGTTCATATTATATTTTTTAAAGAAAGCCAAGCCTTTTAGAGCCGTCATAGCACTTTGACACGCTTGCGGATTTATAAGTTCCGGGTGAGTGCCGTATCCCGCATCTATTGCCTGCGGAAGATGAATAGTTAGATATTGTTTATGCATTGAGTCATAACCAACTGATGATCTTAGATTTTCTTGTCTTTGAGCTGCGGTATTCCTCACACTCTGAACAAGTTTTTCTGCTTCCCAATCTGACATATTACGGACATCGTGAAATTTACAAGCATTTTTTGTTAATTGATTTTTAAAATAGTTAAAGATGTCTTGCTTTTCTTGACTGTTAAAGAATTTAACATCATCACTTTCCATAGAGAGCAACATAATAATAACATTCACTATTTTATCTATATATTCAGAATCAAAATTGTAGTAAGATATAGTTCCGTTAGTAGTTTTAGTTTTCTTATTTACAAGCATTTCAGCCATATTGGCAGCAATTTCTTGTAAAAATTCGTTTTTGGCTTTTTCCAATTCTTCTTTATATTCCGCTTTGCTTTTTTCAAATTCTTTTAGATATTGCTCATAATACTTTTGCTTATTGTTTAAGGTTTCGTTTTTCCAAGAATTGACGGCTTTCAAATTTTCTTGTTTCCAATCATTTAATCTCTGCATTTCAAGAGGATATTGATTCTCTGTAGAGCCAAAAGGAATATTTTGATATTTAAAATCTAAAGTTCTTTTTTTTATTTTAAAGGCATTTTCTATTGATTTAATATTTTTTTCGTATTCGTTTTGGGTATTTTCCTGAAGTTCTTTATTATATTCCCTTTGAGAAATAGGTTGTTCTTCTTTTTCTTCTTTAACTTCTTCGCCGTCCTCTATTGAATCTCTGGTGTCAATAAACATTTCACTTATTGAGTCAATATAAGACCTGCAGGATGTTTTTTCATGTTGTTTAGAACAAAATTGCCAATTTTTTTCTATATCGCTAGAAGGTTGATTAGTGTTATAGGCGTCTTGTAAAGCAGTTTTTAATTCTTTTTCCACTTCGACAGAAGCCATAGAAGGTCCTAATGCTTGGGCAGAAATATTAAAAAGCATTATAAAGGAAAGGATAATGCAAATTGTTTTATTTAATTTTTTTATTGCTTTGGGGGTTAATTTTAATGTATGTATGCGCAAAATAAAATTTTTCATTTTTCATGCCTTTCTTTAAAAGATACCTCTATACTTAAATTATAGTAGTTTGGATAAGAAATAAAAGAGTCATTAGACCCAGATGAGAGTAGAAAAAAGACCTATAGAAATCTGGGTCTAAAGACCTATATATTTTGAGAGATTATTTTTCGTCTTTTGATTTATTTTTTACGTTGCTGTAATTGGTCCAGAAACCTTTACTCCCCCTCTTTTACATTAAAGGGCTTGATGAGAGGAAATTAAGGCAAATTAAGGTTTCCTTCTTTATTGTCTTTATTTTTTACGTCGCTGTAACTTGCCCAGAAACCTCTACCGCCTTCTTTAACATAGTAAAGGGCCTCATCGGCACAATGGATAAGGTCGGCTTGGTCTTGGGAATCATAAGGATAAACAGCAATACCTTGACTTATGGAAAGGTGTACTTCTTGCCCTTTGGTAAGTTCAGGATTCATTTTGATTGCTTTGACTTTTTGGGAAAGCCTTTTTGCAATATGCTTTGCTTCTTCGGCAGTGGTGCGCGGAAGCATAATTATAATTTCATCCCCGCCGTAGCGGCAAGGAATATCGGTTTGCCTAAGGCTTGTTCTGATGACTTGGCTTACTTCTTTTAAAGCCTCATCGCCAAAAATGTGGCCGTAGGTATCGTTAATGGTTTTAAAGTGGTCTATATCAAGCAAAATTATGGCAAGGGTTAAATTAAATCTTTGCGAGCGGTAAATTTCCTGCGAAAGGTTTTCATTAAAAAATCTTCTTAAGCAAAGTTTTGTAAGTTCGTCGTAATTTGAAAGTTCCTGAACCTTTTCAAAAAGCCGTGCATTATCAATAGCAAGGGCAATTTGTGTGGAAAATTGTTTTAAAGATAAAATATCTTCTTGTGAAATTTTTGTGCGCGAAAGCATATTATCAAACACAAGCCAACCGAGATTATTTGACTGCATACTTAAAGGTAAAGATAAAACAATATCTGAACTTGTTATTAAAGGGCAAACATAGTCCCCCCCTGGGCAACGTGTCGTAAATGCTCTATGGATGTTTTTTGAAATATCAATACTTTTAACTTCGCCGGAAAGGTCTGCGCTGTAAGCCTCATTTACCACTTGGGTTTTGGGGTCTAAAAGATACATGGAAGTTCTATCAAAGTGGAAGGTGTTTTGTATGCTTTTTAAAATCTCTTTTAAACTATCGGCAAGGCGAAGTGAACTTGCAAAAAGTTTGGCAAGACCGTTTAAGGCTCGTGCTCGTTCAAGTTGGGACATGTGATAAGAATCAATTTCTATCACATTGATTTTAGAAGAAAGTTCGCTACAAAGCCCTAAAATAATTTGTTTATCGCTTTGAGTAAAAACTTTACTTTTTTTGAATCTTTCAAATCTTAAAACACCGTAGCGGCTGCGCATTTGCTGACCGGAAGTTAAGGCTTTTAAACTTTCAAGTGGGGTGCGCCATTTTACAAGAGCGTAAATTGCGGGATAATCTAAAGTGGGCGAATCCATTAAACCGTCTTGTAAAAATTTTATGATTTCGGGAGAGTTTTTATCTGCAAAAATATTTTCCTGCAGTTCAAAGATTTCGCCATTCAAAGAAGTTGTGTGTAAGGAAATAATTGATTTTTCTTCTTCCCAATTAAAAAAGGATATTCTTTGCGCGTCTAAATAGTCTGCCATTATGGGCAAAGCATGATGCATTAAATCTTCAAAGGAAAAGAACCTTTGCGCCATCTTTCTATAAAAATCATAAAGTAAATTTATTCTTGGCATAGGGTTATTCTCCGTATAAACTCAGAATATCGTCGGCTTCTTTTTGTTCTTTGTGTAAATACTGTTCTAAGTTAATAAGAGTATAATTATTTCTGACGATATCGCTTGCTGTTCTTGTCATAACTTCGGCAAGCATTTCCATTAAAGTTCCGCTTGCAAGGTGGCTTGTAAGCGTTCTTGCCGTAGCAAGAATTTTTGTATAATTTTGCACACGCACAGGCGAAGATATTAAGAAATTTTCAAAACTTGCTTCTAAAGACGGGAAGACTTCCGTCAAAGCGGCATATTTTATTTGATTTTCCGGCTTTGTTAACCACTTAACCAAAAGTGCTGCCTGTTCCTGATTTTCTCCCCTAACCAAAGCCAAGTTTATGGCTTCTAAATAGTTTACGGAGTTTTTGCCCGTTCTTGGGATGGGCAAAGTTTTAACTTCAAAGTTTGCTCTTTGTCCCTCAAACATAGCAATACCTTGACGGCGCGTCATAACCATACTTGCATAACCTGAGGATATCGTGCCAAGCGAACTTCTTTCCCTTAAAATAGGCATATAACCTTTCAAGGCAAGGGTGGCAAAATCTTCTATACCCTGTCTTGTTTCCTGTACATTAAAGCCGGAAAGGTTTTCCTTTTCATCCATAAGGAAACCGCCTTTGCTCCAAATGCAAGGCAGAACAGCACGGTGAGATAAAGAACCGCGCCAATCGCTGTTTTGCATAGGGAAATATCCTTCAACTTCACTAAAGCGTTCTTTTAATAATTTACACGCTTCAAGCATACCTTGCCAAGTGCCTAAAAGTTGTTGGGGATTATTGCAAACTTGTAAGAGGTGGTCTTCTCTGTAATGCAGAGCGGTAATATCAAACCACCACGGAATAGAATAAATATCGGAAGTGTTTTTTTTGTAACAATGAGGATGTAAAAGTTCAAGGTAATTATCAACTCTAAAAGTCTTATCAAATTCCGTAAGATTAACTAAAACGCCGGCTTTTATTAAAAGTTCTGTCCAGTAATGTGGCATAGCAATAATATCCGGTCCTTTGCCTGAACGGACTAAATGGCGAAGAGAAAAGATTTTATTCCATAAAGTTGCGCGGTTAATAACTTTTACTTCAATATCTATGGAAGGATTTTCCTTTTTAAAATCTTTAAGGAAATCTTCCATGATACTTTGCGTTCTTTCCGCATTATCGGGCATCATCCAAAAAAGCATTATTTGTTCCAACTCCTTACAATCATATTAGGGTCTATATTTATTTTACCTTGTTTTGCCTTAAATTGTATCTTTTTATAAGCCGCAAGTGCAATCATAGCGGCATTATCTGAGGAAAGTCCCTTTTTTACAAAACGTGCTTTAAAACCGGCTTTCTGGGCTTCCTGCTTCATTAATTCTTCTAAAGCATTATTTGCCGCTACGCCACCGCCAACAGCAATAGTTTTGACCTTATATTTTTTTGCCGCTTCTAGTGTTTTTTTAACTAAAGTTTCAACAACTGCACTCTGAAAAGCAGCACAAATATCTGCCTTATTTGCATTTTTGTTATCTCTTAAATAATAACTGACGGCAGTTTTTAAACCGCTGAAAGAAAACTCAAAGGTGCCGGGCATAAACGGTCTTGGAAATTTTATTTTATTTTTATCACCTTGTAAAGCATATTTTGAAACTTGCGGACCGCCGGGGTAGCCAAGTCCTAAAAGTTTTGAAACTTTATCAAAGGCTTCCCCTGCTGCATCATCACGCGTTTTACCGAGTTGTTTATATACGCCGTAATTTTTGACCAGCCATAACTCTGTATGTCCGCCTGAAACAATAAGCGCAATTAAAGGAAAAGTTAAAGGTTCAATTTTAGGCGTGCCGGTAAGTTCACAGGCAAATAAATGCCCTTCAAGGTGATTGACTCCGAGCAAAGGTTTATTATAAAGCAAAGCCAAAGTTTGCGCGGCAATAGAACCAACCAAAAGACCGCCTGGTAAACCCGGTCCGTTAGCAAAAGCAATATAATCGGGTTTAATTTTGCCAAGAGCGCTACTAATAACACTTGCAATTTTTGCGGCGTGCGCGCGGCTTGCAAGTTCCGGCACGACACCGGCATATTTTTTATGCAGTTCAATTTGACTGTAAACGACGTTGGAAACAATCTCCTGCCCGTTTCTTAAAAGGGCGGCGGAAGTTTCATCGCAGGTGCTTTCAATACCTAAAATATAAAAATCTTTCAACTTATTTATTCTCCGCAGTATCTTGAGATTTTTCTTCTTGTTTATCTTTTTCTTCTTTTTGTAAAGTAAGCAAAGCGGCAAGACTCTTGCGGGCTTTTAAGATTTCAGTTGCTCTTTCAAGCGCGATATCTTTTGCTTTTAAACTTTCATCGGGCAAAGAGGTTTTTTTAGAAGGAGAGTAAACATAATTTGTTGTATATAAAGTTGCTTTGCGTGCCGTTGCAAGATCAACGGGTATTACCATGTCGGGCAAAATACCGCCTGTTTCATCGGGATTTTTGGCTTTAAAGTTTTTATGTATCATACGACCGAGCGGTGTATAATAGCGCGCAACGGTTAATCTTAAACCGGCACCGCCTTCAAGATTCATAATCTGTTGAACACTACCTTTACCAAAAGTTCTTGCCCCAATTAAGAAAGCGCGTTTGTGATCTTGTAAAGCACCGGCAACAATTTCACTGCCGGAAGCAGACATTTCATTTACAAGTAAGATTATAGGTAAATCCGCATATTTTGCTTTTTCAACACTTTTATATTCTTTAAAGAAATCGGGGTTGCGCCCTTTTGTATAGACGATAAGTTTGTTTTCCCCCACAAACATTTTTACCATATCTACCGCGCTGTCTAAAAGACCGCCTGGGTTGAAGCGCAAATCCAAAATAAGTGCTTGCATACCTTTTTTAGTTAAATCTTGAAGGGCGTTTTGAAAATCTTGCGTAGTATGACCAGAGAAATCTTGAACATAAACATAACCTATATTATCTTCTAACATTCTTGAGTATACAACTTGCGGAATAATTTTTGTTCTTTTTAAAGTAAAGGTCTTTTGTTCTTTTTTATTGCCTTTTCCGATTCTTTCTATTAGTACTTTAACATCGGTGCCTACGACTCCCCTTAAAGCCGCAACGGCTTCTTCGCTAGTCATATCTTTAACCAATTTATTGTCAATTTTTAAAATTTCGTCGTTTGGTTCGATACCGGCTTTATAAGCAGGCGTATTTGGCATAGGAGTTGTAACGATAAGTCTATCTTTTTTGGAAGCGTCAAGGCGCATACCTACCCCGCCGAATTCTCCTCTTGTTTCTTCTTGCATAGGTTTCATATCTTTTTTTGTAACAAAGTCAGAAAATTCATCAAGTCCTCTAACCATACCGGTTAAGGCATTTTCCAAAAGTTCTTTATTTTCTTTTTCTTCTACATAGTTGACTTTAATTTTATCTACAACATCAACCATAATCTTCATTTCCTCAAGTCCGCTGTTAACGCCGGAATAGGCAAAAGGAAACAAGCTGCCTACAAAAAATGTCGCAACCATAAAAATTACATATTTATTTACTTTCTTTTTCATAATAACTCCTTTTATAAATCTTACAAAATCTTAATTAAGCCAAATTTCCGGATCCTGAGCGCTGGTGCCTTTTCTTATTTCAAAATATAAGGCACTTTGATTACTACCCATACCCGGTCCTTGCGTATCTTGCCCGACAAGACCTATAATTTGACCTTCAATAACTTTTTGACCTTGCTGGGCTTGTATCTTACTTAAAAACCCGTAAATGGTAAAGAAACCTTCCCCGTGATCAACGATAACAACATTGCCGTAAGAGCGGAACTCCCCTGCAAAAATTACGGTGCCGTCTGCTACGGCAAGGACAGGTTGTCCCTGTTTTGCGGCGATTTTAATACCATCCCTAAAAATCCAAGTTTTTAGTTGTTCTTGATATTCTTTACCGAATTTACTTATTATTTTACCTTTTATTGGCCAGACAAGCGAATTTTCTTTTACATTTATTGCCGCTTTAGAGGTAACTTTACCTTGCTGTTTATTTTGTTTTTTGCGGGCTTCTTCGGCTTGTTGTAAAAGTTTTTGTAATTGTTTTGCACTTTCTTTAAGTTCGTTTAATTCTTTTTTGCTTTGCTCGTATAACTGATGTGCCGTCTGTAAATCTTGTTTTTTCTGCTCGTAATTTTTGGCAAGCAATTCTTTTTGGGATAAAGTGTCCTGATGTTTTAATTCAAGAGATTTATTTTTTTCTTCAATTTCTTTTAACTCTTTTAGACGCAAGGTCGTTTGGTTGTCAAGTTGTTCTAAGAAATTAGCGTGGCTTACAATAAGAGATTTTATAATTAACAATTTTTCAAGTTGTTTTGTATCGTAAAAAGAATTGTTTAAGGCACTTTCTAAAGTGTAATAATTGCTTTCGGTTGCAACTAGGGCTTGCCAAAGGGAAAGGGTTTGTTCAAGTTGTTTTTTTTGTTCTTCGGTAGAGGATGCCTTGCCTTTAAGGGTTTCAATGTCATTTATAAGGCGTTTTGCCAGTTGCTCGGTTTGTTTGCCTTTTTGAGAGAGATTTTGAACCTCTTTTTGTAAGCGGTTTTCTTGCTGTTTATATTTTTTTAACTGGGCTTCTTTTTGTTTGGCTTCTTGTTCAAGGCGTGCTAATTCTTGGCGATCTGCGCCATAACTTAAAGATGGGAAGAAAAATCCTAAAACAAGAAAACAAATTAAAATCTTTTCCATTTAGACAATGTCCCCCCAAGGAGCATGACTAAAAATACAATTATAAGTTGTTCTTTTGAAAAGATGTTTTCAAAAGGTAAGTTAAGACTCAAATAAGTTAGTAAAATATGGCTTGTAAGCAAAGCCAGAAAACTTGCAATTAAGCCGCATAAAATACCGCAGAAACGTTCTTTTGCGGTTGAGATTTTGATGTAGTATGCCTCCACAAAAAAGCCAAAAGAAATAAACATCAAGACAACTAAAATTGCCAAAATATCAATATACTTTATAAAGGCCTTTAAGTAAACACAAAGTTTGCTCTCTTGAGTTTTGTAGTATACTTCTAAATTTTCGTCAAAATTGTAAAGATTATTTTTTAACCAAGTTTCCGTATTAAGTAAAACTTGCTCACTCACTTCAACTTCGTATAAGGCAGGCACAAAGGCAGGGTTTAAAACATAGTCGCTTTGCCCCTTTGTCCCTTTAGAAAAAATATCAAAAATATCTTGTGAACTTAATTGCTTAAAACTATTGACACCGCTTAAATGTTTTAAGACATTTTGTAAAGAATCTTGCTTTTCTTGCGGCGCATTATAAGAAAGTACTATCTTGAAATCTTTTTGAATAGAGTTTAAGGCATAACTTGCATTTTGACGCGAAAAAACAAAAATTTGCGCAAGCAAAGTTATGGCAAAGAGAATAAAAAAGACACGTCTGTGACCGTTAAATAAAATAGTTATAAAATTATTGTTCTTCATTAAAATAATTCCTTATTATTTGCGCAATTTGGGTATTGTGCATAAAGTTCGGTGCTTTGACTTGTGCGCCGTAAAAAATAATTAAAAGCGGACTTGAGGTATGTTTCTTTGTATTCCACACTATGCCCAAGTTTTCAGAGGCTTTTTTTATTGCCTTATTAAAACTGAAATCTGTTTGGTCTTCTTCTAAATCGATTTGTTTTAAAGTTAAGTTTAAGTTAAGATTATCGTTTATAATTTTTAGCGCATTTTGAGGAGTTTGTTTTTCTTTCGGTAGGGCTTTAAATTCTTTTTCTAAGATATAAAAACTTGCTTTTTGTTCAAGTAATTTATCTAAATTATCAAGAGTGATATAATCATATTTACCCTGTATATAACCTTTATCCATTTTATTTTCTTTTTCTTCTTTGGAGATTTTTTGATAGTTAAAACCAAAACCGCCGGTATCGTGATCTGCAGTAATAATTAATAGCGTATTAGGATGATTATCAACCCAAGTTTTTAAATAGGCAAGGGTTTCTTCTGCTTCAAGCATTTCCCTTAAAGTTGTAGCGGCATCATTTGTGTGGGCGGCCCAGTCAACCTCACCTGCTTCGACCATTAAAAAGAAACCTTGTTTGTTTTTGCTTAAAACTTCAACGGCTTTTTTAGTCATTACAGGCAAACTCGGTGCTGTTTTTAAACCGTCAATGTTAAAAGGATATCCTTCCGCTGCAAAAAGACCGAAGATTTTATTTGCTTTTGCTTTATTTAATCCTTTTTCGTCGAAGACTAATGCATAACCGCTTTTCAGTAAAGTTTCAAAAGTTTTATCATCTTTATTTTTGGGTTCTATTTCAGCGGCATAAGGAACTTTTTTTAAAATATTTTCTAAATCTCCGCTTTCTATATTTGCTTTACTTACAAAATGGTTAAAACCTCCCCCCATTACAATATCGGGTTTAACTTCAAGAAGATTTTTAGAAAGGGTTGTATAATCTTTTCTACTTTCCACATGCCCGAAAAAACCCGCCGGAGTTGCGTCTAAAACATAAGTATCCGTAAGAACGCCGGTTGCTTTGCCTTTTTCTTTTGCTTCGATTAAAACGCTTGATACGGGGTTTAAATCTTTGTCAACGCCGAGTGCTTCGGGCTGGGTTTTGTGTCCTGTTGCAAACTGCGTTGCTGCGGCTGCGGAATCGGAAACAATACTAAAAGCCGTGTCGTTGTGAACTAAAGATAATTTACCTTCATTAATTAATTTTTCTAAGGTCGACTGTCTATCCTGAAAAGGACTTTTCGGTGCGAGTTTTGCATATTGTATCAAAAGGTGCATAATCGTCGGCCCTGTTCCGTCGGCAATAAATAAAATTACATTTCTTGGTTCTGTTTTTTCTTCTTTAGCAGCAAAAGCAAAACTTGTTAAAAACAAAAAACAAAAGGCAAAAATGAATAATTTTTTTACCATTTAGGACCTCTTTTTATTAAGTCGGCAAAGATTTTTAAATATTGTTTTGAGGAGTTTTCCCAAGAGAAATTTTTGAGCATAGCAGTAGTCATAAGTTGTTGCCAAACATTTTGTTGAGAGTAAACGCTCAGTGCTTGTTCAATGGCTTCGGCCAGTCCGCCGGCATCAAGCATATTTATAAAAAACCCGGTTGGCTCATTGGAACCTTGTCCATAAGGAATAACGGTATCTCTCAGTCCGCCGACTCGTGAAACTATCGGCAAAGAACCATATCTCATTGCAATCATTTGGCTAAGGCCGCACGGCTCAAAACGGGATGGCATTAAAAAGATATCGCTTGCACCGTAGATTTTATGGGCTAAAACTTCATCGTGGACAGGTCTAAAGGCAACTTGTTTTGGATAAGTTGAAGCAATATTTTTCAAAATTTCTTCTGCTCTTTGTTCTCCTTTACCTTCTATGACAAATTGCACTTTTCCGGCGAAATGCGGAATAATATCGGCAATTAAATCAATACCTTTTTGATAGGCAAGACGGCTAACTACACCCAGAAGCGGAACATTTGGATTTTCATCAAGGCTGAGTTCTTTTTGCAAACTCACCTTACATTTGCGTTTGCCTTGCAAAGATTCATCATCGTAACCCATAGGTAAAAGAGTATCACTTTGCGGATCCCAAACTTCGCCGTCAATACCGTTTATAATACCGGTAAAGTCATTGCCTTTATTTCTTAAAACGCCTTCAAGACCGAAACTGTTTTGACCGTTTAAAAGTTCTCTTGCATAAGTAGGACTGACGGTTGTTACTTTATCGGCAAAAACAATACCTGTTTTTAAGTAACTTATACCCCCCCAATACTCAAATTTATCGGGAGTAAAATCTGCCCAAAAGAAGCCGGCCTTTTCAAAACTTTCTTTAGGGAAATAACCTTGATAGGCGATATTATGTATGGTAAACAGACTGCGCGTTCTGGTAAAGAAGGCATCAGTTTTATAAACCGTTTGAAGATAAGCCGGAATAAGACCTGCTTGCCAATCGTTTGCGTGGATAATATCCGGCCTAAAACCTATAAATTTACAGGCCTCTAAAACGGCGCGGCTGTAAAATATAAAGCGTTCGTCATTATCGGCATAATCACCTTTTTTGGTAGAATATAATTCCGGTCGGTCAAAGTATTTTGAAGAGCCGATAAAGAAAACTAAAGCATTTCCCCATTTGAGATAAGAAATTCTGGCTTCTTCCAGTTTTTGACCGATAGGTACATAAAAAGTGCCGGGTACTCTTTTTAAGGAAGAGGAATTGGAAATGTTTCTGTAATGAGGCAAAAATAAAATTACTTTTGCTCCTCTTGCGCGGGAAAAATCTTGGGTGAGTGCTCCTACCACATCGGCAAGACCACCGGTTTTACAAAAGGGAAAAGCTTCACTTGCGGCTAAAACTATATTCATAATAAAATCTCCTATTTAATCTCATTTTGTCCCATAGCATTGTCAATAACTTCGCTTGTTTCTATTTGGGCAGGTTCTTCTTCTAAATCTGTTTTTGTTTCTTGTTTTTGGGAAGGTTTAACTTCTTCTTTTTGTTCAAAATCAAAAGTGGGTTCTTCCGCTTTTGGCAAAACTTCTTTATTCTCACCTTCTTCCAAAGGTAAAATATCATTAGTCTTAGGAAGAGGTGTATTAAAAGGCAAATCGTTTTGGACTTCTTTTATTTCTTTTGCGGCAAAAGTTTTTAACTCCGGTAATTGTGAAAGAGAGTTCAAACCAAAAAGTCTTAAAAATTCTTCTGTTGTGCCGTAAACAAGCGGTTTACCCGGAACATCTTTTTTGCCGACTATTTTAACAAGTCCCCTTTCCATAATTTTTTCAAGAGGAGCAACAATATCAACCCCGCGGATAGATTCAATTTCCGCTCTTGTGATAGGTTGTTTATAGGCGATAATTGCTAAAGTTTCTAAAGCGGCGTTTGAAAGTTTTGTTGAACTTTTTTCATTAAATAATTGGCGAACCCAACGACCGTATTCCGGTTTGGTTGCCATCTGGAACCCCCCACCGATTTCAACTATTCTAATGGCGCGGTTTGTTTGTGTATATTCCTGCTGAAGTAATCTTACAAGTTCGCCGGTTAAAGCAACGTCATTGACCTGCGCTACTTGGGAAAGTTTTGCAAGTGTCAGTGGTCTATCGGTAATAAATAGCAAATTTTCTATAATTTTTTTATAATCTTCACCTGAAAGTATATCTTGCAGGTTTTCCTGTTTTTGTTGTTCTTCGGGGTTATTTTCCATTTTCTTGTTCCTCTTGTTGTTTGATTAAATTGTGATAATCTTTATCTTTATTTTCTGGGTTTAAATAGATTCTTATTTCCCTTTTATCTTGGTCTTGTCTTGCTAAAAGTTTGCCGATTTTTAAAAGTTCAAGCAAAGCCATAAAACAAGTTATTACGCCTCTTTTTTTTGTTTCGCCCACAAAAATATCATCAATTAAAACCCAAGGGCGCGCTTTTAAAAGCATAATAAGTTTATCCATTTTTTTATCTATCGGAAATTCTTCTATTTTCAAAAGGTCTGCGTGTTGTTTTTCTTCTATCTTTTTAAAAGCACGGCGGACTGCGGCAAGTAAATCAAAAATTTGCACTTCAAGAACTCTTTCGCCCGAGTCAAAAACCGGTGTGGATTTATAAAAATTATCTTTATTTTTTTCAAAATTAGTTTCCAAAAATTTAGAGGCCTCTTTAAACTTTTGATATTCAACAAGTTTTTCAATAAGTTCTTTTGCGGGGTCCGGTCCTTCATTTTCGGATGTCGGCACTTGGGAAGGCAAAAGTTGGCGCGCTTTTATTTGCATAAGCGTGCTTGCCATAACCAAAAACTCGCCGGCAATTTCCAAATTTAATTGTTTGATAATGTCTAAATACTCAAGATACTGTGCTGTGATTTCTGAGATATTGATATCATAAATATCAAGATTATCTTTTTTAATCAAGTGCAAGAGAAGGTCCATCGGCCCTTCAAAAATATCAAGATGTATTTTTAAATCTTCTTTCGTCATAAAATATTCATTACTCTTTTAACTTCGCTTAAAGTTTTTGCGGCGCTTTCTCTTGCTTTTAAAGCACCTTCTTTTAGGATTTCTCTAAGATAATCTTCATCTTTAGCGAAAGCCTCGCGGCGTTTATTAAAAGCGTCAATCTCTGTTGCCATAAGTTCAAAAAGTTCTTTTTTACAAGCAACGCAACCGCAAGCACCCGCGCGGCAATCGGCTTCTTTTTTAGCAAAATCTTTATTATAAATTTTATGGAAAGCAAAAACGGCGCAACCGTCTGGATTTGCGGGATCGTTTGCTTTTTTCTTATTAGGGTCGGTAAACATCGCCATAACTTTTTTGCGAACGCTTTCAAGGTCTTCGCCAAGTTCAATGGTGTTGCCGTAAGATTTTGACATTTTGCGACCGTCAAGACCGGGCACTTTGGGAATTTTAGTTAAAAGCGGTTTTGGCTCAACAAGAGCATCACTCTTATAAATATCACTAAAACGGCGCACAATATCGCGGGCAATTTCAAGGTGGGCAATTTGGTCTTGTCCGACGGGAACATAGGTCGCTTTGTGTATTAAAATATCAGTTGCCATTAAAACAGGGTAACCAAGAAAACCAAAAGAGGCCATTTCATTTAAATCTTGCTCGGTAAGCATAGCAATTTTTTGAGCCGCGCCTTTATCTTCCTGCCCTGCATATTTTTTCTTGATAAGTTCATTTAATTGTTCTTTATATGTTGGGTTTCTAAGCAACCAGCCAAGAGGTGTAAACATACCAAGCAAGGTGGCAAGTTCGCTGACTTCGGGAACATGAGATTGAATAAAGATAGTGCATTTTTCCGGATTCAAACCTGCCGCAAGCCAATCTATAACCATCTGTTTGCTGTTTAAAGCAAGGTTTTCGGTTCTGTCGTAAGCGGTGGTAAGAGCGTGTAAATCTGCTACAAAAAAGAAGCATTTATGCTCGTTTTGTAATTTAACAAAATTGCTTAAAGCGCCGAAATAATTACCTAAGTGTAAACGACCTGTCGGGCGCATGCCGGAAACAACAATATTTTTATCTTCCATATCTTTATGCTCCAATTATCATATATATAAAGTTTAAACAAAAATTTAAAATCGGTACTATTATCAGTCTAAAACCACCTAATATTATAAGTAAAACAACAAATATCATACCAAAACGTTCCATTCTTAAATACTTTAAACTTTGCTGCGTGGGCAATAATGCGGCAACGATTTTACTTCCGTCTAAAGGCGGCACGGGAATTAAATTAAAAATTGCTAGTAGCAAATTGATTTGTATGGTATATCCTAAAGTTTGTAAAAGCATAAAATCTTTAGAACCGCTTAAGATTAAAATTTTTAAAATAATAACGCACAGGACCACTAAAAGTAAGTTCGCCGCAGGACCGGCAAAAGCAACTTTAGCCATATCTCTTTTAGGATTATTCAGACGTAAAAAATTAACCGGCACAGGTTTTGCCCAACCAAACATAGGCAGGTGCGAAAGATAGCAAATAAGCGGCAATATAATCGTGCCGAAAATATCAATATGCTTTACAGGGTTAAAAGTTAAACGCCCCATAAGATAGGCGGTATCATCACCGTTTTTATAGGCAATAAAACCGTGTGCATATTCGTGTAATATAATTGAAAACAGTAAAACTGCTAAAATTACCAAAGTTTCCATACAATATCTATTCTAGCAATTTTAGAGGCATTTTCCAATTAAAAAAGGTTGTTTTTATTTGATTTGTAAAAAATGTATAATATTTACAGAAGTATATTATTTTTTCGGAGGAAAAGATGAATAAGTATTTTATAGATGTCATTAGAAATCATTACCTTGATTTTAAAGGTTCCGCAACCGGTAAGGACTTTTTGTGGTATATCATTTGGTATATTGTATGTGTCATTATTCTTGGTGTGCTTGCTTCTGTTTTAGGCAAGGTTCTTGGTATTTTAGGCACAATATTTTGCATTATACACGGCTTATATCATTTGCTTTTGCTTTGTCCTTCAATTGCGATATTGGTTCGCTTTTTAAGAGGGATGGGTGTTATTAAGTAGGGTATTATTTTTTGGAGAGTGTTAAATGAAAACCTATTTTTTTGATGTAATAACAAAGCATTATTTGGATTTTACAGGCAGAGCAACCCGCAAACAATTTTGGTTGTGGATTTTGTGGTTGCTTATTTGTAGCATTGTCGTTGGTGTAATATCGTGGTTATCAATGCTTATAATTGCCAAAATTTTCGGGATTGCAATTTTGTTACCGCATCTTGCTATTTGTATGCGCAGAATAAAAGATGCTGGTTTCAAGCCCTATTGGGGACTTTTGCTTATTCCCTCTCTTGTGTATAAACTTGAAAAACTATTCAGTTTTGATACCGGTTTACATTTTGGTATTATTACCTGTATTTGTATTCTTGTTTTGTTATTTATTTTCTTAAAACCCAGCAAAAGATAGATAAACAAAATTTTATCAGAGAATTAAAAACCCCTCTTTTACGAGGGGTTTTTAAATGTCTTTGTTTTTTGCGGAAAACTATCCCCCCTAAATAAATGATAAAATATAAAAATATGACAACAAAAACTATCAAAGAAAAACAACCTGCAGGTTTATATTTACTTTCCTTAACTGAAATGTGGGAACGTTTCAGTTTTTACGCCGCAAGAGGTCTTTTGATTTTGTATCTCGTTGAGGCACTTAAATTTGAACAGGGGCGCGCAAGCACGCTCTTTGGCACTTTTACAAGTTTAACTTATCTTTTGCCGCTACTCGGCGGTTTTGTGGCAGATAAATATTGGGGCCAAAAAAAGGCCATAGTTTTTGGTGCAGTTTTGATTATATTTGGGCAAATTGTGCTTGGTCTTGAACAAGTGCCTTTGCTTTATCCTGCGCTTATAACTATTGCTTTAGGTATTGGCTTTTTAAAGCCAAATGTTTCATCCGTCGTAGGTGATCTTTATACAAAAAATGACGCAAGACGTGATGGCGGCTTTACCATATTTTATATGGGTATTAATTTGGGTGCTTTTTTATGTAATTTAATTGCCGGCACCCTTGGCGAAAAAGTTGGCTGGAGATACGGCTTTTGGACGGCCGCACTTGCTATGATTATTGGTCTTGTAATGTTTTTAGCCTTGCAAAAAAAATATATTGCCGGTATCGGTAATGCACCTAAAAAAATAAAAAAAGACGAGCAAAAAGAACAAAATACCCCCCTCACCAAGTCAGAAATTAAGAAAATTGCGGTTATTTTTATTTTGGCGTTTTTCTCGGTTTTCTTTTGGACGGCATACGAGCAATCAGGCGCTTCTTTAAATATCTTTGCCTATCAGTATACCCAAAGAAATATAAGTTTCTTCGGCCATAGTTGGGAAGTTCCTGCAACGTGGTTTCAATCTTTGGCTCCTATGTATATTATTCTGCTTGCTCCTTTGTTTTCTAAACTTTGGCTTTTTTTGGCAAAGAAAGGCAAAGACCCTTCAACTCCGATGAAATTTGTCATAGGTCTTTGGTTGCTTGGTATTGGGTATGGTTTTATGGTTATTGCTTCAATTTTACTTGGACCGGGTGTAAAAATAGGGATGTATTTCTTGGGTCTTACCTATTTATTCCATGTTCTTGGTGAATTATGTTTATCCCCCGTTGGTCTTTCAATGGTGACAAAACTTTCCCCCGCAAGATTTGTTTCTTTGCTTATGGGTGTTTGGTTTTTATCTAATGCTCTTGCAAATAAACTTGCAGGTACTTATTCAAGTTATTTTGGCAAAATTGATAATGTTTATTTTTTTGGCGGACTTTTGTTTGCGCCTTTGGTGGCAGGGTTTGTTTTGCTTTTACTTAAAAAAACCCTTAACAATTGGATGAACGCAAAATAAAATGAAAGCAGAATCAAAAAGCATTATTATTATTGCTATTGCAAACGGTCTTATTTCCTTTGGCTATTCCTTATCTATACCGTTTTTAACCCTTTATTTAACTACACAAAAGCAAGTGCCGGCGGGCGTTGTGGGCATTATGCTTGCTTTAGCCATGTTAACAACGGCTATTGCAAGTGCAATCAGCGGGGAAGCGTGTGATGCTTTTGGGCGTAAAAAAGTTATGGTAGTTTCTCTTGCTTTGCGCGCGCTTTCAATGTTGGTTATTGCCGGTTTTATCTTTTTTGATGCTCATTATATGTGGACTATGGCAACCCATTTTGCCGGTTGTTTTTTGGGCGCTTTTTTTAGGCCTGCTTCTAATGCGTGGATTGCCGATAATACCACCCCCACCCAACGCATAAAAGCGTTCGGTTATATTCGTATCGGTCAAAATCTCGGTTGGTTTATGGGCCCGGCCGTAGGTGGTTTTTTGACGAGATGTTCTTATTCTTTAGGTTTTGCTTCAACGGGTTTAACTTTCTTTATAACAACGCTTTATGTCTATAATACTATCAAGGAAACTCTTGCCAAAACTATTGCAAGAAAAACTAATTTTATTGATATGATTTTGGCTTTAAAAGATACAAAACTTGCTAAACTTTGCACTTATAATTTTTTAATTTCTATTGTCAGCGCGCAACTTGTTGTGGGACTTTCTTTGCACTCGGTAAAAGTTATGCACCTTAGCGAAAATTTCGTAGGCATACTCTTTTCCGCTCAGGGTTTTACGGTGGTTGTGCTTCAATATTATATAAGCAAATTATCTAGCAAAATCAGTATAACTTCTGCCTTGGCACTTGGCTGTTTTTTATATGCAATAGGTTATGGCTCAGTCGGTTTTGCTTGGTGCGTGGGTGCTTTGATGGCAGGTGTTGTTGTTAGCGCCATTGGCGAAATGTTTGTTTTACCCGCAGGCCATAGTCTTGCTTCCAATATTGCGCCAAATAATCAGCGTGGCAGATATCTTGGCCTTTATGTATTATCAAATCAGGCAGGCAGTGCAGCAGGTATTTTTATTGCCGGTGTTTTAATGCAAGATATTAGCCCCATTTATGCCCCAGGCCCTTGGCTTGTGGTGGCGGCAATTGGTGCCACGGCGGGTGTTTTATTTTATAGTTTAAAACGCTCTTTAACTAGAGAGCAAAACGGCCTAAAACCTAAAAATTCCGTGCCTTTGATAAAAGAAATGCCATCTTGATTAAAATTAGCAAATACTTGCTTTGTTTGCTAAAATTGAGTATAATAATAAGTGAAATTTACCCCAGGGGGTCTTGTTTATGTCAGAAGAAATTAATGAAACACAACAGAACTTTCCACCACGCTTACCCGTTATAACGATACGCGATGTGGTTATGTTTCCGGGTATGTCTTTACCTATCTCTGTTAACAGGCCAAAATCTGTTATGGCTGTTGAAGTGGCGCTTGGTGCGCCGGGCAAATATATTATTGCCCTTTCTCAAAAACAGGCCGAGGTTGAAGACCCGAAAGAAGACGATTTATTTAAGTTCGGCGTTTTAGCGCAAATTACGCAATCTTTAAAAATGCCGGACGGCAGTATGAAAGTATTTTTGCAAGGTATCAGCCGCGCTGCGATAGAAAACCTTGAGTTTAACCCGCTTGCAAAATGCTGGTTCGGTCAAGTTTCTTACCCTAAAGAAGAAGTTGTTAAAGATGCCGAAGTGCAGGCCCTTATGCGCCAAACACTTGACGCTTTTGAAGAATATGCAATGGTAACAAAACGCATTGCTATTGAAGGTGTTTCCTTTTTAAGACAAATTGAAGACCCTTCCAAACTTGCAGATACCATTGCTTCAAATATTATCGTTAAAACGCAAAACAGGCAAGATATTTTGGAAAGCGTTAATGTAAAAAAACGCCTTGAAAAACTTTTAAAACTTTTGGCTAGCGAAGTGGAAATTATTACCCTTGAAGAAAAAATCCACTCTAAAGTTAGAAGTCAAATTGAAAAATCTCAGAAGGAATATTATCTTAACGAGCAAATGAAGGCAATTCAAAAGGAACTGCGCCAAAAAGATGATTTCCAAAAAGATTTAGACGAACTTAGAGCAAAAGTCAAAAAGAATAATTTACCCAAACAGGCAGCCGAAGTTGCTACAAAAGAAATTGAGCGCCTTGCCAAAATGGCACCCTTTTCGCCTGAATCAACCGTTTCAAGAACTTTCCTTGATTGGCTTGTTAATATGCCTTGGGACATTTCCACAACGGATGTTTTAGATATTGAAAAAGCAAAAGAAATTTTAGACGAGGACCACTACGGCCTAGAAAAAGTTAAAGAAAGAATTTTGGAATATCTTGCAGTGCGCCAACTTACCAAAAGTTTAAGAGGGCCGGTTTTGTGCTTTGTCGGGCCTCCGGGAACAGGTAAAACCTCTATTGCAAAATCTATTGCGCGCGCTATCGGCAGAAAGTTTATAAGAATGTCGCTTGGCGGTGTTAGGGATGAAAGCGAAATCAGAGGCCACAGAAGAACCTATATCGGTTCTATGCCCGGGCGTATTATTCAAGGTATCAGCAAAGTTAAAACAAATAATCCTGTTTTCTTGCTTGATGAAATTGATAAAATGGGTTCCGATTGGCGCGGTGATCCTGCTGCTGCTATGCTGGAACTTTTAGACCCCGAGCAAAATAAAGATTTTGTGGACCATTATTTAGATGTTCCTTTTGATGTCTCAAAAGTTTTATTTATTACGACGGCAAATTCTCTTTCAAGCATCCCCACGACTTTAAGGGACAGACTTGAAATTATAGAATTTTCCGGCTATACAAATTACGAAAAAATCTCTATCGCACAAAAATATTTGCTTCCGCGCCAAATGAAAGAGCACGGCTTAAAAGAAGGCAATTTAAAAATTGACGAAGATGCTTTAGAGTTAATTATTCGCGATTATGTTAGAGAAGCAGGTGTGCGTAATTTTGAACGCTCTATTGGCACAATTGCGCGCAAATCCGCCCGCAAATTTTTAGAGAGAAAGAAAGCAATTAAAGTAACAAAAGAAAATCTTTCCGATTTCCTCGGAGTGCCAAGATACAGCAACTTTGCCGCCGAAGAAAACGGAATCGGTATCTCTACCGGCCTTGCTTGGACAAGCGTCGGCGGTGAAACCCTTGCCATTGAAGCCACCAAATACCCCGGCAAAGGCAAACTTATTTTGACCGGCCAACTTGGCGGCGTTATGAAGGAAAGCGTGCAAGCCGCCCTAACTTATGCAAGAAGCCGCGGTTACGGCAAAAAGTTCAATTTTGATAAGCAGGATATTCATATCCACTTCCCCGAAGGTGCCGTGCCAAAGGATGGCCCTTCAGCAGGAACTGCTATCACAACAGCCTTAATTAGTTTGATTGAAAATATACCCGTCAAAAAAGGTATTGCTATGACGGGCGAAATAACAATCACAGGGCGCGTTTTGCCTGTCGGCGGAATAAAGGAAAAATTCCTTGCCGCTTACAGAGAAAATATCAAAACAATTCTTTACCCCAAGACTAATGAGAAAGATGTATCGGAAATTCCCGCCCAAATCAGAAAGGAATTAAATTTGATACCTGTTACCCATATGGACGAAGTGGTAAAAGTTGTTTTCGGTAAAGAGAAAAAAGATAAAAAAATTAGTAAAATAAAGAAAAGTAGTAAAAAATAAGGAGAAAAAATGCTTAAAAGTTGGATTAAAGAATTCAAAGAATTTGCCGTAAAAGGCAATATGATTGATATGGCAGTCGGTATCATTATCGGTGCTGCTTTCAGCGGTGTGGTTAATTCACTCGTTAAAGATGTTTTAATGCCCCCTATAAGTTTGCTTCTTGCTAAAGTTAATTTCAGCGGACTTTTCTGGGTGCTTAAAGATTCCGCCACACAACCCGGGCCTTATGCTTCTTTAGAAGTTGCCCAACAAGCCGGCGCAGTTGTTTTGCATATTGGTGCTTTCTTAAATAACTTAATCAGTTTTGTTATTACTGCTTTTGCTGTATTTATTTTGATTAAAGCAATTAACAAACTTAAACGCAAAGAAGCCCCCAAACCGGTTACCACAAAGGAATGTCCCTTCTGCAAGAGTTCAATTAATATTAATGCTACTAAGTGTCCTAATTGCACATCAGAAGTTAAATAAGTTGTTTTTGACAAAAAATATTCCCCCGCCTATTTAAGTCGGGGGATATTTTTTTTGTCGGATTTTTTAAAAAAATTTATTCTTTTGCGCCGTAAGATTTCAAAAGTTCTACCATTTCAGTGTTTTGATTTCGTAAAGCCATACTAAGAGGTGTAGAGCCATCTGAATTTTTATTATTTACATTTGCCCCATTTTCTAATAATATCTTTGAGGTTTCAACATCATTATACGCACAGGTATACATTAAGAGTGGATTATTAGTTAAAACATCAATTTTACCATATCTATATATTGGTAAATCTTCATCTACATTTGCTCCTTTTGATATTAAAAATTTTATTATATCCATTTGTTCTTTTGTCTTTTTTTCTTGATAAGTCTTGCCATGCCAAACAAAAAATAATGGTGTCTGCTCATAATTTCCATCTTTTACATTGATATTTGCACCTTTTTCTATAAGTAATTTTACTATTTCAAAAGAGCCATTTTCACAAGCAAACATTAAGGGCGTTTGTTTGTCGTGTCTTGTTTTGTAATTTACATTTGCGCCCTTTTCTATTAAGGATTTTACTTTATCAAAATCATTATTTTCACAGGCAATAATTAAAGAAGTATCATTAGGCAAAGTGTTTACATCTGCACCATTATCTAATAAAAACTTTACCATATAATAGTTATCATTAAGAGCAGCCTCAATTAAAGCAGTATTACCTTTATTGTTTTTTATATTTATATCTGCTCCGCTTGTTATTAAAATTTGAGCATGTGTTTCAGCCGTATCACAAGGATATTCTTTAGCATCAATAACTTTTACGGCAGATATCGTTTTAGATACCATTGCGCTAAAATCTTCTTTTGGATTTTTAGATACTTCAATTAAAGCGGTGTTCCCATTCTCATCTGGTAAATTTACATTTACCCCTGCTTTTATTAGCCTTATTATTTCATTTCTATTATCAGGAGTATTTTCCTGTTTTATAAGAAAAAATAAGGCCTTTCTGCCATCTTCTTGATTTTTAGTTTTAAAGTATTTGTTAATAATATGGGATTCCCTGCTGGAACGGATTTTTTTTATAATGGAACTAATAATAGTAATTGGTATTGCTAAAATTACTGCAAATAATACAATTTTTAAAGGATTAAAATTCTCCATAGAATATACTATTCCATTTGCTATTTTATCGGTATAATAAAAAATATCCATAATTGATACTCCCCTTAATAATTATAAAACAATTATATCAAAAAACACCCCGCTCTTTCTTTTAAAGAACAGGGTGTTTTATTTCGTAAATCTAAAATCTTATCTAACTTTTAAGACGGAGCGGCCGTTTTCGGCAGGGGCACCCGGGTCTAAAACTTCAACATTATCAACGATATACATATATTTATAATCACCGGGGTATAAAACTAAAGTTGTTTCCCACACGCCGTTTTTCTTAACTAAACTAACGGGTTTTCTGCTGGTAAAACCGCTGATTATTGCAACCTTTTTAGCCTCGCCGTAATATTTAAAAGTTACCTTTCTTGTTTTGCCTGTTCCGCTGATAAAAACACTTTGCTTTTTTGTTTCCGTCGGGAATTCTGCGATATTTATAGTTTCTTCTTTGACCGCAGGTTTTTCTTCTTTAGCAGTTTCTTTGACTTCTTCTTTTTTTGCTTCTGTTTTAGGAGTGTCGGCTTTTACGGTTTCCGTTTCGGCAGGTAAAACATCTTCTTCTACTATAATTTCCTCAACAAAAGTTTTGGAAGGTTCTTGGTTTTTGGTTTGTCTTGCGGCGGTAAAGGCATTAAATTGTTTTTGCATTTCCCCCCCGAAAGAACTATAAATAAAGTAGGCAAACACACACAGGGCGGCAATATCTAAAAAAATTAAAAACAGCCACATTTCTTTGGAACTTTTTTTGTTTTCGGTATTTTCCTGCATAGTTTTGCGCCCCTTCACTTATAAATTTAATTAGCGGGCGAAGGGAATCGAACCCTCGTCTAAAGCTTGGGAAGCTTCCGTTCTACCATTGAACCACGCCCGCAATTACTTATATTATTCTACAATATTTTTTTATAAAAATAAAACCGCCCGATTTTTGTTGTTTTTTATCGGGCGGTTTCGTGCTAAAAGTTATTTAGCGTTTATGCTTTAACTTCCTCTTTTTTTGTTTCAGTATTTGCGGCCGGTAAGGCGGCAAGTTGTTTGTAGAGGTTGCGTTTATAAGCATATTCGGCTTCCGCAATTTTTAATAATTGCTCGGCTCGCTCTGGGTTATTTTTCATCAAGGCTTTAAAGCGGTTTTCACCGGACATAAATTCCTTGAGGCTGATAACCGGTTCGCCGGAATCAATCTTAAGCGGGTTAAGGCCTTGTGCTTTCAAAGCAGGGTTGTAGCGGTATAAAATCCATCTGCCGCTTTGAACTGCTTTTTTGGCTTCCAAAAGACCTTTGCTCATATCAATACCGTGGGCAATGCAGTGTGAGTAGCAAACAACCAAAGCAGGACCGTCATAGGCTTCTGCTTCGGCGAGTGCTTGCACTGCCTGGTTCATATTTGCACCCAAGCAGACTTGTGCAACATAAATATTGCCATAAGTCATAGCAATCATACCTAAATCTTTCTTAGGCATTGATTTACCTGCTGCGGCAAACAAGGCAACTGCACCCATAGGTGTTGCTTTGGACATTTGACCGCCGGTATTGGAGTAAACTTCGGTATCCATTACCATAATCTTAATGTTTTTACCGCTTGCTAAAACGTGGTCTAAACCGCCGTAGCCGATATCGTAGGCCCAACCGTCACCACCTAAGATCCAAACAGATTTTTTAACTAAATAATCTGCTAAAGCAAGCATTCTTTCATCTTTGGTTAAAGATTTAAGTTTTGCAACTCTTTCTCTTTGAGCGTCGATTTCTTTAGTGTTCTTTTGGGAAGCATTTAAGATTTCGTTTACCAAAGTATCATTGTTTAAGGTTGCTTTAATTGTGTTTAATTGGGCAACGGCGTCGCTATAAAGTTGGTCATAAGCTAAGCGGATACCAAGACCGAATTCTGCGTTATCTTCAAATAAGGAGTTAGCCCATGCGGGACCTTTACCGTCTTCTCTCTTTGTATAAGGAGTTGTAGGTAAGTTTCCGCCGTAAATTGAAGAACAACCAGTTGCGTTTGCAATTGCAAGGTGATCACCGTGTAATTGGGTTAAGAGTTTTACATAAGGTGTTTCACCGCAACCTGCACAAGCGCCGGAGAACTCAAACAAAGGTGTTTGTAATTGAGAACCTTTAACGCTTTCTTTTTTGGTTTTAACATCGGCTTGTTTAATATTAAGGAAATAATTGAAATTATCTCTTTCATCTTTTCTTAACGGGAGTTGTTCAACCATATTGATAGCTTTCTTTTCCGGATTATTTTTGTTTTTGGCCGGGCAGTTAATTACGCAGGCAGCGCAACCGGTGCAGTCTTCAACTGCGACTTGGGTTGTAAATCTGAGTCCTGCTAAATCTGCTTTACCGGGAGCAGATTTGAAGGTTTTAGGTGCATTTGCAAGTTCGCTTTCGTTGTATGCTTTAATGCGGATAGCAGCGTGCGGGCAAACAAGTGAGCAGATACCGCATTGAATACAAGTTTCAGGATCCCATGAAGGGCATTGAATTGCGATATTTCGTTTTTCGTATTTGGTTGTTCCTGTCGGGAAGACACCGCCAACCGGCATTTTGGAGGTCGGCAAAGTATCACCGTTATAAGAAATCATTTTACCAAGAACATCTTTAACAAACTCAGGTGCATCAGCGGGAACCGGTGATTGAACGTGAGTTGTAGACGTAACTTTGTTTGGATATTTAATTTCATTTAAACCTGCTAAAGCGGCATCGATAGCGGCATAGTTTTTCTTTACCACTTCTTCGCCTTTTTTCATATAGGTTTTCTTTGCTGCTTCTTTAATAGCGTCGATAGCGGCATCTTTATCCATAACGCCGGAAATACCGAAGAAAGCAGTTTGCATAATAGTATTTGTTCTGGAACCCATACCGCTCTTTAAAGCAATGTGGGAAGCATCAATTGAATAGAATTTTAATTTTTTATCAATGATTTGTTTTTGAACTTCGGCAGGTAATTTATCCCAAACTTCTTCTTTTGAATAAGGAGCATTTAATAAGAAGGTTGCGCCTTCTTTTGCTTTACCGAGGATATCATATCTTTCAAGGAAAGAGAATAAGTGGCAAGCAATAAAATCGGCCTTTTCAATAAGATAAGGAGATCTAATATATTTTTTACCGAATCTAATATGGGAGGTTGTCATTGAACCTGCTTTTTTAGAGTCGTAAACGAAATAACCCTGTGCCAAGTTATCGGTTTTTGCGCTGATGATTTTCATTGTGTTTTTGTTTGCGCCGACTGTACCATCAGAACCTAAACCGTAGAACATAGCATTATAGGTATCATTTGTATCGGTATCAAAATTGGTCGGAGTCTTTAAAGATTTGCCACCCAAGTCATCTTCAATACCAACAATGAAACTTGTGATAGGTTGTTTTGCATCTAAATTATCAAAAACGGCTTTTACCATAGCGGGTGTAAATTCTTTAGAGCCGATACCATATCTACCGCCGATAATTAAAGGTGTTGTTTTGAATTTTGCTTTTGCTTCGTTTGTTAAGAAAGCAGAGCAAACATCTTGGAACAAAGGTTCACCGAGTGAACCGGGTTCTTTTGTTCTATCCAAAACGGCAACTTTTTTGGTGGTTGCAGGGAAGGCATTGATGAAATCTTGTGCGCTGAAAGGTCTAAAGAGTTTAACTTTTAATACACCGACTTTTTCGCCTTTCATATATTCAACGGCATTTTGTGCAACGTCTGCGCCGGAAGCCATAATAACGATAACTTTTTCAGCATCTTTTGCACCGACATATTCAAATAAATCATAATGTCTGCCGGTAAGTTTTTCAAATTTAGCCATATATTTCTTAACGATAGCAGGGGCTGCTTCATAATATTTGTTAACGGCTTCTCTGCCTTGGAAATATACGTCAGGATTTTGTGCGGTTCCGCGAACGGTCGGGTTTTCCGGGTTCATGGCGTTTTGGCGGTGTTTGGCAACTAAATTATCGTCAATCATTTCCTTCATGACTTCATAAGGTAAAACATCAACCATATTAAGTTCGTGGGAAGTTCTGAAACCGTCAAAGAAGTGGACAAAAGGAACTCTTGCTTCTAAAGTTGCTGCTTGAGCGATTAAAGCAAAGTCCATTGCTTCTTGTGCGTTTGCACTACCAAGCATTGCCCAACCGGTTTGACGGACAGCCATAATATCGCTGTGATCGCCGAAAATTGATAAAGCGTGGGTTGCAATTGCTCTTGCTGAAACGTGGAAAACCGTTGGTGTAAGTTCACCTGCGATTTTAAACATATTGGGAATCATCAAGAGTAAACCTTGTGAAGCGGTAAAGGTGGTTGTTAAAGCACCGGCGGCAAGTGCGCCGTGAACGGCACCTGAAGCACCGCCTTCGGATTGAAGTTCACTAACTACTGGGACATTGCCCCAAATATTCTTTTCCCCTTTGGCGGATTTTGCATCGCAAATTTCGCCCATTGTAGAAGACGGGGTAATAGGATAAATAGCAATTACTTCGTTTGTTGCATGGGCGACATGTGATACTGCTGTGTTGCCGTCCATTGCGGTAAGTTTTTTGGACATGAGACTTTCTCCTAAATAAAATATATACTTACATTGTAGCACTTTAAAAAGATTTGCGCAAAGTGTTTAAAAAAGTGCTACAATAAAACTATGTTAGATATTACTCATAGGAGGATTTTTTAAATGTCAGTTTCTTATAAAGAACTCGGCTTTGTGAACACAAGAGAAATGTTCAAAAAAGCCATGGAAGAAGGTTATGCAGTTCCCGCATACAATTTTAATAATATGGAACAATTGCAGGCAATTATTACCGCTTGCAGAGAATCACGCTCACCCGTGATTTTGCAAGTTTCCAAAGGTGCAAGAAATTATGCCGATGCTACTTTGCTCAGATGGATGGGTAGAGGCGCAATTGAAATGATGAATAAAGCAGGTGATCCTGTGCCTGTTGCACTTCACTTAGACCACGGTGACAGTTTTGAACTTTGTAAAGATTGTATTGATTCTGGTTTTTCTTCCGTAATGATTGACGGCTCGGCCTTACCTTACGAAGAAAACATTGCTTTAACAAAAAAAGTTGTTGAATATGCCCACAAATTTGATGTAACCGTTGAAGGCGAACTTGGCGTTTTAGCCGGTATTGAAGATGAAGTTTCCGCCGAAAAACATACTTATACCGATCCTGCCCAAGTAGAAGATTTTGTAAAGAGAACAGGTGTTGACTCTTTGGCAATTTCTATCGGTACAAGTCACGGTGCTTATAAATTTAAAGTTAAACCCGGCGAAAGTGTTCCCCCCCTTCGCTTTGATATTTTAGCCGAAGTTGAAAAACGCTTGCCCGGTTTCCCTATTGTCTTACACGGTGCTTCCAGCGTTGATCAAAAAGCCGTTGCTACAATTAATAAATACGGCGGTAAACTTGAAAACGCAGTCGGCGTGCCGGAAGAACAATTAAGAAAAGCCGCCAAGAGCGCAGTTTGCAAAATCAATGTTGACTCCGACGGCCGCTTGGTTATGACAGCAGCAATCCGCAAAGTCTTTGCGGAAAAACCTGCCGAATTTGACCCGCGCAAATATTTAGGCCCTGCCAGAGCAGACCTTATTGAAATGTATAAATCTAAAAACGAGAAGGTTTTAGGTTCTGCAGGCAGATATTAATACTTGCTTTTGTAAGTAAAAAATGCCCTACTCAAAAGAGTGGGGCATTTTTTTTTGACTAGATAAATTAAAAATGCTAGCATAAGAAAAGATATACAACTTTTTACATAGTAGGAGATATTTTTGTAGTGTCATAAGCCCAAAATATGGTGGCTTATTAAAAATTTAGGACTATTTTTAGTTAGGCATACATGCCTACTCTTTTACCTAAAAGGTAAATGGGATTCTCAAACTAAAAATGGTCGCGTTCTTGCTGATAGAAACGGCCTTATAACCCGTATCTGTTGGCAGATAATCCTGTGTATGATTTTTAAATCAGACAGGTAGGCGACTGTTTATTTGAGAGTTGAGAATCCCTCAAATGATAGTCGTCTTTTTTTTATAAAAAAAAGGATGAGAGCGCAGGCAATATCTTAAAGGAGAAAATATAATGAAAAATAAAAAATCTTTAACGTGGCTCATTATAAGTGCAGTTTGTTTAACGATTTTAAGTGTTTCAATATTTACTGAATTATCTTTTGTCCGCAATAACGATATTTTGTGGGCATTAAGTGTTTGCGGAATAACGCTTTCGTTTTTAGGTTTTATTTTTTCCTTAACTATGTTTATTGTTAGCATAATAAAATTTTTCATATCAACAGAAACGAGAGAAACATTTGCTGATAATTTTGTTCACTTAAGAGTTTTATATAAAAACGGGTTGTTGACAAAAGGAGAATTTGAAAAGAAGAAAAAAGAGTTATTGGAAAAAGAAGATTAAACTAATTTTTCCCCTGCTTGTAAATTTTTTGCTATACTAAAAGTAAATTTAGATAAAGGGGCTTTTAAAATGAAATTAGATGAAATTATAAACAACAGATATTCCGTTAGAAAATTTGTGGATAAAGCAGTAAAAAAAGAAGATATTCTTGCTTGCCTTGAGGCAGCCCGTCTTGCGCCAAGCGCGTGTAATAGCCAGCCAACACATTTTTATATTTTACAAAATGATGTGAAAAATGAATTTGCCGATAAAGTTTTTACTAAACTTTACAGGCCTTGTAAGTTTTTTAAAAATGCCCCTGTTTTAGTGGCTCTTGCCGTTGATAAAGGTGCAAATACTGCTGTTAAAGCGGGACAAAGAATAACAGGTAGACCTTTTTATATGACGGATCAAGCCATAGCAGGCGAGCATTTTGTTTTAAAAGCAACAGAACTTGGCCTTGGCACTTGTTGGGTGGGTTGGTTTGATTCCAAAAAAGCAGCGGAATTTTTAAAGTTAAAAGATAATTTTGAAATACATAATTTAATTGCACTTGGATACGCAGAAGCACAAGGTCCACGCCCAAAAATTACCCGTAAAGAAATAGAAGAGATATATACCTTTATTGGTTAATAAACTCATTAATGCCCTATATCTGACCTAAATTGCTCTTCTTTAAAAAGGGACGAGAAATTATAAAATATTTTTCTCGTTTCTTATTTTTTCCCTTCTAAGTAATCTCAAATTTTCTCTTGAAAAATACTTAAATGTGATGTATACTATAATATGAGTGTGAGCAAATATCGTTAAAATTTTTTACGTCTAAAATAAAAACTTAGACGTGGTAAAAAGTTACTTTCATACTAAAGGGAGAAAAATATG
>DBYY01000008.1:0-1064 GCA_002311025.1 Candidatus Proelusimicrobium tauri
CAAGAATCTTTGGACCAAATCGGTGCAACGGTTGAAAACTCTTCATTGCCTCTTCCTAAGAATATACAAATGCTGCTTACCGATGATTTAACTTTAGAGCAACTTGGCAATAGAAGAGAAGTTATTGAAACAGCTTTTTATAAGGCACAAAAAAGAATTCCGCAGGAAATAGTCAATACCGACGAAAAAGAAGCCTTAAATCAATTCTTGAAGTATTTTAAAATGGAACTTGAATTTGCCGGAGTTGATGCAAAGAAGGTTGAAAAACTTGTTAATAAAGTTAAGGAATATATAGGTCTGTCAAGTTTTGAATCCGCTGAGCATGACAAAGCACTTCGTGCCTTACAAATTTATGAAAACACGGCTTTGGCTGCTAGATTTACAAATGACTACGAAACAGCCATAAAATATTATAATATTATGATAAAATATGGCGAAGATAATGAAGCTGTTATCAAAAGCTCCGATGAATTGAGAACTATTATTGAAAATGCCTATGCTTCTATAGCTGTTATAAAGTATAAATTAAAACAAGATAAAGAAGCTATAGAATATTTAAAAAAGGCCATAGATTATAATGGCGGCCGTAATGAATCTTATAAGCAAATGCTAGAACTATGGATGCTACAGGATTCTTCAGAAGGAGAAAATCAAACCGAGCAAGCGCAAGAAAATTCTTTTACAAACTCAATGCAAGGCTTAAAAGAAAAACTTTTTGGCAAAACAAGTTCGCCTAAATTATATTCACTTGTTTTCCCTGTTCCCAAAGTTGTGCTTGATTTACTTTCCGGCGATTTAACTTTAGATCAACTTGGCAATAAAACAAAAGCCGTCAGAAAAGCCTTTAACAGAGCAGAAGCAAAAACAAAAAAATCAGACGGCATTTTGCTTGCACTTAATCCTTCTTTGGAGGATATAAAAAATACTTTTCTTACCAATCTTAAAATAGAACTTGAAAAAGAACAAGTAAAAAAGAAACATATAGAAAAGATTTTAGATACTTCCGATAAATATATACAAAACCAAATTGATGCCGAACGCGCAAAAGTAGCAGCGGCATATAA
>DBYY01000008.1:1247-2050 GCA_002311025.1 Candidatus Proelusimicrobium tauri
GCCGAATCTTATTATCAACAAGCAGGTAAGGAAATAAGAAAAGGAAATTTTGAACAAGCTTTAAAATATTATAATCTAGCCATTGAACTTAACCCAACCGAAGCAAAATATTATTTTGATAGAGGTCGGTATTATTATTACGCAAGAGATTCTAGACGTCTTGAATTGGCAGATTATGATAAAGCAATAGAACTTGACCCTACAAATCGTGATTACTATTACCAGCGTGCCCTTACCAAGAAATATATCTTCGAGGAAGATAAAGATGCTTTGGAAGATTTAATTTTATCTATAAAAAATGATAAACTTAATCTTCCATACCTGCGTACGTTATTTGAAGAATGGTCCGGACAAAGTTATGAAGATTATATTAAGGCACAAACCCCTAATGACCAAGTCAGCAAGGAAAGCACAAATGTTAAAGATGTTTTATCCGGTTTAAGGGAAAAACTTTTTGGCAGAACAAGTTCACCTAAATTATATTCCTTTATTTTTCCTGTTCCCAAAGTTGTGCTTGATTTACTTTCCGGAGATTTAACTTTAGAACAGCTTGGTAATAAAATAAAAGGTGTAAGAAGAGCCTTTAATAGAGCAGAAGCAAAAACAAAAAAAGCAGATGGCACTTTACTTGCGCTTAATCCTTCTTTGGAAGACATAAAAAATACTTTTCTTGCCAATCTTAAAACAGAACTTGAAAGAGAACAAATAAAAAAGAAACATATAGAAAAGATTTTAGATACTTCCGATAAATATATACAAAACCAAATTGACGCAGAGCGCGCAAAAGTAGCAGCGGCATATAA
>DBYY01000008.1:2227-22777 GCA_002311025.1 Candidatus Proelusimicrobium tauri
GCCGAATCTTATTATCAACAAGCAGGCAAGGAAATAATAAAAGGTAATTTTGAGCAGGCTTTAAAATACTATAATCTAGCAATTGAACTTAACCCAAACGAAGCAAAATATTATTTTGATAGAGGTCATTATTGTTATTACGCAAGAGATTCTAGACATCTTGAATTGGCGGACTATAATAAAGCAATAGAACTTGACCCTACAAATGATGAATATTACTTTCAACGTGCCCTTCTCAAAAAGTATTCATTTGAAGATGATAAAGGTGCTTTAAAAGACTTAGTTTTATCTATAAAAAATGATAAACTTAATAGCCCATACTCGCGCGAGTTATTTAAAAAATGGTCCGGGCAAAGTTATGAAGAATATATTAAGGCAAATGATTTTACTGCTCCACAAAGTAATAGTTTTTTACAAAGAATAAAAGATAACTTTTTTGATTTTGGAAATTCCGGTGTTTTATTTTCTACGGTAGTTCCCTTGCCGATACCTCCTGTACTTGCCGAGTTTTTGACGGGCAAAATTACCTCACAGGAATTTTTGGATAGAATTAACGGCAGAGAACCTAAAAGCGAAGATCCCAAATTTTACGCAGGTAAAGCGCGTGAAGCAATCTCCAAAGGTGATATTTTTGGCGCAATAAATTATTATGACTTGGCAATAGAAAGAGATCCGAATAATGCTTTATATCATTTTTACAGAGCAGGTTTAAGAGATAATAAAGGTGCTTTGGCAGATTATAATAAAGCCATAGAACTTGATCCCCAAAATGCAATATTTTATGAAGATAGAGCCTATTTGAAAGAGAAATACTTAAAAGATCGTATAGGTGCTTTAGAAGATTATACTAAAGCAATAGAACTTGATCCCCAAAATGCTTATCTTTATGTGTCAAGAGGATCATTAAAATATGCTATATCAGACTTTACAGGTGCCAAGGCAGATTACGATAAGGCAATAGAATTAAATTCTACTGTTTCTGAATGGTATCACAAAAGAGGTTATATCAGAGATAGATATTTAAACGATATTAACGGTGCTTTGGTAGATTATAATAAAGCCATAGAACTTTCTCCCACTGAATCAAAGTATTTTTTTTATCGCGCAAGATTAAAACGCCATAAATTTAAACAATTTGAAGAAGCAAAAAAAGATTATCTTAAAGCAATAGAATTAAACCCAGACAATTTCGCTTATTATCAAGAAGCAGCCGATAGTGAATTTTTAAACGGCAATTATGAAATCGCTTTAGATTTTTATAACAAGGCTATTGCCATTGCACCCGATAATGCAGATTTATACATATACAGAGGTCGTTTAAAATATAAATATCTTAACGATACTAAAGGTGGTATGGATGATTATAATAAGGCAATAGAAATCAATCCGGAAGATCCTTCTTATTATAGTAAAAGAGGTTCTTTGAAAGGTCATTATTTAAATGATTATGAAGGCTCTTTGGAAGATTTTAATAAAGCAATAGAAATTAATCCTGAAGAACCCTCTTATTATAGTAGAAAAGCCAGATTGTTATACTATAAATTAAATGATCTTTCAGGTGCTTTAGAGGCGTTGGATCAAGCCATTAAATATGATCCGACAAATCCCGAATATTATTTAAGAAGATCCGGAATAAAGAGATTTTATTTGAATGATTCTCAAGGTGCTTTGGAAGACATAGAAAATGCTGTAAAACTTAGAAATAATGATGCCGATTTATATGGCATAATAGGCGATATAAAATTTACCGACTTAAAAGATTATCAAGGGGCCTATGAAGCATATAATGAGGCTATTAGACTTAATCCAGATGTGGCCGAATGGCATAATAAGAGAGGTTTTATCAGTTTTAGACATTTAAAATACCTATCCGTTGCTTTAGCTGATTATAACCGAGCAATAGAACTTGATCCCCAAGAGTCTTTATATTATCTTAACAGGGCAAATTTAAAGTTTTATGTTTTAAATGATGAAACTGATGCTTTTACAGATTATACTAAAGCCATAGAAGTTTCTCCCACCAATGCCAGATATTATTATGAACGCGCAAAAAGATATTATTTGACGCATGATATAGATTCTGCCATACAAGATATGGAAAATGCCGTTAAGTATGATCCCGAAAGAGTAAGTTATAGAAATATACTGAAAGAATGGAGCGAAGATAGCAATATCGCCCCTGAAAAAATAGAAGCGGAAGAAATTTTTGACGATAATTTAAAGGAAAATTCCAAAGGACTTAAACAACTGTTACAAGGTTTAAGTGAAAGAATCTTCGGTCCCAAAAGGTCAAGTACAAGCGGTAAATTATACATCTCCTTCGTTTTAGTTCCTCCGCAAGAAGTAATTCAACTTTTAACGGGCGATTTAACTCTTGAGCAATTAAACAACAGAACCCGCGCCATTGAAACAGCATTTGCCAATGCCGAGGAAACAACACTCACAATGCTAAAAGATATTAATTCCCCTGAATCAATAGGGTTTTTCTTATTTAATCTTTATGGCGAACTTGAAGATGCCGGCGTAAATAAAAATAAAATTAAAAAAGTTATTGAGATTACTCAAAAATATTTAAGAGATCAACTGCCCAAAGATGTTAGATATATGGAAAGTATGAAAGCGCTTCAAAACGGCTTTATTCTTGAACAAAGAGGCGCGCCCGAAGAAAAAATTCTTAAATTTTATAATCAGGCTATTGACTGGGATAATACCAATGCAGAGGCTTATCACAGACGTGCCGGCATAAAATTTTTTATTTTTGATAAAACAGCAAAGGATGATTACGAAAAGGCTATTGCTTTAGATTCTGAAAACAAAGGGTATAAAGAAGAATATAAATTATACTTAGCAGTTTATAGAGAAATGTTAGGACTTACGGCAACCGTTACTACTCTTTTCAAAAACTTTACAAACAGATTATCAAATATTTTGTCTGATCTTTTAAACCAAGCATCAAAAAACGCAAAACCTTTTACAAAGGATGAAAAACAAATTAAAGCCAGAGAATTTGCCCAAAAAGCCTATGAAAAAAGATTAAAAGGCTACGCATCAACTTCCCTTACTTATTACAACGCGGCCATTGCTTTAGATCCCAGTAAAGCCGATTATTATTTTGAACGCGCCCTTAGCAAAGATCAAGATTTTAGTGATTATGAAGGGGCTATGGATGACTATATATCCGCAATGGATCTTGATCCCCAAAATGCAGATTTTTATATGGAAAATGCATCCAAAGCCATAAGCACAAAAATCGTCAGACAGGAAGAAGCCCAAGAATATAGAAAGTCCTTTGAATTCAATATAAAAGAAGGTAACTACGAAGAAGCCTTGGCAGATATAAACGAAGCAATAGAACTTGATCCTTATAACGGTGAATATTTTTACGAACGCGGAAATTTCTACTTTAATATGAATAACTTAAAGAGATCCTTTGCCGATATAAGTAGAGCCATAGAACTTAATCCTGATGAGGCAGGCTATTATATGGCACGCGGAAATGTAAAAATGTTTTTAGGTAATTTTGTTGGCGCTTTTGAAGATATGAACAAGGCCATAGAAATTGATGCTACAAATGTCTTTTATTATATTGGTCGCGCAAATGCCAGAAAAATGTTTAAAGATTATAGCGGGGCACTTGCCGATTTTAATACGGCAATTAAACTTGATCCGGAAGAATCAAATCTTTATACCATGCGTGCTAACTTTAAATATAATCTTGGCGATTATGAGGGTTGTTTGAAAGATTATAACAAAGCAGTAGAACTTGACCCGGAAAACCCTACAAATTATGTTTTGCGCGCGCCTATTAAAATGGGCTTTGGCGACCCGGAGGGTGCTTTGGCAGATTATGATAAAGCAATAGAACTGGATCCTGAAGATGATATCCTTTATAATCTGCGCGCTATCACCAAAGAAGGTATGGAAGATGATATTGGGGCTATTGAAGATTTTAGTAAAGCAATAGAACTTGACCCGGAAAATGCCGATTATTATTACTCCCGCGCTTTAGCAAAGAGTAATTTGGAAGGTTCTGAAGTACCTTTGAATGACTATGATAGAGCAGTAGAACTAGATCCTTTAAACGACGAGTTTCACTACGGGCGCGCCCTTGCTTTACAACAGCAGGAAAATTATATAGACGCTCTTGAAGATCTTGACGATGCCATTGCCCTTGATGAAAACAATGATTTATATTACTTTAGTCGCGCTATTTTAAAGAAAAAATTTGATGATATTGACGGCGCTTTAGCAGATTTAGATAAGGCAATAGTACTTGATCCCAAAAATGATGACTATTATTTTGAACGTGCCATAACTTACGGTGATAACGGTTATTATAAAGAGTCTTTAAAAGATCTTGATAGAGCAATAGAACTTGCTCCAAAAGAAGCAGAATATTATTATGAAAGAGGTCTTATAAAGGAAAATCTTTCTGATTTTACAGGGGCCGGCAAAGATTTTGAAAAGGCTTTTAAAATGGATCCTAAAGATCCGGACTTCCGCAAAATGTTTGAAAAATACTCTAAATAGAGATTTACACAATATTAAAATTAATATTCAAAATACCCCTTTAGACTTCTAAGGGGGTATTTTTTATAAAGGTAGAAAATAATAAAAAATCTATTGCTAGTGACTTCCTAAAATGGTATCATATAAGGGAAATAAAATCTCTAGGAGGATTATTAAGATGTCCATTAAAGTTGGTATTAACGGCTTTGGCCGTATTGGCAGATTCGTTTTCAGAGCTGCCCAAGAAAGAAAAGATATTGAAATTGTCGGTATTAACGATTTATGCCCTGTTGATTATTTGGCTTATATGCTCAAATACGATACAATGCACGGCAGATTTGAAGGCACAATTGAAGCTGATGTCGAAAACAGCCAGTTAATTGTTAACGGCAAAAAAATCCGCGTAACCGCAGTTAAAGATCCCGCAGAACTTGCTTGGGATAAAGTCGGCGCAGAATATGTTGTTGAATCTACCGGTTTATTCTTAACAAAAGAAAAAGCTCAGGCCCACATTAAAGCCGGTGCAAAATATGTCGTAATGTCCGCTCCTTCAAAAGACGATACTCCGATGTTCGTCTGTGGTGTTAACGAAAAAACCTATGTAAAAGGTACACAATTTGTTTCCAATGCTTCTTGCACAACAAACTGCTTAGCACCTATTGCTAAAGTTTTAAACGATAAGTTCGGTATTAAAGACGGTCTTATGACAACCGTTCATTCCGTAACCGCAACCCAAAAAACCGTTGACGGTCCTTCTATGAAAGATTGGCGCGGCGGCAGAGCAGCCAGTGGAAATATTATTCCTTCTTCCACCGGTGCTGCAAAAGCAGTCGGTAAGGTTATTCCTTCTTTGAACGGCAAACTTACCGGTATGTCAATGCGCGTTCCTACTTTGGATGTTTCCGTAGTAGACTTAACCGTTAACTTGGCTAAACCTGCAAAATATGAAGAAATTTGCAAAGCCATGAAAGAAGCCAGCGAAGGTGAACTTAAAGGTATTTTAGGTTATACAGATGAAGCAGTTGTTTCTTCTGATTTCCTTGGTTGCCCGCTTACTTCTATTTTTGATGCCAAAGCAGGTATTGCTTTAACAGATACTTTCGTTAAAGTCGTTTCTTGGTATGACAACGAAATCGGCTACTCTAATAAAGTTCTCGATTTAATTGCTCATATGGCTTCAGTTAACAAATAAGTTGTTTTAAAAAGTCGGGGTTCTCTATTTAAAGAGGACCCCGCACAGATTTTAATTTTTAAAGATTCGGGGAATAAATATGAACCTAAATGATATTGTAAAAATGCAAGATGTAAATTTGGACGGAAAAAATGTTCTTGTCCGCGTAGATTATAATGTGCCTTTAAAAGACGGCAAAGTAGATAATCCCAAGCGTATTAACGCAACACAAAAAACAGTAAAATACTTACTTTCTAAAGGGGCAAGAGTTGTTTTAATTTCTCATTTAGGCAGACCTAAGGGCAAAGTCGCACCGGAATTTTCTTTGAAACCTTTAGTAGAAGAAGTTGAAAAAGCAATGGGAACAAAAGTTAATTTTGCAAGCGATTGTGTCGGCCCGGAAGCAGAAGCGGTTGTTGCCGCAACAAAAAAAGGCGAAATTGCTTTGCTTGAAAACTTGCGCTTTCACCCCGAAGAAGAAGCAAATGATAAAGAATTTGCTAAAAAACTTGCTAAACACGGTGAAATCTTTATTCAAGAGGCCTTTGGCACAGTTCACCGCGCACACGCTTCCACAAGTGCAATAACTGAATTTTTACCTTCTGCAGCCGGCTATCTTATTCAAAAAGAAGTTGAGTTTTTAGGCGGTGCTTTAGAAAATCCCCAAAGACCTTTTGCCGCAATTATCGGCGGTGCAAAAGTTTCCGATAAAATTATGCTTCTTAACAATTTGCTTGATAAAGTTAATGTTTTAGTTATCGGCGGTGCAATGGCTTATACCTTTATTAAGGCACTTGGCTATAATGTTGGCAATTCTCTTGTCGATAATGACAAAATCGAAGAAGCTAAACAAGTTATGGCAAAAGCCAAAGCAAAAGGCGTTGAGTTATTATTGCCGCAAGATTCTGTTTGCGCAAAAGAATTTAAAGACGGTATCGAAACCATAACCACCCAAGACCAAAATGTTCCCGAAGGGTATATGGGGCTTGATATCGGTCCTAAAACAATTGAGTATTTCAAAAATGCTCTTAGCAAATGCAAAACAATTTTCTGGAACGGTCCTGTCGGCGTGTTTGAAATGGCAAGTTATTCAAAAGGCAGTTTTGCTATTGCCCAAATGCTTGCAGATTTAACAACAAAAGGAACTATTACCATTATCGGTGGTGGCGATAGTTTAAACGTTCTTAAAAAAGCAAAAATAGCAAGTAGTGCGGTTTCCCATGCTTCAACCGGTGGCGGTGCAAGTATGGAATTTGTGGAAGGTAAAGAACTTCCCGGTATTACGGCTTTATTAAAAAAATAAGAGGAGAAAATAAATGTATACTTTAGTTTTAATTCTTCACATTGTTGCTTGTTTGTTTCTTATTTGCTTAGTGCTTATGCAAAGCGGCAAAGGTTCTGCTGCTGGTATCTTCGGTAGTTCTAACAGCGATAGCGTTTTTGCCGGCCCTAGCGCAGCAACTTTTATAACAAAACTTACAGCAGGTGTGGCAGCAGTTCTTATTTTTACATCTATCTTTTTGACTATCAGTGTTTCTAAACGAGGTATGTCTTCAGTAGTTGATAATGTAAAAGTTCCTGTTTCCCAAACAAAATAACAAATAATAAAAATCTAAAAGAGGCCTATTTCTCAAAAAGGAAATAGGCCTTTTTTACATCTTGAAAAAATTACAAATGTCATATATACTTTCACTGTGGGATATGTTTAAACCATTGGGAAAATATAAATAATAATTAGGGGCAGCATTTTTATAATGCCTGCTTTTTATTTTTTCTAAAAAAGAAAAAGGAGGTGTCTTATAAGAAAAACAGGTAATAAAGCAGAAAAATTGATAAGTAATAGGAGAAAGTAATATATGAAGGAAAAATATGTAAATATAATGCTTATTGCGCTATGTGCGTTTCTTTTGGCGTTTCTTGCCATAACTTCTTGATAAGTTAAAAACTTATCAAGAAGGGGGGAATGTTTTACTAAGCACGGCGAAAAAGCGACAAAGATTTAAAAAATAAAATATTTTGCTAAACAAAAGTGTTCCCAAAAAGTTTTTAATTTTTTGGGAGCATTTTTTATTTGTAATTTTTTTCCATTTCGGCTTTAAATTCTAGGAAAGTGCCGTTTTCTATATGCTCTCGGACTTGTTCCATCATACGCGTTAAAAAGCGGATATTGTGTATGCTTATTAAGCGGTGGCTTGTTAACTCGCCCGACCTAAATAAATGCGATAAATAGGCTCTAGAATAGTTTTTACAAACAAAGCAATCACATTTATCATCAAGCGGTTTATCTTGCGTTCTAAACTCGGCATTTTTGATATTTAATTTGCCGCTAGAGGTCATTGCTTGGCCGTTACGGGCAACTCTGGTGGGCCAGACGCAGTCAAACATATCAACGCCGTGTGCGATACAATCTAAAATTTCCTGCGGTGTGCCAAGTCCCATTAAATAGCGAGGTTTTTCATCGGGCAAATGGGGAATACAATGTTCTAGGGCAAGGTTCATTTCCTCGCGTGTTTCGCCGACGGAAAGCCCACCGATACAAAAACCGTGAAGCGGCAAAGTTGCCATAGTTTTTGCGGCGTCTTCGCGCAGTTTTGGGAAGATTGACCCCTGTACAATACCAAATAAAAGTGAGTGCGGCACAGTAAAACTGCCGTCTGCGTTTTGCTTAATACCCTGCTCTACCATAGAATGGTATTTTGTTGCCGCGCGTGTTGCCCAGCGTTTTGTAATTTCAAGGGCTTTTTTGGCTTCTCTTTCATTTGCGGTAGATGGTATTAAAACATCAAGGCAGGTCCATATATCAGAGCCGATTTTACTTTCATATTCAATAACTTTTTCCGGCGTAAAAAAGTGTTTTGAGCCGTCGTGGTGGCTTTTGAACCAAACGCCTTCTTCGGTAATTTTCCTTAAATGTGATAAACTATGAACCTGAAAACCGCCGGAATCAGTCAAAATACTGCCGTTCCAACGCATAAAATTATGCAGTCCGCCCATTTTTTCCAAAAGTTCTGTTCCGGGCCTTAAATATAAGTGATAAGTGTTTGATAAAATACACTGCACTTTAATATCTTCCAAATCTTTTTCCGTCAGAGCCTTAACGCAGGCTTGTGTGGCAACGGGCATAAAAACAGGGGTTTTGACAATGCCGTGTTTGGTATATAAAACACCTGTTCTTGCAGAAGATTTTGTATCTTTTGCTTTAAGATTAAAAGGGGGAATAATTTTGATATTTTCTAAGTTTGTCATAGTATTAACATTGAATCTCCAAAAGAATAAAAGCGATATTTTTGCGCCACCGCTTGAGTGTAGGCCTCATAAATGAAATCTTCGCCTGCAAGTGCGCTAACCATACATAAGGGTGTAGAATCTGGAAAGTGGAAATTTGTTATCAGCGCGTCAATTGCCTTAAATTTATAACCTTGATAGATAAATAAATCAGTCCACTTTTTTCCGCTTGAAACTTTGCCTGTTTCATCGGCAAAACTTTCAATAGTGCGTGTGCTTGTTGTGCCTACGGAAAATAAACGTCCGCCACTAGATTTTGTTTTATTTATTAAATCGGCGGTTTCCGGTGTCATTTCGGCAAGTTCGGCAAGCATTTTATGCTCGGTCGGCTCGCCGCGTAAAGGCTTAAAAGTGCCCCATCCGACGTGCAAAGTTACATAGTCAATATTTACGCCCATATCTTTAATTTTGTTAAGTAATTCCTGCGTAAAGTGAAAGCCGGCCGTCGGCGCGGCAATAGAGCCTTCAACTTGAGCATAAACTGTTTGGTATCTTTCTTTATCAGTTTCTATACTTTTTGAAAGTCCTGCGTGTTTTCTTGCTTTTTCAATATAAGGCGGCAAGGGCATTAGTCCGTGTTTGTGTGTCCAGGGCAAAATATCGTCGGTGTTAAATTTAATTATTGCCTCACCATTATCAGTATTACCCACAACTTCGCCTTTTAAATTATCTTCAAAAACAAGTTTTGTGCCGGGTTTATATTCGCGCAATAAAACTGCCCAGCAAAATTTATCTTCAAGTTGTCTGACAAGTAGAATTTCAATTTTGCCGCCGGTTTCTTTGTGCGCAAAAATCTTTGCGGGGAACACTTTTGATTTATTCATTATAATAGTGTCGCCTTTTTTTAAGAAAGTCGGTAAATCCCTAAAAATTTTGTGTTCTATGGTGTGATTTTTTCTATTAAGAACCATCATCCTGCTACTGTCGCGCGGGTCAGCGGGATTTTTGGCAATTAAATCATCAACATTAAATTTTTTAAAACGTTCAAAAGCCATATTAAATCTTCTCCAATTTTGCACCGGGGTAATATTGTTTTAGAATATCGGTGTATTTTTTACCTGCTTCAGCCATACCTTTTGCACCTTCCTGGCAAAGTCCGCCGCCGTGTCCGTAACCCTTACCGCTAAAGGTTAAACCGTTTATACTTGTAATAAAGCAACTTTTAAATTTAGTTGCGCCCACACCGACACGAAAAGTATTACAAGGTATAGTTTTTGTTGTTTTTGTGGTTGTAATTTTTAAATTTTTTGCTCTTCCGCTGGAAGTTTTTGAAGCAATTTTTATACTTTTAATTGTTCCTGCAATTTTATTTTTTTTGAGGAAACTATTAACTGTTTCTTTGCTTAAAGTATGCTTCCAAGTGGCACCTGCTCCGTGTGAACAATAACCGCATTTTGCGCCCTGTAAAGGTTTTATGGCAGAAGTTAGCCAAGGCGGTGTATCTGTATGCCCGCCGCAATTTGCGTGATAATAAGTAAAGAAAACATTTTTATTATATTTTAAAACTTGGTTTTTTGTTTCGTCTACGGCTTTTTTTACGGAGTCATAAACTTTAGCCGAACCTTTATACATTTGGCTGCGGGTATCGCTATATAAATCAAAGGGATTATTTTTTGTGTTTTCAATACTTTTTAAAGTATACGTGCGTGCGGCAACGGCTTGGGCTTTAAGAGCCTCTATGGGCCAGGAATAACTCATTTCATAAGGCAAAACGCCGTAAAGATATTCTTCTAAAGGTAAGACTTCCACAATTTGTGTTTTTGCGGCGGGGTTTATTAAAAGATTTCCTTTATATTCAACACCGTTTACAGTGAAAGTATCTTTTTTATTTTTAAGATAAATTTGAACGCCTTTAGTGCTTTTTACAGAACCTGCCTGGACTTGTTTTGCCGTCGTGGAAATTTTAAAAGTGCCTGCTTTTTTAACGCTGTATTTTTTCTTAGAACCTAAATCTTTAACAAAAATTGCACCGCTTGTTTTAACCGAAATCGGGGAAGATTCTTCGGCAATTAAAACGCGGACATTTGTTGTCGCAAAAACTTTCCCGGCGGGCAAAAGAAAAACACATAATAAAAAGAGAGTCAAAAGTTTTACGGTAGAAAAATATTTCATAAATTAAAAAAGTGTGTTTGGTTTTTTGTGGCCCAAGTGTTGATAGGCCTTTGCACTGGCAACGCGCCCGCGCGGTGTTCTTGTTATAAAACCTGCTTTAATTAAATAAGGTTCAATAACATCACTTAAGGTATCTGCTTCTTGGCTGACGGCAATAGCAAGGTTTTCAATACCAACAGGGCCGCCGTCGAACTTTTCAATTAAGGCAGATAAAATCTTTTTATCAATAGTGTCAAGGCCTTCTTTATCAATATCAAGTGCTTCCATTGCGCTTATGGCAATTTCGACGGTAATAATGCCGTTGCCTTTAACTTGCGCAAAATCTCTGACGCGTCTTAAAAGGCGGTTTGCAATACGGGGTGTTCCGCGCGAACGCCTTGCAATTTCTTCTAGTCCCGTGCGTTCTGCCTCAATATTTAAAAGTCTAGCGGAACGGGCAAGAATATCGGTAATTTCCTTAATTTCGTAAAAACCGAGATTAAAAACAATACCAAAACGATCTCTTAAAGGACCTGTTAAAAGGCCACTTCTTGTGGTTGCACCAACTAAAGTAAACTTTGGAACAGATAATTTTAAAGTGGTTGAACCTGCACCTTTGCCCGTATTTATAAAGAAAGTAAAATCTTCCATAGCAGGATAAAGTGCTTCTTCTACAGCGGGGTTAAGGCGGTGTATTTCATCAATAAACAAAATATCGCCTTCAGAAAGTTCGGTTGTAAGCATAGCCGCAAGGTCGCCCGGGCGCGCAAGAACCGGGCCGGAAGTTGTTTTGATATTTACGCCCATTTCTTTTGCAAGAATATTTGATAAGGTTGTTTTACCAAGACCAGGGGGAGAATAAAACAAGCAATGGTCTAGGGCCTCGCCTCTATTTTTGGCGGCCTCAATAAAAATTTTAAGATTTTCTTTTAATTTATCCTGACCGACAAATTCTTTAAGAGTTGTCGGGCGCAAAGCATACTCAAAGGAAGTTTTTTCCTGCTCGTCTGCTTGTATATTAAGATATTCGTTTTTAGAGGTCATTTTTTAAGTATCCTTAAGGCTTGTTTTATTAACTCTTCCACATTAGTTTGGGCGGAGTTTTGCTTATAAAGTTGTTCAATAGCACGGCGTGATTCCTGCGCGCTATAACCAAGTGCGCCAAGTGCATTTAAAACATCTGCCATAAAAGGTATCTCGGCAGTTTTAATTTTAACTTCACCCTGAACGGAAATAGTATCCATTTTACCACTAAGACTATCAATAAGTTTTTGTGCGGTTTTTGCGGTAAAACCGAAAATAGCAGTTAAAATTTTGGGGTCTTTATTTATGATAGCATTGTGGAAATCGGCCACACTTCTAAGCGCTTTATTTAAGAACTCAAGTGCTTTTTTAGAGCCGGTGTTAGGTATCTCATTTTTGAAAAGTAAAAATAAATCTTTATCTGCTTTTGTTAAAAAGCCGTAAAGCGCGGTGCCGTCGTAGGGGGAAAGACTTTCGGTTATATAAACGCCAAGTGTTTGGCCCTTTTCCACGGAAGCAATGCTTGAAGGCGCCATATTGATTTCATAACCAACACCGCCTGCAAGTAAGATTATTGTATTATCACCAACTTCAAAAACTTCACCTGTTATGTATGCTATCATATAATTCTATTTTACTTTATTTTTGAAATTTTTTATTTGTTCTAAACGCGCTTGTTTAATTTTTTCTAAAAAGGCTTTTTGCGTGTTTATTTTATTTAAAATCGGGTTCATCTTTAAATGGCAAAGGGCAATGGCGGCGGCATCGGCAACATCGTCTGGTTGCAGGACTTCTTTTAATTTTAAAATCAGTTGCACCATCCTTTGCATCTGTTTTTTATCAGCTGCGCCGTTACCGCAAAGTGTGGCTTTAATTCTGCTTGGCTGATAAGAAGATACTTCAATACCTTTTTGGTGCAAAGCAAGCAAGATAACACCGCGCGCCTGAATTGTGTGGCCGACTCTGGTTGCTTTTTTTAAAAAGAACATTTCTTCCATAGCGGCGCAAGTCGGCTGAAAAATATCTGCAAGTCGCAAAATTTCGCGGTAAGTTTCGTCAAGGCGGGCCGCAAGGGATAAATCTTTGCTTGTATGTATAAGCCCGCAACTTTCCAAAACAGCACCGGCTGACCCGTTATCAACTAAAACGGCCCAGCCGGTCCTATCTAAACCGGGGTCTATGCCCAAGATTTTATTTTTCTTCAATTTTGGCTAAAATATCGTCGGCAATAGAGTGGTTTGCGTAAACATTTTTTGTATCGTCATGGTCATCTAAGGCTTCAATCATACGCAACACTTTACCGGCGGTTTCTTCGTCTTTAATTTCAACTTCATTGGAAGGAACCATACTTATTTCAGCAGATTCAAGTTTAATACCTTTTGCTTCCAAAGCAGATTTAACGGCTTCAAAGTTTTCCGGTGCGGTAATAACTTCAAAACCTTCTTCTTGGGTAACAATATCGTCTGCACCTGCTTCAAGGGCAATATTCATAAGGGTTTCTTCGTTGGTAGATTCTTTGCTGATTAAAATAACACCCTTTTTGCTGAACATATAAGAAACGCAACCGCTTGTGCCAATGCTTCCGCCTTTATCAGAGAAGATTTTTCTGATTTCGGCAAAAGTTCTGTTTTTATTATCGGTTGTGCATTCAACGATAACGGCAACAGAACCCGGTCCGTAACCTTCGTATGTGATTTCTTCGTAAATTGTGCCTGGGATTTGGCCTGTACCTTTCATAATAGCGCGTTTGACGTTATCAGCAGGCATGTTTGCTGCTTTTGCGTCATCAACGGCTTTTCTTAAACGGGCATTGCTTGCCAAATCTCCGCCGCCGATTTTAGCGGCAATAGTAATTTCTCTGATAAGTTTAGTAAAAACTTTACCTTTTTTTGCGTCAACGAGGGCCTTTTTGTGTTTAATACCGGCCCAGTGTGAGTGTCCACCCATAGTAAAACTCCTTAATATCAAATATAAGATTATTCTAGCATATTTTTTTGCTTAATATTTAATAATATAATAAAATACTTAAGTAGATTTGTTTAGCCCCATTAGCTCAATTGGCTAGAGTATCGGTCTTCGGAACCGAGGGTTCGGGTTCAAATCCTGAATGGGGCAAAAGATTTTTGAGGAAAACTTTAAAACTACAATATATGAAATCAATTAAGGGCGAGGGCAGCGTAAATTGCCCACATTGCGAAGAAAATTTTGACGCGGAATTTTGGACACTTATCCGCGGGGATGAAGATTTAGAGTTAAAGGATGCTCTTATCGGGGGGGAATTAAATCTTGTTTCCTGCCCAAGTTGCGGCCACTTTTTTTATCACGAAAGAACTATAATTTATTTTGACCCCACTATTGAACTTTTGGCTTTTGTTTGGGGCGGTAAGGAAGAAGACTTTGAAAAACAAAAAGCCCAAATGCAAAAAGATTTTGAGTTATTAAAAAATAATTTAACCTCTTTAAATATTAACTATCAACCTTTTTATTTAAAAAGTCTTACCGAGTTAAAAGCAATGATAGAATATGAAGAATTTACCCGCACCCAAAGCGAAGTTGTTGCAGCCCTTGCGGCGCAAAATAATTTTAAAGTTGTTGCTTTAAAGCCAAGTGTTGCAAGAGTTTCCGGCTTTCCCTTTTATGCACCTATCGCAGGTGAGGAATATACTTTAGCCAATTTTGTAAAAGCCTCAGAAGAACTTTTAAAGCAAAACTCTGCTTTAAATATGCTTAAAACTATGCTTGACGAAGTTAAAAAGACTTCAAAATTGCCCGCGCAAGTAAAATAATATGGCAAGTAAAGAGATAAAAATTTTAAAAGAAATCGGAAAATATGCCGAAACAAAAAAACTGCCCCTTTGGGCTGTTGGCGGTTTTGTGCGCGATTTTTATCTAGGTAAAAAAACTTACGATATTGATATTTGTGTGGAAGGCAAAATTGATGATTTACTTAGTTTTTGCCGCAAAAGATACGGTGCAAAAATTACCCGTTTTGAAACTTTTGGCACGGCAAGAGTTTCTTTAGAAAACGGTTTAAAACTTGATTTTGTCAGATGCAGAAAAGAAGTTTACCCAAAGCCCGCAAGTTTGCCGCAAGTTAAACCTTCCAATTTAAAAGATGATCTTTTCAGGCGTGATTTTACCTCAAATGTCGCGGCTTTAAGTCTTTTACCGAGTGAATTTTTTAAAGATTATGATTTATTTGAAGCAAAAAAAGCAATAAAAAAAGGGTATATAAAAATTTTACATGATAAAAGTTTTATTGACGACCCAACAAGAATCTTCCGCGCGATTCGCTTTGCCGCGCGCTTTAATTGGAAGATTGAAAAAAACACTCTTTCCCTTCTAAAAAAAGCGATTAAGGAAAATTATTTACTCTTACTTTCGCGCGCACGCCTAAACCACGAACTTATTAAAATTTTAGAAGAAAAAAAACCACTTGCCGCTTTAAAAATGCTTAAAAAATTTGATATTTTAAAATATTATTCGGCAAATCTAAAAGTAAATAAAAATATAGAAAAGGTAAATGATTTATCTTCTCGCCTTGCCCTGCTTGCTTTTTATTCTAAAGACGAAAATTTAATTAAAAACTTAACTTTGCCGCGCAATATTTCCACGCAAGCGCAAGAAGATTTTAAACTCTTAAAAAATCAAAAAGCAGTTAATTTTGAACTTTCTAAAGAACAAAAAAATCTGCTTAAACTTTGCTACCCAAAACTAAAACCCGGCGCTTTTAAAAAATGTTTTATTGATGGCGTTTGGCTAAAAGAGCAAAAATTAAGCGGTGCGCAAATCGGTCAAATTTTGGATATTGCCGCAAAAAATCAATTCAAAGGACTTTATAAAAGCAAATCTCACGCCCAAAAAGAAGTCCAAAAACTCCTCAAAAAATAAATAGGTCTAAAGTCCTATTTCCAGTATAGGTCTTTTATTTGCTTGCGCGCTATGTAAATATTTAATAGTCTATAAATGAATACCCTTATTGGAGAAAAATATATGTCAACAAACAGAAAAAAAACCTCTTTAGTCAGTGTTTTTAAAAATCTTGTAAATGCAAATAAAAAAGATTTAAACGATATGCTCGTTTGCTCGGTAAAAGTTTTTGATACTTTGAGTCAACCCTATTTTATTTTTGATAAAGAAGGCACAATTGCCTATGTAAACGCCGCTTTGCTAAAAGCACTTAAGTTAGAAGAAGCACCCGAAAATATTTTTGCTTTAACAGATAAAAAAGAGGCAGAAGAGTTTTTGAAAAAGACAGAAAGTGTTTTTTCTCTGAAAAGCAATTTGAACAGTCCCGTTGAACTTGCTTTTGCTAAAGAGGGTTTCAGCATGATGGCAACCGTTTCTTATCTAGCGGGGGAAGATAAAAAACAATATGCCGTTGCCGGTCTTATCACCAATAACCAAGATGAGAAAATTTTAAGAAGCAAAAACCTTTTACAAAGCATTTTAGATAATGCGCCTATGGCAATTTATACAAGAAATGCCGACGGGGGATTAACCTTCTACAATAAAAAAACTTTGGAAATTTACGAAGAAGAAGCCCCAAGTTTAGTTGCAGGTGATTTGCATAAAAATCAAACCGCTAAGAAAGAGGAAGAATATCGCGCAAGAGAAGCCGAAATTATAAAAGAGGGCAAAGTTGTTCACTATCCGCAAGAGGCCTACACAACAAAAGAAGGCACGGACCTTATGCTTGATTTAATTAAAGTGCCCATAGCGGCAACCCAATCTAATCCTGCTTGCGTTTTGACTATTGCGCAAGATATTACGGCACGTCATATTCAAGAAAGTGAAAATTTAAAAACACGCAATATCTTACAAACCCTTTTTAACAATGCGCCTATGGCAATTTACGCCAGAGATCCCAAAGGTGAAATGCTCTTCTTAAATCAAAAAACTTGGGAAATTTACGGCAATGAAAAAGAATCAAAACTGAATGAAACTCCCGAACAACAAGAGTATTATATAAAAAGAGAACAACAAGTTTTAAAAGATAAAAAAATCTTAGATTTGCCGGAAGAAGAATATACCGGAAACGACGGCGTTAAACGCATCTTTCACTTAATTAAAGCCCCTGTTTACGACCAAGACGGCAAACCTATGATGGTAATTACCATTTCCCAAGATGTAACGCAAACGCGCGAAAAGGAAAAAGAAGTTATCAACACAAAAAACTTTTTACAGAAAGTTTTAGATAATTTGCCCGTTGCCGTTTATGCCAAAGACCCCGAAGGAAAATATTTGATATGGAATAAAAAATCAGAAGAAATCTTTGATAAAAAAGCACAAGAGGTTATCGGCAAACAATACTATAATGAACAAATTACGCCGGAGCAAAAAGAATTTGTCGTTATGCAGGATCATAGCGTTTTTGATAAAGGTAGCGAAGTTGATATCCCGCAAGAACTTATTTCCACACAAAAAGACGGTATAAAAGTTATGCATACTGTTAAAACACCTTTGTTTAATGAAGACGGCACACCTAATTGTTTGCTCGGTATTAGTGAAGATATTACCTCAAAAACAAAAATGGAAAGGGATGTCTACGAATCACGCACAAAATATTCTTTACTTGTGGAAAATTCCCGCGAAGGTATTTTGATTTTTGAAAAAGATAGAATCTCTTTTGCCAATCAAACCATTTTAAGTGCATTAAATGCTACGTTAACAGATATAGAAGGCAAAACTTTCAAAGACCTTGCCAGCAAAGAACAAGCCGATTTGGCAGCAGAGTTTTTTGAAAAAACTATCAACGGTACGGCAAGCGCACCTTTTGAAATTATTAAACTCCGCGAATTGAAAAATGACGGCGTTGTTGAGTTCGAAGTTTCTGCCGCTGATTCCAAATATCTCGGTAAGAAAATTTTAATAATGTTTTTAAGAAATATCACGGAAGAAAGAAATATCAAACAAACATCCTCTTTTACGACAGACAGACTCTATCAGGTTTTTGAAAACTCAAGTATTCCTCAAGTCGTTTTGCAGTATAACGGTTATGTTTACGATATGAACCGTATCGCAAGAGAAAAATTGGGTTTTACTTTACAGGAAAAACCCATTTACACAAGCATCTATATAAAACCTTCTCTGCCTACAAAAGCGCGCAAAGCAATGCAAAAAATGGAAGAAGCCGACTTTGAAGCGGAAATTGATTTTTCAAAACTTGAAGGTGTTAAAGAACTTACAAGAAAAGACAAAATTAAATTTGCCGTTCACATGTTACCGATAAACAAAAAGCAACTAACCAGCGGCAAAACAGTATCTGATTTCCTTTTGGAGTTAAATTTCAAGAATGGCGGTTCTGTGTTGTCTTCCGATGGTAGTTTGATTGATGATAATCCTTTGTCTTATCAAGATGCTGTTATCCTTGCAAATCGTAAAGGCACAATTTTAAAAGCGAATAATCAGGCTTTACAACTTTTAAATATGCCCTTTAAGGATATTGAAGGCAAAAACTTGGCCGATTTTGTGATTCCGGGTGAAAAACTTTTAATTCAAGCCGATATCGCCGAAGTTTATGCCCAAAACTTTATTAAGAATCGAAATTATAGTTTCCAACTTGACAAATCTGTTTTGCCGGTTGAAGCAAGCGGAGTTTTAACAAAGGATAATAATTTCCTTTTCTCTTTAAGAAACAACACTCCGCGTAAACAATTAATGGATAATCTTGAACAGCGCAGTTCTTATATACAGGCTTTGCATAATGTCATAGGTTTTGCTTTGCTTGAGTGTAATGTGAAAGACGGTAAGTTTTTACAGTTTACTACCGCAAATAATGAGGCCTTTAATCTAACCGGTTATACCTTACAGGAACTAATGGATAAAACACTTGCAGATTTACTGCTTTGTGAAGATAAAACCAAAAAGCAAGTCGAAGATTATTTAGATAAAGTTTTTGATGCTGTTAAAGACGGTTCGCCTGCCAAATTTACGGCAAGAATAAAAGGCAAAAAAAAGATTGTTTCTGTTGAGATGCGTGTTTCTTATTTTGAGTTAAAGTCAACTAAAAAAGCAATTTTCTTGCTTCGCGATAATACCACAGAAAAAGAATTAAAAACAAAATTGATTGATAAGGAAGAAGAACTTAAAGGCATAAGAAACATCTTGCCCGGTCTTTATTTGAGAATGGATAAAGACGGTGTTATAAAGGAATATAAAGCAGATCTTTCTTGGACTATTGCGGTCTTCCCTACGGACTATGTTGGTAGGGCTCCAAAAGATTACTTAGGTGAAGTTAATGCTAAAAAGTTAATACCGCTTTTACAAAAGGCAAGGCAGAATAATATACCTATACCTACAACTTTCTCTTTAGAGCATAATAACGGTACAAGGTTTTATGAAGCGGTAATTTCACCTATCGTTGGGGAAGAAGACTTCCAAGTTTTAGTCAGCAGAGTTGATACTAAAAAAGGACTTGAAAACAGAGTTAGGGATTTATATGCCTTCTCTCCCAGTGGTGAAAATAGTTTCATAAACAATATGGAAGATATTTTGAATTTCGGTAAAGAAATGTTTAAGGCGCAGATTGGTCTTATTTGCCATTTCAGCGGACGTGCACAAGAAGAAATAGTTATCAATTATACAACACCAAATGGCACAATTAAGAAAAACACAAAAGTTATTGTTGATGAGTGTTTGCAACCCATCAGAGAAGGGTTTATCAGCGCTTATGAAAAACTTTCCGAAGTTAAATGCGAAGAAGAGTGTTTCCATAATAAATATGATATTTCTTCTTTAATTGCCGCACCTTTATTTGTAAACGGCAAAGTGGAAGGCGCAATTTGCTTTATTTCTAGGGAAGGTGCCTTAATGACTATCGGGCAAGAAGAACGCAATTTAATAAGTTTCCTTGGTGGACTTATGGGCGTTGCTTTGGAACTTAGAAAATCTAATAAAGCGATGGATAATACTTTCACGGCCTTACGCAAACTTGTTGCCTCACTTGATGTTCCTTCGTTCATTACGGATGAATATTTAGGCTTAAAGAACATTAATGAGATAATGGGTAATATTTGCGGACTTTATAATTTTGAAGATGTTCAAGACAAAAATGTGTTTAGTCAAGTCGCCTTTGATATGACAAAGACACAAAAAAGTTTTGATGATACTTTTAAATCTTCAAAAGGCGGAGCATTTGATTTTATCTTTGACACTAAACTTGCCGACGGAACTATGGAAAATATGCTTTGGCATATAGTGGAATTGAGAGACGGCTCTAACGACGTAAAGGGTTTCTTGTTCGTGGGTGAAAGTGTTAAAGATTTGCCCCGTTTCAGAAATTTAATTTACGGACCTCAAAAGCATAATTAGCAGATAAAACTAATCTAAAAAACATGGGACTTTGGGCCTAGATTTTACTAGGACCAAAGTCTCTTGTATTATATACATAAAATGGATAATATATAAGTATGGGGAAACTCTTTCTAAAACTGTCCAAAAAAGTTACAGCGCTGGTCCTTGCGCTGATA